>NZ_JCAKLF010000002.1:0-884095 GCF_059509915.1 Kaistella sp. CFF1-2
TCTCTTCTCGCTTTAACCAAACTACTTTCTGTCTTTTCGTCCGATTTGCGTGTGCAAAAGTAATAACTTATTTTGATATGACCAAATTAAATTTGATTTATTTTCGAAAATAATTTTCTAATTTGATCTTCGAAAATTTTAAGTGTGACTTCTGCTCTTTTTCGTGACGACAAAGGTACGTTAACACAACGTTACAAAACAAATCGGATTTCCTTTTTTAACCTGAAAACACACTTAATGTGTAAAACTAATTACTGAAAATCAATTAATTAAACAATAAACGCAAACTTATCCACAATGCGAAATTTGTAGAATGAGTTTAAAAATACTTTGCGAAGGAATTACGTAAGAGTCTGTAAATAAGGTATCCCAATAGAAAACCGATAGAATCGGCGATGACATCAAAAAATTCTAATGATCTTCCAAGTCCCATTTCGTCTTGAAGAATTTCCGTGACTAATGCATAAATAAGCATTATATATATATAGTATAGAAATTTGATTTTGGGAAAGGTTGCTAAAAAGCAAAAGCCTAGAAAGGCGAAGATTGAAAAATGGAGAAGTTTGTCTATCCCAGGAAACATGAACCAGTATTCTTTATTCTCCACTCCTGGCTTAAGAAGCATATAAGTAAGAAATGCCCAATAAATGGGCAAGATCTTACTAAATATGTTTTGGATTTTATCCAATCACTTCTTGATATTGTTCTGCAGTAAGCAATTCTGAATGATCTGCATCTGCACTAAGTTCTAATTTAATAATCCACCCTTTTCCATAAGGATCCGAGTTTACTAATTCTGGCTCATCTTCTAAAGCCTCATTCATTTCAAGTACTTTCCCAGAAAGTGGCAAGAATAAGTCTGAAACTGTTTTCACTGCTTCAACACTTCCGAAAACATCACCTGAAGCAAGGTCTTCATCAACCGTATCAATATCAATAAAAACGATATCTCCTAACTCTCCTTGAGCAAAATCTGTAATACCAATTGTTGCGACATTACCTTCAATCTTGATCCACTCGTGATCTTTCGTGTACTTTAATTCTGATGGTGTATTCATTATTAATAATTTATCTTCCAAATTTAGCTTAATTCCCGATACGCTCCAAAAAAATATGATTAGAATCCGCTAGAACCTCCAAAATTAAAGGTTGCCGAGATTCCTGCTCGTATTGTAGATAATGGAAACGCTGTCGAAATCTTATATTTTGTCATCAATTGGTCGTAGAAAATTCGAATATTCAAATTCTCAGACATATTATAGTCTGCCGAAAGTTTGATTCCAATTAACGTTTGACCGCCCGTTACTTGAGAATCATTCAATAAAATGTTACGAATGGTTGTTTTACTATCACGGATGGACAAGTCACCTTTAATATTAAGGTCACTCTTAATCGTTCTTGATTTCCCACCGATATTCATTCGCATTTTGAAGTCCTTAATAATATAGCCAAACCCAACGATGTATTCTTTAGAATCGTCTTCGGTAAGCGTATTATTCACCAATCCTAATAAGAAGGTACGGTCTTTATTCATTTGGGCGCGAAGCTGCATGTTGTTGCGCATCGTCATATCAACTCCAACAAGCGGTGCAAATGATTCGACATAACCAACTTGGCTAAATGTATATGGATTATAGCGATTTCCGTTAAGGTCTAGTGCATCCGTTACATTCAAATTATTGAAATAATCTACACTTGTTTGGATTCCCGCCCCAGTGTATGTTGATGTATAGGTATGAAGAATATCAAACTTCGAGAATTGACTATTCACAATCGGAATATTTTTAAATCCAGAGTACGTTAATTTCCAATTCGGCATTGGGATTCCTACTTTTTTCGGATTCGAAAGTTGCTTCGGAGATTTTCCTTCAACCGCCGCTTGGAATGCCGGAATCAAAACATAGGCATTCGAAATTTTATATCCTTTCGTATATCCATCCGCATCGGTTGTTGCGGGATCTCCCAATTGCTGCGATAACGCTTGTGCATTTACAATCATTTTTTGATATACTGCATCCGTATTTTTAAATGCAGTCTTGAACATCCAAGCCGAACGCGAATACGTCACCATTTCATTGGCAAATGCATCTCGATAGCCTACATAATTTGCATCACGGAAATTATAACCCGATTGCGAGAAGTTGCTATTGAAACGCTTCATCCACATAAAGTCAATTCGTAAATCATTAATTGGATTGAACTGAAGATTCGCATCCAAAGTCTGAGATTTATTAATCACATACGGATCAATCAGTAAATCCGAATTCGAAATCCAACCATTTTCAACGGCCAATCTTCGGATATCCGCTTGCGATCCCATCAAGAAACCAAACGTTGGACCACCTATTCCTTGTCCATAACCATAGAAGTTCGGCGATGCAAGAACACCTGGCAAAATCGTTCCGCCCGTTTCATTGTAATCAATATCCAATTGTTTGAACGATGTCAATGCATACGCAACACTTTGAAACGGAGTCAATTTATTTTTGAAATGATAGGATTTAAACTTGAATCGATTATCTGGTTTTTCACTTTGCTTCGTAAATACATTGTTCAAAGAATCAATTTCTGCACGACGTTTCGTCATCGTTTCATTGATTTTTTGGAAGTATTTAAACTTCGAGAAGAATTTCGGAATATCCATCGATCCCGTCGCCCGCATCGTTCTTGTGTTTTGGGCAATGTGACCTAAGTTTCCACTTGGGTTATTCATTAACACCGTCGATCGCGCATTCCAATTATATTGGAAACCATACGCCGCTTCCGCCGTCATAAAATCCAAATACGGTAAAAGTGCAAATGGGAATTGATAACTTAACTGAACTCGATGATTATACAATACTGGTCTTCCTGCTCGGAATGGATTATTGAAAATCGATTTTGAATCCATTGAGCTCGCATCCAAATGATCGTTCAATGTTCGTGTTGCCGAGTTGATGTCCAACTTCAACGATTTTGTGAAGTTGAATCCTAAATTATACTGCCATCCGAAATAGAAATTACGGTTTCGAATAACATCAAATTCGTTTCCTGAATTTCCGTTAAGAATCGCTTCGATATTACGATATTGAAGTTCATTATAATTACGATCAATCTCCGTTCTGAATGAAAAACGTGTCGGAATTGGATTGAAATTAAATTCTTTCACCCAACGTAAATATTTAAACGACTTCGCCGTATCACTAATCATTTTATTGAAAGGCTTCAAGTTCCACGATTTGAAATTGTAGCTGTAATCAATATTTCCGCGTAAATATTGCGTTAAATTCTTGCTTGTATAAATATCACGAGAATAATCATCATTATAAACCGCCGTCACCGAAAGGTTTTCTACATCGTAGAATTTCTGTTTTTTCTCAGGATTCATACGTTCTTTACGCATTCCTACTACACCAATACTTCGTTGTTGCGTGTATGTTCTAGCCACTTTTTTAAGTTCGCCATGATTCGCCGCCTCGCTAAACTTCACATCATTATCAATCGGATTGTATTTCGGATCTTCAATGGTTTGCGTGTAAGAATAGTTCAACGGAATCTTCATTCCTGATTTTTCAGGTAAAAATTTGTCAACATTTACGGTTGTGTTAATGTTGAAAGCCAAGTTATCCGATTGCAAACGCTCCGACGGTTTTTGATCAATATTTCCAAATCCTACCGTTGCTAAAGACGCATTGGCATTCACCAAAGCAAAGTCTCCAAGGTTGAAATCTAAACTCGCGTTTCCTGCATATCCGCCTTTATTATCAATTCCCGACATTCGAATTTCGTTCACCCAAAGCACTAAATCTTTAGACGTTCCCGAATAGTTTCGAACGCCGATCACAATCGTTGTAATATTTCCTAAACTTGGACGTCCTTTCACGTAGATTTTCTTATTATCATCACCAAAATCTGCATATTGATAACGGTATTGCATCCAACGAGAATCTCCGGTTTTGTCACGCGCCGTTTTCGCATCAATGAAACTTTGAAGTTCAAGATTCACCGTATTTTCTAGCGGCCAAATTTCCATTGGCGAACGCGCACTGTTTGGCGTATACTTTAAAGAAGCTTCGTATTCGTAATAGTTATCGGTAACATCGCTACCAAAACGGATGAAGAAACGGTTGTTTGGGTCAACTTGACTTACCGGCATTGCATTTCTCAAATCTTCCGCATGAACGAATAATTCTAATTTTTTGTAACGACGCATATCCAAATTCGTGTTTTTCACAACACCTTTTGCATCGTTGCTGAAGTTATTCACCTTCATGAAAAGTGAAGCTTCATTCTGACGCTGAGAACCTGCGTTACCGCTAAGAACCTGTCTATCGATTCCTGGAGGAAGCACATACGGCGGTGCTCCCATACCGTTTTCTTCCAAATTAACACTTCCAATAAAGAAATCGTTGTTATCTGCTAAATCAACACCTTCATTGGTTGCTCCTTCTGGAATTGCAGGTGACGTCACCGAAAGTTTTTTCGTGTATTTTCTCCAATCGGAACGTACCAAATCTAAAGACCCGAAACGTAGCGTGGAAGTTTCATCAAATCCGTCCACGATTAATCTCATGAAACGAACGTTGTTCAAAATACTTTCCGAAGCGCCATCAATATCTTGGTCGAACTGCGCTACGGGAACTCTAAACAAATACCATTTACTCTTTCCGTTTTGACCATTTTCGAATCGAACATTCACCTCTTTTTCATCAACGATGAAATTTTGGTTTAATGCTAAACTCGTTTTATCTAGATTAATTGTGTACTGATTGTAGTTTTCGTTTTGATCCAAGTTGAAATCTCGGTTGATATCTTCCGCATCTGGTGTTTGAGACGAAACCTCTAACGTATTTGATCTATTGTTTCCATCCGGATTTCTGAAATAACGGTATCTTCCCGTAACTGAACTTGCTAAATTCCCTGTAAATTTATCTGACAAATAGAATAGGAAATCATCCGCCGCAGGGTCATTTTCACCCGTAACTGGATTGATAAACGTCGTTCCGAATTTGTCAAATTCCTGAGAATTATTCAACCCATCCAAACCAGTATCTTGCGCTTCACGATCTTCGCCTTCCGTAGAAAATGCATATAAAATCGGAAACTGATTTGGCTGAACTCCCCAATTCGTTGTGGATGTTGAATTCATCTGATTTGGTGTTGGCAAACCATTTTCATATTGAAGTTTTCCGTCTTTTAAAACATCTTCGGAAACGTTTCCTAATTGAAGTTTTAATTTTGGATTTGAACCTAAATTATTTCCATCCGCATACGGATCCATCATCCAGAATTCGACATATTCAATATTTGAATTGACGAAATTACTTACCGTAATTCCACGCATCAAACCTGCCCAACGTTCTGCCGTTGATTCCTGCGTTGGATTTAAGTTGTATGGACCACGCTCTTCAGGATAATACGTAATATCAAATGTATTGGTGAATGTTTGTTCACCCGCAACAAAGTCTCTATTATTCAACAATTCCGAAGTACGAACTCGTCTACTTGCATGATTCGAAACCGCTTGTGCGTTAATTCCAGAAGGTGTTTTACCACCAACTCCGTAGAAGCGAGGATCAATCGTGTACCAAGAAAGCAAACCACGCCCAAATCCATTTCGGATATCGTTGTCCATTCCAGCCGTTGCGTACAGAGGGTCGTTGACATTTCGTTCCGGCTTCGACGCCAAACTCCACATCGCAGGATCTTTCAACGAAATCTTACTTGATGTTTGTTCAAAATCATCAACATAGGATTGATCGTTAATTCCTTTATTTTGACCTGGAAGTAAATACGCCGCTTCCATTTTGAAATTCAAATTAGAAGGCGCTTCCGTATTTACCAACGGGATTTTATCCGTTAAACGAGTTAAGAACGGCAATTCATTATTATACAATAAATTGAATCCCGCCATGGTGTTGTTTACCGCTTCTTGCCCGAAATTCACTTTTTGGGTCAATGGACGCTCGGAATAATTCACCAAAGTGGCTCCAACCAATAAATTTTCGTTGAATTTACGCTCCAAATTCAACCCTAAAAAACGCTTTCTTTGAGTATTAAACATCATTTGGTTTTCCATCGCAATATTGATGGCTTGACCCGAGTTTTTCACTTGCTCGTTGATGATATTCACCGTTCCCAACATATAATCTACGGTATAATCAACTCCTTCCGTAAGTTGAACACCGTTTGCAGTAACCTTGACTGATCCTTGCGGAACATTAATCGCATTCAACGAAATTCCTGTTCCTTGCGAACCTTGATAACGACCTTCAATCGTATAGCGTTGCGCTAGATTGGAGTTTTTCTGAACAACATCTTTCAATTGTGTATAGAGTTCAGAAAAAACATATTGCGGATCGGTGCTTCCTAAAACATTCACCAAGTGATTTCCGAATGGTTGCGCTTTTGTGAAAATCAATTTTCCATTTTCGGGATCAATTGTAATTCCTGGCACAAAGTCGAACAAACCGTCACCCAAAGTTCCACCACCTCCGGCATCGCCTTGCATATCGTTGTTTCTGTTCAAACGATCCCAGTTCATCACCTTCAACAAAATTTCATCTTGAACATTGGTGTTGGGAAGATAATTGACTTTTCCGTTTTGTGGACTACGATAATACACATTCAACATGAAGTTTTCTGGTGAAATTTGATTCGCATCCATTGGATAGATGTTTTTCATCATCAAATCCCACATTGGAGACGTTGTTTTCACCACATTATTCGGCTTCAAAAGCTTGGTAATAACGACCGGGCTTTCTTCTGAAAACTCTCCTACTTTATAAACTTTACTCGCATCGCCATTCACTGTGTAGGAATACGAAACCGCTAAAAGTTGATTGTCATTTAATCGTTGATTTAAGGAAATGTATCCTAACTGCGACTGAAATTTGTATTCGTTGCTTGATAATCGACGTGCACGACGATTAAAAACAAATTGCTCTCCATCCTGATAGGTTTCGGGAACGTTATTCGCATTTGGGAATTGTTGCCTGTTAATCGCATTATACGTTGTCGTTGGATCTCGCAAAGCCGGACCCAAATTCGTGATTGAATTGTACAATCCGTTTTGGCTATTTTGAGGATAACCCGAAATCCCTTCCCCTAAATCTCGAATACCTAAAATACTTTTCTGCTCCGAAAGATTTCCAGAACCTTGTTCTAAAATCCAAACTTCTAAACGTGTAATATTAACTTTAGAATTGACTAGTGGATATTGAGCCAATGCATTATCGTAATTATTCAAGAAATAATGCCCTAAATAGTAGTGTTGATTGTCTTCATAATCAGAAGCCGCAATCTTAAACGACTGCAAAGCACCACCACCTTGGACAACAATATTTCGAGCCTCCCCTTGTTGTTGCGAAAACACCAAAGTTCCCGTTGTTTTTCCTAATTGGAATTCCGTTTTTAGTCCAAAAAGAGATTCGGAACCACGAATCAAACTTGTCGAAAGTGGCATATTTACATTACCAAATTCTACTCGCTTGATAATTTTATCTTCACCACCTTCAATTGGGCTGTCCAACCCTTTTTGTTGAAGATCTTTCCACGTTCCTTTTGCTTGCCAAACCAAATTCATTCGGTTTTCAAAAGCAAAACCACTTTGTGTATCGTAATTTGCTCGAAGTTGTAAGTTCTCACCCACTTTTCCTAGCAAACTCAACTGCATTCTTTGTTGAATATTGAATGCAAAACTGGTTCTGTTTTGAGGAAGAACCATCGGGTTGTCAATTTTCTGATATAAACCACCTAAATCGAAAGAAGCAAAACCTTGAGGAATAATCTCAATTTTGTTACTTCCAAATATGGTTTCGAAGATTTTATTCTTGATTTGAAGGGCCGGGAAAAGACCTTTCTTTTTTGCATCGGTTTGATCTTTTCTAAAAATCAAACTTTTGTTATCGGATTTCTCTCGATAATAGGATGAAAGCGCATTCGAAAGTGTGTATCTTTTATATTCTGCAGGAGTCATTGCAATAGGCGCGCCTACGACTGTATTACCGATTTTCGGATAAAGGTAATACATTCCGGAGCCGACATCATAATACGCTTCGTACTGTGTTGGGTCTGGCAACTGATACTCTTTCCTTATATTGAGCGTATCCGATGGATTTTCTTGCGCAAAAGCACTTCCGAAAAAACAAAAAAATACGATAGTGATATATGCTTTTAAGCAGATAAATTTATTTTTCACTAAATGTTAAATGTTTTTTAAAATTTGTTTCACCAATTCCTCAACATTCAGGTCTGGACTTTGTTTCAAAATTTTGTCCGCGATCTTCTCACTCGTCTTCCTAGGAATTCCTAAAACTTCTAAAGCAGTTAACGATTCTTCTTTGATTTTAGTATTTATCGAAGTAGAAATATTTTCTTGGGCAATACCGAATTTTTGTACTTTATCACGAAGATCGATGATAATTCGTTCGGCCGTTTTTGCTCCAATTCCCTTTACTTTTTGAAGCAACAAAGCTTGACCATTAAGAATAGCACCAGCAATTTCCTCAATCGTTAACGAAGACAACATTATTAACGCCGAAACGGGACCTACTCCATTAACACTAATTAAGAGATTGAAGAGTTCTTTTTCTAAAAAAGTGTTAAAACCAAACAACAACTGAGCATCTTCACGAAAAATTTGCTGTGTATAAATCATCGTTTCTTTACCGACTTGTAGATGTTGGGAGGTTTGCAAACTGATCCCAACATAGTAGCCAACGCCTTGAACTTGGATCACTGCATAGGTCGGAGAAAGCTCCTGAACCGTTCCTGTTAATGAATAAATCATGCTTTTATATCAAGTTTCAAATATAACAAATTGGCTTGTACAAAAAAAGCAGCCTAGAAAGGCTGCTTAATTTATATTCAATACAGATATTATTTCTGCTCTTCTCGTCTTTGCGCGTCTAAAACGGCAATCGTTGCAAGATTCACAATTTCGTCAACGCTTGATCTCATTTGCAATACGTGAACTGGCTGTTTGAAGCCCATCAAAATTGGCCCAACCACTTGCGCCATCTTCATTCCGCGGATAATTTTATATGAAAGGTTCGCACTTTCAAGATTCGGAAATACAAAAACGTTTGCCGGTTCTGTTCCTAATTTTGAGAATGGATAATCACTTAAATGATCGCTATTCATCGCAAAATCTGGTTGAATTTCCCCATCAACAATCATTTTAGGGAATTTTTCGTGCAAAATGCTGACAGCTTTGGCAACTTTCTTCGATGTTTCTGAAATTCCAGCGAAATTTTCAAATGAAAGCATCGCCAATCTTGGTTCAATCGCAAATGATTTCACCGTGATTTCTGCCATTCGAGCAATATTCACTAAATCTTCTGATGTTGGATTCTGGTTAATTGACGTATCTGCAAAGAAAATTGGTTTCTTCTCGGTAAGAATCATCATCATCCCCGCAACTTTATCAACCCCTTTTTCTTTTTCAACCACTTCTAAAACAGGTTTCAGAACACTAGAATAGTTTTTGGAAAAACCAACAACTAAAGCATCCGTATCACCATGTCTCAACATTAGCGGTCCGAAATAATCTCTTTGACGAACGAAACGTTTTGCTTTGTATTCGTTCATTCCTTTGCGTTGACGAAGCTTCCATAACGTTTCACGATATTCTTTACGCTTCTCTTCTTGATCAGCATCCGTAGGATCAACAATTGGAACATCCATGACGATATTGTACTTTTCCATTTGTTCTTTGATAAATTTCTTATCACCTAACAAAATTGGCTTCGCAATTCCTTCTTCATAAACGATCTGAGCCGCTTTAAGAACATTATATTCTTCTGCATTACCGAAGGTAACTCTTTTTGGATTCGAGCGGGCACGGTTTTGCATCATACGAATCAAACGCTCGTCTTTACCCATACGGTCTAGAAGTGAGTTTTCGTAAGCTTCAAAATCTTCAATCGGCGCATTTGCAATTCCACTATCAATCGCTGCTTTTGCTACAGCAATAGAAACACGTGTAATTAATCTGCTATCAAAAGGTTTTGGAATGAAATAATCTCTACTGAAGCTTAAACTCTTCAAATTATATGCAAGAATCACCGCTTCTGGAACGGGTTCTTTTGCAAGATCAGCAATTGCTTTAACAGCTGCCATCTTCATTTCTTCGTTAATTCCAGTGGCTTGAACGTCCAAAGCTCCTCTAAAAATATATGGGAAACCAAGAACGTTGTTCACTTGGTTAGGATAATCACTTCGTCCCGTCGCCATGATGACATCTTTACGAGTCTCGTAAGCCAATTCGTAAGCGATTTCAGGATTTGGATTTGCTAAACCAAAAACAATTGGATTTTCAGTCATCGACAACAACATCTCAGGAGACATAACATTTCCTTTGGAAAGCCCGATAAACACGTCCGCTCCTTCAACAGCTTCTTCTAACGTTGATTTCGTTGTTTTCGCAATAAAATCTAGCTTTTCTGGAGTTAGATTCTCACGAGAATCGTTGATAACTCCTTTACTATCACACATTAGTACATTATCTTTATTCAATCCTAAAGCGATATATAATTTTGTACAAGCAATTGCCGCTGCTCCCGCACCGTTTACAACAACTTTTACATCTTCAATTTTCTTGTCAGCAATTTCCAAAGCATTGATTAAAGCCGCTGCAGAAATAATCGCCGTTCCGTGCTGATCATCGTGCATCAACGGAATATTCAATTCTTCTTTCAGTCTTTGCTCAATGTAAAATGCTTCTGGAGCCTTAATATCTTCTAAGTTGATTCCACCAAACGTTGGCGCAATTCCTTTAACAATTTCAATAAATTTATCTGGATCTTTTTCGTCTATTTCAATATCAAACACGTTGATATCTGCAAAAATTTTGAAAAGCAATCCCTTTCCTTCCATTACGGGTTTTGATGCTTCGGCACCGATATCACCCAAACCTAAAACGGCTGTACCATTAGATATTACAGCAACTAAGTTTCCTTTTCCTGTATAATCGTAAACGGTTTCCGGATTTTTTTCAATCTCCAAACATGGAATAGCAACACCTGGTGAATATGCTAAGGATAAATCTCTTTGTGATGAATGCGGTTTTGATGGTTTAACTTCAATCTTCCCTTTCGGTTCTGCTTTGTGATAATCCAAAGCCGCTTGGTTAAAGTTTTTTTCGTCTCTATGAGTATTTGACATATGTTTTTTTTCTAAATAATAAAATTTCTTTTGTGGGCTGCAAATTTAGGCTTAATCTAAATTCGGAATGATATAATTTCTATGATATTCTACCAGACTTTCAATTGGCTTTTGCACAATTTTCCCAATATTTAAATGATATTCTGCCGCTGCAGCTCTTAAAATATCTTCGTAATAATATGCGATAGAACCTATGAAGTTGATTTCACACGATTTACTTTCTTCGTATGGTAAAACTTGATAATCTAAGAAGTTCTTCAACTCATTAAAAACTAAATGCTGTAAAAAAGGATGTTCTTTACGATCGATAATGAATTTGGAAAAATCAGCTAAATAAGCGTTAGCACGAGGATTATGATACATATTACGAATTAACTCATCGATGCCCAAATTGTAGGTTTTTTCAAATTCTTCATGCAAATCTGGCGGAAGCTTCTTCATAAAATAATTCTTCAGAATAATTTTACCCAAAGCACAACCGCTTCCGTCATCACCGATTAAAAATCCAAGGGAAGGAAGCTCTAACCGAATGTCTTTTCCATCAAAAAAACAGGAATTAGACCCTGTTCCCAAAATACAAACGATGGCTGGTTTGCCCGTATAAGCCGAATATGCAGCCGCCGTAAGATCTTCTTTCGCAACAACATTGGCGTGTACGAAAAATTTCTTCAGTGCAGCTTCTACCTTGTTGCGGTTTTCTTCGACTCCGCAACCAGATCCGTAAAAAAATACATGCTTGATCGTATATTTATGATCTTTAAGTTCGTTGTTGTTTTCCAGTTCTGTAGGAACTTTTTCAACATCGATAATATTGGGATTGAACCCAATAGTTTGAGTTTTAGAGTGAAACTCTCCTGCATCGTTCAGCAGTACCCAATCGCATTTCGTCGATCCACCATCAACAATAACAATCATATTCTAGCTAGTTTAATATGCTAAAATAGGAATAATCTCTGAAACTCGTATTCAAAATTTAATCTTTAGAATCATGCTCACCTTTCAGCCAATCCGAAATTTCATCTTCTAAATAATCAGATTGCAGTTGTAAAGCATTATAAAAGTCGTCTGGGAAGGTATTTTCTTTGGCAGTATCCAAATCCCATAACTCGTCATTGATATTTTCGTACTCGGAAAATATTCTTTTAAATCGACTGTTCGATTTTTCTAATTCCTCTATTTTTTTCTGTTGAGGCTTAAATTTACGATATCTTTTCTCTGGTCTCACGGGGTTAATTTAATAAAAGGGTTGCGTAAAATACGTGATAGACAATTCTGTCGTGCCTCAAGACTAAAAAACCTTACACGCAAGTATAAGATTGATAATCAGGTTTCTATTCTTCCTAATGGGAGATTAAAATTAGAAATAATTTTGAAACGAAAAAATAATTTAACAGAATTTTTAGCAATTAACATTAAATTATAAATTTGCAGCAATATTATATAAATGCTACACCTCGTTCTAAAACAAAAGCAAATTCTATTTTTCATTCTTGCTGGTGCGCTTAGCGCAGTTGTCGAGGTGGGAAGTTTTAAAATATTCTCCGTTTATCTTCCTTCAATTTTTAGTTTTGAGAAAGATTTGTACGGTATCCACTTCCCTTTAAGTAACATTTTTTCTACCTCACTAGGGATTATCACGAATTACTTTTTGAGTATTTGGTTTGTATTTGAACGTGGAAAACACTCTAAAAGAAGGGAGTTTGCTTACTTTATGGGCGTTTCTGTTCTTTCAACTATTTTAAGCTTGGCTATTTTCCAAATTTTCTTCCGTTATGTTTTCAAAGATGTACTCAATGTAGGTTTCTTTGTATTCAGCCCCGAGATGATTAGTAAAATTGCTGCAATCGTTGTGGTTTCTTTCTTAAACTACACGATTAAAAAAAGAATAATTTTTAACGGATAGGCAATTCTATTTTTTAGTACTTTTGGCTTTTTATGATGAAAATAGTAAAATGACCAAAGTTTTGAATTATGTATGGAGAGGCTGGCTCGTGATTTTGGGCTTTGTTTTCACCTTACTATTTTTTTTTCCCGTGTACCTACTTTCCATACGGAAATCCCATTTTAAATACGCATACTTTTTTATGCGTATTTGGTGCTATATCATCTTTTTTGGTATGGGCTTCCGATATGAACTTATTAAAAAGACGCAAAAGAAAATCGACAAAAACCAGCAATACGTTATTATCGCGAACCATACGTCTATTATGGATATTATGCTTCCGGTAATCTTATTTCCGCACCATCCTATTTGTTTTGTTGGTAAGAAAGAATTGGTGAAAATTCCACTTTTTGGGACGATCTATAAACGCCTTTGCGTTATGGTTGATCGAACTTCTGCAAGAAGTCGTGCCGATGTGTACAGACGCTGCGCAGAACGAATGCAAGAAGGCGACAGCGTTGTAATTTTCCCTGAAGGCGGCGTGCCGGATGATACCAATATTTTACTTGATACATTTAAAGACGGAGCATTCATACTTGCTTCCAAACATCAATTTCCTATTGCTGTTTTTACATTTGGAGGTTTGAAAGAAATGTTTCCTTTCGACAATGGGAAAGGACATCCAGGTAAGGTTTCGGTTTTTTTTAATGACATTCTGCAACCTAATCAAACAGCCGAAGAGCTGAAGTCATTATCTCATCTTGAGATAAAAAATACTTTGGAAACCTTTTATAATAGGAAAAATTAAATATATTTGTTTTAAGAAAACTTAACATCTTTATGTCAAACAATTCAAACCAGACTAATTGGGCGCAGTTTGTTCCGTTAGTTACCGTATTTTTCTTTTGGGGATTCGTTGCTGCTAGTAACGATATTTTGATTCCCGTTTTTAAAGAAGCTTTTAATCTTACACAAGGACAAAGTCAGCTAGTTTCATTAGCTTTCTACATTGCGTACACTGTAGGTTCGTTGATTTACATGTTTATTTCAAAATCAATGAGACAAGATTTAATTAACAAAATCGGATATAAAAACGGTTTGATTGTCGGTTTATTAATTTCCGCAGTTGGAACTTTATTATTTTATCCTGCAGCAAATTCTGGGTCATTTACATTAATGATTTCAGGTTTATTTATCGTAGGACTAGGGTTTTCACTTCAACAAATTGTAGCAAACCCACTAGCGATCGCTTTAGGTCCTGTAAAAACAGGTTCTCAAAGGTTAACTTTAGCTGGAGGTATTAATAATTTAGGAACAACGATTGGCCCACTAATCGTTTCCTTTGCTATTTTTGGTTCTGCAACTTCAGAAAATACAGAAGCTAGTATTGAATCGGTGAAAATCCCATATTTAATTCTAGGTGCAGTTTTCGTATTGGTTGCTATTTTCTTGAAATTCTCAAAAATTCCGCAAGTAACTGAAACCAATTCTCAAGATACAGATGACGATACACAAGGACACCACAAGACTAGTGCATTCCAATATCCTCAGTTAATCTTAGGGATGATCGCGATTTTCCTTTATGTAGGTGTAGAAGTTGCAACTGCGAGTAATCTACCTGCTTATATGGAAACTTCTTTAGGTTTTGCAACGAAAGATGTTGCTCCTTACGTTTCTTTATACTGGGCATCAATGATGATTGGTCGTTGGACTGGAGCGGTTGAAGCATTTGATGTCAATGCAGGAATGCAAAAAATCTTACGTTTTGTTGCTCCGTATTTAGCGTTTGCTGTATTCTTATTTGTAAACGCTGTAGCCCAACATGATCTTAAACCATTCTACATCTACGCAGTATTCATCCTAGTTATGATTCTTGCAGATATGGCAAGCAAAGGAAACCCAGCAAGAATGCTCCTTATCTTTTCATCATTAGGAATTATTGCACTTCTAATAGGAATGTTTACAACAGGAATGGTTTCCGTGTACGCCATTACAAGTGTTGGTTTATTCTGCTCAACGTTGTGGCCATGTATTTTTGCTTTAGCAATTAATGGCTTAGGAAAACATACTAATGAAGGTTCTGGTTTCCTAATCATGATGATCATGGGAGGTGGAATTATCAGTTGGCTACAAGGTTATGTTGCCGATATTGTAAATATCCATTTCAGCTACATCGTTGGGGTATTATGTTTTGCTTATTTAGTATTCTACGCATTACGAGTTACGAAAATTTTAAAGTCTCAAGGTATTGATCTTGATAAAATAAAATCGGAAGGTGGACATTAATAAATTTAATGACATAGTAACGAAGAAAAGGATTTGGGCAGGTGTTTTACTTGCCCAATTTCTTTTATTTTATGTCCTCTCAAAATCAGAAAAAGCGGTCTCTTTTTTCGAATGGTTTTTTGAAAAACAAAAAAACGCACACAACTTTCTACCTTCTCGAATTTCATTTTCAATCGGCGATGTTTTTTATACATTATTATGTCTATTTATCATCTTTAAATTATTCCAAATATTTAGAAGAAAAACGAGGAAAAAAGCAGTATTCCAACTGTTGGTTTTAGCCAATATATTTTATTTTGTTTATCAAATATTTTGGGGAATGCTCTATTTCCAAAAACCAATAAAGGAGAAGTTAAAACCTGCCGAAATCAACAACCAAATTTTAAAGGAGTTAGCGCTAAAAGAATTAGAAATTTGTAAATCATTACGAGAACAACTGCATGAAAACGAAAAAGGAGTTTTCACTTTAGTTGATGTTAAAAAAATTCAATTGGAAGTTTTACAAAATCAAAGTAAAATTCCGCTTGAAATTTCGAAAAAAAAGCCAATTGTATACAACAGCATAAAACCAAGTTTATTTAGCTTTATCGAAGGCTATACGGGCATTTTGGGTTATTATAACCCTTTTACCGCCGAAGCGCAATACAATCACTATTTGCCCGACACCTATATCCCATTTACAATAGCTCATGAAAGCGCTCATCAATTAGGCTTTGCACGAGAACAAGAAGCCAATTTTATAGCTTATATGCTTGGTAAAAACAGTACGGACATTTCATTGAAGTACGCAACTCATTACTTTACTCTTAGAAGTTTAATTAATGCCCTATCCTACAATGATGAAGTTACTGCAAAGAAAATGTTAGACTCCTATTCTGAAGCGATGAAACGGGATCGAAATTATGAGCTAGCTTTTAGAGAAAAACATGCTGGAAAAGTGGATGCGTTTTTCGGATTTACAAACGATCTGTTTTTAAAGACAAATCAGCAGGAAGGTGCCATCACCTATTCCTATTTTGTAGAATTACTTGTTCAATATGAGAATCAAAATAAGTCACTTTAGTACAAAAAAAATGAATCGCGTTTCACAACGCGATTCCAAAAACACAAATGATGAAAAAAAATTTATTGCTTTCTAGAACAGTGCTCTATCAAGCGGTTCAAAGATACTACTATTTTACAATTTTGCAAAAATAAAAGTGTTTATTTTTCATAATATTTGAAAATAATTATATTATTCCACGGAATCAAATATCAAGTGTTTCATTTACAAGCATTTTCTCATAATTGAAAATATTTTTAAGTTTGAAATAGCAGGAGCAATTGAAAAATATTACCTACAATTTATATAATCGCAAATATTAATTACCAAAACAGCAAGTTTCAGTTTAAAACATAAAAAAACCCTTTCGATTTGAAAGGGTTTCTTGTAGCGAAGACGGGAATTGAACCCGTGACCTCAGGGTTATGAATCCTGCGCTCTAACCATCTGAGCTACCTCGCCGTTTTGGTGGTGCAAATATAGAAAATATCTTTTTACCACCAAATTATTTTACACCTAAAAATTCTAAAACATCTTTAGACATATTAGGCTTCGCAATTATTTTGTTATTCGCATCCAAAACAAAATAGCTTGGAGTAGCGTGTACGTTGTATTTATCCACATAACTGCTGTACCAGCCTTTCAACTCAGAGCTGCTGATCCAAGGATAATTTTTCGCTTTATTTTGATAAGCCGACTGCTCTGAATCTAAGGAAAAACCTACAATTTCGATATTAGCTGCTTTCAATTTTTGGTACACCGGAATAAAGTTGGGTAAATCCGTCTCGCAATGCGAACACGTGGATGACCAAAAAACAATTACTTTCTTAGCCGCTTTTAAATCATGTAATGACTTAGCTGTCGTATTAATTGCATGGTCAAGATTAGAGTTTGCAAATACAGCTCCTACATTAACACTTTCGTTAGTTTGAATCGTGCTCGTTAATCTAGAATTAATTTCACACTTTAAATTCTTCGCTTGATTAAGATACTTCTCCTTTAACGTATTCATAGAGTATACATCAAAAATATCGATAAATTCAGATAAAACAGTTTGTCCTCTCGATGTTTCAACATTAACTGCCGTCAGTAATTTGTCAACTTTAGCATCGTTGTTTTCCGCATCCTTTGTATTCAAATAGCGCAATAAAACAGGTCTTAGTAAGGAAGAAGTTTCCAAAAGTTCGTTCGAATTTGAAATAAACTTAATTAAATCCTGATCAGAAACCGCAGAATTAGCAGATTCTTCAACATACTTTCCGTAATTTGTTACGTAGTATGAAACAAAAGGATTTTGTTCAGAATTAATTGTCGTTTTCGCATCTGATAATCCTTTAACCTCTTTTTCCATTGCCGCATAAAACACATCTGAAGGTTTATAATACTCCATGATTTGATATAAAGCTGGAAGAATATATTGTTTCTTACGTTCTTTATCCTGAACATCGTTCATTAGTCGGTTACTAGCATCGTTATACACGATTTCGCTTACTTTATCTCCAGAAACTTTAACATCCAAATTGACATCTTTGTTTTCTGAAATGAAATTAATAGCGTAATTCGTTTTAGGGAAAAAGAGCTTCATCATTCCCACATAACGATTCGGAACTTTATATTTAAATGAATCTCCTATAACATTTAGTTTTGACACCAATATGTCTTTTGATCCATCTAAAGAATATAAATACGCCTCATTTCCGACAGAACCTCCCGAAACCTTCGCTGTAACATTAAATTGAGCAGAAATACCAATTGAAGCAAACAACAACGGCATCAATAGAAAATTTTTATTTTTCATATAATTAGTTTTAAAAAAAAGAAACTCACTGCTTAGCAGTGAGTTTGCAATTTATATCTTAATACTTGATTACGCAACTTTTGATTGTTTTTTTCTAACGAAATAAACGACCATTGAAATTGCAACTACAATCAGAGCTATTAAATAACCATCGATTGGAGATGCCTGACTACCTAAGTCTTCTGGTGGTGGCGGATCCCCTCCTTCAAATTGAGCTGAAATAGGCAAATACGAAAAAAAAGCAATTAGAACACCTAATATAAATTTAATTTTATTTTTCATCTTACTTTGTGTTATTTAGTTGTTTTTAAAGTTCTAACCTCTCCATTGTCATATGTAACCTTTACAACAAAGACACCTTGACTCGTTAAAGGTAGCACATAATCCGTACTTGTAGATACATTCGTAGCAGAGTTCAACAATCTACCACTCATATCATATACTTCAAGACTTGCCTTATTAGATACTTTTTCGAATTTCACCTTTCTAAGGTCACTATCTCTGTATACTATAGTTTTTCCATTATTTAGATCAACATTTTCTTGACCTAATGTACTATCCGGTACATTTTGCCAAAACATAACAAAACGATTATTTACATTTTGTAAATCCGCATCTGAATTAATAGTGAAAGCATAGGATTTATCCGCACTTACAATTTCACTTTTATTCGTTGCAGCATCAAAAATATAAAACTTAGCATCGCTCAAATTCTTAACTCTGTTAAAAATTGAACCTTCATATAAATTGAATTTCAATTCATAAGTAGAACCAATTTTCAAATCTTTAAATCCTACTCCTAAAGGTTTTGCTATATAATCAATTGAATTAAAAGTATTGAAGTCTTTCTGGCTTGTTGATACTACTTGTCCGTTTGAATTTCCAAATACAAATAATTTTCTACTTGACACACCTTCCGTCGCCGATTCTTTCTCATAATTCGTTCCAACTAAATAAACTGGCTGCTCAATAATAGTATTATTTTCTGTCAAGAAAATTTCTGCTTGATAAAACCCATCAAAATTAGAAACTGGTGCACTCGTTGTCTTTGCACTCTTTGAATCAGTCGATACGGAATTAGAAACCATTTTACTACCATAAGGTATTGTTCCAGTTACAGGTGTAATTCCTGGAGCATATTCAAATGTTTTATGGTTATCATTAAAAGAGACTTCAACGTCAACAATCCTTGTACCACCTAAAGTAGTTGGATTAACTTGAGCGAAATTCAAATTAAATGTTTCAAAAGGTCTAATTAATAGAGCTTCAGGGCTACCAACCCATGTAGTACCATTGTACATTGCTTTAACATAATCTGCATTAGCACTAGTACTACCTGTTGACGGATTCCAAATCACATCGTAAGCTTGAGTTCTCTTAGATACATAAAGGTCTTTAATCATTTGCGCATCCGTAGCTCCTTTAATGGTTCGAGATCCTCCTGCATTCATAATTTTCAACCATGCATTTGCACCATCATAAGCACTTAAATCAAGATTGGATGTATACGGATTTCCAAAACGATATACATTCTTTCCTGTAACTTTACTTGTTGAAGAAATTCTACCCATATAGGATTGGTATTCCTCATTATAGGGGTTTACTTTAGTTTTCCATTGATCATATGTGAAATCAGAGAACTGAGCCTCAGTAAAATTAGCAATCACCGATTTACCCTTTGCTACATAAGCACCAGGAGAGGGCATACCTTTATAACCAACGATACCAGTCATGACAGACTGCATATCTCCTTTTCTAAGATTTAGCAAGTAATAGTCTCCAGCTACAATTGGCACTCCAACTTGAATTGGATCGTTATGAACTTTACTATTATTCCATTTATGCAAAGACATATTGTAGAAATTAGGTCCACAATTCGCATTTAATGCACAAGTACCAATAAAATCACTTTCATTTTTACCAAAAGACTTCATCAAATAAGTCGCAGCATCTTTATAGGGAAAACTAATTGGGAAAGATCCATTGTAATATGTAGATGGTGCAGCTGGTCTTTGTACTGTCATTCTAGCGTCAGTAGCACTAGCTGTATTTTGGATAATTACTTGTCCATAGTCATTTTGAGAAGTATAAACATTAAGAAACTCCTGCCCATCAGTAGCTGCATTTGCAACAGTTGTTCCTTTTTTATAATCTCCTACGATTATAATATTACCTTTATTCTCAACCGTTTGTGCGACAGCTGAATTCACAGCCATATCACCTCCACTATAAACTAATGCCCCGCTGGACACATAGAATTTAGCTCCATCGCCCACATAGGTTAGCACTTGCGCGTGCGCAGAAAATGCCAACAATAGTAAACCTACAGTTAATAAATTTTTTTTCATGTGTATATTATTTGTGTTTTAAACAAAACTATTTAAGTTGTAAATTTATAATTATTTTCCTTAATTACAAATTTAATTTCATGTATTACGAACATTTATAATTGGATATCTTTCTGATCACCAATATTAAACATATAATCTTCCAATCGCTTTTCTGTTGTACCACGAAGGCCACGCGCTCCCAATCCCTTCTCCATTGTCTCTTCTACGATGCTCTCAATTGCTTTTTTAGAAAAACTCAAATTAATTCCATCCATTTTAAACAACTCAACAAATTGATTGACGATAGAGTTTTTCGGCTCCGTCATAATTCGCATCATGGTCTCTTTAGTTAGCTTATCCAAATAAGTAATAATCGGAAAACGTCCCAATAATTCAGGAATTAAACCAAAACGTTTCAAATCCAACGCGTTAATCTGACTTAAAATATCATCTTCCTTATCTACTTTATTTAGTTTATCAGCGCTAAATCCAATTGCTTGTTTGTTTAGACGTCTTTCGATAATGTCTTTCATCCCATCAAAAGCGCCACCTGCGATGAACAAAATATTTTGTGTATTGACTTGAATGTATTTTTGATCTGGATGCTTTCTTCCACCTTGAGGCGGAACATTCACAATACTTCCCTCCAAAAGTTTCAACAAACCTTGCTGAACACCTTCTCCTGAAACATCACGTGTAATACTTGGGTTATCCGATTTCCTTGCGATTTTGTCGATCTCATCAATAAAAACGATACCTCTTTCTGCTTTTTGAACATCATAATCCGCCACCATCAATAAACGTGAAAGAATACTTTCTACATCTTCCCCAACATAACCAGCTTCGGTAAGAATTGTTGCATCAACAATGCAAAAAGGAACATTTAATTCTCGAGCAATGGTTTTTGCTAATAACGTTTTTCCTGTTCCCGTCTCACCAATCATGATGATATTAGACTTTTCGATTTCTACCTCACGGTTTTCATCTTCCGAGTGCAACAACCGTTTGTAATGGTTATAAACAGCAATAGATAATTGCTTCTTCGCTTGATCTTGACCAATAACATATTGATCTAGGAAGGTTTTAATTTCCTTTGGTTTTTTTAATTCTTCAAGATTTGCTGCTGGTCCTCCAGTAACCGATCCTGTTCCGTTATCTTTTACAATAGCATGTGCTTGCTCGATACAATTTTCGCAAATAAACCCATTTTGCCCAGAAACCAGCATTTGTACTTCATTTCTATTTCTACCACAAAACGAACATTGGTTAGGATTCATATAGTATTGTCTCTTTTTATATTAGGTATAAAAAAACTTTGTCAAAGTAAATTACCTTGACAAAGTCTATTTAAGCATTTTTAATTTTTTCAAGAACTTGATTGTATTCTTCTTGACTGAACTTCAATCGTTCATTTCTAAAATTCATATCCTCCATTTTTGAAATTGGAATTAAATGAATATGCGCATGCGGAACTTCTAGTCCGACCACGGCCACTGCTATTCTTTTATCGGGATATGCTCTTTTCATTTTTTGAGCGACTTGCTGTGCAAATGCCCACAACTCTTTATATTCTTCAGAATCAATATCAAAAATAAGATCTACTTCCTTTTTAGGAATCACTAAAGTATGCCCTTCTACTAAAGGCATCGCATCCAAAAATGATAAAAACTGATCATTTTCTGCTACTTTATACGCTGGAATTTCTCCGTTGACAATCTTTGTGAATATAGAGCTCATTTTTCTTGATTTTAAAGGAACAAATTTAAAGCGAAATTTCTAAAACTTCAAATGAAAGTTTGTTTCCATTTGGCAAAACAACGTCAGCTACTTCTCCAACAGTTTTCCCTAAAAGCCCTTTAGCAATAGGTGTGTTTACAGAAATTTTTCCTGTTTTCAGATCGCTTTCGTTATCAGGAACAAGCGTAAATTTTTGTTCTTGATTGGTTGTTTTATTTTTAAGACGCACCGTCATTAAAATCGAAACTTTGGATGTATCCAATTGAGACTCGTCTATCACTTTAGAAGAAGCAATTGCGTCTTTCAATTTAGAAATTTTCATTTCTAGCATCCCTTGAGCCTCTTTGGCAGCATCATATTCCGCATTTTCCGAAAGATCACCTTTATCTCTCGCTTCTGCAATTTGCTGCGTAATTTTTGGTCTTTCTATGGTTTCCAACAACTCGAGTTCGGCCTTCATTTTTTCGAGGCCCTCATTTGTAACATACGTTGCCATAATTTTTGAGTTTTAACGTTAGTATAAAAAAATAATCCGACATTTGCCGGACAATGTTTCTGTTTGTGAATTAGTAACACAAAGATATAAAATAATTTTCATATGCGACACAAGATTCTTTCGAAGTTTTTCACAATATTCCTTACTTTCAGCCTTTTAACCATTGTTTTTTCATGCTCAGAAAGAGAACAAACCGTGGACTGCTTTCCTAAGACAGGAATTAGCGTTCAACTAGACCTTAAACTTCCTGCGTATCAAAAATTGCAATACACCGGAGGATGGATATACGTTAATGAGCAAGGTTCTGGAACTCGAGGTTTAATTGTCGTACGAACGTCCAATGGTTTTAAAGTATATGATCGAAATGCGCCTCACATTTGCCCTGGAGCAAACACAACATTGGAGGTTACTGAAGATATTAAAATAACGTGCAAAGCCGATAATTCAGAATGGATTTTATTGACAGGGCAACCAACAAAAGTTGCGAAAATTGCCCCTAAAACCTATTTTACCAATTACGATTCTGGATCTCAAATTTTAGCGATTTATAATTAAATAGTTCAAAATAAAAATGTAAATTACCTACATGAAAGTAGTTATACAAAGGGTTTCTGAAGCCCATGTTAAAGTAGACGGAAATAGTGTTGGCCAAATTAAAAGTGGATTCATGCTACTTGTTGGCATTCAGGAAGATGATGAAAAAGAAGATGCAGATTGGCTTGCTCAAAAAATATTAAATCTTCGAATTTTTGGCGATGAAGATGGAAAACTCAATCTTTCCATCCAAGAAAGTAAAGGTGAAATTCTTTGTATTAGCCAGTTTACATTGATTGCAGATTACAAAAAGGGAAATCGTCCTTCCTTTATTAAAGCGGCCAAACCTGATAAAGCCATTCCTTTATTTGATTATTTCAAAACAGAATTAGGAAAATCAGGAACACCTATTGAAAGTGGAATTTTCGGTGCAGATATGAAAGTTTCTTTGGTCAATGATGGCCCCGCAACGATAGTCATGGACTCGAAAACCAAAGCATAGAAAAAAATAAATGAGACTCCGTAGAGTCTCATTTTTAGTTTAATTAATAATTCCCCAAAAATTAGTTAAACTAGTTATAAAAACTTTCTAAGAAAGTGATTATTCAATGTTTACTGTAAAATGGCCTTTTGCGTCGCCCGATGCCATATTACTTTTTGCAATAATTATCTGAACTTTTCCCTTTTCGGAAACATGATATTCTTGCACTTCCCTACCAAAAGGTCCATCTTGTTCGCCGTTTGGAAGAATAATTTGATTAACTCGAATATTCATTGTGGGTTTCTCCGGATTTACTTTTACGTTAATCGCTTTTCCCGCGAAATTAGTAATATTCAAAACTAATCTTTGATTCTCAGATGAAAACTCTTCTCCTACTTTTATCGGAAGCATGCTTGCATCCAAATCTCTCACAATTTCACCATCTTCATTGCTTCTCATGACACCATTTTTCAAAACTTCTTTTGTTTTCGGTGCATTATTAATTAGTGAATCTCGTAAAGCTACTGAATCAACAACCATTGTATTCATCGAGTCTTCCGTAATTTGTAACGAATCTTTAGATGACGATTCTGTGGTTATTTTATCCTCTTTACAAGCTACAATAATTAAGGGCAGAAGTAACAAAAGTTTTTTCATATAGGCAACGTTTTTTTAGAATAATTGCAAAAACAATACAAAACCTGCACCAAACCAAGATTTTTACAAATTCTTACTCAGAATGTTCTTGAAATCGAACGGTTTCGTAGTATAAAACCTTTGACAAAAATTGGCTTCTTTGCTTGCTCTTAATTTTGTGTACGACTTCGTTTTCTAATGATTTATTATCATACTGTTGTGCATAATCTAGTAAATCTTTCTCGTTGAGATGAACTTCATTTAGAAGGTAGTTTAAATCAAAATGAGATTGTTTCAAGTTGTATTGCGTGATAATCCCACCCCAATTAAGCCAACTGCAAACCAAAATCATCCCGTAAACCGACCAAATCATTGTATTAAATAAGAATACGTTCGTCTTTTTTGCAGAAATCTTGTACCATGTGAAAACCAATCCCAATAAACTCAGTGTAAGGAATGCGTAAACGCCCAATCTTTTATAGGTTAATCCAAAATGATACACATATTCTGTGTTTTTAACCATCGTGGAGAGAACCAAAATTGCGTTCAACACAATCCAAACATAAGCGGCAATCTTTAATAATTTAGCATTTGAATCAAAGTTAAATCCAGATTTAAAATAAAACATGATCACCACAATTGCCATTGCAATACTCATAATCACCGCAGCAACACGTTCATGTGTTTCTTCGGACAAGGTGGAATCATTTATCCGCTCACCAAATTGTTCATAATTGAATGTGAAAATAAAAATCACCAATAAAATAGAAAGTGCGAAAAACGTAACAACGCCGCTTAAACGTTCGAAATCTAGACTTAGAAAAGAAAAACTCGGCTTGTTCGAAATGCGTTTTGCATCAAAATCGTTGTTCAAATATCTGTTGCTTTCATAAATCGAACGTAATACAACGAAATTCCAATAATTGAATGCCAAAAAGAAACCCAAAATGAGTAATGCAAAGAAATGTATGAAATTAAAATTCCATTCCCAATCCACAAAAAGGTTTGCAAAATGATCGCTTCCGTACGTATAAATCACGAAAAACAAACTTAAGAACACAAACGGAATTAAAATAACGGCGATCATTTGTTGCCAAGATTTCCCTTCATTAGACTTGGGAAGCCATTTATCAAAATCGAAAACTCGGCAAATAAACGTGCACGCATTGGTTACAGCGATGGGAATAACCATTAGAGGTTTTAGATTTCGCGCTTTCGCTTTCAAATTCAAGAGTAAAAGTGAAGAAATAATCGCGATAAATGAAGGTCCATCATTAAACCAAATAAAGGCGAAACTGGACAAAATTGCACAAACAAACAGTGTAATAAACAATCTTGTTTTATTTTTTTCAGGCGCCAAATACCATGCGAAAACCGCATTAAACAAGCCAAAAAGCCCGAAGTTGAGTGCAAAATATTCATCATAAAAAATGACCACAAAGAATAAAGTTGCAAGCAAAATAATCTGATACTTTTTCATAATTTCTGAGTTTTAAAATAAAACGGGAGTTGATTTTTGATGAATAAAATCCTTCAATTGATGAAAATTTTGTTGCAGTAAACTTTCAAAATCCAAATGATAAAATCGACGCATATTTTTTCCCTTTTCATAGGCCTTGCAATACGTTTTTAGATGTTCAGGAAAAACCAAAGTTCCTAAAATTAAAACTCCTAACAAGTACGCCGACTTTTTTCCATTTCCAAAAAGTAAATACTGCATAGAAATCTCGTCAATCATATTGGTGCTGTACTCGGAAATCAAATGATAGACATCATGGTTTTCCATCTGCAGAATCATTCTAAAGCCGTGTTCTTTGTAGAATTCGCCCAACGTTCGTCCCAAAGAATCCTCCTTAAATTGAAGCAATTGTTCTTCGGTAAAAACCCACTTTCGCTTTTTACGTTTAAAAAAACGACGGTAATTCTTTTGGGAAATCTGATACATGAACAGTAAAAATTGTACTCGAAAATTTTTCATAAAATCGTATTAATAACTTATAAATCAACTACATATTCACTAATTAAGAACCAGCGAAAGGGCTTCCGAATATTCCGACAGCCAATTCTGCCCAAACCAAAAGTAAAAGGATAGTTAGTACACAAATCATCCAAATTCGTTGTGATTTTTTCGTAACGGGTCGCAAAACCATTTCTACTGGAATTATTGTTCCTAAAAGGATAATCGAAGCGATGGCAAAATCAAATGCTGACCAAGAAACTTCGTTTGTAAACTGCATCGCTACTAATGGAATTAGCAATAAACTCCCAGCCGCCCCTAACAAAATCAGCAATCGGGTGTTTTTAAAATTTGTTTTCATATTTGTTCTATTTAAAGTACTTTGTTTTTCAAAGTGAAAATTTAAAAAAAAGAGTCTAACGAGACAACAATTTTTCTAAAGCTTGTAAATGGTCTTCAAAAGCCTTTCTTCCTTCTAAAGTTACTCGATACGACGTTTTGGGTTTCTTTCCTACAAACTCTTTTTTGATCTCAATAAATCCTGATTTTTCTAAAGAAGAAGAATGACTGGCCAAATTTCCGTCTGTAACTTCTAAAAGCTTTTTCATTTCATTAAAATCCACCCAATCATTTACCATCAACACAGACATAATGCCGAGTCGAACGCGACTTTCAAATTCCTTATTCAATTGATGGATGTTCATGAGATTCGTAACTTCTATTCTATTCCTATTAACTATTAATTACTAAAATTTTAATGATATTTTCTATGCATTACAAGACCGTAAACAATATGCAAAACCCCGAAACCAACGATCCAGGCAAGAAAACCCCAACCTAGAAAGAATGAAGAAAGTATCCCCAACAAAATCTCACAAAGTCCCAAATATTTTACATCCGACAAGGTGTATCGTTCCGCACTAACTAATGCTAAACCATAAAAAATCAAAGTCATTGGCGCAACAAAAACCAACATATCATGATAAAGAAGCGCCAAACAAACCAAGCCACCAGTGATTAATGGAATCACAAAAGCGACTAACAATTTCTTCGTCGTTGCATCCCACATCGAAACTTGGTTCTTTTTGCTTTTTCGCACTGTAAAAACGTAACCTAATGTAATGGCAACTAATAAGATCACCAAACCCGTGATGACCAATTCCGTAATTAATTCTTTGGTAAAACGAATATGTTGACCATCAAAATACGAAATCCCTTCCCTCTGCATCAGATAGTAAGCGTATGCAGAACCAACAAGCGCAGTGATGCCCGCAAAAACGCCAGACAAGCCGCTAAGAGAAAGAAATCTGCTGCTTCGTTCCATCATCGAACGAATATGAGACAGATCATCATGGTAATTTTTATCTTTCATAAAAAGCACTTTGAATTGCAAAGTTAAAAATTGATTTCAATCAAACAAAAAATTTTTTATATTTTTTGAAAAAAATTAAGGAAGCTGTTTTAATTAGAGAGTAATTGAAGAAAAAAGATTGTAAAAAAGTTCGAGCGGTGGCAAAGCCACCGCTCGAACTCAAATATTATTAAAAAAAACTATTTTGCTCGAAGACGTTCTTTAATTTTTGCAATATTTTGCTTCGCTGAATCTTCTAAAATCAAACTCGCACTCATATGAATACGAGCAGGCATCAAATCATTAAAATGTTCGGTTCCCTCCCAAGAAACTTGTTTAATCAAAGCCAAAGCATCATCACTTCGTCCCGAAAGCGTTTTCAAAAACGTTTCAATTTTCTCGTCCATTTTCTCAATTGAACTAGAAACGGAATGGTAAATATTATGCTGTTCAGCCCAATCCGAACTTCTAAAATCGGCATCAATAGCCATAGCCCCAAATTGAGACTTCCCGATTTTGCGTTCTACATAGGGACCGATTACGAATGGACCAATTCCTAAATTTAATTCGGTTAACGCCAAAGCCGAATCTTGAGTTGCAAAGCAATAATCTGCTCCACACGCAATTCCAACGCCTCCGCCAGTCGTTTTTCCCTGCACACGCACAACGACAATTTTCCCACAAGTACGCATGGCATTCAAAACTTTCGCAAAACCTCCAAAAAATTTCTTTGATGTTTCTAAATCTTCAATTTCTAACAACTCATCAAAGCTAGCTCCCGCACAAAACGCTTTTTCGCCTTCACTTTTCAATAAAATTGCCTTCACTTCCGACTTAGAACCTTCACTTAAAATAGTCTGGGCTAATTTTTCTAATATTTCTCCTGGCAACGAGTTGCTTTTAGCGGTTCCAAACGTAATTTCTGCAATGCTATTTTTTATCTCCGATTTAACGAAATCTGTCATAGTAAGGTTTTCAAATTGATTTGACCAAAAATACTAAAATTACAGTAATTCCCTTTAAAAACTCCATTTCTAAACCATATTTATTGTTAAATTCAACAAAAAGACTAATTTTAGAAACTTAAAATAAGAACTATTTTGCACCTCAATACTCGGATTCTACTTTTCGTCTCCCTTATTATTTCTGCATGTGCTTTTTCACAAAAGCTAACGGCAAAACAGCTGCTTGATATTTGGTCAATTTCCGATAAAACGCAAACCATTGAAGCTTTAAAAGCTCAAGATG
The DNA here is from genome assembly GCF_059509915.1 of Kaistella sp. CFF1-2. Taxonomy (NCBI): domain Bacteria; kingdom Pseudomonadati; phylum Bacteroidota; class Flavobacteriia; order Flavobacteriales; family Weeksellaceae; genus Kaistella; species Kaistella sp. CFF1-2. The sequence goes on from NZ_JCAKLF010000002.1 coordinate 28,924, forward strand.
ATCTATCAAATAATTACGATCCAAAGAAATACAATGCGATCAAAGAAGAAATTAAAAAAAGTAAGGTAATCAAGAAGAATGTTCGTCTTCAATCACGCTTCATTCTTTATGAATCAAATGCCGAAATGTTCCTTCAAAAAAAACTAGATCCAGAACTAAAAAAACAACTGGAAGAGTCGATAAAATCAGCATTAATTCTTAATGACGAACAATTATTAACGGAAATCTACTCACTTTTCTATGAGCAAGGTTTCGGTGATCCTAATGAAAAGCTCTATTATATCAGCAAAACCGTGGAAATGCAGGAGAAAATTGGTGCGCAATATTTTCCAAAACTATTCTTCCGCTATTATAATTTAAGTTTAGGCTATTATTTAGCACACGAATATAATGCGAGCATTCAAAAAGGGTTAAAAGGTCTAAAACACATTCCTTCACCAAAAGACTATTTAGACTATTACTGCTTCTTTTTGGATATTTTGGGGACTAATTATTATCAAATTGGAAATTATTCGAAAAGTGAGCATTATTATTCATTATTAAAGACCACTTTAAGTAGATACAAAAAAGAGTATGCAACATACAAAGGTCGATTTTCAGCGTATGACAAACAATTTGTAGAAATCTGGGAAGGAATAGCTGCGGGTGGACTTGCACGAGTAGCCATTGAGAAAAAGGAATATCCAAAAGCAAAAGAATTGTTGGAACAAAACCTTATTACAGCAGAGAAATATCGGTTAGATAATGACATTGCAAAAGTGCATTATTTGTTGGGGAAAATAGAAACGAAACAAAATCGCCCAGCAAATGCCTTAGATTATTACAAAAAATCGCTCGATTTTTCGCAACATGTCAACGATGAACCCAATATTACGAACTCGTTATTAGGAATTTCTGAAAGTTATCGGGATTTAAAACAGTTTGAAAACGCGTACAAATTTAACGTTCAATACAACGCTAAAAAGGCAGAAATTGAAAAAGATTTGAGTTTCCGACGTTACAGTACGATCAGTGAAAAGCTGAAACAAGAAAACCTTCGAAACTCCATCCGAAAAGCAGATGCCACGATAAAAAGACAAAATACAATTCGTAATATGACGATTTTACTATGTTTCATCGTAATATTAGGAATTGGAGTGGCTTACAGAATGTTTTACTTTAAACAAAAACTAAAATACAGTTTATCAGAGAACCAGCGTTTACAAGTTGAAAAACAACTTGAGGACAGCCAAAAAGAATCTAAAATTGCAGAATTACAACTAGAACAGTTTCGACAAAAACTTGCGCGAAATCAAAAAATTATTGAAGCAATTGGAACCGAAAACAGCACGACTACCAAACTGAACAAACTCAAGGAAACAACCATCCTTACCACAGAAGATTGGATGGAGTTCAAAAAGCAGTTTGAAAAGGCTTTTCCCAATTTTCTTACCGACCTAAAAGAAACAAATTCTGAACTAACTCAGAGCGAATTACGCTTTCTTTGTTTAGCCCAATTAGGTTTAAATAATTCAGAAATTGCATCCGCTTTGGGTGTTTCCCCCGCTTCTTTGCGCGTTACAAAACACAGAATTCGCAAAAAAACAGGTGCAAAAGAGGAAGATTTCCCTTTTAATCTGGTTAAAATCCAAGATTAATTAGAAATAACAAAGTTTATAATTAATCGCAAATTATTGAAAATCAATACATTTCAACTTGTAACGCTTTTGTAACGCATTCTACTCAACAAAATTCTAAAAAAAATCCCAATTTCGTGTCAACAAAAATGAAAAAAAGTTTATTGAATAAACATTAAAAAAAACTAATAACCATGGAAGCTTAATGTTTTTTCAAAATCAAATTAAGCGATTCGGATTCGGATCGCTTTTTTTTTATAGATTTTTTTAAACTCTCATTTCATTTTTAACGCGTCCACGTATGCAAATGTTTAATCTGAATATTCGATTTTAGAATATTTTTAAATCTAAGCTTTAGTAAGACTTTTCGTCCTTCTATGGTTCGGGTAAATATCAAATTTGTTTTTCCGAATTTCTCTTGCCATTCAGTAGCAAAATACGCTGCTGTTTTTTTGTTTTTACCCAATGCTTCGGGAACTTGAAAATAACGACTGCTCTTTCTCAAAAAACCATATTTTTCTTCCAATAAATATCTTGGATTGTCAATCGGCGAAACGATCTCTTGTAAATTCTGAATAAATTGAGATTTTTCGTATTGGTTTCCACCATGAAGATGGCAACCCAACACCCCTTCTTTCGAGTATGAAGTTACCACAGTTAAATTATCCAAAGGCGTTCTCGCAATTCGCTCAAAAACTAAGGTTTTCAAAAGAATTTTTCCGATCGTTAAAATATGATACTGAATATGTCGATATCGTAAGAACAATCGAAACGACTTAAAAAAACGAATTCCATATACTAAAATCCCACAAACTCCGGCGAACAAAAATGTTTGCGAAAGCATTGGATTATAAAAATTCTTGATCAATGAAGAGAGCAATTCACCACCAAAAGCAAACAGCGTGGATAACGAAATCATAGCAAAATGAGCCGCCGATTTCCCAGCATAGACCACCTTTCGCTCTTGATATTCTTTCCCAATTTCCGTGGGAAGAACGATTTCCTCAACCATTGTATTCCCATGTTTCAAAGCTTCTTGCCAACAAGTTTTAATTGAGGTACGATTCGTAGCCCAGTTTTCTGTGACCTGATTTATATTTTCAATCTGCGCAGTATTCTCAATAGTTTCAGGAATCCCCAAACGTTCCATTGAATTCTGAATCAAAGGCGCGTCCGTGTTGGATATTCCGACAAAAGTTTTAAATCTACGATTCAAGGTAACCCAATCGTTTCCACCATCAAACGAATGCTCATTAAACGTGGCTATATGCCAAATGTTCGACGATTTATTAGGGTTATCTTTATCGATTCGAATGGCGCGACCTCGCATTTGATTCGACAAAACAAAAGACCCAACGGTTGAAGCAAGAATTAAAGAATTAATTTTCGGTGCATCCCAACCTTCACCAAGAAGTGATTTGGTACCCACTAAAATCGTTAAACCACCCTTCTGAAACAAATCTGTAATGGTTTTAACAATTTGGGAACGATTTTGAGAACTCAACTTAACAATACAATAGCGCGTGTCATAAGCCAAATCTTCAACCTCAAAAACAGCTGTCGAATTTACATTCTTCAAATCAAATTCTAAACTTTTCGGAACAATAACAAGACTTCCAGTAAGCATTCCAACGAGAAAATGATTGGAATTATTTCTTCTAAGCAATTCAAAAATAGGAACGGCTCCAATTTTCGATAGATCCAACTTGGCATCGAGAAAATCCTTTCGAATGTAATCTGTTAAAATCACCATTCGTAAATCGCTCTGTAATTGCTGATGTTCCAACTGAACAATTTCCAAGATAGAACTCAATTTCCCAACACTTGAATTTAAAATTTGTGAAGCGGTCTTGTTTTGAAGAAAATTGACCGTTTTATGTTCTAAAAAGCCGCCATGCCGAAGCTTGTTTTCCCAATTCTCCAAATGCGATTCAATTTCGAAAAAACTTTTTCGGTCAACAAATAAAAGTAGATCCAAAAGCTCCTCCAACCAGAAAAAACTAAATTCAGGAATTAACTTTTGCGAATCGCCCAAAATCTCAAAATGAATGGGATTAATTTCTACTTTTTTGAAATTCAGAAAGACCAAACCCGAAGAATAGGATGAAATATTTTCATAAATCCAATCAAACGACAAACTTGGATTTTGATAAACCGAATAGTTTTTTAAAGCCTCCAAAACGGCCTCATCATCCATAAATTCTTTCCAATACTTTTGTGCACGTTGTTGAATCTTTTCAAGTTTTTCATTTTCTTCAACCGATGGCAAGGAAATATGCACCAAATCTTGATGCGGACATAAATCGCCTTCAATCATCAATTCGGGAACAGAAATTTCCGCATCCACAGGACCATTCAACGAAATATAACGCTGCCATTCTAAGGGAGAAACATCATAAGGAGGCGTCGCCGTTAATGCGACCAAAACAGGATCAAGCTCGTTTTTAATATCCGTAAGTGATGCCCACCACGCCTTTTTCAAATGATGCGCTTCATCCAAAATCATGGTCTTGACGCCATTTTTTTTGAGTTTAGAAATAACTTGCGAAAGCTCTTTGGAATTAACTTTTTCATCAGAAACCGTTTCTTCCGTCTCTTCTTCACTCTCCTCCATATCTTTCGATAGCGAAACGGCTGCGTGAATCCCCTGGTAAGTAACGACCGTCATGAATTTAGGCTCACGAATCGAAGTGGAAATCCATTCAGGCACCTCATCTTGCTGCAAAAATAATTCGCATAAACGTTGAATCCATTGCTCTCGAATAGCAATCGTTGGGGCGACAATTAATGTTGGGGCATTCAATCGAAGCATAATTTCTAGTCCAAGCACCGTTTTTCCAGAACCTGGAGGCGCGACAACGTGTAAATGACGATCGGTAAAATAACCGTCCAAACCGTCTAAAAACTGATGTTGGTATTTACGCCAAAGATATTTGAATTGAATTCCGTCTGGGAAATTTTTCATTTCTACAAATTACTGTTTCTACGCTTTTCTCCCATACATCAACAATCTTTTGAATGAATAAATTGCCGGAAAAGTTTTAAATATTTGTTGAATTCTCTTTCTAAATTCTCGCGAAAAAACATCTCTTTGTTCATCATTCAATCTTTCGAAATAAGGAATTAAGGCCGAACCCGAAATGAAATTAAATAACGTTTCCACATCTTTTGCAATAATTGGATAAACACGAACCGAAATGTTCAAATTTTGTAAACCTGCATCGAATAAAATCTGAGCATATTCGTCAACTGTCAATAAAGGCGAAATACGATTAAATCCATTTAATTCAGTTTTAAAAGGTTGTTCGGAAGCTAATTGAACTAAAAGTTGATTGAGAACATTCTGAGACTGCATCGGCATTTGAACAGCAAATTGTCCATTTTCAGAAAGTTTCGAAAGTAACGCTGGAAATAAATCTTCATGATTATCCGACCATTGCAAAGCCGCATTACTAAAGATTAAATCATATTTTGAATCTTCTTGAATAAAATCCTCAACACTTTTGATTTCGAAATGCAGATTTGGACTTTCAAATCCTTTCGATTTTGCTAACATTTCTTTTGAAGTATCAATTCCCAAAAAATTAGTATTGGGGAATTGTTCCGACAAAATTTTAGTTTGCTCACCTGTTCCGCAACCGATGTCAACGGCGCTTTCTAAATTTTCGTCAGAAATCATCGCCATTAAATCAAAAAACGGTTGATTACGAATATCTTTAAATTGATTGTAAATTTCAGGGTTCCATTTCATTTTTGAAATTTAAGAAAAATGATAAGGTATCTGATACTTTTAATCTGGTTCTTTCCTTTTCAAATTCTTTCAATGTTAGCTTTTTAGGTTCTTTAGGCTCAAATCTCGTTGTAAATATCGATGTATTCATCTTTCCAATGGAGTCTTTTCCACTATTAGTCTTAATTACATTTGCATAATTAACTGTATCTACTTCCGGTTTGAATTTCAATTTCTCACCCCTAACTTCCATTAAATTAACTATATAGTAATTTGTAATGGTTGTATCCATTTGATTCTTATGCCATGGATGTTGTTTTAAAATTATAAAATTTTCATCATATCCGATTGCATAAACTGTTTGAGTAACTAAAATTCCTCCACCTTTATTATCATCTCCACGATAGATGAGCTTTAATTCTTTCGCAGCATCTAATGCAGTTAAGTAAAAGCCATCAGAAATTTTCACCTCATACGCTAATCCGTATCCACCTGGTACACAGTTCATAAACAGAAAAATAAGATAAACAAACCAGTTTTTCTTGTACTCTAGATTCTTATGTATTTTTTTTACCATGGAGAGCTAAAATATATTTATCAATATACAAATCTTTTTCCTTCGATTTGTACTGCTGAATGTAGCGCGGATGTTCCAAAACGGTCATTTTATCGAAAAAAGATTCTTCATTGTTAATTTTGGTTAGAAAATCGGCGTTTTTCTTCCCTAAAACAAAAACCTCCGAAGTATCCAAACCAAGCGCAATATGTTTCTTCAAAGATTCAATTATAAAAGGTTTTACATCTTCGAAAAGCGTTTTATCATCGTAGTAATTAGCATTCAAATCTCCATTTTTTGTCTGTTTAACAATTGCTAGCGGAAATGGTGAATTGATGTAAAACTGGGAATAAAACTTCTCAACACCACCAAAAGCAGCAATCATATCATACATAAATACAGACGAAATTTCGTGCGTGTGAGCAAATTTCATTTCGATTCCACATTCAGTTTTCAAACGTTTTGTATCAGTAAATGGAACGCCCGTAACGCCTGCTCCTTTTCGACTTGGGTTAATCCCAATAATGAATTTCCGTTGATATGTATCATTGTAAAATTTTTGATAAAACTTCTCCATAACGATCATCGTTTCGGGATTATCGAAAAAAGGATTTAACACCTCAAAACCTTCGGGAAGCTTTCCGTTGTATTTTAAGTTTTTATTGAATTTCACTATTTGGTCTGCCAAACTCATAGAAGACGTTTTTCTTTAGCAAGATACAAGTTTCAAAAAAAATAAACTAAAATCAGCATTCTAAATAAAGGTTAAAAACTAGCTTTTCAGAGCCTAAAATTAGGTCTTTAGAATAAATTTCGTATTTTTGTTTTTATTTATTCTAAATAAATTGAACAAGGTTTTACTATACATACTTTTACTACTCGTCTGCATTGCATCCTTATTCGTTGGCGCTAAGGAAATTTCCTTTCAAGACGTTATTTCATTTTCAGAGGAAGAACTTTTCGTCCTTTTCAAAAGTAGGGTTCCAAGAACGATCGCTTTAGTGTTAACGGGAGTTGGGCTAAGTATATCGGGATTTATCATGCAGCAAATTTCACAAAACAAATTCGTTTCTCCCTCAACAGCAGGAACTTTAGATGCTGCGAAAATCGGAATCCTTTTTAGTATCCTTTGGTTTCCGTTAGGAAGCGCTTTAGAAAAAACACTTTTTGCCTTAGTTTTCACTTTAGCGGCAAGTATGATTTTTATAACGATGGTCCGAAAAATCCAAATTAAAAATGTGATTTTAGTTCCGCTAATAGGAATTATGTTTGGAAGTATTTTGAATGCTATTGCGACCTTTTTTGCGTACAAAAATAATATTGTCCAGAATGTTCAAGGCTGGTTGTTAGGCGATTTTTCTGGAATTCTAGAAGGAAATTACGAAGCCGTTTATTTTATTCTTCCTGCGGTAATTCTATCCTACATCTACGCAAACGAGTTTGTGGTTGTGGGAATGGGCGAAAGTTTTTCAAAAAACCTTGGTCTCAATTACAACGCGATTGTGGGTATTGGTTTATTCTGCATTTCGTTAACGGTAAGCGTAACCGTGGTGACGGTGGGTGCAATCCCTTTTTTAGGGTTGATTATTCCCAATATGGTGAGTATGATTTATGGGGACAATCTTAAGAAAACACTCCCTTATACCGCTTTGATCGGTGCAATTTTCATCGTGTGTTGCGACATTCTGGGCAGGCTAATTCTTTATCCATACGAAATTCCAATTGGCTTAACAGTGGGCATTTTAGGTGGAATTTTCTTCTTTTATCTCATTTTTAAACGTAAGTAGTATGAGTAAAGAACTGAAAAATAGAATTCTGATTTTAGCAGGCGTCTTGTTGATGGTGGCAACTTTTTTCATGTTGTACAATACTGGAAGCAATTTTGATTACGTATTACCCAAACGATTAGTACGATTAGGAACCATAGTATTGGTGGGCGTTAGTGTTGGTTATTCTTCATTAATTTTTCAAACAATCACAAACAACAAGATTTTAACGCCTTCCATTATGGGTTACGAAGCGGTTTTCATACTCTTCCAAACCGTATTGGTGTTTATTTATGGGGACAAAACCTTTAAAGTATTGAACTCAACGGAGAACTTTTTCGTTGCATTATTCTTCATGCTTTTGTTTTCGTTTTTAATGTATTTCATCCTTTTCAAAAAAGGCAAAAATAATATCTATCATCTTCTATTAACGGGATTGGTTCTCGGAATTCTTTTTGAAACCTTCGGCAAATTTCTACAAATCATCATCGATCCTAATGAATTCTCCATGGTAGAATCGTACATTTTTGCGTCTTTCAATAAAATAAATTCCAATTTACTTTTGGTATCAGGAATTATTACGGTGATTACTTTAATTGCAGGACAACCGTATTTGAAATACCTCAACATTATCGCATTGGGACGCGAACAAGCGATTAACTTAGGACTTAATTACAATCGACTTATACAGATTTATTTACTCATCATTTCCATTTTGGTATCCGTTTCTACCGCGTTGGTTGGTCCGCTCACCTTTCTAGGAATCTTGGTAACGAATCTTACGTATCAACTTTTTAAAACCTACAAACATCAATATACCGTTTGGATTTGTAGCGCAATTGCGTGTGTAGCCTTGTTTATTGGGCAAACTTTTGTTGAGCATTTTTTCAATTTCTCAACAACGGTGAGCATTGTAATCAATTTTATTGGGGGTTTGTATTTTATTTATTTGATTTTAAAATCAACTCAAAAGAAATGATTAAAGTAGAAAATCTTCATAAAAAATTTGGAACTAAAATCATCCTAGAAGACCTTTCGGTAGAAATTCCGACAGGCAAAATCACGTCGCTTATTGGCGCCAATGGTTCTGGAAAAAGTACGCTTTTATCTATTATTTCGAGACTTTTGGAGCGCGATAATGGACGTATTTATCTTCAAGATCAGGAATTGAGTTCATTTAAAAGTAAAAATTTAGCTAAGAAAATTTCGATTTTAAAGCAAAGCAATCAAATGGATTTGAAATTAACCATTGAAGAATTGGTTGCTTTCGGACGTTTTCCGCATTCTCAAGGACGATTGAACGAAATCGATAAAGAAAAAATAAATCAAGCATTGGATTTCTGTTCTTTGACTGAAATTAAAGATGCTTACTTGGATGAATTAAGTGGTGGCCAACGTCAGCGCGCTTTTTTAGCAATGGTTATCGCACAAGACACCGATTACATTTTACTAGACGAACCGCTGAACAACCTCGACATGAAGCTTTCAGTACAGATTATGAACACGCTTCAACGATTGGTAACGGAACTCAACAAAACCGTGATTATTGTGATTCATGAAGTGAATTTCGCGTTCATTTATTCCGATTACATTATCGCTTTGAAAGACAAAAAAGTAGCCCATTTTGGGGAAACACATACCATTATTACTCCAGAAATCCTTAAAAATATTTTCGATTTGGAGTTTGAAATCATAGAAAAAGACGGAAAAAAATTCTGCAATTATTTTAAAGTTTAATTTAATCTATAAATCTTATGAAAAAAAGTATCAACATTATCTCCGCATTCATTTTAATGGCTTTTACAGCATGTAACGGCGATAAGAAAAACGACACCGCTGCATCAAGCGAAAAAATAGAAATTACCCACGAACTTGGTAAAACAAGTTTGGTAGAAAACCCACAAAAAATAGTTGTTTTCGATATGGGAACGCTAGAAACCCTTGATGAATTGGGAATCAAAGTAGCAGGTTTACCGAAGAAAAACCTACCGAGTCACCTGAAAAAATACGCAGAAGACCCTAATATTGTTGATATCGGTACCATGCAAGAACCTAATTTTGAAAAAATAAATGCGCTAGGTCCCGAGGCAATCTTCGTATCCAACCGTCAGCAAGCAGTTTATGGAGAATTGAGCAAAATAGCGCCAACAGTCTATTTCAATACGTACGATAAAGATTACATGAGCGCCTTGGAAATTAAAATGAAAACATTGGGTCAGATTTTCAAAAAAGAAGACGAATTAAATGCAAAAGTAGCACAGCTAAAAAAGGAAATCGAAACATCGAATGCTGAAATTTCAAAATCCGACAAAAAAGGATTAATTCTATTGTACAACAAAGGGAAATTTAGTGCTTACGGGAAAGGATCACGTTTTGGCTTCATCCACGATGTTATGGGCGTAAAACCTGCGATTGAAGATTTGGAAGTCGCAACACACGGCCAACCCGTTTCTAATGAGCTAATTTTAAAAACCAATCCGGATTACATTTTTATTGTTGATAGAAATGCAGCTGTAGAAAGCATCCCGACCAATAAATCCGAAATTGAAAACGTTATGATTCAAAAAACCAATGCGTTTAAAAATGGAAAAATCACCTATTTGGATGCTGGATATTGGTATCTTTCTGGTGGTGGAACGGCTTCTACACAGCAAATGATTAAAGATGTTCAACAAACAGTAAATTAAAATGAGCGACGTTAAAATTTTAAGAAATCTCTTTCGCTTAGCCAAACGCGAGTTTATTACGCCGAATTTCATCCGTTTGACTCTGCAAGGAGACGATATGAAACCTTATGAAGTTTGCACGATTGGCGTGAACAATAAAATACTACTTCCTAGACCTGGAAGCAAGGAAGTGAATCTTCCGAAATTTGATGATGAAACCCACGATTGGATTTTCCCAGAAGATCATCTAAAACCTATTATCCGAACCTATACGTATCGCGGTGCTGATTTCGAAAAAAATCAAATGATTGTTGATTTTGTACATCACGGCGATAACGGACCGGCTTCTGCTTGGGCAATTAATGCAAAATTAGGCGAGGAAATTGGAGTTGCCATGAAAATGTACAAATCAGAATTGTATCCCGAATCGGATTGGTATTTTTTAATTGGTGATGCTACGGCGATTCCCGTTTTAAGCGCCATCATGGAAAGCTTACCCAACGATAAAAAAGGAGTTGCCCTAATTGAAGTTCCCACTAAAGAAGATGAACAAAGCCTTACAAAGCCAGAAAATTTCGAAGTTATTTGGATTCATAATTCGCATCCTGAAAATGGAAGTGAATTGGCTGAAAAAGCTAAGGAATTTGAAATTCCTGAAGGTGAAAAATTCGCTTATGTTGCTGCAGAATTTTCAACAGTAAAAGAATTGCGAAACTATTTCCGAAAGGAATTGGCTTGGACGAAAGATGAACTATATGCCTATTCCTATTGGAAAGCCGGGGTTGCGGAAGATCAATCGGCATCCGACAGACAAAAGGAAAAAGCCGAAAACTAATTAAAAAAGCTGCAAAATTTTTGCAGCTTTTTTATTTTTATATCAAACCAAATTGTGAAAAATGGTGTGTAAAGTGTTTTCTGTTGAACAATTCCATCATTTCTTTATTTAACATTCCAAAACGTGGATGAAAATGTTCTGCTCTTGGATTTTCTCGGTAATAAACTAAAAATTCTTTCAAGCCTTCGAGTAATTTTGTTTTAGCTTCATCCAGACTCTTATATTTCGGTTGAAGTTCTTCCCCTTCTTTCAGCAAAGGATATTTTGCACCTAGCTGAATTTCTTTGGTTGTGTACAACCAATCTTGCAATTTTTCTAAATGTTCTATAGGAATTTCTGGGAAATCCTCAGCTTTCAAATCACCAAAACCATTTCTAACTACTTCTTCCAAATGCTCCACCATTAATTGTGGAGACATATTTCCGAAATTTTTGTCAGAATTTTCCGTTAAAGCATTCAATTTTTTCTCAATTGCTTTTACATTTAAATCCATAAATGGAGATTTTTTTGCAACTAAAGTTAAAATTGTAGCTACACAAACCACCTCATCACGCTGATTAACCACTTCCACCAACCATTTTACAACACCAGATGGAATATTTCTACCTTTAACACCTCTATTGATTTTCTCTTTCGCGGTTAAATAAACGGTAATCGTGTCTCCCGCATAAACTGGCTTAAAGAACGAACATTCCTCTAAGCCGTAATTGGCGATAACAGGACCTTTTTTGCCTGAAACGAACAATCCGGCCGCCGCCGAAAGAATGAAATAGCCATGCGCCACTTTCTCATCGAAAATAGTTCCCGAAAGCGAAGTTGCATCGGTATGTGCATAAAAATGGTCCCAAGAAACATTAGAGAAATTAACGATATCCGTTTCAGTAACCGTTCTTCCTGCAGTTTCCAAAGAATCACCAACTTCAACTTCTTCAAAGAATTTTTGGAAAGGATGTTTGTCGGAATATTTTTTCTCTGCACCTTGTGTATACACTTTTGTTATCGCCGTTAAAACATCTGGTGAACCTTGAATTGCCGTTTTTTGAAGAAAGAAATGAAGACCATTCAAGCCGCCCATTTCTTCGCCTCCTCCCGCTCTACCAGGACCGCCGTGCATCAAGGTTGGTAGCGGCGAACCGTGACCTGTGCTTTCTTTAGCATTATCTCTGTTCAGAACGAAAATTCTACCATGTTGAGAAGCGATTTTCCAAGCCGTTTCGGCAATGAATTTTTCGTCGTGAGAAATGATGGATGAAACCAAACTTCCTTTTCCGCGTTTTGCCAATGCAGCAGCTTCCTCCGCATCTTTATACGGCATAATCGTAGAAACTGGACCGAAAGCTTCAACATCGTGAGAAATATTTTTGGTAAACGGAGAATCATTTAAGAATAATTTCGGTGTCATAAACGCTCCCGAATCAAACGAAGCATCTATTAATTCTTGTTTTCCGTCATAAATAAGTTCCGTTTCTGATTTTAAAATATCTATTTTTCTTTGAACCTCATCATACTGTTGCTTTCCAACCAAAGAACCCATGCGAGTTTCACGAGAAAGTGGATTTCCAATTTTTACTTGGTCTAAAGCTTTTGACAAAGCATTTTGTACATCACCTACCAAATGTTCAGGAACGATAATTCTACGAATTGCAGTACATTTTTGTCCCGCTTTTGTCGTCATTTCGTTGCGAACTTCCTTAATGAATAAATCGAATTCTGGAGTTCCTGGTTTTGCTTCTAATCCTAAAATTGACGCATTCAGAGAATCGGCTTCCATATTAAAACGAACGGCTCCACCAGCAATATTTGGAAGTGATTTTAGTTTTCTACCTGTTCCTGCAGAACCTGTAAATAAAACAGAATCGCCATCTTGAATGTAGTCTAAAATATTTCCTGGCTCACCGCAAACTAACTGAATGGCTCCTTCGGGAAGAAAACCACTTTCAATCATATCTTTGAAAACCTCGTACGTTAAATACGAACCAAAAGGTGAAGGTTTTACTACACTCGGAACTCCCGCCAATAATGAAGTTGACAGTTTTTCCAACATTCCCCAAACTGGAAAATTATAAGCGTTAATTTGAACTGAAACCCCTTCTGACGGTGTTAAAATATGTGCTCCTAAATGCGTCCCGTTTGCGGAAATCTTTTGTACATCGCCATCAACCCAAAATGTGGTATTCGGCAACATTCTTTTTGCTAAACCTGAATAGGTAAAAAACGTTCCGAAACCGCCTTCGATATCTACCCAAGAATCTACATGAGTAGCTCCCGTTTTGTAGGAAAGTTCGTAGTATTTTTTCTTTCTTTCTAAAAGGTAAAGCGCCACTTTCTTCAACATCTGACCTCTGTCATAAAACGTCATTGATGAAAGGTTTTTGTAGCCTAAAGTTCTACCATATTCTAAAGCTTGTTCGAAGTTCAATCCTTCGGTATCTGAAATTGCGACCACTTCGCCATTAACAGCGTTATACAACGGAATTCCTGCTCCGTTACCTTCCACCCACTGTCCTGCGATATAGTTTTTTAGTTTATTCATTTTTCAATAGTCTTTAAATATTCATTGTAAAAATTTAATGTGTTTTCTAGATACTTCCTTGGTTTCCCAGAAGAAGAAAGCTTAAATTTTTCAAAGTACTGATACATCAGATTATGACTTTCATACACTATAAATTGAAAATAATTAAGATTAAGGTGTCTAATTTTTCCAGATTTAAGAGGCGTTGCAAATTCAAACAATAGATTTTTATGAAATTCGACTCCATTATCGACAATATACTTATCAATTGAATTATGTGCAATTGCTCCAAAGTAATCAACGTCTTCTTGTAGTTGAAAAGAATCAATTAATGCCTGTCCAAAATATATTTGTTTGCCAATATCAACACTCACTTTTCCATGAGCAAAAGCTCCCTTCAAAGGTTGCTCGCTTTCAATTATTCTTGCAAAAACCCAATTTACTGACTCAAGAAAGACCTTAAATGTATCTAAGGAATCATTTTTTGAAAAAACAATTATAGAATCGGAAAAAGTAACTATCTCAATTGGTTTACTTTCAATAGAAAAATCTTTATCAGTAACTTTAGGATTGATTTCTTTTCTTAAATCCGAAATACTAGACAAACGATTGAATATTTCTTCATGGGTACTTCTTAAAACCAAATCTTTAAACCCTAAAATATCAAAAAACGCGACAAATCGGTTTTGAGTAATTTGCCATTCAGATTTATCTTCGTATGCTTTAACACTTTTAAGTAAATCAGTATGTGATTTACTTAAAACCCTCAATGTCAAGGTTGCCATACTCTAACTTTTAATTATTATTATTTTTTCTGATTAAGTAACGCATGAAAAGATAAATCAAAATCCCTATACAAGCCAAATCTAGAACTACAACACCATTAATAATCCATTCCATCAAAGTCGATTTCCTTTTCATTGTTTCACTAAACTCTACAGTTTCTACACGTTTTAAAATGTCGGAAATCCACATTTGTTGGTAATACGCCCAAAATCCGACTGCATTACTAATGACTAAGAAAAGCAATATAATAATGACTTTATTACGATGCTTCATTGTTTATTTCTATATTATTTAATGAAAGATACTTTATTTTCGGAGAATTTTACGCAGCCCGGATTGAACGGTTTGATCGAGCTCTTTTTCGGGAATTCGGAGTTGCTTCGGCTCTGCCGCCGCAAATCCTAATTATTGAAAAAAGCGAGTAGTGAAAGCCGGAAATGCTGCCCAAAAACAAAAAAACCAATGAGAATTTGACTTTTGGAACGGAATTTTCATACCTTTGCGGGCTTATCTATAACTGGGGTTGACTGGTTTCGACAGCAGGAACAATGGGTAAGTAAGCATGCAGAGAACCGTAGCGCGATCTCTTTAATCCCTTGCTGCAAATTTTAACTGGCAACGAAGAGTATGCTCTTGCTGCTTAATCTGAAGTTTAGTAGGATTAACATTTTTCCTGAAGTATAGTAGGGAAACAAGATGTCCCGCGGAAGTTCGGTTCTGCGACGTCCGAGTTCGGGGCATGGAAATGCGGAAATAAGCTTTTGGGAACTTCGACCAAAAGACGAAAATTTTAGAAGTTAAGCGTAATGTTGGGTGTCTACTCTCTGCCTTACGTCGAAAACCAATAGTAGAATAAGCATGTAGAAGTCTTATGTATTGCCTGTTTGGACGAGGGTTCGAATCCCTCCAACTCCACAGAAAACAAAATAACCACTTGAAGTCCAGGTGGTTATTTTTATTTTAGTTAACGGATTTATAGTGAACATCCGAAAGATTTCGTAAAATTTCTGCACTCTGTTCGGGAGTAATATCTCGTTGCGGCTCAGCCAGCATCTCATAACCAACCATAAATTTTTTAACTTCGGCAGAACGTAGTAAGGGAGGATAAAAGTGATGCTGAAAATGCCATTCTGGATGCGCCAATCCATCAGTAGGCGCTTGATGAATACCAGCAGAATACGGAAATGAAATTTCAAACAAATTATCATATTTGATTGTTAGTTTCTTTAAAATTTCGGCATAGGAAAGGATTTCAGAATCGGAAAGTTCCGATAAATTTATCTTTTTCTTTTGGGGTAAGATCATCGTTTCATAAGGCCAAGTCGCCCAAAACGGAACTAAAGCAACAAAATCTAGATTTTCCAAAACCACTCGCTCTTTTTTTTCCAATTCTTGCGCTACATACTCTTCAAGTAGAGACTTTTGATGCTTTTGAAAATAATTTTCTAACTGCTCTTGAGTTTTAGAAACTAAAGTCGGAATACTCGATTGCGCCCAAATTTGACAATGCGGATGCGGATTACTGCAACCCATCACTGCTCCTTTGTTTTCGAAAATTTGTACGTGGTTGATATTTGGTTTTGCACCCAATTCTTCATATTGACTTTTCCACAAGTGAATAACTCCCGTAATTTCTGAAACCTCTAATTCTGGTAAGGTTAAATTATGTTTTGGTGAAAAACAAATGACACGATTTACACCTTGTTCCGGTGCGGTTTGAAAAAGTTGATTTTTAGAATTTTCAAATAAAACTTCTTCTCGACCTAAAGCTGGAAAATCATTATCAAAAACATAGGTTTGACTGTAGTTTTCATTAATCTCTCCATTAGAACGCTTATTTCCAGGACACAAATAACACGACGGATCGTATTCGGGTAATGAGGTTTGCTCCGTTTTTTCCTGTTGCCCTTGCCATGGCCTTTGAGTACGTTGTGGCGAAACCAAAACCCACTCGTCTAACAAGGGATTGTAGCGTCTATGTGGATGTTTATTGATATTAAATTCTGTCATGATTTTCTAAAATTTGAGTTCCATTGAAAATCTGAATGGGATGAATTTTCAATTCAATTCCGAATTTTTGAAGATAGCGCTCTTTCAAGACAGAGCTTATTTCCTCAATTTTATTTGATTTAATTAGGTTGATGGAACACCCACCAAAGCCTCCGCCCATCATTCGACTTCCCAAAACATTTTCGCTTTTCAAAGCTTCGCCCACAAGAAAATCCAACTCTTTGCAACTTACTTCATATTCTTTGGATAAGCCTTCATGGGTTTGAGAAAGCAACTCGCCAAACTCTTTAAACTTTTCGTTTTCTAAAAATTGAACGGCTTTTAAAGTCCGCTCTATTTCTTTAACAATAAACTGCAATCGCTTTTTCTGAATCTCAGATAAATCAATTTCATTATTCTGAATCATTTCCAAATCCAAATCTCGAAAAGTTTGCAAATTGGGATAAAGCTTTTTAAGTAAATCAAAACCTTCTTTCACTTCATTTCTTCTTTGATTATATTCTGAAGCAACGAGCGAATGTTTCACACACGAATCAAACAAAACCAAACTATAATCCCCGAAATTTGTTGGATAATATTGAATCTCCGTCGTTAGACAATCAAGTAGCAACGCTGAATTTTCTTTCCCAAAAACAGACGCAAATTGATCCATAATTCCACATTTTACCCCTACATACTCGTGTTCTGTCCATTGACATTTTAAGGCGATTTCCTTTTTGGACCAATGTAATTGGGAATAATCGTTCATCAAAGCTGCAAAACCGCAACTTAATGCCGCAGAAGATGAAAGTCCAGCTCCAATCGGTAGATTACTTGAAAAGACAATATCCAGTCCGACCAATTCGTCTTTGGTTTGTAGTGCTTGATCAATAACACCAAGAAAATAATTTTCCCATAAATTTTCACTTTTCTGAATTGGAGCATTCACATCAAATTCTCGAAATTCATCAATATCAGCAGCAAAAACCCGAATCGAATTCAAATCATTTGAGCAAGCGGCAAAACAAATATATTTATCAATCGCAGCAGGTAAAACATAACCATCATTATAATCAATATGTTCACCGATTAGATTAATTCTGCCCGGTGACAAAACAATTTTATCGGCGTTTTGATGAAACTTTTCTTGAAATATTCGCTGCGTTTCTCGGATCAGTTCTTCCGTATTTAACATAAGTACATTTTCATTTATTAGATTTTATTTGCACTTTCAGAATAAAATATAGAAATTTTATCCATCAATAGAAAGGTTTATTCAAATTTCGCAATTTCATCAACGAAACCAAGAATTTTTCCAAGAAATATTTTAAAATCTAAAAACACTCAGTAAAAGATAAATAAATGATCCTAAAAAACTGACGAACTTCTTCTTTTTGAGATTTTTTTAATAACTAAAATAAAGTATTTTTGCAGTCTATGAAAAGATGGTATCTCTACCCCTTTTCCTTAGGTTATCATTTGGCAACATCCATACGGAATGTCTTTTATAATCTAGGGATCTTTAAGTCGAAAAAATTTAAAACACCGATCATCAACGTTGGGAATCTTTCCGTTGGTGGATCGGGAAAATCGCCTATGGTAATGTATTTGGCGGATCTTTTGTCCAAACATTATCGTACTGGAGTTTTGTCTCGCGGTTACGGAAGAGTGACCAAAGGTTACGGAATCACCAATTATGAAAGCAATTATAAAATTGTTGGTGATGAAGCGATGCAGCTTTTTGAACGTTTCAAAAATCGTTTTGTAATCGCCGTTTCCGAACAGCGAGTTCCAGGAGCCGAAAAAGTGATTTCGGATATGGATTTGGATGTGTTGGTTTTGGATGATGCCTATCAGCACAGAGCAATCAGACCTGGATTCAATATTTTGATGACGGATTACAACGATCCTTATTTTAAAGATTTCGTCTTGCCAGCTGGAGATTTGCGTGAAAGTCGTAGTGGCGCTGGTAGAGCCCAAATCATTATGGTTTCTAAATGCCCGAGTGATCTTACCGAAGAGAAAAAACAATATTTTGTCTCTAGAATTAAGCCGGCTTACAATCAAAAAGTCTTTTTTTCGTCGATTCGATATGACGAAAACATTTTTTCTGTCAATAAAAAATTACCCGATAACAACCTTGCCTATTACGATATTCTACTTATTACAGGAATTGCAAATCCAAAACCGTTAGTTCAGCATTTAGCTAAATTCTCTCAGAAAGTAAAACATTTAAAATTTAAAGATCATCATAATTTCAGTGATGCAGATATCAAAAACATCCTTGCTGAGTACAAAAAATTAGGTGAATACAAACTGATTCTTACGACGGAGAAAGATTATGTACGCCTGAAAACGTTTGATTATCTTAGAGAGTTGGTGTATTATTGGCCAATTAACGTGAGTATCGATAAGCAACAAGAGTTTAACCAAATTGTATTGGATTATGTTAGAAAGAATTAAAGAAACCGCCGAATTCATCCAAAATATCATTCAGGACACGCCTGATTTTGCTATTGTTTTAGGATCTGGTTTGGGCGCTTTGAAAGATGAAGTAGAAGCAATTCACACTTTAGAATATCATGAAATTCCGAATTTCCCTCAAACAACGGTTGTTGGACATGGTGGAAGTTTGATTTACGGAATTCTTGAAGGAAAAAAAGTATTGATGATGAGCGGCCGGTTCCATTATTATGAAGGACACGACATTCAAACCGTAGTTTTTCCGTTCCGTGTTTTCCATTTGCTTGGAATTAAAAATCTGATTGTTTCCAACGCTTCTGGTGGCGTCAATAAAAACTTTAATGTTGGTGATGTGATGATTATTTCAGATCATATCAACATGATGCCAGAACACCCATTGAGAGGCAAAAATATCGACGAATTGGGTCCACGTTTTGTCGATATGAGCGAGCCGTACAGCCAAAAAATGATTTCTATTGCTGAAGAAGTTGCTAAAGAACAAAATCTATCGGTTCATAAAGGTGTTTATGTTGCGCTTCAAGGTCCAACTTTCGAAACACCTGCGGAGTACGGGATGATTCGTGCAATTGGCGGAGACGCCGTTGGCATGAGCACCGTTCCCGAAGTGATTGTTGCAAAACATCAAGGCATGGATTGTTTTGGAGTTTCGGTGATTACAGATTTGGGTGGACCAGAAATTTCATTCGCTGTTTCCCATGAAGAAGTTCTGAATGCCGCTAAAAAAGCCATGCCGAACGTTATTGGACTTGTAAAAGGTTTGGTTAAAAACTATTCGTAAAACGATAGAATTAAAATAGAAAGCGTGTCAAATTGATGCGCTTTTTTTGTTGATTTCAAGGAAACTGCTAATTTTACTTTTCTAATGCAACCTTCCCAAAGAAAAATAATCCACGTGGATATGGACGCGTTCTACGCTTCGGTAGAACAGCACGATCATCCAGAACTAAAAGGTCTTCCTATTGCCGTTGGTGGTGGGCATCGTGGCGTGGTTGCAGCTGCGAGTTACGAAGCTCGAAAATACGGAGTTCGATCCGCAATGTCTAGTAAAATTGCAAAAGAAAAATGTCCGCAATTGATTTTTGTAAAACCAAGATTTGGTCGATACAAAGAGGTTTCCAAACAGATTCATGAAATTTTTCACGAGTACACTGATTTAGTGGAACCTTTATCTTTAGATGAAGCCTATTTGGATGTCACAGAAAATAAAATGGATATTTCGTCGGCGAATCAAATTGCGAAAGAAATTCGGAAAAAAATCTTTGACAGAACCGGTTTAACGGCTTCCGCAGGAATTTCGATCAATAAATTTTTAGCGAAAATTGCATCCGATGTCAACAAGCCAAATGGACAGAAAACCATTCACCCCGACAAAATGCATGATTTTCTTGAAAAACTTCCTATTGAACGGTTTTTCGGAATCGGAAAAGTTACGGCAACCAAAATGCATAACCTTCAAATTTTCAATGGAGCCGATTTAAAATCGAAAAGCCTTGAGCAATTGGAATATTGGTTCGGAAAATCTGGAAAGTACTATTATTACGCCGTTCGTGGAATTCATAACAGTGAAGTAAAACCCGATCGTACACGAAAAAGTGTCGGTGTAGAACGTACATTTTGGGACGATATTTTTGATCAAGATGGAATTAACGAAAAACTTAAATCTTTAAGTTCGGAACTCCATGAACGCCTTTCTAAAAACGATGTTCAGGGAAAAACGCTTACCTTAAAAATAAAATACAACGACTTTAGTCTTTACACCCGAAGTTTCACACAAGAAATTTTCTTTTTTGGATTTGAAAAATATTTTAAAACCGCTCTAAAGCTTTGGGAAGATCGCCCTTTTGATAAACCGATTCGGCTTTTAGGGCTTTCTGTGTCAAATTTAAATACATCCGAACAAAAGCAAATTTCAGTTCAGTTAAAGATTCCTTTTGAAGAATTTGAAGACTAAAAAACGATGATTTTTCACCACGTTTAAACTCTCAATGAGTAAATTGAGTACCTTTAAACTATGGAATTTTCTCAATTGAAACCAACATATCAAGACGCACAGCATTTTCTAGACTTTTGGACGAAAGGAAATGGTAAACAATTACAGCAATGGAGCGGTGCAGATTTAAACTTCAATAATTTTGAAGAATTTGCTCCAAATTATCATCGTTGCGACGACTTGGGTGATGAAGTTGTGAAAGACGTTTATTTCAAAAAATCCTTTAAAGAAGCAACTTCTGAAATAGAAAACTACATCAAAAACGGTGTTGATTTTACGGATTCAAACATTCCAGAAAGCGTCAAAAAACTTTTCCAGCAAACGCAGGAAGTTCCAACTTGGGTCGATTGGAATTTAATTGAAAGCGGAGCCGGATTATGCCGAAGATCAGGATTAAATTCATTGATTGTCCTTCGAGATTATACGTTGATGGGCGGTTACGATAATGCATATCTTACCAAACCATTAATTCATACAGGTGCGCTGAAAAAAGGCGCAGTAAAACGTTTAGCGGATACGTTGAATTTTTGGGTGAATGTTACAAGAGCAAATGCACTTCAACCTCATCAAAAAGGGTATGAAATGGCGATAAAAACCCGATTAATTCATTCCTATTCTCGTTTGATGATTTTAGAAAAATCAAAAAATTGGGACACTGAAAAATACGGGCTTCCTATCAACACTTGGGATATGGTTGCCACGTATATTGGATTTTCACTCGTGTTTTTACATGGACTTAAAAAAATGGAAATGCATATTTCCGAAGAGGAAGAAAAAGGACATTTTATGCTTTGGAAATACATTGGTTACCTCATCGGAATTCCAGAAAACCTTTTACCCAACACAAAAAAAGAAGCTACAGAATCCTTTTATTTATGGACTTCCATACAACCGTCATCAGATGAAGATTCGGTTTTGTTAGCGCAATCACTTTTAGATGAAAATCTTGAAGCCACTTTTTTAAAATATCATTTCCAACGTAAAACATTGAGGAATCTTCATGCTTCCATGAATTGGTTTTTGTTGGATAAAGAAGTGAATGAACGTTTGAAAATTACAAAAGTGAAATTTCCCAATGCATTTGCAAACATGATTCGTTTTAGAAATCGATGGTTTCAAAAGTTTAATTCACTCGAAAAACAGATAAAAATTGGTGGCGATGCCCAAGAAAAAGTTTTGGACGACTACTTGAAAATTGCTCCAAGAAATGTGCATGGATGATTAATATTCATAAAAATGCAGCAAGACTTCTTTAAAAAAGTCCAATTTTGGCAGCGAAGTGAAAATGAAATCATTAGCAATAATTGCTACAAAACGTAGCAACTTTTCAGAAATTATTTCCGTATTTTTGACAAAATAAATTTTAGAATGAGCAACGCAGACGATAAGAAAAAAGCACTAGCCTTAGTACTAGAAAAACTAGATAAAACCTACGGAAAAGGAACCGTGATGACGTTAGGAGAAGATTCTATTGACCATACCATCGAAGTTATTCCTTCGGGATCTTTGGGATTGGATTTGGCTTTAGGTGTAGGCGGTTACCCGAAAGGAAGAGTGATTGAAATCTACGGACCTGAATCTTCTGGTAAAACAACTTTAACGCTTCATGCGATTGCAGAAGCTCAAAAACAAGGCGGTATCGCAGCTTTCATCGATGCGGAGCACGCTTTTGATAGAACTTATGCCGCTAAATTAGGAATTGATTTAGAAAATTTAATTATTTCTCAGCCTGATAACGGTGAGCAAGCTTTAGAAATTGCAGATAATTTGATCCGTTCTGGAGCAATTGACATCGTTGTAATTGACTCGGTTGCAGCTTTAACTCCAAAAGCGGAAATCGAAGGTGAAATGGGTGATTCTAAAATGGGATTGCACGCAAGATTGATGTCTCAAGCTTTGAGAAAATTGACAGCGACCATTTCAAGAACGAAATGTACCGTAATTTTCATCAACCAGTTGAGAGAAAAAATCGGTGTGATGTTCGGAAATCCTGAAACAACAACAGGTGGTAACGCCCTTAAATTCTACGCTTCTGTAAGAATTGACATCAGAAAAGCTTCTGCACCAATTAAAAATGGTGACGAAGCGGTTGGTTCTCGTGTGAAAGTAAAAATCGTGAAGAACAAAGTTGCTCCTCCTTTCAAAATGGCGGAATTTGACATTATGTATGGTGAAGGTGTTTCAAAAACAGGAGAAATCCTAGATCAAGCTGTTGAAATGGGAATCGTGAAGAAAAGTGGTTCTTGGTTTAGCTATGAGGAGACTAAATTAGGTCAGGGTCGTGATGCTGTGAAGGAAGTTTTGAAAGACAACCCTGAGTTAGCGGAAGAGCTTGAAAATAAAATTAAAGAGGAAATTGCGAACAAGAAATAAGCTTTTTCTTTTGAAATATTGAATCGGCGGAGCCAAAGGCTCCGCCGATTTTTTTGAATTTCCTTTTGCGCAGCGTTCGGCTGCGCAAAAGGAAATTATTCTATCTTAAAAAAGAGTTCCAGCGGCGGCGAAGCCGCCGCTGGAACTAAAAACTTCACTAAAAAACGAACAAAAATGCCATTCTGTCACTTTCGGCTGAGTGGTATTTTTTTTGAGCAATAGAAGGAAAGAAGTTTTATGAATACAAAGGAACATTGGGAAAATGTGTACGAAACAAAAACGCCAGATCAAATGAGCTGGACTCAGGACGAATATGCAACTTCTCTTCGTTTGATAAAATCTTTAAATGCAGATAAATCAGCTAAAATACTAGATGTTGGCGGTGGCGATGGAAGCTTTGTTCAAGCACTTTTGGATGAAGGGTTTGAAAACATTAGTGTTCTGAATATTTCTAAAAAAGTTTTAGAAAATGCGAAAGAAAGATTAGGAAAATCTGCAGAAAAAATTAGTTGGATTGTTTCGGATATCACCGAGTTTCAACCCGTTGAAAACTACGACATTTGGCATGATAGAGCTACTTTCCACTTCTTGACTGATAAAAATGATATTCAAAAATATGTGGACTTATTAAATTCAAATCTTGATGGAAACTTGATAATCAGTACATTTTCAAAAGACGGACCTTTAAAATGTAGCGGATTGGAAATCACTCAATACAACGAAGAAGGTTTAGAGAATCTTTTGAAAGATCAATTTGAAAAAATAGAATGTTTTACTGAAAATCATAAAACTCCTTTTGATACAGAACAAAACTTCATTTATTGCAACTTCAAAAAAATAAAATAAACAATACAAAATACTATGACTAAAGGAAATATTAATGTAAGTGTGGAGAATATTTTTCCACTAATTAAAAAATTCTTGTACAGCGACCACGAAATTTTCTTGAGAGAATTAATTTCGAATGCAACGGACGCTACTTTAAAATTAAAACATCTAACCTCAATCGGAGAAGCCAAAGTTGAATATGGGACTCCAAAAATTGAAGTTAAAATCGATAAAGAAAAGAAAACGCTAACCATTTCTGACCAAGGTTTGGGGATGACCGCTGAAGAAGTTGAAAAATACATCAACCAAGTAGCATTTTCGGGTGCGGAAGAGTTTTTAGAAAAATATAAAGATTCAGCTAAGGATTCAGGAATTATAGGACATTTCGGACTTGGATTCTACTCTGCTTTTATGGTGGCAGACCAAGTAGAAATCATTACAAAATCGTACAAAGACGCACCAGCGGTTCATTGGATTTGTGATGGAAGTCCAGAATTTACTTTAGAAGAAAGTTCAAAAACAGAAAGAGGAACGGATATTATTTTGCATATCGCAGAAGATTCAACTGAGTTTTTAGAAGAAGGAAAAATCCGTGAATTATTGGAAAAATACAATAAATTCATGCCTGTTCCTATTAAATTCGGAACAAAAACGGAAACGCTTCCTTTGCCAGCAGATGCTCCCGAAGGAACAGAACTAGAGAAAGTGGAAATCGATAATATCATCAACAATCCGCATCCAGCTTGGACGATTGCACCAAGTGATTTATCGAAGGAAGATTATGTGAAATTCTACCACGAATTGTATCCAATGCAGTTTGAAGAGCCACTTTTCAATATTCATTTGAATGTGGATTATCCGTTTAACTTAACAGGGATTTTGTTCTTTCCAAAATTGGGTAACAATCTAAATATCGAAAAAGATAAAATTCAATTATACCAAAATCAAGTTTTCGTGACCGATGAAGTGAAAGGAATTGTTCCAGATTTCTTGATGCTTCTTCGTGGTGTGATTGATTCTCCAGATATCCCGTTGAACGTTTCTCGTTCGTATTTACAAGCGGATGGAGCGGTGAAGAAAATTTCGTCGTATATCACGAAAAAAGTAGCGGATAAAATGGTTTCGTTAATCAATGAAAACCGTGAAGATTACGAACAAAAATGGAATGATATTAAAGTCGTTATCGAATACGGAATGATTACGGAAGACAAATTCTACGAGAAATCGGACAAATTTGCGATGTACCCAACAACCGACAATAAATTCTTTTTATGGAATGAATTGGAAGAAAAAATCAAACCAAATCAAACGGACAAAGATGGAAAGTTGGTGATTCTTTACGCAACCAATATTGATGAGCAATACAGCTATATTCAAGCGGCGAAAGACAAAGGTTATGAAGTTCTGTTATTGGATTCGCCAATAGTTCCGCACGTTATTCAGAAATTAGAATCTTCGAAAGACAACATTACTTTTGCTCGCGTTGATGCCGATCATTTGAATAATTTGATTAAAAAAGATGAACCAATCATCTCTAAATTGAACGAAACCGAAAAAGAATCGTTGAAAAAAGATATCGAAGCGGCGGTTAATGATCAAAAATTCACAGTTCAGTTAGAAGATTTAGCAAGTGATGATGCGCCTTTCGTAATTACACAACCCGAATTTATGCGTCGTATGAAAGACATGCAAGCGACGGGCGGCGGTGGAATGTTCGGAATGGGGAACTTCCCAGAGATGTATAATTTGGTGGTGAATTCCAACTCAGATTTTGCTTCGGAATTGTTGAAATCGGAGGATTCTGAATCTAAAAATGCTAAAATTAAATATGCTTTGGATTTAGCAAAACTATCTCAAAACTTGTTGAAAGGAAAAGATTTGAACGAGTTTATCGCGAGAAGTTACGAGCAGTTGAAGAAATAAATAGCGAAACCTAAAGGTTTTTCAAAATTTAAAAATCGTTTTCAGAGCCAAGGCTTTGAAAACGATTTTGTTTTTTACATCAAGCTTTTCGCTATTTCTACAACTTAAATTCAAGGTTGCTTCGAGTTTTTTTTCTCTATATTTGTTTTGCATAAACGCAAAGAATGGAGATCACACTACTTCTGGCAATACTATTATTTGCCTTTCTAATTTTTAAAAAACAAAAAAAATTAAGCGCCGAAAATCAAGACCAATTTAAAAATCTTGAAAGTAAAATTGACGATTTAAAAAAGCAATTAGCATCTAAACCGATCACGATTGAAAAAAATCAACCTTCGGAGTTAAGCCAAGAAGCACCAATAGAAAAACCTGTAACAGCCGAAGTTCCAATAGTAGAGAAAGAAGAAATTCCGATTGAAAAAGAAGTTATCGTCCCTACTGAAACTCATATAGAAGAGATCAAAAAAGTAGAAACCGTTGAAGTGGAAAAACCAGTTACTACAGCGGCATTTTCTTCAAATTACAGTCCTATAAAGGCGAAAAAAGAAATTGTTTTCGAAACAACAAAACCTTACGAACCTCTTATTCCAAAAATCCCTAAGAAATCGTGGATGGAAAACTTCCGCGAGAAAAATCCAGATATCGAGAAATTCATTGGAGAAAACCTTATCAATAAAATTGGTATTTTAATATTGGTTTTGGGTATCAGTTTCTTTGTAAAATACGCGATTGACAAAGATTGGATAAACGAACCGGCTCGAGTTGGAATCGGAATTTTAGCGGGATCCATCGTTATGGGAATAGCCCATCGATTACGAAAAAACTACGCTGCATTTAGTTCTGTTTTTGTCGCCGGAGCCATCAGTATTTTTTATCTCACCATTGGGATTGCGTACCACGATTACAAACTTTTTAACCAAACCGTTGCGTTTATTATCATGGTTGTCATCACCATTTTTGGTGCATTTGTTTCCATATCGTATAACCGAAAAGAACTTGCCATACTTTCATTAATTGGCGGATTTGCGGTTCCATTTATGGTAAGTTCAGGAGAAGGTAACTACAAAGTTCTCATGACATACATTGCGATTTTAAATATTGGAATGCTCATTATTGCGTATTTCAAAAAATGGAGTATTGTCACGCTTCTCGCATTTATTTTCACATGCATTCTTTATTCATCATGGTTTGGATATGAATTTTCAAGCGATCGATTGCCATATAAAGGCGCTTTTTTCTTTGCAACCCTATTCTATTTGATATTTAGCATTGCAACGGTGATTAACAACATCCGAAACAAAGGAAGTTTCACCAAGTTGGAATATTTCATTATGCTTACCAATACCTTCTTTTATTTTGGGATGGGAGCAACGATTATTGAAAATTGGAAACCAGAACTAAAAGGTGTTTTCACGATTGCATTAGCCTTGTACAACTTAGTTTTTGCGATTGTTCTCTACAGAAAATTCGGAATTAATAAGAATGCAATCTATTTCCTTTTGGGCTTAGCGCTTACGTTCATCACACTCACAATACCATTCCAATTCAACGGAAACTATATTACTCTTTTCTGGGCTACCGAAGCCGTTTTATTGCTTTGGTTATCTCAAAAATCAAAAATTCCAACATTCAAAGTTGGCGGAATTATCGTTCAAATATTAATGATATCCAGTTTGTTAATCGATTGGGGACAAGCTTACTCGCTTTACGAAGTGAAAGATTTAAAACCTTTATTGAACAAAATTTTCATCACCGGATTGGTTGCAGTAGCCTCTTTGGTCGCGACCTATTATTTGTTGAAAAAAGAAAAAACATCAACCAAATTCTATTTCTTAACAATAGATCCAAAAATATATGGAAACATTGCTTTAGTAGCTTCCGTTATTGTTGCTTATTTCGTGGGCATTTTTGAAGTTTCGTATCAGTCAATGGAATATATTCCCAACTATTACTCGGCGTTAGCGTACCCAATATTGTATCATTCCGTTTTTAGTGCAATCCTCATCTTTTTCTTGTTAAAAAACAAAAAAGCGGCAGGAGTTGTTATTGCTATTGCATTAGCGACGATTAACATCGCCTTGTACATTGTATTTGTTTACCAATTACCTTACAACGAGATTTTAGAAAATCAAAATCTTAACTTTAGCGGAAAGTCAGCGTATTACATTCATTATTTGCTTTTGTTATGCGTGGGCTATTTCCTTTACGTTCTTGTGAAAAACAGAACCAATGAGCACCTTTTCTTCGTTTTAGAAAATAAAATTACGCCTTGGATATTTGCGTTTTGTGTTGTTTACATTTTGAGTAATGAAGTAATGATCCACGGTTTATTACTAAACAACGATATTATAAACAAAGCAGAATTGGCAAAGAGATTCCCAATTTTGAAAGGAAACGAACATCGTTTTGACTATGATAAAGACTTGTATCTTAGAGATCACTATAATGTTGCAAAAGAACAAATTATCAAGATAGGTTATCCAATTCTGTGGGGACTTTTATCTTTCGTTTTTCTGATTTTAGGAATAAAAAAACAGAACAAAACACTTCGAATTATTGCATTATCCTTGCTCGGACTTACCATTGTGAAACTGTTTGTTTACGACATCAAAAACGTTTCAGAAACAGGGAAAATTATAGCATTTATTCTGCTTGGTGTTTTAATATTAATCATTTCTTTTGTGTATCAGAAGATAAAAAAACTGGTTGTTGATGAACCAAAAAACAATACTGATGAAGAAATTAGTTAGTCTTATACTCATATTTTTTGCGCTCCAAATTTCATTTGCTCAAAACTTTCAAGGCAAAATTAGCAGTGCTTCCCAAAACGGATTGCATAAAATAGAGTTCTCGCCTGATGTTGTTTCTGCAATGGAAAACAACGTCAACCATGTTAGAATTTTTGATGCAAAAAATAAAGAAGTTCCCTATGTTTTGTTTGATGGAAAATCATCAAATTCGACAACAGAAAACTTAACAATACAGTCGAAAACTGCCATTCCTAATGTAATGACGTCCGTTGTTATTTCGAATGAAAATGGACTTCAACTGAACGAACTTACTTTAAAAATAGCCAATACAGAAGTTGATAAAAAATACAATATCAGCGGGAGTAATGATGGAAAAGAATGGTTTGGATTGGTCAATAACCAAACGGTTTCTCAATTAAATGAATCTGGGAAAACGTCAGTCGATCGAAGTTTTAGCTTTCCATTAAACAATTACCGATTTCTAAAATTCGATTTTATAGATAAAAATTCACTTCCGATAAATGTTTTAAATGCGAGTTTAGAAAGAAACCATTCTGTTTCGAATGCAAAAATTTCTTTAGATAATTTTGAACAGAAAATCGTCCACGACACTAAAAACAAGCAAACAAGAATTGAAATTTCCTTCAAAAAACCGCAAGCAATAGACGGAATTGGTTTCGAAATCGCGTCGCCCAATTTTTATCTTCGAGATGCTAAAATCTTGGTAAACAAAACGAGAAACCTCAAAAAAAGTATCGAATCTTACGAGGAAGTTCTTAGTCATTTTGAACTTAACTCTAAATTGAAAAACCAATTTGATTTGTCCGATTTATTCGCAGATTCCTTTGTAATCGAAATTGATAATCAAGATAATCCAGAGCTTGACATTAAGAAGATTACAATTCTACAAAATCCGATAAGTATTTTAGCTGATGTAAAAGCCAATGAAACTTATACGTTACAAATTAATCCTCAATTTTCGGTTCCTAGTTATGATTTGGCGCAATCAGGAATTAATTTTAATCAGAACTATCCTAGTTTGACCGTTTCTAATGTAGAAGAAGTTCAAAAAACGGCTAAACCAGCTTCCGAAAAGGAATTCTGGCAAACACCTTTGTTCATGTGGATTTGCATTGTCATTGCCATTGTGATTATTGGTTATTTCTCGTTAGGCATGATTAAAGAAATGAATAAAAATGAATAACTACTTAGTTTCAATAAAATTGTTTTAAAAGAAATTGCGCGGAGCCTTCGGCTCCGCGAAAATCATATATAATGTGGTTTGAATAAGTTCCAGCGGCGGCGAAGCCGCCGCTGGAACTTCTCTTACATCATATCAATTGCTTTCAAAATTTCTTGTGTATTACTTTTCATTCCACCGATGTGACCTCCGCTTACTTCAAGCATTTTCTTCGGTTCGCTAGCGTTATCAAAAACAACTTTCCCTTGCTCGAAAAAGAAGCTTTCGTCTTTATTACTTCTGATAATTAACTTTGGAAGTGTATTCAAATCTTTCAAATCTGTTTTTGCAGAATACGGCGAAACTAACATTTGCTGAATCATATCTTTGTAATCGGGAGCGTAAGCCATTGCAATATCTGTGAACGAAGCCAATGCTAAAAAATAATTCTGAATGGTAAATTTTAAAACCTGAATGGTAAAAATGACGAATTAAAGTTCAATCTCTTCAGTCGGATCCCAGAAAATGGTTTTGAAATTCTGAATCTTATTGCCTTTCACTTCAACACCTTCTTGGTTGAGTTTCACAATAAATTTATCTAGACAAGAAGCCGTAATATAGCCACAAGCACCACAAACACGATGTGCAGGAAAATCAACAGCATAGTTTCGAAGCGCATTTCCCACATGTCGAGAATGATTTGGGAAACCAACGGCTTTTGCAATCGCGCCATACGTAGTCACGCGACCTTCCGGAATCATTTGGATAATTTCGAAAACTTGATCTTTAAATTGCTGATTCATCTTTTAAAAATACGCAATTTAACTTGGCAACAACAAACTTCCGTCGCCGTAACTTAAAAATCGGAAATCATTTTGAAAAGCATATTCGTAAATTTCTTTCCACTTATCGCCTATCAAAGCCG
Organism: Kaistella sp. CFF1-2; assembly: GCF_059509915.1. Classification (NCBI taxonomy): domain Bacteria; kingdom Pseudomonadati; phylum Bacteroidota; class Flavobacteriia; order Flavobacteriales; family Weeksellaceae; genus Kaistella; species Kaistella sp. CFF1-2. The sequence goes on from NZ_JCAKLF010000002.1 coordinate 59,833, forward strand.
AAACCAACAACAATAAAGTCGATTGTGGCTGATGGAAATTAGTCACCAACCCTTTCGCTATTTTAAACTGATAAGAAGGCGCTATAATAATTTCCGTTTCCACAGAAACATGGGTTTGGTTATTCATTTTTAGCCAATTAATAAAGGCTTTAAGAGCATTTTCTGCAGAAACTAAATCTTTAGTTTCATACGGTTCCCATTGCGTAACTTTTAATTTTTCAACGGAAATAGTAGGATCGTGAGCAATTTTATTTCCCATCCAATAGATACTTTCCACCGTTCTCATGGATGTTGTTCCAACAGGAATAATGGGTTGAATAACTTTAGAAAGTAAATTTTCTAGAAACTCCAATGTAATATTCATACATTCCGAATGCATAATATGATCTTCCATCGTCTCTGTTTTCACCGGTTTGAACGTTCCTGCACCAACGTGTAGCGTTGTAAACAAAGTTGAAATTCCATTTTCAGAAAGATCATCTAAAATACGTTTTGTGAAATGTAAACCAGCGGTTGGAGCGGCTACAGAACCATCATGTTCGGAATAAACCGTCTGATAGGTTTCTTCATCGGTTTTATCGGCAATTCGTTTGATGTATGGTGGAAGTGGTGTTACTCCAGCGGCATCGACAACGTCTGCAAAAGGTAATTCCTCGGGCGTCCATGCTAATTTCACCACATAGGAATCGGGTAGCTTTTCAACAATTTCTGCTGAAAGTTCTACTTCTACTCCATTGACTTGAAGTTTTTTTGTAAGATGTGGCGCTCGCCATTTCGCTACTTTTCCAATAAGACATGTCCACAAAACAGAACCTTGCTTCTGAAAACACGCTTCATAGTTCACATTTTCGCCGTAAGGTTCCAAACAGAAAACTTCAATAGTAGCGCCCGTTTCGTTCTGAAAAAAGATGCGTGACTTAATCACTTTCGTATCATTGAAAACCAAAACAGAATCTTTCGGTAAGTACGACGAAATATGTTGGTAAATATCCTGTGAAACTTCACCGTTTTTATACACCAATAATTTGGAAGAATCTCTAGGATTGGCAGGATTGTACGCTATTTTTTCGTTGGGCAAATCGTAAGTAAAATCTTCGATTTTCAGTTCTCGTGGATGCATCTTGCAAATTTCTGAAAAACTTTTCTTTTTCAATAATTTTTCGCCATGAGATTAACATATTCAATAGAACCTCCTATTTTTAGGTATTTTTCATATCTAATAAAATGATGATATTTGAAAATTATATATTTAGCCAAAAGATGAAGTTGTTTTTACTGTATTTCTTTTTGTTGTTATCAACCCTATCCAACGCACAACATATACCAAATAAAAAACAAGTTGACAGCCTTACAACGCTGCTTAAAACCTCAAAATCCGATAGTGTAAAAACGCGCATTGCTTTTTTACTATCTGATCATTGGAGCTATTCCGACAGTATAAAATCAAAACAATATCTACTTCAAGGCGACAAAACCGTTGGGACAAATTCCTATTTAAAGGCAGTTTCTGCATTCTACGAAGCCAATTATTTGTTTGATGTTAATCCAGAAAAAGCAAGTAAGAAGTTTCTTGAAAGCGAAAAAATGTTTTCAAAGTTCAATACGACGGAGTCATATAAATTTCGAGCTAGAGCTTGGAGAAGTTACGGGATTCTTTTGCAATTGAAAAACAATGAAAAAGGAATGATGGAGACTATACAGAACAAAGCGATTCCACTTGCGGAAAAAGCGAATGCTCATGATTTAGTAGGAATTTATTACACCGATATCGGTATGGTACTGATGAATCAATTACTGTACAAACAAGCTGAAGAAAAGCTGCAAAAAGCCGAAGAAATTCTTGAAAATACTAAGGTTGATTTGGATCGACTTCTTGTTGCAAAAATTTATCGAGCCCGAACCCTTTGCTTTTTAAAACAGTCGAAACAAGCAAAAGTAATTATTGACCAGACGGACCAACTATTGCAAAAACGCCCACTTTCTGATATTCATTTGGATAATTTACTTAATAAAAGTTTGTATTATCGAACGACTAATCAAAACGAAAAAGCGGCAGAAATTTTAAAAGAAGGAATACAAATCGCGGAAAATCTAGGAAATACAATCCAGAAAAACAGTTTGCAATATCAATTATACAAAGTCTATACAGAACTCAACCAATACAACAATGCTTTAGATGCGTTAAAAAAAACGTATAACAATAAGGTATATGATTTCACCGAAGAACAAGCGATGTTCAGCTATGAATTTTCGAATACGTATGAAAAGTTGAATGATTACAAAAATGCTTATTTATGGCAAAAAAAATACAGTACCATTCGCGATACCATGTACGCTAAAAACCTGAAAGAGGAAATCGCAAAAACGGAATTAAAATTTAATAATACGGTAAAAGAGAAAAAAATACTTCAATTAGAATCCGAAAAAAAAGAAGCTCTTCTAAAACAAAAAAATCAAAATCTACTTAATTGGTTACTCGGAATTGGAATTTGCGTTTTCTGTTTAGCTCTAATTTTTGTTGGCCTATTGTATCGAAATCATAAGCGAAACTCAAAATTCGAACTCAAGGAAATACAACAAGAGAAAAAATTACAACTTGTAAAAGCAATGATGGAAGGCGAAGAAACCGAAAGACAACGTATTGCGAGAGACCTTCATGATGGTTTGGGCGGAACTTTATCTGGAATCAAAATAAAATTATCGGGGCAACAAAATCCAAAAACAAACCCTGTTTTGGATGAAACCATTCATCAACTCGAAAAATCGATCGATGAATTGAGACGAATTTCTAGAAACATGATGCCCGAAACCCTTGTTCGTTCCGGTTTGAAGATTGCGTTGGTCGATCTTCAACATTCTTTAACGACTCAAGACACAAAAGTTGAGTTGCAAACGAACGATTTTGATGCGAATATGGAACTCAATTCACAAGTTAACATTTATCGTATTGTTCAAGAGCTTTTGATAAACGCGATTAAACACGGTGAAGCCAAACACGTGTTGATCCAATGCATCCAAAACGAAAAAACTTTTTTCATCACGATTGAAGATAATGGTAAAGGATTTGATCCTTCTAAAAAAACTATTTCCAAAGGAATTGGTTTAGAAAATGTAAAAAATCGCGTTACCTACCTCAACGGAAAAATTGACATTGATAGCGCAATCAATCAAGGAACCACAATAAATATAGAAGTGTATGTCTGAAAACCAGAAAATCATTGCGATTGTAGATGATCATCCTATTGTTGTTGATGGTTTGAAATCTCTTTTGCAGTCGGTAAACAAGTATGAAGTAATCAGTTTCTTCAATGGAAAATCGGTGATTGAAGCCTTTCAAAATCAAAAAATAGACATTATTCTTCTTGATATCGTTTTGCCAGATGGAAATGGAGTTGATTTTTGCAAAGAAATAAAAACGTTAAGTCCAGATACAATCATCATTGGTTTTAGCAATCAGGCAGAACAAAGTACGATTAATACGATGTTACAAAACGGCGCTTCTGGCTTTATTCTGAAAAGTGCTCCCTCGGAAGAAATTTTAGACGGAATCGAAGAAGCTGCTAAAGGAAAAATGATTTTGAATGACGAAATCCGAAAATTGATGTTCGAAACTTCTAAAAGTGAATTCCCATCAATCACCAAGAGAGAAAAACAACTTATCGAACTTCTAGCCCAAGGAAAAACAACGGCGATTATTGCCGATGAGCTTTTCCTTAGCCGCTTTACTGTGGACACCTACAGAAAAAATCTTCTCCAAAAATTCGATGTAAAAAACACCTCCGAATTACTAATGCTTCTCGTTCAGAATAAAATGATCTAGCAGAATACCCTAACATTAGGAGGGTGAAAAACCCTAATCATTGGTATTGTATAAGGTATATATCGACTCTAACTTTGTAGTATTAATTTTAAGGTCAATGATATGAAATACCTATCGACACTTCTCCTGTTTTTATTTGGAGTTCTAATAACCAACGCACAAAACAGAGTTGAAGAAAAGATTTTTCCAACTCAGAAATTTGATGCCGAAGCAGCAAGAATCGGTTTAGCAAAAGGTACGACCACATTAAAGGGAAAAGCAATAACAAAAGCGACACCAGGTAAAAGCAAGCAATGGGTAATAGGTGCTCCCTCTCTTATTGGCATCAACGTTACGGTGGAGCTATTTCCTTACACGCCTTATTTTGACGAATGGTACAATCTGAAAAAGAAAAAAGAAAATCTAAGAAAAAATAAGATTGTATACATGGATACCGAAGCGTACAAATACAAATTAACCGCAGTAACAAACGAAAAAGGAGTATTTGAATTCCCCAACATGAAACCAGGAAAATATATTTTATTTACCATAATTCCCTGGAAAGAAGGCGTTTCAAAAAGATATTACAACGGAAGTCAATTTGATGGAAATTCGGGACGAATGGTCAACTATTATACCGACGAAAACTACACTTTACAGCAACATTCTAGAGTCATGCGAATAATAGAAATTGAAGAAGGAAAATCCGAAGTAACGCAACATTTAAGATAAATTATAAAAAAAACAGGTATGAAAAGTAGAACGAACACAATTCTGGTTTTCCTTTTTGCATTAGTAGCTTTCACGTTTGCAAGCTGCAGTAATGGTAGCGATGATGACAATGCAGGTGGCGGAAGCGGAATATTAAAAGCGACCATAAATGGAAAAGAAGTTGTTTATACGAATGTGAGAGCTCGATGGGTAGATAACAGTAATTATCTTGAAATAATCGGTAAGCACGATAATACGAATTTGATGATTACAATTTTGACAGATGCCCAGAAAGTACCCGCTGGATCGTATTCTTTAGATGATAACACACCGTATTCCATTTTGGCTGTCCATAACGAGATGCTAGAAAACAACCAACAAAAAAATCATACAGCATCTAGAGGAACAACTTGGAACGATGAATTTTCATTTAAAATAGATGAGATTTCTTCATCCAATATTAAAGGAAGTTTTTCAGGAATTATGGTGGTTGGTCAAGCATCACAAGTTCTTAGTACAATGACCGTTGAAAACGGATCTTTCAATATTCCTCTAGCAAATTAAGTTCAATTTAAAAAAAAGATTCATGGAATATTTACATATAAAAAGGTCGATACAAAAAATACTGTTCCTATTGGCGATCGGACTTTCTCTTCATTCATATTCGCAATACCAAGAAGACGATTACGCTTCCGGAGAAAAGATTTTTCCATCGCTCAAATTTGATGAGGCTGAAGCACGAAATGCATTAGCAAAAGGCACCACAACCTTGAAGGGAAAAGCATTTACGAAACGGAGAGATCCTTTGGGTTTTAAAAATCCTTTTGCAGACAAAATTTATGCAAATCAAATTACGGTAGAACTTTTCCCTTACACAGCATATTATGCCGAATGGTATGATCTGAAACGAAAAAAAGAAAAAGTAAAGAAGAACAAGATAGTTTACATGGATTCCAAAGCTTACGAAAATCGATTAACCTGCGTTACAAATAAAGTTGGCGACTTTACGTTTCCCGAGATGAAGCCCGGAAAATACATACTCGTGGGAACCCTTCCTTGGAATGAAACCGGATATAATGATCGGTATAACGGGTCTCAATTCGATGGTAATTCCGGAAGAACGATCAACTATTATCGTAGAGAACATTACAGAATTACCCATAGTGATTTTCTGATGAAAATTATCGAAATTAAAGAAGGAGAAAAGCTTGTAAAAGCGGATCTTAGATAACGTAACTCTCTATTTTTAAATTTTAACACGAACTTCTACAATGTTGTAGAAGTTTTTTTTATTTAAATAAATTGCAAACCAGCATAAATTCTACCATTTTTTCCCTAGTTTGTTCCCTCAAATCAACATCATTTAAAAATGGAAAACACGGCAAAAAGAGAATACCTACCCTGGATTGATCTTTTACGAATTTTAGCTTGCTTTATGGTTCTCATTTCACATAGTTGCGATGCTTTTGTAGGAACTTTTGATGGAAGTTCAACGTTTGTGACAGGTGTTTTCTGGGGAAGCCTTGTTCGCGCTTGTGTTCCTCTATTTGCGATGATGTCAGGGATTTTGCTTTTTCCAGTAACCACCGATTTAGCTACATTTTACAAAAAAAGAATCAAAAGAATAGTGGTTCCGTTGATTTTTTGGTAGATTATACTTCCAATCTGTTTTTACATATATCTAAATTTCATTAAAACCAGTAATAGCGCGTTAATTGACATGAATAATTTTACAATTAAAGCCACATTAACCAAAATATTCACTGCGGTTTTCAATTTTAATTACGATACAACGCCTTTATGGTACATTTATATGCTCCTTGGATTGTATTTAATCATTCCTATATTCGGTGTTTGGATTAATCATGCGAGCAAAAAAGACCTCAAAATATTCTTAAGCTTTTGGATTGTTTCTTTGTTTATTCCGTATATAAAAATGCTAGCTCCAGCACTTGGCTTTCCAGGAAATTGGGGAAATAATGGGATTTGGGGAGTGAGTAATTGGAATGAATTCGGGACGTTCTATTATTTTTCTGGGTTTTTAGGGTATATTATTTTAGCGTATTATCTTCTAAAATATCCTGTGAACTGGTCTTGGAAAAAGACGTTAAGCATCGCTATTCCTACATTTATAGTTGGCTTCGCAATAACCATGTCGGGATTCATATTGATCCAAAAATATTCTCCCTCTGATGTTGCTAATCTTGAACAAGTTTGGTATTTCTGCAGCATCAATGTCGCTATGATGACTTTTGCTTTGTTCATCGTTTTTCAAAAATTGAATATAGAACCATCAGCCCTAATTAAAAAGGTTTCGGCGGCAACATTTGGAATTTTCCTTTCGCATTTTATTATCGTTCAAATACTAACGGATGTATTTTTAGATTTGAATACGCTCCCAACAACGGTAAAGATACTATCGATTGCTATTTTAGGATTTATTATTAGTTATGTCATAACTTTGGCTTTTGATTCGAATCGTTTTACAAGACGATTTGTGAAATAATGTAAAAAATAAACTATGAAAAAGACATTTTTTAAATTTCTGAATAAAATTACTCGAGTCGTTTTACCCAAATTCGCGAAGAAAGATCCTTTGAAACTAACCAAATTTGAAAAGGTTTTGTTGGGTATTAAATACTATGTTTTGATTAATTCGTTGGATGATTGATTGTTGTTTTGACATCTTTTGGAGTTATTTCAAAAGTTCTCGATACAAAATTCTTTCAGAATTTCACTCGAACTGACTTGAGCAAAAAAATATGTAGAGATGAATCTATATTCTAAATCGCCGTCACTTCGAGTAGCGAAGCGTATCGAGAAGTTTTTGACAAGAAGTTCTCGATACGAGTTTTGCAAACACTACTCGAACTGACGTGAAATAATAACGAAAAAGTCGCGTGAGGGATGCGGCGGGTGCGACCGAAGGGAGCAGTGCGAAGCACCGAAGCGAAGCGGAGCCCAAAGCAGCCCGACCTCAGCGGCTGGAAAGCTTTGGCGAGGGGCACGCCCAAAAAAAAATGCCCAACACAAGGTTGAGCAATTTCTATATTTTGATTTCCGAATTAAGAATTCTCCAAAATGTATGTAAACATCAATGGTGCGCAAATAGTTGCATCTGATTCCACGATGTATTTTGGTGTATCGATATCCAATTTCCCCCAAGTGATTTTCTCGTTAGGAACAGCTCCAGAATACGATCCGTAAGATGTTGTAGAATCTGAAATCTGACAGAAATATGACCAGAAAGGTACGTCTTCCCACTCCAGATCTTGGTACATCATCGGAACAACGCAAATTGGGAAATCTCCAGCGATACCTCCTCCAATTTGGAAAAATCCAACGCCTTTTCCACCTGAATTTGCACGATACCACTCCGTTAAGTAAATCATATATTCAATACCTGATTTTACGGTGTGAACATTAAGATTTCCTTTGATAACGTTAGATGTAAAGATGTTTCCTGTGGTAGAATCTTCCCATCCTGGACAAACGATTGGCAAGTTTTTCTCCGCCGCCGCTACAATCCAAGAATCTTTAGGGTCGATTTCGTAATATTGTTCTAGAACTCCAGAATTCACCACTTGATATAAGAATTCGTGTGGGAAATATCTTTCGCCTTTTTCTTCGGCTGCATGCCAAACATCTTCCAAATGCGTTTGCAATCTTCTGAAAGCCTCCTCTTCTGGAATACATGTATCGGTAACACGGTTATAGTGCTGATCTAAAAGTTCTCTCTCCTGCTCCGGCGTTAAATCACGGTAGTTAGGAACTCTTTTATAATGCGAATGTGCAACAAGATTCATTACATCTTCCTCCAAGTTGGCACCTGTACAAGAAATAATATCCACTTTACCTTGACGAATCATGTCCGCAAGAATTTTACCCATTTCTGCCGTTGACATTGCACCAGCAAGAGTAATCATCATTTTCCCGCCATCTTTTAGGTGGGCAACATAACCTTTAGACGCGTCTACAAGTGCAGCTGCGTTAAAGTGTAAATAGTACTTTTCAAGAAATTCTGAAATTGGTCTATTGCTCATTTTTGAAATTTGTTTTTGCAAAGATAGGGATTAGACTTGAGAGTAAAAGATCTGAGATTTGAGACTTTTACTAAATTTGTTAATTCTAAAGTCTTGCGTCTCATGTCTCGTATCTAAAGTCTAAATTTCCGATTTTCCTTCTTTTCAGAATGTTGCTTTTTTTGATTCAAACGTTTTTCTTTGGAACCTTTGGTGGGTTTTGTTGCTTTTCGATTTTTTGGAATAAAAAGAGCTTTATCCACTAAAACAAGCATTTTTTCGGTTACGATTTCTTTGTTCTCCAATTGCGAACGCGATTCTTGCGAACTCAGTTGCAAAAATCCCTCCGAATTGATTTTATTCTTGAGTTTTTCTAAAATCAAAAGTTTTTCTTCCTCCGAAAAATACTGAGAAGCAGACACGTTCCATTTAGCTGAAACCATGGTCTCCACTTTATTGACGTTCTGTCCGCCAGCTCCACTACTTTGAGCGGTTTTATATTGTATTTCCGATGTAAAGTTTTTCATTTTTGAAGTTACAAGTTAGAAGTTAGAAGTTAGAAGTTAGAAGTTAGAAGTTAGAAGTTAGAAGTTAGGCAAAAGTAATTCATAATTCATAATTCATAATTCATAATTCATAATTCATAATTCATAATTCATAATTTTACTTAAAAGTGCTCTCCTATTAACCTTTCCATTAGGCGTTCTTGGAATTTCATCCACAAAAAGAATTTCTTTAGGCTTGTGAAAGGATTTTTCGAATTTGAGATTTGAGATTTGAGATTTTAAATTATCTTGATTCTTGGTTCTTGATTCTTGGTTCATTTCAACAACTAATACCAATTTCTGCCCTAAAGTTTCATCTGGAGTTCCTAAAAAAACAACTTCATTTGAAATTTCTTTTTTAACCAAAGCTTCTAATTTTTCAGGGAAAATTTTTGCACCACCAGAATTGATGACATTATCCACTCGACCTAAAAACCGAAATTGATTTTCATTGATAATTTCAACCAAATCATTGGTTTGCAAGACTTCAGAATTAAGTTCTGGGGCATTGATTGTTAAGCATCCACGATCATCTTTTGAGATTGAAATGCCATCAAACAATTTAAAATACGTTTCTTCAATTGGAAAAATTTGTCGCAAACCAATATGGGAAAGCGTTTCTGACATTCCGTAAGTTTCGAAAATTTGATTTTGCAATTTGAGATTTGAGATTTGAGATTTGAGACTTGTAGAAACAGAAGCTCCACCGATAATTAACTTTTTAATCAAATGCAATTTGTCCAGCGAATTTTCCACTTGCAATGGCGTCATAGCGCAGAAATCAACTTCTTGTTTTAGGTTTTCTAATGGCTTTATTGAAGGATCTGAAATCGTTAATTTTAAATTTCTCAAAATAGAACGAACCACCATCATTTTCCCTGAAATGTATTCAACCGGTAAACACAATAAAGCGGAATCACCATCTTTCAAATCAAGAAAATCACAGGTCTTTTTTGCCGAAGCTAACATTCTCGATTTCTCAATTTCGAAAATTTTGGGAGTTCCTGTCGAGCCCGAAGTTTGAACCTCTACTTTTTCCATATCCGAAAACCACGAATTAATAAAAATTTGTACTTTTTTTTCGAATTCTGAATTAGGTTGTAATTCTTTTATTTTGAGATTTTTAAAGTCTATTGTTTGCATAAAGCCCATGATTGAGGGATAAAATTATCAATAATTTTTTAGAAAAGACTTGCAAATACAGAAAAACGTTGTATATTTGCACCACAATAAACGACAGACCCATGGTGTAACGGTAGCACTCCGGTTTTTGGTACCGTCTGTCGGGGTTCGAATCCCTGTGGGTCTACAAACCATCTGATTTTTCAGATGGTTTTTTTTATTAAAAAAATCTGAGAAATTTTTCTCAGATTTTCTATTATTCGTCTTCAGACTCTTCTTTTAGTAAGTCCTTTTCATCAAAATCGTCGTCCCACTCATTTTCGTCTTCCCAATACAAATCTTCATCATCACTATCGCCATCAACATCATCGAAAGAAGCCGTGTCCACTTGAAAATTCATCGCATATTTCGCTTTGATTGCATCGATAACTTCCTGAAACTTCATCAATTCTTCAATCTCATCTTCAAACGCATCTTTTCCAATGACTTCAAGTCTATTAAGGTCATTTTTCACACTCCATTCCAAATCATGAACCAACGGTTGAATATTGGAATTCCCTGATTTCAATTGCTGAATAATCTCCTGCAATTGACGACGGTATTCAACATGATTATCTTCAAAACTATTCATCGTATTCATCAATTAAAAAGCCTTCCAAAGAAGGCTCGTATTTTACATTCTATTAACTGTTCCTATCCCTAGTAATCTCAAGGATTTTTGAATCGTTTTTCCAGTTAATTCAGACAAAAACAAACGGAATTTCTTCACATTTTCATCTTCATTATTCAAAATTGGATTGTTTTGATAAAATCCATTATAGGTTTTCACCAAATCATAAACGTAATTCGCTACATGCGCCGGACTCAAACTTGCTGCTGCTCTCGCTACAGTATCTTTATACTCGGACAAAACGGAAATCAGTTCCTTCTCATACTCATTTGGAACTATTTCCTTAGAATATGTTTCGTAACCAGCTTCCGCTCTTGCCAAAAGCGATTGAATTCGAGCGTATGTATATTGAATAAAAGGCCCTGTATTACCATTAAAATCGATACTTTCTTCTGGATTGAAAAGCATTTTCTTCTTAGGATCTACTTTCAACATGAAATATTTCAAAGCTCCTAAACCAACCGTTTCATACGATTTTTCTTTCTCTTCGTCAGTCAGATTCTCAAGCTTTCCAAGTTCTTGCGCCTTCATTTTTGCCGTTTCATACATTTCCTGCATTAAATCGTCAGCATCTACAACTGTCCCTTCACGCGACTTCATTTTACCATGTGGAAGCTCAACCATTCCATACGACAAATGGTATAGTTGATCCGCCCATTGATAACCCAATTTCTTTAAAATTTTAAATAAAACTTGGAAATGGTAATCTTGCTCGTTTCCTACGGTATAAATCAATCTCTGGATATCATTCTCTTTGAAGCGCTCAACTGCTGTACCCAAATCTTGAGTCATATACACCGAAGTTCCGTCTCCACGAAGCAATAATTTTTGATCTAAACCTTCATCGGTAAGATCTACCCAAACCGATCCATCGTCTTTTTTGAAGAAAATCTTCTTATTCAAACCTTCTTGAATAATATCTTTTCCTAGAATATAGGTTTGACTTTCGTATTGAACTTGATCAAATTGAACCCCCAATCTATTATATGTTTGGTTGAAACCAGCGTACACCCAAGAGTTCATCATGTTCCATAAATCACGAACCGTTTGATCTTCTTTTTCCCAATCTAACAACATATTCTGAGCGTCCAAAATAGAAGGTGCTTGCTTTTTCGCTTGCTCCTCTTCTATACCTTGACTTTTCAGGTCTTCAATTTCTTTTTTATAATTTTTGTCGAATTCTACATAATAATTCCCTACCAATTTATCACCTTTCAAACCTGTAGATTCTGGAGTTTCTCCGTTTCCATACTCTTGCCAAGCCAACATAGACTTACAAATATGGATTCCACGATCGTTGATGATTTGGGTTTTAATAACCTTATATCCATCTTCCTGAAGAATGGAAGCAATGGAAAATCCTAACAAATTGTTACGAATATGGCCTAAGTGAAGCGGTTTATTGGTATTCGGAGAAGAATATTCCACCATTACTGTTTCGTTTTTAGGTTGAATATCATCAAACCTATCAACAATGGTAGAAAGTGTTTCTACAAATAGAGAATCCTTTAATTTTAAATTCAAAAAGCCTTTAACAATATTGTAGCTTTCAATATAATCAGAATTTGATAGTTCATTTCCCAATTCGGTCGCAATCCCATCAGGACTTTTCTTCAAAAGCTTCACCAGCGGAAATGTAACCACGGTAAAATCACCCTCAAAATCAGATTTTGTTTTTTGTAACTCAAGCTCTACATCTTGCAATTGATACAGATTAAGTAAGGATTTTTGTATTTCTTTTTGTAGTATTTCTTTAGAATTCATCTGAAAATATTGTCCTGCAAAGATACAAAATAAAAAAACCAAATCTAGCCATTACAAAAGGGCTGCATGAAAATCATACAGCCCTCAGAGTTTAACTAAAAAGTTTTATGGTTTTTTAACCAAAGTCATAGATCTACCAGTAAACTGTTTGTTTACAGTATACTTGAACACCATAGTTCCTGTAACAGGATCTACAGTACCAGTACCACTAGCAGCATAACCCATACCTGTAAGGTCAGCATCAATTACTGTTAGTTTTCCACAAACATCACTGATAATAAAGCCATAGTCAGATGCGAAAGCATTGTCTCTACTAATTCTATAAGACCCGTCGCCATAATCCGCATCAACAGATTTTACCGTTACGTTTCTAGTTGGTGTGTTAGTATAGTAATAATTTCCTGCTAAAGCTGAAGCACAAATACCTGTAAGGTTAATATTCATTGTACCTCTATTGTTAGATGCAGTTTCAGAAGATTCTTTAATTTTAATCACTAAAGGAATCGCTTTTGTTGTACTCAGTTTTGCTGTGTTGACTTGGATCAACAAGTTTCCTGAGTTACTTCCCGCTGGAATATGAATTTCTTTACTCGGGATAGTTACTTCTACACCGTCTTTAGCAACCGATGAAGGATCAACTTCTATTGTTGCAGTAACGTCTTTATCTAACGGAAGACCTTTCCCCCCAAAATATTGCACAGGAATAATGTAATCTCTTACTTTTCCATTTGCAAAGAATGTAACATCCGCAGTACTCTTAGGAAACTGAACCACGATAGGACCATTTCCAAAATCTAGTTTTTCATCCTCAAGTAAACAAGAACTTAGCGTCAAAAGACTAAATAAAACTAGAAATATATTTATACTTATTTTTTTCATAATAATTAGACTATTAGATTAACGTTGCCAAAAGATTTTCTGATTGAAAGCTGTTTCTGGCGTTTGTGTTGGAACATTATTAGAGTTGGTTGCAACTTCACTTACAGGAATCAACAATCTGTAAGGTCTTGTTGTTCTACCAGATTCTGCTGGAATTGGCAATCCTTTAGGAAAACCTGTTCTGTTATATTCAAACCAAGACTCAATTGAAGACGTACCATTTAAAGCTGCCCATTTCTGCGTAATGATTGCTTCAATCTTATCAGTAGACGTCGCAAAGTTTACATTTTGTATTGCTTGAGCTAAATACGTATTTGCTTCAACTGTTGCATTTTCAACTCCAAGGAATGTAAATGATTCTTGAACCGCTTTGTTGTATAAAGCTTCTGCATTTCCAGCTAAGAATCCTCTTTGAACTGCTTCAGCTTGTAAGAATAAAGCTTCAGACAAAAGCATTAATGGCTGATCTTGAGTAGGAGTCTTGATAAGACCTGGTCCAACCTTAGACAAATCGTTAGATGTAAAACCTACCCCTGGCAAAGTTGTTTTTTGAGGAGCACCTTTGAAAGCACCACCTGTTTTTGCAGGAGCATACAATCTAGCCAATCTCTTATCATTATTATTAGTAAAGAAATCAATAGCAGTGTCGGTTGCTACTGTAAAGTCATTTCTATCTGTTTGATTTCCTGTACTCGCTGCCTTAAACAATCCATAGAAAGGGTTCAATTTACCAACATTATCTGAATAAAAAGTTGCACCAGCAACACTTACGTTAGCCGTAATAAATCCTTTTCCGTTAGCTGTAATTTTTGCAATCTCGTCTTTAATAAAAGAATCTTGTTTGGTATTGGTTAACCTCATCAACAATCTTAATTTAACAGTGTTTGCAAATTTTTGCCACTTCACAACATCACCACCAAAAATAATGTCTTTTGCACCAGGATTTTCTGCTGTTAAAGGCATGTTATCTAAAGCTGGAACAACTTCTGTCATTTTTAGGATAAGATCCTTATAAATGTCTTCAGCTTTGTCGTATTTTGGTGTTAGATTATTTTGTCTTTGATTAGCCTCCGTATAAGGCACATCACCATACGTATCTACCAAATGTTGATACTGGTATGCTTTCAAGATTGATGAAATCCCTTTGTAATACGAATAATCAATTACACCAGCTGGATCTGTGAAATTTTCAACATATGTTAAATTTTTGAATACATTTAAATACGATGTCGTAAAAATTCCAGTTTGAAATGTTGACGTAATCTGATATCTTGTAAAATCCTGATTTGCAGACCAGTTTGATGGCGTAGCCCAATTATACATGAAATACTGCCCAACAATTGTCATTGTGGTTGCATTAAGATTGACTAATTGATCTTGAGCAACAGGTAATGTTAACCCCGGATTACTCACCGATGGATTATTCGGGTTTTCATTAACATCATAAAACTCATCTTTACAACTTACCACTGCAGAGAGTGTAAGCAATGCAAAAACTGATTTAAGTATATATTTTTTCATTTTCATTATATTAAAAATTTGCAGTTAATTTAAATCCAATAATTCTTGTAGGTGGCGTCTGCGCTTGGTTACCAATACCAATAGCATTTCCTGTTGTAAAGTTAAATTCTGGATCTGATAATACATTCGTTTTAGGTAAGAACATAAATGGATTTCTTGCGTAAACTCCAAAAGTAAGTCCTGTAAGTCCCATGCTCTGTACTAAATTCTTATTCATATCGTAGGATAATGAAATCTCTCTAATCTTTATTGCTGAGGCATCTGAAACGTAATTTTCTTTTACAGTGTTATACTCATCCCAGAATGCATTTCCTCCACCAGAAGTTAATCGATCAGTATTCGCTATAAATCCTCCATTACCATCTGAATATGACGAGTTAGGAAATACAAACGGCATTCTACCAGAAGAAGCACTATGCTCTGACAAACCTGTAAATTCTAATAAATCTCCTAATTGATTGTAGAAAACATGTCCTGTTCTATAATCTGCAGCAACATACAATTTGAATCCTTTATAACCGATTGTTGTATTAAGACCATAAATAGAGGATGGAGTTGTTTTACCCATATCTTTCAATCCACTTGCAATAATAGGGTCCCCATCATCACCAACAATTACTCTTCCTTGAGGATCTCTCTCGTAATGTGTTGTTTTAATGATTGTAAATGGTCTTCCTAAAACAGCATAAATATAAGCTGCCTCTGCATAACCACCTAAACTTACTTCATCTACACCTTCAATTAGGTTTTCTACCATTGAACCGTAGTATGAATAGTTAAATCCAACATCCCAAGTGAATTTTGGCTTTCTAATAATTCCTAAATTCAAATCCGCTTCAATACCTTCACTCATCATATCCCCAATATTGGTAGTATATGAATTCGCTCCAGAAGCAACTGAAGTTGTAAATGCTAAAATTTGTTTTGTTGTATTCGTTCTAAACGCAGTAAGATTGGCTGTGATTCTATTATTTAAGAAACCTAATTCTAAGCCAACTTCTTTAGAAAGGGTAAATTCTGGACTTAAGTTTGGATCAGTAGCACCGTTACCTTGAGTTAATCCTGGCAATGCACCATGTGGGAAGCCTGCAGCAGTACCAAATGTTTCATTGATTCTGTACGGATCTGTATCTTTACCTGATCTTGTAATGTTAGCACTTAGTTTCATGTAGCTAAGTCCCTTAGCCGTAACCATTCCTGGAAACGCACTAGATGCGATGAAAGAGATACCTCCACCTGGATACCAATACGATCTATTCTCTTTACTTAAAGCAGAACTCACGTCATTTCTAACAGATCCGTTTAAGAATAAGAAATCTTTAAATCCGATTGTTGCATCCCCATAGAAACCAATTTTTCTATATTTAGACTCACTTTCTCCACCTCCTAATTCACCAGTTCTTGTAGAAACATTCCAGAAATCTGGAATAATAAGGTTAGAACCTGAAACGTTAATAGAGTTCGCGTTTTCAATTCTTACGTTATAACCAACGTTAGCTTTCAAATTGAAGGATTCCGAAATATCTTTATCCATACTGATTAAGAAATCCGAATTGAATCTATCCGTTGTCGTTTGGGAAGTCGAAGTTGATGCTCCATATTCATCCATTGTTGAATAGGTATGCTCTAATTCAAAAGCATATCGCAACGCTCCCAAGTTTGTTTTTACTCTTTGGTTATTGAAAGTGTAACCAACAATTAATTTCGCAGACAACCAATCATTGAAATCATATTTCATATCTCCAATGAATGTAAATTCATTAAATTTAGACGTTTGTCTGTTGTTGTCAATGATGAAATAAGGATTTTCATAGAATCTGTAGTATGAAACTTCATTTCTAGTATAATAACCATCTCTCCAATTTTTCATTTGAGATAATGGAATATGCATTGGTGTATTCAAAATATTCCAATACAAAGGACGTCCTTGTCTTCCTGCAGCTGTAGGAACTACATCTGATTTTGAAGTAAAGAATGAAAAGTTACCATTGTACTCAAGATTTCCAACTCTTTTACCAGCCTTCAATCTTACGTTAGTTCTATTATACTCATCTTTTGGAACAATACCTGCTTTATCAAAGAAGTCCACAGAGAATAACATATTAGAATCTCTATCACCACTAGAAACCGTAATACCATTACGATACCCCATTCCTGTGTCAAAGAAATTCTTGTGATTATTCTTAATAGGTCTGAAAGGAACCATCCAAACATCCCCATTATCATACGTTTCTGAAGCTGGAACTAAACTACCATCGTATCTAGGACCCCAGTTTACGTTTTCTAAAGGATATAAGGTACCGTCAGGAAAACCTCCAACCCCAAATTCGGATTGCATCTTCGGCATAAACGAAACAGATTCTGCTTCTACAGCCGAATTTAAGGTCACTTTTAAGCGGTCAGATTTTCCTTTTTTCGTTGTAATAACGATAACCCCGTTCGATGCATCGGAACCATATAATGCGGATGCATTGGCCCCTTTAAGAACAGTAACCTCCTGAATATCATCAGGGTTAATTCTGTCTAGAACACCTCTTGGAGCAGGAAAACCATCAACGACTACTAAAGCTTCGTTGTCTCCTCCAATACTTCTAAAACCCCTTAAAATAACTCTTGTTGAAGGGTTAACACCATTATTAACGACATTAACATTCAAACCTGAAACCTTACCAATCATTACTGATGCAGCGTTAGTTGCATTTGTTGCTGTAAGATCCTCGTCTTTAACTCTACTTACCGAGTAAGACATCTCTTTTGGTTTTCTTTTAATACCGATTGCAGTTACTACAACTTCATCGATATCTCTTGTTTTAGTTGTATCTGTTTGCGCATTGGCAACCACAAAAGCGGATGTTAGCACTACAGCTAAAACATTTGTTGTTAGTTTCTTCATATCAAATTAAATTTTTCGTTACAAATATGTATAATTCTGTTAAATTAACCAAACATTTTGTTAAAAAATTCATAAAACGTAAAAAAAACTAACAACCAGTTAGTTTTAAAATAATTTCAATTATAAATTACTAGTTTATCTACAATTTTATCTGAAATACAGTAATAAGCAATCACTTATTACTGTGAATTAAAAAAAAATATTAAAAATTGTTAAAAAAAATACTACTTAAGACTGTAGTTATAAAAAAATAAAGCCGTTTAAAAACGGCTTTATTACTATTTTAAAAAATTTAAGTTTAATTAAAATTTATCCCAGAACAATTTAGTTTGCTGCTCATCACCACCAATCGCAGTAGCTGCTTGCTCGTAATTTGTTTTGTTCAAGTTACGTTCTGTTACAGGGTACGTAAATCTCTTAGGAATTGGAGTTTGCGTTGCTGCAGGAAGCTTAAGCGCAGGTGCATCATACTTTCTGTAAACAGACCATGCTTCAAAACCTCTGTTATACATCGCAATCCAGAATTGTTTTCCAATTTTCTGTTTCCATGTCCCAGCCGCTGTTGCATAGTTAACATCCGGTCTCGCCAAATACGTTGCGATATCCGCTGCAGGAACTCCCCAATAATCTAAACTCGCTGTAACACCTTGCGTGTAATAAGCCGCAGCTGTTAATGGAACATTATATCCTCTTTCTTTAGCTTCTGCCAACAAGAATGAGATCTCAGAAAAGTCCATCAAATCACCTTTTAGGTTTCTTGTAAAGAACAATGGGCCGATATGTGTGAACTCTGTATACGTATTGAAATCTCCATAAACCCCACCTTTATATGGTGTTTTATTATTGTCAAAGAAAATCTCTCTTCTTGGATCTGCAAGATCATTCATATAATCTACAAACGTATCCGATGGTAAGAAATCTTGTCTTCCACTTAATACCAAATCTGCATATAATGGGTTCGCGTTTGTTGTATTATCTTCGTACGCTAATGTAAAGTTATCTTGGTTAGAAGCAATTAGCCCTTTTGCTACTGCTGCTTCCGCTTCTGCTTTAGATAAAGCCGGATCAGCATCAGCAATTCTCATTGCCAATTTGAAACGTAAAGAAGCTGCTAACTTTTTCCATTTTGAATGATCTCCATTGAAGATAAAATCATTTTCTAAACCATCTGCTGAAGCATCGATATCATTATAAGCCGCTGTAACTTTCGTTAACAAGTCTTTATAAATAGTCGCAGCATCATCATATTTTGGTAACGTCCCATCAACTCCAGCTAATGCCTCTGTGTACGGAATATTTCCAAATAAATCTACCAACTGTTGCCAAGTATAAACTTCTACAATTGTAATATAGGCTGCTTGGTTTTTCTTTTCACCTTCTAGCAAATTATGATCCGCATTTACCGATTCTTTTGCTTTTTTCAAATCGTATAGAACATTCATATACACTCTGTTCCAGTGCGTATCAGGAATACTTCTATTACGAATATCAAAGTTCGTTTCTTCAACATACTGTGTTTCCGTCCATTGTTGCGCCACTAATCTAAAGATATTAGCATTAACATTGGTATTTCCCATTTGGTCGAATAAACTTTTCACTCCATTGGTAAAAAGGAAACTTCCTGGAACTTCCGACGGATTTTTTGGATCTTCATTAAGATTAGCATAATCTTGATCAGTACAAGCTGTAATAGACAATGCTATCAAGGATCCTAATATTATTTTTTTCATTTCGTTTCTAAATTTTAAAATTCAACTTTGATACTAGCACCAATTTCTCTAAATGAAGGGTGCGCCCCGTTTTGGAATCCCATTAAGTTACCATTTCCAATTGTTGCTTCAGGATCTGAGTACGGCATATTTTTATGGATGATCCATAAATTTCTACCAATTAATGAGAATGTCATATTATCAATAAATGAATTTCCAAACATCTCTTTCGGAAGTCTATAAGAAACCGTTACGTTTCTCAACTTCACAAATGAACCATCATAAACATGCATTGCTTCTGGACCTCCGTAGAAACCATATGCGTTTGTATAATTGGACATCTGTGTACGAATATCGTTAGGTGAACCATCTGCTTTCACACCTGGCAAGATCACACCACCACCTTGAGCAATTGGTAATCTTTTTAAATTCCCTAAATCGTTAACACCTGCTGTTTCTTGATACAAACCTGTCGCAAGTCCGAATGCCATATCTTGAGAATATACATCACCTCCTTTCTTGAAGTCAACCAAGAAGCTTAAGCTAAAGTTTTTGTACTTCAATGTATTCATAATACTTCCTCTCCAATCTGGAACCGCATCACCAATTACTTCTTGAGGATCGTCGCTCACTAAATATTTACCATTAGCTCCTACAACTCTTTGTCCATCAAGATAAACATAGTTCGTTCCTCTCAAAGTTCCTGTAGATTCTCCTAGCATTGCACCAGTAGTAACATTCCACATTGATCCGAATTCTAAGAACGTACTTTCACCGAAGATATGAGTAACTTTAGATTTGTTTTTCGACCAGTTTCCAGTTAATTCCCAAGTGAAGTTTTCGTTTTTCACTGGAACAACTGTTAATCTTGCTTCAATACCTTTGTTTTCAATATCTCCAGCGTTAACCCACATACTTGTAAATCCAGATGCTCCAGAAATATCCGTAGGCGTAATTAAGTCTTCCGTTTTTTGTTTGTAAACAGAAACATCGAAACTAATTCTATTTTTGAAGAAAGCCATTTCTAAACCTGCTTCCATTTCTGTCATGAATTCAGGCTTCAAATATGGGTTGTTTGATGTAGAAGGTGAAGTAGCATTAAATGAACCGTTGAATGCAGGGTTTAATGTATAGGTATTATACAATCTGTATTCACCTGTATCGTTACCTACTTTCGCGTAGTTGAATCTCAACTTACCAAAATTGATTTTATCTTTATTGTTCAATAATTCTGAGAACACTAAACTCGCAGATCCTGAGTAATACCAATACGTGTTGTTATCTTTAGGTAAAGCTGATGAACGGTCTCTTCTTACGGAACCATCTAAGAACAACATATTTTTGTATCCTAAACTTGCCTGTGCGAATAACCCGTCAACACTTTTTCTTCCGTAAAAATCGGTAACGTTATTTTCAGTTAATGGTTCAGCAGTATTAGAGATTGAGTACAATCCTGGCACTTTCAATCCACCATTAGTTACTGCAGAGTTTCCATAACGTCCGTTTCTTCTTAAGTTGAAACCGATGTTACCAGTTAAATTTAAATCGTCACTTAAATCTTTATCAATATTCAAGATGGCATCGTAGTTCATTTCATACACTTTTTGTTGTAAGAAATAATACTCTCCTTTTCCTCCATTCGCTAAACGACCTTGGTCAGACGATCCAATCGCAACTCTTTCTTCTCTTAAATCATCAAAAGAGTCAAAAGTATATCTCCCCATTGCACTTAACCAATCCGTAAACTTATAGTTTAAACCAAAGTTTCCGAAATAACGATTTCTTTTATCTGTTTGGAAGTTTTGGTATCTGTTAAAATAGAAGTTATCCGTATAACCAACTGCTTGTGACTCATAATCTTTAATGTTCCAAGTCATGTTTTGCCCTGTCAAGTCATACGCTTGTCTTTGCTTATCCATATCAACAGAAAGATTCCACCATTGTCTGAAACCTTGCATTGGGTTTCTCGTTTCGTAACCTGTATACACTCTTCCTTTTCCATTGGTATTAGAGTAAGTTAAGCTACCAAAAACATTCAATTTTTCTGTTAAGTTATAATCCGCAGAGAAATCTAATGTATTTCTCTTGATATTACTGTTAACTAAAGCCCCTTCTTGCAAGAAGTTTGTAAAACCTAATCTAAATTTTCCACTTTCGTTACCTCCAGAAAAAGCAACTGAGTTTTGATAGGTTGCAGCTGTGTTCCAAATAGAATTTGGGTTCTTACCAGCAACCCAAGCCGTAGGCTTTAAATAACCTGGCAATTGAGGATATTGAGAATCCCAATTATATACCATCATGTTCGGGTCGAACTTCGTACCAAAAGAAGCATCATCGTAAGTATATACAATGTTTTTATCTTCTACACCGTCCCCATTAATATCACCAGCATAAAATGAACCCCCCGTATAACCTCCACCGTATTGGTTTTGGTATTTTGGTAACGTCTCACGATCTACAAAACCGTAGGTTGCAGAACTATTGAACTCTACACCGATTTTTCTTGATCTCTTTCCTTTTTTAGTAGTAATCATGATAACCCCGTTCATCCCTCGTGATCCGTAAAGTGCAGATGCAGCAGCACCTTTCAATACGTTTACACTTTCGATGTCGTTCGGGTTGATATCCGCCATACCATTGGAGTAATCGTAACCACCTCCACCTTGACCAATTCCAGATTGGTTAAACGTGTCATTGTTAATAGGTGTACCATCAACAACAATTAACGCTTGGTTACTTGAAGTCAAAGATTTTACACCACGAATCACCATGTTCGCAGAACCACCCATAGTACCAGATTGGGTAATATTCAAACCTGCAACTTGTCCTGCTAATGCATCAGAAACGTTTGCAACAGGAACTTGCGAAACCTGATCTCCTTTTACTTCTGTGGTTGCGTAACCAAGAGATCTTTTCTCTCTTTTGATACCGAGTGCTGTAACAACTACACCCTCGATTTCAGTAGTTTTAGTTGAATCTGTTTGTGCATTCATCATCACAAAAGACGACGATAGCACCACAGCTAAAACACTTGATGTTAGTTTCTTCATATCAAATTAAATTTTTCGTTACAAATATGTGGATTAAAGTTAAAATAGACAAATAATTTGTTAAAAAAATCAAAAAAATCGACTATATTTACACATCTTATAATTTTTAACAATATTAAGATCATAGAATTATGAATTTAATAAAAAGTCACACCGATAATTACATTGAAGCAGGTTGCGACGAAGTTGGTAGAGGATGTCTTTGCGGGCCTGTAGTTGCAGCGGCTGTAATTTTAGATCCAAATTTTGAAAATGAGTTTGTTAATGATTCTAAAAAATTAACATTTAAGATGCGAAATGATCTTGATCAATTCATCAAAGACAATGTTCAGGAATACGCAATTGCAGAACTTCCACCAGCATTTATTGATGAGCATAATATCCTTAATGCAAGTATTCATGCGATGCACCTTGCATTGGATCAACTAAAAACAAGACCTGAATTCATCTTGGTGGACGGTAATAAATTCAAACCGTATAATTTTATTCCACACGAATGCATCATTAAAGGAGATTCTAAATATTTAAGTATTGCATGCGCCTCTATTCTTGCAAAAAACTATCGGGACAAATTACTTATTGAACTTCATGAAGAATTTCCCGAATATGGTTGGAACAAAAATATGGGTTATGCAACAAAACAACATCGAGAAGCTTTAAACAAATACGGACCAACGGTACATCATCGGAAATCGTTCCGTTTAGATTATTCAGAATAAAAAAGTCCGAAACTTCGTTTCGGACTTTTTTATTTTATGATATTGAACAAATTTTACTCGTTGTTCTTATTTTTTGTTTCTTGCTTTTTCAGCAGCTTTTTGTTGCTCTTGAGCTTGTTCCATCATTTCACGCATTCTCTTTTGGAATTTACCTTCTTTCTTCGGCTTTTCCTTATTGGCTTGGATCTGAGCATGAATTTTCTTTTCATCTAAAATCCAATATTTAATAACGAGAATAATGATAATGTTAATCGCGTTCGACACGAAATAATACCATGATAAACCAGACGCTGCAGAGTTCAAGAAGAAGAAGAATGTAATTGGGAAAATGTACATTAACACTTTCATATTAGGCATTCCTTCTTGTTGTGGTTGCTGCATTTGCCCCGTCGTCATAACCGTATAGATAAGAACTACTGCCGTACACGCTACCGCAAAAATACTGATGTGATCCCATCCGAAAAACGGAATTTGGAATGGTAATTTAATCAAATCATCGTATGCTGTAAGGTCTTTTGCAAACCAGAAGCTCTTACCACGAAGATCAATAAAGTTCGGGAAGAAACGGAATAAGGCATAGAAAATAGGAATCTGAAGCAATGCCGGCAAACATCCCGCGAACTGGTTCACACCCGCCTTTCGATAGACAGCCATTGTTTCTTGCTGCTTCTTCATCGGATCCGCATTCTTATATTTTTCGTTTACCTCATCAATTTCTGGACGAATAACACGCATCATTGCACTTAGCTTGTGCTGCTTGAACATTACTGGCGATAAAATCAATTTTACAATGATCGTCATAAGGAAGATCACCCAACCGGCAGTTATTCCCCAAGATGCAATTAGGTTATACATCGGAATGAAGAACAAACGGTTCATCGCGCCAATAAATGACCATCCTAAAGGAAGGATTTCGTCAAAATTCTTATTGTATTCTTTTAATAAAGGTAAGTCCAATGGCATAAAATACCATGTAAAATCCTGATTCAATTCGCCACCGTGAAGTGCTACACTTCCACTGTAGTTCATTTTCTTCAAATATTCTCCAGCATCAACATTTTCTTGAAACCCCTTACTATTTGTAAATCCATTTTTTGCTTCAATTACCGATGCAAAAAACTGTTGTTTTACACCAATCCAGTTCAATGTTTCCTTGGTTTCATCCATATCCGTTCGTCCATCATAATCATAATCTTTATAATTATTGAACGCGTACGAGAACTCGGAATGCGTCTGTTCTTGAGAACGTCCTTTTTCCATCTTACGAACATTATAATCCCAAACAAAATCCGATGTTGGTGAATTCGTAAGTTGTGCTAAACCTTGAGACTTAACTTTAAAATCAACGGTATATTTTGGAAGTAAAGTATAAACAAACTGAATTGTCGCTCCATTATTAGAATGGGTAAATGTTACAACATTTCCAGCAACCGTTGGCGTAAACACCAAATCTTTGGTATTAATAACCTTTCCAGCTTTATCTTTGAATTGAAATCCGTACGAAGAAGAATTATTCGCTATCAAGTTTAATGGAAGATCAGCATTATCTGATTTTTCGTCGTACGCTTTATATTGCGATAATTCAACTTTAGAAAGTTGACCTCCTAAACTTGAAAACTCCAAATTCAATTCAGAATTTTTTAGGTTTACATTTTGGATAGCAGCGGGTTGCACTGTTCCATTAAGTTGCGCAGCGGGAGCCACAGGAGTTTTAGAAGCAGTAACCTTTTCTGTTTTCGCTTTTTGAGCTTGTAACTCTTGCTCTTCTTTCATTTGCTTGTTCTGAAAATAGAACATCGAAGCAATCAAAAGAATCGAAAAAATAACGAAACTGATTAACTGATTTTTGTCAAGACCGGATTTCTGTTGCATTGTTAAATTCTTAAAAATGGATATTCTTCAACTCTATCAAAACAATACCAATATTTTGCATAGAATTAAAGGCGGACAAAATTACTGATTTTTTTTGGGATTCCTTTGTGAAATGGTGTGAAATAAAAATCACCCAAAAATTGGGTGATTTTATGTTTCTATTTTGAACTTGCTGCCTTAATAAGCGCTTTGAAAAGCGGATGCGGCGTAAGTACCGTACTTTTATATTCTGGATGGTATTGCACCCCAACATAAAACGGATGATCTTTCAATTCTAACGTTTCTACAAGTCCCGTATCTGGGTTGATTCCCGTTGGAACTAAACCGTTCTTTTCAAAATCGTTTTTAAACTCTGAATTGAACTCGTAACGGTGCCTATGTCTTTCGGAAATATTCTTCGCTCCGTAGATTTCTGCTAATTTCGAACCTTGCTTCAATGTACATTTCCAAGCTCCCAAACGCATCGTTCCACCTTTATCAACCACATTTTTCTGATCTTCCATTAATGAAATAACTGGTTCTGGAGTTGATGTATCAAATTCCATTGAATTGGCCTTTGTTAAACCTAAAACATTGCGCGCAAATTCAATAGTCATAATCTGCATTCCCAAACAAATTCCTAAAAGCGGAATATTATTCGTTCTTGCATAATTCGCGGCTTCGATTTTACCTTCAATACCACGATCTCCAAAACCTGGAGCAATTAACATTCCGTCAATTCCTTTAAAAGTTTCAGCTACGTTTTCTGCCGTAATATCTCCACTATACACCCAACGAACTTTCACTTCGGTATCCAAATCTGCTCCTGCATGAATAAATGCTTCTGCAATTGATTTATACGAATCTTGCAAACTCACATATTTTCCAACCAATGCAATTTCTACAGATTTTTTCGGGCTTTTGTGTTTTTTCAAAAACGTTTTCCAATCACTAAGATCTGCTGTTTTATCATTGTTAAGACCCAGTTCTTTCAACACAACATCGTCGAAATTCTGCTTTTGAAGATAGATAGGAACTTCATAAATCGTGTCCATATCCATACATTCAATCACGTTTTCGATTCCAACGTTACAAAATTGCGCCAATTTGGCACGAAGGTCTTTTGCAATTTTATGCTCTGTACGGCAAACCAAAACATCCGCCATAATTCCACTTTCCATCAATTGACGAACAGAATGTTGTGAAGGTTTTGTTTTCAACTCGCCACTAGAGGCCAAATACGGCAATAATGTTAAATGGATAACCATCGAGTTATTTTCACCCAATTCCCATTTCAACTGACGAACCGATTCAATATACGGTAACGATTCAATATCACCCACCGTACCACCGATTTCTGTGATAATGATATCGTAATTTTCTTTCGCAAGAATTTTAATTCGTCTTTTAATTTCGTTGGTGATATGCGGAATAACCTGAACAGTTTTCCCCAAAAAGTCTCCTTTTCTTTCTTTTTCGATTACAGTTTGATAGATTCTTCCCGTAGTCACATTATTATTCTGCGAGGTTTTCGAATTCAGAAAACGCTCATAATGTCCCAAGTCTAAATCGGTTTCGGCACCATCTTCCGTTACATAACATTCACCATGCTCATACGGATTTAAAGTTCCTGGATCGATATTGATATAAGGATCTAATTTTTGAATAGTGACGTTGTATCCTCGGGATTTTAGAAGTAGGCCAAGTGAAGCGGAAACAATTCCTTTACCAAGTGAAGAAGTAACACCCCCTGTAACGAAGATGTATTTGGTATTCTTTTTACTCATTAGATTTAGGTTTGTGCAAAGTTAAAGGAAAAAGAGATACAAGGCAATTTTTCGCCCATCTTAATTCTTTATCTTTCTAAACCGTACGGAAGCGCTTGTAAATCAGCTTTCCAGTCTTTACCGAACTTTTTAGTTAAAAAATCACCTATGATCTTATTGTTTTGAGACGTTTGCTCCATCAAGGTTTCCGTCATCACACATCCCAAATTTGTAAACTCAACGCCGTACTTTTCAGAAAACGCTTTATCGAACATAGGACTAATTCCAAAAGAAATAAAACGTGCTTTCTTTTCTTTAATTCTCTGTTCTACGTTAGAACTATCTAAAGTGGTATCTATCATCGTTTTGTTTTTGTGAATTTGAATTTTTACAACATCGTTTGATTTCGAAATTATTTTTGGATGAAAAACAATCGCAGAAACTGATTTATTTTTCGGAATAAAAACAAATTTGTAATCGCCTTTCTCTAGGTAAATATCGACATTTTTTTCGTCATCAATCGTAAACGACTTATTTAGTTTTGGAATTTTCAGGGTTCCACCTTCAAAGGTTTCGCCTGATAGATTCTCAACTTCAACTTTCACCCTCAAAGGCGCATGACCAAAGCTTAATAACAACAATAAAGCAAAGACAAAACTAAAATAGGACCATTTCATATCGTGATTTTAAACTTTGATTCTTTTTATTCTATTTAGTTAAATCGAAACGGAAAAACAGAAAAAAAATCCTTCATTTAACTTAATGAAGGAATAATGTACGTTAAATAATTTATCTATTTAATTCATCATTTTACGATACTGATAGATCGTCGATAGTAACTACCGTCATTTCTCTGTTTGATGCAAACTGAATAATTTCTGGAAGTCGAGCCATCGTGCCATCTTCATTGGTCAGTTCACAAAGAACCGCATCTTCACCAAGATTTGCTTACTTCACCAAATCAACACTTCCCTCGGTATGTCCAAGTCTTTCGAAAACGCCATCATTTTTCGCTATTAAAGGAAAAACGTGACCTGGAGATGCAATATCATCTGCAATCGGCATTTTTGCAACGGCTGTTCTAATGGAAGTTACTCGATCTTTTGCTGACACACCAAATTCCGCACCTTCTTTAGCTTCAATCGAAATTGTAAAAGCGGTTTGATTTTTACTGGTGTTAGTTTCCACCATTGGTCGGAGATTCAGTTTTTTACTTTTCTCTTCAGAATTACAAAGACAAACAATAATGCTACATTCTCGGATGAGAAGCGCCATATCTTGTTATGTAATGGTGGATGCTGGAAAGATGATGTTGCCTTCGTTTTCGCGATTTTCATCATCTACAAGGAGAATACAATTCCAATGATAACCCACATAAAGTTGATGCAGGCTCTATTTCATGAGTAAGACTTTGCTTATTTAGTATTAAAGTTTTTTCTTTACTCAAATTATTACTATTCTTAATATAATTTTGCTCTAAAATAAGACCGGCGTTTTAAAATTTTTGCGCTAGATATACGATATTAGCAGCTGTGTAATTCATATTAAAAAAATAAAAAAAAACCTTCACTGAAAAGTGAAGGTTTTCATATAATCAATTATTTACCATTACATCATTCCTGGCATACCACCGCCCATTGGCATTGCTGGTTCGTCTTTCTTAACTTCTGTAATTACACATTCCGTTGTTAAAAGCATTCCTGCAACTGAAGCCGCATTTTCTAGAGCAACTCTCGTTACTTTAGTTGGGTCGATAATTCCTGCTTCAAGCATGTTTACATACTCGTCTGTTTTTGCATTGTATCCGAAATCTCCGTTACCTTCTGCTACTTTAGCAACGATAACAGAACCTTCTCCACCTGCATTAGCAACGATTTGTCTCAATGGCTCCTCGATTGCTCTTTTTACGATTTTGATCCCTGTCGTTTCATCTGCATTATCTCCAGAAACTGAATTTAAAGAAGCGATTGCTCTAACTAAAGCAACACCTCCACCAGCAACGATACCTTCTTCTACCGCTGCTCTTGTTGCGTGAAGCGCATCATCAACTCTGTCTTTTTTCTCTTTCATTTCAACCTCAGAAGCGGCACCTACGTAAAGAACAGCAACACCGCCAGCTAATTTGGCCAAACGCTCTTGCAATTTTTCTCTATCGTAATCCGATGTTGTTGTTTCCATCTGAGCTTTGATTTGACCAACTCTTCCTTTGATTTGAGCTTCGTCTCCACCTCCATTTACAAGAGTCGTATTATCTTTGTCGATAACCACTTTTTCAGCAGTACCTAACATTTCGATTGTAGCATTCTCCATTGTGAAACCTCTTTCTTCAGAGATTACTGTTCCACCTGTAAGAATTGCGATATCTTCTAGCATTGCTTTTCTTCTATCACCAAAACCTGGCGCTTTAACGGCAGCAATTTTAAGAGAACCTCTCAATTTGTTTACTACTAAAGTTGCCAAAGCTTCTCCTTCAACTTCTTCAGAAATAATCAATAATGATTTTCCACCTTGGGCAATTGGCTCCAAAACTGGAAGTAATTCTTTCATTGAAGAGATTTTTTTCTCAACTAAAAGAATGTATGGATTATCCAATTCAGCAACCATTTTTTCTGGATTCGTTACGAAATATGGAGATTGGAAACCTCTGTCAAACTGCATACCTTCTACAACATCAACTGTCGTATCAATACCTTTTGCTTCTTCAACTGTAATTACACCTTCTTTTCCAACTTTTCCAAAAGCTTCAGAAATAAGAGAACCAATCGTTTCATCATTATTTGCTGATACAGAAGCTACTTGCTTAATTTTATCTGTAGAATCACCAACCGTTTGAGATTGAGATTTCAAATTTTCAACAACATTAGCTACCGCTTTGTCAATCCCTCTTTTCAAATCCATTGGGTTTGCACCCGCAGCTACGTTTTTAAGACCTTCTCTTACGATAGCTTGAGCCAAAACCGTTGCCGTTGTCGTTCCATCACCTGCGATGTCATTGGTTTTAGAAGCAACTTCTTTTACCATTTGAGCACCCATGTTTTCTACTCTATCTTCAAGTTCGATTTCTTTCGCTACCGAAACCCCATCTTTCGTTACGTGAGGCGCACCGAAAGCTTTCTCGATTACCACATTTCTACCTTTAGGTCCTAAAGTTACTTTTACTGCATTAGCCAATGCATCAACTCCTCTTTTAAGAGCGTCTCTTGATTCGATATCGAATTTTATTTCTTTTGCCATTTTTAAATGTATTATTGTATGATGTACAATGTAAAATGTACTTTTTAATGTTTAGATTTTAAGCTGAATAAGAAAAATACAGTGTACTTAGTACATTGTACTTTTTACAAATCCTATCCTAAGATTCCTAATAAATCAGATTCTTTGATGATTAAATAATCTTTTCCTTCGAATTTCAATTCTGTTCCAGAATATTTACCGTAAAGTACTTTATCGCCAACATTTACAGTCATCGCTTCGTCTTTTTTCCCTGGTCCTACTGCAACAACAGTTCCTTCTTGAGGTTTTTCTTTTGCTGTATCTGGGATGATAATTCCTGAAGCTGTTTTCGTTTCTGCCGGAGTTGGCTCAACTAAAACTCTGTCTGCTAGTGGTTTGAAATTTACTGACATAATTTATCTTTATTTAATAGTTATTTTCTCTCTAATTTTTCTCCAAGAATGTGCCATTTGAAATTTCATGTTTGAAGTTTCATGTTTGAAGTTAGAATTGTCACACTAAAAATAAAAACGAGAAAATTTGGCAGAAAAAAGTATATTTAGATTTCTAATTCTGAATGATGAAAAGACCTTTTTTTGGACTTGTATTTTTAATTTCTACCTTAAATTTTGGACAAGCAACAAAGTTGTTTTTTGTGAAGGAAAACGATTCAACCATGAGTGTTCGAGATTCTAAAAACAAGGTTATCATTCCGTCATTCCGTATCTTATGGGAAGCTTATAAAGAGAAAGAAGAAATAAAAACGGATCTTATTTTAATTCAAGAAAAC
This sequence comes from Kaistella sp. CFF1-2, assembly GCF_059509915.1. Lineage (NCBI taxonomy): Bacteria > Pseudomonadati > Bacteroidota > Flavobacteriia > Flavobacteriales > Weeksellaceae > Kaistella > Kaistella sp. CFF1-2. Next base: position 90,857 of record NZ_JCAKLF010000002.1, read on the forward strand.
ATGATCGATTATAAAGTCTATAATCGTGAAGGTAAATTCTTATTTACACCGACGATTTTTGATTATAGTGTCGTATTTTCTGAAGGTCATGTTGCATTCGAAGAAAAAGGAAAACAAGGTTTGGCCAACAAAGAAGGAAAAATTGCAATTCCAGCCGAGTACGATTATATGGGATTTCTAACAAATGGAATTGTTGACGCTTGTAAGGGTTGCTATTTTAATCGAAAAGTTGATCCGGAACACCCTCCGTTAGTTGACGGAACTTGGTTTCAATTGGATAAAAACGGAAACATTCTGGATGCTAAAAATTATCCTGAAAAACTAAAATCGAATCTAGATCATCAATTTAAATACGCAGAAAAAGAGGCTGAAATTCTTAAGAAATTTGGTTCGTATAAATCAAAAATTGCTGATAAAATCAAGCAACCAAAAGATGATATTAAATTTGAAATCGTATATCCACCCACAAAATACGAGCCGTATTACCATATAAAATTGTACAATAAATACAGCAATTATTGGCATACGACGTTTGATAATGAAACCGAAGACAATTTCTATTACGACCCAAAAACCGACACTTTTTATGGTCAATATGAAGAAACAAAAATTTTAAAGAAAAACGGTGAGGAATACTATGATACACCTGTCAAAAAGCAACCGATTGAAAAATGGTTGAAAAACAAAGATATTCATTCAAATTAATTTCTCGAGCTAAAGCTTCAAAAATACCTTACCTGCTTTTTAATAAAATCCAACCTTTTTCGAGATGTTTTTCTCCAAGAGCATCACTCCACTCAATCAGATACCAATACGTTCCTGTTGAAGATTTTTTGCCATAAAACGAACCATCCCAAATAAATTGATTGGATTGATTTCCTTCGAAATGTAGTTTCCCATAGCGATCAAAAACTTTAATCTTTAGGTCGTTTTGATTCAGTAATTCTGAAAAATCAATCGTATCATTTATTCCATCTCCGTTTGGAGTAAACGCATTTGGAATTTTAAACTCTTGAATGATTTGGCTCTCCGTTGTAAATTGATTCTCAATACATCCTGTCGCATCTCCTGCAGAATTGAATGGAATAATCTGAACAAAATAATTCGTGCTGTAATTTAAATTTGATGGAAGTGTAAAAGAAGTAACATTTCCAAGATTCTGACTGAAAACATCATTTCCGCCAGCCGTGGTTCCAACTCGAATTCGATATCCTGTCGCACCTGAACTTGCAGTCCACGAAATCGTTGGATTGATGGAAACGTTGGTTGCATTATTCGCTGGGAATGTAATCGTAGAACATGGTGGAATCGAGATCGGAGCATTCTCCGTTCTAAATCGATGTTCGAAACATCCAGTCGCATCTCCTGCAGAATTGAATGGAATAATCTGAACAAAATAATTCGTGTTGTGGTTCAAATTTGCTGGAAGCGTGAAACTTGTTACATTTCCTAAATTCTGATTCAAAATATCATTTCCACCTGCAGTTGTACCGATTCTAATTCTGTAACCTGTCGCGCCTGAACTTGCTGTCCACGAAATCGTTGGACTAACCGAAACATTCGTTGCATTATTTGTAGGAAATGTAATCGCAGAACAAGTTGGAATTGTAACCGGTGCAGATTCTGTCACAAATCGATGTTCAGAACAACCCGTTGCATCACCAGCAGAATTAAACGGAATAATCTGAACAAAGTAATTCGTGCCGTAATTTAAATTCGAAGGAAGTGTAAAAGAAGTAACATTTCCTAAATTTTGACTGAAAACATCACTTCCTCCAGACGTGGTTCCAATTCTAATTATGTAACCTGTCGCGTCTGAACTTGCAGTCCACGAAATCGTTGGATTGATGGGAACGTTTGTCGCATTATTCGCTGGGAAAGTAATCGTAGAACATGGTGGAATCGAGATCGGAGCATTCTCCGTTCTAAAGCGATGTTCGGAACAACCCGTTGCATCACCCGCTGAATTAAACGGAATAATCTGAACAAAGTAATTCGTGCCGTAATTTAAATTCGATGGAAGTGTAAAAGAAGTAACATTTCCTAAATTTTGACTGAAAACATCATTTCCGCCAGCCGTGGTTCCAACTCGAATTCGATATCCTGTCGCACCTGAACTAGCCGTCCAAGTTATTGTTGGACTAACAGAAACATTGATTCCATTATTAGCAGGAAACGTAATGGTTGAACACGATGGGATCGTTATCGTAGGATTTGCAGTGGTAAATGAATATTCACTACAATTTGCTGTAGCCGAAACAGTATTATATGGCGTAATTCTCACATAATATCTTGTTGCAGGTGAAAAATTGGTTGGGTGATTATACGTTGTTAGATTTCCAACATCAAAATTATTTCGAATATTGGTTCCACCTGGCGTTGTACCAATGGAAAGTCGATAACCCGTTGCATTGGCAATCGCATTCCAGGAAATATTTGTTGTAATGGGAACATTGGTTGCATTGGGCGTGGGTAAAGTCATCGCAGGGCACGCAAGTACAACTGGTTGCACTTCATAAACACCTAAGTCGATAGAAGCCCCCACCAATCTTGGCAAATTAGCCAAATCGGTAGAAGTACCGGCCGGAGTTGCAGAAACTTGATTATACAAAGCATTCACACCATAATTAACAGCTGGACTTGTTTGTTGTACTCGGAAATTCGCTGAATTATTTATAAAAAGTGGATTTACGCCAACAAGGTTCGCGGTACCTGCAGTGTAACTTTGCGTAATATTTCGTCGGATATCTTTCTCTCCACTATCTGCGTTGACAATTTCAGAATGAATATCGGGTCTAAAACCTCCCGTTTTTGCTGTATTTTGATAAAAAATAGAATTATAAATATGAGTAATATTCGGATTGGATGGCGTATTTGCGTAACGGGGAATTATAAAAGCGGTATTTGTATTCCCAACAAAAGTTGCATTGGCAACTTCAATATTTCGATAATTATATATAGCGCCACCTTTGTCACTTGCTAAATTTTTGTGGAAAAGCGCGTTCGAAATTTTTAATCCTTCATCGCTAAAATTATAAATGGCACCGCCTTGTTTTGCAGCATTATCATAAAATTCAGACTTGTTAATCGTTGAAACTTCCGAAAATCGATGATTGTATATTGCGCCTCCATTTTCGCTTGCTTTATTATTTCTAAAAACGGTATTCAGGAAATCCCATTTCCCAAAACTGCTGTTAAGTGCACCTCCTTCTTGGGCTTCATTATTATTGAATTGTGAATTCTCAACCGAAAGTGATGTTCCAAAAATAAAAATTCCACCACCTTCGTCTGCTTTGTTGCCAATAAATTGAGTGTTTTTTAATTTAACATCATAATAATTAATATAAATACCACCGCCTTGTGTTTCGGTAGTATTATTTTCAAACCGTGTATTTTCTAGTTGGAAATTTTCTCCCCAAGTATAAATGGCACCACCATCATTTTCCGCATAGTTGTTTCGGAACACAGAATTTTTTATGGTGACATTATCCGACCAATTATGGATCGCGCCGCCGCCATTGTCACCCATTGGATAAACTTTGTGATTGCTCCTGTTATTCTCGAAGGTACAGTTATCAATAAGAATTGCACCTTGGAAACCGTGCATGAGATAAAGTGCACCTGCACCACGACCGCCTTCCGAAATATTATTTCTAAAAGTTGAATTCCGAATCTGAGCAATATTGGTTCTTAATACAAGTCCAGCTCCGCCTTCATTTGCTCCTGTAGCGAATCCATTAACGAAATTAACACCGTCAATACTACAATCATCTTCTTGAATATACATGATTTGAGTGGTATTTTGCCCATTGAGATTTGTTGGATATAAAGTGTAATTTCGGGTTGTTCCCACACCGCTGTAACCGCCAACTAAACGAACTTTTTTTCCCCAATCAATATTAAGTGTTGAATTGATAAGATAATTTCCTTGTCGTAATCTAAGTTCAGTTTGTCCAGAATTCAAATTAGCAATGGCATTTTGTAGCGATCGTGCATTGGCCCAAGAATTTCCGTTTTGGGTTCCAGCGCCTGTTGGCGTGACATACCAAATCGTTTGCCCTACGAGAGCAATTGACAAAAAAGAAAATAATAGAATAAAAAAGATAGAAATCCTTTGCATCAGCTTTACTTGATATCAGCGAATTTCCATGGTTTTGTAGTTGTTTTTTACAAATATAAAACCCTATTTTTTTCTGTAATTAACATCTGTTAACGCTTACTTTTTCTTTTGTTTGTCACCACGAATTCTTGAAATAGTAATGGGGCTTACATTTAGTCGGGAAGCAATATGTTTTAAAGGAACTACTTGTAAATAGCGTGCGTAATGCTTTTCAATTAATTGATAATTGGAAGTTGCATCGTTAGAAAACATCAAATTGGTGATGGAAAAGATGTAAATAAGATAATCCTCCATAAGTGCATTCCCGAATAGAGACCAATCATGATAGGTTGCATAAAGCTCTACCAAGTCTTTTCGATCAATATACATCACCTCCGAATCTTCATACAACTGAATATTCATGAAATTTGGAGTTCCATTCCTGAAACTTTCCATATCGGTAAGAAATTTGAGTTCAGGCTCTATCCAAAGCGTCTGCTCTTCTCCATCATCAGAAACACGATATGCCCGAGAAATAGACTTTTCTGCAATGAATAATTCCGAAATAACATCGCCAGAATTTACAATATGATCTCCAGCTTGCACATCCATACATTTGAATTTCTGAAGCCCTAATTCTAGAACTTCCTCATTAAAATGCGGATGAAATTGAAGTATTTTTTCTTTTAAAAGATGTTTAAAACTCATTTTTAAATTTCAACAAATAGTATGCAAAACATCGGAATATTCTACAAATAAATTGGAATTAGTACATTTACGACTGATTAAAAATAAAAAAAATTGATGAAAAATCTACTTGCAATTGTCCTATTTTTCTTTAGCACTATTGGCTTTGCCCAAAATTACGACGCTTACAAAATACCCAATTCGTTAATCCCCAATTTTTGGGGACACAACAGCGAAAAAGACAAAAACTTCCCAAAAAACCCCGGAATTTTTGACAAATCAGGAGCCGCACGTTTGTATGATAACGCCGATGAAAAGCAAATTAACTTTATATATGGAGACATCATTTCCAAGAAAAATAGTAGTGAAGTAGGCGTAGTTCATTATCAATATATATCTAATTCCAGTGCAGAAAGTGAATCTCAAAAAATGAAGGATGATGGTACAAATAGACAAGTTTATTTGAAAAAAGGCAGTTTAATTTCAACAGTTTTTTGCGATAGTGAATCTGACAAAGATGTGGTTGATAAAATTGCTACTTATTTTGAAAAAAGTTTAAAAATGGAACGCTTTTTCCCAGAAACTGAATCAATTCCTGTGGACACGGTTTCAGCGGCCTCTTCTGGCGAGGAAGAGTATACGACTATTTCTGAAGCCGTTATGGACACAGCCACTATTGTTACGTCTTTTAAATTTGACCAGTATTTGGTGAAAACAACCTCTCAAAACCAGCAAGTTCCTGTAAATTGGAAGAGCAATAGCAAAGTGCAAAAATTTCAAAAACAAATTGAAAATAGTATTCAATCCACCGAACCCAATTTTGCTAATTTCTATACTTTAGTTTTCGTTGAAAAAAATTCGAATTATCTAGGATTTATGATTGATTCTCGTACGGGAACTATTTACGAAACGCCAATGAGTTGCATCAAACCGGAATGGGGTTTTAATTTTGAGAGAGACAGTCGTTTATTCATTGCAAATGTGTGCAGAACCGAAGTTCGAATTGACGGCACTCCTTACGAAGGCTATGAATGGGACGAAAATGGTAAAGCTTTCAAGAAATTAAAAAAAGTAAGCATGTACATCAACGAATAAACATTCAAAGAAAAAATAAAGAAAAATCCGCTCCAAAAATGAAGCGGATTCTTTCTATTAAAAATCTAAATTATTCCCCCTTCCAAAAGGACCATTTTGTACCGTTGAAAAAACACAATAGTTTTTTCGATGTATCAAAAACCATCATCCCTGCAGTTGGGCTCGTAATGTGTGTATAGGATGAAACCTGAGGTAAAATCATCCCTTTATTAGTATCTTCAAGAACTAAAACACCTTGAACAGCTGGTGTTTTAGGAACTCCAATTGATGCTTTTGCATTTGTTTTCTCCGTTAACGGATTTTGAAGTGATGTATCGACAACACCATCGTTAATTGTAGAATAATCAAACCAAGTATTATTAGCAAGCAATTTCACTTTTTTATCATTTGAATCAAAAATAAGTGTTCCATCTATGGCTCCAGCATCTTTAACAACTTGAGCATTGGTTACCCACGGCAAAACAATTCCTTTTTCTTCGGTACCAAACTCTAACGAAACTGAAGCGTTGGTTGGTTCTGTTTTTCCCGTTCCAATAATTACTTGTGCACTCATGCTAGAAATCCCAAACAAGGTTAATGCACATACTATTATATTATTTTTCATTTGAATCAATTTTTATTAATTATTAGTCTGGACATCCTGGACGGCGGTAACATTTCCATGCCGTACCGTCATAAATACTTAAACAATCAAGATCTACATCATAAACCGTCATACCCAAAACTGGAGTCAATTTATTTTTATCTGTTGTTGTTAAACGATTAACAACAAAACCTTTTGTTTTAGATTCTAGAACCGTATGCGCTCCTTTTCTAACCATTGGCCAATTACCATTGGTGGTTCCAGCTCTTCCTAATGTTGTAACACCATGTTTTGAGTCTAAAACTGGAGATGAAGATCCTGGGAAACGATAACACGCCTCCTGAATAGGCTCACCACACTGAGTACTATTAATTGTTAAATTAACATAGCGAGTCACACAATTACCCCACGAAATTTTGGCTACATAAGTACCATTATAACTTGGATCGTATGTGGAGATTGAATACGTTCTTGTATTAGAAACCACAGCACCTTGAGGATTAGTCCATTCATACGTTGCACCACTGTAATATGGAATTTCAAGTACGTATGGTTGATTATTACAAGGGTGAACAGAATTGGAAGAACTTAAACTTCCCATTTTATTTACTTGAACCGTATGCGTTTTCTTAATACCACAAAGGTCAGTTACCTCCACAAAATATTCTGTATTAGCGACAAGATTGTTTAATGTAAGCGAGTTTCCAACATTGTTTATTGTTGTCCACGGCCCCGTTTGACTCGTAGAATAAGCAACCGTAAACGGTCCAGCACCATCAATATCCAAATAAGCAGAACCTGTTGAAAGTGCGTTTCCTGATCCGTCTTCACAAATAATTCCTACGCGGGAAGAAACTTGAGGTCCTGCATTAGCACCAACAATAGTTAATTTCACAGGTTGATCTACAAAATAATCGTATTTATCATCACCGCAATATGGCGTCACTTTCATTCTCACTGTATATTCTCCTGCAGGTAGATTAGAAAAATTCCCTGTATTGTTACTAGTAATTAATTGCCCAGCACTATTTAATAATTCAACTTCGTAGGTGTATGACCCATCATAATTCATCGTTGAAGTAATAGTACCTGTGCCACCACATTGAGAATTCGCCTTTGCGGTAAAACTTTGATGGAGTAAACCATAATCGTTTGGATCAATAGTAAATATCCCTGTATGTACTTGATTACAAGAAGAGTATTGAACCGTATATGTTCCAGGTAACAAATTAGACCAACTCCAATATCTACCATCAATTAAAATTCCGGCAACTCCAATATTCGAAGGGCCACTAATTATTTTAACAGATGCATTATCAACATCAGGGAAAAACCCTAAAATTTCAATTTGTATCTGCGTTGTATTGGTTTGAGAAAGAGGTAATAATCCAACTTCACCACATAACCATTTTAAGGTTCTATAAACTTGCAACTTTGGTGCACCAGCCCCTTGAGGGTTCGTAACATCAACCGTATAAGAGCCACCACAAGCATCAGTTAAGGTCAATTTATAGTTCCCCATGGTTAATCCTGTAAAATTATATGAGCTTTGATTTGTATATTGCCCGGTTAAAGTCTGAGCAGCACCAATTTGAGTTCCCGAGGCATCCTTTAAAACAGCAGTAACAGGATATTTCCAAAAAGACTCTCGAGTTAAGTCACCAAAAATTGACATGGTTTGATTAGATCCGCAACCAGTAGATTTCACAACAGGCTCAAACTCATAACGCTCTCCATTATCTGTTGTATTGGATGACAAATCGTGATAAGACTCGCTCGAAATTCCACAAGCATTGGTCGTTTTAATATAATATTTATGAGATGGACTCATTGTATACTGAAAAGTTGAACCTGCGTTCGCAACACTTCCGCTAAACAAAACTGTACCCGTTGAACTCGTATCTCGAATTTCGATCCTAATACCTAGTGGGTGATCATCAATAGATGCGCCTCCACCAGAATCAACATTACTCATATACCAATAAGATCCCGTAGCTTGAGTACTACTACCGCAAACACGAGTTGGCTTCCAATAATAATCGACTTTTGGTAGAGAAGGAGCTAGTTCTATTGTTTTTGTATAGAATTCGCCACAAGCATCCTTAACTCGGATTTGGTATGTTCCAAAAGCAGTAACTGTTTTAGACATACTTGATGAATAAACACTTAAATTATCTGGATAATTTGCTGACGTATTTTGAATAATAGAGTATTGAAGTGGTGCTTTTCCACCGGTAACTCCATCAATCTTAATCATACCACCAGGTGTAAAACTAGTACATACGCCGCTTGTAGAGACAGCAACATCTGTAATCTCATTATAACCATCAACAACCGTGACAGCTTCACTTCTAAAGACGATGCTATTATCATTGGAACAAATTAATCTTACCGTATAATCTGAACCTGCTTGAAGATTCGGAAACGTGTATGGGCTTGCCACATTCACTTTTGAGTCCATCGGAGCTCCATTTTTCAATAGTTGAACCGTTACATTAGAAGATGATCCAGCAGGTGAAAAAGTTGCAGTTATGGTACCATTGCTACCACATGTTGTAGCAGTACTAGAAACGCTTAAAGTAACGCTCGATGCAGCTGGACATTGTCCCTTCATAGTTACTCCAAAAAGAGTAAAAAGCATCAAGAGCATTGAAATAAATATATTGTTTTTCATATTTGTTTTTTTTGAAATAAGTAAATGAAGATCTCATTTACAATAAGCTTATCGTTTTCAAGAAAAATTCAATCACATTTCTAATCCAAAGTTTCGTTAAACTGAACTAAATGGATTGAAATAAGCGACACCAAACACCAACAATCTAAACAGAAAATTGTTATCTAGATTTCGACAAGGATTGAATTTTACGCCAAAGGCGGAGGTCTAGAATAGACTGAAGGCCGCCAATTAGATTGCGCTTTGTTGACAAGAAATTCAGAAAATTCACTTTCCCTTTCCCTACTTACGATAAATGGAGCAAAAGTGGACGATGGACAGTCTTGCACATATTTTACTGAATAATCGAGCGTATTTTGCGAAAGAACACACGATTTTTTCTGTAAAACGTAAAACGTAAAGTTAGTTGAGCTAGAACCATTATTTTTAAAATAAGCAACAACTTCAATTTCTTTCTTTTGTGGACTTTCTACCTTTTTCTGTAGTTCTTTTTTTACAAGTTCATCTGCCTTTGTCGATTTTGCTAAAACTTTTTTTGGTTCAATTTTCGACGACTTAACTTGGCTTAAAAGAATTTCTTCTCCATTACTTTGTTTAACGATAATCTCCGCATCACCAACTAGATAGATATTCTCGGCATTATATAATACCGCCTCTTCTTTTTGGGAAACTTCTGAAGTTGTTTGCGCAAAAGAGATTTGAAAGGAAAATAAAAACACAAGAATTACCCCCAAATACTTTGGAAATAATCGAATAAAAAGGAAATGATGAAAAAATAGAATTTTCTCCACCTAATTTGTGTTTTTGTTGAGACAAATATAATAAAAAAATGATATTGTCAAAATTTCAGTTTATTTTGACAATATCATTCAAATTACAAACTCATTTTACACCTATTTCACAAGTAAAATGAATAGTTTATGATTTTTTGTAAGCTTATTTCTACTTCTTTCCTGCAGCTTGCATTGGGTTAACTCGACCGTTTGAAGCACCTCGAGCGCTCGCTCCACCTTTTTCTTTGAAAACAGAAAATTTAGATGGTGTTGTTTGAGCTGATCCGTCTGCGGACCAATAATTATTTGCCACATTAATATCCGCCGTTTCTTTCATTGGATCCATTTGCACGGACTTTAATTTCTTTGAAAAAATATACGATTTCGACGTCGTATTTTCATTATGTCGCCAAACTTGTGCATTAATTTTATCATTCAATTTCGAACCATCTTCAAAAGTAAATTCTAATATAATAGGCATTACCAAACCTCCTTTGTTGGAAAAATCCAATTGATAGGCGTACACGTCACCTTTTGCTTTCTGATCTTTATCCGAAACCTTTTCTAACTCCGGACCTTTTGCTGTGTATTGCTTATTGGTATCAACTTTTTCTTGTCCACGATCGTAGCGGTAATAAAAATCTTGAAGCGATTTATCTTTCTCAACTTCAAATTGAATCGACTTATCGGCCTTATTTCTCACTTTTGAAATATCTTCAAAATCATGAACTTGAGGTTTATCAACGGTATATGTTCTCGCCTTTATATCTGGAATTGACGCGTAATCTGGTGTTGCCAACGTCACTTTATCCAAAGAAATATCGACAGGATCCGATCCGTAGAACCAACCTCTCCAAAACCAATCCAAGTCTTCACCGCTCGCATCTTCCATCGTTCTGAAAAAATCGGCAGGCTCAGGATGACGGAATGCCCATCGTTGCGAATAGGTTTTAAACGCTTTATCAAACAACTCTCTTCCCATAATAGTTTCACGAAGAATATTCAATCCTGTAGCTGGCTTTGCGTAAGCGTTTGGACCAAACTGACGAATATTTTCTGAGTTACTCATAATAGGTTCCAACTGATCTTTAGGAAGTTTCATGTAATCAACAATCGTCCAAGCTGGACCTCGTCTCGAAGGAAATGTTGGATCCCACTTTTCTTCGGTAAGATATTCAACAAATGTATTCAATCCTTCATCCATCCATGTCCATTGACGCTCATCGGAATTAATAATCATCGGGAAAAAGTTATGTCCTACTTCGTGAATAATGACACCCAACATTCCGTTTTTCGTAGCTTCAGAATACGTTCCATCTTTTTCTGTACGTCCGTAGTTAAAACAAATCATCGGATATTCCATTCCATTCGCTGCCTCAACAGATTGAGCAGTAGGATACGGATACGGAATGGTAAATTCAGAATACGTTTTTATCGTATGAGCAACCGCTTTTGTTGAATATTTTCTGTACAAACCATACGCTTCTTTTCCGTAGAAGCTCATGGCCATAACTTTATTGTTGTTTTCAGGAATCAAAACGCCCATCGCGTCCCACACAAATTTTCGCGATGAAGTCCATGCAAAATCACGAACATCATTGGCTTCGAAAATCCACGTTTTTCTTTGTTTTGATTTTGACTTTTCGGCTTTTTTCGCTTCATCAAGAGTTACAATTTCTATTGGTTCTGATGATTTTTCAGCCTGTTTGTATCGAGCTAATTGAGCTGATGAAAGAACTTGATCGTAGTTTTTAACAACTCCCGTCCCACCAACAACATGATCTGCAGGAACGTTTACGCTAACTTTATAATTTCCAAAAGGCAATGCAAACTCGCCTCTACCCGTAAATTGATGATTTTGCCAGCCGTGAAAATCACTGTAAACGCACATTCTTGGAAACCACTGTGTCATCGTGTATAAATCGTTTCCATCATCTTGAAAATGCTCGTAACCACCACGTCCTCCCATCGCCATACGATCAGAAATTTTGTAATTCCAATCTACTTTAAATGAAATTTTTTCTCCTTTTTTCAATGGTTTTGGTAAGTCAATACGCATCATCGTTTTGTTGATAACGTATGGTAAAGCTTTCCCAGATAAATCTGTTATTTTATCAATATTAATACCATAGCCATTATCAGGCTCAGGAAGTTGAGACAATTCTAATTTGTCATAATTCACCGCTTTGGGTAACGTTGATGCAAATGGAAAGTCGGCATTCCGTACCGTTGAATGTTCGTTTTCATCCAACTGCAGCCATAAATAATCTAAATCATCGGGTGAATTATTGTGGTATGTAATTGTTTCTGATGCTTTTAGATGACGTTTATCTTCATCCAAATAAGCGGTAATATCATAGTCTGCCCTATTCTGCCAATACTGACTTCCAGGTGCTCCAGAAGCTGATCGAAATACATTGGGAGTGGGTAAAAGAGATCCTAATTGCTCAAATTTATTTCCGTGGTTGCTTCCCGGATTATGCTGCAGATTCTGTGATTTAGCCAAAATACTTAAACACAGCAGTATACCAACTTTGAATTTCATAAGGATATTATTAAAAAAATAGCGATTTCATTACAAATGTAAAGAATCAGTATTAATATAGAAAGCTTTAAACAGGAATTCTTTCAAGACACATTTGCATAGCCAATGCAAAGACGCCTGAAGACACAAACATCACCCAATCTTTCTTTTGAATGCGGAACACCTTCAACAAAATGAAAAACAGGATCATAAAAGCGATAACGACAACAATTTGCCCCAACTCCAAACCAATATTAAAGCCTAAAAGCGGCATAAAAATAGACTGCTCAGAAGCCATCGTCATTCGCGCGAGGTTGGCAAATCCCATTCCGTGAACCAATCCAAAAACGAGCGCAAGATAGTAGTTCATCTTCATCAATCGGCTTTGTTTATTTCGCATCAAAATGTTATCGAAAGCTGTTATTGCAATGGTTAGGGGAATAAGAAATTCCACCCAATCCGAAGGAATCCGAAAAACATCCAAAACACTTAGAGCCAAAGTTATCGAATGTCCAATGGTAAAGGCCGTAACAAGAATCAGAATCTTTTTAAAATCATTGTACGAATACACGGCAATAAGCGCCAAAATAAATAATTGATGGTCTAAAGCATCCAAAGAAATGATGTGCTCCCAGCCTAATTTTAAATAAAAAATAAAGTCTTGCATAGTTTCATGAGTTAGCCGACGAAAATAATGATTATTTTTGAGGCTTAAAGATTATTTCAAATGAAAAAGTGGCTAGTTTACTTCTTTTTATTGGTTTTTTGTTTTTGTTTTACGTCATTTAGAATTCACCCATACCATGTAGGTTCGGTTGAGTTTAATTACAATAAAAAGTCGCAAACATTTGAAATTACAGGTCGATTTTTCACCGATGATCTTGAAAATGCGGTGAGTAAAAAAGTAGGGAAAACACTTCGCTTCCACGATAGCAAACAAAAGGAATTAATGAACAAAGCTCTAGAAGCCTATACTTCAGATTATTTAAAATTGAAAGTAAACTCCAATTTTGTTAATGTCAATTATTTGGGGTTTGAAGAAGATAGAGAAAGTGTCAATGTTTATTTAGAATCCGAACGTATCGCCGATCCTAAAAAAGTAGAAACCGCCGTGAGTTTTATTTATAATCTATACGACGATCAATTGAATATCATTCATGTTATCGTTAATGGACAACGAAAATCTTCAAAACTAGGCTATCCAGATCGCTATTTATATCAACAGTTTTAAATTAAAACCGAGAAGCAACTTCCTTGACACGCTTCTGCAAATCAGGAAAAAAAACATCGTAAACCCCTTGTAATTCATGTTTATGATCTAGAAAAAGTTGAAAAACATTCAGTTCTTTATCAAGATATTTTGCTTTGTTTAGTACATTTTTCATGCTGAATTTCACGCCCCAATCTTCACGGTAATTATACAACCAATCATCAGAAGACATTCTTCCCAACATCCGATGAAATGCTTCTGGGAAAAGAGATTCGAACTTATCCAAAACCTGATACACATGCTGTGAAAAATCTTTCCATTCTTGTGGAGATTTTATTTTGGGATCATTTGCTAAAAAATAATCCATAGCCACATCCACAAACGCACCTGAATACAACCGAACTAAAGGCGAAAAAATCTTCTTCGCTTCCGAAATTGCAGGATGTGAATCCGTAAATGTATCGATCTCGCGATGTAGTGTGACACCTTCTTGTATTGGCTTTGGCAAAGAAAACCGATCCTTATTTTGGATATAATCCTGCAAAAACTGACCAACAATTTGTTCGTCCGTGAAAGTCAAATAAGAATGGGCTAGATAGTTCATAGTCTCTAAAATAAACGTTCTGCAAAATCTTCAACCTTGCTTACTTCTTCGATTTTAATTCCGAATTTTCGTTTTGGAATTTTATTTAGATTCGACACAAAAATAGATTCGTAGCCTAATTTTTCGGCTTCCGTAATCCGTTGTTCAATTTGAGCAATCGGTCTAATTTCACCACTCAATCCAATTTCACCTGCAAAGCAAAAATGTTCTGAAATCGCAATATCTTGGTTGCTGGACAAAATCGATGCAACGACGGCCAAATCCAATGCGGGATCGTCGGTTTTTATTCCGCCCGTAATGTTTAAGAAAACGTCTTTTGCACCCAATTGAAAGCCAGCTCGCTTTTCCAAAACCGCCAAAAGCATATTCAATCGTTTGGCATCAAAACCGGTAGAACTTCGCTGTGGAGTTCCATAAACCGCAGTACTTACCAATGCTTGAATTTCCAATAACATCGGACGATTCCCTTCTAAGGTCACCGCTACAGAGTTTCCTGAGAGTTCCTCCGTTTTCTTGGTGATTAATATTTGCGATGGGTTTTTAATTTCTTTCAAACCTTGGGAAATCATTTCATAAATCCCAATTTCAGACGTTGATCCAAAACGATTTTTATTCGCTCGCAACAAGCGGAAAAGATGATTTCGGTCGCCATCAAAATTCAAAACCACATCCACCATATGCTCCAAAACTTTTGGTCCAGCAATCTGCCCATCTTTGGTGATATGACCTACTAAAAACACAGGTGTATTGGTTTCTTTAGCGTATTTTATAATTTCATTGGAGCATTCGCGAATTTGCGAAACAGAACCTGGCGAACTTTCAATTAAAGACGATTGCAAAGTTTGAATGGAATCAATAATCACAAAATCAGGCTCTAATTTCTGTGCTTCATGAATAATTTTTTCCACCGAAGTTTCCGTAAAAAGAAAACATTCCGGATTTTGAGCATCCGTTAAACGATCGGCACGCATCTTAATCTGCGACGCACTTTCTTCACCCGAAACATAAAGAATTTTCTTCTTCATCTTCAACGCTAATTGAAGCAGCAAGGTTGATTTTCCAATTCCGGGTTCACCACCAATTAACGTCACCGAACCTAAGACAATTCCACCACCCAAAACGCGATTCAATTCGTCGGAAGGCGTTGCAATACGAGGTTCTTCGTTGGTTACAACCTCGATAATATTGATAAGCTGTTGTTTATTTTTGGTGTGCGGAGACTTCGCAGCAGACTTTTCTACCACTTCCTCCACCAACGTATTCCACTGGTTGCAATTTTTACATTGCCCATGCCACTGCGAATATTGAGAACCACAATTCTGACAGAAATAGACCGTCTTTAGTTTTGCCATAATGTAAAAATACAGATTTGATTTGAAGTTTTAAAAGGTTTTCCACCTTCAATTTTATTCAATATCCAAACGATTGCGCAACTGCGCTTTATATAAATTAGAATAATAGCCGTCTTGAAGCAACAAATCCGAATGCTTACCTGTTTCCACAATTTTTCCTTGATCCATCACAATAATGCGATCGGCTTTTTCAATGGTTGACAAACGGTGCGCAATCACAATTGCTGTTCTATTTTGGGTAATTTTTTCGGTCGCTCGCTGAATTAACTTTTCACTTTCGTGGTCGATGGACGAGGTTGCTTCATCCAAAATCAAAATCTTAGGATCCGAAAGATAAGCTCGTAAAAACGATAATAACTGACGTTGACCAAGCGAAATGGAAGATCCACGCTCACTCACCACATAATCGTAACCGCCAGGAAGTTGATTAATAAAATCATCAACTTCAATTTCTTTTGCAGCTTTTTGAACTTGTTCTAACGTAATCGAATCGTCTCCAAATGAAAGGTTTTCGAAAATACTTCCATGGAAAAGGAAAACATCTTGCAAAACAACACCAATATGACCTCGTAGATTATACAATTCGTAGTCTTGAACTTCGACATCGTCTATTAAAATCTTTCCAGAATTGATTTCATACAATCGTGGAATCAAACTAATAATCGTTGATTTCCCAGCGCCAGTCGCGCCCACGATAGCCACCAATTCTCCTGGTTGAACGACAAAATCAATTCCTTTAAGAACTTCTTGTTTTTCATCGTACGAAAAATGAACGTTTTGAAATTCAATTTTTCCAGCAAAATGATCTTTTTTGATTGTTCCGTTATTCGGCATCACAATATCTTGGTCCATAATTCCCAAAACACGTTCTGCACCGACAATTCCACGTTGAATATTGTTGAATCTATCTGCAATTTGACGAAGCGGACGAATCAACATATTAATAAATTGAATAAATGCAATAACTTCTCCCGCGGTGATCGTAATATAACCTCCATAAACTAATATGAATCCTATAAAAAGGGAAGAAATTAATTCCACAACCGGGAAAAACAAAGAGAATATAAAAACCGTTCTCAACAAAGCGCCTTTCAACGTGATGTTAATGTCATCAAACTTCTTAAACTCGGCTTCTTGACGATTAAAAACTTGAATCAACGACATTCCCGCCAAACGTTCTTGAACAAACGTATTTTGAATCGCTGTCCAACTTCGCTCATCACCAAATGCTTTTTTCAATCGCTTTTGGAAAAATCGAGTAATGATCAACATTAACGGTAAAATCGCAAGTGAAATATAACTTAAATGAACGTTTACGGCAAACATCATTACCAAGACGAAAATAATTCGCAACACATCGCCAAAAACCATCAAAAATCCATCCGTATACACCGTCGCAATGGTTTCTACATCGCCAACGGCGCGCGTTACCAACTGACCAATCGGTGTTTTATCGAAAAAAGAGGTTTTGAAATAAATCAATTTCTTGAATAAACGTTCCCGAATATCTCGAATCGCATTTTGAGAAATAAAATTGGAAAAATAAACCAAAAAGAAGTTCAAAATCGTTTCTGCAACAACCAAACCGATGAAAAGATAAATGTGCTTCATCATCTGTTCTTTATCTTTCAGTTTGATGATATCCACATCAACAATTTCCATACTCAAGTACGGTCGATACGTAGAAACAGCCGAAAGCGCAATAGAAATCAGCAAAGCGGCAATAAACCACCCTTTAAATTTCATTCCGATCCCGAATAATCTTCGGATAATTTCCCAAGTACTATGTGTTTTGCTACTCATACACTGGCTTTACAGCCTATTTATTTTCAAAATTATAACCAACATCTACCAAGAAAAGTCCGTGTGCTGGAGCTGAAGTTCCTGCTGAGTTTCGATTTTGATTTTGGATGACTTGATGCATTTCTTCGGGCTGAATTTTCCCAGACCCCACTTCCACCAAAGTCCCCACAATCGCGCGAACCATATTTCGTAAAAAACGATTTGCAGAAATGGTGAATTTCAACATCGGACCATCTTCAGACCATTCGGCTTGATAGATTTCACAAAAATTAGTTTTGTTGTCGCCACCAACTTTCGCAAAACTGCTAAAATCCTTATAATCAAATAGAATTTTGCATGCTTCATTCATCTTTTCAACATCCAATTTTCGCTTTCTAATTTGCCAAGCAAACTCAGAACTAAACGGATCTTTTCCCTGAAAAATATAATAAGTATACGTTCGATACGTCGCATCAAAACGGGCATGAAAATCATCTGCAACCGGAAAAATTCGATGAATACTAATATCTTCTGGTAGAAAAGAATTCAATCGATCGGCTAATTCAGGTTTGATTTCTTGTGTTGTATCAAAATGCGCAAAAATTTTCTTTGCATGAACGCCTGTGTCTGTTCGTCCAGCTCCCGTCGTTTTCACATCTTCCCGAAGAATGGTAGAAAGTGCTTTTTCTAAAACCTCCTGAACCGAAATCTGATTAGGCTGAATTTGATATCCGAAATAGTTCTTTCCGTTGTATGAAAACTCGATAAAATACCGCAACTTATTATATTTTTTCCAGTACAAATATAGTTTAATTCGGTGTAACCCTAGATATTCGAAAAAAGTAAATATTTTTGCAAAAAGCGGTTTCATGAAATACATTATCAGTTTGCTCTTCAGCATCATGTGTTTGTCGATTTCGGCTCAAAAATTCTCCGATTATTTTGAAAACAAAACATTACGATTGGATTATATTTTTGGTGGAAACAAGGATCAACAAAGTATTTTTTTGAGTGAACTCATCCAAATGGACGGCTGGAACGGGCGAAAAGGCCTATTGAGTAAAACGCCCATCCAAGGAAATGGACAAGTAAAAGTATACGATGTCGCGAGTGGAAAACTTATTTACGTATTGCCTTTCAGTAGCTTGTTTCAAGAATGGCTTACGCAGGAAGAAGCAAAAACCCTTTCCAAAAGTTTTGAAAATACCTACCTCGTTCCGTTTCCAAAAAAAGAAGCGAAAATTCAAGTTTCGTTCTTCAACTCAAAAAATGAGGAAAAAGTTCTTTTAACGCATGTTGTTAAACCTAATGACATTTTAATTCGCAAAGCAAAAATCAACGAAACGCCGTTTGAAGTTATTCATAAAGCAACGGTTCCCAACCCAATTAAAGTAGCAATTGTTGCGGAAGGCTATCAAGAAGCTGAAATGGATCAGTTTATGAAATACGCGAAAGAAACGGTAAAAAGTTTGTTCAATCGCGCGATTTTCAAAAAATACGAATCTAGTTTCGAAATTACAGCAATTAAAACGCCGTCTAAAGACTCAGGCGTTTCTCAACCATCGGAAAACAATTGGAAATCAACGGCAGTTCAATCCAATTTTGATACGTTTTATTCCAAGCGCTATTTAACAACAACGCATTTGAAACAGCTTCACAATTGGCTGGAAAATATGCCGTATCAACATATCATCATTCTTGCAAACACCGACATTTACGGAGGTGGCGGCGTTTTAAATTCGTACACATTGACAACAACTAAAAACAAAGAATTTGCGCCCGTTGTTGTTCATGAATTTGGACATAGTTTTGGAGGTTTAGGAGATGAATATTTTTATCCAAACGATATTTTCGATCCTTCAGGAAATAAAAACGTGGAACCTTGGGAGAAAAACGTGACGTCTTTAGCTAATTTCAAAAGCAAGTGGGAAAAACTCATCAAAGCAAAAACGCCGATTCCAACACCAATTATCGATAGCAAAAAGTATAAAATTGGAGCTTATGAAGGTTTGGAAGGCAATAAATTGTACATTCCAACCTTGACTTGCCGAATGAAAATCAACAATACACCGGATTTTTGCCCAGTTTGCAGCAATGCTTTGGAAGAAATGATTTTGTTTTACACGTCAAAAGAAGAAAACTAAATGACGAAAATTCTGCTTTTATCGGACACCCATTCTTATTTGGATGATCGCATTTTGACGTACGCTCAAGAAGCCGATGAAATATGGCATGCAGGCGATTTTGGAAGTTTGGATTTGATAAAAAAATTAGAAAAAATAAAACCTTTAAAAGGCGTTTACGGAAATATTGACGATCCTATTATTCGAAAAGAATTTCCCGAAGTTAATCGATTCAAGTGCGAAGATGTCGAGGTTTTGATGATTCATATCGGTGGTTATCCCGGAAAATATACACCTTTAGCAAAAAAGGAAATTGCGGAAAAAGTTCCTAATTTGTTTATTTCAGGACATTCGCATATTTTGAAAGTGATGTTTGATGAGAAAAATCAACTTTTACACATGAATCCTGGCGCTTGTGGAAATCAAGGTTGGCACACGATGAAAACCATGTTGAGATTCGAAATTGAGGGAAAAGAAATTAAAAATTTAGAACTAATCGAACTCGGAACTCGATAAAATAAAAAGATGAAAATTGGAGATTTAGTTGCGGTTATTGATGAAGATTTGGAAGGAAAAATAACGTCCGTCCAAGGAAATACCATTTGTTTTCAAGATGAACATGGTTTTAATTATCAATATCCCACCGAAAAAGTCGTGCTTCGCGAAACAGCACTTTACGATGGAATAAAAATCAAAAATAAATTTGAATACACGCCGCCAAAGTCCAAAAAGAATAAGAAAAATGAACTCGTTCTCGATTTGCATTTCGAAAAGCTAGTTCCTGATGCCGAAAACTACGAAAGTTTTGAACGCCTATTTCTTCAAAAAGAAAAACTTTTGGAAACGATAGACTTCTGTAGAAAAAACAGAATTAAACGACTGGAAATCATCCACGGAATAGGCGATGGAACACTTCAACAATTGGTTTGGCGAACGCTGGAATCCCAAATTAACATTGATTTTTACAACAAAGAAATCCTCCACAATCAAGCCGGTTCGGTTCTAGTAGAATTTCACTAAATTTGTCCCAATCGATTATGAACAAACTTTTACTACTTTTTACCCAAGATGGATTGCAATTTCAGCTGAACAAAGGCCGAAGCACCGTTGAAGAAGGGGCATTTTTCGTAACAGAAGAAACGCCTGCCCAGTATATTGAGCAGAAACTTGCCGAACTTCTTTCTGAAAAATCCTATGGCGAAATCATTACGCTTTCGGCGCTCAATCATTTTACCATGATGCCGGCTGGTTTTTCCGTTCACGAGATGGGCTATCAATTGATTGGTTACAATGCGGCAGTGGACAGAAGCAAGGAAGAATTGATGCTTTCTGTAAACAAAAAGTACGATGTGCAGTTCTATTACGCATTTCCAAAAGTGTATTATTCGAAAATAAAAGGTAAAAACAAACCAACATTTTTCAATTTTTCGGGCGAAAAATTTTTAAGCAGTTTGCATCCAAAAAACGGAAAAGAAATCCATATTAATTTGTATCATAATCAATGTGAATTTTTCGCAATTGACCGTAAAAAAGTCCTATTATACAACAATTTGGATGTGAATTCGGAAGTCGATTTTCTTTATTTTGTGATGTTTACGTTGAGCAAAATTGGATTCCAAATTAAAGAAACCAACTTTTACGTGTACGGCGAAACCACCGAAAACGAAACCTTTATTTCTGAGTTGCGAAAATTTGTCAAAAACCTAAAAATTAGTTTTGACAATATCCCAAACAAGAATTTCATATTATCTTAAATTAACGCCTATGTATCGAATTATTTCCGGAAGATGGAAGGCAAAAAAAATAGCAGCTCCCAAAAATTTTGATGTACGACCAACCACCGATTTTGCGAAGGAAGCCCTTTTCAGCATTATCGAAAACAAATACGATCTCGAATTCTGTTCGGTTTTAGATTTGTTTTGTGGGATTGGTTCCATTTCGTTGGAATTCGCATCTCGTGATTGCCAAGACGTAACATCGGTTGATTTAAACCCAAAACATACGGCTTTTGTCAACGCTACAGCAGCCGAATTGGATATGGCCTTGCAAGTGAATGTTCAGCGTGGTGATGTCTACGATTGGTTGAAGAAAAATCGCAAAAGAAAACAATACGATATTATTTTCGCGGATGCGCCTTTTGATATTACGGATGAAAAAAAATATGGAGAATTAATTTCTTTAGTGTTGAACAACAACTATCTGAAACCAAACGGTGTTTTTATTTTGGAGCATCAAGCGCGTCTAAAGCTAGAACATCCGCAAATTTCAACGACAAGAAAGTACGGAAATCTTAGTTTCAGTTTCTTTAATCCGTTGCCAACTGAAGAATCTCTAGAAAATAACGAATAAAAAAGAAGCCTGAAGGCTTCTTACAATACTTTTAATTCTAAATCAATCGATTTCCCAAAGAACTTTTTCGAGATTTTCTCAAAATTTTTCGTGATGTCCGAAAGGAAAAACTCATAGGTAGGATTTGGATTTTGCTCGTTCAATAATTGATGCTTTTCCAAAATCATTTTAAGTTGATTTGCCACAATATTTGGTGAATCAATCACGCGAACTCGGTTTCCGTAATACTGTTTGATTTCGTCTAAAACAAGCGGATAATGCGTACATCCTAGAATCAACGTTTCAATATTTTTCAGCTTTTGATTGCTCAAATAATTGTAAATAATCGAATGTGTGATTGGATGGTTTTTAAAACCTTCTTCAATTGCAGGAACCAATAAAGGCGTCGCCAATTCATCGACTTTAATGAAGCGATTATGCTTGCGGATAGATTTTTTATACAACCCAGAATTCACCGTTGCTTTGGTCGCAATAACGCCCACGTTCGTGTGCAATTCGTAGGCAACTTTTTCAGCAACCGGATTAATCACATCAATTACGGGAACTTTTTCATTCACCAATTCCAAAACTTCTTTCAAAGCATTTGCTGTTGCTGTATTACACGCAATTACAATCGCTTTGCAGTTCTTTTCTAAAAGGAAGTTGGTAATTTTTGATGAATATTCAATAATCGCTTCCTTCGATTTTTCACCGTAAGGAAGGTGTTTTGTATCGCCAAAATAAATCAGATTTTCGTTGGGCAGCAATCGTTTAATTTCCTTAGCAACCGTAAGTCCACCAACTCCAGAATCGAAAATTCCGATGGGTTGTGATGCATCCAAATGCGAGTAATCTATTTTTTTCTTTTTCAAAATGAGTTGAATTGTAGTGCAAAAATACGCAATTTAGAGCATTGCGTTTTCAATTGATTAAAGAATAAATAAGTCGGAAGCAATTCCATCGGCAAAAAACCAATCTTTTTCTGGAATTTTCAGAAATCCATCTTCC
Source organism: Kaistella sp. CFF1-2 (assembly GCF_059509915.1). Lineage (NCBI taxonomy): Bacteria > Pseudomonadati > Bacteroidota > Flavobacteriia > Flavobacteriales > Weeksellaceae > Kaistella > Kaistella sp. CFF1-2. Next base: position 113,699 of record NZ_JCAKLF010000002.1, read on the forward strand.
ACAATCAGTTTTCCATCATCCAATTTTTGTTGAACTGAATGTTGATAGTGAGCTGCAATTTCATCATTCATTTCTTCCTTCAAACGTTGCATATCAACGCCTTTCGCAGTACGTAAGCCAATCATCAATCGCTCGTTGTATTGATCTTTATCGGATAATATTTCCCGTTCAATCGGAAGTGTATTTTCTTGCAATGCTTTCACATATTTTGCATTGTTTGCCACATTCCACGATCGCGTATTTTTCCCGTCATACGAATGCGCAGAAGGTCCCAAACCTAAATACGGATGCGATTCCCAATATGCCGAATTGTGCTCGGAATGAAAACCTGGCTTTCCAAAATTGGAAATTTCGTAATGATCAAACCCATGATCTTTTAAAAAATCAATCATGTAGTAGAATTCCTTATTTTGTTCGACTTCTTTTGGTGCTTTTATTTTGCCTTTTTCAATCCAATTTTCGAGGATGGTTTTGGGCTCAACCGTCAAAGCATAACTCGAAACGTGCGGAACTTGAAGTTCAATTGTTTTTTGAAGATTTTGCTTCCAAACTTCGAAATCTGAGGTGGGCGAACCGTAAATTAAATCAATACTTATATTTTCAATTCCTATATCTTGCGCTCTTTTAATGGACGATTCCGCTTGTTCGGCGTGATGCGCGCGATTCATCATTTTTAGATCTCGATCATCAAAACTTTGCGTTCCGATGGAAAGTCGATTAATCCCAGCTTTGACAATGCCTTTTAAAAATTTCGCATCCAAATCATCTGGATTTGCTTCTAAAGTAAGTTCCGTCGTTTCACCAATCGAATAAAATCTAGAAACATCATCTAATAATTTTTGAATTTCATCCGGCTCTAAAATTGAAGGCGTTCCTCCCCCAAAATATACCGATGGTACTTGCGAAATTTCCAGTTCCGAATGTCGAATATGAAGTTCTTGCGCAATCGCATCCAACATTTCCTTTTTGTGCGCCAAAGAGGTGGAAAAATGGAAATTGCAATATGTGCATTTCTGCTTGCAAAAAGGAATATGGAAATAAATCATAAAAAAAATGCCCTGATTCAGGGCACAAATGTAGTATTTTTCTATCCGTTAACGATAACGGTATCCCCGTGGATTAATAAAATTCGGAATGTTGTAGCCTAAACTAATCATAAAACTATTTCCGCCATACGTTTGAATATCGCTCATTCCGATATTGTAACTCGCGCCAAAAGTCAACCGATTTACGCGTCCTTTAATGATCGGAGAAATACTCAATTGCTGACTACCAACATGATCTTTCGCTGTACGGAAACTTACTCCCGCCGCAAACATATTTTCTTCACTATATACTTTTCCCATCAAATTCAAATCGAGCATGCGAGAAGAATTGGTATTTAAATTTAACAAAACCGAAGGTTCTACAGAAAGTCCTTCTGTGATTTCGTAATCGTAACCCGCGTTTAAAATATATTTGGTTGGTGAAGGTTCAATACCATTCACAATCGGAATATCGTTAGACAAAGGAATATCTAAAATGGAAACGCCCGCAAAAAAATTGCTGTACGTGGCTTGCAAACCTAAATTGGCATAAGCAATGAAAATTGAATTAGAACCATCATGTAAAACAGGATCATTTGGATCTTGTGGATTTAACATGGTGTAGTCAATATTCATGTTGTAGAAATTGACATTGGTACCGAAAGAAAACTGATCTTTACGGCCATCTTCGTCACTTAACGGAATAAAATAAGACGCTCCCGCTGTAATTCCGTTGGCTGAAATAGGTCCGTTTTGATCTCTAAAAAAGGAAATTCCCGCTCCTACTCGATCAAAAATATTCGCATGAATTCCCACCGATTGTACATTCGGAGATTCATCAAACTTTGAAAATTGTTTTTGATAATTTCCGTTAACCACGACATCATCGGTTTCCCCATAAAATGCAGGGTTGATGAGAAATTTTCCATCCAACAAATACTGCTGATAAATAGGAAGCGTCTCTTGAGCCGCCACAGAAACGAAAGCTAATGGTAATAGAAGGTTGAAAATTTTTTTCACGAAATCCATTTAAGAAGCAAATATAGAAAAATTAGTTTTAGTTGTTTGCTAAATATTTACGCCAACGATCGACGGCATTTACCATGTCTTCAGGCATCGGACTTTCGAAATACATTTCTTTCTTCGTCACCGGATGAATAAAACCTAAAGTATGGGCATGAAGCGCATGACGTGGTAATATTTCAAAAACGTTTTGAATAAATTGTTTGTATTTCGGCATGTTAATTCCACGTAAAATCACGTGACCTTCATAGCGTTCATCATTAAACAACGTATGTCCAATATGTTTGAAATGCGCTCGAATCTGATGCGTTCTTCCTGTTTCCAACTTACATTCAACCCAAGTCATATAACGGAAACGCTCCAAAACTTTATAATGCGTTACAGCATGTTTCCCGTGACTTCCATCTTCATACACCGCCATTTGCATTCGGTTTTTCATATGTCTTCCGATGTGACCTCGAATGCTTCCTTCGTCTTCTGCAACATTTCCCCAAACAAAAGCCCAATACAGTCGACTCGTTTTGCGATCGTAAAATTGCTTTGCAAGATAACTTAGCGCATATTCGTTTTTCGCGATCACCAACAATCCGGATGTATCTTTATCGATACGATGTACCAATCCAATACGATCCAAATCGGTTTTCAAACCATTTTGTTCAAAATGATATGCTAAGGCATTTACCAACGTTCCGTCCCAATTTCCAAATCCTGGATGAACAACCATTCCTGGCTTTTTATCAACCACCAAAACATCATCGTCTTCGTACACAATATCAATAGGAATATTCTGCGGGACGATTACATTTTCTCTTGGCGGATGCGCCAATAGAACCGAAATTTCATCGCCTGGTTTTACACGATAATTTTGCTTTACCGCCGTTCCATTAACCATTACATTTCCCGCTCTACAGGTTTGGGAAATTTTATTTCGAGATGAATTTTGGCGAAAAATCAACAAAAATTTATCGATTCGAAGCGGTTCTTGCTTCTTATCTACGGTGATATTCAGATGCTCAAAAAGACCCGCGGTTTCATCTTCAATTTGGGACTCTATTTGTCCTAATTCGTCTTCGTAAAGATCTTCATTCAAATTTTCCATAATCTGACAAAAAAGCTTCAACATGATGTTGAAGCTTGATTTCTATTTTATTCTACGACTACTTTTCTCACCTTAGGCTTCTCTTCCGTTTTCGGCTTTTCGGTTGCTTTTGGTTTTGTTGAACTTGTTGTTGTAGGCGTTGATGTCGTAGGTTTAGGTTTTTCTTTTTCCTGAGTTGGCGCTGGCGTTGGCTTCGGCACTACCGGCTTTGGCGCTGGTGGCGGCGTAACGGGTTCGTCATAAATAATTGTTTCTTCGTAACGAATTGGTGGCAATGTGGTATCCACTTTCATACGATAGATGTTATTTAAGTTTCGAATTTGTCCGGACATTTGTCCAGGCGTTTTCTTACTTGCCCAAAGGTCAATTTGATTTCCTTGGTCTCGGAGCGCTCCACCATCTGGATCTTGGTAATAAATGATATCGGATTTATCTCCTTTTCCATCTTCGAACTCAACCAATCCAACTTCAAATAAGTTTTGAGCAATAATTCGCTCGGCTTCAGCAACTGTTAAACCAATAACATTTGGTACCGGTACATTTCTTTTAGGTCCTGTTCCAATAATTAAATCAATTACGGAGAATCTTGGAACCTGCATTCCTGGTTTAATCACCTGGCCATTCATCTGCATACGAATTACCGCATCACGTTGAATATTCGGCTCAAATATCGTATCTCCAACTTTCAATCCTAATTGTTCCAATTGTCTAAAAGCTAAACCTTTGTATCGATCCAAAATATCTGGAACAGTTACTTTCGCCCATGTTCTTGGATTTACGGTAATACGAATTGGTCTGCCTTCTTTAACTCTCGAACCTGGTTTTGGATAAATTCCTAAAACTTGAAAAGGTTTGAATTTCGGATTAAACTGCAAACTATCAACCTCATAGCTTAGCCCTGCATCTTCGATTGCATTAATCGCGTTATGCACCGACATATTCATGACGTTGGGAACCGGAATTTCTTCTCCGTGCTTGGTATGATACTCTAACCAGCGGAATGTAAGCCAAATAAGCCCCACAAAAACCACTGCTGCAAGGAGTATGTTCAATAGAACTTTCCAGTTAAAAAATGATTTTAACATATAATAAAATCTTAAAATGCAATGGCAAATATAACCAATAATTTTAAAAATTAATTTCACCAAGAAAACTTTAACAATGAACAAAATGTTTAATTTTGCCTCAAACCCTTCCTCAAAATGAGTAAAAAAAATGTGGCCGTAGTTATGGGCGGCTATTCCGATGAATATAAAGTGTCTTTAAAAAGTGGACAATTAATCTACGATTCCCTTGATAGAGCGCGTTACAACGTTTATAAAGTCGTAATCTTAAAAGACGAATGGTATTTCCTAGACCAGCAAGACCAGAAAAAACCAATCAACAAAGGAGATTTTTCTGTGGATTTGGGTTCAGAGGGGAATTTAAAATTTGATGCTTGTTTTAATATTATCCACGGAAAACCAGGCGAAAATGGAGAATTGCAAGCGTATTGGGACACGCTTGGACAAAAATATACAGGATGTAGTTTTTATCAAAGTGCATTAACATTCAACAAAAAAGATACGTTAGCTGTACTTTCGAAATACGGAATTCCTTCGGCAAAAAGTATCTATTTAAGAAAAGGGGAGCAAATTACAGCGCAAGAAATTGTTGCTGAACTTGGATTACCTGTTTTTGTAAAACCAAATCAAAGTGGCTCTTCGTTGGGAATTTCAAAAGTGAAAGATGTTTCCGAAATGGATAAAGCTTTAGATTTTGCTTTTGCAGAAGATGATGAAATTTTAATCGAATCTTTTCTTTCAGGGATGGAAGTTTCCGTTGGTGTAATCGATTATCAAGGAGAAACCATTGTTCTTGGAATCACAGAGATTGTTCCGAAAAACGAATTTTTCGATTATGAAGCGAAATACGAAGGCGCATCGGAAGAAATTACGCCTGCTCGTTTGGATGAAGAAACTCGTTTGAAGGTCGAAGATATTGCAAAAAAAGCCTACAACTCGCTAGGAATGGTTGGTTTTTCACGAAGTGAATACATTATCATGAATGGAACGCCGTATTTGTTGGAAATGAATACCAATCCAGGATTTTCACCTGCAAGTATTTTGCCTCAACAAGCTAAAATCTACGGAATTTCCATCCAAGATTTATGCGGAAATGAAGTTGAAAAAGCATTAGCTAAGAACTAGACACTAGACACTAGACAAAATTAATTGATAACTTACAATTGATAATTCATAAGTAGTAAAGATGAGAATTGCTGTTTTTCCAGGATCATTTGATCCGATTACTTTAGGACATTACGATATTATTGAAAGAGCTGCGCCTTTGTTCGACAAATTAATTATTGCTATCGGACAGAATTCGCAAAAAAAATACATGTTTCCGCTCGAGCAAAGAATGGATTTCATTAAAAAAGCGGTAGCTAATTTCCCCAATGTTGAAGTTGATTTTTTTGAAGGATTAACGGTAGATTATTGTTTAAGCAAAAATGCACAATTCATCTTAAGAGGCTTGAGAAATCCAGCCGATTTCGAATTCGAAAAAGCCATTGCTCATACCAACCGAACACTTGCTCATAAAAAAATTGAAACCGTGTTTTTATTGACATCTTCTGGAAAATCATTCATTAGTAGTAGTATTGTTCGTGAAATCATCACGCATGGTGGCGAGTATCAACTCTTAGTACCAGATTCTGTACGAGTATAAAAACTAGGGTTCGTGGCATTCTTTCGAGGTCTCCGAACCCGAAAAACACAAAATTATGATGCACGAACAGTTCAATTTAGCGATTGAAATTTTAGGAACGGTTGCCTTTTCCATGTCCGGAAGTTTTGCTGCCATGCAAAAACGTCTAGATCCTTTTGGTGTCTTACTTATAGCATTTATCACATCTGTTGGTGGTGGTACGGTGCGAGATCTGCTATTGGATGTTCCCGTTTTTTGGATGCACGATCTTCGAATGTGTATTCTGATTTTGGCAACTTCCGTTTTCGCTATGGTTTTTAAATCGATTGAGCGAAACTTCAAAGTAACCCTATTTATCTTCGATAGTTTTGGTTTGGGGCTTTTCACCATTATTGGAGTTCAAAAAGGAATACATGCCGATCTTCATCCTTTAATTTGCATTATTTTAGGAACGATAACGGGAATTTTCGGCGGAATTATCCGAGATATTTTGTTGAATCGAATTCCACTTATTTTCCGAAAAGAAATCTACGCAACGGCTTGTATCATTGGTGGACTCGTCTTTTTGCTGATGGTAAATTTCACCAATTTCTCCTACACTTTTGTTCAAGTTTTTACAATTTTGTTGATTGTAGGAATCCGAACTTTAGCCGTAAAATATCATTGGCAAATGCCGAAATTCTACGCCAGCACCAACTCCGACAACGAAATGTAAGTATAAAAAAAGCGCTCGAAATTCGAACGCTTTTTTGTTTTATTAAAATCCCAATTAAAAGAATTTTCCTCTTTGTCTCATATTTGGGTTGTGCATATGCTTTTGCATCGAAGGCATTTTCAATTGATCCTTCATCATTTTAATTTGATCCGTCATCATTCCTGCGGAATCTAATCTTTTTGCTTCTTCCAATAATTTTTGACCTTCTTGTCTTCTTCCTTTAGAAATTGCTACGGCAGCAAGATTTAAGGTAGCCATCGCACGATCTTGTTTCATATTCAAACCGTAGTCCAACGCTTTTTTCATCAAAGGCTCCATCTTTCCTGGTTGATCTTGCGCTAATGTTAGCGCTTGCAAATAATGGAAGTAGCCATATTGAGACTTGTGAAGTTGCGTTTTATATTTCGTAATATGTGCTAACCACTGCTGTGCTTTTTCGTTTTTCTGTTTTCTTAACTGCCAGAAAGACAATAAAATATATTCATTTTTAAAATACAACACAATAGGAATAATAGCCAAAAGGGAAACAACAATCCCCCATCCCCATGATCTTGTAAAACCGATCATGTAGATACCTAATCCTAAAATTAAAGCGGCGATTACAAATTTTATATTCTTATTCATTTTCGATATTTAGAGGTGCAAAGATAAAAATTTCTAGTCTATTTCCCAGTAGATGTTTCAATTCGCTCAAAAGTTTGAAAACAGAAATCATAGCTGTTTTTTTCATCTTTTTCATAGCATTCTTCATTCACTTTCTTCCAAACTTTAGGATTAATTTTCGGAAAAAACGTATCCGCATCCAAGGTTGCTTTCACTTCAGTAACTTCCAAACGATCCGCTAAATCAATGGTTTGTTCATAAATATTTCCACCACCGATAACGTAAAAATTTTCATCAATTTTCTTGGCAAATTTCAAAGCTTCTTTTAAACTTCCAACAATTAGAATTCCTTCTTCAAACCAATCTTTTTTCCTAGAAACAACAATATTGGTGCGGTTAGGAAGTGGTTTCCCAATGCTTTCATACGTCTTTCTCCCCATCACAATCGGATGACCAGAAGTAAGATCTTTAAAATGTTTCAAATCTTTGGGAAGATGCCACAATAACTGATTTTCTTTACCGATTTCGTTATTGGAACCCATGGCTACCACAATTGTCATCATAATTTTATCTTAAGCGACAAATTTAGTACAATATTTGTATATTTGGTTTTCTATAATGAAACAAAAATTCATCTGAACTATGAAAAATAAAGGCTGTTTAAGCGCTACCGGGATTTTAATTTTTATTTTGGTAGTAGGTGTTGTGTTATTCTTTTGGGGGAAAAACGGATACAACAATTTTGTAACTAAAGAACAAAACGTAGAACAAAAGTGGTCTAACGTGCAAACGGTGTATCAAAAAAGAGCCAACTTGATCCCGAATTTGGAAAGAACGGTAAAATCGTATTCAAAATTCGAACAAGAAACGTTGACACAAGTTGTTGAAGCGAGAGCAAAAGCAACATCGGTAAATGTAGATCCTACGAACATGACGGAAGCGGATATGCAAAAATTCCAAGCGGCTCAGGGGCAACTTTCGGGAGCTTTAGGACGTTTGATGATGGTTATTGAAAAGTACCCTGATTTAAAAGCAGATCAGCAATACACGAATTTCCAAAGAGAATACACCGCGATTGAAAACTCAATCCGTGCAGAAACAGTGTATTTCAACGAAGCTGCGAAAGATTACAACACGGAAATTATGAAATTCCCGAATAACATCTTAGCAAACTTCACGAACTTCAAGGAAAAACCATACTTCAAATCAGAAGCAGGTGCTGAAAAAGCTCCAGAAGTTTTTAAAACAGATTAATGAACAATTATATTACAGATACTCAAATGGCTTCCCTCGTGGAGGCCATTCAAACAGCAGAGAGCCACTCTACTGGAGAGATCCGTATTCATATCGATTCTAATACCGTTTCGGATAATGCTGAAAAAGCATTTGACGTTTTCAAAACGCTTTGCTTAGGAAAAACCATCCATAGAAATGCCGTTTTGTTTCATGTTAATTTTGAACAAAAATATCTAACGATTATTGGCGACGAGGGCATCCATCAATTTGTAAAACAAGAATTTTGGGATGTTATGCATGACGAAACCACCAAACTTTTCGCTCAAGGAAAATATTTTGAAGGCTTACGCGATGCAATACTTGAAACAGGTTTAGAACTTAAAAAACACTTTCCTTTTAGTGGAGAGAACATCAACGAATTGTCGGATGAGATTACCTTCTCTTAAATATACATTTTTAGCATTCTTTTTTGCTGCTTTTACTTTTGTACAAGCACAATACAGCGTGCCTAAGAAACCTGACATCCTCTATCCTGTTTATGATGAAGTGGGCTTACTTTCTCAACAAGAACGAGATCAGCTCAACAATAAATTAATCAAATTTGAAGACTCAACCTCAACGGAAATCGAAGTCATCATTATCCCAACCACCAAAGGTGAAGACGTGAATTACGTTGCCACGATGTTTGGGGAACAATGGAAAATTGGTAAAAAAGGCGTTGACAACGGAGTGGTCTTTTTAATTGCATACGAAGATCGAAAATTTGCCATCCAACAAGGTCGTGCTGTTGAGCAGTATTTAACAGCTTCGGTTGCTGGTCAGATTCTTGATTATCTCGTAACTCCTCAATTCCGAGATGGGCGTTATTATGAAGGAATTGATGCAGGAACAACGGCGATTACAGATGCCGTTCAAGGAAAATTCAAACCGCATGCAAAACCCGAACGTTCTTCGGACGGACCGAGTTTGTTTCAAATGATGATCATCTTTTTTGTCGTTCTCATCGTGCTTTCCATCTTGTTTGGAAATAACAATCGAGGCGGAGGCGGAAACTATGATGACGACGAGGATGTCATTATTTCCCGTCGTGGAAGAAGATCCTACCCTGGTGGTTTCTTCCCATTCCCAGGAAGTTTCGGCGGAGGAGGTTCCTTTGGAGGTGGCGGCGGTGGCGGCTTTGGAGGCTTCGGTGGTGGTGGAAGTTTCGGCGGCGGTGGCGCATCCGGAGGATGGTAAACAAGAGTATTTAAAATAGACAAGCAGCTTTCGAGCTGCTTTTTTCTATAGGAAAAATGCCTCTTTTTTTTTATTTTTGTTGAAATCCCAATCTCAACATATTGAAAAATACCCTTGTACTCTTCGCTCATCCTTATTTAGAATTCGCTTCTAACAATAAGGAGCTCACCAATTTCTACGAAAGACATCAGCATTATACCTTTCGAGATTTGTATGAAGAGTATCCGGAATTTCATATCGCGGCATTCAAGGAACGAAAACGAATTTTCGAATACGATCGATTTATTTTTCACTTTCCGATCATTTGGTTTGGGATGCCTCCTTTACTTCGACTTTGGGTAGATGAAGTGGTTGATAGCCGATGGATGAACGAAACCGAAGCCAATCCGTTTGAAGGGAAAGACGTTCATTTTCTCATCACTACTCGAAATAAGGAAAGCACGTTTGGACGTGAAAGTAAAACCCATTATACCATCGAAGAGCTCATCAGCAGCTTAATTGCCACCATGAAATTGTTTCGAGCCAATGTTCATGAACCCTATGTGGTTTATGAATCGGAAAACCTAAGTAAAAAAGAAATCGTCCTTCACAAACAGCATTTTGCTGAAATCTTAAATAAAAATCAATAATGGATTCTCCAATTGCAATGAAAGTTCTCATCTTCCTAGGCGCAGCCATCATCATGGTTCCGCTCGTTAGGAAGTTTGGGTTAAGTTCCGTAATCGGCTACATTATTGGTGGTATCGTCATTGGACCTTTTGTTTTGAAACTAACCGGAAACGACACCGAAGACATTATGCACGCTTCCGAATTCGGGGTGATTATGCTTTTATTTATGGTGGGCTTAGAATTGGAACCACGGAAATTCTGGGCGATGCGAAAACGAATTGTCGGCTTAGGACTTTCTCAGATGGTTTTAACGATAAGTATTCTATTTTTAGTGTTGGTTCTCGCCAAATGGCCGTACGATCAAGCATTAGCCATTGCTATGTGTTTTGCTTTATCATCCACAGCGATTGTTTTGCAAACCTTACAAGAGAAAAACATATTTAAAACAACAGCTGGTGAAGCATCCTTTTCAACACTTTTATTTCAAGATATTGCGGTGATTCCTATTTTGGCGTTGTTACCCATAATCGCGAAGTACGAAGTTAAAGAAGAAAATGAAGTTCAGCTTCTCATTCAAAAACTTCCCGAATGGATTCAAGGAGGAACCGTTTTACTGGGAATTACCATCCTCGTTCTTTTAGGGAAATTCGTATTTGTTCCCTTTTTAAGATACGTTTCCAAATCAGGAATGGCAGAATTACTTACGGCTTCTTCCCTATTTTTAATTGTTGGCGTTTCCGAATTGATGGTTATCGTAGGACTTTCTCCTGCTTTAGGTGCTTTCTTGGCTGGTGTTATGCTTGCTAACTCCGAGTTCCGACATGAATTAGAAGCGCAAATTGATCCATTTAAAGGGTTACTTCTTGCCGTCTTTTTCGTGAGTGTAGGCTCAACCATCAACTTTAACATCATTATGGAAGATCCGATGTTGATTTCCACTTTAGCGATTTTGGTTTTGCTAGTGAAGTTTTTGGTTTTATTTGGAATTGGAAAGCTCTTTAAAATTGAAAAAACACAGAATTATTTCTTTGCATTTGCATTATCACAAGTCGGCGAATTTGCATTTGTCTTGTTGAGTTATTCCAACAAATTATATTTATTCAACGATAAAGTCACGTCTCAATTAATGGCTGTAACTGCAATAACTATGTGTGTTACTCCTATTTTATTGATTATTCACGACAAAGTAATTTCCAATCGGTTCAATAAAAAAGAGGAAGATAAACCGTTTGATATTTTAGATGCATCGGCACCGCAAAAGAAAATGATTATCGTTGGTTTTGGGCATTTTGGAAGTACGGTTGGGCGTTTATTGAAAGCGAATAATATTTCAGCCACTGTTTTAGATCACGATCCAGAACGTATTAAAGTATTGCGATCCTATGGTTTTAAAGTCTATTACGGCGATGCAACTCGAATTCAAACCTTACGAGCGGCAGGAATTGAGGAGGCCGAGATTTTAGCCTTGTGTTTGGACAATCCTGAAGATAATAAATACATAGCGGAGCTAGTTCGTGAGCAATTTCCAAATGTCAAACTCTATGTTCGAACCAAAAACAGAAACGATTCGTATTATTTTGTGAATCATGGTGTTCAAAATATTTACCGTGAAACGTTGGGAACTGCCGTAGAAATGGCCGTTGACTTACTTCACGAAACAGGAATGCGTAAATACGCAGCACGACGCTTAGGAAAACGATTTATGTTGATTGATAAAGCTTCCATCCGAAGATTGGCAAGAACACCAGGCGATGAACTTTCAAATTTCAGCGTAAAAGAAGCCATACAGCAAGAAGAAGCGCTTCTTGCGTACGACAGCTTGAATTTTGAAAATCATGATTGGATGGAAAATGAAGATGACGATTCTGAATTAGAATCGCCACCAAAATCTACCTAACGGTTATCGTTCCAGAACTGCTCTTGGTTTCTTGAACCACATTCAGATTTCCGATTTTTATGACTTCAATTGAGCCCGAAGAACTTGCTTTTGCACGCAATTCATTGGACAAACTCACGTTGACAAATCCTGAACTGGACGCATTAAGCACTCCATTTTCAGCACGAACATCTTTGGCAACCACACTTCCTGAAGAAGATGCGTCCAAATCTACGTTTTTAGCTTTTCCAGAAACCTCGACATCTGCAGAAGAAGAAACATCTACATCAAAATTAACCGCCCAAATTTTCCCAGAATACGAACCACTACTTGATCCATCAATAACCAAATCATTCGCTTCCAAGTCACCAACAACCGATCCCGAGCTACTTACCTTAATATTGGTTTTGTCTTGAACAAATTTATCAACGATTCTAATTTGTGCAGAAGAATTGGCTTCAACCTTCGAAAAGTCTTTCGCATAAATCGTTGCTTTCACTCGAGAACCATTGACACGGATTCCCGGTTTGTAATGAATATGAACCGTAGAGCCTGCTTTCTCTACCAAAATATCTTCCAGTAAATCTGCAGGAGCCTCAATCACCACTTTTTCACGATCCGCTTTTTTTATTTCGGCACGAATGGATTGAGAAACTTTGATTTCATCAAAATCAAAATCAAAATTTTTAGTTTGGATAGGGCCTTTACCTTCTTTGACACTGAAGTCAAAAATTTTAGAATCGGTTTTGTAATTACACGAAGATAAAAGTAAGATGCCACCTAGGAAGAAAACGCTTGAAATTCTCATGAAAAGGGATAGTTTTAAGGTTAATAAATTTAAAAATACTAATTTTATACTTTAATAACAATTGAGACATGAAAAATATTACATCTGCAGTTTTTATTGCAGCATTATTTCTTAATTCTTGTACCACACAAACGACAACATCCGAAAAAAGTACAGACATGACCGTAAACGACGCTTTAGCAAACAACCCTTTCATGAGAAAGAGTAAATTGCAATACGAAGCTCCCGAATTTGATAAAATCAAAAACGAGGATTATAAACCAGCTTTCGACTATGGATTGAAACAACAGGAAGCCCAACTGGAAGAGATTGCCAATAATCCAGCAAAACCAACTCTTGAAAATACCTTAATCGCACTTGAAAAAAGTGGTGAAGTATTGAAGCGAGCGCAAATGGTTTTCTACAACCTAACAAGTGCTGATACCAACGAAACTTTGCAAAAATTAGAGCAAGAATATGCTCCGATCTTCGCGGCACACAGCGATAAAATGTATTTGAATGATAAATTATATCAACGAATAAAAGCCATAGACCCAACGAATCTTGATGCGGAAAGCAAGCGTTTGCGCGAGGTGTATTTACAGAATTTCGAAATTGCCGGTGCTGCGCTTTCGCCACAAGCAAAAACCGAGTTGAAGAAAATAAACCAAGAACTAGCAACGCTTTCTACGCAGTATTCCAACAAACTTTTAGAAGCTAGAAAACAAGGCGCTTTGATCTTATCTGATGTAAAAGAATTGGATGGACTTTCTGCTGATGAAATCGCTGCGGCTGCTTCCGATGCAAAAGAAGCGGGACATCCTGGAAAATATCTTTTGGCTTTACAAAATACAACGCAGCAACCTTTGCTTCAGAATTTGAAAAGCCGTTCGACACGTGAAAAATTATTCAAAGCATCATGGACTCGAGCTGAAAAAGGCGATGCTAATGATACGCGTTCAACTATTGAAAAATTAGTTCATTTGCGTTTGCAAAAAGCAAAATTGATGGGTAAAAAAGATTTTGCTGAATGGAAACTTCAAGATCAAATGGCACCAAACCCAGAAGCTGCTTTAGATTTAATGAAGCAATTGGCAAAACCGGCAGTTGAACAAGCGAAAAAAGAACAAGCAGAAATTCAAGCATTAATTAAATCACAAGGTGGAAACTTCAATGTTGAGCCGTGGGATTGGAATTTCTATGCAGAGCAAGTACGTAAAGCGAAATTTGATTTGGATGAAAACGAAATCAAGCCGTATTTTGAAGTGAATACCGTTTTGGAAAAAGGTGTTTTCTATGCGGCGGAAAAATTCTTTGGTTTGACATTTAAAAAGAGACCAGATTTACCCGTTTATCACCCAGATGTGGTTACCTATGAAGTTTTTGACCATACTGGGAAATCAATCGCCCTCTATTATTTGGATTTCTACACGAGACCTTCGAAAAGCGGTGGTGCTTGGATGAATAATTACGTAGAACAATCGCATTTAATGGGTACAAAACCCGTAATCACGAACGTTTACAACTATCAAAAACCTGCTCCAGGAAAGCCTTCTTTGATTAGTTTTGATGATGTCACGACGTTGTTCCATGAATTTGGACATTCGATTCACGGTATGTCGGCAAATCAAAAATACGCATCGCTTTCTGGAACGAGCGTACCAAGAGACTTTGTAGAGTTTCCATCTCAAATCAACGAGCATTTTGCTTTGGTACCGGAAGTAATTAAGAATTACGCCGTTCATTATGAAACGAAGCAACCAATTCCTCAAGCGTTAATTGATAAAATCAAAAAAGCGAGCACCTTCAACCAAGGTTATATGACGACAGAATTGGTTTCGGCTGCCATGACCGATATGATGTGGCATACCGTAACTGATGAAAGTCAATTTAAACCCGTTTTAGATTTTGAAAAACAAGCTTTAGCTTCGAATGGATTTACACTTTCCGCAGTTCCTCCAAGATATCATTCGCCATACTTTGCGCACGTTTTCGGTGGTGGATATTCTGCTGGATATTACGCATACATTTGGGCAGAAACATTGGATGCTGATGCTTGGGAATGGATTCAAGCCAATGGTGGAATGACCAGAGAAAATGGAGATCGTTACCGTAAGTACATTCTTTCTGTTGGAAATTCTGAAGATCTGAATGAGGCATACCGCAAATTCACTGGAAGAAATCCTGACATTAAACCTTTACTACGAAATAGAGGCTTTATTAAATAAAGAAAAAACCGCCAATTGGCGGTTTTTTTTTATCGTACTTGAGAAGCAACTTGGTCGCCAAAAAGTTCAATTGATTTCATTTGAATATCGTGTTCTGGATCACCAACATCCATATGTCCGATAAAACGAGTTAATCCAAAAAGTTCTTTCACTTTATTGATTTTATCAGCAACTTCATTGGCTGAACCAATAAACAATGCTCCTTCTTCACTTCGGCCGCCTTCAAATTGCATCTTGGTATATGGCGCCCAACCTCGAGACGAACCAATACGATCCATTTGCGCTTTGTAATTTTCAAAATAACCGTCAATCACTTTTGGATCTTCGCTAACAAACGTATGCGAATGAATTGCAATTTGCATCGACTCTTCTGGATGTCCAGCTTTTAAATATTCTTGTTTGTAGAATTCAATCAACTTAACAAACTGCGAAGGCATACCGCCAATAATCGCCACAATTAATGGCAAACCTAAAACAGCAGAACGATACACTGATTGTGGAGTTCCACCAACAGCAATCCAAATTGGAAGTTTTCCGTCGTTCGTTGCTCTTGGATACACTGTTTGATTGAGCATTGGAGCTCGTAAAGAACCTTTCCAGCTTACGTTTTCTTCCGAATTAATTTTCAGTAGCAAATCTAATTTTTCTTCAAAAAGCGTTTCGTAATCGTCTAAAGAATATCCATAAAGCGGAAACGATTCAATAAAACTTCCACGGCCAACAAAAATTTCAGCACGACCGTTTGAAATTAAATCTAAAGTCGAAAAATCCTCATAAACTTTTACTGGCTCCGCCGAAGAAAGCACCGTTACTCCACTTGCCAATTTGATATTTTTAGTTCGGCTTGCCGCTGCAGCTAAAAGTATTTCTGGTGACGAAACCGCATAATCTGGACGATGATGTTCGCCCATTGCAAAAACATCCAAACCAACTTCATCCATTAACTGAACTTCATCTAAAATTTCACCTATTTTAGTTTGTGCACTGCGGTATCCGTTGATTTGATTATCATATCGCAAATCGCCAAACATTCCTATTCCTAATTCCATAATTCCTTGATTTATACTACAAAAATAAAAAATACACCAAGCAAAAGCATTGATGTATGGTAAATAGAGTTCGACGACATTTTAGTTGCCGTTATGATCGTAAACAACTAAAAAATCGATTTTTTCTTTTCCATTTTTCCAGGAATCGATGATTCCTTCACTATGATTTTTTGATGATCTTCGAAACAATCGCAAATCCAAACCGAGAACGCTAGACAAAATATATTCATCGGCAACCGCCATAACCGTCAATTTCCGTTCGCTTCCCTCAGAAATTCCGTTTTGTAAAATAGCATCAACAAGCCTTCTGAACTGAAATCCACGAAATGAAAAATTTCGAGACTCTTCCGCTTTATTTTGAGAATAGCAATTTAAAAGCATCCCTAAAACTTCCAAATTCGCAGGATCTAAACTTAAAATTCGTTCGCCAAAATCGATTGCGTCTTTGCATTTTCCTTCACGAACTAAACTCATGAAGTTTCCACTTTCGGTGAGGTTCATGGATTTAAGGTTCTTATTAGAATTTTTGGCGTAATACAAATACTTCATTTCTTCCTCACTCATTATGCTTGGATCGAAATTAAACCGATAAATCAGCTTTTCATAGTATAAATTAGACGTACTATCTACCGCTTGAGCCGTTAAATTTTTAACCTCAACAAATCCGTTTTGGCCAAAAACCATAACTTGAATGAATACAAAAACAGCAGATAGTACGTTCTTCATTTTATTTTTTTAAGTAGGTATCAAAGTAATCGGTGATTTTTTGCATCAAATGAACACGGTCTTTTCCTAAAACGTTGTGTGCGTGTCCTGGATACGCAAAATAATCCATTTGAACGTTATTATCCACGGCCGATTTTATGAAATCAACCGAATGCTGCCAAACGACAACATCGTCTTGCATCCCGTGGATCATCAATAATTTCCCTTTTAAATTCTGAACTTTATCCAATAAATTCGCTTTTTTGAAACCTTCTGGGTTTTGTTGTGGCGAATCCATATAACGCTCCGTGTACATAATTTCGTACATATTCCAATCGATTACCGGACCTCCAGCAACACCAACTTTAAATACTTCAGGATATTTCAACATAAGACTTGTGGTCATAAATCCACCAAAGCTCCATCCATGAACGCCCATTCTATCAGCATCTACATAAGATAATGATTTTAAATAATCAACACCTTTTAGTTGGTCTTTCATTTCCGTTTCTCCTAAATTACGGAAAACGGCTTGCTCAAATTTCATACCTCGGTTGCTAGAACCACGTCCATCCATTGAGAAAATCACATAACCTCGTTGAGCCATATACTCGTACCAAAGGTTTCCAGAAGCTGGATACGTGTTCGTAATCAACTGTAAATGTGGTCCGTTATACAAGTAAACAATGGTGGGATATTTTTTATTGGGATCGAAATTCGTTGGTAAAATCAGCTTTCCATACAAAGGCGTTCCGTCATCCGCTTTCAGCGTTACATTTTCAATTTTCGGACGATCGTAGTTTTTCAACGGATCTTCTGCCGTCAATACATTCGTTGTTTTTCCGCTATGCGTCTGAATTAAATCTGCTTTCCTAGGCGTGGTAGCATTCGCATACACATCATAAACAAAATCTCCTGTTTCAGACAAGGTCGCGTTATGCATTCCTGGAGCCGTGTCTAGACGTTTCATATCTAGATTATTCCAATTAACACGATAGATATGTCTTTCCAACGGTGTTTCTTTGGTTGAAGCGATGAAAAGTTCTGTTTTCTTGGGATGGAAGCCAAGCACATCCGTCACCAACCAATCGCCTTTTGTCACTTGCTTTACCAAGCCTTTATCTAAATTATACAAGAAAAAATGATTGTAACCCGTTCTTTGACTTTGCCAAATGTAATCGGTTTTAGAATTCGGTAAAAAGACCATTGGATGCTGAGGCTCCACGTATTTATCTGATTTTTCTTCAAATAAAGTTCTTACAAAGTTTCCGGTTTTCGCATCGTACATATTCATTTTCAAATCGTTTTGATCACGATTTAAAACGCCAATAAATACAAATTGAGAATCTGGACTCCATGCGATACTCGTTAAATACTGATCTTTTGGACCTTCCGTTTTTACAAACGTTGTTTTTCCTGATTTCACATCATAAATTCCGAGTGTAACTTCGTGTGAGGTTTTCCCAGCTCTTGGATATTTTATGTTATGATTTTGTGCCAAGGTAACCGACCAATCGATGACAGGATAATCTTCAACCATCGTTTGATCCATTCTGTAATACGCAATTTTTGAATTGTCTGGAGCGATAAAAATTCCACGATCGATACCGAATTCGTTTCTGTGAACCGCTTGTCCGTTGACAATATTTTCGTTTTTATCCTGCGTAATTGCAATTTGACGCTCCGGTGTACTTAAATATAAATTGTTATCAATTGTATAAACAACCGAATTTTTGTCTTGAATAAAATTAGTATTTGCCGCTTTTTTAGGGACAGTTAACCACGATTTTACCTTCCAATCATTTCCAGCCTTATCCAAACGATAATACGTAGAATCGACTTTGAAATATCCTGATTTTGCATCGTTGAAGTTTACCACCGGTAGCGCTTTCATTTTCGCTGGCAATCCAGAAGCGCGATTCAGTTGGCTCACGGATAACAATGTGTCAACTTTATTGGTTTGCGCATCACGAACTAGGTAGGCTTTGTTTTCCATGAACATCATGGAATTTCCACCTTTTAACCATTTTGCTTGGGAAATACTCTTAATAGCCAAATTGCTTCGAAGTCCGTTCACCGCTTCAGCCATGGTGTATTGCTGTTGCTGCGCACCTACTAAAGCCGTAGTCACTAGAAAAAGTCCTGTATATAATTTCGATTTCATAGAGAAAAATTAATCGCTAAAAATACGAATTTATCCCGTATAGCTCATGGGTATTCCACAAAAAAAGCATTCCAAAAAAATCGGAATGCTTTTCTATTTTTAAATACAATAATCGGTTTTAATCGAGTTGCGTACCCAAATATTCCCATTCTTGCAAAGCCAAATCTAAAGCTTCTTTTTTCGCATTGTACACTTCTAAAGTCTCTTCAGAAGGATTATTTTTAGTGAAATCCAATTCAAAAGCTTCAATTTCAGTTTCTAAACTTGAAATTTGCTCTTCTACTTTTTTGATTTTATTTTGAATAGCTTTTTGCTCTTTAGTAACGAAATTCGTTGTTGGTTTAGCTTCAACTACTGGAGCATCAATGATCGGCGCAGCCGATTTTACATCGCGCTTGCTCTCTAATTTTGATTTCTCTAAAGACACTTCACGTAACGATTCTTTCTGACGGTACTCCAAGTATTCATCAATACTTCCAAGGAATTCTTTCATTTTTCCATCACGGAATTCGAAAATCTTATCTGCCAAACCTTGTAAAAATTCACGGTCGTGAGAAATAACGATTAACGTTCCTTCAAATTTCGATAAAGCAAGTTTGATAATTTCCTTCGACTGAATATCCAAGTGGTTGGTAGGTTCGTCCATAATCAATGTATTGAACGGACGTAACAATAATTTACACAAAGCCAAACGGTTACGTTCTCCTCCAGAAAGCACTTTCGTCTTTTTATCTACATCTTCACCTGAAAACAAGAAACTTCCCAGCAAATCACGAACACGAGGTCGTGTTTCTTCTGTTGCAGAATCTTCCGCCTCTTGCAAAACGGTTTTATCCGGCGTAAGAACTTCTTCCTGATTTTGAGCAAAATAGCCAATATTAACGTTGTGACCTAAGTTCCAAGTACCAGAATAATCTTTGATTTCGCCCGCTAAAATCTTTGCTAAAGTCGTCTTTCCTTGTCCATTTTGTCCAAGCAACGCAATACGATCGCCACGCTCAATAAAGAAATCAACATCATCAAAAATCTGCTTTTCACCGTAGGCTTTTCCAAGTTTTTCGGCTTCGAAAATCACTTTTCCAGGAACAACACTCTGTTGGAAACGAATGTTGAATTTGGAAACGTCTTCATTATCGATTTCGATACGCTCAATTTTATCCAATTTCTTAATCAAAGACTGCGCAAAAGAGGCTTTCGTCGCACTTGCACGGAATTTATTGATATTATCCTCCATCTGTTTGATTTCGGAATCTTGGTTTTTCTTCGCTTGCATCAGCTTTTCGCGACGCTCTTTACGAAGTTCTAAATATTTAGAATAATTGGCTTTATAATCATCAACTTTCTTGTTGTTCACATCAAAAGTTCGGTTACAAACCGCCGTCATAAATTGCTTATCGTGACTCACCAAAACGATTGCGCCCATATAATCCTTCAAGAATTCTTCCAGCCAAATGATACTTTCCATATCCAAGTGGTTGGTAGGCTCATCGAGAAGCAAAAGGTCGTTGTTTTGCAATAAAAGTTTAGCGAGCTCAATACGCATTCTCCATCCACCCGAAAACGTATCGGTAATACGATCGAAATCACCTGCCTTAAATCCTAATCCAAGCAAAACTTTCTCTACATCACCCTCCAAATTGTAGGCATCGTGGTTCTGCAAAATATCATTCAGATCCGTCATTTTCTGAATCAAATCTGAATAGGCATCGCTTTCGTAATCGGTTCTCGTTGCTAATTGCTCATTAACATATTCCAATTCATTTTTCCAAGCATTAATCTGCTCAAAAGCCTGCAATGTCTCTTGCCAAACCGTTCTTCCTTTTACAAAATCTAAATCTTGTTTTAGAAAACCGATGGTGATATTCCCTTCAGGAACGACGTTTCCTTCGTAAAAATTAATTTCGTTGGAAAGAATTTTAAGCAACGTTGATTTTCCAGCACCATTTTTCCCAACCAAACCAATTTTGTCTGATCTTTTAATGGTGAAATTCGTGTCTCTAAATAGATAATTTCCTGAATGATGAAGTCCTAAACCTTGTACTGATAGCATAACCGATTAATCGTATGGTAATTATAAAAATTGCAAGTTGCAAAAGTACTGCTTTTTTCTGAGCCTAGGCTGATGAATCTTGAAATTAAAACTACATAATAAAACGATCCAAATCAAGAAGTAAATAATTGATATTCTGATTAATAGTCCGTGTAGCAGATTGCATTTGGTTGAGCATCGCCGCCCGATCATGCAATTCGGAAGCTCGATAAATCCCACCATCATGGAAAAGCAAAGACGCATCTGCTGCTTTTTGATCGCCGTGAAAATGGTATTTCACCCAACTTTGTTTCATATTTTGAATAATGGATTCTTGGGATTTGTTTGCAAATTTCTTTTCCGTGTACATGTACCAAACGAACGGTGGAAAATTTGCTGAAACCTGTTTTTCTAGCCAAATATCTCGTAAAATATTCCTTGCATGAATGAACTCTACTTTTCTTCCTTTCGGAGAAAATGTAGCCAAACTTAATCCAGCTCCAATAACACCACCACCAATATCTACGGCTGATCCCCACGATTCGCTTTTGATAATTCCGCTTGCGATGGACGCTGCCGCACCCGCAAAAATGGAATACAAAACCAACCGATTATTGCGACTATCATTCAGCTGATCAACATAACTCGCCATTTGCGCAACACGTTCGCCTTCGCAATCAAATTCAGCTGCAACGGCATCTAATTCGACCAAAGCAATGGAAATTTTGGAGTTGATCACGTTTTTCAGCTTCAACATTTTTAGCTGCGCTTGAACAGTTGAATCTTTCTTTAGTTTGTTGATTTCTTCCACCTCATCAATCGCTCCAAGAGCATTCAAAATCAAAATGGATTGATCCGTAAATTGATCATGCAAATGCTGATTTGCCGCCAAAATGGAATCAGAATTATAACTTGGAAATTTCCCTTGATAATTGTATTGTTTCGGTGCTTTGCAATAGGAATCTTTCAAAATCAAAAGGTTTTCTTGCACCATTTGATTCTTTTTCGAAACGCAGGACGTTAGCCCCAAAGACAGAAAAAGTAGTACTAAAAATCTCATCACAAATTTGGTTTTTACAAAGTAACGGAAAAATAAAAAAATCTGCCGAAGCAGATTTTAGTTATTCAATTCCGAGTAATTCGACCTCAAAAATTAAAGTTGAATTCGGACCAATCTCTTTACTAATTTGCTGATCGCCATACGCCAAATGCGGTGGAATCACAAAACGAAACTTGCTTCCTACTGACATCATCTGCAGACCTTCTGTCCATCCTGAAATCACGCGATCTAGAGGAAACGAAGCCGGAACTCCACGCTGTACCGAAGAATCAAAAACCTCATCTTTAATCGTTGTTCCGTGATAATGGCATTTTACTTTATCCGTTGCTGCTGGTTTTGCACCTTCCGCTGCTGTTAAAACTTCATATTGCAAGCCACTTTCCAAGGTTGTTACGCCTTCTTTTTTTGCATATTCTGCTCTGTACTCATCTCCTTCACGAAGATTTTTCTCTGCTAATTCTTTTTTACGTCGTAATAAGACATCTGCAATTCCCATATAGTTTTGATTTTTTACTAATAATTACGCACGGTTACATGAAAACACGCTTGATACGACTCTTTGATATAATAGATCCGTCCAAGCTTTTCATAGTATTTTAGAACTTTTTCAAGTTCTTTTTCCAATTTCGGATTTCGCTTCAAAACGCCATCAAATCGAACATACGAAATATCAAACGAATTTCCGTAGTTGTGCGAGCTAATCCCTAATGAAGCATTAGAATTCACTTTTCGCAAACGACATTGATCTTCTAAAGTTCGAGTTATTGAAGACACCGTCATATAGCTTTTAGTCGCATCTGCAAAGCGACTTCCGATTCGTTCTAAAGTCAATTTGGCTTTATACGTTAAATACGGACGACTGTATTCTAGCTTCTGAACCCGAATTCCTCGACTTTTTTTGTTCACGGATTTGAATTTCCCTGAATCTATGTAGCGCTGAACAGACTTGGTATTTTGTAAAATTTTGACATTAAAACCTTTTGAAGCCGCCAAATGGGGTTTGTACAAAGGTGTTGCTTCCACTTTTAATACTTCGTCGAGATCATAGCAAGACGACTTTTTGGAACCTTGAGCCTGAACGTTGTTGAATAAAATAATGAATAAAAATAATGCAGAAAGCCTGATCATTTAGAAAGTTTATTATTTAAAACTACAAAAATAGGCTTTTCTTATGTTTTTTGGGAAAATTACGCTTCATCTTTTGGCGTATAGGTAATACGGTTTTTGCTTTCTGAGATCACAGAAGGGTTTTCCAAACTAAATTTCTTCGTGTCCAAAAGCTCCGTAAGCAGCATTCTCATTTGTTCTGCAGCCACTTCAGGAAGGTGCGATTTTTTCGCCGCTTCAATTACCTGCTTCTTACTATTTTGCTGAATTTTTGCTAAATCATCTTTAGAAAACAAATTAAAAAACTGCTCTTCGATATTGTAGTATTTGTAATCGGTTTCCGTAGAAAGAATTTCGGGCGGTGGAAAATGGATCAACTTTACTTTTCTGTTTTCTTCATCCACTTCCCATTGAAATTTTTCAAAATCATAACCCACTAATATTTTGGCTTCAACAATGACCAAAGCGCGCTTTTTTGACGGAATAAAATTGAATATTTTAGATGTTTCTTCGTAGTTGTAAATCTCATTGAAATGCCCTTCTGCAGAAACTACTTTGAAAACTTTCCGCATACTTTCTGCAATGGTGTGCGAACTTTCTAAAACGACTGGTGGATCCGATTTGAAATTTCGACTTGCCAAAAAAGCAATAACACCACCCAAAATAAGACCTAATAAAAGCATTAAAACGATGGTTATCATTTGTGCGGATTCCGTTTGCGTCATTTGGTAGAGGAAAAAACCAAAGAAAACAAGCATTAAAATCCCTACAATCCAAAGTATCGTCTTAAACTTTTTAGTATCCATCATATGTTTGTTCAATTATATAAAGGTAAAATTACAACAATTCAGCAAAAGTAGCTTTATAAACAGAACATCATTTTTTTAACCAAAAATCAATTTTCAATTAAAAAAAATCTAAATTTGGATAACAATTAAAAAACAAATTATGATTAAAAAATTATTTGCTGAGTTTTTCGGCACTTTTTGGTTGGTTTTTGGAGGGTGCGGTAGCGCAATCTTCGCATCACAAATTGCTCCGGCAAGCAACGGACAATTAGGAATTCTCTTAATTGGAGTTGCTTTAGCATTCGGTCTTACTGTTTTAACAATGGCGTATGCTGTTGGTCATATTTCGGGAGGACACTTCAATCCGGCAGTTTCTTTTGGGCTTTTAGCCGGCGGTCGTTTTTCAGCTAAAGACTTATTACCTTACATTGTAGCACAATGTGTAGGTGCAATTGCAGCTGCGGCTGCTTTATCATGCATTAATGGCGGTTCCGGAGACGGAAGCCCAGGCTCTTTTGCTACCAACTTCTATGACTCTGCTGTATATTTTGGAAAAAGCTACAGCATGCAAGCTGCTTTTCTCACAGAATTTTTACTCACCATGTTTTTCCTAATCATCATCATGGGAACTACAGATAAATTCGCGAATGGAAAATTCGCTGGAATTGCAATTGGTTTAGGATTAACATTAATTCACTTAATTTCTATTCCAATTACCAATACATCGGTAAACCCTGCTAGATCTCTTTCTCAGGCAGTTTTTGTTGGAGGACAAGCGATGACCCAACTTTGGTTATTCTGGGCAGCACCTATTTTAGGAGCAATTGCAGGAGGATTAATTTATAAATTTCTTCTTCAAAGAACAGATGCAGAAGCTGCTGCGTAATTTTTAAGAATTCTACTAAATATAAATTCCTGCTCATCGGCGGGAATTTTTTGTTTTTTTGCTGTATTCTTATTGTATCATTTATTACTTAGCGCGAAATTATGCACAACAAACCGCAACTATTTAATTTCAAAAAATCAGCTTTTATTTTTTAAATGGGAGAATAATAGTTCTCTATTTTGTCGGGAAACAGGGATTTTAGCATCATTTTCTAAAATGATATAACCTTCATTCAGATATTTACTTATAAACTGTAAATTGATTACAAACGATTTATGCGTCTGAAAGAATTGATGCTTGGGAAGTATTTCGTAAAACTTACCAATACTTTGGGAACTCAACTCATTTTTGCCGCTTGTTAGATGTACTCTTGTGTATCCATCTTCACCTTCACAATACAAAATTTCCGAATTCTTGATAAACAATACACCTTCTCTGTTCGGAATCATAACTTTCTGATTCACAAACTTGGTTACCGCTAAACTTTCCAACAGCTGGACGTTTTTTTCTAAGGATTTTTTCCTCTGAATACTTTCTGTAGCCCGATGTACGGTTTTCACCAAATCATCATTATCATAAGGTTTCAGAATATAACCAATTGCGGCATGATGTATGGCCTCTAACGCGTGTTCATCATACGCCGTTGCAAAAACAACTTCAAAACAAGGGTTTTCGAATTGACTCAGGAATTCAAAACCACTCATCTCGGGCATCTGAATGTCTAGAAAAACCAAATCGGGTTGTAACCGCTCAACCATCTCAATTGCTTCACTTGGAGTTTGAGAACTTCCAACGATTGTGATATTGGGGCAAAACCGTTCTATCTTACTCGAAAGAATTGCGATAGATTTCGGTTCGTCATCTAGTAAAAATGCTTTTATTTTCATGCTCTTGTTTTTAAATAGAAATGAGTAGCGTTACCAAGGTTCCGGTTTCATTTCGTTGTACGTCACTTTTATCTACAATTTCATAATCTACTTGCTGCCCAGAAAGATTCAGTAATCGAATTCGTTCTTGCAAAACACGAGTAGAACTTTTTGCAAATGCTACATCTGTCTTTTTTTGTAGAGAAGCTTTGTAGCCAATGCCGTTATCATCAATACTCACCTTAATATGCTTGGCGTCTACTTTTGAAAATGAAATCTGAATTTCACCTTTGTTTGGTAAATAAAAAATACCGTGATTTACCGCATTTTCAACAATAGATTGCAAAATCATGCTCGGAATTTGTGGATTCTCTGTCTTCAATTGTTCATCACAAAGAATTGAATAGGTGATTTTATCTTCAAACCGAAGTTTTTCAATAGACAAATAGTTTTCAAGCAACTCGATTTCATTTTGAAGTGAAATCGTTTTCATAGATGAATAATCGAAAAACATCCGAATAAGTTTCGAAAACTTCGTTAAATATTTTTCGGATAATTCCACATCATTTCTCTGAATATAATACTGAATTGCATTTAATGAATTATGAACAAAATGAGGATTCATCTGCGATCTCAACGCCAAAAGTTGCAGTTCTGAAGCTCGTTTTTCTTGCTCTGATTTTTGTATTGCTTTTCTCCTAACATTTCTAATAATTTTTCGTATGCCTAAAAAGAGAAGTATTAAAGATACAACCGTGATTAAGATTCGAACCCATTGGATTTCCCACCAATACGGCTGTACAACAATTGTTTTTCGAGATACGGATTCTATAGTATGCAAAGTGGTAGATTTCACTTCTAAAATGTGCGTTCCAGCAGAAAGATTATGCAATACGATTTGATCTCCGCTGGTCTCCAACCATTTTTTTTGTTCAGGCAACAAACGATATTGATAGATGCTTGTTCCACTTTTTACAAAATCTTTTATTGAAAACGGAACACGAACTACCTTTCTGTCTTTTGCGGAAACTTCTAGCTTTTCCCTACCATCCAAAAAAGTAACGGGAACTTTTCTATACAGATGCTTATTGGATATATCAATTCTCGAAATTCCCAGTTCTGTCGCGGTAAACAAATCGTTTCCTTTTATAAAAAAGTCATACGTGTCATTGGATAAAAGTCCATCATTTGTGGTATACGTATTGGTTAGTATGCTTTCTTTAAAATAATCTCCTTTTAATTTTAGTTTAATTACGCCCTTTTGAGTAGCGGCGTACAGTCCGTCTTTCGTAGTGAAATCCGATATCATACTATTAATAACAAGATTTTTTGTGGCTTGAATTCTGTACATCTTCGTACCATCAAAACAAAAAATCCCCAATCCTTCGGTACCAATAAGCAAATACTTTCCGAATTGTAAAAAAGAAAGAATCGGAAGATGCACCGTTTCATCAAAAACGGGTGTCAACGTATTGTTTTTATATACAAACAAACCATTACTCCCACCAACATAAAGCCTGTCTAAAAACTTTCCAAAAAGGTGAATATTAGCCTTCGTAATCAACTGTTTTTCAGAATTATTTTTATCAAAAAAACTAAGACCGTGGGAACTAATACTCGTAAAATTGTTTTCGAAAACTGTAAAATCTTTGAAGTTTTTCAGCCAAGTTGGAGTTTTTAAAACAATTGATTTCCATTTCCCTTGGTCTTTTAGATAAATTTGATTGGAAGTAACCAACGTATTCTCATCGGATTTTATCCTGTAGGCAGTTCCAATATCACGAAATGCAGGAACAAATTCATTTTTATCTTCATCAAAAACATCAAAATTACCATCATGATCTCCAGCGTATAACTTACCATCAATACTTCCCAGTTTGGTAATGCGTTTTCCTACTAAATAGTTTTGGGCAGCACGTTTTTCTGCCGACTCAAAAACCAATCCAGACTGATTGTTATACCAAAAATTACCATCTCTATCCAAATATGAATTCACATTATCTGGAAAACGTTTTTCAAAATGATAATGATCTTTAACTGAAAAATCAGAATTGAAAACAATCAACTGACCTTTTGACGAGAGATGAAGCTGCCCATTCACCCAATCAAACTTTGTCGCTCGATGAAGTTCTGGATGCCCAAATAATGCTTTGGAGGAAAAATATTTGGATGTTTTGTTTTTAACATCTACAATATGAAATCCGTATTTGCGAAAAAGATATAAAACAGTATCGCTTATAGAACCAGATTTGAAACTTACATTATCCCTTTCCTTATTTTCCTTTGGAAGCAGGTTGGTGGGATAGAAAAATGCGTTTCCATTCGCAAACAAAATCATTTTTTTTTGACTAGCATGGTACACATGTGGGAAAATGCCAGTTGTATACATTCGTTCAATTTCTGGATCTACTGGAACTTTTTTCCATTTATTGTCTTCCAAAAAATGATACGCACTTTCATTAGTAGGTGTAAAAAGAAAATACTGCTTATTTAAGTAAAAAAAAGAGTTAGGTGAAAGCCCTTCGTTATCTTCGGATTTAAAGAGTTTTATTTTTCCATTCTTTATGTATCCTTGATATTTACTTTTAGAAAAAAACCAAACTTTATTATCGTCGTCCACAGACAGCTCCCAAACATCTTGATTAGCCAAACCATCTTCGTTGGTATAATTTGTAAAATGAGAACCATCAAATTTACTCAATCCTCTGTTGGTTGCAAACCACATCGCTCCATCCAAATCCTGAGTTATACGATAGATTTGGGAAGACGGCAAACCATCTTTTACAGAATACACCTTAGTCCCTTGTTGAGAACACAACCAATAAGGAAAAAGAATGATACAGATGAATAGTAAATAAAATCTCAATTTTTCTAAGTACGTTGATAAACAAATATAAGGAATCAACATCGTTAAAAAGTTTTAAAAATGACGAATGATTTGTTTAGATTGAAGAAAAGTGTGTATCAATCCATCAACTGTAATTTCAGCTAAAAGCGCTCAAAAAACGGAAACGTAAGAATCATAAATCATTATAAAAAATAATGCCCAAAATAGTGCTATTTTGGACATTATCTATTTAAACAAATTGCTATGAAGTTTATCTTTACGGAATACTAAATTTAATTTCGCAATCCTTACAAGTGGACGTTCCACAAACAGGCGTAAATCTCACTGTATAATTCCCCGAAGTTGTTGCTATAAATGATGAAATTGTGTTTCCTGTGCCTGAAGTAAACGCGACGTTATCTTTTAAGATAGTCCATTTCACAGATTTATCACATTTATCATCACTACAATTAAATGCTGGAGCAACAAATTGGTATTTATTTCCTTTCACCAAACTCGACGTCGTTTGTCCGCAACCAATACTTCGATGTATGGTAAGATTTCCTCCATCTCGAACTTGATTAACAGCAATACCACTTCCACTAGGCAAATCACATTTACAAGCAGCATTAGTTACAATTGGAATTTTTGGTGTAGCAGGTATTACATCTGTTACCAATTGTTCAACCTTAAAGCGAACAACACATTCTTTACACGTTTTTTCTCTACATTTGTAATTGTAAGTCACCGTATATTCTCCCGGAATGCTTACGTTGTAAATATCCGCTCCAATGGCAGGAATTACAGTATTCCCTCGTTTTACAACTATATTTAGATTTGAAGGTGTACAACCTTTACTCGTTCCTATACAAGCCTCCATTAATGTCAACTTAATTTTGCCACCGAGAATTGTTGGTAACTCTCTATTTCCGCACGTTAAATCGATTCCATTTGCAAAACTATCAGATCCAGCTCGTGATTCTTTTTCTAATTTAATTTTCGCATTTGGATTACACTCGCATCTACTATCTGAACCTGGTACGACATTTATTGTAATGGTACACGTTTTACAAGTTTGATTTCCACAAGTGGTTGTCATTGTTAACGTATAAGTTCCCAACTGAGTGAAACTATGGTTAAAAACGCCATCTTCTCCTGTTCCGATTACTCTACCATTATACGAAAGTGTCCAATTTGCTTTATAACAATTTTTTCCGCCAGAACAATTCGTAATAGGTGCTTTAATGGTATAATTTACGTTTTGAACTAAAGTGATGGATTTTCCGCAACCAACGTAATTTGTTGAACTTTCATTAAGTGCTGATGTTGGTTTAATGCTAATTTCATCATCAAATTCCTCGCAAGCGCAGTCTGTTGAAGAATCGCCTTTAACAACAATTGTTATAGAACAAGTAGGACACGCTTGCCCACCACAAACAGGAGCATACGTAAGAGTATAGGTTCCTGGATCTAGATTAAAAGTGAAGTTTGCTGATCCTCTTTCGTCCATCTCAATAACTCTGGAAAACGAGGTTCCATTTCTAGTTAACGTCCACATAGATGGAGATTCTATACATCCATCATTACAATTGGATTGATTGGAAGAATGAAACCGTAATCGATCTCCTCTATTTATTTCCAACGTTCCTCCGCATCTCACCTTTCTTTCAACTGGAGCTGCTAGATTGTAATTGGTAACCGAAATAAAAGTGGCTGCTGGTGGACAACAGTTTCTTTCTGTGCAGCAAGCTATTGTAATCTTCTTTTCTGCAAGACATTTTCCGTCATCGCTGCTAATTTTTACGGTATACGTTTTACCACACGGAATATTTCCGACTTGGAACGTATGTTGTCCATCATTTTGTACATTGTTTTCTTGGTAAACAACCGCACCTTGTTCTGAAATCACCTGAATTGTAAGGTTACCATTTACATTAGAACTCTCCCAACGAATATCAAAAGGTTCTTTCACACATTTATTGGCGATATCTGTAATAACAATAGAACAGTCTTTTCTGGTAGGACACACTATTTTTTCACATTGGTCACAATTGGCATTTTTCACTCGTACTTTTAAGCAAAAGAAATATTCTGCGGTACAACAATCTAATTTTAGAACATCAGGTTGCGAAATTGTAAAAACAACGGTTCCGTTCACCAAAGAAGGCCTCAAGGAAGTCCACGTAAGATTAGACTCTACTTGCGAATCCAAAGTCAGCCCACTCCATTGTGTTTGATTTGTTGAGAGATTCCCATAAACTCCTGCAAAATAAGGCACGCATGCTGGATCTGAATATTCTACATGATGATCCACAACCGCTACTTCTACTTCTTGCAAAGGAATACTTCCTCCATTAATGTAAAGGCTATAGCTTCCATCTTGATTTTTGGTAAGTTCGGTTCTAAAATCTTGAATATTACAGCATTCTTTATCAATGATGCAAACTAAAGAGTTACCATTTGTAGCCGAAATAAAAGACATGGTTTCTGGTGAAAAAGCAATCGTTTTCACCGTGGTATTACAACAATTTCCGTTATCCATTTTTCTTACCGTAAGTTTCACAATTGCACCTTCACCTGGCTGAAGTGTAAAAGTGTTTGGCAACGATATTTCCACATTTCCTGTATAGCTTACATTTGGCACGACTAAATTCCCATCTAAATTATATACTGAAATACCTCCTTCCAACTTAAAACAAGATGGCAAGGCATCTGAAATTTTAATATTATTTAAAGGGATTGTACCATCATTTAAAACCTTTAATGAAAATGTAACAAGATCACCTTTGGATGCGGCTTGTTTATCAGAGTGTTTGCTTACTTTCAAACTTCCATCTTTCGCAACGTAGTAATTTACCGTTCTCGTTAAACCATTGGGTTGTATTTTTGCGGTATTGGATTTGGTTCCGAAGTTTTGCGGTTTTATTTTTGCCGAAAATTCTATCAAAACCACATTCGAATCATTAAATGGAAGCGCAGGATTGAAGGTATAATTCAACGTATTTCCGCCTGTATTCGAAAAGCCTGAAGTAAAAGGCGGTGGCGTAATTTGAGTTCCTAAATTAAGCGAACAACCCAAAGTAGGCTTTACCGAACCTGTATCCCAATACGTAACCGAAGAAGAACCATTCACAAAAGCAAGATCTTGATTCTGATTCAAAACATCTTGTAAAGATCCTGTAAAATCTGCATTTCCGTAATTTGACACCAAAATTCTAAATCGAATTTCGTCGCCTACTGCATAAGAATCTTTTGCATCTACAATACATTTTGTTAAATTCATTATTGGTTTTGGTCCTCCAACAACAACTGTAGCTTCTCCATTTCCTTCTAAATTTATAGGAGATAAACACGAAGAAGTTGTACAATTAGCCACAGAACTTAAGCTATAATTGTATGTAATTTTATTGGTAATTCTCTCTTCTAAAGGAGCATTAGCATTAATTGTAAAGTATATTCTAATTGTTTTTGAAGTATTATCTGCAACTAATGGCAATAAAAAATTGTAAATGTTTGAACTATTTATCGGCACATTTGTTCCATCCATATTGATGGAAGTAATGGTGATAAATGTCGTATCAATTATATCTTGAATCGCAACTTGATGCGCATCTGCCCCCGAATAATTACCAACACTAATAGAAAAGAAACCACTTTCACCTGGCTGCAAAGTGCCTTGAACGGTTTTTTGGATATTCAATCGTGGATTGTCCAAATGCGTAGAACTTACCGTTGCAACCGCTGTTCCTGATTTAGTGCCACAATTATCTCCTAAAATTGCGTTGTAATTCAACTTGTTTTCAAAAATTGGAGTGCTACCACAATTTAAAATTCGTACCGTGTAATTGAAAGAGTTTCGTTGATTGGTATATGTTTTTGTCGCATTGGAAATAACTTGAAACGGAGTATCTTCTTCCAAATCTCCAGAAAATGAATATACCCCTAATGGCGTATTATTTTCGGTACCATTAGGTTGATGTAAAATTCCCGAAACCTCCCAATAGGAAACGCCACAACTCACCATTCCTCCTTTAAAGGATTTTTTAATTTCCCAAGTATCTTGAGCACGTGCAACGACAGTTGTTTCAATAACCTTCGTAATGGTTTCTTCACCACATTCTACAATAATGGTCACTTTTAATTTTCCTTGTAAACCATTGCAGGTAGTGTAAGGTGCAAAACGGTATCGTAATGGGAAAATTTTTCCTTCATTTCCTACCACCGGATGCAAAACCAGTGAATCTTGAACATAACTTTCAACGGAAAAATGGCTTGTATCATTAAAAATTAAATTCTCCGATTCTACAATAACTTTTTTGGTGCAATCCTCAGAAAAATCTCCTGGATAGGTAAAATTCACCGTAAAGTTTTGACCTGTAAGTGCCTCCATTGGTGCTCCTACAGTAAATACATCGTTAGTAGTTCCTCCTAAAGGAATTGTTCTATTCTGCAAACTGCTATTGATGGTTAACGGACTTGGTGCTTGCGAATGAAGCGATCCGAAGAACAAACATACAAAACAGATTATTACTATATTTTTTATGGTATTTAATAAGTTCATCTTTAAAAATTATTGGTTACTAAAATCATAACACACCGTATAAATGCACGAGTTGCAATGAGAAACATCTGTATACACTTTTACTCGTATACACACTTTGTAATTCAGTACGCAGCAACTTGCGTCTAAACCAGGAAGCGGTCCTGGCAAACCAACATTCAAACTAAAAGGAACGTTTCCGTTTAGAGGAACAAGCGAACCGTATCGTATGATTTTCGAGATGTTATTATTCGTATTCATCGATCCTGAAACACTTTCGTTCAAATTTTCAAGATTAGAAACTCCATTAATGGTACTTCCCGGTTTTATGAACATCCCAGATTCTTCTACTGCTCGTACTCCAAAACTGCAAGAACTTGGATTTGCCGAAAAATCCACAGACAAAATCTGAAATTCCATTCCGTAAATTGGAATATTGGCGGCAACTTTTCCTGTAAAAGCATATACACTAGGATTTTGTGAAGAAACTGTAAAGTTTGCATCATTTATAGAAATTTCAACATTTTCACATTCATCACAATAACATTCTGGCAGAGCATGACTTGTACTCACGTTCCCCGAATTTGGAATATTCCCAGTTTCTCCAATAGTTGCAATTTGCAATTCCGTTGCGTTAAAAGGCAATACAACAATCACATTATTTACAACCTGTTGTGATCCTGGAGAAATGGTATACGTTACGGGTGTTGAAAGAAATAAAGTTCCGTTTTCATCATAATAATTAATGGTACGCACATTCCAACTAGCGGCACTTCCGGTATAGTTATCTAAAGTATAATTCACTTTGTATTCGATACCATTTGCTGTATATTTTCCACATTCGATAGAATTTATTGTAATTCCAATGGTTTGACTTCTAGAAGCCATTTTTATAAATCCATCGTCTGAAGTGGTAGGTTTACAATTCTGAAATTGTGTAGTAACATTCCAAGAAAATCGTTTATCTTGTTTTTCTGAAGCTGAAGTTAAAACATTCTCTAAAACCTTGTCTGTCTTTAGTTTATTTTGAGAAGTTTCTTTGGAATACACCAATTTTTTCTTTTCATCATAAACATTCAAAGTGTAACTTTTCACTTGTTTGCTTTTATTTTTCCAAGAAAAAGTTGGAAACTCTTTCAATTTGCTTCTGTAGGTTTTCGATACTGCGTAATTATCTAACATTGATTTCCCACAAGATGAAGATTCTCTTTCTGTAGCTGTAACTTTAGAGTTTTTTGTCCCTGTCTTACTCTTAGATGTTTTAGTATTCTTACCGCCAAAAGTATAAGCAAGACCTACATTCATTCCGAAATTATTTCTATTGGTGGATTTTTCAATTGTTTCTGTTTTACCTTCTACAATTTGTCCCCAATTCCATTCGTTATTTCCATCGGCAGTTCCGTAAGGAGTAAAAGTAGATTGCTGAACTTTATAATTAAAGAAATTCATATTTCCTTCCGCCCATATACTTAGATTTTTTGATATGTCATACGAAAATCTCAACCTTGGAGCCCAAAAGAAACCACTTTGCGAAACTTCTTTTTGCTCGAAAATGGTTTTTGAAAACTCTCCAGTAGTTCCAAAATTATCATAGGTAATGTTTTGATCTACGCCAAACTGAGATTGTTGGTAAGACGCATACCCAAAGGAAATAATAGGACTTAAAGTAAATTTTTCAAAAAAGAAATTCATTTGCGGCCCTACTCCAGCACGAAAATAATTTTGTTTATAAGAATCAAAAGAACTTTTCGTCAAAGAATACGTTGCGTTATTCAGTTCAAATCCTTGATAATTAATAATAGAAGGTTCCGAACTACTTATCGCATATTCTCCAGAAAAATTCAATCCAAAATTAAAGGATGTTTTCTTTAAAAATGGAGTAAACACGCCCAAATGAAAATTGGTTTCTGCACTCGAAAGTTTTTGTTGATTTGCATCTGTAAGTCCCGAATTAAAACCTCCGCCTAGATAAATAGCCGTAGATTTTTGACCATACATAAGGAAAGAATTCCCATACAAAAGCAGCAAAAAAGCTAAAATAGTTTTTGTTTTTTCACTCATTGTTGAAGTTTTTAGGTTTATATTAGTTTTAATAATGAAACCTAAAATAAAATTCAACCAAATGCAGAAAAACACGTAATGTATTAAACATATACCTCAATCCACAAATTGCAAAGTTTACTTGATAAATGGAGTTTGTACAGAATTATACATATTTGAATAATTTATCTAAGAATATCGAAAACAAATGCTTTCGTAAGAAGATTTATTTTCAATCGAAAGCATTTTTGGAAATCAATGCTTTGACATTAAAAAATTACGAAACCAACAAACTGCAACCTCGAATATCAGAATGGTCTATCCGTCCCAAAACTTGGAATTTATCGTTTTGAATTTTTCCTAAATCTTGAGTCGCAATAAACGAACACGAATGTCGATTCGCCAAATCAATAATGTTTATTGCACCCGTTCTTCCCTCTTCCATATACGAAAACGGATCTTCGGTATTTCGAATTAAAACCCGCATCCAATTTGGTGTTTGATATTCATTTCTTCCCAACGAATAGGCTTGTGAAAGCAATTCCGTCATGGAATATTCTGAGTAAATTTTGTTAGTCTGAAATCCATTTTGAAGAATCCGAAGTAACTCGTCTTTGGTCATTTCCTCTTTTCGACCTTTCATTCCGCCCGTTTCAATAACGGTTAAAAATTCATTTTTTAAAAGTTGATTTGGATGCATTTCACAAAAATCAAGAAAGTCCAACAAGGCGAAAGAAACCCCAAACAAAAGGATTTTTTTATTTTGAAGTTGATTTAATAAGTTGAATAAATCGTCGTGATTGTATAGAAAATATCCATTTTCTGGTTTTGCTGATTTTTTCATCAGAAAATCAACCATATAAATCAATGAAGAATGTGAATTTTCTGAATAACTCGGCAAAAGACCAAGGAAAATATAGTCTTCAGGCTTTCCAATAAACTGTTTAAAGCTTTGATAAATACTTTCTTCGTACAAATTGAAATCGGCGATCCAATGTTTTGAACGATTCATTTGTGTGGTTCCAGAGCTTTTAAAATAAGTTTCCGCACAAGAATTCTGATCTAAAATCGTATGATTTTTAAACATTTCAATCGGCAAAAAAGGGATATCATTGATGTCTTTTATTACTGCTGGATTAATTTTTAAATAATCAACAAACTTTCGATAAACTTCCACTTTTTCGTACTGATAACGGAATGTTTCAATACAAGCTTGGGTAAATTCTTCTTCGGTTTTTATCTTAAATAGAACATTCAACATCTTTTCTCCTTCTTACTTTTACTGATACGTTTCAATTCTAAAATCTACACCATCAAAAACGCCATAAGTGAAATACGAAATCCAATCACCAAGATTGACATATTTTGCCTTTCCCTCCAAATCTAAAATCATCGGAAGATGGCGGTGCCCGTACACGAAATAATCAATTTTTTCTGTTTTCAATTTCTCTTTAGAATAGATAATTAAGAATTCTTTGTCCTCACCCAAAAATTCTTTATCCTCTTCACCCGAAATCATCTTATTCTTGGTGGAAAAATAGATCGCAACTTTCATCGCAATATCGGGATGAAGCCATTTAAAAGCCCATTGCGCAACAGGATTCGTGAAGAGTTTCTTCATTCGCTTGTAGCCTTTATCACCGGGACCAAGTCCGTCTCCATGCGCTAAAAGGAAATTTTTTCCTGAAATAGTGTAATATCGTTTTTCAAAATAAACGGGAATTCCCAATTCTTCTTCGAAATAATTTTTCATCCAAAGATCATGGTTTCCAACAAAGAAATAGACATCAATTCCAGCATCTTTCAACTCCGCAATTTTCCCTAAAACGCGCACAAAACCTTTAGGAACTACGTATTTCCACTCATGCCAAAAATCAAATAAATCGCCCATCAAAAATAAAATTTGACCATCTTTTTTGATTTCGTCTAGCCAACGAATGAATCGATCTTCCCGCACCTTGCTATCTTTGGGAGTTGGCGCACCGAAATGTTGATCGGATGCGAAGTAGATTTTCTTGTTAGCTTGTAATTCTATTGTTGTCATCAATGTTTTTTGAAAATACGTGACGAATATTTCTAAATTTTTGTTCTTGACTTTAAAATCTTACCTATTATCTTCTGCAAACCATTCTCCATAGGAATTTTCGGTTTCGTGAAGTTTAAGATAGACTAATTCTACAGAACTTGGAAGTTGATTTTTAATTTTGGCGGCAATATCGTACAACATGTTTTCGCACGTTGGTTGATATGGGCAAAAAATCACGTTGTGACCTTCGTCTTTTAATTTCTGACCTAAATTTTGATGTGGAGAATTTCCGTTCACCAAAACCGCATGATCCCAAACATCCACAACCTCTTCCTTGACAATCTTCTTGATATCGCCAAAATCTACGACCATTCCGTTTTTTACATTTTCTAAATCGTCAATCGGTTTTCCTTTTACCGTAACAAAAAGTTTGTACGAATGGCCATGCATATTTTTGCATTTTCCATCGTAATTGTAGAGAACGTGAGCCGTTTCGAAGGTGAAAATTTTAGTGATGCGAATCATGGTGCAAAGATACATAATCTAATTTTCTTTTAAACGTTCATTTTACGCCTGATAATCAAAACAAATACCCTATTTTTGGGCGAAATCTTGTATTTATGAATCTGAAAAAATTTACATTACCACTTCTTTGTTTGGTTCAATTTACTTTTGCGCAAACGTCCAGTTTGAAATTGGAAGAAATCATGAAAGGGGAAGAGTTTATTGGCTATCAACCAGAAAATCCGGTTTGGGGTTTTGATAATGAAACGGTTTATTTTGACTGGAACCCGAAAAAAGAAGTCGGCAAAAGCACCTATTTCTGGAGAAAAGGCATGACTCAACCTGAAAAAGCAGATGCCAACGAAGCCAAATTTTATCAAAATAGATTTCTAACGCAAGATTATCAAAACTACTATTACACGGAAGGTGGCGCCGTATATTCGTACAATTCGTCAACAAAAAAGAAGAAGAAACTATTTCAAAATTCTGGTTTTGTTTCGAATCTAAGTTTAGGAAAAAACGGTGTCGTTTTCTTTGAACAAGGTGGAAATATCTACAAAATAGATATACAAGAAGGAAGTCTGATCCAAATCACCAATTTTGCTAAAAAACCCTCTGAAAAAGCGGATAAAAAAGAAGATTTCTTAAAAGAGCAACAAAAGGAACTTTTCCAATATGTTCGTGATCTAGAAACACGCAAAAAATTCAACGAAGACAAGAAAAAACTGGTTGAAAAAGCTTTTCCAAAAGCATTTTCTGCACCAAATGATATATGGTCTCTGGCAGCAAATCCGAATGGAAAATTCGTCACTTTTGTTGAAGGAAAAAGAGCGAGTGGTAAACAAGAAAAGATGTTGGATTTCATCACGGATGACGGGTACAACAAAGTAGAAGACACAAAGTCTAAAGTTTCTACTCAAAATATGTATCCTATAAAAGTGGGGATTTTCAACATTGAAAAAGATACGGTGTATTATGCTAATTTTTCAAAACTTAGCGGAATTGATATCGCTCCAAACTATCTAAAAGACTATCCCGCAAAGGAAACGAAAAAAGACGCAAAGAAAGAAGAACGCTATTTTACGGTTGGAAAAACGATTTATAATCGCGACGGAAACATTGCCATCATGGACGTTCGCAGCCAAGACAATAAAGATCGTTGGATCGTTCAACTCAATCTTAATGATGGAAGTTTAACGGAAATCGATCATCAACACGATGACGCATGGATAGGCGGACCTGGAATTCCAGCACACTATTTCAGCACTGGAAATTTAGGATTTTTAGCAGATGATACAACTCTATTTTTCCAATCGGAGGCAACTGGTTTTTCGCATTTGTATACCTTTCACATTTCAACAAAAACAAAAAAACAACTCACCTCTGGAAATTGGGAAGTTCGAAGCGCAACGCTTTCAAAAGACAAAAAAAGCTTCTATTTATCGACCAATACAACACATCCTGGAAATCGAGAATTCTATAAAATATCGATTTCAGGAGGAAACCTTCAACCCATTCTAACTCAAGATGGAGCACATGAAGTTTCTCTTTCACCCGATGAAAAGAAACTTATCGTACGTTACTCTTACAAAAATAAACCTTGGGAATTGTACGTTTCACCAAACCAAGAAAAGGCAAAACTTCAACAAATTACGAAATCAACGACTGCTGAATTCAATGCGTATTCTTGGAGAAAGCCCGAAGTAATCACGTATAAAGCGCAAGATGGAAAAACGATTTATGCGCGCTTGTATCAACCTCAGCAAAATGCCAAAAATTCGGCAGCCGTTATTTTTGTCCATGGTGCAGGATATCTTCAAAACGCCCATAATTGGTGGAGCAATTACCATCGCGAATACATGTTCCACAATTTGTTAGTGGACCAAGGTTATACAGTTTTGGATATTGATTATCGCGCAAGTGATGGTTACGGAAGAGATACAAGAACGGGAATTTATCGCCATATGGGAGGAAAAGATCTATCCGATCATGTTGATGGCAAAAAATATTTGGTCCAAAATTTAGGAATCAATCCTGACAAAGTAGGAATTTACGGTGGAAGTTATGGTGGATTTATCACATTGATGGCTTTATTAACCGAGCCAAAAGAGTTTAAAGTTGGTGCAGCTTTACGATCCGTGACGGATTGGGCACATTACAACCACGGCTATACAGGAAATATTCTCAACTATCCGGAAACCGACCCAAAAGCATACAAACAATCTTCACCCATTTATTTTGCTGAAAATCTAGAAGGAAAACTTCTGATGTTGCACGGAATGATTGATGATAATGTGGAATACAAAGATATTGTACGACTTTCGCAACGTTTTATTGAGCTAGGAAAAAAAGATTGGGATCTCGCCTCTTTCCCTGTGGAAGCTCATGGTTTCAAAGAATCATATTCTTGGTATGACGAATATCGCCGAATTTTAGACCATTTCAACAAAAATTTATTGAATAAATAAAAATAAAATCCTCACCCAAACGGTGAGGATTTTATCTTAATATTGGAAAAGAATAATCAAATAACAAGTATGGTTAATGAAATTGCTCTTCTTCAGTGGAGCCTGCTAGCGCCGTTGTAGAAACCTTTCCAGAAGTCACTATGGTTTGAACTGTATCGAAATATCCCGTTCCGACAAAACTCTGATGTTTCACCGCTCGGAAACCTTTGGCTTGAAGTGCAAATTCTCGTTCTTGTAATTCGGAATAGCCTGCCATTCCCCTTTCGCGATAAGCAGAAGCCAATTCAAACATCGACGTATTAAGTGCATGAAAGCCCGCTAATGTTATAAATTGAAACTTGTATCCCATTGCTGCCAATTCTTCACTAAATGTTTCCATTTCGGCAACGGATAATTTTGCTGCCCAATTAAAAGAAGGTGAACAGTTGTAAGCCAGCATTTTTCCAGGAAATTTTGCATGAATACCTTCGGCAAATTTTCTTGCATACTCTAAATCCGGATTCGAGGTTTCCATCCAAATTAAATCCGCATATGGAGCATACGCCAAACCACGAGCAATTCCTTGTCCCACACCATTATTCACCTTATAAAATCCTTCGGAAGTTCGCTCACCAGGAATAATAAATTCGTGATCCCGCTCATCGATATCGGAAGTTAACAAATCTGCTGCATCAGCATCGGTTCTCGCAACCAAAACCGTGGGAACACCGCATACATCGGATGCTAAACGAGCCGCAACCAGTTTGTTAATCGCTTCTTGTGTAGGCACCAACACTTTGCCGCCCAAATGACCACACTTTTTTGCAGAAGAAAGTTGGTCTTCAAAATGAACGCCCGCGGCGCCAGCTTCTATCATTTGCTTCATCAACTCAAAAGCATTGAGATTCCCACCAAAACCTGCTTCAGCATCGGCAACGATGGGAACCAAATAATTTTTCCGATTAACTTCATCCACACAATTCACACTTTGAATTTGATCCGCACGCAACAACGCATTGTTGATACGTTTCACCACAGACGGAACCGAATTCGCAGGATACAAACTTTGATCGGGATACATTTCGCCAGAAAGGTTTGCATCCGCCGCCACTTGCCAACCTGAAAGATAAATCGCTTCTAAACCAGCGTCCACTTCCTGAACGGCTTGATTTCCTGTTAACGCTCCCAAACCAGCTACAAATGGTTGTGAATTTAATTTTTGCCATAGTGTTTTTGCCATTTCGGTCGCTACCGTGTATTCTATCGTATAGCTGCCTCGAAGTTTTAGCACATCTTCGGCCGTATAAGGTCGTTCAACACCTTTCCATCTTGGGTTTTCTGCCCATTCTTTTTCTAAATTTTGGATTTTTAATTCTTGCTTTGTCATGATATTTTGGATTTGATAGTTTCTAATATTTTGTTGAAATAGTACCTCTGAAATTAAAATGAAGTTGATATTAAAGCCCTTCCCTTCACCCAACTGGTGAAAGTTTCAAGCTCGTAAAGTCTTAATTTTAAATAGGTTTAAAGATATCTGTATGCTTTAAGAGTCAAAAACTCTTCGAACTTATCCGAGCAAACCAATTCGTTAAAAATCTCGGTTGCCAATTGAAATTTTCCGTTTTGGTACCGTTCTTCGCCAACATAGGTTTTGATATTTTCTAACTCTTCTTGCTCCCATCGAAAAACCTTATCGCAAGTCAGAATTCTCCCATCATCCATTCTCGCTTCATTATGAAGCCATTGCCAGACTTGGCTTCTCGAAATTTCTGCTGTCGCTGCATCTTCCATTAAGTGATAAATCGCGGCGGCGCCTGTTCCCATCAACCAAGATTCGATATATAAAATCGCAACATTGATGTTTTTCCGGACTCCTTGTTCAGTTATTTTCCCTTTTGGGACTTCCAAAAGCTCCTTTTCCGAAACTAAGGTTGTTTTCTTTTTATGAATTTGATT
The DNA here is from genome assembly GCF_059509915.1 of Kaistella sp. CFF1-2. Lineage (NCBI taxonomy): Bacteria > Pseudomonadati > Bacteroidota > Flavobacteriia > Flavobacteriales > Weeksellaceae > Kaistella > Kaistella sp. CFF1-2. The sequence goes on from NZ_JCAKLF010000002.1 coordinate 155,818, forward strand.
GGGCGTCGGCATAAATTCGTCGAAAATTTCTTTTGCGACCGAAACCAAAGCCGGATGCGCCACCCAAGTTCCGTCGTGTCCATTTTTCACTTCACGTTCCTTATCTGCGCGAACTTTTTCAAAAGCTAAAAGATTTGCTTCCTCATCCCCTTTCACCGGAATTTGCGCCGCCATTCCCCCCATTGCAAAGACACCACGACGATGACAAACAGAAATTACGCGCTCGGAATACGCCTTCATAAAGGGAGCTATCATCGTTACTTGATCTCGATCCGGAACTAAGAACTCAGGAAGATTTCGAAATTTTTTGATGTATGAAAAAATATAATCCCAACGTCCGCAATTCAACCCTTTGGAATGTTCTTTTAATTCATATAAAATCTCATCCAATTGGAAAGAAGCCGTTATTGTTTCAATCAAAACCGTAGCTTTGATGCTTCCCTGAGGGATTTCAAGATAATTTTGCGCAAAAACAAAAACATCATTCCACCAACGAGCTTCTTTATAATGCTCTAGTTTTGGAAGGTAAAAATACGGCCGCGAACCACGTTCCAGCAACGCTTTTGCATTTCGAAAAAAATACAACCCGAAGTCGATTAAAGAACCAGAAGCTTCTTCATCGTTAATCAAAATATGTTTTTCATTCAAATGCAAGCCGCGCGGACGCACAAAAAGACTCGCTACTTTTTCATTTAATTCATATCGTTTTCCACCTTCATTTTCGAATGAAATTTCACCTCGCACCGCATCCGAAAGATTCAATTGGCCTTCCATGCAATTATTCCAAGTTGGTGAATTGCTGTCTTCAAAATCTGCCATAAAACAATTTGCACCGGAATTCAACGCATTAATAATCATTTTACGATCCACAGGTCCCGTAATCTCAACGCGACGATCGAGAATATCTTCAGGAATCGGGGCACATGTCCAATCACTAGTTCGGATTGCTTCTGTTTCTGGCGGAAAAGTAGGCATAATCCCTTGATCAAACTCCAATTGTGTTCGATTACGTTCTTCCAATAAATCGAATCGAACTGGATTAAATTGTTCATGAAGCGCAATTAAAAAATCGACAACTTCTTCTGAAAAAATGGATTCATACGGATGTGAATGTTGAATTTTGAATTTTGTTTGCGTTTCCATAAAAATAAATTTTGATGATTGATTGAGACAAACTTAGAAAAAATATTTTCACCAACAGCGAACGTTCGCTAATTTTAACAATAAATTATTATGCGAAAAATCGCAATTTTTATTTACATTTGTTAGAACGCTGATGAATAAAAGGTTTTTGAGAATCTATAAAAACCGAAACAATAAATAAAAGCGAACAACTAATTGAAAATGAGTGCAGACAGCGAATACATTAAGACAATTTTCGGATTAAAACTAAAGCAGCAACGCCAAAAAAAGAAGTGGTCTTTGCAAGATCTTGCCGACAAAACGGGACTTTCAAAATCCTATTTAAATGAAATTGAAAATGGAAAAAAGTACCCGAAACACGATAAAATATTACAACTATCTGATGTTTTGGAATGCAAATTCGATGATTTAGTTTCAACAAAACTTGATCGTAGTCTTTCGCCCGTTTCTGAAATTTTAAAATCGGAATTTTTTAAGGAAATTCCGCTTGAACTTTTCGGAATTAACCGTAATTTTTTAATTAACATCATCAGCGAATCCCCAAAAAAAGTTACCGCATTCATTAATGCACTTATTGAGATATCGCAGAATTACAATTTAGGAAAAGAGCGATTTTATTTCGCTGTCGTTCGAAGCTTTCAGGAAATGCACGACAATTATTTTCCTGAAATCGAGGAAAAAGCCATTCAATTTGTTTCCAAATTCAATTTAGACATCAACAAAAAACTTCCAGTTGATGCATTAGAAACCATTTTAAAAGATCATTACGGATATCAAATTCAGTACGAAGATTTTAGCAAAAACAATGAAGCGAATAGACTTCGCTCGTTATTCATTCCTGAGAAAAAACAACTACTTTTAAATCAATTACTAGACGAAAATCAGAAAGTTTTTATTCTTGCAAAGGAAATCGGTTTCAATGTTTTGGAAATCAAACTGCGCCCAAACACGTATTCTTGGCTGGACTTCAGCAGTTTTGAAGAACTTTTAAACAACTATTTTGCCTCGTATTTTGCAGGTTGTCTTTTAATTTCAAAAGAAAAACTAATTGAGTTATTCACGGATTTCATCAATGAAAAAGACTGGAATGCTGAAAAATTCGATGACCTTATTAATGAATTCACCAATTCGCCAGAAACATTTTATTACCGATTGACCAATCTGCTTCCCACAGAAATGGGAATTAAGGATTTGTTTTACTTGTGTTTTACGAAGAAAAAAGACTCCGATCGCATTCACATTATGAAGGAGTTACATCTAAATAATCAGCAAGCACCGCACGCAAAAGCGACTAATGAACATTATTGCCGAAGATGGATTGCCGTAAAAAACCTAATTCGACTAAAAGAAAATGAAAAATTAACGGATGCTCAAATTTCACATTACAAAGACAGCGGTTTGACGTATTTGGTTTTTTCAACATCACAGAAAAACCCTTTTTCAGACGGCACAAACCGAAGTTACTGTTTAGGAATTTTGCTAAATCCAAATTCGATTAAAAAAATTAAATTCTCGAAAAGCGATTCCATACAGACGGAAAATGTGGGCGTTACTTGCGAAACTTGCAGTATTAGTGATTGCGACGTACGAAAAGCCGCGCCGATTCGCATCGAAAAAGAGATTTTCAACGAAAACATGAAAAAGGAAATCGAAAAAATTCGAAAAAAATTCGTGTAATCAATTAAAAATCAACATTAAAATCAATTTCATTCTTGTTTTTTCTTACATTTAACGAAAACACAACGGATGATTTTGGATATCCTATTTCCCAATCGCTGCCTTTCTTGCAACACCTTAATCGACGGACCAAAAGTCCTTTGCAGCATCTGTTTGGATGGAGTTCACTTTACCCATCATCAATTTGGGCAAACTAATGAAGTTACCGAACGTTGCAAAAGTCTTTTCCCGATAGAATCTGGCGTTGCGATGATGCATTTTGAAAATCAAAATCTGAGTCGAAAAATCGTCCATCAACTAAAATATGGTGGACGCGAAAAAATCGGAAGAGAATTGGCTTTTTGGGCGTTTGATCTTTTTGATTGGAAGCCTAATGCTTTTGATTTATTAGTTAGCATTCCGATGCATCCGAAAAAGCAACGCCAACGTGGCTACAATCAGTTGCATTTATTTACAGAAACACTGAGTAAACTAACTCAAATTCCACTTCAAAATGACGTTTTGAAAAGAACTCAATTTGGAAAAGCGCAAGCTTTAAAATCGAAAAATCAACGTGGTGAAAACTCGGGTTTATTTGAAATTCAAACCAAAATAGAAAACAAACACATTCTATTGCTCGACGATGTTTTAACGACCGGAAATACCATTTCACAAGCCGCTTGGGAACTTCTTCAGCATCAAAATAACAAAATCAGTGTTCTCGTTTTTGCTTTAGATTAATTAACGTTGAAGTTTTTCACCGTAGCTCAAATCTCCAGCATCACCCAAACCTGGCGTGATGTAGCCTTTCGACGTTAAACCCGCATCAATCACACCCACCCAAATTTGAGCTTCAGGATACGCTTGTTGAATTGTATCAACACCTTGTTGTGACGCAATTGCTGCAACAATATGAAGTTGAGTTGGCTTTCCGTGATTCAACAAATCCTTTAAAGCTTCAACTAAACTCGCACCCGTTGCTAACATGGGATCAGCCACGATTAGAGGACGACCATCGATGTTTGGACACGTTAAATAATCTTGTTTGATGGAAAAATAATCGTTGGCATCATGTTTACGATAGGCCGCAACAAAACCACAATCTGCTTTGTCTAAATAATTCAGAATCCCTTCAAACAAAGGAACTCCCGCTCTTAAAATCGTTGTAATAACGGGTTGAACAGCAATCTCGCGAGCCGAAACTTTATCTAATGGCGTGGTAATTTCCACTTCTTTCACTTCTAAACCTTTGCTGATTTCGAAAGCGGCAATTTCACCAATACGCTCCATATTTCGGCGGAAACGCATTCGGTCGTTTTGAACTTCAATATTTCGCAATTCGTTAATCCAAGAATTCACCAAAGAAAAGGTATCTGAAAGTATTGTAACCATAGTTTCGTTTATGCGGTAAAGGTCGTAAAAAAAGCCTTTCATAAAAAATGAAAGGCTTAAAAAATTATTTTTGACGGAAATACACCTCAATTGGCGATCCCGTAAATCCGAATTCTTTTCGAAGCTGATTTTCTGTAAAACGCTTGTACGGCTCTTTTACGTACTGCGGCAAGTTACAGAAGAATACAAATTGTGGCGATGGCGTTGGCAACTGCACACAATATTTGATTTTGATATACTTTCCTTTGATTGCCGGCGGCGGCGTATTTTCAAAAATCGGAAGCATCACTTCATTCAATTTCGAAGTTTTGATTTTCTTCTGACGATCTTCGTAAACCTCCATCGCTACTTCAACAGCTTTCAAAATACGTTGCTTCGTTAATGCCGAAACAAACAAAATTGGAACATCTGAAAACTGTCCTAACTTATGACGAATTGCTGCTTCAAAATCACGGATGGTATTGGTTTTCTTATCTTCCACCAAATCCCATTTGTTCACTACGATCACGATCCCTTTTCGGTTTCTCTGAGCGATTCCGAAAATACTCATATCCTGAGCTTCCCAACCTAAAGTGGCGTCCACCATGATAATAACGACATCCGAATGCTCAATAGCACGAACCGAACGCATTACTGAATAAAACTCCAAATCTTCTGAAACTCGACTCTTTTTACGCATTCCAGCAGTATCTACAAGTACGAATTCATGACCAAATTTATTATACAAACTGGATACAGAATCTCTCGTTGTTCCTGCGATATTCGTAACGATATTACGTTCGTTATCCAACAAAGCATTGGTTAATGTTGATTTACCAACATTGGGTCTTCCTGCAATCGTAATTTTAGGCAAACCTTCGAAAGGATCTTTATATTCTGTTGTTGGAAAATTTGCTACAACAGCATCCAACAATTCTCCAGTTCCCGAACCTGTTGCCGAAGAAAGTGTAAAATACTGGTCAATTCCCAATTGATAAAACTCGGTAGCTGCCAATTCTTCTTTAGCCGAATCTACTTTGTTTACTACGATGTACACTTGTTTTTTTGCTCTACGCAGCATTTCGTAAATTTCCTTATCGGTATCCGTAAGTCCTTCTTCAACATTCAGCATGAAAACAACCGCCGTTGCTTCATCAATAGCTAGCTGCACTTGTTTCGAAATTTCTTCTTGGAAGATATCATCGGTATTTACTTCGTAACCTCCCGTATCAATCACTGTAAAATCAACACCATTCCAGTCTGATTTTCCGTAATGACGGTCACGAGTAACACCAGCAGTTGAATCAACAATTGCTTCTCTTCTTTCTAATAAACGATTAAATAAGGTAGATTTCCCTACATTGGGACGGCCGACAATGGCCACGATATTCGACATAAAAAAATGTTTAATAACTTGATTATTAATGGGTAACTCAGTCCTTCTAAGCCCAATTTTTTTTGCAAAGATACACTATTCCAATTAAAAACATTTTTAGAAAAAATATTTTATTGTAAATTCACTTAAAATTAGCACATGAAAAAAGTATTTATTGTTCTTGTCGTTGCGTTTATTTTGATTCAGTTTTTTCAAATAGAAAAGGTTAATCCACCAACCAATGCAGGTATGGATTTTCTAAAAATAAAGAACACACCCGAAGCGATGGCGCAACAAATACGAGCGTCGTGCTACGATTGCCATTCCAACGAAACCGTTTATCCTTGGTATTCTAAAGTACAGCCGTTTGGTTGGTTTTTGAAAGATCATATTGATGAAGGAAGACGAAAATTGAATTTTTCTACCTTTGCAACCTACGAACCTAAACGTCAAGCTCATAAACTTTACGAAGCTTTTGAAATGGTTGACCACGGCGAAATGCCTTTGGAAAGCTATGTTTTGATGCATGGAAACGCTAAAATGGATGCCACAAAACAAAAAGAGATGAGTCAATATTTTAAATCTTTAGAGGACGAAACTCGCGCTGCACACAATTTGCCATCGGAAGGCGCCGAGAAAAAATAATTCATGAACAAACACGAACAGCCCGATTGGTGGCCCTATCACATTCTATTTTATGATGGAGATTGCGGTTTCTGCAATTCTTGGGTACAATGGGTTCTAAAAAATGATCGTAAAGATCAATTTCGTTTTGCTGCTTTGCAATCTGATTTAGGACAGCAGTTTTTGAAAGAACGTGGGATGAAAACAAATGATTTCGACAGCGTTGTTCTTTGGAAACCCAGTGAATACTACGTTTTGAAATCGGAGGCAATTCTAAAAACCGCTCAGCTTTTAGGTGGAAAATACCATCTGTTTCGAATTGGAAAAATTTTTCCCAAATCATTTTCAGATATGATTTATTCTTGGGTAGCAAGAAGACGAAAAAGCCTCAAACCTTTAGCTTGCGAAATCCCAACAATTGAAGAACGAAAAAAAATGATTTCCTAAAGCCTAGTAAACCTTTTTCCTCAACGGATTTCCTTCATTAAATTATCGAATCCCATGATTCGATTTAACAATAAATTAAAAAATTTAGGCTTAATTTCAATATATTTGCAACCATGGAATACAATACGCAAAGAACACTTCTTCACATGCCCGAATACGGCCGCATTATTCAAGATTTAGTTGAAAAATGCAAGGCAACCGAAGACCGCGACAAACGCAACGAAATGGCGATGTCTATCGTGGATTTTATGGGGCAAAGGAACCCGCATTTGCGAGATGAAGAAAACTACAAACATAAACTTTGGGATCATCTTTTCATCCTTGCCGAATACGATTTGGATGTAGACTCTCCCTACCCGATTCCTACTGCTGAAGACCGAATGATTGCGCCTAACAAAATGGAATATCCAAAACTGCAAGGTGAATTTAAATTTTACGGAAAAAGCATCCTACAACTGATTGAGAAAGCAATTATCTTAGAAGATGGTGACGAAAAAGAAGCGCTTATCGAGGTTATTGCTAACAATATGAAAAAATCCTACAACATCTACAACAAAGAACATGTTACGGATGATGTGATCTTCAGACATTTGAAAGAACTTTCTGAAAACCGATTGGACCTTACGAGTATTGATTCTTTGGAAAAAAGTAAAATCTACCACACAAGCAACAATAGGAATAACAACAACCGAAAAAATCACAATCAGAACCAAAATCAGAACCGTAGGAAGAATCATAACAATAACAACCACAACAATAAAAACAGAAAATAATGAGCGGAACTTTTCAAATACGCGGAGGAAAAAAGTTGCATGGTGAAATTATCCCTCAAGGGGCAAAGAATGAAGCTTTGCAAATCTTATGTGCGGTTTTGTTAACCGACGAAGAAGTTCGAATTAACAACATTCCTGACATTCATGATGTCAATAGATTAATCGAAATTTTAGGTGATCTTGGAGTTAAAGTCACTAAGAATGGACACGGAGATTATACGTTTAAAGCCGATCAGGTTAATTTAGATTATATTAAATCCGAAGAATTTAAAAAAGATGGCGCCAAACTACGTGGTTCTATCATGCTTTTGGGTCCGATGCTTGCGCGTTATGGCGAAGCCTACATGCCAACTCCAGGTGGTGACAAAATTGGAAGACGCCGTCTAGATACGCATTTCCAAGGTTTGGTTGAATTAGGAGCCGAATTTAAATTTGACGATAAAGAACATTTTTACTCATTAAAAGCAGCTGAATTAAAAGGAAAATTCATCCTTTTGGAAGAAGCTTCGGTAACAGGAACTGCAAATATCATTATGGCAGCCGTTCTTGCTCAAGGAAAAACCAGAATCTACAACGCGGCTTGCGAGCCTTATTTGCAGCAACTTTGCAAGATGCTTAACCGAATGGGAGCCAATATTTCTGGAATCGGATCAAACCTTCTAACAATTGAAGGTGTTGATCATCTTGGAGGAACAGAACACACGATGCTTCCTGATATGGTTGAAATCGGTTCGTGGATTGGACTTGCAGCGATGACAAAGTCTGAAATCACCATTAAAAATGTCAATTGGAATCAACTCGGAATCATTCCAGACACCTTTAGAAAATTAGGAATTCAATTGGAACGAAACGGTGAAGATATTTTCATCCCAGCTCAAGAAAATTATAAGATTCAGAAATTTATTGACGGATCTATTTTAACGGTTTCTGATGCACCTTGGCCAGGATTTACACCCGATTTATTATCCATCATTTTAGTGGTAGCAACTCAAGCGAAAGGAACGGTTTTGGTTCACCAAAAAATGTTCGAATCCCGTTTATTCTTCGTTGATAAACTAATTGACATGGGAGCACAAATCATCCTTTGTGATCCGCACAGAGCAACGGTTGTTGGACTAAACCAAGAAACGCCACTTCGTGGAACGGTGATGACATCTCCCGACATCCGTGCTGGAAACGCTTTGTTAATTGCGGCGCTTTCTGCCGAAGGAACATCGCTTATTCACAATATCGAGCAAATCGACCGAGGTTATGAAAACATCGACGGACGTCTAAAAGCTCTTGGAGCCGATATCGAAAGAATTTAAAAGATAAAATTCACTAAAATAAAATAGACCAGAACTTTGTTTTGGTCTATTTTATTTTCTCAACAACCATCGCCTTTTACTCAAATTTTAGTATTTTTAGTTCACTAAAAAGTAAAATGATGAGCAAATCAAAAATTGGAATTTTCGTGGGAAGCCTTAGAAAAGAAGCTTTCTCTAAAAAAATCGCAGAAAAATTACTAGAAATCGTTCCTGAAAATTTCGAATTCGAAATTATACCAATTGGTCAACTCGAATTGTACAATCAAGATTTTGACGATCATAATGAAGTCCCAGATTCTTACGTTGCTTTTCGAAAAAAAGTAAGTGAATTGGATGGTTGCATCTTCATTACTCCAGAATACAATCGTGGCGTTCCAGCAGTTTTGAAAAACGCTCTTGATGTCGCTTCTAGACCAGGCGGAAAAGGCGTTTGGACGAAAAAACCTGGAGCCGTTATTAGCAGTTCACCGGGCTCTCTTGGTGGATTTGGTGCCAATCATCAACTTCGTCAGACGTTAACTTCTGTGAATATTTATACCATGCAGCAACCTGAGGCTTATTTAAGTGGAATTGGGAAAGCATTTGATGAATCGGGAAAAATGGACGAACGCACTTCTGAATTCCTAGTGAAATTCATCAATGCATTTGCGGATTGGTTTTCTAATTTTAAAAAGTAGAAAAATCCATTTCAACCATGGTTAATCCTGAAATTACAAAATCGAAAATTCTTGAATTTGCGAGTGAAGACGCACGGATTCGTGCCGTTGTTCTTAACGGTTCGCGAGCCAATCCAACGATACAAGAAGACGCATTTCAGGATTTTGATGTGGTCTTTTTTGTTGAAAATTTCGATTCTTTTATTTCGGATAAATCATGGTTATACCATTTTGGAAAACCCTATTTACAGCAATTTCCAGATGAAATGGAATTAGGAAGTGATCCCAGTGAGGAGAAAATTTCCCATACCATTTTAACCGTTTTCGAAGACGGAAGTCGCATTGATATTCGTCTTTTTCCAATTGAAAAATTCAAAACCAAGTACGAGCACGACAGCCTTTCCGTTGTTTGGCTCGATAAAGATCATATTTTCGAAAATCAAATCGACTCTTCAGATTTTGATTATCATATCAAAAAACCTTCAATACAAGAATTTTCGGAGGTTTGCAACGAGTTTTGGTGGTGTTGTCCTTATGTTGCCAAAGGCTTGAAAAGAAACCAAATTTTCTATGCTAAAGATCAACTTGAAACTGTTGTGCGACCAATGTTCTTGCGTTTAATCTCATGGAAAGTTGGAATCGATACTCGTTTCTCTGTTTCATTTGGAAAGTCAGGAAAACATGCGGAAACCTATCTAAAGCCGCAATTGTATCAAAGCATTTTAAAAACGTATTCCGATTCTGATTTAGAATCGAATTGGAATGCTTTAAAACTTCTAATGCAACTATTCTATGAAGAACAATTGTATTGCGCTGAAAAACTTCAATTTCCATTCAACAAAAGAGAAGCGGAAAATTCAATTGAGTACGTTTCTAAAATTGAAAAATTCGGACAAATCTAAACTTTTTACCAGCCTCCGCCGCCTCCGCCGCCGCCACCGCCTCCAGATGAACCTCAACCACTAGAACCGCTCGAGCTGGAGCCTCCAGAATACGAACTTGAGGATGAAGATCGCGAAGATGATGAGGATGACGAACTGGAACTCGAACTTACCGGCGCTATACTAGCCGACGTTAACGATCGGGCAAAACCTGGATGAATAAAATCGGAGCCACCAAGTTCGGGCATTTGTGATATGGATAAGTCCAAAGCTTTGCGAAAACGTTTTCCCCAAATATCATCTACGCCCAAAACCATCGCATACGGAAGAAATTTCTCGTATTCATCGGTAGTCATTTCGGGTGGATTGTGGAATTTCAATTGTGCTTCTTCCGCTGTTCCCAAATACATTTTCAAACCTTCAATTTCGGCTTTCATCTCGACAGCATCTACACTTGGACGTGTTATCAGCTTTTTGAAAATCAACAAAGAAATGACACTCACAATTAAAAATTTAAAGCAATGCGACCCTAATGTAGAAATATCGGGAGAAGCACCATACGCAAATAAGAAAATGGGAACAAAAAATGCTCCTAAGAAAAACAGCAAAAAGAAGAACAAAACTCGATCTGTATAATTCCAAAAAGCTAATAAAAGGAGCAAAATAATGGAATCAAAAAAAACCAATATTCCACCACTAAAAATCATGGAATAATCACCCTCTCGATACGACGCATACAGCAGCATGGCAAAAAATGTAGCAAGAATAATTTTCAATCCGGTGTAAACAAATTTCGAATTTGCATCGATTTGCAGAAATTTTTTATGCTCCTTCATCATCCAATTTTCGAATGCTTCTGCCGCATTGTGAACTTTATAATTGTAGGATCCGTTTAAATGAAGTTTCCCATTTTTATCAAATGCTTTCGTAAGTAGCAGTTGCTCATCTTTTTGAAGGGAATCTAAATTTGTATTAAGATTCTCGATATCATAAATGCGATCAGTAATGAATTTATTTTGATGCGTTGTATCTTCTTTAATTTTAATCACTTTTTTCACCGCCATATCCACAAAATTAGCGGTTATTTGAGTGATACTATATTTTCCTTTGTGAATATATCCGATACTTCCTGGCGACAAATTTTGAGGTGCATTAAACTGAGGAACAACCACTGGTTTGGCATAATCTCTCCCGAAAAGATTCCATTTAGAATAAAAATAAGACAGTAAATACAGGAAAACGCCAATCAGTGTGTAATTGGGCCAATCTCGCTTCAGGCTCTTCCAAAACATCGACGGCTCTTGAAGAACGTTAGGTTTGAAACCAACAGCCACCGTTAAATTTTCGCGCGCATTTAAGTTTGATGCTTCAAAAAAGATTTGATTTGCAGTTAACGATTTGAAAGTACAATTTTGATCCTTACTTCCATACACGCCGGTATAACACGAATTTTGAAGAATATCCGCACCTTGAGGAAGCGTTATTCGTGCGCTAATGTGATCGACTGGAAATGACCAATCCGTTCCATTAACATTCCAATAAAACTCGTCATAGCCACTAAATTTTGTTATTTGATCGGACGTTTTATACTTGATTTCGTAGGTGTAAATCCCACTAGACAAATACTCATCCTTATTGCCAATATACAAATTCAAAACCCCGTCATACACTTCTTTTTTATACGGCTCGGTCACGCCATTTTTCTTAATCGAAACGATGGTATAATCAACATCAATAATACCTTTATTTGTATTTCGAATAGTAGGCAAAGCTCTGAAAATACCGCGTTTGATTTCATTTCCCGCCGCATAAACCTTAATGGTTTCCGTAATTGTAGCAACTGATTTTAAAGAAATATCAACTTCCGAATGAAAATCGATTATTCGTTCTACATTTGGAAACGGGTCTGCATACTTTACGGTTCCGTTGTCCAACTGGGTAAGTGAAGTTAACGCAGGGACGTTTTCCACTTGCGCAAAAGCCCAAGCAAACAAACAAATGAAAACAAACTGAAGTATCTTTTTCATTGAATTTTTTTTTACCAGCCGCCACCGCCGCCACCGCCACCGCCGCCGCCGGAAAATCCACCGCCGCCAGAACCGCTTCCTCCAGAACTGCTGTTGGAAGGCGCTGTAGATCCAGAACTAATTGATCGTGACAAACTTGAATTTAGTGAACTTCCAAAAGAATGCAATCCGGTGTAATGTCCAGCGTACCACGAGCTTGTATATCCCGCAGCCATCGCCAATAAAGCAACTTCAAACTTTTTGCCCCAAATATCGTCCACGCCCAAAACCATTGCATAGGGCAAATATTTTTCAAAAATTTCGGGAGTCATTTTTGGAGAATTATGGAATTTCAACTGCTCATTTTCAGCGGCACCCATATACATTTTAAATCCATCAATCAGGGATTGTTTACGCAATTTTTCTTCAGATGGACGTTTGATAAAATATTGAAATGCAAGAAAAATCAACAAACAAATAATGGCAAACTGAAAACAGTATTTAAAATCTTTTTCCATTCCGATTGAAAATCCCATACTAATAAACGGAATGATAAAGGATAATGAAAAGAATATCGTAAAAATACCCATAAAGCCTTTCAATGGGACCTTCCCAAGAACTCGAGTCGCTACAAAATAAACGACAATCGCCATGACATAGATAAAAAACCCAACGATCATAAAGCCAAAATCGCCCCGTTTCAAAGCCGAAAGCAATAAGCCAATGAAATAAATAAATGATAAAAATAGGAATGGATACAATACCAAATTCCCATTATTTCCTTCGTTCAAGAATTTATTATGTTGAACTTTTAGACTCGCCTGAAACATAGAAACCGCCTTTTCTATTTTCGGATCGTATTTCCCCGTTAAAGTGACCTCCGAACGATTCGAGAAAAGATCGTTCATCACGCCAATTTCTTCTTTGGCTAAACTTTGATCGGGTTCTTTAATTTTCTGAATGGTAAACTCTTTCGAATTAAAAAGATTCAAAAGTCCTTTAGATTCGGTTTCGATAATTTTGGTATAGCCTTTCACGGAAAGATTCACCAACGTTGCCGTTAAAAAATTCGTCGCATACTTTTCTTTTTTAATGTAACCCAAACTTGCCGGCGACATATCCTCAGGAACATTAAATTGCGGATAAACCGTTGGTTTTGGAGGGTCTATGCCATATTTTTTCCACATCGAAATGGAATAGACAATAAAACCCAATAAAGACAATCCCAACAAAAGCAAAACGCCGTATTTTTCTAGAAAACTCGGCGGAGGAGGAGGCAAAATAACACCTTTCGTAAATCCAACAGCAACCGTTAAATTCTCACCATTTGAAAAATTTACAGCGGACCATTCAATTGTATTTTTATCCAGTACATTCACATCGCAATTCGACTCCGTGCTCTTTGCTTCTCCTGTATAACATGAATTTTGAAGAATTTCTACCGTTTTCGGAAGAACCACTTTTGCAGAAATTTTATCGATTGCAAAAGCCCAATCGGTTCCATTGACATTCCAATACAACTCGTCATAGTCTTTGAAAAAGCCAATTTGCTTAGCAACCGTATATCGAATTGCATATTCATAAACTCCAGGCGGCAAAATCTCATTTTTATCGCCAATGTAAATCGTAAAATATCCAGAACCATTTTCGGAATGATAGTCTTGCTTGGTTCCATCTTTGGTAACTGAAACAACTTTCAAATTAACCTTTTGATTGCCTCCATTGAAATTTCGAGTCGTTAAAAACGTTCGCGTAATTCCATGTTTGATGGCGTCACCCAAACTGTTGACTTTGATAATTTCGGTAACATCCAAATCGCCTTTATCGTTGACAATAATATCGGAATGGAAGTTCAAAATCCGTTCAGAACCCGTATTGGAAGCGAATGCTCCACCCACAGAATCTGTCGGAATCCCGCCCTGAGAAAACCCCAAAAGCGATAAGCAGATGGAAATTAAAGTCAGAAAACACTTCATATCTAGAATTTTACGGAAGGGACTTCGCGCTCAGCAGCATTTTGAAGTTCGAAGAAAGCTGCATCTTTAAAGCCAAACATTCCTGCAACCACATTACTTGGAAACGATTGTACGGTCGTGTTATTATTTCGAACAGTTCCGTTATAATAGCGTCTCGCTTTTTCAATATCGCCTTCTACGGCAGATAATTCGGCTTGAAGTTGTTGGAAATTCGCGTTGGCTTTCAAATCTGGATATTGCTCTGCAACCGCCATTAAATTCAACATGGCTTTATCTAAATTTTTCTCTGCAACCTCTTTAGATTCAACGCTGTTCGCTTTTTGCGCTGCCGTTCTCGCTTGGATAACGCTGTCCAACGTTTCTCTTTCGTGCGTTGCGTAACCTTTTACCGTTTCAACTAAGTTTGGGATTAAATCATGACGCTTTTTCAGCATGACATCAATACTACTCCAACCTTCTTGAACGAGATTTCGAAGCGAAACCAATTTATTGTAAACACTAATAAAATAGATACCCACAAGGACAAGTACCCCTAAAATAATAAGTAAAACCATTTTCACATTTCTTTTATGTTCAAATCTAAAGTACTAAAAAATGCAGAACAATTGGTGAAAAAATGTGTGTTATTTAAAATTAAGTCTTCTTAATATTTCAAAATTTCTAAGCGTTCCAATTTCGGCGAAGCCGCTAAACCATTTGGATTACAACCTAATTCTCCTTCCGGAACTTGAAGTCCCTTCTTCTCATAAAACGACTTCCAAAAAGCATTAGTTTCGCCTGTTGATGGATCTTTAAAAGTCATGGGTTCCAAAACGAATATCGAATCAGCCCTGAAGATCCGCTCGATAAAATCCGAACAATAATAAGATTGTTCATCTAAAATATAATTAAAATTATAGGGTTTTCCAAGCATCGAATTCGCATTAACCAAAGCCTTTGGAATTGTTTTTTGAAATTCTTTTTTCAACCGATATTGTACGATGGTTTGATTTTGAGATTTCGCATTTTTAAGAAAATCATTCAATTTTTGTTTTTGAGAACCGCCTTTTGGCGCTGCATGAAGAACGAAAATATTCGTACCCGATTTTTCAACAATACCGATATGATCAAAATTTGCTTTTTCTTCTCGCTGTGTCACGTTGTTAATTGCTCCTGAAAGACCTTCTTGTTTCGCAGTAACAAAAAGTAAATCGCCGTTCTGAAGACTAGTATTTTGTTGTGATTTACATCCTAGTAAAAGCATCAAACCCAAAACACCGATCACAAATTGAATCCAACTCATTTTTCCCATACCGCAAATGTAGTACGAAAAAAAGGGAATCAAAAACTCGTTTTTGGCTTTCTATTTCTTGAGGCTAAAAGAATAAATTTAGTATTTTTGTGTAAAATTCAATCTAATGCCAAACATTTCAGAAAGAGCACAAAATATGCCGGCATCACCGGTACGAAAACTAGTTCCTTACGCCATCCAAGCGAAACAAAAAGGAGTTAAAGTCTATCATTTAAACATCGGTCAACCGGACATTGAAACGCCACAAACCGCTTTAGATGCAGTAAAAAATAATCATTTACGGATTTTCGAATACGCCCTTTCTGAAGGAAATATCGAATACAGAACGGCACTTAAAGACTATTATCATTCTTTAGGCTTCACAGACCTTACAACCGATCAAATTATTGTAACTAATGGTGGTTCCGAAGCGTTGAATTTTGCACTATCTACCTTGTGTGACGATGGTGACGAAGTGATTATTCCAGAGCCGTATTATGCCAACTACAACGGATTTACAAGCGCGTACAACATTAATGTGGTTGCTGTTCCTTCTACCATTGACAGTGGTTTTGCATTGCCACCAATCGAAGATTTCGAGAAAAAAATTACAGAAAGAACACGTGCTATCGTTATCTGTAATCCAGGAAACCCTTCAGGTTATTTATACACGAAAGAAGAACTTCAGCAATTAGCAGATATCGCTTTGAAATACGATATCGTGATTATTTCGGATGAAGTTTATAGAGAATATGTTTATGATGGAAAGCAACAAGTTTCCATGTTGGAATTTCCTGAAGCTTCAGAAAATGTGATTATCATTGATTCGGAATCAAAGCGTTATTCCATGTGTGGAGCTCGTATCGGATGTATGATTACGAGATCTAAAAAGATTCATAATGCCGCTATTTTATTTGCTCAAGCGCGTTTGAGTCCAGTTTTGTTGGGGCAAATTGCCGCTACAGCTGCACATTATAACGACGGCGATTATATTAGAAGCGTTCGCGAAGAATACACAAAAAGAAGAAATCTTTTGGTTGATTTGCTAAATGCGATTCCAGGAGTGATCTGTCCAAAGCCAAAAGGTGCGTTTTATTGCGTTGCAGAACTCCCTGTAGATGATACCGATAAATTTGCCCAATGGCTACTAGAAAGTTATTCGTACGAAAACGAAACAGTAATGCTTGCGCCAATGGGTGGTTTTTACAGCGATCCAGAACTTGGTAAAAAACAAGTTCGCGTTGCCTATGTCTTGAAAGAAGAAGATTTGAAACGAAGCGTTGAATTATTAAACGACGCATTACAGAAATACCGAATCGAATTCGGATTGTAAAAGGAAAACGGGAATTAGTTCCCGTTTTTTTTATCCATTTTTCATACAAATATTAGTAAATTAGCCCCTTATTATTACTCGAAATGACCATTCAACAAAACGTTTCTTTACAGCTGTACAACACTTTTGGAGTTGCCGTTACCTCAGATTATTTTTGCGAAATCACATCTATTGAAGAGCTTAAAGAAGCTCTTGCTTTTGCAAAAGAAAATCAACAAAAAATATTGTTTTTGGGCGGTGGAAGCAACGTTTTATTGACAAAAAACTACGATGGTCTGGTCGTCATTCTTTCGTTGAAAGGGATTTCGGAAGAAAAGTTGGATGAAAATCACGTCATCGTTTCAGCAAAAGCCGGTGAAAACTGGCATCAATTTGTACTTTGGTGTTTGGGTAAAAATTATGGTGGACTCGAAAATTTATCTCTCATTCCAGGAAATGTTGGAACATCGCCGATGCAAAATATTGGCGCGTACGGAACCGAAATTAAAGACATTTTCCACTCCTGTGATGCATTGAATTTGGAAACATTAGAAATCGAAACCTTTGATTTAAACCGCTGTCGTTTTGGATATCGAGATTCCATTTTCAAACAGGAAGGCAAAGGAAAATACGTAATCCTTGAAGTTCGTTTTAAATTAACGACAAAGGAGCATTCTATCAAAGTGGAATACGGTGCAATTCGTGGTGAATTGGACAAAATGAATATTGAAAATCCAAGCATTCAGGATGTTTCTAAAGCGGTAATCGCTATTCGCGAAAGCAAACTTCCTGATCCTAAAAAGATTGGAAATGCTGGAAGTTTTTTTAAAAATCCAGTTATTCCAAAATCGCAATACGACGAACTTCAAAAGAAATTTGAAACCATTCCGGGATATCCAAATCACGATGAAGTGAAAGTTCCCGCGGGTTGGCTTATCGAAAACGCTGGTTGGAAGGGAAAACAAATCGGAAATGTAGCTTCCAATCAACTTCAAGCACTGGTTATCATTAACGCAACGGGACTTGCAACGGGAAAAGAGATTTACGATTTCTCCACGAAAATCATTGAATCCATCCACGAAAAATACGGAATCACATTAGAACGAGAAGTAAATATCATCTAATGAAAACGCAAGAATACATCGATCAACTCGTTGATAAAACCATTGAAAAAGCTTTAGACAAAGCCATTGTCGAGTTAAGTAAATCAACCGAACTTGAAACATTTGCGATGCTCATTCAAGACGCGCATTGTGTAAGCGAAGTTCTTCCAAGTTCAAGAGATTATTATTTCGATAATTCTGTTTTAATAGACAGTTTGAAGGAATTTGGAAACGAACAAATCGAAACCGAAAAAGCAGAAGGTTTTTGCGTTGTCTTTCAAACTGAAGTTCCTCTTCATGGAAAAAGTCAGCAAGCCATTGGTTTGTTTTTCAAGATGAAAGATGATTATTTGGCTTTGAAATCGCGCATGTATTATTTCCCATTCAATCGATTAGGGAACATTCCGCAAATCGACTTCGAATCAGCTTTTGCGAGCGAAGCTTAAACTTTAGCAACCTCACTCTTGTTTAATTTCTGAAACATCCAAAAGCCTAGTAAAACGCCAATGGAATTCAGAATAATATCATCCAACTCGAAAATCCCTAGCCGAGTAAAGTATTGAAGCCCTTCCACACAAAAGATAGTGGTTAAAAAAGTCGCCATTAATTGGGATAACTTCGATAATTTAGGAAAAACCCAACCCAAAAATCCGAACGGAATAAACATCACAATGTTTCCTACCAAATTGATCCAAATGGTTCTGAAATCCTGTTGCAAAAACTTTTGATACACAAAAAGAAATGTAGAATACACCGGTTTTACTCGAACAATATGGTCATCCATCACCGTCCTTCCAAACCCCAAAAACATGAAATACAGCAACATCAAGGTGTATGGAAAAATCAGAAAACGGTAAACAGTTCGTAGTTGCATGATGCAAAAGTATTCAATATAAAAGACTAATTTTGTGTAGATTTTGAATATAACCTCAAAAAGTACATTAGCAGTATGAAATATATACTACTCACGCTTCTATCAGCGGTTTTACTGAGCATTTCTTGGCCTACGTATGGAATTCCATTTTTTATATTTATTGCATTAGTTCCGCTTTTAATGATGGAACACGACCTTTCCAAATTTTCAACCATCAAAAGAAAAGGTTGGGCTATTTTCGGACTTTCGTATTTGTGTTTTATCATTTGGAATATCGTGACCACAGGTTGGCTATACGGCTCTAAAAACCCAGATGGAAGCCATTCTTTAATGGCGGTTGTATTTCCGGTTTTAGTCAATTCACTTTTGTATTCCTTAGTTTTCCAATGCTATCATTGGTACAAAAACTATCAAGGAACCTATTGGGGACTTACTTTTTTTGTTGCCATTTGGATGTGTTTTGAGAAATTTCACATGAATTGGGAACTCACTTGGCCATGGTTAAATCTTGGAAATGTTTTCTCAGAATATCCAAAATTTATTCAATGGTATGATACCTTAGGAGCGACGGGAGGAAGCTTTTGGATTTTGTTAATCAACGTCTATTTTTTCTACAGTTTGCGAATTTGGGAAGCGGGAAGAAAGAAAAAAAGTTTGATTATCAATTCATCTGTATTAGTTTTGTTAATCGTTGGTCCAATGCTAATTTCTTTTTCGAAATATCAAAATTTTAACGAAAAACCTTCGGGACAAACTTCTGTTTTGATGTTACAACCCGATCTTGATCCGTACAATGAAAAATATTCTAAAGACAGTTTAACGATACTTAATGAGCTTTTAACCTTAGCAAAAACGGCTGATCAAGCCAAAGTAGATTTTTACATTGCACCTGAAACTGCTTTGCCCGGACCAGGATCTTTTTCAGAAAAAGGTATGGATAAAAGTCCAATTTTAGATAGCATTAAACAATTTTTAGCGCAGAGACCAAAATCTGTTTTTGCAACGGGCGTTTCTTCGCATCGCTTTTTTATGGAAGGCGAAAACATTCCGAAAAACGCATATAAAACCAACTTTGGACCTTGGGTGGAAAGTTACAATACGGCTATTCAAATTATTCCAAATCAAAAAATTGAAACCTATCATAAAGGAAAATTAGTTCCGGGAGTTGAAATCTTCCCGTACATGAATGTTTTGAAACCGTTGCTAGGTGATGCTATGTTGAATTTAGGCGGAACGGTTGCTTCACTAGGAATTGATGAAAAAAGAAAAGTTTTTAAAAATCCATATAACAAAGCTGCGCTTGCTCCAATCATTTGCTATGAAAGTATTTATGGAGAATTTGTAACTGATTATGTGAAAAATGGAGCCAACTTTTTAGCGATTATGACCAATGATTCTTGGTGGGGCGTTACCCAAGGACACAAGCAATTACTTTCGTACGCTCGACTGCGCGCTATCGAAACGAGAAGAGAGATTGCCCGTTCTGCAAATAGTGGAATTTCAGCGCATATAAACGCTTTGGGAGAAATCGAACAAAGTACGTTGTACGGCGATCAAACGGCACTTTATGCTAAAATAAATCTATACGACGGAGAAACTTTCTATGTACGTTCTGGAGATTTCATTTCGAGAATTTGTGTTTTCATTTTAGGATTTTTAGTTTTTTACATCTTAATCAAAGCAATACAAAAGAAGTGGTTTTCTTAGCTTGGAAAACCGCATAAAATGGGAATAACGAAAAGTTTAAGAAAATCATTTTGGAAAATATTTGTCTATCTGAAAAAAACTTCGTTATTTTGCAACCTCAAATATTTATATAGTAAATAAGAACATCGAGATATGTCAAGAATTTGCCAAATAACAGGAAAGCGTGCAATGGTTGGTAACCACGTTTCTCACGCTAACAACAAAACGAAGAGACGTTTTGAAATAAACTTACTGGAGAAGAAATTTTATCTTCCAGAGCAGGATAAGCACATCACTTTGAAAGTGTCTGCACACGGATTGAGAATTATCAACAGAGTTGGTATTGAAGAAGCAATTGAAAGAGCAACAAGAAACGGTTTAATTAAGTAATTATCAGATCATGGCAAAAAAAGGAAATAGAGTTCAAGTAATTCTAGAATGCACTGAGCATAAAGAAACTGGTGTTGCTGGAATGAGCAGATACATCACGACAAAGAACAAAAAAAATACAACAGAAAGATTGGAGTTGAAAAAATACAACCCAGTTTTGAAGAAGTATACCGTTCACAAAGAAATTAAGTAATATTTAAAAAACATAGTTTACCATGGCAAAGAAAGTAGTAGCTACACTTAAGGATGGATCATCTAAGAAGTTGACCAAAGTGGTGAAAATGGTAAAATCTCCAAAAACTGGAGCTTACGTTTTCGAAGAGCAAGTAATGAATGCTGATGATGTAGATGCCTTCTTGAAGAAGTAATCGCATAATCAGGATTTATCCAAAATAAAAAGACTCACTAATAAGTGAGTCTTTTTTTATTCGCCTTAGTAAAAAATTAAGGCTTTTCTTTTTGCTGTAGATTAAAATTATATAAAACTTGGCGATAATTAAATAATACACTACCTTTGAGGAAAATTACACAAATCTGTTAATGTGTTTACCAAGCTGGTCTTCGTTTTGAAAACTAAATTGCCAAGGAAACGTATTACAGACAACACTTCCTTTGCCTTTTTCCGAACGAACTTTTACTAGCTGTTTTATGAACAAAAACATCTAAAAGTCGTTTTAATGAACAGATTTCTAATTTTTATTCTCCTATTTTTTATTTCTCTTTCAACGAATGCACAGGTAGGGAATCATACCTTTAAAGCTTCTAAAGCAACGGGAGGAATCGGGTTACATACTTCAAAAATCTGGTGGATCAATTGGGACATCAATAGCAATAATAAAGCGGACGATGTACTTTCTGGAGGCATCTCAGGTGAATACAAATCGCCTTCAGGTTACATTTACACCATTAAGTTGGAAATGATTAACAATAACAAAGATAGAATTGTCTCGAGTACAACAACCGATTACAACCTAAACAGTTTCCCAAACGGTTACACATCGTTCTCTCCTGCTTCCAACATATTGGCCATAAAAAATAGTGCAAATGGCGCATTAGCAAATTTCAGACTAACCATCTCTTCCAAAGATCCTTATGGAAATATTAGTATCCCCAAAGGATTTGTAATTGCTGGATCTGAAAGCTTAAGCGGCTCTGGAGAACATTACACCTTGGATATTTCAAAAAATACCGGTGGACAACTCCGGGTTATTGACAAATATATAGTAAATAACGATTGGAAAAACTATAATGTAGATGTTGTCGCAACAAATACCGGAAGAACCATTAAAGCAACTCAAGTTTCAGGAGGTGACAACGGTCGTGGTGACGTAATGCTCTTCGCAGAAGGTGTGGGATTTATAGATGTTGAATTAAAAGGCGCCGGATACCAACACATTGCTTTAGGCTTCATGGAGGACGTTGATTATTCGGATGGACCTAATGTCTATGGACTTGCTTGGCATTTAATAAACTCATCATTTACAGGTGGGACAGTTCCTGACGAAACTACCAAGGTAAATACGACAAGTAATTTGGATGATATTAAATCGCTAACAGGACAGCTTGCGAAACCTGTCCCCCCACAATTATTTTTAGGAGATATTGTAGACGCCGATTATCTTGCACCTCAATATCCGGAATTAGGTGGAGCACCAGAAATTGATGACAACCAAAACCTTGATGATGAAGATGCTCTACCACAAGAACTTACGTGGTATGACAGAGTCGCACCAATCCAAAACTTACACATTCCTGTTTATAACAATACAGGAAAAGACACCTATTTGTATCTCTGGATAGATAAGGACAATGATGGTAAATTTGATTTAGCTGACCGATTAGAAGCCGTCATTCCATCAAATCCCACAAAGCAAACTCACACGTTCAATTTAAAAAATATTGCCGATTTACCTGGTGGAATTTACTATATCCGCTTACGTATCAGTTCCCAAAAAGATTTATTACCAACGGGTTTCGCTCCAGATGGTGAGGTTGAAGATCATATGATTGCCATCATCCAGCAACCCTTCAACATTATGGGAACCGTATTTTTTGATGAAGATGGGGCAAAACCTGACGGAAGACCTTTGCGGAATATCCAAGTTGAATTATACAAAAAATCTGACAACACCTTACATAGAACCGCAACAACAACACCATGGGGATCTTATATTTTCTTGAATGTTGATTATGGTGATTATTACGTCAAAGTAATTCCACGTAGCTCAAAATACCTTCATGTATCCTCAACAGATACAACGCCTTTTGATGGTGAAACCGACGTTACAATCGACAACTCAGGTAATAAGCTCGGTATCAACTTTGGATTGTATAATAAAATTTGTCAAAAACCAGCCAATACCTCTGGGCCTGGATTACAAACCAATCACGGTATCACCGCACTTAGAACAATTGACAGAGGAAAAACGAATTGGCCACAAATCCGAACAGGAGCTTGGACAGCTTTAGAATCTCGAAATACCGGCTTTGTAATTAATCGAGTGGCAGCAAATCACGAAGGCTTTGGTGGACAAATTCCATCCATTATGGATCCTAAAAAGGGAATGATGGTGTACGATACAACCAATAATTGTTTAAAAATATATACAGGAACTTCATGGAAATGTTTCACCACTTTCTCATGTCCCGACTAAAAATAAATTCATATGAAAAATCTTGCATTTAGTATTTTGTTTTTCTGCTTAGCTGTTGGTTTTAATGCACAAGTAGCGATTCGGAAAACAGAAATCAGCTCTAATTTTGTCTCCTTAGAATTCGGAAATGAAGTTGGAAATCCCCAAAAACAAAAAGGACTTCTTCTCCCATGGGTAATTGAAGCTAAAGAAGTAAACACTCCAGAACCTGGAACCTTGATTTTTGATAGCACAGATAAAAAAGTAAAATACTACAAAGGTGGGAACACACCTTCGTGGAAAGATCTCACCTTCAATACCAATGGAAAGGTAGATACTTCTGCTCAGGATGATTTAGAGTCGATTCCAACAGCAAAAGTTTCGGTTGGAGCACCCAAAAGTGCACCAGGAATTCTTGTATTGGAAGACACAAATAAAGCCATGATTTTACCCTTAATAGACAATTATCAAAGCATTGTCAATCCTTCACCAGGAATGATTGCTTACGATTTACAACACGATTTATTATGCGTTTTTAATGGTACAGATTGGACGTTTTTGGCAGCTGATGAAATAATTTAAATAAACACTAAAATTTCGGAATTAGATTTTTAAATAATCCAAAAACAACCCTGGAATGACCAACATGATTTGTTGGTCATTTTTTGATATATTTGTTCTCGGAAATTCAGATATATGAGCTGGTTTAAGAAAATATTCAATAAAGAAGAGAAGGAAAGTCTTGATCAAGGTTTAGAAAAATCGAGACAAGGTTTTTTTGATAAAATATCTAAGGCTGTCATTGGGAAAAGTAAAGTGGATGACGAGGTCTTAGATGACCTTGAAGAAATCCTAATTGCTTCCGATGTAGGAGCTGCAACAACGATTAAAGTGATCGAGCGAATCGAAGATCGCGTTTCACGTGACAAATACGTAAATACAGAAGAATTAGACAAAATCCTTCGTGAGGAGATTTCTGCACTTTTACTAGAAAATCCTCATGCGCAATCTGGAAATATCGACGAATCTAAAAAACCTTATGTAATTATGGTTGTCGGTGTAAATGGTGTTGGAAAAACCACTACAATTGGTAAGCTAGCCCATCAATTCAAATCGCAAGGAAAGAAAGTTGTCCTTGGAGCAGCTGATACGTTCCGTGCAGCAGCCGTTGACCAATTGGTTATTTGGAGTCAAAGAGTTGGCGTTCCTATTGTAAAACAAGAAATGGGAAGCGACCCAGCGTCAGTGGCATTTGATGCGCTTCAAAGTGGCATTGCGCAAGAAGCCGATGTTGTCATTATTGATACGGCAGGAAGACTCCATAACAAAGTTAATTTGATGAACGAACTTTCGAAAATCAAACGTGTGATGCAAAAGCTTATTCCTGATGCTCCACATGAAATCTTATTGGTTTTGGATGGATCAACAGGACAGAATGCCTTTGAACAAGCGAAACAATTTACAGCTGCAACAGAAGTTAATGCTTTGGCAGTAACTAAATTGGACGGCACTGCTAAAGGAGGCGTTGTTATCGGAATTTCAGATCAATTTCAGATTCCAGTGAAATATATCGGTGTTGGGGAAAAAATGACCGACCTACAACTCTTTAACGGAGAGCAATTTGTAGATTCTTTCTTTAGAAAAAACTAATTTTTAGAATTTTTCCCTTTTTTTATACAATTTTGAGAAAGTGGGACGTGTATGTAAAAATAGTCTAACTTTGAGTAGCTGATAAACAAAATTACATATACAATACTAACTTTAAAATTATAAAACTATGGGAATTTTAGCTTGGATTATCTTCGGATTAATTGCTGGAGCAATTGCTAAAGCAATTATGCCAGGAACTCAAGGTGGCAATTGGTTAATCACTATTATCTTAGGAATTATTGGAGCCTTCGTAGGAGGCGCAATCGGAACTTATGTTCTTGGATGGGGTGATGTAACCGGATTCAACTTTAAAAGTTTCTTATTAGCCGTAGGAGGAGCACTTATTGTTCTTTGGCTTTACGGAATGGCTACGAGAAGAGGATAATTCTTCACAAATAGCAAGAAAAAAGTCCACTCAATCGAGTGGACTTTTTTCTTGTATAATTTAATTTAAAATGTAACTCGGTACGGACTTTCCATCAATACAGAATTATTTAGTTTTGGTTCTGTCAGGGTTTCAAAAATCTTAAACTTATCTTCCCCTATTTTTCTTTTGATTATTTTCATTTCCATTTCTTCTGGATTCATATCAGAGAAAATCTGTTCAAACATAGAAACTTTTTTTGGATATGAAACAACTTGATAGTCTTTCAATTTCACTTTTTGGCTTGCATAAGCAATCGCATCGTTCAAAGAACCTAACTGATCTACAAGTCCTAATTCCTTGGCTCGCACGCCAGACCAAACTCTACCACCTCCTACTTCGTCAATTTGTTCAAACGTTTTCTTTCTATTCAGCGTTACAAAGTGTACAAATCTTTTGTACGTTTGCTCCACGCTTTTTGTTAAAATCGTTTTATAACCTGGACTTAATCCATTTACTGCAGAGTATTCGTTCGAGTTTGCATTGGTAGAAACTGCATCGGCATAAATACCATTTTTATTTGCTATTTGTTTGAAGTATGGAATCATACCAAAAACTCCGATAGATCCTGTTAATGTGTTCGGTTCAGAAAAAATTCGCTCACCAGCCATACCAATATAATAGCCTCCGGACGCTGCATAATCTCCGAAAGATACCACCAATGGTTTTTTCTTTTTCAACTCTTGCAATTCAAATAAAATTTCGTCTGAAGCATTCGCGCTTCCTCCTGGAGAATTTACACGTAAAACAACTGCTTTTACTTCCTTGTTCTTTGCTAATTTTTTGATTTCTTTAATTAAATTAACCGAATAAATTCCATCATAACCTTCTCCACTAAAGATTTCTCCAGACGCATATAAAACTCCAATTTTGTCACTCGACGTTTTCTCTTTCATTGATTTCACATAATTCGCTAGTGAAATTTTGTTTAGTTTATCGTCTTTTTTGATTTTCAATTTGTCTTTCAAAATATCATCGTATTCGGATTTCTGAACTAATTTATCAACCGTTTTGAATTTCAAATTATTATCTGGAATTACGGAATACAAACTATCTACAACCAATTTATAATCTGTAGCATTCATTTTTCTCGATTGCTGAATCTTACCAGAAACATTGTTCCAAATATCATTAATCAAAACGGAAAGTTGTTCTTTGTTCTCTTCCGAAAGGTCACTACGTAAATACGGTTCAACCGCAGATTTGTATTTACCATGGCGGATAACTTCAATTCCAATTCCATACTTTTCTGCAAATTCTTTGAAGAACATCACTTCCGCTGACATTCCACGAAGGTCGATTCCGCCAGCAGGATGCAAATAATATTGATCCGCCACAGAACCCAAATAATACGTTCCTTGGTTTACATTATTTCCGTAAGTCGTTACAAATTTTCCTGACTTCTTGAAATCCGTAATGGCAGCTCGTAGATCATCTAATTGGGTTATTCCAGCAGACAAATAATCCGCCTCAATAGAGATTCCTTTGATATTATCATCCGTTTTAGCTGCATTAATAGCTTTTATAGCATCGTACAAAACGACATAATCTTGCTTGTCTTCAAAATTAAAAAAATCGTCTTTTTCATCTGCTGGACTATCAATAATATTGGTTTTCAAATTCAAGGTTAATACTGAATTTTTCTTTACTTTTACCGACGAAGAATCGCCCATAGCACTCACGGCAATCATCCCGATCATTAAAATAAAACCAATAAATAAAATAATAAAAATGGCTACAATATTTGCTAGCACGTTTTTAAAAAAACTTTTCATATTCAAATCCTAATTTGCTCAATATGTCGCAACAAAAAGCCGTTTTGTTACTAGGAAGTAATATTGGAGATCAAAATAAGAATATCGATCTCGCAATCAGTGAAATAGAAAATAGAATAGGAACTATTTGTAACCGTTCAAAAAAAATAATGTCAGACCCCGTAGAATTTGTCAGTTCTAATATTTTTTGTAATATTGCACTGTCGATTATTACGCATCTTTCACCTTTTCAGCTATTAAGAGAAGTGAAAAATATTGAAAGAGAAATGGGACGAGATAAGGACTCTAAAGCATTTGGAGAGTACCATGATCGTATTATTGACATTGATATTGTGGAGTACAATACGCTTTCTTATGAAAGCAATGCACTAACCATACCACATAAAAAACATATGGAAGAGAGGCTTTTCTCTAGGGAATTGCTACAAGATCTCGAACTATCTGAAAAACATAGAATATGAAATTAAGTTTATTACTAACCTTATCATTGCCTATTGCAATCTATTCACAGAACGAGGGTACAGGGTCTTCTACAGACTATCCTAATACCTTCTCTTCTGGTTCAGCCAACGTAAGTAAATTCAACAACGAGGCTAGAAGATTCAACGATTGGGCAATTTCGGTAGGTGGAGGTGCTGCTTTCATGGCACATGCTGACCTTACTTCTTTCCACGATAAAAAAATCAATTGGGGATGGAATGCTTACGTAAGTTTGGATAAACAAATTAGCCATACTTTCGGGCTAAGTTTACAATACCAAACCGGTAAAACAAATCAAAAAGGACAACTTCCAGGAGTTGAGGGCCAACTTGCGGGTGTTGCAGATGCTTGGACAAAATTCCACCAAATCTCATTGTTGGGAGACATTAACTTTTCTAATTTACTAAGAAGAGTGGACAACCATTCTCCTTATAGATGGGCTTTACATGGTTATGCAGGTATTGGTTTCCAATCGTATAACACGGAATTAATTGATCAAAACGCATCTCGTTGGAGCACAAGCCCTGCTCGAATTCCAATCATTATTACACAAGATTTAGGTCTTGCATCATTCTTCTACCAAGGAGGTCTTGGATTGAAATACAAAGCGTCACGTAGAGTTGATGTTGAATTAAGAACGATGTATATTATCTCGGGGGATGAAGAATTCGATGGCGGTGGTTGGGCTAGAACAGGTAAGCCGTCAATTAATTACAACGAAATCAACGATTCATACTCTGATAATATGTGGACGGTGAATCTAGGTTTAACTTTCAAACTTGGCAAACATCTTTCACACTTGGCTTGGCATGACCCACTTCAAGAGGCTTATTACAGAGCTGGAGTTCTAGAGAATCAACAAGTTGATTTAGAGGTTTGTGAAAAAGGTGATGGCGACAATGACGGAGTTTGTGATGATTGGGATAGACAACTTGACACTCCTGCTGGTGCACGAGTTGATGGTGCCGGTGTAGCTTTAGACCTTGATTTAGATGGAGTAATCGACCTTTACGATAAATGTGTAACGGTTCCAGGGCCAGTGGAAAACAACGGTTGTCCTACAACTCCTACTGTAAGTAGTAATTTAAGTACTATCGATGAAGTTAATAAAAACTTTGAAGGAATCGAATTCGAATTAAATAGCGATAAGATTAGACCAACTTCTTATGACAAATTAAATCAAGCGGCTTCAATTATTAAAACTTTAAACTCAAGTGATAAGTTCTTGGTAATTGGTGCAACAGACACGAGAGGTTCTGATAAATACAACATGGATCTTTCGGCAAGAAGAGCAAATGCTGTTGTAAAATATCTAAACAATCAAGGAGTAAATAACTCAATGTTAGAAGCTGAAGGTAGGGGGAAAACAGATCTTAAATATCCAGAATGTGATCCTGCTACAAAATGTCCTGAATGGAAAAACGAAGCAAACAGAAGAGTTTACTTCAAACAAAAATAATTTAATTTTTAACTAAAAATTCACTATATGAAACTAAATTTAGCTAGCGTAGCATTAGCATTAACGTTACCGATTTTAGGATTTGCTCAAGATACCGTTGCTGTAGCAACTGTTGACGGATATCCAAACACATTTTCGTCGGGATCTGCTAATGTATCGCCATTTACCAAAGAATCTAAAAGATTTAATGATTGGTCAATCTCAGCTGGTGCAGGGGTACCGTTAGTACAATCTGCAGACTTAACTTCTGTTAAGAATGGAAACGGTAAGAATCTATTTGGTTATTCAGCATATTTCAGTGTTGACAAAGCAATCACTCATGCATTTGGATTAAAATTACAATACGATAAGGGTGAAACCAGACAAGGTTGGTTTAATACGAAAAAAGACAACGCAACAGGGACTGGTTACCAAGATGTTGGTGCTAGAACTCAATATGATGCGATCTCAATTTTAGGAGATTTAAATGTATCTAACCTTTTAAGAAGAGTTGATAATCACTCTCCTTTCAGATGGGCGCTACACGCTTATGCTGGTGTTGGAACTTTAGCTTATAGAGCGTATTTAGAAGATGCAGCTGGTCAAAGACTTATGACTGAAGTTAAGCCTTTTAAATTCAATTCTTTATTTGGTCAAGCGGGTGCTGGTCTTAAATACAAAGCATCTAGAAGAATCGATATCGAAGGTCGATTAATGTATATTGTAACTGGTGATGATGAATTTGATGGTGGAGGTGCACAATATAGCAGCATTAACAAAAGAGAAGATCAAATCTCTGACAATATGTTCAACGCAACTTTAGGGGTTACTTTAAAGTTAGGAAAACACCAATCTCATTTATTCTGGCATGATCCATTACAAGAAATCTACTACAAGTTAGACGTATTGGCTGATAAAAACCAAGATGTTGAAGTTTGTAAAAATGGTGATGCTGATAACGACGGAGTTTGCGACGATTGGGATAGACAATTAGATACTCCAGCTGGTGCAAGAGTTGACGGTGCTGGTGTAGCTTTAGACGCTGACTTAGACGGTGTTATCGACCTTTACGATAAGTGTGTAACTGTTCCAGGACCAGTAGAAAACAATGGTTGTCCTACAACTCCAACAGGAACAGGTACTGTAACTGATGATGTAAGAGTTCTTGAAGGAATTGAGTTCGACTTAAATTCTGATAGAATTTTACCTTCTAACACACCAATCCTTAACAATGCAGTTAATTATATTAACTCTTCTCAAGGAGGTAGCTACAAAGTAGTTGGTGGAACAGATACAAGAGGTACTGATGCTTACAACCAAAAACTTTCTGAAAGAAGAGCTAACAACGTTAAGAACTTCTTAATCCAAAACGGAGTTTCTAGCGGTAAGTTAGAAGCAGAAGGTAGAGGTGAGAAAAACTTGAAATACCCAGAATGCGAGCCTGCAACTAAATGTCCAGAATGGAAAAACAGAGCAAACAGAAGAGTATATTTTGAAGCTAAATAATCGAGTAAATCTCTATATAAAAACCACGCAGTTCTGCGTGGTTTTTTCTTTTATTATCCCTAATTTTACGAAGTGAATTCGGAACAAGCATATCAAAATTTAAAGAAAAATACCCTAGAAACTATTTGGGGCTTTCCTACGTTCCGGCCATTACAAGAAGAAATTATTGATAGTATCCTCTCTGGAAAAGACTCTTTATGTCTTTTACCGACAGGTGGCGGTAAATCCTTATGTTATCAACTCCCCGCTTTAATTTCTGAAGGAACTTGTCTTGTCATTTCTCCACTCCTAGCTTTGATGAAAGATCAAGTTGATCAATTACAAAAATTAGGAATTGAAGCTGATTTTTTAAACTCAGATCTAAATCTCATTGAAGAAGATCAAGTTTATGCAAATTGTAAAAATGGTACGACAAAAATTCTTTACATTTCTCCAGAACGTTTAAGCAATCAAAAATTTTTGATGCAAGCACCGGAAATTGACTTTTCTTTTATTGCAGTCGACGAAGCGCATTGTATTACCGAATGGGGGCAGGACTTCCGACCGAGTTATCAAAACATCAACATGTTCCGGGAGCAATTCGTAAACATTCCAATTATTGCGTTAACGGCAACGGCAACACCAAAAGTTTTAGAAGAAATCGTTTCTAAACTCAACTTGAAGAAAGTTCAAATCTTTCAACAAAGTTTTAAACGAACCAATCTCCAGATCCATACGTTACCAAAAGCCGATAAATACGATCATATTTATCATTTTTTAAAGCTTAACAAAGCTTCGGGTCTTATATATACCAACACGCGTTATGAAGCTGAAAAACTAGCGCAATTCCTTAATTCAAAAGGATTGTTGAATGTAGATTTTTTTCACGCAGGTTTGCATCCCGATATCAAAGAAAGGAAGCAAAACTGGTGGATGAACAGCAATCAAAATATCTTGATTTCCACCAATGCTTTTGGAATGGGTATTGACAAAAATCAAGTTCGCTTTGTATTTCATTATTCACCGCCCTATTCTCTTGAAAATTACTATCAGGAAATTGGACGAGCAGGTCGTGATGGTAATGACAGTGCGGCGTATATGTTGTGGACGGAACAAGATTTAATGCGTAGTGATGATATTTTAAAAAATCAAACGCCAACCAAAGTAGAATATGAAAAAGTAATCACCTATTTGTATTCTCTTTATCAAATTGCCGATCACGAACAAACCGATATTGAGTTTCCTTTTCACATTACGAGGTTAGAAAAATTAACAAAACTAACGCCTGTTAAGATTAGATCAGTAGTTCACTTTTTACATCAGCAAGAAATTGTTTATCTAAAAAAATCAAGGTCAGGACAATCATCAATTACATTGCTAATTGATCATGATCAAATTGAATCTTTAGCGAAATCTGATGCTTACTTTTTAGAACTTTTACAACGAAATATCACCGGATTTACGACAGGAAAAGTTCACTTTAATGAAGAACGCGTTTTAGACAAAATTCAAATTGGCGCTCAATTATTCCACGAGCGTTTAAAAGAACTTCAGGAGAAAGGCTATTTGGAATATTTGAATAGTGCAAATGATACAATTCGATTTTTGCATCCAAGAAACGAACGAATGCTTCTCAATCACTATTGGAAACTATTCTATTCCATTTTGAAAAATAAAATTCAGAAATGGGAAGAAATGAAGTATTTTATACGTGAAAATTCATTTTGTAAAATGCGGATGATTCTCAGCTATTTTGGCGAAAAAGACCAGAAAGATTGTGGAAATTGCTCGTACTGTCATCAAAAATTAAAACTTTCGACGATGTTTGAGAAACCATCGTTAGAAAAAGAACTTTTAGAAACATTAAAGGCTAGACCAAGCTCATTAGAAGAATTGAGCATTATTTTAGCTAATCCAAACAAAGAAAAAATACTTGAAGAGCTCATTCTCCTACTCGACCATGGAAAAGTACGAATGTTGAACTTCAGAACCTATACGATCGCTTAAACTATGAAATCATTACGAATTGTTTTTTTCGGAACTCCCGAATTTGCCGCTCAATCTTTAAACGCTATTCATCACTCTCAACACGAAGTTGTCGGCGTCATTACTGTTCCCGATAAAGCAAGTGGCAGAGGACAAAAGATAAACGAATCGCCTGTTAAAAAATATGCTGTAGAAAACAATCTCACTCTTTTCCAACCAGAAAAACTAAGGAATCCTCAATTTTTGGAATCAATGAAAGACTTAAATGCAGATGTTTTTGTTGTTGTAGCATTCCGAATGATGCCGAAGATGTTGTTCGAAATTCCAAAATTAGGGACATTCAATCTTCACGCTTCGCTTTTGCCCGATTATCGTGGTGCTGCGCCAATTAATTACGCCATCATCAATGGAGAATCTAAAACGGGAGCGACAACTTTTTTCATTAATGAAAAGATTGATGAAGGCCATATTTTACTTCAAGAAGAACTTCCTATTGATCCCGAAGAAAATGCTGGAAGTTTACATGATCGATTGATGGTTATGGGCGCGCAATTGGTTGTTAAAACGCTTGATGGACTTTCCGAAGGAACTATTGAAGAAAAACCTCAGCCTCATTCCGAAAACCCGAAAAACGCGTTTAAAATATTCAAAGAAGATACGCGAATTGATTGGTCTCAAGATATTACGACTATTCACAATTTCGTGCGAGGAATGTCGCCATATCCGTGCGCTTTTACAACTTTACAAATCGATCAAGAAAATAAAGGTTTGAAAATATCCGAAGGAAAAATGAAAAAAACAAATCATAACAAACCTTCAGGAACACTCGAATTCACAAAAAATTCCATGGAAATTTACGTTAATGGTGGAATATATTACCCTTCAGAAGTTCAATTGGAAGGAAAGAAAAGGATGAATATTAAAGACTTTATCAACGGTTTTAAAAGTCTAGATCAAATAAAAATAGCGCAGTAAACTGCGCTAATTTCGTATTCAAATCACTTTGAATTAGTCTATTTGGACCATTTCGGTTACTTCTACTCCATAACCTGAAATCATTGGTTTTTGATTTACATTTTGTGTCAAAACGCGGAATTTCGTTGCTCCCAATTTCTTTAAAATTTGAGTTCCGATTCCGTATTCCATAAAGTTTGCACTCAATGTTGGCTTGTTTACATTTCCATCTTGATAATCGTTGAATTGCTGCAATTTACGCAATGTATTTTCTGCATTCGAAACGTTATTAATGAAAATTACAATTCCTTTACCTTCTTTGTTAATGATATCGGTAACCTTTTCTAACAATGGTTTTTCACCATTTGTCAATCGAGAAAGTACATCAAAATACGCACTTGAACTTTGTACACGAACCATCACCGGTTCATCAATTTCCCAAGATCCTTTCGTTAATGCAAAATGGATTTGATCCGTATGTTTTTCTTGAAACGCATGGAAATCAAAATCTCCATAATGCGTTTTTACTTTACGCTCTTCAATTTGGTGTACTAAATCTCCTTTTTTAAGCTGATAATCAATTAAATCTTCAATTGAAATAATTTTAAGATCCAATTTCTTCGCCAAAACCATTAAATCTGGAAGACGCGCCATGCTACCATCATCATTCATGATTTCGCAAATAACGCCACCTTCTTTTAAACCAGCCAATTTTGTAAGATCTGTCGCGGCTTCTGTATGTCCCGCTCTTTTTAAAACGCCACCCGATTTAGAACGCAATGGGAAAATATGCCCTGGACGCATGAAATCTGCAGGTTTTGTTTTTTCATCCATCAAAGCTAAAATCGTACGTGCACGATCACTTGCAGAAATACCAGTAGAAACACCATTTCCTAAAAGGTCAATACTTACCGTGAAAGCTGTTTCTTTCGGATCGCTACTACGAGTCACCATCACATCTAAACCTAGCTCATCACAACGCTTTTCGGGAAGCGGCGTACAAATCAAACCACGACCGTGAATGGTCATAAAATTGATAATTTCTGGCGTTACCAACTCGGCTGCTGAAAGAAAATCACCTTCGTTTTCTCTATCTTCATCATCAACTACTATAATTACTTTACCATTTTTAAGATCTTCAATGGCTTCAGGAATAGTATTGAGAACAATATCTGACATTTTATATAGATTTTATTTCCACAAAGATACTAATTGTCTTTTCGGTTTTATGATGATTTCTATCAATTTCTATGATATTATTTCTTTAATAAAAATATTTTACTAAATTTGCACACCGAAATGGTGCTTTGGCCGAGCGGCTAGGCAGTGGTCTGCAACACCATCTACAGCGGTTCGAATCCGCTAGGCACCTCTAAAAAAAACCCTAAACTTTGAACATTCAATCGTTTAGGGTTTTTTATTTGATTTAAATTGTAAAATCATTTAAGATTGGCTGAAAATTTTTCAGGATTCTTCTTGAATTCAGCTTTGCAGTGATCACTACAAAATCCATAAACTTGCTTATTATAGACAACCGTATCTTTCAAATAATCCTTTGTTGCCATTTCGCAAACAGGATCCAACTCATTCACAACAACTACTCCACTTAAACTATTCTCCGCTTTCATTTTGCTCACTTTCTTCACTTCAAAATTTTCATTTTTAGAGCAAGAAACAATTAAAATCAAACCAAACAGGGCAACTAAGGACTTCTTCATTATTCTCGTAATTAAAATTTCAACGTTTTAAAAAGGTAAAATTACTCTATAAAATTTAGATTTTAATTGGAAATGGCATCAAAAACGAATTTCACCAGAATTGAACATTAAAAACCACGAACATTTTTGGTCATTTTTGATTTATTAACGATAATTTTAAAAATAAACACTTCTTAAAAACCCTTTATTCATAGATGTTTAAAACAAAACATGAGAGTTTTAACTTTTTCTTAACATTGCAATGGTTTGCTTCTTGCCACTTCCCTAATACAACCTGAAAAATAGACGCTATGAAAAATATAATGATGACAGGTATTTTATCAGTATTAACTTTAACTGCCTGTAAAAAAGACGAAACTGTAACTGCTCAAAAATCAATTGAGCAAGAAAGATTAGAGTTTCAGGCGAGACAATTAGAAATTGAAAAACAAAAATTAGCAATTGAGAAGGAAAAAATCGCCTTCGAAAAAGCTAAAGACAGTATAGCAAAATCTGAAAAAGAGAAACAAGCTTCTATTGCTCGTTCTAATGCAGCAAGTAGTTCTAAACAACGTGTTGTTACAAGAACCGTTTATCGTGACGCTCCAAGTTCGAGTTCAAGCAACGGAGCCTATGCAAATAATGGTTCTGGACAAGCAACTCAACAAAAACAGGGGATGAGTAAAGCCGCAAAAGGAACAATTATCGGTACCGTAGGTGGTGCTGCTGCAGGTGCAATTATTAATAAAAGAAACAGAGGTGCTGGTGCCGTAATTGGTGGTATCGTAGGTGGTGCAACGGGTTACACAATCGGTAGATCGCAAGATAGAAAGGACGGTAGAGTCCAAAGATAAGATCTAAGTATAATATAGATATATTGGTTATAAAAGATTGCTTAATTTTAAGCAATCTTTTTTATGCTGTATTTACTAGGAACTTTGGCGCTTATACTACCGACCTTATTAGGATGGGGATTTCTCGCTACTTATGTTTTTCCTATACAAAAAAGAGTAAGCAGTTATCTAGTTGCAGGGTTTGTTTCCCTCGGTTTTTTATGTACTGTAATCGCATTTTTTACAGGAATTTCTATTTGGGTCGAAACAACAACCATCCTGATTGGAATTGGATTTTTTATCCAATCTAAACTCTATCTCCTTTTTTGGGATTTTTTAAAAGAAAACTATAAGATTTTCCTTCCCTTTTTTGGAATTATTTTGTTCGCTTCTAGCTTCTACCCTTTCATTTTAGACCATTTTGGATATTATGTTCCAACAATTTTTTGGTTAAGGGAATATGGTTTGGTGCAAGGAATCTCCAATCTGGATTTGATATTGGGTCAAATGTCTACATGGCATATTTTACAAGCAGGATTTTCCAATTTCACAGATCCTTATTTGCGATTGAACACTTTGGTGTTGCTTGTCTATTTAATTTACGCTTTAGAAAAGAAAAAATGGATTCATTTTTTAATCCTTCCAATTCTCCTTCTCTTTGTACAATCGCCAAGTCCCGACCTTCCCGCTATCATTTTTGGGTTACTACTCGTCAATGAATTGCTTAATTACAACAAAAACATCTCCAGTCTATTTGCTTTATCTTGTTTCATAATATTGATAAAACCAACATTAATTTGGGCACCACTTGCTGTTTTCCTGTATGGGCTTTTCGTCCTAAAGAAAAGAAACGTATGGTGGCTTCCCGGAGGTTGCATCCTTCTACTTTTTATGTTAAAGAATCTTTGGACGTTCGGATATCCTGTATTTCCAATGACCATTTTAGACTTCAATTTACCTTGGAAACCAAATGCTGAACTCATGCAAAATTCAGCTAAAATTTCCATTCAGAAAACATTTGATATGCAATTTTCAGTGGAACAAATTCAACATTTTAGTTTTGGAGACAAAGTCTATCATTGGTTTTTTCTAAAAGGAATCAAATCGATTATCCACCAAATTTTCGCATTAAGCTTGCTAGTTATAGGCGTTTTTGCTTTCATTCGAAAATCAAAAACAATCACCATATTATTTGTTTCAATTTTACTAAAATCACTACTAATTATCGCTGTTTCTGCTCAATATCGATTTTTATTAGATGTATTTTTTGTGATTATTTTGATGTTATTTTATCAAATAAAATCCAAGAAAACGGTGCTCATTGCGTCATTTGGCTTGAGCCTTTTACTCCTTTCCATTTTATTTAATCCATTTTGGTTACGAACATGGATTCCGAGCTTTAAATTAGGGCATTTTATGGGAACATTTAAAGCTAGTCAGCTTATAAAGCCATCAGAATATTCTTTAAAAAAATTCAAAACCTATCAAATTGGAAATCTGAAAATAAACGTTGTTGATTCGTATCCATTTAGTTTTGATACGCCACTTCCAGCAATTTCTCCTGGTTTTATTGTTGAATATAAAGATGCAGGTATTTTTCCTCAAATAAAAGACGGGAAAAACCTTAAAAAGGGCTTTATTTGGAAGAAAATAAATCCAGAAGAAAAGCAAAAATTAGAAATCATTTTAAAAAACTGGGAAGAAAACAGTAAGAAACGTTAGAGTTCTTTACTTATTCTCTATTTTTGTACTCATATGAACGCATTAGGAAACTTATTGACATTAACAACTTTCGGGGAAAGCCATGGATTGGCTTATGGCGGAATTATTACCAATTTTCCAGCAGGATTGGAAGTAGATTTGGAAGCGGTTCAATTGGATTTGGATCGCAGAAAACCTGGACAATCTGCTATTGTTACGCAAAGAAAAGAAAGCGATACAGTGAAATTTCTATCAGGAATTTTTGATGGAAAAACAACGGGAACACCCATAGGCTTCTTGGTAGAAAATGAAAACCAAAGAAGCAAAGATTACAATCATATTGCACAAGCTTATCGCCCAAGTCATGCCGATTATACATACGACAAGAAATACGGATTCCGAGATTTTCGCGGTGGTGGAAAATCATCAGCTCGTGAGACTTTAAATTGGGTTGTTGCTGGTGCATTGGCAAAGCAAATGCTTCCTGAAATTTCAATTAATGCCTATGTTTCCTCTGTTGGTGATATTTTCTGTGAAAAGCCGTACCAAGATTTAGATTTCACAAAAACGGAATCCAATATCGTTCGATGTCCTGATGAGGAATCTGCTGAGAAAATGATTTCAAGAATTAAAGAAATCAAAAAAGAAGGCAATACAATTGGCGGAACTATTACGTGCGTGATCAAAAATGTTCCTGTTGGTTTAGGCGAACCAATTTTCATGAAACTTCAAGCCGAACTTGCCAAAGCAATGATGAATATTAATGCAGCAAAAGGTTTTGAATATGGCAGTGGCTTCTGCGGTTCTCGAATGACGGGTAAAGAACATAATGATTTGTTCAACGACGACTTTACAACGAAAACCAACCTTTCAGGTGGAATTCAAGGCGGCATCAGTAACGGAATGGATATTTACTTCCGCGTTGCGTTCAAACCTATTGCAACCATACTTAGACCTCAAACTACTTTAGATAAAGACGGAAACGAAGTAATTTTGGAAGGAAAAGGAAGACACGATCCTTGTGTTGTTCCTAGAGCAGTTCCAATTGTAGAAGCATTGGCTGCCTTTGTTTTAGCCGATATGTATCTGATTAACAAAACAAGGAAAATAGGAAATTAATCCCGAATCTAACGTAACATTTATCACATTCACTATCCGAAATTTGTGGGATATTTGTATCAAAATAAAAATCTATGAATACCTATTGGGAAAATGCGATAAGCTATTCAACCTATTTGTTAGATAGCGAAGCTAAAATTCAATCGTTAGAAAACAGTACTTCAGAAGAAGACAAAACGTATTTAGAATATTATAAATTGGGGTTAATGCGCATGCATCGTGTTGATAAAACCTACAAACCTCAAGAGGAATTGGTAGAAAAATTCAACCAAAAAGATTTCAAAGGCAAAATATTAATTATTTCCGAAGGCTGGTGCGGTGATGCAGCCATGATTGTTCCTGTAGTAAACGCTTTTTTCTCTCCAACAAATGAAGTTAGAATCACATATAGAGATCAAAATGATTTAATTGATAGCTATTTAACCAATGGCGGAAAATCAATTCCCATTATTTTGATTCTCGACGAAAATGATGACGTAATCTCCCA
The DNA here is from genome assembly GCF_059509915.1 of Kaistella sp. CFF1-2. NCBI lineage: Bacteria > Pseudomonadati > Bacteroidota > Flavobacteriia > Flavobacteriales > Weeksellaceae > Kaistella > Kaistella sp. CFF1-2. Next base: position 195,330 of record NZ_JCAKLF010000002.1, read on the forward strand.
TTGGGGGCCTCGTCCAGAAGCAGGAACCGAATTATTGCTAAAACATAAAGACAATCCGGAAACCTACACCAAAGACGATTTCCACAACGAATTGCAAGTGTATTACACAAAAAATAAAGGAAAAGATATTATTGAAGAATTATTAGAAAAAATCTAAAAAAGCTTTTTTTTCCAAAACTTAATGTCAAAGTTACCTTTCAAAAAAACGTAACTTTGACATTCGTATTTTTAAGGTTATAATAAAGAAAATGGTATGAATTTTTTTAAGAAAAACGCAGTATATATTGTCATCGTATTGGCGCTTGGTGCTGTATTTTTAATTCCTTCGATTCGAGAAAAAATCACGGATCAATTTTTTCCTGTTGCAACCGTTCAATCTGCTTCTAGTTTCACGGAAGCTGATTTAGACGTTCAATTAAAGGGAATCAATGTCGCGAGTACGAATTTAAAAAACTTGAAAGGAAAAACGGTTTTCCTAAATTTCTGGGGAACTTGGTGTCCACCTTGTCGTGAAGAATGGCCTTCAATCCAAAAATTATACGAATCTAAAAACGGAAAAGTTGATTTTGTACTTATTGCAATGCAAGATCAAGAAGAAAAAGTGCGCGAGTTTTTGAAAAAAAACAACTACACAGCGCCAGTTTATATTGCAGAAAGTCCGATTTCTGACAAAATGCTACCGAAAGTTTTCCCAACAACCTATTTGTTAAGCGGTTCAGGGCAAATTTTGAAAAAAGAAACCTCATCAATTGATTGGAATTCTAAAGAAATCCATGAATTTATAGACAATGTGACACCATAAAATTTGGTACGGATTTTGAGATTTTAGTAACGTAAACTTATTTATAAAAAATGAAATACTCAAAAATTCACTTGGTAAAGGAAGCAATCAAAAACAAAGGTTTTATTGCAAAGATTCCAGATATTTTTAGAATGTTCAACGCATGGCGCAAAGGGACGTATAAAGTCAATTTTTGGGACTTAGCGATACCTTTAGCGGGTGTTATCTACATCATTTCGCCCATCGATTTAATTCCGGGAATTGCGGTTCCTTTTGTTGGAGCTTTGGATGATTTGGCCGTTTTGTCACTCATCATGCCTCGATTGATTAAGGAAGTTGATAAATTTTTATTCTGGCAAGCAGAAAAACAAGATTCGGCTTCATTTTCTAAGACAATTGAAGTAAGTGCAGTTGAATAAATTTTAAACACAAAATAAACAAAAATCACCTCAATGTTTGGGGTGATTTTTTATTTGCCGAATTTTTGCTGAAATTTACAGCGTGAAAACGTTAATCTCCATCGTAGGAACCACAGGAATTGGAAAAACTAAATTGGCTATCGATTTGGCTAAATTTTACGCTACTGAAATTATTTCGTGCGATTCTAGACAGTTTTTTAAAGGCATGGAAATTGGAACCGCCGCACCATCAAAAAAAGAACTTTCAGAGGTCAAACATCATTTTATTGGCCATTTAGCCGTAACAGATTATTATTCCATCGGACAATATGAAGTGGATGCTTTAAAACTGGTTGAGCAGCTTTTCGAAAAGCACGATGTCGTTATTTTGGTTGGCGGAAGTATGATGTACGAAAAAGCCTTAATTGAAGGTCTTAATGATCTTCCAGAAGCCAATGAAGAAAATCAACAAAAATTAAAAGATATTTGGGAAATCCAAGGTTTAGAAGCATTGCAAAATCTTCTAAAAGATTTGGATCCAGATTATTATTCAAAAGTTGATTTAGAAAACCCACGTCGACTTCTACGAGCGATTGATGTGATGTGGCAAACGTGTGAAACTTATACTAGTTTAATATCAAATCCGACGCATCAACGAAATTTCAAAACCATCCGAATCGGAATTGAAGCACCACGTGAAATTATTTACGAAAGAATCAACAAACGTGTTGAACTAATGGTGGAAAACGGACTTCTCAATGAAATAAAAAAATTAGAAAGCCATCAAGATTTAGTGGCTTTGAAAACCGTAGGCTATACCGAACTTTTCAAATATTTACAAGGAGATTGGGAATTCGATTTTGCGATTTCTGAAATTCAAAAAAACTCAAGACGCTTTGCAAAACGACAATTAACTTGGTACCGAAAAGAAGAAAACATCCATTGGGTAAACTACGAAAATGCAATGACAGAATCCGTATCTTTGCTCAAAGAACTTCTCTAAAAAGGAAAAATTAAATACACTAAAACATTCTAAAACAATACAAAAAATGGCAAATACACCTTCTAACATGCTCGCTTTGGGAACAAAAGCTCCTTTTTTTGAACTTCCTAATCCTTCACATTCGAATGAAATGCAATCTTTAGAAGATTTGAAAGGCGAAAAAGCGACTTTACTTATTTTTATGTGCAACCACTGCCCTTTTGTATTGCATGTTATTGATAAATTGACCGAATTATACGAAGATTATCAAGATAAGGGAATTGAGTTTGTCGCAATTAACGCGAATGATGTTGAAAAATACCCTGCCGATTCTCCAGAAAAAATGGTGGAATTTCAAGTGGAAAGAAAATTCGACTTCCCGTATTTGTACGACGAAAGTCAGAGTATCGCGAAAGCATATGATGCAGCTTGTACACCAGATTTTTTCTTATTTGATGACAAATTGGATTTAATTTACCGTGGTCAAATGGACGAATCCCGACCTGGAAACAATAAAGAAATTACGGGTGAAGATTTAATTATCGCCTTTGAAAATCTCTTAGCAGGCGAACCTCAAGAAGACATCCAGCGTCCAAGTTTAGGTTGCAATATCAAATGGAAATAAAGAAAGAATAAAAGCTCCCTGATTGGGAGCTTTTTCAATGATTTCACTACAAAGCTTTCATTATTAGAAGATTAAAATTATGAATATTCAAAAATATTCTATATTTGCAAAAAATCTGTGATGAAAAAAATTGTACTGTTAGGAGGTATCCTAGTGAGTACCTGTGTCTTTTCACAAAAAGGCAAAGTAGGAATTAACACAGCCAATCCGGACCCATCATCCATATTGGACATTAATTCTCAGGACCGAAAAAATATCAACGCTAAGCACGGGCTTCTCATACCGCGTGTTCAATTACAAAGTTCAATAGACCAATCTACAATTGCAAGTCCAGCAAAAGGATTGTTAGTTTACAATCTTGGCGATGCCGGGACCTACCCGAATAATGTCGTTGCCAATAACTATTATTTTTGGGATGGAGCAAAATGGCTATCAATGCCTTTAAAATCCTTTGTAGAGGAAGCCGTAAAACCGAGAATCTTTTATATTGAAGGTACAGGTACGCAAACGTTTACCCAAACCGAAATGAACTACACAACCGCAAGCTCATCCAATAATAAAGTAGTAACCTTTTCCGGAACTCCAACAATCAATGTAGGGAACATTATCACCAAGAATACTGATAATTCGTTCACCATTAACGTAACAGGCTTGTATGATTTTTCGGCATATGTTAATTACAACCCTATGAATATTACATTAGACACAAATGTTGCTAATGGGAATCAACGTGCCTTTTTAAATGTAAAAATTCAGCGATCAACTAATAATGGTACAACATGGACGGACACTGAGGCTTTATCAAGAATTGGATGGGGAAAAGGAGTAGCTGGAAATCTTAGAACAGCTAATATCATTGCATTCCCAATACAATTGAATAAAGGAGATCGATTCCGGTTAGTAATTGCAAATCCTTTTGTCTCTTCCGCAGGAAATGATCATGGACATGATGGACAACCTTATATTGGCACGCAACCCAATTCTCCCATTTCAAAATCGATTCGTGTTCAACTGTTAGATTTTAATTTATAAGGTTATGAAAAATATAAAATTTTTACTATTCTTTTTTGTAATCCTATTTACAAATATTGTCTATGCTCAAGTTGGAGTTGGAACTAATGCGCCTCACGCTTCTGCTGCATTAGATATGGACGTAAGTAACCTAGCAAGCAAAAAAGGATTTTTATTACCAAGAGTAAATCTTACTCATAATAAAGACATTACTACTATAACGAACCCAGCCGCTGGACTAATCGTATTTAACTTACAAGATTCCATGCTTAACGGGAATGCAACAACAGCCGTTTTTAAAGATATGTTCTATTTTTGGAATGGTGTTCAATGGATTGATATAGCAACTTTAGATGTTGTAAAGAGAGAACTATTCCCGCAAGTTTTTTTTATTGTAGGAAAGCAAAATCAATCCACTAGTACGGTGAGCGCCGCCCCAATTGTTGTCAATTGGCAAACTGATACCACGGGAAGCTCTGTTATTCATCTTAACAGTGGCAATAACATTACCCTAAATTCAGACAATACATTTACTGTAAATAAAACAGGGCAATACGAAGTTTCAGGCTCAATTACAATGAATCCGAATGTTGATTTAAGCAGCTCGGCTAATCTTGAGTTTACGATTCAATACTCAACCGATGGAACAAACTGGACGGATATTGGAAAAAACACTGCTGTTTGGGGGCAACAAACTGGTGGAAATTCACAAACCATTATCATATCACCAATGGTTGTCAACGTGGCAAAAGATGCAAAAATTCGTTGTACTGTTTACTCCACCGTTGGAACTCATGGATCTGGTTCAAAAATATACATTGGAACAGGAATGACCTATTCTAGAAGTTTACGAATTCAATATTTAAACTAACAAAAGATGAAAAATTTATATACCCTATTTTTTCTTGGTGTAGCTGGAATTTTTCAAGCTCAGGTGGGAATAGGAACAACAACCCCAAATTCGTCCGCACTCTTAGATGTAACCTCAACAAATAAAGGTGTCTTGTTACCTAAAGTAGCGTTAAAAGCAATCAATGACAACCAAACGATCGCGAATCCGGCGCTATCTTTGATGACCTACAACACAACCACCGCAAATTCAGGAAACCTTTTAATTGAAGGAAACCGAATTTACACTTGGGATAGTAGTAAATGGGGAACTTTTACCTATTTAACAGAAATTAAAAATTTAAAGAAGCCAATTGATTTCGCAAGAGTATCCACTATTAAACAGGATTTTGATGCTCAAGAACGTAATACGATTAATAATGGTGGAACTATCCCTATTCAATGGTTAGCTTCAGATGTTCTAATTGCAAATACTGCAGATATTACAGCTCCTGACGGCACAGATATCACCATTAAAACGGCATCATTTTATCAGTTGTCTGGCTCCTTTTCGGTAACCATTCGCACCCCTTCAAGTGCCGCAACAAATTTTGTATTAACATTACAGAAACAGATTGGAGGAACCGGTGCTTGGACAAATGTCGTTGCGTCCTCTAGACCCATAGAGCAAGAGGCAACCGAAAAAATAATGAGTATTGTTTTCCCAAATATCGTACACAAGTTTGGTGCAAATGATAAAATTAGATTTGTAATTTCAAGACCTGTACCCACAAGTACACCAGCTGTACCAACGGCAAATTATATTCAAGGTACAGCAATTAATACTAGGCTAGCCGCTGACATCAAAAAATCAATACGTATTACGAGATTGGCAGAATAAAGTAAAAGCTCCCTAATGGGAGCTTTTTTATTTAAAGAACGGATTGTAGTCTTTTTCGAATCCAATAGTTGTTGGATTTCCATGTCCGGAATATACTTTCGTTTCCGGGTCTAAAGTGAATAATTTTGTACGAATACTATCTAAAAGTTGTTCGTAATCGCCTTTGTAAAGATCAGTTCGACCAATACTCCCTTCAAATAGGACATCTCCAGATAAAACTATTTTTTGATCGGTATTATGGAATGCAATGTGCCCTGGAGAATGCCCTGGAACATAGAGAATCTCAAATTCATTATTTCCTAAGTGAAGCTTTTCTCCTTCTTGAATATACTTTTTATCACCTTCAAATGGTTTCATAAAAAAGCCGTATTGCTTCGCTGTAAAAGGATTTCGATCCAAGATCTCTTGCTCTACTTCATGCAAGAAAACAGGAACTTTATAGGTATCACGCGCCCATTGCAATCCCAAAACGTGATCAATATGTGCATGGGTAAGCAAAATCGATTCAATCTTTAGTTCATTTTTGGAAATAAACGATTCAATTTCAGCCGTTTCAAAATCCTGAATATTTCCAGGATCAACAATATAAGCGAGCTTTTCATCGTTATAAACCACGTACGTATTTTCCCCAAATGGGTTGAATGTAAATTTCTGAATATGAATCATAATTTCCGATTTTGAATTCTACAAAAGTATTGAGATATTTACATTTTGAGAAATTAGAAGCTTTAAATTTCTAATTTGGAATAAAAATAGCAGTCTACACAACCTATGAAGAACTTTTTCTTTTTGATTTTCAGTTTAATTAGCACCTTGATTTTCTCACAAGATATTCGAGGAATCATGCTATTTAATCCCGAGACGAATGACGAGACTCCCGTGATCACAAAAAATCAACAACTTATTTTAAAGTTTGATGATTTAAGCAACTCGTCGACCGTCTATCGATACACCATTAAACATTACGATCGAAACTGGAAAGATGATGGATTGTTTTTTACGGAATTTGCAAAAGGACCGATGAATGGCTTAATTGATCAATTTCAATATTCCTTTAACACCTATCAAAAATACACGCATTACGAACTTCAATTTCCCAATGATAAAATTCAACCCATTATTTCTGGAAATTTTGAATTAATAGTCTATAAAGATTCACCTTCACAACCGCTCTTCACCAAACGATTTATGGTTTCTGAAAATCAAGCAACCGTTGCAGTCGATGTTAGCCGAATTACGAACTCTTCAAATCCTGAAATTAATCAACGAGTTCAAGTGCAAGCCGTGGGTTTGAATGATCTTTTGTCTAGAAACATCAATTCGGTTAGTTTAAATGTGATGCAAAATAACAACTGGAATCAAACCTTGACGAATCTTAGACCAAGTTCTTCTCTGGGAAACAAAATTTTGTTTCAACAAATGCAACTCGCTTTTCCAGGAAACAATGAGTTTTACTATTTCAACAATCGAAGTATTGATCAGGCGTATGACATGATTGCGAAAGCAGAAAATCAAGATGGCATTTTGCATACGTATTTGTTTCCGGTTTGGGCATTTCCTCTAAATTATCAATACCAACCCGATGTAAATGGTGCCTATTACTTTAGAAGTAGTCGAAGCGGAAACGAACGTGATGCCAATCGAGAAGGCGATTATTCGTGGGTGCATTTCTTTTTAGAATCGCAACCTGTTGACAAAAAATTCTATGTTCTTGGTGGTTTTAATAATTTTCAACCTTCGCAAGAAGCCGAAATGAAATACAACGAAGTGGCAAAAGGTTATGAAGCTAAAATCTATTTGAAGCAAGGTTTTTACAACTATATTTTAGCGACCGATTCAGGAGATGGTAAGTTAAACTTCGGTGAAGTCAACGGGAATTTCTGGCAAACGGAAAACCTATATCAAGCCCTTTTGTATTATCAACCTTTTGGACGAAACTACGACGGTCTTCTAGGCTACGGTGAGTTTCGCACACCTGTAAAATAAGTGTTTCGGGCGGCCCTTTGGGCCGCCCGAAACTTTATAAATACTTTAAAACTTCAAAAATCTACACTAAATAAAACTCGTGTAGCTTTTCTTCACAAAGCGTTTTTACAACTTGAATCCAGCGATCATCATCGTTTAAACATGGTAAATAGTGAAATTCTTCACCTCCAGCATGTAAAAACTCTTCTTTTCCTTCTACGGAAATTTCCTCCAAGGTTTCCAAACAATCAGAAACAAAAGCAGGACAGCAAATCGCTAACTTTTTTACTCCTTTAGAAGGCAACTTTTCTAATGTTTCATCGGTGTACGGCTCGATCCATTTATCATTTCCCAATCGAGATTGGAAAGTTACTGCGGTTTTTTCCTTTGGAATATTCAAGCGTTTGATAACTTCTTCCGTCGTTTTAAAACATTGATGACGGTAACAAAACTTATGGGAAGGATTGTTGTCTTGGAAGCAACAATCACCAATTTTACATGTTTTGGTTGGATCGGTTTTGTACAAATGTCGTTCTGGAACGCCATGATACGAAAACTGAAGCGCATCGTAATCAGCTGGTAAATTTTCTTGAATGTGCTCCGCCAAACAATCTAAATAAATATCTCGATTGTAAAAAGGCTCTATATAATTGATTTTTACCGTTGGGAATTTTGCTTTTCTAACTTCTTCAGCCTTCTCAACCACCGTTTCAGTTGTACTCATCGCGTATTGCGGATACAAAGGGAACAAAACAATATCGGTTACGCCTTGTTCTGTCAACTTTCGGATTCCCGTTTCGATACTTGGCTCTGCATAACGCATTCCGATTTCGACAGGAACGTCAACCAATTTTTGCAATTTGGCTTGAATCTGCTCTGTGATCACAATTAAAGGCGAACCTTGATCCGTCCAAACCGTTTTATAGGCTTCGGCAGATTTTGCAGGACGATTTCTTAGAATAATGCCACGAACCAACAAATTTCTGAAAAACCAACGATAGTCAATAACACGTTCGTCCATCAAAAACTCGTCAAGATACTCCTTTACATCCTCTACTTTAGTCGATTTTGGAGATCCCAAATTCACCAATAATATTCCTTTTTTTCGCTGTCCACTAAGGTTTTGATCCGTTGTTTGCAAAATACCTTTTTTAAGTTTTGTTTGGTTAAATTTCGATTATCCGTTTACTGCTTCTACTTTCTCTACCACGTCTGGCAAAAACTGCTTCAAAATATTTTCAATTCCGTTTTTCAATGTTGCTGTTGAGCTTGGACAACCAGAACAAGCTCCTTGAAGTAGCATTCTCGCTGTTTTATTTTCCGCATCGTATTCCATTAACGAAATTTTCCCACCATCATTTTCTACCGCTGGAGCCACATATTCGTTCAGAACATCTGAAATTTTCTGCTCGATATCGGTGTATTCACGGTTGATGATTTTTTCAACTGGATTTTCGTGTTTTTGAGGTTCAATTGTAGAAACCACACCTCCACTTTGCAAATATTCTGCAATAAAACTACGAACTGGCATCATCACTTCGTGCCATTCCACTGAAAAATCTTTAGTAACCGCTACAAAGTTATCAGAAACAAAAACTTCTTGCGCAAACGCAAATTCATCCATAATTGCTTTCGCAATAGGAACTTCAGCAGCTTCTTCACGAGATTTTACCTCAACAAAACCATCAATAATCAATTCTGTTGAAACAAATTTCATTACAGCTGGATTTGGCGTCATTTCCGCATAAATTGGGAACATCTCACGCTTTTTCTGAAGATAAATTCTTGGATTCGCCAACAATTCATCTTCAATTACGTTTTTCAAACTTTCTACCACATGATCCCACTCCACCGTATCTTCTTTCGCAACCGCAATAAAATTGGCTGTGATAAAGACTTTTTGCACAAATGGATAATTGAAAAGTTCTTGAGCCATCGGAATTTCTGAAATATCAGAAGTACGGTCCAACTCAACAGAACCTGGAATCAAATTATAATCCGCTACAAATTTCATCACTTTGGGATTTGCAGTCGGTTCTATATGTATTTGTCGCATATTATCATTAAATTTGGAATACAAAAATACGGATAAGAACTCAGAAGACAGAATTTAAGATTTAGATTTTATCAATAGAACGAATATGGGTTCTTACCGCTTCAAATTCATAAAAAAAGAATCATGGCAATTATCAAAGAACTTTTAGGAAAAACACCACAAATTGGAGAAAATACGTTTATTGCAGAAACTGCAACAATTGTTGGCGACGTTACGATGGGCGCTGATTGCAGCGTTTGGTTTAATGCCGTAATTCGAGGTGATGTTCATTACATCAAAATCGGTAATAAAGTAAATATTCAGGATAACACCATGCTTCATGCAACGTACGAAAGATTCCCATTAAACATTGGAAACAACGTATCTATCGGTCATAACGCGATTGTTCACGGTTGCACGATTAAAGACAATGTTCTAATTGGTATGGGCGCGATTGTTATGGACGATTGTTTGGTAGAAGAAAATTCCATTGTGGGCGCTGGATCTGTGGTAACGCAAGGAACGCATATTAAATCTGGAGAAGTTTGGGCCGGAATTCCTGCGGTGAAAATTAAGGATATTTCCGAAGAACTTTTGGAAGGCGAAATCCAACGAATTGCTAATAACTACGTAAAATATTCGAGTTGGTATAAATAAATGGAAAATCAGTTCCCTTACATTAAAACGAAACGATTAGTACTCAATAAACCTGTTGCAGAAGATATCCCGAATCTTCTGCAACTTTTGAATACGTCTGAAATCTATTCGGAAAACACGCTAAACATTCCTTATCCTTATTTGGAAGAGCATGCTCATTTTTGGCTTCAATTGGCGGAAAAAGGACTTGAAAACCAAGAAGCCTACATTTTTGCTATTCGAAATTCTGAAACGTTAGAAATGATGGGCGCAATCGGACTTCATGTCTCTCCACAACATCAAAAAGCAGAAGTTGGCTATTGGATGGGTGAAAATTTTCAAAACCAAGGCTACATGACCGAAGCATTAGAGTCGGTTTTGTATTTCGGATTTGAAACCTTGCATCTAAATAAAATCTACGCAACGTATTTCACACACAACCCATCATCAGGACATATTCTAAAAAAAGTAGGCATGATTGAAGAAGGTATTCTGAGACAAGAATACATCAAAAACGGACATACGTTGGATGTTATTCGTCTTTCTTTACTTCGCTAACAACACCTTGATCAACAGACAATTTGGGTTGCATTAATATTTGACCATTAAAACACTGTAATTCCCCTGGTGCTTCTACAACGGAACAGTCCGACATGGCATTATTAATACGATTATATTCACTTTCAAGGGCGTTGTATTCCTGAATCAGTTTTTGCGCATCAACTTCTTTTGCGATTGGATAAGCCGTGTAAAATTGAGGCCCACCACATGATTTAGAACCAACAGGAGCAAATTTCCATAAACTAGCATCTGTACACGGTTCTTTTTTGATTTTTTCGAATTCTTGACGAATTTCAGCCATTCTTTTTTCCATTTTTTGATTCTGATTTACATTAGGACCTCCAAATTCATGACCTGGTTTTTGGGAAATATCTTTCGGAAGAGTATCCACAGTTTGTTTAGGTTTGCATGACATCATCGTTACAATTAAAAGGCTAAGAATGGAAAATTTCATAATCTAATTTTCGTTAAAGATGCAAAAATTTTGCCTTTTTTACTTTTCCTTTCCAAGTTTTTTTTGGCTATTTTTGAAACATGAACGAAACGATCTTCGATCTTGCCGAACACACGCAGAGAAGTATATTTCTTACCGGAAAAGCCGGAACGGGAAAAACGACTTTTCTCAATAATTTCATTCAAAAAACCAAGAAAAAATACATTGTTGTTGCCCCCACGGGAATTGCAGCAATTAACGCTGGCGGTGTAACCATTCACTCCATGTTTGGGCTACCGTTGCGTACATTTATTCCAACTTTAGATCGCATTGATCAGAATATGGCGAACAATATTCCAGATCTTATGCACCATTTCAAATACCGTAAAGACAAATTAAAACTCTTACGTGAAGTTGAAATTTTGATTATTGACGAAGTTTCGATGCTTCGTGCGGATGTTCTCGATATGATGGATTTTTCGTTACGTCATGTTCGCCGAAATCAGCAACCTTTTGGCGGTGTACAAATGCTTTTTATTGGAGATTTATATCAGCTTCCGCCCGTTGTTCGAGACGAATTTTTCTTGAAAAAATTCTATAATTCTCCATTTTTCTTCGACAGTTACGCTATTAAGCAAGTTCCTTTAGTTACGTTAGAATTAACGAAAGTGTATCGTCAAACAGACGAAACATTTCTTGAAATCTTAAATGCAATTCGCGATGGCGAAAAAGAAGATATCGATTTTGATAAACTTAACGAACGCTATGACCCGAATTTTAAACCAACGGATGAAGCTTATGTTTATTTAACGTCGCACAATCGAATGGCGGATGAAATCAACCAAAAAGAACTGAAAGCCTTACCTGGTAAATCCTATCATTACGATGCAAAAGTTGTTGGTGAATTTAAAGAAACGCAGTATCCCAATGAATTGATTGTTGAACTGCGAGTAGGAAGCCAAATCATGTTCATCCGAAACGATGCAAGCGGCGAAAAGAAATATTATAACGGAAAACTAGCCGAAGTTACGCGTCTTGACGAAGATGAAATTTGGGTTCGAATTGATGGCGATGATGAAGATTACAAACTAAAACAAGAAGTTTGGGAGCAAAAAGCCTATTCTTTGGATGCCGAAAAAAATATCAAAGAAGATGTTTTGGGAAGTTTTGAGCAATATCCGATTCGCTTGGCTTGGGCGGTTACCATTCATAAATCTCAAGGTTTAACGTTCGATCGATTGATTATTGATGCCGGAAAATCTTTTGCGTCAGGACAGGTTTATGTGGCACTGTCGCGTTGCCGAACTTTGGAAGGAATCGTTTTAAAATCGAAAATCACACCCGACGTTATTTTTAGTGACCATCGTGTTTATCAGTTTCAAGATTCTACCAATGCGAATGAACATGTTGATCAGATTTTACAAGCAGAAAAATTCGATTATTCTATCAAGAAAGTCCTTCGTTATGTGGATCCGAAATGGATAAAAAACAGCATTGACGAGTGGAATAATCAAGCGCTTTCATCTAAAAACATCGACAAAGAAAAGGTTAAGCAAATTTATTTTCAAACCAATAAAGAAGCGAAAAAACTGAATGAAATTTATGAGAAGTTTGAAAAAATCTTGTTGCAGAAAACCTATAAATTCACCCAAACTGGCGAAGATTGGAGGGAAATAGAAACTAAAGCCGAAGGCGCTGTCACCTATTTTCTAAAACAAATCAACGAGCATATATTTTCACCTTTTAAAAGCTTTTATGCTGAAACCAAAGGTGTAAAAGGTTTAAAACAATACAACGAAATCATCAAAACCTTGATTGATGATTTGCAGGATTATCTCACCGATCTTAAATCCGTTCACCTTCTTGACAAAGCGTTATTTGACCAAAGTCAGGACATCAAAATAACCTCAAATGTGGCAAAAGTCCCAAGTCATGTGGTTACGTATCAGCTTTTTGAGGAAGGAAAATCCATATCAGAAATAGCTAAAGATCGAGGTTTGGTTATTGAAACGGTTTTTGGACATCTTGCAAAATATGCCGAACAAGGTTTGGTGGATATCAACCGAATTATTCCAAAAGAAAATATCAAATCTTTTGAAAAAGTCTTTAAAGAACATGAATTTGAAACTTTAACAGAATGGCGAAAAGCGCTTCCGTCTCAAGTGGAATTTCATGAAATCCGATTATTGCTGAATCATTTTCAGTATCAAAAACGTAAAAAAGAAAACAAAGACTAGTTGGGAAAATCAAAACATGATATATTCCCGAAAAGTCGTTTTCCCGTCAAAATCCTATAACTTTGCATCGTTATGAAGCCATTTAAATTTTCTGTGCTTGATTTAGCACCCGTAAAACAAGGAAAAACGTACCAAGAAACGTTTAGCGACAGTTTAAATCTCGCTCAACATGCGGAAGATTTAGGTTTTGAACGATATTGGCTTGCCGAACACCATAACATGCGAAGCATTGCAAGTGCCGCAACGTCAATTCTTATTGGCTATATCGCCAATGGAACCCAACGAATTCGAGTTGGATCGGGCGGAATTATGCTTCCAAACCATTCATCACTAATTATTGCAGAACAATTTGGAACGCTCGATGGTTTATTCCCAAATCGTATTGACTTGGGCTTAGGTCGTGCGCCGGGAACTGATCAATTAACGGCTCACGCTTTGGGGAGACATATTTCCACGATGAATGACTCGTTCCCGAATCAAATTCAAGAATTGCAGCATTATTTTTCAGAAAACAATCCAGGACCTGTACATGCGTATCCAGGTCAAGGAGCGAATGTTCCGTTGTATATTTTGGGATCGAGTACCGATAGCGCTTGGCTGGCGTCAGAAATGGGTTTACCGTATGCTTTTGCTGGACATTTTGCTCCCGAACAAATGGAAATTGCGTTCACCATTTATCGAGATAATTTTAAACCGAGTCCTTATCTAGACCAGCCGTATATTTTGGCTTGTGTCAATCAAAGTGTTGGAGATTCGGATGAAGAAGGCGAATTTTTAGTAACGACCTTGTATCAAGCTTTTGTCAATATTATCCGAAACGATCGTAAGCCTTATGCTCCACCTGTGGAAGATATGGACAGCATTTGGTCGGTGCAAGAGCGTGCTTTGGTGATGCAAAAACTGAGATGGACTTTCGCTGGCTCTAAAGAAAAGGTTCGTGAAGAATTGGCTCAATTTCAAACGAAATTCCATGTTGACGAAATCATCTTCAATGCTCACATTTTTGATCACGAGGCACGAAAAAAATCGTACTCGTTATTGAAAGAATCTATTGAAGGGCTTTTCTAGCTTTTACAGAGTTAAAAACCTTGAACAAGAACTCGAAGTTGCGCTTGCATATCAACCACAACCGTTAATCCGTTTTGGCCTACTAAAATAGTTCCAGGCTTCATGCTATTCACTTTTCCAGAAAGCTTCACGCCTTTATAATAGTCTTTGTTGAACGCTTCTTCCGTCGATTTTTTTGAAAAATCTTCTAACTCAGCAGTTGGAATTCCGTATTCGTCTTGAATCATTCGGACAATTTTTCCTTGAAATAGTAACGAAGCCGTTTTATGCAGAACGTTTGCCGTTTTCAATTTAAAATGCGTTTTTGATAAAACAATTTTTCGCTTAGCTAAATCATAAACGGGAATTCCTGTAATCAAAGATTTTCCTTTTATAGCGCCTTCTGTATCAATTTCGATTTGGATTTCGTTGTTCTTTCCGCTCACTTCCATTCCGATCACTTTTACTTTTGATTTTCCTTCACGAAAATCAAATTCCTTGTTCAAAAACATTTCTTGAGCAAGTCGTGTTGCTTCCGAAAATGGAATGTTTGCCGTCGTTTGAAGGACGAAATTAGAATTCAAGTTTGGAATAAAATTAAAATTCGGAACTCGTGTGATCGGTTGCGCAGCTTCTGGTCTACTTCCTGTAAACGTTTCGGAAAAAGCATCTATACTAAATGTTACGTCGATCGCATCTTTGTAAAACTGAAGCGGACTTGCATTAACATTTACCGGAGAAATTTTCAACCATGTATTGAATGCTTCGGAAACTTGAATTGGCTGTGAAAAAGCATTCCAAGCTAGTAGAGCGGTTGGTTGAAAGTTCAACTGGCTTTTTAGTTGATCATCAATGGTCTTGCAAAATTTCAGCTGTTCTTCTTTTAAACTTTTTTCAACAAGCGTTGAAATGGGAATTTTAATTCGACCATAATCGAGAACAGGCTTGCTCACCCATTTAAAACCATTCGGCTGCGTAGTCGTAGCAATTGTCCAATTATTCATAAACTCCATTGATGTATTGAAATACATCACGGTCTCGAATGTTGTTTCCTGATAGCTGTAAACACCTAAAGTTCCCACTCCTTTTTCTGCCCAGATTTTCAAAGGAACTTCAATTAACAAATTCTGTTTCGTCCCCGATACAAATCGAATAGGTTTGGTTCGCCATACCTTAATTTTGAATTGATCGTTGTTGTTATCAGAATACGAATTATCTTCAAAAATTAGGTCTTTAACGGATGCATTTGCCATTTTGCTAATCTCCGCCAAAGGAATTCTTACAGGAACTGAAATACTCGATTTTATTCTTGGAAACACGGGACTAACGCCGTTTGAAGTTTGTCCGAAACTAAAAACCGTCAAGAACAAAACAAGAAAAAATAGGATTTTTTTCATACAAATCGTTTACTAGAAAACTTCTTCCACCTCAACGGAAGCGCCTTTCATCTCGCCAGGCATTGGTGGATTTAGTTTGGTCATTTTTATTTTTACAAACGTGATTTGAGGAAATTTATGATGAATTGATTTTAAAATTCGACCACAAACGTGTTCCATTAGTTTGGAATTCGTTTTCATTTCCTGATGTAAAATATCGTTGATATCCGCATAGCTCACTGTATGATTCAAATCATCACTATCTAACGCTTTAGAAAAATCAGTATGCAATTCTAAATTCAACAAAAAATAGGTTCCAATACAATTTTCCTCGGGTAAAACCCCGTGATATGCATAGATTTTTACGTCTTCTAAATAAATTTTTGTGGTCATGCTATAAAGCTAATAAAAACTGTTTTAAGTCTTCAAAATTAGGATTTATTTCCACAGTTTTTTTCTCTTGTTGCATTAAATTTTTAATATCTGAAGGCAAATCAATTTTTTGACCAATAGCCACCTCTACGGCATCTGGAAATTTTATCGGATGCGCGGTTTCTAAAATAAATCCTTGATCATTGGTATGCTTCTGAAGATATTGATTTAATGCCGCAAAAGCAACGGCACCATGTGGATCTAAAGCATATCCAAAATCCTGATGTACTTTTTTAATCGTTTCCCGCGTCTCTACATCAGAAACCACAAAACCTTCCAAATTATTTTTTGTCTCTGAATAATCCTGATTAAATAATTCTAAGATTCGGACAAAATTGCTAGGATTACCAACATCCATCGCGTTAGACAAAGTTGCAACAGTTTCCTTAGGAAGCAAATCTCCCGTTTGTAAATAATGCGGAACTACATCATTTTCATTGCAAGCAGCAATAAATTTCTTCACCGAAACTCCTCGTTTAGAAGCCAAAATTCCAGCACAAAGATTCCCGAAGTTCCCGCTAGGAACACAAACAACAGGATCTTCACTAAACTTCTTTTGCCATTGTTTTTTTGCTAAAACATAATACATCTGCTGCGGAAGCCACCGAGCTACATTAATTGAATTCGCCGACGTTAAAACCAATTTCTCATTCAACAAAGAATCAGCGAAAGCCATCTTAACGAGATTCTGACAATCATCAAAACTTCCATCCACTTCAAGCGCTTTGATATTTCTACCCAACGCGGTTAATTGTTTTTCCTGAACAAGACTTACTCGATTTTTAGGATATAGAATAACAACTTCAACTCCAGGAACATTATAAAAACCATTGGCTACCGCACCTCCAGTATCGCCAGAAGTCGCCACCAAAACCGTTACCTTACGCTTCTCATCTTTCAAAAAATACGATAAACAACGACTCATAAATCGAGCGCCAACATCCTTAAACGCTAATGTTGGACCGTGAAATAGTTCCAAAGAAAAAATCGAATCGGATATCTTCTCTAGTGGAATTGAAAATTCAATCGTTTCGGAAACAATTTTATACAAAACATCCTCTGGAATCTCATCGCCAACAAAGTCTCTTACTGTTAAAAATGCCAAATCTACATCCGAATAGGCATTTAAATTCTGGACAACTTCATTTGGAAAAGACGGTATTTCAGCAGGAAAAAATAGACCTTTTTGTTCGCCTTGACCTTTGATCGTTGCTTCTTTAAAACTAACGATCTCGTTTTTATTTTTTAGATTATAATAGTTCATTCTACTTTTCTACTTGAATTCCTAAATCATTAATTTTCGACACGTACACAAACTGTTTTACTCCAATTTCTTCATATTCTTGTTGCATCATTTTGGCCACACTCTCAGCGGTTTCTTTGGTTTCACTCAACATGAAAATGGATGGTCCAGAACCCGAAATTCCTCCACCCAAAGCTCCTAAATCAAGGCTTTTGGATTTTATGACCTCAAATTTCGGAATCAAAATACTGCGTACAGGCTCAACAATACCATCGTGCAAACTTCGACCAATCAAGGGAAAATCGTTTTTCAAAATTCCAGCAACCAAACCAGCGACATTCCCCCATTGTTGAACGGCATCTTTCATACTCACGTTCTTTTTGAGAATTTGACGAGCATCAGAGGTTTTCACTTCGACTTGTGGATGCACCGCTGTCACATATAAATTCGGTGAAGAAAGCGGAATCACATCCACAGGAACCGAGGATTTCACCAGTGTAATTCCCCCATAAATACAAGGCGCAATATTATCACCATGTTGAACTCCTGACGCCAATTCTTCCCCAAACATCGCATATTTTACCAACTCTTCCTTGGAAAGTAAGTCATTCAACAGTAAATTAAATCCAACCGCTGCACCAGCGGCACTTGCAGCACTCGATCCCAAACCACTTCCCGGCTTAATATTTTTCTGAATGCTAATTTTCACACCTTTGGAAAGCTTCAGTCCTTCAATCATTTTTAGTGCGACGATTCCCGCTACATTTTGCTCGGGTTGTGTTGGCAATTGAAACGCATCCAAATGCTCAATCACCACTTTTGGTTCATCTAATAATTGGAATGTCATTTCGTCGAAAGGTTCACTAAGAGCCATTCCTAGAATATCAAAACCGCAAACCATATTTGCTACCGTTGCCGGTACATTTATCTTTATTTCTTTCATTTTTATTGTTTTTTAAACGGAACGTACAACATCAGAAAACACACCACTAGCGGTAACTTCGGCACCTGCGCCTGCTCCTTTAATCACCAAAGGCTGATCTTGATAGCGCTGCGTTTTTAGGATCACGATATTATCTTTTCCATACAAATGGTATAAATCGCTGGTTGAATCAATATGTTGCAAACCAATAGATGCTTTTCCTTGACTAAAATTAGCAACGAACTTTAGTCGCTTTCCTTCTGACTGAGCATTATTCAACAAATTTTTAAAGTAACCTTCATGATTTTCTAATTCTTTATAAAAATCGGCGACACTTCCTTGCATGCAGGATTCGGGTAAAAAAGATTGAATTTCAATATCTTCAAAATTCAATTGATAACCCGCTTCACGAGCCAAAATCAAAATCTTCCGAGCGACGTCTGTTCCCGATAAATCCAGGCGCGGATCCGGCTCTGTATAGCCTTCATTTTGCGCTTGTTTCACAACCTCAGCAAATGAAATATTTCCATCATATGTATTAAATACGAAATTCATCGTTCCACTTAAAACCGCTTGAATACTCAATACTTGATCTCCACTTCGAACCAAATCATTCATCGTTCCAATAATCGGCAAACTAGCTCCTACATTGGTTTCGAAGAAGAAATTGCAATTATTATTCTTCGCCAAAGTTTTTAGTTTTTTGTATTTCGAATATTCGGAAGCAGCTGCAATCTTGTTACAAGCTACAATGTTGACGCTTTTTTGAAGTAGCTTTTCGTAAACGTCTGCAACTTGCTGACTTGCCGTTACATCTACAAACACCGCATTTCTCTTATTTCGTTGAAGGATTTCATCTACAAATTTCTCTGGTGACGCTACAAAACCATTTTCTAAAGCTTCATTTAGTTCCGAAATCGTAAATCCACGATCATGGAAATTCATCTTTTTACTATTCGAAACGCCAGCAATATTCAAATTCATTTTAAGATGTTCTTGCAAATAGGCGTTTTGACTTTGAATTTGCTCTAACAATTTGGATCCAACATTTCCCACGCCGCATAAATAGACATGAACCTGCTTGATTTCGTCGTCAAAGAAGCGTTCGTAAAG
This sequence comes from Kaistella sp. CFF1-2, assembly GCF_059509915.1. Classification (NCBI taxonomy): domain Bacteria; kingdom Pseudomonadati; phylum Bacteroidota; class Flavobacteriia; order Flavobacteriales; family Weeksellaceae; genus Kaistella; species Kaistella sp. CFF1-2. The sequence continues at coordinate 214,856 of NZ_JCAKLF010000002.1, forward strand.
AACATTTACAGCTTTTTGAACATCTGATTTTGTGATCACTACACTAATGTTCTTTTCCGAAGATCCTTGCGCAATCGCACGAACATTAATTCCATTAGAACCTAAAGCGCTAAAGAGTTTCCCGCTCACTCCAGTTTTATTTTTCATATTCGCTCCCACCAAAGCGACAATAGAAAGGTCCCTCTCCGCATCAATTGGGTCGATTTTCTGTCTTTCCAATTCATCACGGAATTTTTCATTTAAAACTTGAATCGCCTGATCTACTTGATTTTCTTGAATCGCAATTGTGATATTATGTTCCGACGAACTTTGCGTTATTAAAACGACATTCACTTTCGCTTCACTTAATGCGCCAAAAAACTTAGCCGAAAAACCAGGAATCCCAACCATTCCGCTTCCTTCTAAAGTCAGTAAAGCCATAGAATCTAAATGCGAAATTCCCACTGCAGTATTTGAATTTTGAACATTATCTACATCTTGAATCAAAGTTCCAACTTCCGAAATAGCATTGATATTTAATATTTTTGTCGGAATGTTTTTGTCGCGTAAACCTTGTGTCATTGGCGGATAGAAAACCTCTGTACCGAAATGCGATAACTCCATCGCTTCTTGATATGATAAATATTCGATTTTTTTTGCATGAGAAACAAGAGTTGGATCAGCCGTGTAAAAGCCGGAATCACCAGTCCAGATTTGTAATTCGGTCGCGTTTATACATTCTGCAATGCAAGAAGCCGTGTAATCATCCCCGCCTTTAGGAAAAGTAAACCAGGAATCATTCTGCACAAACAAACCTCCAGGAACCACATAAATAGAATTTTCATCCGACTTTTGATATAAGTCTTTTACATAATGTGAAAGCATCTTTTTATCTAAAAGTTGCGAATCTGCTTGTATGTGGAGTACATTAACATCAAAATTAGTCACCTGAAAACCCATCGCTGAAAGATATCCGCAAACTAAATTTGCAGTTAAAACCTTACCAATTCCCAAAACTTTAGCTTTGGTTTTTTCCGTGAACTCTTCTAAAATATAAATGCTATTAATAAACTCTTCAATATCATTGAAGTTCTTTTTTACCAAGCTTAACCAACGACTTTGGTTATCTATTTTAAAAACGGTTTTAACTAAATCAAGATAAGTTTGTTCTAAGTCTACCAATTCGGTCTTAAAGCTAGGATCGCCGCTCGAGGCCTTAAAAATCATGGATGTTAATTTATCCTCGCTACGATTATATCCTGAAACAACAAGCGTTTTTGGTGTTTCTAAATCTTGTTTAAGAATTTCTTCAATGGTTGCAAAATGCTGCGCATGTACTAATGATTCGCCTCCAAATTTGAGTATCTCCATACTATTGTGTTGTAAAAATTAAATGAAAAATGCTGATTCTCTATCCAAAAGAGAATCCTAGGTCCGGAATTATATGTACATGTTTTCCCCTTTACGGGGTAATCGTAATAATCGTAGTTGAAATTGACGAAGCAATACCAAAACCTGATGGCTTGGTGTTAAAAGAAAATATGTTGCTTTGCGTCTTCATTTACTTAGCAAAAGTATAACTTTTCTCAAAAATACAATGTTAATTTCTAATAAAAATAAAAAATCTTTCCAAAAAAGGAAAGATTTCTCAAAATTCGTAATGAATTATTTAATATTTTTTGAAAGCTCTAACATGGCTTCAATAGGCTTCAATGCTTTTAATCTCAGCTCTTCTTCAATCAAAATCTCAGGTAAATCGTACTTCATACACAAATACAATTTTTCTAAAGTATTTCGCTTCATGTAGAAACATTCCGAGCAATTACAGCTCTCATCGAAAACTAAAGCTGGAATTAAGGTTTTGTGCGGCGCACGTTTTCTCATCTCATGAAGAATTCCTTCTTCTGTAGCAATAATGAACTTTTGAGAATCATCTTTTTCAACATAATTCAGCAATGCTGATGTAGAACCGATAAAATGCGCAAGATCTAATACCACAGTTTCACTTTCTGGGTGTGCAATTAATTTAGCATCAGGATTCTCAGCAAGCTGCTGCGCGATTCGTTCCATGGAGAATGCTTCGTGAACGATGCAACTTCCATCCCAAAGAATCATATCGCGACCTGTCTTCTTCATTAAATAACGTCCCAAATTTTTATCGGGAGCGAAAATAATTGGACGATCTTCTGGCAACGCTTTGATTATGGTTTCTGCATTAGAACTCGTTACAATAATGTCGCTTTCTGCTTTCGTTTCTGCATTACAATTAATATAGGTTGCAATAAGTGCATTCGGATGTTGAGCACGCATCGCGCGTAAACCTTCTCCCGAACAACCATCAGCAAGAGAACATCCAGCCAACGTATCTGGTAAAACTACCTTTTTAGTTGGATTAAGAATTTTTGCTGCTTCCGCCATGAAATGAACTCCACAAAAGGCGATCATATCAGCATCTGTATCTTTCGCTTGTCTTGCCAATTGTAAAGAATCTCCCAAAAAATCTGCAATATCTTGAATTTCTGCAGGCTGATAATAGTGCGCTAAAATCACTGCATTTTTTTCTTCTTTAAGATCCAAAATCGCTTGTACCAACGCTTCACCTTGAGGAATTTTCATATCCTCCATTTTCATATATCCGAAAACAGGAAGCTTGGCTTTTGCAATGTCTAATGTTTCTGTACTCATAGTTTATGCATTTATAAAATTTTGGATGATTGCATCGGTTTGTGATTTAGCTTCATCAAGAACTGTATTGATAATCACCTCATCAAATTGGTTTTGGTACGCTAATTCTTCTTCCGCTTTTGCCACTCTAGTTTTTATCGTTTCCGCATCATCTGTACCTCTAGAAATCAATCTTCGTTCCAATTCTTCAATAGAAGGTGGAACAATGAAAATCGATAACGCTTTCTCACCAAAATACTTTTTAAGGGCAACGCCGCCTTTCACATCCACATCAAATATAACAACTTTTCCGGCATTCCAAATGCGCTCAACTTCTTCTTTTAGCGTCCCGTAAAATTTATCTTCATAAACCTCTTCAAACTCCACAAAATGCTCTTTGGAGATACGCTCACGAAATTCATCCGGAGAAAGAAAATAATAATCTTTTCCGTGAAGCTCTTCACCGCGAGGATTACGCGTTGTGCACGAAATTGAAAATTCTAAATCGGAAAAATGCGCTAAAGCATGTTTCACCAAAGTCGTTTTCCCACTTCCTGATGGTGCCGAAAATATGATAACTTTTTGTTTCAAAACTTGAAAATCTATAAAATATTTAACGCTTGTTCTTTGATTTTTTCTAAATCGTCTTTCATCATAACCACCAATTTTTGGATGTCGGCATGATTGGCTTTAGAACCCATGGTGTTGATTTCTCGACCAATTTCCTGAGCGATGAATCCTAGTTTTTTACCATTGAACTCTTCCGTTTCCAAAACCTCTTTAAAATATTTTAAATGCTGAGTTAAACGTACTTTTTCTTCCGAAATATCAATTTTTTCTGTGAAGTACGCCATTTCTTGATAGAATCGCGTTTCATCAACATTTTCAAACTCCGCTAACGACTTTTTATAACGTTCTTTAATGGACTGCATTCTTGCTTCTTCAAACGGAATTACTTTTTCCAATTGCGAACCAATACCTTCCACTGATTTCATTAAATCGCGTTCTAAATTTGCTCCTTCCGTTTTTCTAAACTCTAAAAACCTCTCTAAAGCCGACTGAACAACAGATTGAAGGAATTCCCACTCACCACCTTGAAGTTCTTCAGGCTTTGAGCTGATGGCTTCTGGCATACGAACCGCCATCTTCAAATACTCGAATTCGGGTGCGTCATCGGCACATTCTTTCAACGATTTCATGTAGGCTGTAATCAAATCTTTATTGATTTTCACATCAGAACAATCGTCTAAAAGTTCACAATTTATAAAACAATCAACCTTTCCTCGAAGGATGGTATCGTTTAAAATTTTTCGAATTTCAAATTCTTTTTCTTTGTATCGAACAGGTACTCTGATATTTAAATCGAATGATTTGCTGTTAAGCGATTTAATCTCTACACAAATCTTTTTTCCTTCGTAAATCCCTTCGCTTCTTCCGAAGCCGGTCATGGACAAAATCATAGGCTTTTTGATAATAAGTACAAAAGTACGCATTTCGAAAAACACTGAAAAATCGGATTGAATAAAGTAACTTAAGCTAGATTACGACACGGTTTTTGATTCCATTTTTTTAAAAACAGGTTCGTTTTTTTCATTTTTCTTCAGTTTTTAGTACCTTAGCCTACCTAGGAAAAACCATACACAATGAAAATTAGGAAAATAATGGGTATTGCATGCGTTGCAGCCTTAAGTCTAGCAAGTTGTAAAAAAGAAGCTTCTATTGAAAGTACAACAACGACAGATTCAGTACAAGCGGGAGATTCTGCAACAATGGGGCCTCAAGAAAACCCCAATGCTTTTTCGGTAGAGCCTATCCAAGACCAAGTGGAGCCTGGGAAAACAGTTTTCACCCAAAACTCAAAAACCTTAATTTCATTTGACACACGTTCAAATTCAGGAATTATCAATATTGACGGGCAAAATATTCCTTTAAAAAACTTGAGTTTCCAAGAAAATCAGTACGAAATATCGGGTGATGATATCAAAATTAAAGCAGAGAACGGAAATTTTGATGAAATGACAAGCGATTGTACGTATGGCGCTTTTCCTAAAATCACGATAGAATACAAAGGGCACCAAGTGGAAATACACAATATTAAAGTTCAGGATTGCCCAAGTTATTAAACAAAATTGCTAAATAGTTACCATTTAGATTCAGTAAGTATTCAAATTGAATCTGGATTGACATTCTAAAAACCCGACGGGTCGTAAAAAAATGATACAAAAGGAGTTGGTAAAAACGAAAGAAAGCCAAAACGAATTTTTGGAATTTCCAGCACGTTTATTTGCGGGTGATAAAAACTACATTCGACCTTTAGATAAAGACATTGAAGAAGTTTTCGACCCTAAGAAAAACAAAGTTTTCCGGAACGGAACCTGCGAACGCTACCTCTTTAAAGATGAAAAAGGAAAAACCGTAGGGAAAGTGGCGGTTTTTGTTAATGAAAAATATGCACAGAAAATCCCAACCGGTGGATTTGGTTTTTTTGATTGTGTAAACGATCCCAAAGTCGCCAACTATATCTTTGATTTTTGCAAAAATTGGCTTCAAGAAAAAGGAATGCAAGCTATGGACGGACCCATTAATTTTGGAGAACGTGATAAATTTTGGGGCTTACTTATTGATGGATTTCAGCCGCCGTTGTATGCGATGAATTACAATCCACCCTATTACAAGGAATTGTTTGAAGGGTATGGATTGCAAATTTATTTCAACCAGTTGTGTTACAGCCGAGGAATTCACGCGGACGTTTCACGAGTTTTTACGGTCATGCACCGAAAATACTCCAACAATCCAAGTATCAAAGCCGTTCCGATGAAGAAAAACAACCTGGAAAAGTTTGCAAAAAATTTTACAGAAGTTTATAACAAAGCTTGGGCAAGTCATGGTGAAGGCAAAGAAATGGAAGAAGCGAAGATGTTGAAAATGTTTAAAACGATGAAACCCGTTCTGAACGATCATATTTCGTGGTTTGTTTATGAAAATGATAAACCTATCGGCATGTGGATCAATATTCCGGATTTGAATCAATGGTTTAAATATTTGAATGGAAAATTCGGTTTATGGCAAAAACTAAAGTTTCTTTGGGTGAAAACTTTCACAAAAAACACCAAAATGGTAGGTTTGGTTTTTGGAATTGTTCCCGAATGGCAAAAGAAAGGCGTTGATGGATATATGATTTGGGAAGGTACACAACATATTCGCAAGCATACCGATTTCATTGATACCGAATTGCAATGGATTGGAGATTTCAACCCGAAAATGACGCGAATTGCAGAGAACTTAGATACCGAAGTTACTCGAAAATTAGCAACATACCGCTATCTTTTCGATCCAAATAGTGAATTCGAACGTCACCCTATATTATAAAAAAAAGATGCTTTTCAGCATCTTTTTTCTATTTAAAAAACCTCGCGGCCAATTTTCAAAATGTTATCACTTTTTCCCATCGAATAAAAATGAAGCACAGGAACGCCAAAATCTAAAAGCTCCTTGCACTGTGCAATCGACCATTCGATACCCACTTGACGAACATCTGCATTCGTTTTGCACTTCATAATTTCCTTGATTAAAGCTTCAGGAAAATCAATTTTGAATACTTGAGGTAACAACTGAAGGTGACTTAAAGTCGCTATAGGCTTAATTCCTGGAATAATTGGAACATCAATTCCGTATTCGCGAGCTTGCTTTACAAATTCAAAATATTTCTGATTGTCAAAAAACATTTGAGTAACCACATAATCGGCTCCGTTATCCACTTTTTTCTTCAACATTTCCAAATCATACTTCATGGAAGGTGCTTCAATATGTTTTTCTGGATAGCCGGCAACGCCAATGCAGAAGCTATTTTGCTCCTCACAATCAATCTGCTCACCGTGCAAATATTTTCCTTTTCCTAAATCTTGAATTTGAGCCACCAAATCGGAAGCATATTGATTTCCGCCCTTGCTTGCTTTAAAATATTTTTCGCCTTTCATCGCATCGCCACGCAATGCCATAATATTTTGAATCCCCAAATACATACAATCCACCAAAAGATATTCGGTTTCTTCCTTTGTAAAACCTCCACACAAAACGTGCGGAACCGTATCTACATTGTATTTATGCTGAATTGCGGCGCAAATACCAAGCGTACCAGGACGCATTCTGGTTAATTTTCGCTCCATCAAACCATTTCCATGTTCGATAAAAACATACTCTTCGCGAGACGTTGTCACATCGATAAACGGAGGATTAAACTCCATTAAAGGATCGATGTTTTTGTATAAATCGGCAATACCTACGCCTTTTTGTGGCGGGACAATTTCAAAAGAAAATAATGTTTTGCCATCGGCATTTTTTATATGATCCGTAATCTTCATAGTTCTGTTTTCGTTCTTACTATTTATTTAAATACCGTTTACCAAGTTCGGTGCAAGCCATTTTCTCGCTTCTTCTAAAGGCATGTTTTTACGTGTTGCGTAGTCTTCCAATTGATCTTCTTCAATCTTACCCAAACCAAAATATTTTGCTTGAGGATTTCCGAAGTAATATCCAGAAACCGCTGCTGTAGGCCACATTGCTAAACTTTCCGTTAAAGTCACTCCAATCGTTTCATCCACATTTAGAAGTTCCCAAATCGTTGATTTTTCGGTATGATCTGGACACGCTGGATATCCTGGTGCCGGTCGAATTCCTTTATATTTTTCAGCAATTAAATCTTCATTACTCAAGTTTTCTTGCCTTGCATAACCCCAAATTTCTGTACGAACTTTGTGATGTAAAAATTCGGCATAGGCTTCTGCTAAACGATCCGCCAGGGCTTTTACCATAATTGCGTTATAATCATCGTTTGCATCTTCGTAGTGTTTTGCTAATTCATCCGTTCCAAATCCCGTAGTCACACAGAAAGCTCCAACATAGTCGGTTTTTCCTGTTTCTTGAGGCGCAATGAAATCTGCCAAAGCCAAATAGTATTTACCTTCGGACTTTTTCAATTGTTGTCTCAGTGTTCTGAATGTAAATTCTTTACCTTCATTTTCAAGTAAAATATCGTCATCATGAACTGAATTTGCAGGAAAAATACCGAAAACCGCTTTCGCTGTTAACAGCTTTTCATCGATGATTTTATTTAACATTGCTTTTGCTTCTTTAAATAACTCACGAGCTTGTTCGCCCACAACTTTATCGTCTAAAATCTGCGGATATTTTCCATGCAAATCCCAGCTTCTAAAGAAAGGCGACCAGTCGACGAACGGAAGTAAATCTTCAAGATTTTGATCTTGAATCACTTGAACTCCAATTCGTTTCGGTTTTACAATTTCGGTTGTATCCCAATCAATTTTAAATTTTTGATTACGCGCATCTTCAATGCTGATGTATTCTTTGACGATTTGACGATTTAGAAATTTTTCTCTAAAATCTTCGTAATCGGCTTTTAAATCTAAAGTATATGCATTTGATTTTTCCTTATTCAAAAGTGAACTAACGACGTTCACCGCTCTAGAAGCATCGTTTACGTGAACAACGGTATTTTTATATTTTGGATCAATCTTCACGGCGGTATGCGCTTTGGAAGTCGTCGCACCACCGATCATTAGAGGAAAATTTAAATTTTGTCTTTCCAATTCGGCAGCAACATGAACCATTTCATCCAAACTCGGTGTGATCAAACCACTCAATCCAATAACATCAACATTTTCTTCAATCGCCGTTTGAATAATTTTTTCGGCAGGAACCATCACACCAAGGTCGATGATTTCATAATTATTACAACCCAAAACCACGGAAACAATATTTTTTCCAATATCGTGAACATCGCCTTTCACCGTTGCCATCAAAATTTTCCCATTTGCAGGCCTTGACGAGTCTTTTTCGGCTTCAATAAATGGTTGCAAATAAGCTACTGCTCTTTTCATTACACGAGCCGATTTAACCACCTGCGGAAGGAACATTTTTCCACTTCCGAAAAGATCACCGACAACGCCCATTCCGGTCATCAAATTGACTTCAATAACCTCAAGCGGTCGAGAAGCTGATTGTCGCGCTTCCTCGACATCTTCTTCGATAAAACGATCGACACCTTTAACCAAGGCGTGTGTAATTCTATCTTGCAAAGGTTGTTCGCGCCACGCAAGATCTTCAACTTTCTCCTTTTTAACAGATTTATGCTTTTCAGAATAATCTAAAAGTCGTTCGGTAGCATCTTCTCGTCTGTCTAACATCACGTCTTCCACCAGCTCTAAAAGCTCTTTTGGAATTTCGTCATAGACTTCCAACATCGTAGGATTCACAATTCCCATATTCATTCCCGCTTTGATCGCATGATACAGAAAAACGGAATGCATCGCTTCACGAACGGTGTCATTTCCACGGAAAGAAAAGGAAACGTTACTCACACCGCCACTTACAGAGACGTAAGGCAGGTTTTCGCGCACCCATTTTGTTGCTTCAATATAATCAATTGCGTTGCGACGGTGCTCGTCCATTCCTGTTGCTACAGGGAAAATATTTAAATCGAAAATAATATCCTCAGCGGGAAAATCAAGTTGATTCACCAAAATATCATAGGAGCGTTTTGCGATGTCAATTCGACGTTGATAGTTATCCGCTTGCCCAACCTCATCAAACGCCATAACAATTACTGCTGCGCCGTATCTTTTGATTGTTTTCGCATGGTGAATAAATTCGGCTTCGCCTTCTTTTAAACTTATGGAATTCACCACAGGTTTTCCTTGTACTACTTGCATTCCCGCCTCTAGAATCTCCCATTTAGAAGAGTCAATCATGATTGGAATTCGAGCAATATCGGGTTCGGACGCAATTAAATTCAAAAATTTAACCATCGATTCTTTACCATCAATCAATCCATCATCGAAGTTAACATCGAGAATTTGAGCGCCTCCTTCCACTTGATTTCTGGCGATGTCCAACGCTTCTGAAAATTTTTCTTCTTTCACCAAGCGTAAGAATTTCTTGGATCCAGCAACATTGGTACGTTCGCCAACGTTGATAAAATTACTTTCAGGAGTAATAATCAATGGTTCTAGACCAGAAAGTTTTAAATATTTCATTTATCTTTTTAAAAGTCTGTTTTTTTTTAACATGAACAGACTTCTCTAGTCTGTCACATGGTTTCCTCTAACACTTCCCCTATGGAAGTCGCATTGGTTTTCAGCAAGTCATAATGCATTCCCAAAGCGGTGAAAAGAGGATATTGTTTGTATCTAAAATTATGTTCGTGCGCAAATTTTTTAATCTCATCTGTAATCTCATGATAGTATTCGTAGCTATAATTCGGGAACAGATGATGCGCCACATGATAATTAAAATTCCCCAACACAAACCGAACGAATTGATTATGCTCTTTCAAATCGTTGGTGACTTCAAACTGATGTTTGAGCCAGCTGTGTGGCAAATGATTCTCTTTATCGAGAAGTGGAAAATCATTTTCCGGCAGTGGATGCAGCGGTAACAAAACAAATAACGCAAACGAACTTGCGACAATGATTTGCAAAAACCAAGCTCCCAAAGCCAGTTTCCATGAAACCCCAAAGAACAAAATAGGAACTCCGATTTGGTAGAAAAAGTAAAATGCTTTGTACAAAACCATTTTCACTTTCTCTTTCGTTGCAATTTTTGATTGGGTTTTCTGAATAACTCTACCCTCATCAAAAAAATCTCGAAAATCTCGAATAAACATCCAATTGAACAGATATAAAGGATAGACAAAAATAAAAAACCAATGTTGAAATTTTTGTACACCCCGAGGTCCGCCGTATGGATAAATTTTCAAAAGTCCACTTTGCTCAATATCCGTGTCCCAACCATCCACATTTGGATAGGCATGATGACTCGCGATATGCCTTCTCTCCCATATAAAACTGTTGGCTCCTATAAAATCAAAAATCTTGAGAACAGCTTTATTGTATTTTCTATTTTTAAATATATTGTTGTGAGCTGCTTCGTGAACTAAGTTCAGATAAATAAGCACTAACAAAATGCCCATTGCTACGAAACTAGCCACATAAACCCCTACATTTTGCGAATTGAAAATCGCTACCAAATACGACGCTAAGTATAATGCTGGAAGCAAAAAAACTTTGATGCGTATGATCTTGTCTCGATCTTCAGGAATGGCTTCCACCCGTTTATTCACACGAGCTCGAAGTTCATTAAACAGCTGCGTATCTTCTTGATTCTTATTGTAAATCGGCTTTTTCATTTTCGCAATCTTGTATGGTTTCCTAACAAAAATACGAATGAAATCCTAAATACAAAATGCTATTTAATCCAAATTTTCTGTCACTCCAATTGGTCGCGGCGCATAGTCTTTTGCTAAAACGGCTAAAGCACCAATATGCTCCGGCGTTGTCCCACAACAGCCACCAATAATGTTAATTAAACCTTTCTCCATATATTCTTTCACCTGATCCGCCATCTGTTCTGGCGTTTCGTCGTATTGTCCAAACGCATTTGGTAAACCCGCATTTGGATACGCAGAAATTGCGAAATCAGAATGTGCCGAAATCGCTTCTAAATACGGTGTTAATTGTTTTGCTCCCAAAGCACAATTGAAACCAACACTTAGCAAATTCAAATGCGAAACAGAAATCAGAAAAGCCTCTGCCGTTTGTCCGCTTAACGTTCTTCCTGATGCATCTGTAATTGTTCCTGAAACCATAATCGGAATCTGAATTTTACGTTCATCTTGAATTTGGTCAATGGCAAAAAGCGCTGCTTTTGCATTCAAGGTATCAAATATCGTTTCTACCAAAAGAATATCTGAACCACCATCCAAAAGCGCTTCCGCTTGTTGTTTGTACGCCAAACGAAGCTCGTCAAACGTAATCGCGCGATAGCCAGGATCATTAACATCGGGACTCAAACTCGCCGTCTTATTCGTAGGTCCCATAGAACCCGCAACGAAACGAGGCTTATCTGGATTTTTAGCCGTAAACTCATCGCATACTTCACGTGCAATTTTAGCCGATTCGTAGTTCAGTTCATAAACCAATTCTTCCATGTGATAATCCGCCATCGCAATGGTTGTCCCGGAAAAGGTATTGGTCTCCAAAATATCCGCTCCTGCTTCCAAATACTTTCTGTGAACCTCGGCAATTGCCTGTGGTTGCGTCAATGAAAGCAAATCATTATTTCCTTTAACGGGCGACGCCCAATCCTGAAAACGTGTTCCACGATAATCTTCTTCTTCGAATTTGTATCGCTGAAGCATCGTTCCCATCGCACCGTCCAAAATCAAAATTCGATTGGATAGCGCTTCATATAATTTTTCTGAATTTTTCATACGAATCTTCTTTTTAAAAATTCTACGGCTTAATCTAAAGCTTGTTTTAGATCAGCAATAATATCATCTACATGCTCCAAACCAACGGAACAACGTACCAAACCAGCGGTAATTCCCACTTCTTCTCTTTCTGCATCTGATAACTTAGAATGCGTAGTTGATGCAGGATGCGTAACAATCGTTCTCGTATCTCCAAGATTGGCAGAAAGTGAACACATTTTAATTTTATTCAAAAAATTTCGGCCACCTTCAATACCTCCTTTCACTTCAAAAGCAACGATATTTCCTCCTAATGTCATTTGCTTTTTAGCAACTTCGTACTGCGGATGCGAAGGTAAAAACGGATATTTCACCAAATCAACATTTGGATGGTTTTCTAAAAACTCAGCAACTTTAAGCGCATTTTCGCAATGCTTTTCAACTCGAATAGCTAGCGTTTCTAAACTTTTACTCAAGACCCAAGCATTAAAAGGCGACATCGCAGGACCTGTGTTCCGTGCAAAAAGATAAATTTCACGAATTAAATCAGCTCTACCAACGGCAACACCGCCTAAAACACGACCTTGACCATCAATCAATTTAGTTGCGGAATGTACCACGACATCTGCTCCAAATTTAATTGGTTGTTGTAAATAGGGCGTCGCAAAACAATTGTCAACAATAAATAGCAAATTATGTTTCTTCGCAATAGTTCCAAAATATTCTAAATCCAACACCTCAATCGCAGGATTGGTCGGTGTTTCAAGATATAAAATCTTGGTATTGGGTTGAATTAAACTTTCAACCGTATCTGCATTTTCTGCTTTGAAATACGTAGTTTCAATATTCCATTTTGGGAAATATTTCGTGAACAACGTGTGTGTCGAACCGAAAACCGATTGACAACTTACAATGTGATCACCTGCATTTAGCAGAGCTGCAAATGTCGAGTAAATAGCCGCCATTCCCGTTGCGAATGCATAACCCGCTTCGGCACTTTCCATTTGTGAAATTTTATCTACAAATTCCGTCACATTTGGGTTCGAAAATCGGCTATACAGGTTTTTATCTTTCTCTTCTGCGAAACTGGCACGCATATCTTCCGCATCTTCAAAAACGAAGCTTGACGTTAGATACAACGGTACGGAATGCTCATCAAACTGCGTTCTTTCCGCTTGCTGTCTGATGGCATTGGTTTCAAAATGATTGGTTTTCTTATTTTCCATTTTCAATTTTCGATTTCTGAAATTAGCTCAGAAAACGTGTTTTTTATTTCAATTTATTTTTAAATCGTTTCGCTTAAACGTAGAATATCTCCAAAAACGCCACGAGCCGTAACTTTCGCGCCTGCGCCTGCTCCCATGATTACGATTGGATTCTCACCATAACTTTCGGTGTAAATCTCGAAAATCGAATCAGAACCCTTCAATTGACCTAAAGCCGAATTTGCAGGAACAGAAACTAATTTCACATCCAAAACCCCTTTGTCTTGGCTTAAATCTCCATGAAGATCACCCACATAACGCAATACGTGATCTGGTTTTTGATTTTCTTTTATCGACTTATATTCGGTATTCAACTCATCCAAACGACCGATAAATTCGTCTTTTGGAATTTCCAATAAATTCTGTGGAATCAAATTTTGAATATTAATATCCGAAAACTCATTAATCAAATCCAATTCACGAGCAAGAATCAACAGTTTTCTCGCAACGTCGTTTCCAGAAAGGTCTTCACGTGGATCTGGCTCGGTGAATCCTTTTTCCATCGCTTCGCCAATAATCGTGGAAAACACCTCGTCACGAACAGAAAAATTATTAAAAATATAACTTAACGAACCAGAAAATACACCTTTAATTCGAGTGATATTTTCTCCTGATAAGTGTAATAATTTAATCGTATCAATTAACGGTAAACCAGCGCCAACATTGGTTTCGTACAAATAATGTTTCTTGTTTTTATTTAAAATTTGACGGAAGTTTCTGTATTTCGCAATGGGCAAAGTATTGTAAATTTTGTTGGACGAAATCACATCAAATCCGTTTTCTACAAACTCATCGTAATTCAAAACAAATTCTTTACTCGCCGTATTGTCCACCATCACAAGGTTTTCTAGATGATGTTCTTGCGCGTAAGCGATTAAATCTTGAATATTAAACTCATTCTGCGAATAGTTAATTTTTTGTCTCCAATCACTTCCAAAACCCGCTTTATTCAAAGCCATTTTTCGTGAATTTGCAATGGCTACTACCTTTAAATCAATTCTCTTTCGATTCAAAATATCGTGTGCCGAATCTAAAATTTGCTCCACTAAAGTTCCACCAACATTTCCGTGACCAATTAACGCTAAATGAACCGCTTTTGGCTTTCCGAAAATTTCGGTTTCAATGATGTTTTTAGCAAGTTCCGTTTGATTTTCGGTAACGACAATATTCACACGTCCGGCTGAAGCCACCTGATTCAACAATAACGGGTAAATTTTATGACGTTGAAGCTCCGACAAAATTTTCGAATAATTATCCGAAACAAAGCCAATAACCGTCAATTGATGAATACTGTAAATCCCACTCACCACGCCTTGGTTGTTTTCTTTTAGGAACTCGTCCTTCAAAACTTGGACGGCTTTTTCGGCATCGCTCTCATCAACGAGTACAGAAATCCCGTTTTCAATCGCCTGTTGTGAGATCACTCCGACGCTAATTCCTCCTCCATTTAAAGCATTAAAAATTCGAGAATCGACGCCTATTTGTCCAAGGAAATCTTTTCCTTCAAAATTCACCAAAGCCTTGTTTCTGTATATATTGATTGTGTTCTTTTCTGACATAATTACTTAAAATATAGGTTTTAAAATTGCGTTTAATTGTTCGTATTCCATTAAAAAGGCATCATGCCCATGAATGGATTTTATTTCGTGATAGCTTACGTTTGTTTGATTTTCATCTAAAATTTCAAAGGTTTTTTTGATTTCAAATGCGGGATAAAAAAGATCGGTATCCACGGATATCAAATGAATTTCTGTTTGAATGGTTTTGATTTGCTCTTCGGTAACCGAAATCGTCATCAATAAATGATTCATCAATCGGTAGGCTTTAAGTGTAAATCGCTCGCTCAAACTTTTTCCGTGATACGAAAGCCAATCGTGCGACTTTCGCATTTGTTTTACCGCGTCTGTTTCACCTTTGAATCTTAAATTGAGGGATTCGGGAGTTCGGTAGCATAACATGGCATGAATTCGAGCTTTTTCTAGAGGTTGCTCTTCTGTTTCCAATAAAAATTTCTGAACCAAACATTGCGAATGCAACCAATCTGATGTTTTATAATCGGTGGCAACGGGAATAAAAATTTGTGTTAGATTCGGATTTAAAGCCAACATTTCCCATCCAACAGAACCGCCAACGGAACCTCCAATTAAAGCGAACAGTGATGAAATTTTTAACTCTTTAAGTCCCAACAAAAACAAACGAGCGATGTCTTTTGCAGTAAATGTATTGGAGTTTTCAATTGTGAAATCGTCATAGCCGTTCCCCGGAATATTGAATGAAAGAACGGTGTATTTATCTGTATCGATCACTTTTCCGGCTCCCACCAACGTTTTCCACCAGCCATCGTCACCACCAACATGGGAATTCCCTGTTAGTGCATGATTAATAAGCACCAAAGGTGCATGATGAAGCTCTTGTCCGAATACTTGATACGACAATGAAAGTGTCTCCCAATGCGTTGCATTCGAGCTTGTAAAATTATGTAGTTGAATATGGTGTAGCGAAGTTTTCAATTTCTTTTTTTCCTTAAAAATCCATCGAAAATGCTACCTGTAGAAGTAAAAGTCTTTGTTATCTTTCCCAATATTAGGAGTAGAATTTAGCACCTTCTTCGTTTCCGAAGGGTTGCCAAGGTTTCACAGAGTCTAATCTCTCCACCTTTCTCAATAACATTTTCAATATGTAAATGAACAATTTTCTTATGCAAATATACGCTAACGAAATTTAATCTACCAAAAAAGTTTTATAGAATTTCTACAATTCGTTGTAAACTCCTCAACATCGGACTTTGTTGGAGTTTTTATTAAATTCATCATGTTCAAAATTGAAAATTTTATATAAAAAATTAGGAATCAACAAATTAAATATTCTACTAAATCTTTTTTATTTTTGCACAAATTTGAAATGATGAGTGAAGAACTGAAACGTTCAGCAGACGAAAATTGGAAAAAATGGGGACCTTATGTAAGTAACCGCCAATGGGGAAATGTTCGCGAAGATTATAGTCCAAGTGGCAACGCTTGGGAATACACAGGTCACGATACCGCCGAAAGCTACGCCTATCGATGGGCAGAAGAAGGAATTGCAGGAATCTCCGATGAAAAGCAACGTTTATGTTTTGCTTTTTCTTTTTGGAACACCCAAGATAAACGCGTTAAAGAGCGTTTTTTTGGACTGAGCAATTATCAAGGAAATCACGGCGAAGACATTAAAGAAATCTTTTACTATCTCGATAATACACCAACGCATTCCTACATGAAAATGGTGTATAAATATCCTACTACAGCCTTTCCTTACGAACAATTGATCGAGGAAAATGCAAAGCGAACTAAAAAAGAGCAAGAATTTGAAATTATCGATACAGATATTTTCAAAAACAAAGACTACTTCGATATTTTTATTGAATATGCAAAAGGTTCGGAATCGGATATTTTGATTCGAGTTACTGCAGTTAACCGAAGTCATAAAACGGCTCCATTAGTCATTTTACCAACTATTTGGTATCGCAACAATTGGAAATGGGGATACAATGAATACAAACCTTCCTTAAAGCATATAAAAGAAGGAAACATTGAAATTTCGCATGACGATTTGAGTATGAAGAATTTCTACTCTCGAACACCATTAGACGATGCTTTTTGTGAAAACGAAACCAATACCAAAAAACTTTATAATTTTGTTTCAGATGGGTATTTCAAGGATGGAATCAATGATTTTATAGTTCATGGAAGTGAAACTATCAACCCTGAAAAACAAGGAACCAAAGCTAGTTTTATCATTAAAACTGTTTTAGAGCCAGGCGCTAGGCAGCATTTTGATTTCCGATTAACGGAAAAAGAATTAGAAAACGCTTTTGAAGATTTCGATGCTATTTTTAATCTTCGACTTCAAGAAAGTAATGAATTCTATGATTTGGTACAGAAAGATGTGACCAATGAAGATGAAAAAAACATCCAAAGACAAGCTTTTGCAGGACTTTTGTGGAACAAACAATTCTACCATTACAATATTGGAAAATGGCTGAAAGGTGATCCTAATTTTGAAGCGCCACGAGATTTCAATCATTACGTTCGAAACACAGATTGGAAACACCTTCACAACAAGGACATCATCTCCATGCCCGACAAATGGGAATATCCATGGTATGCGACTTGGGATTTGGCGTTCCACTGCGTTCCTTTCGCGTTGATTGATCCGCATTTTGCAAAAAATCAGTTGTTGTTGCTTACCAAAGAGTGGTACATGCACCCGAATGGGCAACTTCCAGCGTACGAATGGAACATGAGCGATGTAAACCCGCCTGTTCACGCTTGGTCTTGCTTCAGGGTTTTTAAAATTGATGAAAAAATCCACGGACGTCCCGACTTACTATTTTTAGAAAAAGTTTTCCAAAAGTTATTGTTGAATTTTACTTGGTGGGTGAATCGCAAGGATAAACACGGAAAAAATATTTTCGGTGGCGGATTCCTAGGACTCGATAATATTGGTGCGTTTGACCGTAATATGGAACTTGAAGACGGCGATCACTTAGAACAAGCTGATGGAACGTCTTGGATGGCAATGTACGCACTGAATATGATGCGTATTGCGATGGAGTTGGCGCAGCATTATCGTGTTTATGAAGATATGGCGATTAAATTTTTCGAGCACTATCTGTATATCGCAGAGGCGATGGAAAATTTGGGAACCAACAACCAAGGTCTTTGGAATGAGGAAGACGGTTTCTTCTATGATGTTTTACAATTATCCGATGGGCAAGCGTTGCCATTACGTTTGAGAAGTATTGTTGGATTAATTCCGATGTTTGCGGTGGAAATTATCGACCATAATTTGTTGGAAAACATGCCGAAGTTCCAAGAACGGATGGATTGGATTCTGAAAAACAAAAAAGAACTCGCAAACCTCGTTTCGCATTGGGAAGTTGAAGGTGAAGGTCGTAAACATTTGATGAGTATTTTGAGACGAACGCGTTTGAAAAATGTTCTCAATAGAATGCTTGATGAAAACGAATTTTTAAGTGATTATGGAATTCGAGCGATGTCGAAGGTTTATGAAAAAAATCCGTTTGTTTTCCAAGTTCACGGACGCGAATATGTAGTGCATTATACACCCGCAGAAAGTGATTCGTCGATGTTTGGTGGAAATTCGAATTGGCGAGGTCCTATTTGGTTCCCGATCAACTTTTTGATTGTGGAAAGTTTACAAAAATTCTATTTCTATTACGGTGATAGCTTGAATGTAGAACTTCCAAAAGGCAGCGGAAACGAAGTTTCATTAAATGTGGTTGCTGATGATTTGAGCAAGCGTTTGCAAGGAATTTTCCTACGAAACGAAAAAGGAGAACGTGCTTTTAATGGCGGAAACGAAATTTTCAACTACGATCCCGAATTCAAGGATTTCATTATGTTTTATGAATATTTTCATGGTGATAATGGTCGTGGCGTTGGAGCAAGCCATCAGTGCGGTTGGACGGCAACGGTAGCTAAATTAATTCAACCCAAACCTATGTAATAAAATAAAAAAAATCGGCCAAGGCCGATTTTTCTTATGCTTTACTACTTTCAAACTATTCCGCAGAAACAAGCGTTCCATTCACGGTAACTTCGTAGGTAACTTCAACATTCGGTTCTAAGGTTTTCGAAACAGAACAGTATTTTTCAAATGAGAGTTGAGCTGCTTTTAATGCTTTTTTAGGATCAACCTCACCATCTAGGAAAAACTTTACTTTAATTGCTTTAAAAGGTTTTGCTTCATCCACAGGAATGCGTTCTCCTTCAACTTCCGCAGAAAAATTCGTAATCGTTTGTCTTTGTTTTTTCAAAATAGAAACCAAATCAATTCCACTACATCCAGCAACCGCCATCAAAACCGTTTCCATCGGCGAAACCCCTGTTGAACCAGGTAAACTCGCATTATCGATCAAGATTTTGTTGCCTTGGCTATTCGTACATTCAAAAAGATAGTCGTCGTTGATTCTATTTAAGTTAATTTTCATAAAAAGATTGTATTTAGAAGTGTAAAGTTATAAAATTCCGCGCGCTTTAATCTCCAAATATTTATTGATTACATCGATATTCAAATTTTCGGGTAGCGTATAAACCGTGTAGATTCCGTATTTCCGAAGCTCTTGAATAATGAGCTTTTTCTCAAATTCAAACTTCTCTGCAATAATTTCATCGTAGATATCTTGCATGTTTTCGGGATTGGAATGAATCAGTTTCTGAAACTCCGAATTCTTAAAGAAAACAACTACCAATAAATGATTTTTTGCAATTCCACGTAGGTATTTCATTTGGCGATTTAACGCATCTAAGGTTTCAAAATTCGAAAACATAATCACCAAACTTCGTTGACTAATGCTGAATTTTACATCCTGATACAGACGATTAAAATCACTTTCAAAATAATTCGTTTGGATATTGTATAAGGCTTCGGAAATCTTCTTTAATTGTCCGTTTTTATTTTCGGCGGCGACTTTATTTTCGGCTTTCTTGGAGAAGGTCATCATTCCAGCCCGGTCGCCTTTTTTCAAAATAATATGCGAAAGTGCCATCGTTGCATTGATGGAATAATCGAGCAAACTAAGCCCATTGAACGGCATTTGCATCGTTCTCCCCTTGTCGATTAGCATGTAAATTCGTTGTGATTTTTCATCTTGATATTGATTAATCATCAACTTATTCTGCTTGGATGTCGCTTTCCAGTTTATCGAACGAATGTCGTCTCCTTGTACATATTCCCGAATTTGTTCAAACTCCATCGTGTGTCCTAGCTTCCGAATTTTCTTGATTCCACCCAATAGAAATTCATTCTGAAGCGCCATCAATTCGTACTTTCTAAGATGAACAAAAGATGGATAACTTGCCAACATCGCTCCTTTTTGAAACGAATAGCGCTTGCAAGCCAATCCTAAAACGGAAGAAACGTAAATATTAAGATCTCCAAAACTGTATTCACCACGCGATTTCGGAATCAAAGTATATTGAAAAAACGCATTTTTTGATGGTGCAATTTGCTTCTCAATCGCAAAATCTCTTTTTTGAAATTGAAATGGAATCTCATCAATAACTTTGGTGAAAATTTTAAAGAAATATTGATTTTTAATATCTACTTTAATCTCGTTTTCATCACCATTAGACATTTTATCGGGTAAAATACGTTGCGCAGAAATTCCGTTTTTCTGCATGAACACCAATAAAATGTCCACTAAAAACACTAAAATCGAAAGCACCAACAAAATATGCCCAAGTAGCATTATTTTCGGGAAAAAGAAAGCCAACACGTACACCACACACACTCCTAAAAGCACGTAATAAAAACGATTATTGATGTACAATTTTTTCATAATTCGAAATCGAAATTAACGAGGAATCTCGATGGTTTCTAAAATTTGACGAATGATTTCATCCGCCGTAAGACCTTCCATTTCTCGTTCTGGAGAAACCATAACACGGTGTCTTAAAACCGCATAACTTGCTTCTTTAATGTCTTCTGGCGTCACAAAATCACGACCTCTGATTGCGGCAAAAGCTTTAGACGCATTCAACAAAGCTAAGCTCGCTCTTGGTGAAGCTCCCAAATATAAAAACTGATTTTCTCTTGTGTTTATAATGATTTTAGCGATATATTCAATCAAATTCGGTTCAACAATAATATCTTTCACTTGTTGTTGATACGTTTTTAATTGCGCTCCCGAAATCACACGCTCCACGACATCGGTTTTATCAACCAACTTGGATTGATGCTGATTCTGAATGATTTTCACCTCTTGCTCCAAATTCGGATAGCCTACTTCAATTTTAAATAAGAAACGGTCAAGTTGCGCTTCCGGCAAACGATACGTTCCTTCGTGTTCAATTGGGTTTTGTGTCGCCACAACCAAAAAAGGCTCATCCATCGGATACCTTGTTCCATCCATCGTTACTTGACGCTCTTCCATCACCTCGAACAAGGCAGCTTGCGTTTTCGCTGGCGAACGGTTGATCTCATCAATTAAAATGAAATTCGAGAAAATCGGTCCTTTTTTGAATTCGAATTCTGAGTTTTTGACATTAAAAATTGATGTTCCCAAAATATCAGAAGGCATTAAATCAGGCGTAAACTGAATTCGGCTAAAGCCAACATCCACCGTCTTTGCTAGAAGTTTTGCCGTAATCGTTTTCGCAACTCCAGGAACTCCTTCAATAATCACGTGTCCGTTGGATAGCAAAGCCGCCAAAAGATGTTCAACCATACTTTCTTGGCCAACAATCACTTTTCCAATTTCGTTTTTTACTTTTTCGATATTTTGTCTTAATTCCGTCATATCAATTCGGGACTGAAAAGGGGTATTTTCAGAGCTTTGTGACTGAATTGGGGTTTCGTTATTTTCAAAATTTTCCATACGCTTTTTTTTAATTTTTGGTGGAAACTGTTATTTGTATATTTCGTCTAAAAGTGAATTCATTCTCTCCAAATCCTCCTTCATTACGGCAGAATAAGGATCAATCGCTTTCTTCATTAAACCAACAGCTTCTGTTATTTTATCTATCGACACTCCCGTTTTGAGATTGAGTTTTCGAACGAAATCCTCATTCAATTGAGACGTATCCAAAAGTAATTCTAATCGAACTTTATGTAAAAAATATTGTGCTTTTTTAGCCATCATGTCATGGAAATCACCTTCTTGAAGATATAAATTTCCAATGCTTTTCACGAAATCAACCGACTTATTTTGTAATGGTTCAATCGTTGGGATGATGCGTTGCTTACGTTTTGCGGTGAAAAATACAAACAAGATCATTCCTGCTAAAAACAACCACCATGCATTACGCAATGCGGGTTGGCTTAAAATATACCGCATTTCTGAAGACGATCTTACATCTGCTTTTTCATTAAACCAAATGGTTTCTCGATCTGGCAAATAGGACAAAATATCTTGTGTATAACGATAATTCTGCTTTTCTAACAGATAATAATTGGTAAGCACCAAAGGCTCTGTATGAATATAAATTGCACCTTTGCCCACCTTTCTTCTAATAAAATTGGCACCTATCTTTTTTGAAGAAGAATTATTCAATCCTAAAATTTCAACCTCCTTTCCAACGCCATGAAAACCACTTCTCCCAGGAAGTTTATCAATAACAATGCTGTCTTTTTGGAATTTCACATCAGTAAGTTTCATTGTATTGATCTCTTCAAAATTGACATTCGCGGGCGAACCAATTTTCAGCGTATCCAATACAAAACCGTACAAATGTTCTTGAAAAATCATCACGTCTGCTCCTTTTTGAGCTTCTTGAACAATTTTTTGCCACGAACTTTGATCCAAACTTTGTTCAATTATAAGAATATTGTGAGCCCCTTTCTTGGGATTTGCGCGATAGTATTCAAAAGGAGTTTCGGATATTTTCGTTATTTTATTTTTAAAAATTGATGAGGCTTCTTTGTTGAAAATATACAATCCAAAAGGAGTTTTGGAAGTCAATTCATAATTCTTGCGCCAATCGGTAACTTCCTTGCGCGTTAATTGCATGATGGCCAAAACCGCCACCAAGGCAACGAAAATAATAGCATAAAGTTTCAGTGTTCTATTCATACCGCTTATTTTCTAAAGTTTTGAAATTCGGTTTTGAACACGTGATATTCGGACTCTCCAACTTCAAATTCGCCGTACCAAACATTATCGAAAATATAAACCAGCTTTCGGAATGCTTGTTTATCGGATGAATTTTGAATTTCTTTCAAATAATCTTTATTCGTTTTTTCAGGATTCCAATCAATAATTTTTTGGTCTGAAAGTTTTTTCAAAGCAAATAAAAACTGATATCGGATTGCATAACGCCAGTCTTTTTGAGCTTCGTATTGCGCAATGCTTGTATGAAAATCTATTTCATGAATATTTTCATCCAAATCATGTGAAGCGATTTTAAGCTTTTTATTCTTCTTCGAGAAAAAGAAATTCCCATCTTTCCCCACCAAAAACCGAATTAAAAAATACAGCAAAAATCCGATTACCCCGATTGCGATAATCCTAAAAATAGTTGTTGCAATATCCCCCGCTTTAAAGGGATCCATTTCCCCGAATATCGATGAAAGTATTTTAGAAATCCTACGGAGCATGCGTTCCATAATGGATTCTTTTGGCTTAACCAAGGTGTAATCAAACTCCTCTCCTTTATATTTTGATTTGAATTTCTCTGGAAAATGTTTTGGGAAAACGACGTTTTCCGTTGTTGGTTTTAGTTTTATTAATGAATCAACTTTTAGATAATCTTTGTTGTTATAAGGTATTACTTCGACCGTCACACTATCCACGGTTTTGGTAACGACAGAATCTACCTGACCATAGGCCAAGCTACAAATACATACAAAAACAAATAAAAATTTAGATTTCATGTTGTCCAATTCGATCAATTTCTTGCATATCCAATTCCTGATGAATATCGGTTCTGTTATCGTAATACATCAACCCAGAATTCACTGCAATCATGTTCATCAATACATAGGAAACGAAAATTGAAACCATATAGGTAACCACTAAGATAATCGCTGTTGTTTCATTGAATGGATTGGCCTCGCCGCCTTGCGGAACCGTGAAAGCTGAAAACCAAATTATCAGAAACGGAACAATAGAAATGATCGTAGACAAGACGTAATAGATGATAAAAATAACGCATGTAGCGCCCCAATACTTCCAAAAAGGTGATTTTTCATTCGCATTTTGATACGAAAATTGCGAACGAAACGCATAGCTTAACGAATCAAAAAAACTTCGATTGGGTCTTGACAGATAATCAAACATCAAGAAATAAATGATGTTAAATGACGTTGGAACTAAAAGTAACAACAAGAAAAACCCGATTAAAATAAGTACCAATAAGTAGGAAACAACCAAAAGAATTAGAAAAATAGGGGTAACGATAAATGTTATTCCAAGAAAAAGTTTGAAAAGTTTTCCTGCATTCTTCTTCAATTCGGCAAGAAGTTCATCGCTTTTAAAATTATTTCGTCCTGTTTCCGAAGCCAATTTCATATAAAAAACAGGAAATGCATACGCAATCACGGAAATGGCAATGGACAAAATAATAACTCCAATAACCGTTATAATTAACATGAATTCATTTTCCTGAAAATACTGTTCAAAATAATAACTCTGCCCCGAAACGTTAGATCCAAATAATTGCGCAAAAAATTGACCAAAACCTACGGCAAGAACCACCAACATTAGTAGTAGAAAAATTCCATTCAATAAAAAATAATTTTTGAAATAGTTTTTTCCGTAAACCTTGAAAAAATTAAATGTATCGGAAATAAAGGATCCGAAATCCCTCTTTTTAAAGAATTGCAGCATAGGTGTTTTTTGCTTTTTTATGAACCAGAAATGGGTAAATGATGTAGTAATATACTAATATAAATAAACATCCGAAGATGATGATTCCATTGACAAATAAAGGTAATTTCAATGCATGCCGTGTAAGATAGCCCTCAATTAAACCCGCAACAATGGTAAATGGAATGGTACTCGCAAATATCTTAAATGAATCGCGAAAACCATCTTTAAATGAATCCAACCGCGATCGTGTTTTAGGAAACAAAATAGAAGCTCCCAAAACCAAACCTGCCATCGCCTCGATCACCATTGCAAAAATCTCAAAAGTTCCATGCAACCAAATTCCTCTCGCAGAATCTAATAAAGCATGACGCTCCGCAAAAAAATACTGAAATGTCCCTAACATAACGCTGTTTCGAAACAAAGACCAAACCGTTCCTATACCTCCAAAAATCCCAAGTAAGAATAAGGTTGCCCCAACTTTTAGGTTATTTAAAATAATCAAAAAGCTCATTCCCCAAGAAGAGCCTTGCTGATAAACGCCCATTTCATTGTTCTTTTCAATATTTTCAATAGTCATATTTACGTAACCATCTCCCAAAATTAGATTGGCAAATTCCTTATCGTAAATGGAAGAAATCACCCCAAAAGAAACAAAAATAGTGAAAAGCGCAAACGCATAAATAAGATATCGACGATATTGATAGATCGTTAAAGGAACCTCGGTTTTAAAGAATTCTACAAGTTTATTTTTCTCAGCACGCTTGGTTTTGTAAATATTTTGGTAGATTCGAGAAGACAAATAATTGAGATAAACCGTTGTATTGCTTTTCGGATAATAGGTTTGGGCAAAAGAGAGATCGTTAATCAAATTAATATACATAGAAGAGAGATCATCCGGATTTTTTTTATCTTTTCCGTTGATCACCCGCTCTACTTCCAACCATTTTTCTTTATTTTGCTTTATAAAGGCAACTTCTCTCATACCAAGCTAAAATAATAAAAAATATGTCTCAAATTGCTATTACCACATCACAAAATGTAAATATTAATTTTGCTTTGGCGAGTATTGGCGACAGAATTGTGGCTTTCATCATTGATAGCTTAATTAGAATAGCTTTTATCAGTTTTATCTACTATATCGTTTTACATCTATTGGGAATCGGGGATTTTTTAGGTTCAATTGATACCACGTCAGCAATGGCGTTATTCACCATTATAACATTACCGGCCCATATTTACACGTTGGTACTGGAAAGCCTTATGGAGGGACAAACCTTTGGTAAAAAATTGATGAAAATTAAAGTGGTAAAAATTGACGGCTATCAAGCGACGTTTACCGATTTTTTTATCCGTTGGATTTTTCGTTTAATTGACATTTACATTACCGCTGGAATCGCGGGTGTCCTTAGTATGATTCTATCCACCAACAATCAACGTTTGGGTGGTTTAGCTTCGGGAACAGCGGTCATTTCGCTTAAAAATAACATCAATATTTCCCATACGATTTTAGAAAATCTAAAAGAAGATTATATCCCTACATTCCCGCAAGTTATTGCCTTATCCGATAATGATATGCGAATTATAAAATCAAATTATCAAAAAGCGATACTTATCGACGATCGACAGGTGATCACAAAGCTTTCGGACAAGATTAAGGAAATTATTAAAGTTGATTTTGATAAAACGGCGATGACGGAAAAGCAATTTGTGGGTATCGTAATCAAAGACTATAATTTCTATACTGGAAAAGAAGCATAATTTTTGTAGATTAGATTATTAAAAAATAAGAAAATGCGATTCGAAAATAATAAATCAGGAAATGGAGGTTTTCTTGCCCTTCATAATGAAACGGAGGAAATTGGTAGATTAACTTATACTATTTTTCCCGAAGATCATAAAATGATAATTTCATTTGTTTTGGTTCACCCAAAATTCGAAGGACGGGGAATGGGTAAGTATTTGGTTGAAGAAGCTATCAAATTTGCTCGTGAAAACAATCTAAAAGTGTATCCACATTGCTCCTATGCAAGATCTGTTATGATGCGTATGACCGATGTTGAAGATATCTTTCTAAAATAAAAAACTCAGGCTAAGCCTGAGTTTTTTATTTCTATTTTAATTTGAAATTAGTTTACAAACTTTCTAATAGAGCGTCCGTTATTTCCATATTATGATACACGTTCTGAACATCATCGTCTTCTTCAAAACGCTCTAACATCTTCATATTATTTTTAAACTGCTCTTCCGTAACCTCTTTGGTGTTGTTGGGAATACGTTGAAGTTCTCCACTTTTAGCTTCAATTCCAATTTCTTCTAATTTATGTGAAAACGAGCCAAAATCTTCAAATGCTGTTGTCACTAAAACCTCTTCATCATCTGACTCGATATCTTCAGCTCCACCATCAATCATCTCCATTTCGAACTCATCCCAATCCATTTTTATGGAAGCTTTATCAATAGTAAAGACCCCTTTACGATCAAAAATAAAAGCAAGTTCTCCATTTTTACCCAGGT
Organism: Kaistella sp. CFF1-2; assembly: GCF_059509915.1. Lineage (NCBI taxonomy): Bacteria > Pseudomonadati > Bacteroidota > Flavobacteriia > Flavobacteriales > Weeksellaceae > Kaistella > Kaistella sp. CFF1-2. The sequence goes on from NZ_JCAKLF010000002.1 coordinate 241,854, forward strand.
TTCCGTCGAATTTATTAAAAACGGCACGAACATTAGCAACCGTACGAGTTGGGTTATTTGTTGTACACTCTACAAAAAAAGCAACTCCTCCTTGCCCATATCCTTCATACGTAATTTCATCGTATTGTTCAGCATCTGCTCCAGAAGCTTTTTTAATCGCTCTCTCTACATTATCTTTAGGCATATTCGCACCTTTCGCATTCTGAACGCAACGTCTAAGCGCAGGATTTGATTCCGGATCCGGACCGCCAGCTTTTACCGCAATAGCTATATCTTTACCAATTTTTGAGAATGTTTTGGCCATTTTATCCCATCTAGCCATTTTTGAAGCCTTTCTATATTCGAATGCGCGACCCATATTTATGAATTTTAGATTGCAAAAATACAAAATTTTGAAATAAAAAAACGCCCTCATTACTGAGGGCGCTTATTATTTAGAAAAATAATTTACTTATTTTTTCTTTTTAACAACTTTCTTAGAAGAAGTTTTAACTACTGGTAAGTCTGATTTTTGGATAGCTTCCCAAGCATTAGCATCAATAGCTTTCACAACTACTTTTCTATCAGCTTGTCTTTCTTCGTTAGAAGCAGTTTCAGCTACAGTAGCTTCTTGCTCACCTAAGCCTCTAGATTTCAATTGACTTGGATTAACTCCTCTTGATTCTAAAGCTTTAACAACTGCAGCAGCTCTTTGTTGAGATAACTTCAAGTTGTAAGCATCAGCACCTTTCTTATCAGTATGACCTTCAAGTAAGAATCTTCCTGAGTTAGAACCTTTGATAATTGAAGCAGCTTGATCTAATTTAGCGTTAGACTGAGCATTGATTGTCGCTTTGTTAAAGTCGAACAAGATATCTCTTAATTCTTTTGTAGCTTCTTCTGCGTACGCTGAATCAGGCTTAGGACATCCGTTGTATTCTTTAAGACCTGGAACTGTAGGACAAGCATCATCTTTATCTAATACTCCGTCACCATCAGTATCTGGCCAAGGACAACCGTTGTTTTCAGCTGGACCAGCAACATCTGGACAAGCGTCATCTTTGTCTAATACTCCGTCTCCGTCAGTATCTGGCCAAGGACAACCGTTGTTTTCTTTTGGACCTGCAACATCTGGACAAGCATCATCTTTATCTGGAATACCATCACCGTCAGTATCTGGACATCCTTGGAACTCAGCTAAACCTGGCTCATCTGGACATGCATCTTCTTTATCTGGAATACCATCTTTATCTCTGTCAGTGTTACCAAATCTGAATAACAATGAAGCAGAAGCTTGCCAAAAGTTGGCAACATCAGCTTTATGATCAATTGGAGTAGTCACATAATCTCCTTGAATACCTAAACCGAAGTTTTTAGTAATCCAGAAGTTAGATCCTAAACCTCCATTAACTGCGAAATGATCAGCTCTTCTCTGAGTATTAGGCTCATTAGCGTAACCCGCATAATAAACTCCATTAACATCAGTAGTAGGGAAAGTCATCCCCGTATAATCATGTCTAAGGTAGTTAGCACCCAATCTGATATACGGATCAAACCAAGACTCTTCATTCCAAAGAGAATTGAATTTAAATTGAAGACCTAGACCAGTCATTAAGAAAAACTCCTTATCTGTACCGAATCTTTTGTTATCAACATTACCTACTGAAGTTTGCCAATCGATAACAAATCCTTTAGATAAGTTTCTTGCTACTGTTAATTTTGATAATGGTGGAGTAATCGTATAGTTATTGATGCTATACAATTGCTTGCTTGTTAGATTATCAAACAATTTACCAATACCACCTCCAGCAGCTACGTGGTTTACTCCGTGCGCTCCAACTCCGATTAACCACGGATTGGTAGTCGTCTGAGCAAAAACAGTAGAGGCAACAGTAAGTGCCAATGCTGAAATTCCTAATTTTAGATTTTTCATAGAATTAAATGATTAAATAATTGATTATGCAAAATAAATATAAAAATTCCTATTAAACAAAGTTTTCCCGTAATTTTTTAACTTTTCTTTAATATTCTATCGAGATTCCGTTTATTTTCTCTATCTTTTATCGCTTCTCGCTTATCAAAGAGTTTTTTTCCTCTAGCTAAAGCAATTTTAAGTTTCGCTTTTCCTCGATCGTTTATAAAAAGTTTAAGTGGAACAATAGTAACGCCTACATCTTTCATCTTCTTCTCCCACTTTTGTAATTCTTGCTTATGCAGCAGCAATTTACGTTCCCTTTTTGTTTTGTGATTATAAAATGTCCCCAATTTATATTCATCGATTAGCATATTAATGATATACAATTCTCGATCTATAAATTGACAAAATGCTTCTGTAATAGATGCCTTTGATGATCTTAAAGATTTAATCTCAGTACCTGTTAAAACAATTCCAGCCTCCACTTCTTCAATAATTTCATATTCAAAGCGAGCTCTCTTATTTAAAATAGTAACATTTCGTTCAATTTTCATCTGGACAAATATCTAACAACTAAAAAATATGCCAATTACAATATTCTTAACAAAAAATTACAAAATTTTTATAATTCGTAATCAAATGTTGGCGAACTACTCTATATAGTTATACCAATATATTTTTGTAATTTTGCACAAATTTACAAAACCTTATGTTAACTGTATCCAATTTATCTTTACAATTCGGTAAAAGAGTACTTTTTGACGAAGTCAATATAAAATTCACGAAAGGGAATTGCTACGGAATTATCGGTGCCAATGGTGCCGGAAAGTCTACTTTTCTTAAAATCCTTAGTGGAAAACAAGACCCTACAACAGGTCACATTTCGTTAGAACCAGGAAAAAGAATGTCTGTTTTAGAGCAGGATCACTTTGCGTATGATGGCTTTACTGTTTTAGAAACCGTTTTACGTGGAAACAAAAAAATGTTCGAAATCAAAGCGGAAATGGATGCTTTGTATGCAAAAGAAGATTTCTCTGATGCAGATGGAATTAAAGCAGGAGAACTTGGTGTTGTTTTCGATGAAATGGGTGGTTGGAATGCTGAAACGGATGCACAAACCATGCTTTCTAACGTTGGTATTAAAGAAGATATGCATTATCAATTGATGGGCGAATTAGAAAACAAGGACAAAGTTCGTGTTTTGCTTGCGCAAGCACTTTTCGGAAACCCTGATGTACTTATCTTAGATGAACCTACAAACGACTTGGACATCGACACCATAGCTTGGTTAGAAGATTTCTTAGCGGATTATGAAAACACCGTAATCGTTGTTTCTCACGACCGTCACTTCTTAGATACAGTTTGTACGCATATTGGTGACTTAGATTATGCTAAACTTAACCTATATACAGGTAACTATTCATATTGGTACCAAGCTTCTCAGTTAGCGACCAGACAAAGAGCGCAAGCGAACAAGAAAGCGGAAGAGAAGAAAAAAGAATTACAAGACTTTATCGCACGTTTTAGTTCTAACGTAGCCAAAGCTAAGCAAGCTACAGCAAGAAAGAAAATGATTGACAAGTTGAATATTGATGAAATCAAGCCGTCATCTAGACGTTACCCAGCGATTATTTGGGAAATGGAAAGAGAAGCTGGAGATCAAATTTTAGAAATTAAAGGTTTAGAAAAAACAAAAGACGGCGAATTATTGTTCTCTAATGTTGATTTGAATCTTAAAAAAGGAGATAAAGTTGCTGTTATTTCTAAAAATTCATTAGCAATCACGGAATTTTTGCAAATCATTTCTGGAACCACAGAAGCAGATAAAGGAGAATACCGTTGGGGAGTTACTACAAATCAAAGTTATATGCCTTTGGACAATACAAGTTACTTCAAAGAATCGGATATGAATTTGGTTGATTGGTTGAGACAATTCACCAAAAATGATGAAGAAAGACACGAAGAATTTATGCGTGGATTCCTTGGAAGAATGCTTTTCTCAGGAGATGAAGCGTTAAAATCATCAACCGTATTGTCTGGAGGAGAAAAAATGCGTTGTATGTTCAGTAGAATGATGCTTCAGAAAGCGAATGCATTGATTTTAGACGAACCAACCAACCACTTAGACCTAGAAAGTATTACAGCATTGAACAACTCATTGATGAATTTCAAAGGAAATATTTTGATTTCGTCTCATGACCACGAATTGCTACAAACCGTTTGTAACCGTGTTATCGAATTGACGCCAAAAGGTCTTATCGACAGAGAAATGACGTATGACGAATATCTAGACGATAAAAAAGTAAAAGAATTAAGACAACAAATGTATTCTTAATCATTTACTTATATAAATAATAAAAATCCACCTCGAGAGGTGGATTTTTTGTTCCCTATTCTTAAAACATTCATATTCAGAACGATTCCAAATTAAGCATATTTTTAGTATTTTTGTGAGATTATGGATGTACAATGGATTTATAAACCTGAACCCGACGAAGAAATCGTTGATGCTTTGAGTACGTCACTAGGATTTGGAACTTTTGAGTCGAAAATCTTGGTGTTACGAGGAATTGATGATTATCAGAAGGCGAGAGAGTTTTTCAAACCCAAAGTAGAAGACATTCACAATCCATTTTTAATGGCTGATATGCAAAAAGCGGTAGAACGTATTGCAACGGCAATTGAAAATGGCGAAAAAATCTTAGTGTACGGGGATTATGATGTTGATGGAACTACCGCGGTTGCCTTGATGTACTTATACCTCAGCAAAATTGTTGAGAAGAAATTTTTAGATTTCTACATTCCCGATCGTAACTCCGAAGGCTATGGAATTTCAACCGAAGGAATTGACTTTGCAAAAGCCAATGGTTTTTCGCTGATTATTGCACTTGACTGTGGAATTAAAGCTTCCGATAAAGTTGAATACGCGAATTCTTTGGAAATTGATTTTATCATTTGCGATCACCACTTACCAGGCGACGAAATTCCGAATGCATATGCTGTGTTAGATCCAAAAAGAAAAGACTGCCGTTATCCGTATAAAGAATTATCGGGCTGTGGCGTTGGTTTCAAACTTTGTCAAGGAATCAATACGATTTATAAAATTCCGGAGAACGAATTGTTTGAATTAACCGATTTATTGGCCATTTCTATCGCAGCCGATATTGTTGCAATGACGGGCGAAAATCGTGTTCTTGCCAAATTGGGATTAAAAACACTTCGCAAAACAAGAAAATTAGGTTTACGTTTGCTCATTCCAGACGATAAACTTTCCACATTTGAAATATCAAATATTGTTTTTGAAATTGCTCCAAAAATCAATGCAGCAGGACGAATCTCTCATGGAAAAGCAGCTGTTGAGTTGATGGTTTCGGACAATTTAAAACAAGCGGAGCAAATTGTTGGTGACATCATGGGACTAAATGATGAACGTCGCGAATTGGATATGAACTCCACACACGATGCTTTAGAACAAATTAAAACATCGAAGCAAGAAAGTAACTTCACGACCATCGTTTACAATCCAGAATGGAACAAAGGAGTCATCGGAATTGTAGCTTCACGTTTAACTGAAACCTACTACAAGCCAACTTTGGTTTTCACTGAGGGAAATAATGGTGAAATGGTTGCTTCGGCTCGTTCCGTTTCCGATTTTGATGTGCATGAAGCCTTGGATATTTGTTCAGATTATTTCTTGAAATTTGGTGGACATCAAGCTGCGGCAGGGCTTTCGATGGAAAAAGATCGTTTTGAAGAATTCAAGAAAAAGTTTGAAGAAGTTGTTGCTTCTAAGATTAAAGAATATCAAAAAGTTCCAAGCGTTCAAATCGACACGGTAATTGACATCGATTATTTGAATCGTGAATTCTATAATTTTCATCGTAAACTAGCGCCTTTCGGGCCTTTAAATATGAAACCTGTTTTGGTTTTGAAAAATCAAAAAATATCAGGAGTTCTCAAAACGATGGGTAAAGAAAACAACCATGTTAAATTCTACGTTAAACAAGAGTCTAGTGGCCGAAATATTGAATGTGTAGGCTTCAAACTTGGACAATATGCAGATGATTTTAGAGATAAAGAATTCGATATAGCTTTTACCATTGAAGAAAACCACTGGAAAGGAAATGTCACGCATTATTTGAATCTAAAAGATGTTAAATTTCATTCGTAAAAAAGCATGAAAATAGGTTTGTTTTTTGGATCGTTCAACCCGATTCATATTGGACATTTAATTTTAGCGAATTACATTTTAGAAAACACCGACATGGATCAGTTATGGTTTGTGGTTAGTCCACAAAACCCATTTAAGGAGAAAAAAACACTTCTGAATGACCACAATCGTTTGGACATGGTGCAATTGGCTGTTAAAAACTATCCCAATATGCGTGCTTCCAATGTGGAATTTTCGCTACCAAAACCAAGCTACACCGTTGATACATTAGCGTATTTAAAAGAAAAACATCCCGAGCATTCATTTGCCTTAATTATGGGTGAAGATAATTTGGCAGGATTAAAAAAGTGGAAAAATTCTGAATTTTTGATGGACAATTATCAAATCATCGTTTATCCTAGGATTTATGATGAAAAAAATGCTCCAATTGAATATCCAGAACATGAGAACATAAAACTCGTTCAAGCACCCATCATCGAGCTTTCTGCAACGGAAATTCGCACGATGATTAAAGAAAATAAAAACGTTCGCCCAATGCTTCCACCAGAGGTTTTCGAATATCTGGATGGATCATCATTCTATAAAGAAACACTTTAAAATTCCAAGTACATGGAAATTAAATTCATAGATCGCTTTTTTGCGAAATATTCCGAAGAAAAAATCATCAAATGGTTTAAGCAAGTATGTATTGCCGAAGCGATTTCCTGTTTTTTACTGTATTTAGTTGCGATGGTTTGGCGTCGTTATGATCCGGAAGGCCTGGCATCAACGATATTCATTATTATTATTGGAAATATTCATGGTTTATTTTTTACGCTGTATTTACTACTTTGTTTGCCAGCAAAAAAGATTTACAATTGGGACGACGAAGATTTTGTTTTGGCCTTATTATCTGCATTTTTTCCATTTGCAACGATATGGGTTGAGAAAAAATTAGCAAAAAAAGATCGAGAAACCGATTAAAAATAGCGTTCTCACAATCATAAAACTCGAATTGAATTCGAGTTTTTTTTTGTCTTATGATGTACCATTTTTCAGAGATCATTTGTCTAAATAGTAGAAATCAGCATTAAATAAATTTTTTATACCTGATTTTCAACATGTTAAATATTTAGTATAAATTTTTTGTAACTACTTTGCATAACATACTACTTATTAATCAAAATAACCCTGCATGATCTTATACAGAGAAATGCATGAAAAAAATAATATCATGAAAAAGAGCCTATTCACCGTAGCAATACTTACATCGATTTTCACTTTTGCGCAAGAGCAAACTAAAACCGATACTGCTAAAGTAAAAAGCATAGATGAAGTAACAATGACCAAAAAGGTTTTCAAAAAGCAAAGCGATCGTTTTGTTTACGACGTTTCTGCTTCGCCTGTTGCCAAAGGAAATACAACTTTTGACTTGTTGAAACAAACACCACTTCTTTCAACAACAGACGATAAAACATTGAAAATCGCTGGGAAAAACAACGCGATTGTATACATCAACGGAAGAAAATCCAATATGGATGCGGAGTCTTTGGCTTCCTTTCTAAAAAACACACCTGCAGAAAACATTCAGAAAATTGAAGTTATTACGCTTCCTGGAAGCGAATATCAAGTAGAGTCTTCAGATGGCATCATCAATATTGTTTTGAAGAAAAAAATGACGGATGGTCTTAACGGAAATTTCAGAATGTCGAACACACAAAACAAATACAACTCGACATCGAGTAGTGCGTCGCTTAATTATAGAAAAGGAAAATTCGGTCTTAACGCCAATATCACAGGAAGTCAAGAAATCGAACCACAAGAATACATCATCAGAAACGGAAATAAAAATACAGTAACCGAATCTGTTGGTCCTATCGACAGTCCCGAGAAAAACTTGGGTGGTTACATCAACATGGATTATCAACTGACTGACAAAAGTAATCTTGCGTTGTCATGGAACACTTGGGCGAGTAATAGTAAAGGCGCGACAATTTTACTTAACAACACGTACAGCAACTACGACGATAATGGAAACTTGACGAATCGTTTTTATAATTTGAGCCGAAATGTGCTCAATAACAGATCTTACAACAATAATTTCAACTTGAATTATGAATTGAAAACCGATGAAGAAGGAAGTAAATTAAATTTGAATGCTGCTTATCTTACCTACAAACGAATTCAAGATTCGGATAACAAAACGTATACTTCATACGCCAATTGGAATCAAGGGGCTTTAGCGAATCAAATTATTCAAGATACACCACAAAACATCAACAATATTTCTGCAATGGCCGATTACATCAAAAAATACAAAAATGATTTTACGGTTTCAGTTGGTGGAAACTACAATAAAACAAAAACTGAAAATGACACCAAATACGAAAGCACCAATTTCGCAGCAAACGAAGCGACCAAATACAAACCAAATCTGTTTGAATATGATGAAAATATCTATGGTTTCTATTTAACATTAGAAAAGAAATTTTCTGACAAGTTTTCAGGAAAAGTTGGAACACGTTACGAAATCACCAACAGCGTCGGAACTTCGGATAATCCACCAGCAGAACGACCAGACATGGCGCGCGTTGAGAAAAACTACAATAATATTTTACCATATTTAAGTCTGAATTATGCGATTAATGATAAGAATAACATTTCGTATGCGTTCTCTAGCCGAATGAGAAGACCAAGTTTTTGGGAGCTGAATCCCGTACGAAACATTATTACGCAAGACAACTATACGCAAAATAATCCATTTGTAAAAGCATCATCGATATACAATCAAGAGTTGACGTATATGTTCAAAAGCTCGTATTTCTTGATCCTTAATCACTCATATTTTAAAGATGTTATCACGATGGTTCCGTTACAAAGAGATGTCGTTCGCGACGGAAATACGTACAGACAATTGGCTTACATCCGTAGTAATTATGGCGACAAACAAGAAATGTCAGCGATGTTAGGAATGCAGAAAAGTTTCTTCAACCAGTATTTAACAACCAATTTTAATTTCGGTTTGCAACATAATATCAATAACGGAACTTTGAATACGGATCCAACAACTGGCGAAATTTTTGACACGTATACGAATACAAAAAAGTCGACAAGTTTACTTATTCAAACCAATAACACCATTCGTTTGGATAAGGCAAAAACTTGGTTTGCAGGCGTTAACTTCTTTTATGTAGACAAGCAACAAATCGATTTTGGACAGTTAAAAAGCCTGGCTAGTTTAGATTTAAGCATCAAAAAACTTTGGAATGATTGGACGTTCGCAGTCAATGTCAACGATGTTTTAAGAACCAATATTGTAAAAATCAAAGATGAACAAGCAGACGGAAATTTCAACTATTTGTACAATGATACCTTCCGACGAGGCGTAACAGCGAGTTTTACCTATAATTTCGGAAATCAAAAAGTACAAAAAGCTAGAAAAGTTGATGGCGCTGCTGATGACATCAAGTCAAGAACTCGTTAAACTATAGTATATTAAATTTTTCAAGCAAAGCGCTTCAGTTTCTAAACTGAAGCTTTTGTTTTTGTAAACCACACATTAGTACAGAGTTAAAAATAGGATCAAATTATTTTTCAATTTTTATTAAATAGGTATGTAACAATTCCAGAAGTTGAATTGTCTATTTAATAGAAATAATAAGTAAATTAAAATTTAATAATTGATTTTCAATTAGTTATAAATATTAAATACATATTTTGTAACTACTTTGCATAACCAACTACTTATTAATCAAAACAACCCAAAAGCTGCTTAAAACTAGGTCGCTAGAAAAAAATAAACATCATGAAAAAGAGTCTATTCACCATAGCAATACTTACTTCCATGCTAGGTTTTGCGCAAGAAAAGCAGAAAATAGATACAGCCAAAGTATCGAACATCCAAGAAGTTATGATGACCAAAAAGGTCTTCAAAAAAGAAAGCGACCGCTTTGTTTATGATGTTTCTAACGCACCTGCAGTCAAGGGAAACACGACTTTTGAAGTTCTCAAACAAACGCCACTACTCTCTTCTACCGATGATAAAACCTTCCGTATTGCTGGAAAAAACAATGCTTTAGTGTACATCAACGGGAGAAAATCCAATATGGATGCGGAATCTTTGGCTTCGTTCCTAAAAAATACACCAGCGGAAAACATTCAAAAAATTGAGGTGATTACCATGCCTGGAAGCGAATATCAAGTGGAAGCTTCAGACGGAATTATCAATATCGTTTTGAAAAAGAAAACGACCGATGGCTGGAATGGAAACATGAGAATGGCTAATACGCAAAGTAAATACAACAATCAATCGGCTAGTTTTAGCACAAATTACAGAAAAGATAAATTTGGGTTGAGTGCAAACCTTTCTGGCGGAAGCAATACCGAGGCTCAAGAGTATGTTTTACGAAACGGAAATTCAACTTCGACAAACGAATCTATTGGTAAAACATCCGATCCAAATAAAAACCTTGGCGGTTACGTCAACACCGATTATCAGCTAAATGACAAATCCAATATTGCATTAACTTGGAACACTTGGGCAAATAAAAGTTATGATTCGAGAATGGAATTTTTTAATACCATTCGAACATTTGATAAAGACAAAAATGCTTGGGCAACAAAATATACGCAAACCAAAAACAAGGAAAACGCACGTAGCTACAACAATAATTTTAACCTAAACTACGAGCTAAAAACAGACAGTTTAGGAAGTAAATTAAACCTAAATGCCGCTTATTTAAACTACAGACGATTTCAATCAACGGATAATTTCACCTATTTGAGCACGGCAGACCAAAATTCGTATCAAAAATCGCAATATGTGTATCAAAATATGCCGCAAAAAATCAACAATTTTTCGACGATGGCAGATTTTATTCAGAAATTCATAGGAGATTTTACACTTTCTATTGGCGGAAATTACAACCATACCCAAACTGACAACGACACAAAAAACATAACAACCATTTATGATCCAAACGGAAACATAGCTGATTTGAAGGACGAAAATGGAGATAAACTAGAAAATCCAAAGTACGAACCTAACCATTTCATCTACAAAGAAAATATTATTGGAGCGTATGTTACCGCAGAAAAAAAATTCTCGGAAAAATTTTCTGGAAAAGTAGGAACTCGTTTTGAATACACGAAAAGTTTAGGAACATCAGACAATGCACCTGATCCAAGTTTGGCTAAAATCGACAGAAACTATTCCAATTGGTTGCCTTACGTCAGCATGAACTATGCAATTAACGATAACAATAATGTTTCGTATGCCTTCTCAAGCCGTATGCGAAGACCAAGTTTCTGGGAATTAAACCCAGTTCGAAATATCCTTACCGATACCAACTATACGCAGAATAATCCCTTTGTAAAAGCATCATCTAGTTACAATCAAGAGTTAACGTATATGTACAAAAATTCCTATTTCTTGATTTTGAATCATTCTTTGATGCAAGATGTAATTACGCAAGTTCCGTTGCAAGGAATCCCGACTAGGCCCGATGGAACGACATATGACAAGCATCAATTACGTTACATTCGAACCAATTTTGGAGACAGACAAGAAATGTCACTTACATTTGGAATTCAAAAATCTTTGTTTAAACAATATTGGACAACCAATTTCAATGTTGGAGTTCAACGAAATATCAATGACGGTAGCTTAAGCATCGACCCAACTTCAGGCGACACGTTTCCAGAATATCAAAATTCGACAAAATCCACGAGTTTCTTTATTCAAACCAATAACACCATCCGTCTAGACAGAGCAAAAACATGGTTTGCGGGCGTAAATTTCTTCTATGTTAATAAACAACAGATTGAACTTGGCTTGCTGAAAGGCCTAGGGAGTTTGGACCTCAGCATCAAAAAAATCTGGAACGACTGGACGTTTGCTCTAAATGCAACTGATATTTTGAAAACAAACGTTGTCGTGATCGAAGATTATCAGGACAATGGAAACTACAATTACGTAAGCAATGATCAGTTTAGACGAAATGTTTCGTTGAGCGTTGTGTACAATTTTGGAAATCAGAAAATCAAAAAAATGCGTAGTGTAAACAGTGCTGCAGACGAAATTAGAAACAGAACAAGATAAGTTCACTTCATATTAAATTATATTTTTCAAAGAAAAAACTTCAGCGTTTGCTGAAGTTTTTTTGATTTTTATTAGAAGCTATTTCCTGCTGTCCGCTGTATCTTTAGGCTTGTGGCTCGGACGGCTCCGCTTCGCTCCGCCGCCTCACGTCAATCCCAAAGGATGCCGCTTCCATCAGGGCTAGAGATTTATGCTTTCGGTAAAAAAACCTCCGCTAACATGCAACGAGCACTTCCGCCACCATTGGTTTCAATTGTTGTTAAATCCGAAGAAATAATCGCGTTGTAGTTTTCGATTTTCTGAATTTGTTCTTCATTTAAAGAATTCTTCGCAGCGGCGCTCATAACGAGAAAAGGAGTTCCTTCCGTATTGCGAACTTGAAGCATATTTCCAGCAAATTGCTGCATTTGTCCTTCTGAAATTTCGATGATTTCCTTTCCTGAGTTCTCAATAGTTTCTACAACATTCTTGCGTTCCTGCTCATCATCAATACAATCCAAACAAATAACAACATATTGATCAGCAACACACATCATCACATTGGTGTGATAAATTGGTAATCGTTCATTTCCTGCCGTTTGATAGGAATGAAAAACAACCGGTTTATAACTAATCGATTCACAAAAATCGATAAATAACTTTTCATCTAAACGCAATGAAACAGAACCGTAGGCTAATTTATTTGGATGATCGAAAATCATACTTCCCGTTCCTTCTAAAAAACGATTTTCATTTTCAAAACGAGACCAATCGGTTACTTTAGAGATTTCGAAACCTTCGTTTTTAACAAAATCTAAAATATCTTGACGTCTTTCTACACGTCGATTCGGAGCAAACATAGGATACAAAACAACTTCTCCATCCTCACCAAAACTCACCCAATTGTTTGGGAATATAGAATCTGGCGTATGCGGATCCAGCGTATCTTTTACCACCAAAACACGAACCCCTGCTTCTCTAAGTTTACTAACGAAATTTTGAAATTCTTCTAATGCTTTGGCTTGCGTATTTTGACTTTTGTCTTGAACTTGAAAATAGTTATTTTCTGCCGTTTGCGCGTTAAAACCAAATGCGATAGGTTCCACCATCAAAACAGTATCCGTTGTTTGCATAATATTAGACTTTTCGCAAATGTACTAAAGAAAAGGCTCTGCAACAAGACAGAGCCAAAATTGAAAATAAAAATGAGAAATATGGGTTTACAACGTATCTAAAGCCTGAGATAAGTCGGCAATGATATCGTCGATATGTTCAATTCCCACGCTTAAGCGCACCAAGCCTGGAGAGATTCCAGCATTTTTCTGTTCTTCCTCAGAAAGTTGTTCGTGCGTAGTCGAAGCGGGATTAATAATTAATGTTTTTGCATCACCAACATTGGCTAAATGCGAAATTAAGTTCAAATGATCGATTAAGCCAACAGCGGCTTCTTTTCCGCCCTTCAATTCAAACGTTAAAACACCACCAAAACCTTTGGTTAGGTATTTAATTGCGTTTTCATAGTCGGGAAAACTGGGCAAACCTGGATACAAAACTCGAGAAACTTTCGGATGATTTTCTAGATAATTAGCTAGTTTCAAAGCGTTTTCAACTGTACGTTCCACACGAAGAGAAAGCGTTTCTACACCTTGCAAAAGTAAAAATGAATTGAAAGGTGAAATCGCTGGACCAAAATCTCGTAATCCTTCTACGCGCGCTTTAATGATAAATGCAATATTTCCAAAAGGTGAATTTTTTCCGAAAACATCAGCGAAAACCAATCCGTGATACCCTTCTGAAGGTTGAGAAAGCAAAGGAAATTTCGGAGAACTCCAATCAAAAGTTCCACCATCCACAATCACACCACCAATGGAAGTTCCGTGACCTCCAATCCACTTTGTAGCCGATTCAACAACGATATCTGCTCCATGCTTGAATGGATTGAACAAGAAACCTCCCGCACCAAATGTATTATCAACAATTAACGGAATTCCATGTTTTTTTGCCACCGCAGAAATCGCATCAAAATTGGCAATATTCAATGTCGGGTTTCCAATGGTTTCCAAATACAAGGCTTTTGTATTTTCATCAATTAAAGCCTCAAAATCTTCTGGGTTATCATCTTTTGCGAAACGCGCTTCAATGCCCAATTTCTTAAAACTCGCCTTAAATTGGTTGTGCGAACCACCATACAAATACGGCGCCGTCACAAAATTATCGCCTTGCTGCAAAATATTAGTGATTGCCAAAAATTGAGCCGCATGACCAGAAGCCACCGCCAATGCTCCCGCCGCTCCATACAAAGCAGCAATTCGTTTTTCGAAAACATCCGTAGTTGGGTTCATAATTCGGGTATAGATGTTCCCGAATTCTTTTAATCCAAAAAGATTCGCGCCGTGTTCTGCGCTATTAAAGGTATACGAGCTTGTTTGGTACAAAGGTACCGCTCTAGAATTCGTCTCTTGATCAACTTCGTGACCCGCATGCAATTGCAATGTTTCAAAATGTAATGTACTCATCTTTTTAATTTTTTTAATACCGAAACATCAGCTTTAAAAGAAGCGAAAGAGCATAAAAAAACTCCTTCGACAAGCCGAAAGAGTGAGTATCTTGAAAATAGAATTCTACTGTATTCGTCTTATCTGTTCCTTTTCAGGTTGAAAGTAGCACCTTATTTTTCAACAGGTTGCTAAGGTTTCATCGGGTCAATTCCCTCCGCCTTTCTTGATAAGTGATGTGTTCAATGATCGTTTAACATGACAAATGTAAATCAAATATTTTAATCTACCAAATAAGTGGACTAACCTTTTTTTTGCGTATTCATTAAAAAAATCTAAATTTAGAATTCTAAATCTTCCTTTATGAAACGAAGCCTACTTGCTTTTCTTATTGCATTATTTGCAACGCAATTTGTATTTGGACAAACTAAATTAGCGCTAATTCCAGAGCCTGTTTCAGCAAGTTACTCGAACTCGTCATTTGCTATCGAAAAGCAGCTTCAGCTCATTGACAAAAACAACCCGAATTTGGCTAAAGAAGTGGATTTATTTAATCATTTTCTAAACAAATATCCGTTCGAATTTACCAATCAAAATTCTAAAACGAAAGTTTTCGTTGAAAAATATACGTCGAAAAACGAAGATGAATATCAATTAAACTCCGATGGAAAGTCGAAATCAATTCACATTCAATATACTTCGCCAGCGTCTAAATTTTATGCAATACAAACGTTAGTGCAAATTTTAAAACAAAGCAAAGACAATCAATTTCCTGCATTGCAGATAACCGATTATCCAAAATTTGAATATCGTGGAATGCATCTCGATGTTTGTAGACATTTCTTTACTATTGACGAAGTGAAAAGTTATTTGGACTATCTAGCGATGTATAAATACAACAAATTTCATTGGCATCTTACAGACGATCAAGGTTGGAGAATTGAGATTAAAAAATACCCGAAATTAACTTCTGTTGGTGGATTTAGAATCGGTTCTCAAGTTGGTCACTATGCTGATATGAAATTTGATGAAATCCCATACGGTGGGTTTTACACACAAGATCAAATTAAAGATGTTGTTGCTTATGCTAAAAAACTCCATATCGATGTAATCCCCGAAATCGAAATGCCTGGTCACGCTCAAGCAGCGTTGGCGGCTTATCCAGAATTCGCTTGTACTAAAGGACCTTTCGAAGTATGGAAAGAATGGGGCGTTTCGGAAAATATCTTTTGCCCAACAGAAGAAACCTTCACTTTTTTAGAAAATGTTTTATCCGAAGTAATGCCGCTTTTCCCGTACGAATACATCCATATTGGTGGAGACGAAGCTCCCAAAACTGTGTGGAAAGAAAGTCAGTTTGTACAAAATTTGATGAAAGAAAAAGGCTTCAAGAACGAAATGGAAGTTCAAAGTTACTTCATCACCCGAATTGAAAAATTTGTGAATTCCAAGGGAAAACAAATTATTGGTTGGGATGAAATCTTAGAAGGTGGACTCGCTCCTAATGCAACAGTTATGAGTTGGACAGGTATTGAAGGCGGAATTCATGCCGCAAAAACACAGCATAAAGCGATTATGACGCCTACTTCTACCAATTATTTTGACTACTATCAAGGAAATCCAGAAACAGAACCTATTTCAATCGGAGGCGACCTTCGTTTGAAAAAAGTGTACGAATATCAGCCAATACCGAAAGAACTAGATGAAGCGCAAGCCAAATATATTTGGGGAACCCAAGGAAATTTATGGACGGAATATATTTTGAATTTTCCACATGTTCAACATATGATTTTCCCAAGAATGCTCGCTCTTTCTGAAGTGGCTTGGGGAACTTCAAAACCAAAAGAATACAAAGCGTTTGAAAACCGTGTTTTAGAGCATTTTAAAGATTTTAATAAGTTAGGAATTCGATATTCAAAGGCTATTTTTGAAGTTTCGGATCAGATCACTAAAAATGCGGATGGAACTATTAAATATGAACTTTCGGCCGCAAATGATCCCACGAATATTCATTACACATTAGATGGAACAGATCCGACTACGCAATCACCAACATATAATGCTCCTTTTACCATTGCAAAATCAACGACTATAAAATCAGGATACTTTGAAAATGGATTGATGAAAAGTCCAATAACCAAAAGAAATTTCAGCTTCTCTAAAGCTACGGGAAAACCAATTACGTTAGAAAAAGAACCCAATGTTGCCTACAATGTTGGCGGTGCTTTTACTCTTGTTGATGGGATTCAAGGAGATTTTAAAAATCACGGTAAGTCATGGTTAGGTTTCTCGGGTGATGATGTAAATGCAACGATCGATCTAGGAAAAGAAGAAGAGTTTAGTTCGATTTCTTTGAATTCTTTAGAACGTCAAGGAAGTTGGATATACTTACCAAAGCGAGTAGAAATCTTAACCTCATCAGATCAAAAAAACTTTAAAACGATAAAAGTCGTTGAAGCAAATGAAATTCAAAATGCAAAAGGAAAAATCGAAATCAACCTGCCGAAAACTACGGCTCGATATGTAAAAGTTATTGTTTCCAACTTTGGTGTGATCCCGAAAGGAATGCCTGGAGCAGAAAACAAAGCTTGGCTTTTTGTCGATGAAATTTCAGTGAATTAAAAGATTAAAAAAACTTATCGCTTTTCCCAACTAGAATTACGTTTTACGAAAAGTAATTGTTTAAAATCTTGACTATCCGAATAATTTTGGATAAGGATTTCAACGCTGTCTTTTGTAACTTTTAAAGGATGAATGTCGTGCACCGTTTTCTTGATTTTTAATGAATCGTTGTAAAAATGATGTGTTGCAGAAGTAAATTCATCATCAAAACCGTGACCGACAAAAATTGTTTTTCCATTAATTGAATACTGTTCATCAAAACCGGTCGCAAGATCGATGAAATACGGATTTTCCTTAATGTATTTAAGTTCTTCAAATCGTTCTTCGGGAGTCGTTACCCCATCATATCGGTCATCGTTACCGCAAACTCCAACTGTCCTTTCATTCACTAAAAACAATGTGTCTTTCGGTGACATTGTCTTTGCAATCTCATGAATAATTTGTGTTTTTAGCTCAGAGGCGTTTTCCACTTCGGTCTGTTTTCCTTCCTTCGCTTCACAAGCTAGTAAAGCCAATCCAAGTATTGGAAAACCTATTTTTCTCAGGAATTCTTTAGTGTTTTTTATTAATTTCATCTTTAGTTTCAACCTAATTTTAGCATAAAAGCCACCATAAAGTAACTAACTCTAAGTTTCCATTTTTAAAAACTAAATGAAAAGCATCTTCCACATCATTTTTACCAATTGAAAATCGAGCATGCATTTCATCCGAGTCTTCTAAAACATAATAATCTCCTTTGGGGAAAAGCTTTTTAAAATCCTTTAGCTTGGTATTTTTATCCAACGTTATGTTGTGCGAAACAATATGAAATGAATTGCTTTCCACGTTCCCACTATTGAGCAAAACCATGTGATCATTGGTCGTAAACTCGATGTTTTTACCATATATCGTTGTTATCTTTCCGTCAAAATTTGGAAGGTCTCCCAACTCCGATTTTGGCCCGTACTTTTGAGCCATCCATTTTTCATCCAACCATTCAAAAGGAGTTCCGCATTCCCAAATATCCGTTTTGGTAGAGTCAATTTTGTTTTTGTACAAGGCATCGAATTCCTTTTTATCTAAATACACTTTATGACCATTCACTAAAACATTTTCCATTTCCAGATATTTAAAATCATAAACTTTCGGCGCGTGTGTCGAAATTACGTCACCTGCGTTAGCATCAATTTTCGTTGAATCCGTTTTAGTTGCGTACGTTTCCAAAATCTTTTGCTCCGCTTTTTTACAAGAAATTTGAAAAGTAGCAAGAACAATAAACACGGGGAATAGGATAGTTTTGATATTCATCATCAAAAATTTAGTTTTCGAAATTTGAATTTAACAAAAAAACAATTGATTTGATACGATTAGTAATATGATTTGTTGAATATATTTTGCATAATCAGACATTATATTGATATTTGTTTTAGCTTACATTTAAAATGACACCATGAGTTCAAACCGACGAAAATTCATTAAACATACGGCATTATTATCATCAGCGATAGTTCTAAATCCATTGGAGCTTTTTGCTAATTCTAGTCTAGGAAAAATAACAAAACCAAAAACCGTGCGAAAGCCAGTGGTTCTTTCGACATGGGATTTCGGTTTGGAAGCCAACAAAGAAGCTTGGAAAGTGTTGGAAAAAGGTGGACGAGCATTAGATGCTGTTGAAAAAGGTGTTATGCTTACAGAAAATGATCCAACAGAACGAAGTGTCGGTTACGGCGGGCGACCCGATCGCGATGGCAAAGTAACTTTGGATGCTTGTATTATGGATGAAAATGCGAACATTGGTTCGGTTGCAGCTTTGGAACATATTAAAAATCCAATTTCGGTAGCGCGTGCGGTCATGGAAAAGACACCGCATGTGATGCTTGTAGGTGATGGCGCGTATGAATTTGCCATTTCGCAAGGATTCAAAAAAGAAAACTTACTCACTGCAGAGTCAGAAAAGGAATGGAAGGAATGGTTGAAAACTTCCGAATATAAACCCATTGTAAATATTGAAAATCACGATACGATTGGGATGATCGCTATTGATGATAAAGGAAATCTTTCAGGCGCTTGTACAACGAGCGGTATGGCGTTCAAAATGCACGGTCGTGTTGGAGATTCGCCCATTATTGGAGCGGGTTTGTACGTCGATAATGAAGTTGGCGCCGCGACCGCAACGGGTCATGGTGAAGAAGTAATCCGAACATGTGGAACCCATTTGGTGGTCGAATTAATGCGTCAAGGGAAAAATCCGCAAGCCGCTTGTGAGGAAGCTGTCCGAAGAATTCATAAATTTATCATTCAAAGAGGTAAAGATCCGAAAGACATTCAAATCGGATTCATTGCTTTGAATAAACAAGGGGAACATGGCGCTTTTTGCCTTCAAAAAGGCTTTAATTACGCAGTTCATGACAAAAAAGCAAACCAATTATTCCCTTCTAAAAACTTAATTTAAATGTTAGAAATAGCCTGTTTTGAAATAACGTCTGCCGAACTAGCGCTGCAATCCGTTGCGGATCGTATTGAGTTTTGTGCCGATGTCTCCGCTGGTGGAACAACGCCCAGCATTGAGGAATTCAGATATTTACGAAGTAAGTATGACAAACCGATTCATGTGATGATTCGGCCAAGTGGTGGACCATTTTTCTACAACGATGCCGAATTCATTCAAATGCAAAACGATATTCTCGAATTTAAAAATGCGGGAGCAGATGGTTTTGTGTTCGGAATTTTAACTCATCATCAGTTTATCGATCAAGAAAAGAATCAAATTTTAGTGGATTTGGCGGGAGACACAACCTGTGTTTTCCACCGCGCTATCGATCGTACGCCTGAAATTTTCGAGGCGACTAAAACCTTAATTAAAATTGGATTTAAAGAAGTTCTTACTTCCGGTGGAAAAAATTCGGCGATTGAAGGAAAAGAAACCTTAGCAAAACTGATTTCAGACTTTGATGACAAAATTAAAATCTTAATCGGTGGCGGTGTACGTTCGTCTAATATTTTAGAATTAATGGATGTTACCAAAGGAGGACGTTACCATTCTTCCGCGATTTTACCGTACGAAAGTTTCACCAACGTTGCCGAAATTAAAAACCTAAAAAAATCTATTGAAGAATGAAGCTAAAGCTTTTCCTTTCGCTAATTACCCTATTTTGCTCATTGTTTTTATTTAGCCAAGTAAAAACTAAAAATTTAGGACATGAAAAATGGACTTTTCAGCAAGAAGGAAAAGCAAAAATTCTTCCCGCTTCCGTTCCCGGAACGGTTCACACAGATTTATTTAAAAACAACCAAATTCCAGATCCGTATTATTCGGATAACGAGCAAAAACTTCAATGGATTGAAAATGAAAACTGGATTTATAAAACCTCTTTTCGAATTTCAAAATCGGACTTTCAAAACGATGCCATCAAGCTTGTATTCGAGGGTTTGGACACGTATGCGGATGTTTATTTGAATGGTCAAAAAATTATTTCAGCAAATAATATGTTCCGAACGTGGCAAAAGGAAATCAAGCCCTTGCTAAAAGAAGGAAATAATTCGTTGGAAATTCGATTTGAATCTGCTGTAAAAAAAGGAAAAGAAGCTGCAAAAAAACTTCCGTACGAAATTCCCGAAGGCGAACGCGTATTTGTTAGAAAAGCCCAATATCAGTTTGGTTGGGATTGGGGACCGCGATTTGTTACTGCAGGAATTTTGAAACCTGTGCGTTTAGAATTCATCAAAAATGCGCAAATAGAATCCATCGGACATTCTCAAAAAATTGAAAAAAATGCAGCGCAACTTACCTTCAAAACTCAAATTCAAGTTGAAAAAGAAGGAAATTATACGCTTCAAATAAATGAAACCAAAAAGAATATTCCTTTAAAAAAGGGGCTTGAGACCGTTTCCGTTCCTATCGAAATTAAAAATCCAAAACTTTGGTGGTCTAAAGGTTTGGGCGAACCTCATCTGTATTCGTATTCCATTCAGTTGAAAAAAGGCAATCAGCTTTTGGATGAGCGAAAATTGAAAATTGGAATTCGAGATATCAAACTCATTGAAAAACCAGACGATAAAGGCGTTGGCTTTTATTTTGAACTCAACGGCGTTCCTGTTTATATTAAAGGAGCGAATACTATTCCGCTGCATAGTTTTTTACCCAATGTGACGAAAAAAGACTATCAAAAATTAATCGATGAAGCGGTATTTGCGAACATGAATATGCTTCGTGTTTGGGGAGGCGGAATTTACGAAGACGATGAATTCTACAATCTTTGTGATGAAAACGGAATTTTGGTTTGGCAGGATTTTGCATTTGCATGCACCATGTATCCTGGCGACGACGCTTTTTTGGATAATGTAAAACATGAAGTAATTGATAATGCAAAACGATTGCAAAACCATGCAAGCTTAGCCATTTGGTGCGGTAATAATGAGAATGACGAAGGCTGGCATAATTGGGGATGGCAAAAACAATTCAATTATTCGAAGCAAGATTCTACAAAAATTTGGAATGATTATGTGAAAACATTCCGCGAAATAATTCCGCAAACTTTAGCCGAAGTTTATCCCGAAAAACCTTTGTATTGGCAAAGTTCACCAAAAAACGGTTGGGGCCGAGAAAAATCCTACCAAGAAGGCGATGTTCATTATTGGGGCGTTTGGTGGGGAAAGGAGCCTTTCGAAAAATATGAAGAAAAAACAGGGCGTTTTGTAAGTGAATACGGCTTCCAAGGAATGCCTCCGATAAAGACTTTAACGCAAATTTCCTCCAATCTTCAATGGGGTGATCCAGGAATTAAAAACCATCAAAAACATAAAACGGGCTACGAAACTATTCGAGAATATATGGAGCGGGATTACCCTGTGCCCGATCAATTCGAAGATTATGCCTATATCTCCCAACTTTTACAAGCCCGCGGATTAGAAATCGCTGTACAAGCGCATCGCGGAAAGAAACCATTTAATATGGGAACGTTGTACTGGCAATTGAACGACGTTTGGCCAGTTACTTCGTGGAGCAGCATTGATTTTTACAACAATAGAAAAGCATCGCATTATTCCGCGAAGCGACTTTTTCAAGATGTTTTTGCGAAGTTCAAAGTGGATGAAAAAGGAATTAGCATTCAAATAAATAACGATTTGAATAAAGATCAATTGATAAAATTTGACATTCAAATTCAAGATTTAAAAGGCAAAACGGTTTATACAAAACGACATGTTCGCGAAACGTATGCGCTAGGAGTTTTCACTTTAGAAACGATTGTGAGAAATGAAATTCCGAATTACGATCCAACGAATATGTTGATTTCTGTTGAAATAGAAACGTCTACTAAAGAAACATACTATTTCGACTATTTTCCAGCGAAACCGAAGGATTTAAAGCTTGAAAAAGCTCAAGTAAAAGTGGAGCGTATCGATGCAAAAACACTAAAACTAACTTCGAATGTTGTTGCGAAAGATGTGCATGTTGAAACCAACAAAATGACCAATTTTGATGACAATTTCTTTACATTGATTCCGGGAAAAGCAAAAGTCATCACAGCTCAAGAGCCTATTTCGGAATTTAAAATTAGAACACTTAACGATTATATTCTCAAAAAGTAAAGCATTACAATCGCCTTTTCAGCCCTAGTTTAGGCTAAATTTCACATTTTAAAATTTTTATTATCTCAAATTGAGACATTTGATTTTTTTTATTATCTTTAACCCGATTAATGAAAAAACTCGGATATGTTTAAGAAAATTATTCTGACCTCTTTACTTACTGTGGCAACTTACTCGGTTTATGCCCAGCAGACGAAAGTTCCTATTTATTTAGATGAAACGAAACCTGTAGAGCAAAGAATAGAAGACGCGTTGTCTCGTATGACTTTGGAAGAAAAAATAGGATTAACACATGCGCAATCCAAATTTTCGTCACATGGTGTTCCTAGATTAGGAATTCCTGAATTTTGGGCTACCGATGGACCTCACGGAGTTCGCCCGGAAGTAATGTGGGATGAATGGGATCAAGCAGGCTGGACAAACGACTCCATCATCGCCTACCCTGCCTTAACAGCTCTTGCTGCAACGTGGAATAAAACGATGTCTTGGAACTACGGAAAAGCTCTTGGAGAAGAAGCTCGCTACCGTAAAAAAGACATTCTTCTAGGTCCAGGTGTTAATATTTACAGAACACCACTAAACGGTAGAAACTTCGAATATATGGGTGAAGATCCGTATTTGTCTTCTAAGATGGTCGTGCCATACATCAAAGGAGTACAGTCTAACGGAGTTGCAACCAGTGTGAAGCATTTTGCAATGAACAACCAGGAAATGTTCCGTCATACAAGTAATGTTACTGTTGATGATCGTGCTTTGTACGAAATCTACCTCCCACCGTTTAAAGCAGCGGTAACAGAAGGAGATTCTTGGACAATTATGGGTGCTTACGATTACTATAAAGGACAAATTGCCAGCCACAATAAATACCTGATTAACGACATTCTGAAAGGAGAATGGAAATATAAAGGTGTGGTTGTTTCCGATTGGGGAGCAGCAAACGATACCGAACAAGCCATTACCAATGGATTGGATATGGAATTCGGAAGTTGGACGAATGGTCTTTCTGAAGGAACAAGTAACGCATATGACAATTACTATCTAGCACAACCATATTTGAAATTAATCAAAGAAGGAAAAGTAGGAACCAAAGAATTGGATGACAAAGTAAGACGAATTATGCGTTTGGCTTACAACACGACGATGAACCGAAATAAGCCTTTCGGAAACATCGCTTCGGAAGAGCACAAAGCGGTTGCAAAACATATCGGTGAAGAAGGAATTGTTCTTTTGAAAAACGATAAAAATGTATTACCAATCGATCTTTCTAAAACCAAGAAAATCGCCGTAATCGGTGAAAACGCTATTAAAATGATGACTGTTGGTGGAGGTTCTTCTTCATTAAAAGTAAAATACGAAACGTTACCACTAGACGGAATCAAAGATCGTTTCGGGAAACAAACCGAGGTTGTCTATGCGAGAGGCTACGTTGGAGACGTTGGTGGCGAATACAATGGAGTTAAATCCGGACAAGATCTAAAAGACAGTCGTTCGGAAGCTGAGTTGATTCGTGAAGCAGTTGATGTTGCGAAAAATGCAGATTTCGTTGTTTTCGTTGGAGGTTTAAATAAAGCCGATTTCCAAGATAGTGAAGGAAACGATAGAAAAAGCATGGATCTTCCTTACGCGCAAGATAAGTTAATTGCTGAATTAGCTAAAGCAAACAAAAACCTAGCAGTTGTACTAATTACCGGAAATGCCGTAACGATGCCTTGGGTAAAAGAAGTTCCTGCGGTTGTTCAAGGATGGTATCTAGGTTCTGAAGCGGGAAATTCATTAGCTTCCATTTTGGCGGGTGATGCAAACCCTTCAGGAAAATTACCATTTACTTTTCCAGTTAAGCTTTCGGACAACGCTGCCCACACGATGGGAGAATATCCTGGAAACAAAGCAGAATTGGCGGCTGGCAAAGGAAAAGATCAAAAGAACATCATCAATATTACCTACAACGAAGGAATTTTGGTGGGTTATAGATGGCATGACACCAAAAATATCAAACCTCAGTTTGCATTTGGTCATGGATTAAGCTACACAAGTTTTGAATTCGGAAAAGCGAGTGCGGATAAATCAAAAATGACGCAAAACGACCAAATCACCTTCCGAGTTACCGTGAAAAATACGGGTAAAAAAGCAGGTGCCGAAGTTGCTCAGTTGTACATCAGCGATTTGAAATCATCAGTCTTAAGACCAACTAAAGAGTTAAAAGGTTTTGAAAAAGTTTTCTTAAATCCAGGTGAATCGAAAGAAGTAAGCTTTACAATCGATAAAGCGGCGCTAAGTTATTTCGACGATAAAAAGCACGAATGGGTTGCCGAACCAGGAGAATTTGAAGCTTCGATCGGAAACGCATCCGATGCGATTAAAACAAAAGTGAAATTTACGTTACAATAATCATACTAGTAACACAAGTGAAAGGCTGCCCAGAATCTGAGCAGCCTTTCTATTTTAGCTTAATATGGTCTTATTATTCCCGTACCAATGGCATTGTTGAACAGCGAAGCAAACCGCCCATTTTAGAAATCTCAACGTATGGAATTTCTTCAACAGTAAAACCCCATTCTTCTCTCAAAAACTGATTCATTCGTTTAAAACGAACATCAGAAACCACAACATTGGGTGAAATAGAAAAGACATTAGGAACCATCTCGAACATTTCTTCATCGGTCACTTCAAAAACATTTTCCTGTCCAAAAATATCGACAATCAGATGGCTGTCGCTTTCATCAACGAAACCATTTTTATATAAAATACACTTATCGGTCCCAATTGGGTTGAATGTACAATCCAAATGCAATATTCCCTCATGCGGATTGGTATCGTTCTTTTTCAAATCAAAGTCAATGATTCTTTTCTTTGGAAAATATTCTTTTAATATATCAATCGAATATTCGTTGGTTCGCGCTGTTTTAAAATTTCGATAATCTTCCGAATAACACGTTCCTACAAACAAAAAGTCATTCCAAACAATAACATCGCCACCTTCTACATGGGCTTTTTCGGGAAGGTTAATGATTTTTCGCCACTCCACCATTTCAAAAATCTTGCGATAAGCATCTTGCTCATCTGCCCGATCTTTGATGACGTTAGAAATGATCATTTTATCATCAATTACAAACGCAACATCACGCGAAAATACTTGGTTGTAATTTTCAATGATGCTCGGACGATGCACTTTGACACCGTATTTTTTCAAAACTTCCTCAAAAGCATTCATTTCTTCAAGAACAGATTCTTCCTTTGGGTAGATTCCGTTTTCAATCGCGTAATACGATTTAGCATCATAACTTTCCTCTAAAGAAGGCGTTCCACCAATAGAATTGGGCTGGCCGAGTACAACAGATTTTAGTTTTCCAGTTTCGTTCGTAATGTTCAGTTTCATAGATTCTTTCCTCAAAAGCAAATATAGTTTATAAAAAGCACTCAAAAATGAATTTTAAGAGCGTTAAAATCTAGAATTGTCATCATTTTGTTTAGCTTTTTTTCAATGGATTTTTAAATCCTAAACTTTCCATCTTAATATTTCCTATTTTATGGAAGAATTATCCAAATTTCAACTTTAAAAATTCAAGAGCATGCGTTGTTTGGGAAACCCAAAAGCAAGCTGTACCTTTGCCGATTGAAATCAATTTATGAAAACAAAAGGCTACATTATCGCCACAATTTCTGCCATTTCATTCGGGTTAATCCCGATTTTTATTTTACCACTGAAGCGGATACAATTCTCTATGGATGTAACGCTTTTTTATCGGTTTTTATTTTCTGCTTTAATGGTCGGTGTTTACTTATTGTCGAAAAAAATAAGTTTGAAAATCAACAAAAAGGAATTAGGAGTATTAGCAATATTAGGACTTTGCTATGCATTATCATCCGAATTTTTATTCATCGGTTACGACTATCTTTCGGCGGGAATCGCTTCAACCGTTTTGTTCGTTTATCCTGTTTTGGTGGCTTTGATTATGTTTTTTGTGTATAAGGAAAAGCTTAGCAAAATGGGCATTATTTCATTGATTTTAGCTTTTATTGGGGTCTTAGTACTTTGTTTGAAGGAAGGCTCTTTCGAGCTCAATTATACTGGATTGGGAATCGTTATGTTTAGCGCTTTGGCGTATGCTTTATATATGATTATTGTGAATAAAGGCGGATTGGCAATGAACGGATTCAAACTTTCATTTTATTCCATGCTTTTTACGGCATTCTATTTTTTAGTAAAATCTTCAATTAAAGGCGATTCTTTAATGGTTCCGAACACATCGATTTTGATAAACTTAGTTGTATTTGCTTTTGTAACCACGTTAATTTCAAGTGTTGCTTTGGTGATTGCGATACAGTACATCGGATCAACACCAACGGCAATTATGGGCGCTTTAGAACCCGTGATCGCTGTTGCGGTAAGTGTTTTATTTTTTCAAGAAGAGTTCACGACCAATCTACTCATCGGAATTGTATTTATTCTTAGCGGAGTTTTGCTGAATGTCTTATCCAATCGGCGAAACGAGAAAAAAGCCATACAAACTGCATAAAAAAACTCCCCAAATTGGGGAGTTTTATATTTAGTAAGAGTAAAATTATCTTGCTTCCATAGAAACATAATCACGTACTCCTGCTCCTTGATAAACTTGTCTTGGACGACCAATTGGGTCTCCGTGAAGTCTCATTTCTTTCCATTGAGAAATCCACCCTGGAAGTCTTCCTAATGCAAACATTACGGTAAACATTTCAGTTGGAATTCCTAATGCTCTGTAGATAATTCCTGAGTAGAAATCTACGTTTGGATACAATTTTCTAGATACGAAGTAATCGTCTTCTAACGCTACTTTTTCTAATTGCATTGCGATATCTAAAGCTTTGTCGTGAATTCCTAATGCGTTAAGGATATCATCAGCCGCTTTTTTGATGATTTTCGCTCTTGGATCGAAGTTTTTGTAAACTCGGTGTCCGAAGCCCATCAAACGGAAGTTATCTTCTTTGTTTTTCGCTTTTTCTACCCATTTAGCAACATCTCCACCATCCGCTTCGATCATTTCTAGCATTTCGATTACTGCTTGGTTTGCACCACCGTGAAGTGGCCCCCAAAGTGCAGAAACACCCGCAGAAATAGAAGCGAATAATCCAGTATGTGCAGAACCTACCATTCTTACAGTAGAAGTAGAACAGTTTTGCTCATGATCAGCATGAAGAATTAATAATTTATCTAAAGCATCAACAACAACTGGATCCATAACAAACTCTTCGTTTGGTAATCTGAAAGCCATTCTGTAGAAGTTTTCTACATAGCTTAAGCTGTTATCGCCGTGGTTGATTGGTAAACCTTGAGTTTTTCTGTAAGTCCAAGCACAAAGGTGAGAGAATTTAGCAAGCATTAATTCTGCTGCGTGATCCATTTCTTCTTTAGAATTTACGTTTACTGCTTTTGGGTTGAAAGCCGTTAACGCAGATGTAAGCGAAGAAAGAACTCCCATAGGGTGAGCAGAACGAGGGAAAACGTCAAGAATTTTCTTCATTTCGTCTGCAACGAAATTGTATTTTTTGATTCCTTTATCGAAAGAAGTAAATTGACTTTCTGTTGGCAATTCACCGTGAAGTAACAAATACATTACTTCTGTAAAATTCGATTTCTCAGCAATTTGCTCGATAGGATATCCTCTGTAATACAATTCTCCTTTATCACCATCCAAATAGGTGATATCACTTAACGTAGCTCCGGTATTTTTATATCCAAGATCTAAAGTAATTAAACCAGTTTGATCTCTAAGCTTCGAAATATCGATTCCACGATCTCCAAGTGTGCTATCTACAATAGGATATTCGAATGATTTCCCATCATAGTTCAATACGACTTTATTATCTGACATTTGTTAATATTTTATTCGTTAAATATAAGCATTTTGACACGTATTGTCAAATGAGATTCTTTAGTATATCATGATAAAAAAAATCTATAAGTTTAATTTGGTTTGAAACGAAATCATTTCTGAGCAAATACAACTTAAAATGCCCTAAAATTAGATGAAAAATAAAAAAAGCATCCGAATTATTTCGAATGCTTTGCATATAAAATTCAATATGAATTATCTGTTAATTTTGAAGGCGTCAAGACCTGGAAAAATTGCGGTTTCACCTAAAGCCTCTTCAATTCTAATCAATTGATTGTATTTCGCCATTCTATCTGAACGTGAAGCAGAACCTGTTTTGATTTGTCCACAGTTCATCGCTACCGCTAAATCAGCAATTGTAGCATCTTCTGTTTCACCAGATCTGTGAGACATAACCGATGTATACTTGTTGTTCTGAGCCATTTGTACCGCTGCCATCGTTTCAGAAAGTGAACCAATTTGGTTTACTTTTACTAGAATTGAGTTTGCGATATCTTCTTTGATTCCTCTAGAAAGTCTTTCTACGTTTGTTACGAATAAATCGTCTCCAACCAACTGAACGCGGTCTCCGATTTTGTCCGTAAGCATTTTCCATCCTTCCCAATCGTCTTCATGCATACCATCTTCAATTGAGATAATCGGATATTTTGCAGCCAATTCAGCCAAATAATTCACTTGCTCACTTCTGTTGAATTGTGCTGAATCTGGAGTTTGGAATTTTCTATAATCGTAAATGCCATCTTTGTAGAATTCTGAAGCCGCACAGTCCAAAGCGATCATCACATCATCACCTGGCTTGTATCCAGCTTTTTCAATCGCTTGAAGTAACGTATCCAAAGCATCTTCTGTTCCCGCAAATGTTGGCGCAAAACCTCCTTCGTCACCAACCGCTGTTGAAAGTCCTCTTCCGTGAAGAATTGACTTCAAATTATGGAAAATCTCCGTTCCTTTTCTCAATGCGTGAGAAAACGAATCTGCCTTCACTGGCATTACCATAAATTCTTGGAATGCAATTGGTGCATCCGAGTGTGAACCTCCGTTAATTACGTTCATCATTGGAACGGGAAGCGTGTTTGCATTAACACCACCAACGTATTTGTACAAAGGCAATCTCAATTCGGCTGCTGCTGCTTTTGCAACCGCCAAAGAAACTCCTAAAATAGCGTTAGCACCCAAATTTCCTTTGTTAGATGTTCCATCGACCTCAATCATAATTTGATCGACTAGGTTTTGTTCGAAAACGGAAATCCCAACGATTTCTGGAGCAATTACTTCTCTTACATTTTCTACGGCTTTTAGAACCCCTTTACCTAAGAAATCGGATCCACCGTCTCTTAATTCTACCGCTTCATGTTCTCCTGTTGATGCTCCCGACGGAACGGCAGCACGGCCCATAGCCCCACTTTCAGTAAAAACGTCAACTTCAATTGTTGGATTTCCTCTAGAATCTAAAATCTGTCTTGCTTCGATGTAAGAAATATAACTCATAATGCATTAATTTTTTTAACTACACAAAGATACTTAAAATTGAGGTAGCCTTATGCAATGTATTCTAATTTTTCGCTTTGTTTTGTATGTCTTCTTTCATCCATAATAAACACGCGTCAAAGGTTTTAAAATTTTCATGTTCGCCAATTAAATTTGGGATGATTTCGATTTTACGCATCAAGTAATCCGGCTGCTTTTGAAGTCCAACAATAAGAACGCATTTATTTTTATTCTCGAGATCAATAATAATATCTTCCAACGAGTACAAACCACTTTGATCCACGTACGGCACCTTGTCCATTCTGAGAATTACGTATTGTGCATCTTCTGGAATTTGCGTGTAGAGTTGTTGCAAATCGTTAGTATAACCAAAGAACAATGGCCCTTCCAAATGTTTTACAAAAATGCTTTTCGCAATATCATCGGAAATACTTTTTTCATCATCCCAGGGAAGTTCTTCAATATTGTCAAATGAAATTACTTGCGATTTTTTCGTGTTCAAATCACCCATTTTCTTCATGAAAATCAATGCCGAAATCACCAAACCGACACCTACGGCAATAACCAAATCCACGAAAACCGTTAGTAGCATCACTACAATCATCACGATTACGTCCCAAATAGGCATTTTTCGAATGGCTTTCAATCCACGGTAATCAAATATCCCAACACCAACCGTAATCAAAACACCTGCTAAAACCGCAGACGGAATTTTAGATGCAATTGGCGCAAAAAACAAGAGAATACTCAACAATAAAAGTGAAGCAAAAATCCCTGAAAGACGCGTTCTACCACCAGAACTGTAATTCAATAACGTACGAATCGTCGCACTAGATCCGGGAATCCCTCCGAAGAAAGCCGCCATGGAATTTCCGATTCCTTGAGAAATCAATTCTTTTCCACTATTGTGCTGCGTTTTTTCTTTGGTATCAATGATCACCGACGTCAGTAACGAGTCAATAGATCCCAACATCGCTAATGAAATTGCAGCCATAATAAACGGTTTTATCAACCCTAAATTGAAACCTGAGAAAATTTCTAAATGCGGTAACGGGAATCCGGTTGGAATTTCTTGAATTCGATATAAATCAAAATTAAAATAAATCGCAATTGCTGTCACCAAAACTAAAGCAATCAACGTTGCAGGAATGGATGAGGCCATTTTCTTTAACGCATCGATAAATTTGAATCGGCTTGGCAAGAGATTCAGCACATATTTGAAACCATAAATCACCAAAACGGTTCCAGCGACAAAGGCGAATTCGAGCCAGTTAATGTTTTTCAAGCCACGATCGATATTGGATAAAATTCCTGCGGGAGATTTCACTTGCATTTTAGAAATCGTTTGTGCTTCTTTTACAATTTCATCATGGGAAATATTCTTCACTTCGTTAATTTTCGACTCAAACAAAGCCAAATCATCAATGCCAATGGTTTTATCTTTGCTTAAGTTCTGAAATTCTTTTGCGAGTAAATTAGATTCAGCAATAACCATATTTTTTTCCAGCAAAGCTTTGTCTTCACTAGCCACATAGCCTAAAAGTGGGAAAATTTGACCCATCAAAATAATAATGGCAATACCGTTCATAAATCCAGAAATCACGGGATACGGAATGTATTTAATGTATTTTCCAACACCGATAATCCCCAAGAGAACCTGGAAAATCCCTGCGAGGAAGAAGACACTCAAAATGGCGGGCATCGCACTTCCTAAATCGCCATTAAAACTCTGGACGATTTCGGAAACAACAACCACACTTACCGCCGTCATCGGAGCGGTTGGTCCAGAAATTTGAGGTTGTGTAGAACAGAATAATGAGGAGAAAAAACCGATGGCAATGGCACCGAAAAGTCCGGCAGCAGCACCCAATCCTGATTGCTCACCAAAAGCTAATGCTAATGGTAACGCCACAATCCCGGCCGTGATACCTCCGAAAAAATCTCCTTTGATATTCTTAAAAGTAAAATAGTCTTTGAACATAGAATTAATTTTCACCTATAAAATTATTCATAAAATCTATAATATCCAAAAACATTATAGAAAAAATTCATAATTAATGAAAATTAATTTACATCAGGATTGGAAATTTCCTTTATTAAAAGTACCTTAGCGTTATAAAACCATTTCATATGAAAAAAATCATATTTTCAGCAGCGATAGTTGGTTTAGTTGCTATCAGTTGTACAAAGAAAGAAGAAGGAAATAAAAGTGCAATTTCTACTGAAGAATTGCCAACGGTAGAAACGAATATCCAAACGGAACCTTCGGCTTTAGACCTTAATAACACACAAAAAGAAGTAATTATTGGCTATAAAGCAATCGATGGAAGCCGAGCAACAGCTACGTTGACCAACACCGATAAGTCTAATGTTATTCTAATTAAAGCGAATAATCATATGTTCCAGTTGGATCGAAAAGAGTTGACGGCAAACGGAGCGAGATACGAGAGAAACGGCGTTGGTGCAGAAATTAAAGGCGACTCTTTAATTATCACCCAAGGAGACACGCAAATTGATTTAGTGAGATTCTAAACAAATCACACATCATAGAACTAATAAAAAAGCCCTCAAGCGAGGGCTTTTTTATTGTATTAGGGTTTCAACTCATCGAGAATAGGTGTTTTAATACTTGAAATTTCGGTGTGAACTTTTTCGTTAAGTTGATCGAAAACAACAATTTCATTTTTACCTTTTTTCAACCAAACACCAGGAACGTACAACGTCTGTTGCGGACCAACTTTCCAAAATCTCCCTAGATTTTTGCCGTTGATAAAGACCAAACCTTTTCCCCAATCTCTCATATCCAAAAAAGTATCACCAACGTCATTCAAAGTAAATTCTCCTTGATATAAAACCGGTAAGTTCTTTTGCTCATCAATTTGTTTTGAATTGAGTTTTACAAATTTCGACGGATTCAGCATTTCAGCATCGAACGGCAGTTTTACCATTTCCCAATCTCCAGTAAGTTCAACATCATCAATTTTAACTGGAAGAACAATTCCTTTCGTATTTTCAATGATTTTGGCGCCGTAATTAATTCGACCCCAATTTTCAACCAAAATTTCTAAAGTTGCATTGAACGGAATTTCTATAGGCATCGTATAATTCTTATAATATCGATTCAGCTCTCCTACTTTTTCACCATTTACATAAATTGTCGCATAATCACGTAAACCTGTAATATCTAAAGCCCCTGAAATAGGTTGATTAAAATGTTTGCGGTACAAAACATAACCATAACCTTGATTCAGTTGTTCAAAAGTTAAAGGTTTGTCGTTGCTTATTTTCTCCTTTTTATCTGCAAAAGCCAATAAACTATACACATTTGTCAAGTGAATTTTCGAAATTTCAATAACCGATATGGGTTTCGGAACCTCTGGAAGTTTCTCTTTGGTATATTTCGCAATTACATTTCGGATCGAGTCGTATTTTGGCGTTCTCCAACCCGCTTCCGTAATTGGTGCATCATAATCATACGAAGTTAAATCGGGTTGAATATCATGGTTTTTATCGTAATTCGCTCCGCTTGTAAAGCCGAAATTCGTTCCGCCGTGAACCATATAGTAATTAAAAGAAACATCGTTGGCGAGATATTTATCCGTTTGACGAGCGATTTTCCCGGCGTCAACTCGAGGGAATTTTTCTGCCCAATGCCCTAACCAACCCGGATAAAACTCCGCAACCATGTATGGCCCTTTTCCGTTATGATATTCGTTCACTACTTTTTTAAGCTTTTCAATATCGTTTTCGCCATTCGCGGTTGGTAAAGCACCAACAACGGTTCCGCCTTCAAAAAGCCATGAACCATCGGATGTAAACATAGGAACCGTAAATCCTAAATCATGCAATTGTTGTATCACTTTTGCGTTGTAAGCACGATGGCTTTCCAAAGAAATGTCTTTTCGTTGAACAACGAAAGAACCAAACTCGTTTTCCCCTTGAATCATTATCACGGGACCTCCATTGGTAATCTGAAGATCCTTGACTTGACCATGCAATTGTGTTAAATACTTTTTAGTTTGCTCTAAAAACTGCGCATTGTCTTCGCGAATCTTTAAGCCAGCGATGTTTTGTAACCACCACGGATAACCTCCAAACTCCCATTCCGCACAAACGTATGGCCCTGGACGAAGAATAACATACAAACCAACTTCTTGCGCTGTCTTGATAAAACGTTTCAAATCCTTTTCGCCACTCCAATTCCATTGGTTTGGGCTTTCTTCATGATAGTTCCAAAAAACATAGGTAGTTACCGTATTCAGTCCCATGGCTTTCATCATTTCTAAACGATGTTTCCAATATTGGGACGGAACTCTTGGATAATGCAATTCTCCTGAAAGAATACGTGTTGGTTTTCCATTCAAATAAAAGTGACCATCTTTAATTTCAAAAGTTTCTTTCTTCTTTTGGGCAAAAGCAAATAATCCGATAAAAACGAACATCAAGAAAATAAATCGAGTTTTAAACATACCTATATTTTAGAATAGGAAAGGTAGGAAAAAAGAGCAAAAAAAGTATAACAAAACAAAAAGCCACCTAGATTAGGTGGCTTTTTGTATATCTGAGAATACGTATTCTTATTCTTCAGTTTTTTCTTCAGTAGAATCTGCTTTAGGCTCTTCTGTTTTTTCAACTGGAGCTTCAGCTTTAACTTCTGCAACAGCTTCGGTTTTCTTAGCAGTTGTAGATTTTCTACTTCTTCTTGTTGTTTTCTTCTCTTCAGCGTTAGGGTTGTAAAGCTCGTTGAAGTCAACTAACTCGATAATAGCTGTATCAGCAGCATCACCTGGACGGAATCCCGTTTTGATGATTCTTGTATATCCTCCATTTCTTTCTGCAATTTTAGGAGCAACTGTTCTGAATAATTCAGTAACCGCTTCTTTGCTTTGTAAATAAGAGAAAACTGTTCTTCTATTATGTGTAGTATCTTCTTTTGCTTTTGTAAGAATAGGTTCAACATATACTCTTAAAGCTTTCGCTTTTGCAACAGTAGTGTTGATTCTTTTATGCTCGATAAGAGAACAAGCCATATTAGAAAGCAATGCGCTTCTGTGAGAAGCAGTTCTTCCTAAGTGATTGAATTTTTTCCCGTGTCTCATTGTTAATTATTTATCAGCGTCTAATTTATATTTTGCTACGTCGAAACCGAAGTTAAGACCTTTTGAATGCACTAATTCTTCTAGTTCTGTCAAAGATTTCTTTCCGAAATTTCTGAATTTCATCAAATCAGACTTACTATAAGAAACTAGCTCTCCAAGAGTTTCTACTTCAGCAGCTTTCAAACAATTCAATGCTCTTACAGAAAGATCCATATCGGCAAGTTTAGTTTTAAGAAGCTGTCTTGTATGTAAAGTTTCTTCGTCGTATTGGATTGATGCTTTTACAGCTTCCGTCTCCAACGTAATTCTCTCATCAGAGAACAACATGAAGTGGTAGATCAAGATCTTAGAAGCTTCTGTAAGGGCGTTCTGAGGAGTGATAGACCCGTCAGTTTCGATATCCAATACAAGTTTTTCGTAGTCTGTTTTTTGCTCTACACGGTAATTTTCAACAGAATACTTTACTTTTTTGATTGGGGTAAAAATAGAATCGATAGCAATAGTTCCGATAGGAGCATTGTTCGATTTGTTTTGTTCTGAAGGAACATAACCTCTTCCCTTTTCAATGTTGAAAGTAATCTCGAAAGTAACGTCTTTTGTCAAGTTGCAGATAATAAGCTCAGGGTTCAAAACCTCAAAACCAGCCATCGTGCTTCCTAAATCTCCTGCTGTCACTGTTTCTTTACCAGAAAGTTTAACATTTACTTGCTCATTAGCTTGTCCTTCAGCTTTTGCTTTTAAACGCAATTGCTTTAGGTTCAAGATAATCTCAGTAACGTCTTCAATAACTCCTGGTATGGTTGAAAACTCGTGCTCTACACCTTCAATTTTGATAGATGAAATAGCATATCCTTCTAGAGAAGAAAGAAGTACTCTTCTCAAAGCATTACCGATCGTAAGACCGAAACCTGGCTCTAATGGTCTGAACTCAAATTGTCCTTTGAAATCATCAGAGTTAAGTAGAATTACTTTATCGGGTTTTATGAATTGTAAAATTGCCATATTGTTGGTTGAGCAAAAATTTAGATTAAAATTATTTAGAGTATAGTTCGACGATCAACTGTTCTTTGATGTCCTCCGGAATTTGGATTCTTTCAGGAGCAGAAATGAAAGTTCCTTCTTTCTTCTCGTCGTTGAATTGTAACCACTCGTAGTTTGCTTTTGATGCAAGAGCATCAGCTACAACTTCTAGTGATTTTGATTTTTCTCTTACTGCAACCACATCACCAGCTTTCAATAAGTAAGAAGGGATATTTACGATCTCTCCGTTTACTGTGATATGTCTGTGAGAAACCAACTGTCTTGCACCAGCTCTAGATTTTGAGTATCCAAATCTGTATACTACGTTGTCTAATCTAGACTCACATAATTGCAAAAGTACCTCACCTGTAACTCCTTTACTTCTGTCTGCTTTCTCAAAAAGATTTGCAAATTGTCTTTCTAGGATACCGTATGTATATTTTGCTTTTTGCTTTTCAGCTAACTGAACTGCGTATTCAGACTTCTTCGCACCTCTTCTTTTGTTTGGTCCGTGTTGTCCTGGTGGTTGGTTTTTTCTTCTTTCGAAGTTTTTATCGTCTCCGAAGATTGCTGCTCCGAATTTTCTAGCAATCTTAGTTTTTGGTCCAATATATCTTGCCATAATGGTTATAATTCTAAAAATTAAACTCTTCTTCTTTTAGGTGGTCTACAACCGTTATGTGGCATTGGAGTCACATCTACGATTTCACTAACTTCAATTCCTGAATTGTGAATAGATCTGATAGCAGATTCTCTACCTGCTCCAGGTCCTTTCACGAACACCTTAACTCTTCTAAGACCAGCTTCGTGTGCAACTGCTGCACAGTTTTCCGCTGCCATTTGAGCTGCGAAAGGAGTATTCTTTTTAGAACCTCTGAATCCCATTTTACCGGCAGACGCCCAAGAGATAACCTCTCCGTTTTTATTCGTCAAAGAAATAATAATATTGTTGAATGATGCTTGGATGTGTGCTTCCCCGATCGCTTCAACTTTTACTTTTCTCTTTTTTACAACTTTAGTTTGTTTTGCCATAATTCCTAACGATTATTTACTAGCTTTTTTCTTGTTAGCAACAGTTTTTCTTCTTCCTTTTCGGGTTCTAGAATTGTTTTTCGTTCTTTGGCCTCTTAAAGGTAATCCTAGTCTGTGACGTATTCCTCGTTGGCATCCTATGTCCATCAATCGCTTGATGTTCAATTGCACTTCAGAACGCAATTCACCTTCAACTTTTACGTTTTCAGTGATGTAGTTTCTGATGGCAGCCAATTCATCGTCATTCCATTCGTTGACTTTCTTGTCTTCGCTGATACCGGCTGCTTTCAAGATTTCAGAAGAAGTACTTCTTCCGATTCCGTAGATGTAAGTTAAACCGATAACGCCTCTTTTGTTTTTTGGTAAATCAATACCTGAAATTCTCGCCATAATTTAATTTTAGCCTTGTCTTTGTTTAAATTTTGGGTTCTTCTTGTTGATTACGAAAAGCACACCTTTACGACGTACAATTTTGCAATCAGCACTTCTTTTTTTAATTGATGCTCTAACTTTCATTTGAGAGTAATTTTCTTTTTAAGTATTCAAATAAAATTTCATCCAGATAACTAATATCTGAAAGTGATCCTTCCTTTAGTAAGATCGTAAGGAGACATTTCTAGCCTTACTTTGTCACCAGGAAGCAATTTAATATAATGCATTCTCATTTTACCAGAAATATGGGCAATAAGAATATGCCCATTTTCTAGTTCTACCCGAAACTGCGCATTAGAAAGTGCTTCCGTAATAACGCCGTCTTGTTCGATATGTTTTTGCTTTGCCATATATTATGTTCCGCTTGTTCTTGATAATTTGGATTGCATTAACCCGTCATAATGATGATTCAACAAATACGTATTAATTTGCTGAACGGTATCCATAATAACGCCCACCATGATCAACAACGAAGTTCCGCCGAAAAACAGGGCGAATCTGTCCGTTTGCACGAGGGTTCCGTACACTAGTGCCGGAAGGACTGCAAAGATAGCTAAAAATATTGAACCTGGCAAAGTAATTTTTGATAGGATATCATCAAGATAATCAGCAGTCTCTTTTCCTGGTCTTACCTTTGGAATAAGCCCACCATTACGCTTTAAATCATCCGCCATTTGATTCACAGGAATCGTGATTGCGGTGTAGAAAAACGTAAAAATGATAATTAATAATGCAAATAACACATTGTATTGCCAGCTAAATACGTTCTTGAAACCAGCAAAAAATGTATTCGATTCATCAATATTGGTTAATAGTCCTGGAACAAACATTAATGCTTGCGCAAAGATAATTGGCATTACCCCAGCTGCATTTACTTTCAAAGGAATCCATTGTCTAGCTCCTTGCATAAGGTTACGGTTTACACCACCTCTTGCTTGAGCACGGCTTACGTACTGAATTGGGATTTTTCTCACGGCAACTGAAAGTACAATTGCTAGTAATACTACCAACATCCAGAACAACACCTCGACAAGGATCATTACGTTTCCTAAACCTCCTTTACCTGTTTGAGTAGCAAATTCCTGAACGAATGCTGCAGGAAGATCTGCCAAGATCCCAACCATAATAAGGATAGAAATACCGTTTCCGATACCTTTGTCTGTAATTTTTTCTCCTAACCACATTGCGAATACCGATCCTGCAACCAAGATAACTATACTTGGTAACCAGAACATGATAGACTCAGGATTTACGTAATACGCTTGTGAAAACTGAGCGTATGGTAAGAAATATCCTGTGATTGATCCCAAATACGATGGTGCTTGCACCAAACATACTGCGATTGTTAACCATCTTGTGATTTGGTTTAATGTGTTTCTTCCACTTTCTCCATCTTTTTGCAATTTCTGCAAATACGGAACGGCCATACCCATCAACTGAACGATAATGGATGCCGAAATGTACGGCATGATCCCTAGCGCCATAATGGATGCCCGGCTGAATGCTCCTCCGGTGAAAGACGAAAGCAAACCAAGGAGACCAGCTCCTTGTTTGCTGCCTCCTTGGTTGTTATATTGTTCCAATAAACTTCCTACTTCTGCCATGTTAATAGCAGGTAGTGAAATATATGATGCGAATCTATACACTAAGATAAGACCTAAAGTAAAAAGAATTTTATCTTTTAGTTCTTTAAGACTCCAAATGTTTTTAAGTGTTTGTATAAATCCTTTCATTATAGAATATTATAGAGTAATTGCTTTACCTCCTGCCTTTTCGATTAATTCTACGGCAGATTTTGTGAATTTGTCAGCAGAGATAGAAACACCTGATTTCAATTCTCCTCTTCCTAAGATTTTTACTGACTCATTTTTAGATGCTAATCCGTTTGCTACTAATACATCTTTTGTGATATCACCTTTGATGTCTTTTGTATCAATTAGAGTTTGGATTGTATCTAGGTTGATTCCTCTAAATTCTTTTCTGTTTACATTGTTGAAACCGAATTTCGGTAATCTTCTTTGTAAAGGCATTTGTCCACCTTCGAAACCGATTTTTTCTGAGTAACCAGCTCTTGCTTTCTGACCTTTATGACCTTTTGTAGAAGTACCACCTTTTCCGGATCCTTGTCCTCTACCAATTCTCTTGGAATTGTGTGTAGCACCTTTTGCAGGTTTGATATTGTTTAAATTCATTTCGTTTAGATTTGAGATTAAAAGAGTGGAGATTAGAGACTTAAAGATTCTAAAAGTCTCCCTTCTCTTCGTCTATTGTCTTATTTTTGAACTTCTACTAAGTGGCTTACTGCTGCAACCATTCCTAAGATAGAAGGAGTTGCTTCGTGCTCTACTACTTGGTGAAGTTTTTTAAGTCCTAATGCTTCAAGCGTTCTTTTTTGGGTTTTTGTTCTCCCAATAGCGCTTCTTACTTGTTTTACTTTAATTGTTGCCATTGTTCAAATTATTAACCGTTAAATACTTTGCTTAAAGAAACACCTCTTAATCTAGCGATTTCTTCAGGTCTTCTGATATCCAATAACGCTTTGAAAGTAGCTTTCACTACGTTATGTGGGTTAGAAGATCCTTTAGATTTAGAAAGAATATCTTTAATACCTGCAGATTCTAGTACCGCTCTTACAGCACCACCGGCGATAAGCCCTGTACCGTGAGAAGCTGGTCTCAAGAAGATGTCTGCACCTCCGTATCTAGCAGAAGTTTGGTGAGGGATCGTGTGGTTCATTACAGGTACGTTCACTAGGTTTTTCTTAGCATCTTCTACTGCCTTAGCAATTGCAGAAGCTACTTCTTTAGATTTACCTAATCCGAAACCGATAACTCCATCTTCGTTTCCTACTACAACGATAGCAGAAAATCCGAAAGCTCTACCTCCTTTTGTTACTTTAGTTACTCTATTTACAGCTACGAGACGATCTGTTAATTCTAATCCTCCCGGTTTTACTTTTTCGATATTATCTAGTCCTAACATAATGTTTTTCCGAAATTAATTGATTAGAATTGAAGACCTCCTTCTCTTGCACCGTCTGCTAGAGCTTTGATTCTTCCGTGATATACAAATCCGTTTCTGTCGAATACGACTTTCTCGATACCAGCTGCTTTTGCTTTTTCAGCAATTGCTTTACCTACTGCAGAAGAAATTTCTACTTTAGTACCTTTCGCATCAACGCCTTTTTCTCTTGATGAAGCTGATGCTAATGTTTTACCATCTTTATCATCAATTAACTGAGCGTAAATTTCCTTATTACTTTTATAAACAGATAGTCTTGGCAATTCTGCAGAACCAGAGATTTTTCCTCTAACTCTTCTTTTAATTCTGTTTCTTTTTTCTAATTTATTTAAAGCCATTGTATTAAAATTTATTATGCAGATTTACCAGCTTTTCTTCTCAAGATTTCACCAACGAACTTGATACCTTTTCCTTTGTACGGCTCAGGCTTTCTGAAAGAACGGATCTTTGCAGCTACCATTCCTAAAAGTTGCTTATCGTGCGATGTTAAAGTAATAATTGGGTTTTTACCTTTCTCAGTTTCTGTAAGTACTGCTACTTCTGTAGGCAGTTCTACCACGATACCGTGTGAGAAACCTAGAGCCAACTCCAGTTTTTGACCACTGTGAGATGCTCTATAACCAACTCCTACTAGTTCTAGTTTCTTTTGGAAACCTTCAGATGCACCTACAATCATGTTGTTGATAAGTGCTCTGTATAGACCGTGAAGAGCTTTATGTGACTTAGAGTCTGACGGTCTGCTTACTGTAAGCTCGCCATCTTTTTGTTCTAACGTAATTCCTTCTTTAAGTTCCTGAGAAAGTTCTCCTTTAGGTCCTTTTACAGTTACTACACCGTCTTTTTCAGTGACAGTAACTCCAGCTGGAATCGTTATAATTGCTTTACCAATTCTTGACATTTTCCTTTGATTAAAAATTAATAAACATAGCAGATTACCTCCCCGCCTACTTTTTCTTGTCTAGCTTTTTTATCTGTCATAACTCCTTTAGAAGTTGAGATAATAGCTACTCCTAAACCGTTCAATACTCTTGGAAGTTCTTCTGAACCTTTGTATTGTCTTAAACCCGGTCTAGAAGCTCTTTGGATAGACTTGATAGCTGGTTTGTTGGTTTGCTTGTCATACTTCAAAGCGATTTTGATGATCCCTTGTACCGCGTTATCTTCGAACTTGAAGTTCAAGATATACCCTTGGTCGAAAAGGATTTTAGTAATCTCTTTTTTGATTTTTGATGCAGGAATTTCCACCACTTTGTGGCCTGCGCTTTGTGCGTTCCTTACTCTAGTTAGGAAATCTGAAATTGGATCTGTTACCATTTCTTTATTTTAAATTATTGGTTAATGACAGCAAGTTTTGATTTAGACTTCAGATTTTAGATATCAGATTTCAGACAAATGGTACATGTCTGTAATCTGACATCGTCCATCTTATATCTTGACAAACCAACTTTACTGCCTCGATTTGTTTACAAAATTGTTACCAACTTGCTTTTTTAACTCCTGGGATAAGACCGTTGTTTGCCATTTCTCTGAAAGTTACTCTGGAAAGTCCGAACGTTCTCATATATCCTCTTGGTCTTCCTGTAAGTTTACATCTGTTGTGTAGTCTTACTGGAGATGCATTTTTAGGAAGTTTTTGTAATGCTTCGTAGTCACCAGCTTCTTTCAAAGCTTTTCTTTTCGCAGCATACTTTGCAACTAGTGCTTCTCTTTTGCGCTCACGCGCTTTCATTGATTCTTTAGCCATTTCTTAGTTCTTTTTGAATGGTAAACCGAAGTGAGTTAATAATGCCTTAGCTTCCTTATCTGTATTTGCAGATGTTACGAAAGTGATATCCATACCTTGGATTTTTTTCACTTTGTCAATCACGATCTCAGGGAAGATGATTTGTTCTGTGATACCTAAGTTATAGTTACCTCTACCATCGAAACCATCAGCTTTGATACCGTTGAAATCTCTAATTCTTGGAAGAGCAGAAGCTGTTAATCTGTCAAGGAACTCATACATTTGGTTTCCTCTAAGCGTTACTCTAGCTCCAATTGGCATTCCTTTTCTTAATTTGAAATATGCCTCATCCTTTTTAGATACTGTACCTACAGCTTGTTGTCCTGTAATTGCAGTAAGTTCCTCTACAGCGTAATCCACAATTTTCTTGTCAGCAGTTGCTGCACCTAAACCTTGTGAAACAACGATTTTCTGTAATTTAGGTACTTGCATGATAGACTTGTACCCAAACTCTTCCATCATTGCAGGAACAATTTTTTCTTTATATGCCTTTTTAGGTCTTGCTATATATTCCATCGTCTTTTACTGATTATAAAGTTTCACCGGTTGATTTCGCAACTCTTACTTTCTTATCACCTTCTACTTTGTATCCAACTTTGGTAGCTTTCCCAGCTTTGTCTAGCAATGCTACGTTAGAGATATGTAAAGAAGCTTCTTTTTCTACGATACCACCTTGAGGGCTTTGTGCAGATGGCTTCACGTGTTTTTTCACGATGTTGATACCTGCAACAATTACTCTAGGATCTTTTCCTTCTTTTCTGATTACTTCAAGAACTTCACCTTTACTTCCTTTATTTTTTCCAGTTGTAACGATTACGTTATCTCCTCTTTTGATTTTAACTTTTGTCATCTTTTTTCTAAATTTTAAAAATTAAAGTACTTCAGGAGCCAATGAAATAATCTTCATGTATTCTT
The DNA here is from genome assembly GCF_059509915.1 of Kaistella sp. CFF1-2. Classification (NCBI taxonomy): domain Bacteria; kingdom Pseudomonadati; phylum Bacteroidota; class Flavobacteriia; order Flavobacteriales; family Weeksellaceae; genus Kaistella; species Kaistella sp. CFF1-2. Next base: position 285,322 of record NZ_JCAKLF010000002.1, read on the forward strand.
TGTCTCTCAACTCACGAGCAACTGGTCCGAAAACACGTGTTCCTCTCATTTCTCCAGCAGCGTTAAGAAGTACACAAGCGTTATCGTCGAATTTGATGTAAGATCCATCTTTTCTTCTTACTGCTTTTTTAGTACGTACTACTACTGCTTTAGAAACTTGTCCTTTTTTAGCGTTTCCTGATGGTGTAGAATCTTTGATAGTAACAACGATTTTATCACCAACTGAAGCATATCTTCTTCTGGTTCCTCCCAGAACTCTGATAACCAATACTTCTTTAGCACCTGTGTTATCAGCAACTTTTAATCTTGATTCTGTTTGTAACATTATTACTTAGCTTTTTCAATGATTCTTACTAATCTCCATCTTTTACTCTTACTCGTTGGGCGAGTTTCTTGGATAAGAACTGTGTCACCTTCGTTACACTCATTGTTCTCATCGTGCGCCGTGTACTTTTTGGTTTTCATTACGAATTTACCGTACAGTGGGTGCTTTACTTTAGTTGTTTCACTAACAACAATGGTTTTTTCCATTTTATTGCTGGAAACAACACCGATTCTTTCTTTTCTTAAATTTCTTTCCATTGTAAAACGAAATTACGCTTGTTTGTTAGTTAATTCTGTATTAAGTCTCGCGATAGTCTTTCTCAAATCTCTGATTTGAATTGGATTTTCGATTGGGCTAATTTTGTGAGCAAGCTTCAACTTAGTGTATTCTGCTTGAATTTCAGCCAATTTTGCTTGAAGATCCGCTGCGCTTAAATTTTTGATTTCAGCTGTTTTCATTATTCAAAGATTAAAGAGGTTTAACAAAATCGTTAGCAACAATAAATTTCGTAACAATTGGTAATTTCTGTGCTGCAAGTCTAAGAGCTTCTTTCGCTACATCGTAAGGAACTCCTCCAACTTCGAACATTACTTTACCTGGTTTTACTACAGCTACCCAATATTCTACAGCACCTTTACCTTTACCCATACGTACTTCGGCAGGTTTTTTAGTAATAGGCTTATCTGGGAATATTTTGATCCATAGTTGTCCTTCTCTTTTCATATATCTGGTTGCAGCGATACGGGCAGCTTCGATTTGTCTAGCTGTTACCCACGCACCTTCTGTAGCCTTAATACCAAATGTACCGTATGCAAGTTGAGATCCTCTTTGAGCAATCCCCTTCATTTTCATTTTATGAATCTTACGGAACTTGGTTCTTCTTGGTTGTAACATAATTTCTAAATTTTAGATTTTAGATTTTAGATTTTAGATTTTTTTTATTTTAAAAAAGTAACGGTAATTTAAAATTCAAAATTTCTAATCTAAAATTTTAATTATTATTGTTTCTTCTTGGTCTTCTATCTCCTCCTCTTTCGTTTCTATCGTTTCTTCCAGAGTTAGATTTCTTTTGTTGTTGTCCTACTAGTGGAGTAAGGTCTCTTTTACCGTAAACTTCTCCTTTCATAATCCAAACTTTCACACCAAGTCTACCATAGGTAGTACTCGCTTCTGCCCAGTGGTAATCAATATCAGCTCTGAACGTTGACAATGGGATTCTTCCTTCTTTGAAAGATTCTGATCTTGCCATTTCAGCTCCGTTCAATCTACCAGAGATTTGAACTTTGATTCCTTCTGCACCCATTCTCATTGTTGAAGCGATAGCCATTTTCACAGCTCTTCTGTATGAGATACGGTTTTCAATTTGCTTAGCGATACTTTCTGCAACTAATACTGCATCTAGTTCTGGTCTCTTGATTTCGAAGATGTTGATTTGAATGTCCTTACCTGTAAGTTTCTTCAACTCTTCTTTCAATTTATCAACTTCTTGACCTCCCTTACCGATGATAAGTCCTGGTCTTGCTGTTGTAATTGTTACTGTAACTAATTTTAGAGTTCTTTCGATATAGATTTTCGAAATTCCTCCTTTAGATAATCTCGCATCAAGGTATCTTCTGATTTTGTAGTCTTCCGCGATTCTGTCTCCATAATCGTTTCCGCCAAACCAGTTAGAATCCCATCCTCTGATGATACCTAATCTATTACCAATTGGATTTGTCTTCTGTCCCATACCTTGAATTAATTTTCTTTATTACCTAAGATTAATGTTACGTGGTTTGATCTTTTTCTGATTCTATACCCTCTACCTTGTGGAGCTGGTCTTAGTCTCTTCAATTGTCTTGCGCTATCCACGAAAATTTCTTTAACGATAAGGTTTGCTTCTTCAATATCAGCTCCTTCGTTCTTTGTCTGCCAGTTTGCCATGGCAGAAAGAAGAAGTTTTTCTAATTTGTTTGAAGCGTCTTTCTTAGAATATTTTAGGATATAAAGAGCCTTATCTACTTGCTCTCCTCTGATGATATCAGCAACTAATCTCATTTTTCTAGGAGAAGAAGGACAATTGTTTAATGAAGCTTTAACAACATCTTTGTTCGCTTCTTTATTTGCGATTGCACTATTTTGTTTTCTTGATCCCATGATTATCTGCTTCCTTTATTTTTGTTACCACCATGACCTCTAAAAGATCTTGTTGGAGAAAATTCGCCTAACTTGTGACCTACCATGTTTTCTGTTACGTATACAGGAACAAAAGTTTTCCCGTTGTGAACAGCGATAGTTTCACCTACGAAGTCTGGAGAAATCATAGATGCTCTAGACCAAGTTTTAATTACTGTCTTCTTACCAGACTCTTTATTTGCCTGAACCTTCTTATCTAAAGTGTGATGAATGAATGGTCCTTTCTTAAGTGATCTTGCCATAATTATTTTCTTTTAGATACGATGTAACGGTTAGACACTTTGTTTTTCTTTCTAGTCTTGTAACCTTTAGCTGGTTTACCGTTTCTAGATCTTGGGTGACCTCCTGAAGAACGTCCTTCACCACCTCCCATTGGGTGATCAACTGGGTTCATTACTACTGGTCTTGTTCTTGGTCTTCTACCTAACCATCTGCTTCTACCTGCTTTACCAGAAACGGTAAGTTGGTGATCCGAGTTAGATACCGATCCGATCATCGCTACACATTCAGTAAGGATCATTCTTGATTCTCCTGAAGGCAATTTAACGATTGCATACTTTCCATCTCTAGAAGTAAGCTGTGCTGATGAACCTGCAGATCTTGCAAGGATAGCTCCTTGACCTGGTCTAAGTTCTACACAAGAGATAACTGTACCCAATGGAATGTTCTTCAATTTCATTGCGTTACCTACGTTAGGCTCTACGCTTTCTCCTGAAACTACTTGTTGTCCTACTTTGATACCGTTTGGAGCGATGATGTATCTCTTCTCTCCGTCTGTGTATTCTACTAAAGCGATGAAAGCAGTTCTGTTTGGATCGTACTCTACAGATTTAACTTCAGCGGTAACATCAAATTTGTTTCTTTTGAAGTCGATAATTCTGTATTTCTTTTTGTGTCCACCTCCGGTGTAACGCATGGTCATTTTACCAGTTTGGTTACGTCCACCTGACTTACTAATACCAACTGTTAGAGACTTCTCTGGTTTGTTGGTAGTAATTTCTTCAAAATTGTTTACAACTCTGAATCTCTGTCCCGGGGTGATAGGTTTTAATTTTCTAACAGACATTACTATTATTTATGATTACTAAATTAATTTGTAGCGAAAATATCGATAACCTCTCCTTCTTGAAGTTTAATTACCGCTTTTTTCAATTTGTTGGTTTTCCCAACTTGAAGTCCTTTTTTCGTGTATTTTGAAGAAACTTTAGGAGCGTAAATCATTGTATTTACCTCTGCCACTTTCACACCGTAAGCCGCTTCTACCGCTTCTTTGATCTGGATTTTGTTAGCCTTAGTATTCACTAAGAAGCTATACGTCCCTCTCAAATCTGTAAGGTAATTTGCTTTTTCCGAAATAACTGGTTTAATAATTACTGACATGATTTATTTCTTTAAATTTTCTTGAAATTTCTCGATAGCACCTTCTAAGAATACAATCTCTCCAGCGTGCACTAAATCATAAGAACTGATCTCGTTATAAGTCATTACTTTTGTTTTAGGCAAGTTTCTTGAAGACAAGTAAACGTTTTTGTTAGCTTCTGCTAAAATGTAAAGAGATTTTTTACCTTCAAATCCTAACGCGTTGTTTAGGTTGATGAATTCTTTTGTTTTAGGAGCGTCAAAGTTGAATGCTTCTAATACTTTAATAGAGTTATCTCTCATTTTTTGAGAAAGAACAGATTTCTTAGCCAATCTCTTAAGAGCTTTGTTCAATTTGAATCTGTAATCTCTTGGTTTAGGACCGAATACTCTACCTCCACCTCTGAAAGTTGGAGATTTGATATCACCGTATCTTGCAGATCCTGATCCTTTTTGTTTCTTAAGCTTTTTTGTAGAAGCAGTAATCTCGCTTCTTTCTTTTGCTTTATGTGTACCTTGACGCTGAGCAGCAAGATATTGTTTCACTTCTAAGTAAACCGCGTGCTGATTTGGCTCAATTCCGAATATTGCATCGTCAAGAGTTACTTTTCTTCCGGTTTCTTTTCCTGATGTATTTAATACTACTAGTTCCATTTTCTGATAATTACATAAGAATTTTTAGCTCCCGGAACAGCACCTTTTACTACTAAAAGATTTTGTTCTTGATCCACTTTTAACACTTGAAGGTTTTGTACAGTTACCTGCTTACCTCCCATTCTTCCAGCCATTCTCATCCCTTTGAATACTCTTGAAGGGTCAGATCCAGCACCGATAGAACCTGGAGCTCTAAGTCTGTTGTGCTGTCCATGAGTTGCTTGCATAACCCCACCAAAGTTGTGTCTTTTCACAACCCCCTGGAATCCTTTACCTTTTGAAGTCCCTGTAATGTCAACATATTCACCTTCGTTGAATAAGTCAACTTTCACTTCTTCTCCTACTTTCACTTCATCAACGAATTCTCTATAGAATTCTACCAACTTCGCTTTAGGAGTAAAACCAGCCTTTTTAAAATGGCCAACTAACGCTTTTCCAACGTTCTTCTCACTCTTGTCATCGAAACCTAACTGCACAGCTTTGTAGCCGTCGTTCTCAATGGTTCTGACCTGTAAAACCGCACATGGCCCCGCCTGAATAACAGTACACGGAATATTTTTTCCGTTTTCGTCAAACAGGGAAGTCATACCGATTTTCTTTCCAATTAATCCTGACATTGTTTATAAAAAAATAAAATTTATCCTTTGTTTTTCACCATTTTAGGCGGTTGATCGTGATTTCTACGTCTGATATAGGCACACTACACCCCTAAAATGAGTGTGCAAATGTAAGAATATTTTCTAAACCGGCAAATAAATTTTACAAAATATTTTGAATTTTAAGGAGATACGGAATTTTCGAGTGAAATTATGTAAGTCAACAAAAAAAGTGAAAGCCGAGTCGACTTTCACTTTTTTATTCTAAACCAAAGAATCTATTTATTTTTTATTTTTAAAACGTTCAATCACTTTATCCTCTTCGGCTGCTTTTAGTTTTACGACTTCTGTGGTATTATTATTCGGAATAGTCATCGATAATATATATTGAATGATCTTCCAACCATTTTTTTCTTTAACCAAAACCCCAGAACCTCTGCAAATCTTCATATGTCCTTCCAGAAGTTCATCTACCCAAGCGGTTTTTCCGTCTTTTGAAATCACCACATGACGATCAATCGCTTTAAAATCCCAAGCCGACTTTCGCTTCGTACGATCAAAATAGGGTTTAGCAAAAGAAATAAATTCGGATTTTGTCCAACGCTCTGTTGCATCTGTTCCCATGTAAATAGACTTTTCATGCATCGGATTAAAATACCTATCAAAATCTGCAACCGCAGCAGCGTGATGCCAATCCGTCATAAGTTTGTCCACCACTTTTTCTTGTTGCGCAACCGTAAACCCAAAGAACAACATCAACGTCAAAAGAAATCCTCGTTTCATATATTTTCTAATTTGGATTGAAATATACAAAACAATCTGAAAAAGTCTTCGTTAAAGAAAAAAGTATGCTATTTTTATCTTATGAAATACCTTATTGGTTTATGTTTTTGTTTCCTGCTCTTGCACTGTGCAGAGCCGAAGAAGCACCAGCACACGTATTATTATTGGAAAACAAAACTCGCTTTGGATGAAGTGGAGAAAAAAGCATTAACAGAAGCGGAAATTCCTTTTCTCTACGTTCGCTATTTTGATGTTGATAAAATAGGAAGTCAATTCCAACCTGTTGGCGTGATTACAAAAAATGAAAGTTTCGAAACCAATAAAAAAATTGTTCCTACTATCTTTTTAACCAATCGGTCGCTTCTTAATATTAAACGAGATGAAATTCCGTTTTTAGCGAAAAGTATTTTGGATTTAATTCAGAAAAAAAATACGGAATTGCAACTTCAAACATCCAATGAAATCCAAATCGATTGCGATTGGACAGCTGGAACAAAAGCGGATTATTTTGCTTTTCTTGAAGAGTTGAAAAAACAATCTGGAAAAGAAATTACAAGCACCTTACGTTTGCATCAAGTAAAAGACAAAAAAGCAATGGGGGTTCCGCCCGTGGAAAAAGTATATCTCATGTGCTACTCCACTTCGTCACCTTTAGAAAATTCAACAAAAAACTCGATATTGGATTTTTCTTTGCTGAAAAACTATACGGCAAAACTAGAGGACTACCCTATTAAAAACATGAGCATAGCACTACCCATTTACTCGTGGGGAATTATTACCAATCATGTTGGCAAGCATAAACTCATCAATGCGCTATCGTCTGAAGATTTAAGCAAAGATGGATTGAAGAGAATTTCCACCAATGAAGCCGAAGTTGAAAAAGATGGCTTCTATTTTGGATACTTTCTTAATAAAGGATTTCACATTAAAGTAGAAGAAATAACTGCAGATCAATTAAAAGAGACAACTGCATATCTTGATAAAAAAGTAAAAAATTACGATATAGTATATTATCAATTAGACCGTAAATTTGTTAAAAACCAAATCCCAAAATGATGAAAAAGTGTATTTTAAGTTTGGCTTTAGTAGCCGCAACCTACCAAACCTATGATGCCTGCGCTTGGTACGATCCGGAATATGAATACTTTAATTTATTCACCCAAACCATAATTCCCGAAAAAGCCTATGCGCCTTTTCTTCTCACCTACGATTCCAAATACTATCCTCATAAATTCAGAATTAATGATGATAATATCCAATCTTGGAAATCGTTTTTTGGAAATCAGTTAACCTACGACCAAACCAATGAATTGGTCAACGAGGTCACATTAGACGAGCTGAGACAGATGCGGGATGGCGTATTCAATCGACCTTTGCTTAAAAAATTGGGGACAGGTTTTTACAAAAAAAACGCCGAAGCTATTGATTATTTAATGGAAGCCAAATACATGGAACCTTTCATGTATATCGGTGGCGGAACTCCTTCGGACTCCTTTTATTCGGCGCCAGAAAATACACTAAACGCAACGGATTTGGAATATCCGAAAACAATTGTCGCTTTAGAATCTTTATATAATGAGGCGAAGAATCCAGAAATCAAGCAGCGGTACGGTTTCCAAATGGTGCGTCTTAATCATTACACCCATCAATATCAAAAAGCCGTTGATGCTTTTAAAAAATATGTAGAACCTATCTCTGCTCGAGGAATCCCGTATTACATGGCTTTGGATCAATATGCAGGAGCTTTGCGCGGCTTAGGAAAAAAAGAGGATGCCAACTGGAATTTCTTTCAAGTCTTTTTGCACTCTAATTGGATGAAGGAAAGTGCTTATACATCGATGACATTTTATGATCATGCATCCTTTGATGATTTGCTAAATCGAGTAAAAACCAATCCTGAAAAAAATATGGCTTATTTTCTTTTGGGCTATCAGGATTTTAACAATCCGTTACCGATGATGGAAAAAATGTATGCGATAGACCCAAATTCGAACGAGTTGAAAGTATTAGCAACGCGAGCTATAAACGAATTGGAGCGAAGCTATCTTCCCACATTTTACAATCCAGATTACCGCGTCGGATCTGAAGGTGATGCTAAAACAGGAACAACGACTACCGAAATTAAAGCAGAAGAAAAAAAGCTAGGCATTTGGGACAAGATCGTCCGTTTCTTTAGAAATTTATTCAGTTCTAAAAAAGAGAAAGGAACCACGGAAACAGGATCTAAATCATCTGATAAAGAACTTTTAAACAACCCAAATCGAATTCCGTTTTTTACTGATAACAACCAATATTACAATGGAGACGACACCAAAGCAACAGAAAAAGACTATTTAGAAAGTTTAGAGAAGTTTTTAGATAAAACTCAAGATGAATCTCAAGATGAATACTGGAAAATCGCTTTAGCTTATGTAAAATTCATGAAGCAGGATTACGAAGGAAGTTCGGATATTTTATCTAAAATAAACTCTAAAAATCCTGAGTACCTTGCCCAAACGAATAAAATGAAAATGCTGAACGAAATTGTATCTCAACCAAGAATTACAAATGAATTTGAACAGCATTTATATCGTACCTATCCAAAAGAATTTGCAAAAGAAGAAACCACGCCTGCTGTAGATTCTTTAGGAAACTACGATTATGAAGCCATGAGACCATCCACAGGTGAGTTTATCCAAGATATTTTGGCCAATCGGTATTTCTTGCAGGGCGAACATGGAAAATCGTTCTTAATGTCCAACAAACTTTCAGGCCTACAATCCAACCCAGATTTACAGTTGGTAAAACAAGTGGAAGCTTTTGTGAACAAACCTGGTAAAAATGATTTCGAAACCAACATTATCGCTTCCAATGTGGATCAAGTAGGTGATGTTAATGCGTTTTTCAATATCATTTATGGTGATGGTGAAATGAAAAATGCAAACTTCCTAAATGCGAAAAAGCATTATGAGAAAGCACAAAACTTTGCAGGAATTAGCCGTGGTCCCGATTATTTTTATAATACGGAGACTCAAAAATCCGAGATTGTCCCACAAAAAACGGATGGTTATAATGGATTCAAAAATATTCCTGGGCTTGTGTTTGGTCACAACACCATGGTAAGTTATGGAAGTGCTGACGATGAAACCATGCAAGCAGAACCATTTGTGAGCCAATTTCCAATGGTGAAAGCCAACATGAACAAACTAGAAATTGCAAATGCTTTGGTTGAATTATCAAAAATCGGAAATGGAAGCGATGAAAAAGCAGCTCAAGCCAATCAACTTATCGGAAATGTATTGTACAATACGTCCAAGCTTGGCTATTATCGTCATTTGTTTGTGATGGACATTGATAATTCTAACGGGCCTAAGTTCAGGGATTGGGGAACAAATTACAATCGAATTGTGTACTATAAAAATTACGCTTGGGAACAATATTTAAGACCTGATAACTTCAACACTCCGATGAAATATTACGAAAAGGCATTGAAAACGGCGACAAACCAAGATCAGAAAGCGCAAATTCTTTTCCAATTAGCAAGTGCTGAACAAGGGAAATACTACCAATGGGAAATGAAACAACCTGAAATCGATTATACAGGCGAGGACTGGAGCGAACGACTGAAGAAGCGTGAAGACCATTTGTTAGCAGTGAAGAATAAAGAATACAAAACGTATTTTGCACAACTAAAACAAAACTATCGCAATACAGAAAAAGTCAAAGAACTGATGGGCAACTGTCTGTATTTTGAATACTATATGAAATAAACAAAAAGCACCTCTTACAAGGTGCTTTTCATCTTAAATAACTGAGAAAAAATCGCCATTTCGAAATTGAAATGGCGATTGCATTTACTAAAACTTGTAATTAAACTGAACTGCGATATTTCGAGGATTGATTTGATCGATATATCCACCACGGAAATACGAATTATACCCCACCGTATCGAAAATATTATTAAAGAATACTCTTAAGTTATATTTATTATTAAGATTGTAACCTATTTGCGCATCAACAGTTGTGTACTCTTTCATCATGAAAGGCTTTTCACCGGGCTGCACACTATTTACATGTCCAGCCGTAAAGGATTTCTGAGTCCACTCATCCACTGGTCTTTCACCAACATAATAAACACCCGCACCAATATCCAGACCTCGTAATGCACCTTCAAATTTGTAATTCAACCATGCATTTGCGGTATGCTTTGGCGCATTCATTGGTGAAGAACCATTCACATAAGATGGACTGTCTTGATATTTAGCATTTAATAAAGCCCATCCAGACATAATCTGAAGGTTTGGTAAAATTCGGCCGATTAATTCCACTTCAACCCCGCTTCTACGAAGACTTCCTGCTAAACCGTACATCGTTTGTCCATTAACAATTACGGGATTGTAATTTTCATCTAGAATTCCGAAAGACAGATTATCTGTTTTAATATCAAAATACGTCACATTAAAACGTAATTTTTCTCCTAACCAATCGGATTTGATTCCAAATTCCCACTGCTTCGTATCTGAAGCTCCAACGTTTCCGCCAGAAATCAATGTATTATTTGCAGATCGCAATGAAGTAGTCGTTGTGTAAGATCCAAAAACATTTAAGTTCTCAATTGGGAACAACATTAATCCAAATGACGGATTCCAAGCATCGGTATCAATGCTAGAAGAACCATTAACTTTACTATATCGGATACCTAAATGTGCTTTCGCATACTTCCCGATAGACACTACATCTTGAGCCATAAAACCTAAAGTTGGGGTAACATTGGGTGTACTTTGTGTACCTTCAAATACAACATCGTAAGGTAATGTATTGCTAACATCTTGCAAAACATTAATCTGATCGATGCTTTTTATTGCATTTGCAGGAGCAATACTACCTTTGTATGCTTTGTACGACGTAGTAGTAACATCGGTTTGCTTCCAATCCATTCCTACTTGGAAGGTATGTTTTAAGAAACCAGTTTCTACATCTTGCCCGATAAAGTCGAATTGGAAAACTTTGTTTAAATCTTTTCTTGCACTTTTTGCAAGGGTTCTATTTCTAAATTCGTTTGGATTTTTAGAATCTACTGGTGACAATGATGCTCCTGTACTTTCGCTATCGTAGTTTGAATTGATAAAGGCCGTACGCAATTTTAATTTATCTGTTAACTTTCTAGTTGCGGATGTTGAAAAATTGAATGTTTCAGTATGGGCATTGTCTGATGAAAAACCAAGGAACTTCCCTTTTGGCATTTCATAAAGAGCATTAACCGTTCCGCTCGCAAGATTAACGGTACCACGATCAGGCGTCGTATCGTTATTCATGTAATCCATTTCAACAACAATTTCTGTTTTGTCGTCTGGACGAAAAGCAATCGAAGGATTTACATAAATACGTTCTGTAGAAACATATTTTCTAAAAGAATTGCTGTTTTGATACGCCGCATTAAAACGGACAGCAACTCGACCATTAGCATCTAAAACTCTTTGAAAATCTAAAGTTGGACGATACAAATCCCAAGAACCATATCGGAAACCAACATTAGTTAAATTTTGAAACTTCGGAACTTTCGTCACTACATTAATAACACCTCCTGCTGCACCTAGTCCATCACCAATTCCTTGCGTAACCGCAGCAGAACCTTTGATTACTTGAATGGTTTCTACACCTTGCATTTCGGTAAGCATAGAACCGGTTCTGAAATCGGAATCCATCATGACACCATTCTTCAAAACAGGAACACCGCGATAACCACGAATAGACATACTTTCTTTTACACCACCATAACTACCAAACTGGGTTACTCCAGGAATATTTTTGGCAACATCCGTTATAGTTAATCCCCCGAGGTCTTCAATCACCTTATATGAAATTACCGATATACTTTGGATTTGATCACGAATTTTTAAAGGTAAACGTGTGATAACTTCTAGCTTTTCGGGACTTTTTCCTCGTTCTCCAAAAAGTTCTACTTCTTCGATGGCATTCGTTTTTCTGATGGTATCATTATCTGTGTCTTGAGCGCTGGCAAAAAATCCACCGCATGCAACTAATGAAAGTACTATTGATCTCTTCATGTAAAATATTTTTGCAAATATATTATTTATAATTATTCTAATTAAAGATAAATTATGATAAATCTCATAATTCGCAAAAACAGGCAAAAAAAATCGTCGTTACAAAAAATGTAACGACGACTAAGATACCATAACTAAAATTTTACTTATTTTTTTTCACCATTAAATTCTAATTCAATATACTGTGGTTATTAGTTTTTACCTTCTTCATAAAAATGTGTTTTCGGTCTCTGTACAAAATCCAAATACAGTTATGGTGGAAGATTTTGTGTACATCAAAAATAGAAAAGCAAGCAAAAAAAATCAAAAAATCAGGGTGGACAAAAGGGTGGACATCTTATAAAGCACCATCAACAAACAGTTCTAGAAAAAACAACATGCAATTAAAGCATCGATAAAAAATCAATTGTACAAGAAAATTCTTTTATTTAATTTTATCAAAGTGAAACTTAAAGACTTATATGGTTAAATTTTATGCATTAGTACTCTTCATTTTTCTTCCCATTTTTCATTTTTCTCAGTTTTTCAATTTACAAAACGAGGGAAAAATGCAGAAGACTTTGTTCCAAGAAATTGCAAATGTCTATGCATCCAAAAAGGATACTCAATCACTAAAAGCATCATTAAACCAAACCATAACAAATAATCAAGAAGTACGTAATCTTATTCCAAAAGAAATACTTACTTCGGCTCTCGTTGCTCAAAAATATGCTGATCTTATTGGAAAGGAAAATCCAACAAGTACAAAACATTATACAAAAGCTATTGAAGATGCAAAAGAATTGGGAAAACCTAATGTTATTGCATGGACCACGCTACAATATGCGCGTTATCTATATACGTACAGACACCTTAAAAAAGCGTTCCAGCAATACATGATCGGAATTAAGATTCTAGAAAACTTACCAGAAAACAAAATCATCGACTCGGGTCAAAGTTATATGCGGATTGGGTACTTTCTTGCATCCATTGGCGAGCTTGAAAAATCAACCCAATTTTTGCAGAAGGCCAAAAGTTCGTATCCCAATAACTCAAGTGAATATGCAGCAATTGTAGATAATATTGCCGTCAATCTTATTAAACTGAATCAACTTCAAAAAGCAAAAGAAAATCTAGAAGTTGCGAAATCGGTGGCACTAAAAATTAATGACAAACCGAGATATGCCAAAGTTCTCGGGAACATGGGCAATATCAATCTTCTTGAAGGCAGCTACCAGGAAGCAGAAAAACTTCTCTTGGAAGACATTTCTATTTCTAAAAACGAAAAGATGGAAATGAATGAAATGTTTGCGACCGTCCTTCTAGCTAAAACCTATCTAAAACAAAATAAAATCAGTGATGCTGAAAAAACATTAAAAGATGCAGAAAAAATAGCTTCTGCTTCGACTTACTACAAATCGGATCTTTATGAAATTATAGAACTTCAAAAAAATCTGGCTCAACAAAAAGGAGATTCAAAAACAGAATTAGAACTTCGCCGAAAAATGGATATTCTTCGGGAAGAGTTGAAGACAATGGACGGTATAGAAACTACAAACGAAGTCTATTGGGAAGCACAAAAACAATCTTACGAATATCAAATAGAAGCGGAACAAGCCAAAGCTTCAAAAGAAAAATTACAAAAAATAGCAGCTATTGCGTTTATTGTTTTACTTTCCATCATTTTCTTTGTCATTAGAAGATCACTTCGCAACGAACAAAAAAATGAAAAAGCGCAATACGAAAAGAAAGTATTGAGGCTGATGGTGGACAAAATAAGTTCGGAAAATAAACTTCATGCATCACAGCAAACCATAAAATCGTACACCGACTATCTTTCGGAAAAAAATAAACAAATTGAAATCCTCGAAACGGAAATAGAAAATCTCAAAGACGTTTCTCCCGATTTTGAAACGAAAAAATCAGAACTTGAAAACCTGCTGCAATCGCATTTGATGACGCAAGAAAATTGGGAAAAATGCAAATTGGCTTACCAGAATGAATACAGCCAAGACTATCTAAAAATAATAGATTTATTTCCTGACCTTACGGATTCTAATCTTAGGATTGTCATATTAAGTCAACTAGGATTTAAAAATAATGAAATGACCCGAATTCTTGGCGTTACGGTAGAAGGCATCAAAAAGGCAAAACAGCGCCTTCGCAAGAAGTATGGTGACGCTATGGAACCATATCTTTCTGGCGTGAACTAAACCTACTTACTAGGATAGGGAATCGCTTTCGTTAGGTCAATTGGATTATTATACTTTCTCAACTTTCGTTGCTGATCCGCCCGAACTTCATTTTGATTTTTAGAAGTCACCAAAGTTCCATCATTTAAATAAACCCCTTCAAATTTATCGAAATCCATACCTCCACTCTTCATAAAACTAAGTGGATCAATATAATTTGAAAGTCTAAGTTTTATATATTTTTCCCAACTAAGACTTATCGCCTTTTCGTATAAAATTCCAAAATACTTTAATGTCGGTTGAGTCTCCTCGAAATTTTGAGATTTAATAACTTTAAATGAATAGTTTTCCTTATCATCGGAAATCTCCATAATTAAACCAGGTAATCCATGAAATTTATACGGTCCTTCTTGAAAAGGAATCTCAGGTGTAAACCAAGCTATCCACTTTCTTCCGCCCCAAGTTGTGGTCGCCTTTTGTAAGGTATATTGCCCTACTTTCTTCTTTTCATCAAGTAATTTCCAGGTTTGAACATCATTTGATGACATTTTATACATTTGATATTCAATTAAAACACATTCCGCAAAATTAACACTCCCCTTATCATGGAACGTAATACTAGTAAAGCTTGGTGCATTTTCAGAATTCAATTCTATATTGTTATTCACTATAGAATCCAAAACATAATAATCACGCCCATAAAAAAGACTTTCTTTCGGGTTGATATCCAAATGGTAAAGCTCTTTTGTAAGAAGAGAATCCAAAGAATCCTTTTTATACTGAACTTCGTAAAAAAAACGATGCGTTTGCGCGTTTGAAATTAGGCCAACAAGAATAAAAAGAAAAGGTAAAATTTTCATCAAAATGTATTTGTAATTAAAAATAGCAAAAAAAACAAACACCCGATACACAAAAAAAATCTCCTTTCATTTCGAAAGGAGATTATAAAAGTTAAATTATTCGCTAAGTTCTAATGGAAGAATTTTCCGCTTAGCTCTTTCACGAATTTGTTTTGCTCGCTCTTCACTTACTTGCAACCCCATAGATTTGGCGACTTCAGCTAGGTTTTCTTGATAATTGTCTTTCGCCTTTATAAAAGTTTTTTTATCTGTCTTGGTGATTTTAAATTTCCGTAATTCAGGAATTGAAATAAACTGATGATCGTTAGGATCAAATTTGATTAATTTAAAGTTATAAATGTTTTCGCTATCATATAATTCAACTATAAGCCCTGGTAATCCAGAAAATTTATACGGTCCTTCATGAAAAGGAATTTCAGGCGCATACCAAGCAATGAAGTTTCTACCGTAGATACTAATCTCTGCATTATAGCATTTAAAACCCTCGACCATTTTTGTCCCTTCTTTTAGTATCCATCTTTCTTTAGGAAAATTTTCACTATAATAAAAATTCTTTCCTCCTATAAGATCATAGGTAATGACTTCATTCTTTACTTTCAGCTTTTTAATGTAAAAGGTAAAAGGCGTTCTTGGAACTCCAGCCATTGAAAGATTACCTTTGATATCCTTAGGTTGGTTTTTCCAATGAAGTAATATTGAATCCCTATGAACATTTCTAACATTGCTAAATATTGAAACACTATCCTGCACACTTAGAACAAATTTAGCCTCTCCATTTATACCTGTGGAATCCTTTTTTGCGCTACTGTAAGTCATTGAATAATAAAACAAATGATTTGTTCCATTTTGTTGGGCGGCACAATATAGCGCAAAAAGAGAAAATAATAAATATAACCTTAACTTCATTAGCAATCAATATAGCATCCTCCACAAAAAGTATCCTCTACTAAATACCCAAACTCAATATACTCTTCCTCTGGGAATTCAGCTGCATCTCTACAAAAAAAACCAGCTTCTCCGCAAGACGAATGATAAACTCTACACTCTCTCTCTACATTTTCTTTTTGTTTTTTTACTTCATTTTTCTGAGTCTCTTTTTTTTCTTTAGGAACTTCATTCTTAATGTTAGCACTCATAAGTCCTGCAAGACTTAGTGCAGAAACTACTAATAATTTTTTCATAATAAATAAAATTTTGGTTATTAAGTGCAGTAAAACTAAAACTAAAACTAAAACTAAAACTATGCAAATAATTTATTAAAAAATATAAAAAAAATAATAAATTTTTAAAGTTAAATTAATCACTTATGAACTTTAAATTCAAATAAAAATCCCCTTTCATTTCGAAAGGGGATTCTATAATCATAGCAAAGTATGCTTGTATCACACTTTAATTTCTACGTCAACTCCTGAAGGAAGTTCTAGTTTCATTAATGCGTCTACAGTTTTAGAAGAAGAAGAATAGATATCCATCAATCTCTTGTGAGCTGATAATTGGAACTGCTCTCTTGCTTTCTTGTTTACGTGCGGAGATCTCAACACTGTGAAGATTCTCTTGTGTGTAGGCAATGGAATAGGACCATTAACTACCGCACCTGTAGCTTTTACAGTTTTTACGATTTTCTCAGCAGATTTATCTACTAAATTGTAATCGTAAGACTTAAGTTTTATTCTGATTCTTTGTGACATTTTAATCTAATTTAAATATTAAGCTTTAGACTTCGCGATTACATCTTCAGCGACATTCTGTGGAGCTGCTTCGTATTTTTCGAATTCCATAGAAGATGTAGCTCTACCTGAAGATAATGTTCTTAATGAAGTTACATAACCAAACATTTCAGAAAGTGGAACGAATGCTTTGATAACTTTAGCGTTATTTCTGTCATCCATACCGTTTACCGTACCTCTTCTTCTGTTAAGGTCACCAACGATATCTCCCATGTACTCTTCTGGAGTAACAACTTCTAACTTCATGATTGGCTCCATGATAACCGCTTTCGCAGCTCTTCCAGATTCTTTGAATCCCATTTTTGCAGCTAATTCGAAAGATAACTGATCCGAGTCAACCGCGTGGAAAGATCCATCTTTAAGAACGATTTTCATTGAGTCAACTTCGAAACCAGCCAAAGGACCATTTTTCATTGATTCTTTGAAACCTTTCTCAACTGAAGGGATAAATTCTTTAGGAATGTTACCACCTTTAATTTCGTTAACGAATTCTAGACCTGGTTTACCTTCGTCTGCTGGACCGATTGTAAATACAATATCAGCAAATTTACCTCTACCACCTGATTGTTTTTTGTAAACTTCTCTGTGGTTAGCCGTAACTGTTAAAGCTTCTTTGTACTCTACTTGAGGTTGTCCTTGGTTAACTTCAACCTTGAACTCTCTTCTCATACGGTCTACGATGATATCTAAGTGAAGCTCACCCATACCAGAGATGATCGTTTGTCCAGAAGCCTCGTCAGTTTTAACCGTGAAAGTAGGATCTTCTTCAGCTAATTTTGCTAAAGCGTTACCCATTTTATCCTGGTCAGCCTTAGTTTTAGGCTCAACTGCGATACCAATTACTGGATCTGGGAAAACCATAGATTCAAGAACGATTGGGTTCTTTTCATCACATAATGTATCCCCTGTTTTAATATCTTTAAATCCTACTGCTGCACCAATATCACCAGCTTCGATAAACTCGATAGGCTCTTGCTTATTAGCATGCATTTGGAAAATACGAGAAATTCTTTCTCTGTTGTTAGATCTTGTATTCAAAATGTAAGAACCAGCATCTAATCTACCAGAATACGCTCTGAAGAATGCTAATCTTCCTACGAATGGGTCAGTTGCAATTTTAAATGCTAAAGCTGCAAATGGCTCAGATACTGAAGGCTTTCTTGAGATAGGCTCATCTGTCTTAGGATCAGTACCGTGAATCGCTTCTTTATCCATCGGAGATGGTAAATAACGACAAACTGCATCTAACATAAACTGAACACCTTTATTTTTGAATGAAGAACCACAAGTCATTGGAATGATAGACATATCCAAAGTTGCTGCTCTTAGAGCTGTATGGATTTCTTCCTCTGTAATAGAGTTTTCATCTTCCATATATTTCTCTAATAACTCTTCATCGTAAGCTGCAATCTCTTCGATCAATTGACCTCTGAATTGCTTAACTTCGTCTAACATTGATTCTGGAATGTCAACGATGTCAAAAGTAGAACCATAGTTATCATCATGCCAAACAATAGCTCTATTTTTTACTAAGTCTACTACTCCTTTAAAGTCTGATTCTTCACCGATTGGTAAAACGATAGGAACTGCATTAGAACCTAACATTTCTTTAACTTGCTTACAAACGTTTAAGAAGTCTGCCCCTTGACGGTCCATTTTGTTTACAAATCCCATTCTAGGAACTTTGTAATTATCTGCTAGTCTCCAGTTAGTTTCTGATTGTGGCTCAACACCATCAACAGCAGAAAACAAGAACACTAAACCATCTAATACTCTTAATGAACGGTTAACCTCAACAGTAAAGTCAACGTGTCCTGGTGTATCGATTACGTTAAAATGGTAATTTTTAGCATCAGGAAGTGGTTTACCTTGCTCTGTTGGGAATTTCCAATCAACAGTTACTGCTGCAGAAGTAATGGTAATACCTCTTTCTGCTTCTTGCTCCATCCAGTCAGTTGTAGAACCACCTTCGTGAGTTTCCCCAATCTTGTGATTTTTACCTGAATAAAATAAGATACGTTCAGTTGTTGTAGTTTTACCAGCATCAATGTGCGCAGCAATACCAATATTTCTAGTTAATTTAAGATCTCTACTCATTGTCTTAATTAGAATTTAAAGTGAGAGAAAGCTTTGTTAGCTTCTGCCATTTTGTGAGTATCTGTTTTCTTCTTATATGCAGCACCTTCCTCTTTCGCAGCTGCGATAACTTCAGCAGCTAATTTCTGAGCCATTGACTTATCATTTCTTGCTTTAGAGTATTTGATTAACCATTTCATCGCCATAGAAATTTTTCTATCTGCTCTGATTGGCATAGGAATTTGGAAGTTAGCACCTCCAACTCTTCTAGATCTTACTTCTACGTGAGGCATAACGTTAGTTAATGCATCTTTCCAGATTTCTAGAGAAGTTTTTTCGTTATCACCTTTTTTGTTTTCAACGATATCTAACGCATCATAAAAAATTTTGAATGCGATAGATTTTTTACCGTCTAACATTAAGTTGTTTACGAATCTTGTTACCAATTGATCATTAAACTTCGGATCTGGTAACAACGGTCTTTTTTTCGCTTTTGTCTTTCTCATTGCTTTTGTACCTTATTTAATGATTATTTTTTCTTACCTGTTGTAGCTGCAGCTTGACCTGGTTTAGGTCTCTTAGCTCCATACTTAGATCTTCTTTGTGTTCTTCCATTAACACCTGCAGTGTCTAATGCACCTCTTACGATGTGGTAACGTACTCCCGGTAGGTCTTTCACCCTTCCGCCTCTTACCAATACTATCGAGTGCTCTTGAAGATTATGTCCTTCGCCCGGGATATAGGCGTTAACTTCTTTACCATTAGAAAGTCTTACCCTTGCAACTTTTCTAAGTGCAGAGTTAGGTTTCTTAGGGGTAGTGGTATATACTCTTGTACATACACCTCGTCTTTGTGGACAAGAATCAAGGGCAGCCGATTTGCTCTTCTTGGCAAGCGTGGCTCTTCCTTTTCTTACTAATTGTTGAATAGTAGGCATTTAATTGCTTTATATTTTAGGGTGCAAAAATACTAATATTTTTTTAATCCACAAGTAGTTAGAAAAAATATTCTGAAGATTTAATATGGAATTGAAAACATGGGCTATCATTTTAATCTCAGCTGCGAGGTATACAAAACTTTAGATTTATCTTTTACTGTATCTTGTTTTAACCACTTAATTTTTGGATTTATAGTACCAGCATAACTTTCCTTCAATTTCCCTATCTGATTATTAGTATGTGTATATTGAAAAGATTTATTAGAAAACGGCAATTGATAATTTGTGACTTGAATGATGTGGGTTTCATCATTAAAAATATACTCTTTATTTGCAAATTGCGCCATTTGCGGCTCTATTTCCTTTTTATTTTCCAAATAATTTCCTGGATCTTTTAATCCATACAAAACCAAAAAAATAAAAAACAGACAGCTCGTATTCCAAACAATTTTATCCGATGTCGTATTTTTAAAGTACAGTATAAGAAAAGAAAAAAACAGACAAATGTTGCTAACCAGCATTAATCGGATTCCCAACTCTTCAATCTGTTGAAACCGAAATGAAAAAAACATTGCAACTGCATAAAATAAAGAAACCACCCATAATAATAAATGAAAATAATAATTTTCTGTATTTTTTGCTTTTCGAAAATAAATGATAATAAAACGAAGAATAGCGATATCTACTAAAAATAAAATTAACTGAAAGGCAAGGCTCCCAAAACTATCCGATTTTGGCTTCAAACCTATATAAGGATCAATAGCATTAAACATCCCGACGACATTTCGAAAAGTTTGAGTCATAGATAAATCGTTTTCGCTTCCACGGATAACTTCTCCCGTAAAACTTCCAAAATACATGTAATTAAAAATCAAATAAGAACCAATTGCCACACCTGAAACACATAAAAACAGTAAGAATGGTAAAAAATAACCCTTGCTTCTCATTTTACTAATCGTCAAAACAAAAAACAACGTAATTCCTAAATACACATATATTGCTGAATACCTACAAGTAAACATAAAAAACAACATGAAAGAAGCTAGTAAAGCATTAGAATAACCACTCTTATTATGCATCAATTGATGTAAAAAATAAAGAAGAAAATACATGAAGAATATAAATGGTCCTTCAGACATCGCTCCAAAAAAAGCAAAATAAAAAGTCTTTGCTGCTAGTAATAAAACCGTTTCTCTGAAATAAAATTTTTTACTGTAAGAAAAAACTAAAATTAGAATTCCAAAAATTGTGTTCAATATTTTTGAAGCCCAAAAGTAATCTTGAGTAAAATAAAACATCGTTTTTAGTAGAATTGGATACCCCAACGGAAATAAATTTGTTTTAAGCTCAGGTAAATCTGCTGCAATCCCAAAATAAGACAAACTATCTGCACCAACCCCTCCAAATGAAACAAAAAAAGTCTGCAAAAAATAGACTACTATTACAATTACAGCCAAAATTTTATATTTCATTTTTTATAGATTTATATATTGTGCAATAATAGAAAACTTTATTCAAACTAAATACAAAAAACGTCCTATAGGCAGTATCAATCAAGAATCCTTCGTATCCGAAATACAAAACCATACCTTTGTTATATAAATACAAGCTTATGAAGAATTCTAATTTTATCGGACTACAAGAAGCCGATTGCAAAAAAATATCAGAACAACTTAACGTCCTTTTAGCCAACTACTCTATTTTCTATCAGAACACCAGAGGCGCACATTGGAACATTAAAGGGGATCAGTTTTTTACGTTACATCCAAAGTTTGAAGAACTTTACAATAACCTAGTTCTCAAAATCGATGAAATTGCGGAACGTATTTTAACTTTAGGATCAACACCAAACCATAATTATTCTGATTATCTAAAACTTTCTACAATAAAAGAAAGTAAAGAAGTAGTTGATGGAACGAAATGCGTTGAAAACATTCTTGCGTCCTTCAAAACGGTAATTGCATTGCAACGTGACCTTTTGGACGTTACCGAAAAAGCCAATGACGAAGGAACCAACTCACAAATGAGTGATTACATTACCGAACAAGAAAAAGAAGTTTGGATGTACTCCGCTTATTTAGGAAAATAACCTTCCTTATAAATAAGGTATAAAAACGCTTTTCTTCAGAAGAGCGTTTTTTATTTGATCGCCAACACAATGCGAAAGAATATTTTCTATATTTGCCGAAAAATTACTCATTTGAAGTTACTTTATTCTCTCCTCTTTTTTTCAATTTTAAACTTTGCTCAAACCGGAATTTCTTCGGCTGAGAAAAATGCGCTTCTCCAATTGCACCAGCAAACTAATGGTGAAAACTGGTCTATCCAATGGGATTTATCCAAAGAACCTCGATTTTGGTACGGCGTAAAAGTGAAAAACGGAACGGTCGTTGAACTCCGTTTGAACGGAAATCTACTTCAAGGAAACCTTCCAAGCCTTTCCGGTCTTCCAAATTTGAAAGTTTTGGATGTAAGCTCTAACAGACTTCAAGGAAATATCGGTTGGATCGCTGGTTTAAATTTTCTGGAAAGCGCCGATTTTAGTTCCAATGAATTTTCAGGAACTATTTCGAGTGAATTTAGCGGAAATACACGACTTAAAGAATTGTATTTAGGAGATAACCTTTGGAAATTCAACAATCCGAATTCGTTTCTTGAAAGCATCAAACAAGTTACTCGATTGGATATTTCGAATTTTGATTTGATTGAAATTCCGAGTTCTATTCAAAATTTAACGCAATTAGAAGAATTAAAACTTTCCAATAATCAAATTAAAACGGGTTTTTCAAATTTGGTTGGATTAAGTAGTTTAAAAAAACTACAACTAGCAAATAATCAATTAACAGCGATACCGAAAGAAATCAATCAACTTTCATCTTTGGTGGAATTGGATTTGAGTTCGAATCAAATTGACAACTCTAAAATCCCATCATTAGTAAACCTTCAAAATTTAGAATGGCTTTCGTTGGAAAACAATCAGTTTTCAACAATTCCATCGGAAATTTTGGTGCTGAAAAATTTAGTTCATCTAAATCTAGGAAGAAACCGAATCTCAGGAAACCTGTCTTCGCTTACCCAATTAAAGAATCTTCAACAAGTTTGGTTGCATAATAATTTATTTGATGGCAATTTCCCTAATGAAATTCAGCAAATGAAAAACCTTCAAATGCTTGCTTTACGAAGTAATCAATTGACGGGGAATTTACCACAAGCGCTGCCTGAAATGGTTGATGTGAGCAATAATCGTTTTACGACGGCCAACTTACAAGATGCCGTTTCATCGAACCCACAAATGGTTGATTTTCGATATTCGCCACAACGTTATGACGAAGCCACAACCATCAAAGCATCGATTGGCGGAAATGCATTGTTAAAGCAAAGCTTACCCAGTCAAGATGGCTACACGTTTTCGTGGTTTAAAAATCTCGACACCAATCTTCAAAAACCATCGGAAAGCCTGAGTTTAAACAACATTCAAGAAGCTGATTTCGTGTATTACACTGCCGAAGCGTATTTGGAGCAAGATTTAGGTTCAAAATTATTTGAACTTTCTTTATTTAGAGAACCGATTTTTATCGAAAATGAATTAGCTGTTGAAGACATCAAAAAACAACTAGCAATTTACCCCAATCCGACCAAAGATTATCTTAACATCCTATCCAAAGGAATTTCTTTTAACGAATCGGCTATTTACGATTTATCAGGAAAACTCGTATTGAAAAGTAAATCAAATAAAATAGACGTTCGCACGTTACCTTCTGGCGCTTACCTTCTAGTGATCAATACCGAGAAAGGTAATTTAGTTTACAAATGGATTAAACTTTAATCTATCGTTTCTACCTTTTTTATTGCGAAACTTCCGTATTTTTGAATTCTCACAAAAATGCGCAAATGCACAACATTCATTTAAAATCCATACTGGACAACGATTTCTATAAAATTACCATGCAAAATGCGGTGGTAAAACTTTTTCCTAGTCCAATCGTAAAATACGAATTCATCAATCGTGGAAAACACTTTTTCCCGGAAGGTTTTGATGCCGAACTTCGAAAGCTTGTAAACGCCATGGCTGAGCTAAAGCTATCCAAGGAAGAAAAAGCATATATGGCGAAAACCTGTCCTTATATTGATTTGCCGTATTTGGATTTCCTTGAGGGTTATCGCTACGACCCATCGGAAGTTCATATCGAGCAAAACGGATCTGATCTTAGCGTTCGTGTTGAAGGACTTTGGTATCGCACCATTTTATGGGAAGTTCCTTTGTTGGCTTTGATTTCCGAGCTGCATTATGTGATGAATCATATGGAACGAGACTCCAATGAATTGGTTATTGAAAAAACGTTAGACAAAGCCGATCAATTAAATAAACTTGGCGTTACGTTTGCAGAATTCGGAACACGAAGAAGACATTCCTACAACGTACAAGATTTGGTTGTAAAAGCCTTGAAAGAAAGGGCAAATACAACATTTATTGGCTCTTCCAACGTTCATTTTGCCATGAAATACGGTATCAAACCAATTGGAACGCATGCTCACGAATGGTTTATGTTCCATGCAGCCCAATACGGATTCAAAATGGCAAACGAAATCGCCCTAGAACATTGGGTTGATGTGTATCGTGGAGATTTAGGAGTTGCTCTTTCAGACACCTACACGACGGATGTTTTCTTCCAGCAATTTGATAAAAAATTCTCGAAATTATTTGATGGCGTTCGTCATGACAGTGGCGATCCATTAGAATTTGCAGATAAAACGATTCAACATTACAAGAACAACGGCATTAACCCTTTGTACAAATACATTATTTTTTCGGATGGTTTGAATCTTGAAAAAGTTGAAGAAATAACGAAATATTGCACCGGGAAAATCGGAATTTCATTTGGAATTGGAACAAATTTAACCAACGATGTAGGCTTAAAACCAATGAATATCGTTATGAAACTTATCGGTGTACAAGCATCCAATAAAGAATGGATTCCTACCGTAAAACTTTCTGACGAACATGGAAAATATACGGGCGACCCTAAAATGATTGAACTAGCAAAAGAATTTTTACGAATTAAAGATTAGTTATGAAAATTGTCTATTCATTATTTTGTGCACTTTTGCTGACTTCGTGTGCCATCAATATCACCGGAGTCAAAAAACAAAATGGAGCACCTGGAAAAACAAGTGAGGAAGTTCGACTTCAAAAGTTGAAAGAAACCGAAGCGGCCAATAAAAAACTAGCAGATTCTTTAGGTGCTGATGCAATGGGAATGAAAACCTATATGCTTGTTATTTTGAAAACCGGACCTCAAGATTCGAAAATAACGGACAAAGAAAAACGGTCGGAATTGTTTAAAGGTCACTTTTCAAATATGGAAGAAATGCAAAAAGCAGGAAAACTGAAAATCGCTGGACCTTTTGCAACCAAAAACGAACTTCAATACCGGGTTTATTTCTTTTAGATGTTAAAACAGAAGCCGAAGCAAAGCAGCTGGTAGAAAAAGATCCTACCATTGTAGCGGGCGTTTTCAGTTACGAGGTTTTACCTTGGTTTGGCTCGGCTGCTATTCCGATGTATTTAAAATATCACGAAAAAATTGAGTAGAAAAAGCCTTAATTTTTTTTGATTTAGTACAAGTTAACGGCGGCCTTCGGCCGCCGTTAACTATTTAAAAACACGTACCCCCATTCAAACATTAATTCAAAACAACAAAACACGGCTCAGTTTTTCTTTCTATTTTTGAATTATGGAAATCCTCTATTATATTTTTGCTTCACTTCTAGGCGCTTTATTCACTTTTTTATACCTAAAAACGATTTGGGTTTCTAAAGATTTACATATTGAAAATCAAAAACGTCTTTCTGAAGAAACTATTCGAAACTCGGTCCTAGAAGAAAAATTAAATTCTTCAGAAACAAAGCTAGAAATCACAAATTCAGAACTAGCTGAAAAAGTTGATTTGATCGAGGATTTGAAAAATGAATATTTTAAAACCAATGCTGAAAAAGAGATTTTAGCCAGCAAATTAAAATCTCAACATGAAGATTTCCAAAAACTGCAAGAACAATCGCAACTTCAATTTGAAAATCTAGCAAATAAAATCCTGGAAGAAAAATCGGAAAAGTTCTCATTAAATAACACTCAGCAACTCAAACAAATTCTAGAACCATTTCAGGAAAAAATAAACGATTTCAAAAAGCAAGTAAGCGAAGTTTATGAAAAAGAAAATAAAGAACGTTTCTCATTAGCTGAAAAAGTAAAAGAGCTCGCCTCGTTAAATCAACAGATCTCCGACGATGCCAAAAAGCTCACTCGTGCTTTAAAAGGCGATTCTAAAACTCAAGGAAATTGGGGTGAAATGATCCTGGAACGAATCCTGGAAAAATCAGGCTTGACAAAAGGGCGAGAATATTTTTTGGAATATCAATTAACCAACGAAGACGACAATCCGTTGTATAGTCAGTTCTCTGGAAAAAAAATGCGTCCAGACGCCGTTGTAAAATATCCCGACGATCGTCATGTGATTATTGATTCCAAGGTTTCGTTAACTCATTTTTCTGAAATTACAGATGAAAACGATCCGGAAACACATGAACTTTTATTATACAAACATCTCAATTCCATAAAAAACCATATCAATGAATTATCGTCAAAAGCTTATGATGATTATCAAAATACGTTGGATTTTGTCATGATGTTCATCCCAAATGAGGCAGCATATATAGCAGCTATGCAATTAGATTCTAACTTGTGGAATTATGCATATGACAAGCGAATTTTACTTTTAAATCCAAGCAATTTAATAACGTCCTTAAAATTGGTTTCGGATTTGTGGAAACGTGAAAATCAAAACAAAAATGCGCTAGAAATCGCTTCACGTGGAGCGAAATTATATGATAAGTTTGTCACGTTTACCGAACATTTGGAGCGTGTAGGAAAAAACATCGATCAAGCAAAAACTTCGTACGACGACGCATTTAAAACGTTAACATCTGGAAAGGACAATTTAGTTCTTCAAACGGAAAAAATGAAAAATCTTGGCATAAAAAACAAAAAGGAACTGCCCAATTCTTGGCTTGAAGAGGAAGAAACTTCGAATAAAGGAGAGTAGAATTTTGTATTTTTGCATCTAGAAATGATTCCATCATGATTGAAAGCCTACAAAACGAAAAAATCAAAAACTTAAACCGACTTAATACGGACAACCGATTCCGAAAAAAATCGAAATTTATCGTTGTTGAAGGTCAACAAGAAAACGATAGAGCCATTCAGTTTGGCTATTCACCACAGGAGTTCTTTATCTGTGAGGTATATTTTCAAAAAGAACATCCAAATGGCAAAGTTCATTTAGTTACCGATAAAGTCTATGAAAAAATAGCGTATCGTGGAACTTCGGAAGGTATTATAGGTATTTATGTGGCGAAAGATCATTCTTTAGAAAACTTCAACGTTCCTGATAACGCATCAATTATCGTCGTTGAGGGCATGGAAAAACCTGGAAATCTTGGCGCAATCCTAAGAAGCTGTGAAGCTTTTGGTATTGACGCTCTTATTATCACGGAGTCTAAAGTAGATTTCTATAATCCTAACGTGATCCGCTCTAGTGTTGGTTGCCTTTTCGGAATGCAGTTATTTGAATCTACTAATGAAGAATTATATGCATTTCTGAAAGAAAATAATGTTGAAATAAAAACGACATTCATGTCAGATGATGCAAAACTACTTCCTCAAGTAGATTTAAAGTCAAAAACTGCTCTTTTTTTCGGAACGGAACATTCTGGTTTAACAGACTATTGGAAGGATAAAGGAAAAAATTGTTTAATCCCAATGAGCGGAACAATCGATTCCCTGAATTTGAGTAATGCTGTGGCGATTAGTTGCTACGAGTTCTTAAGACAAAAAATGGCATAAAAAAACCGCTTCTCTGAGAGAAACGGTTCTTGTTTTTTACTTGTTCAGTAAATTACTTAGTAGCTTCTTTAGCAACTTCTTCTACTTTAGCAGTAGCAGAGTCAGCAGCAACTTTTACAGAATCAGTAGCAGCGTTAGCTGTAGAATCGATAGCGTTAGTTGCAGAATCTGCAGTTGCTTCGATAGAATCTGTAGCAGCAGTTACTTCAGTTGATTCAGTTTTTTTACAAGCTACAAGAGCTAAAGCAGCGATACCAGCTACGAACAATGATTTTTTCATAATAAATTAAATTTAATTTTGTTAAATATTTTTTTCTTGATCACTAATGTTCATCTAATTGAACAGGACAAAGGTATGGCAGCAATTAAATTTGTCTAAGAAAAATAATTGTAATACATTTGTAAAATAGTTTTACAAAAAATTATCACTGACAATCAGGCAATTATATATTTTTAATTATTTTGACAGATTTCGAGATTTTATACTTTGAGCAATTAAAAAAGAATATTCAAGCTCAATATTTGGAGACTCACACCCCTGAGAACGAAAATATTTCTACTTGGAAAGGGATAGACATTGTTTATTTCCAAGAAGATTTGCGAAAACTCGCAAAAGGAAATATCAGCGAAAAGTCTTTCTACACCTACTTTAAGAACAATTCTAACGGAAAACTCCCGAGAATTGATATGCTAAATTTGCTTGCGATTTATGTAGGATATCAATCGTGGTCTGAATTTAAGAAAAAAAATGCAATTGCGGGTGAAAATATTCCTTCAAGTAAAAATGAAGAGGTCGAACCTAAATTATTAGATTTTGAACAACCAAAATCTGAAGTTACGGTTGAAAAAACGGCAACTTTGGAACCAAAAACAGAATCAAAAACAACCGTTTTACAAAATATAGAATCTGAAAACCAGCAAATTACAAAAAAACAAACTATTCAATCCACTCCGACTACTCAAAATGAAAAATTGGAAAAAAAAGGGGCAATTTCTTGGATAAAAAAATATTTATGGCTTGGCTTGGCATTAATTTTTGGATCGGGAGCTGGACTTTTAGGTTTTAAAGATGAAATTTTTGGAAAAAACTATACGTACTGCTTCACCGATGCCGATAGAGGAAGTAAATTAAAGTGGGATATCGAAATTAAAGTTATTAAAGAGAATGAATCTCCCATCTTTTATCGCGTAAAACCGGGTGAGTGTTTCCATTATCCTACAAAAGATCAAAGTCTTTCTATGGAAATAAGTTCTCCGCTGTATGAAAACCTCATCGTCAATCGAAATCTCGAAAATGCTCCTAAGGAAGAAAGCATCGAACTAAAACCAGACGATTATAAATTTGCGCTCTATTATTTCTCCCAAATGAATGTTTCTGGACAATCCGAGCAAAATATTAATCAAAAAAGAAAAGAATTAGAGGCTAGAATCAGCAATAACGCTGTTATTAAGCAGATTTACGATTCGGATTTATACGGCGTAGAAAATATTAGCAAAGAAAAATACATCACTCTAGTAACCACTCCAACAACTTCTCTTAAAAATCTCAACCTAATTGAGATGAAGCGAGACGATCAAGGAAAAATCATTTCCATTAAATTTAAAATCACCGATCATGAAAAAAATTAATATCCTACTAGCAATCGTTTGCCTAGCCTTATTTTTCATTGCCTGTGACAAGAAAGCGCCAGAAATGAGCGATTTGGATAAACTTCGAAATTCAACCAACGAGATAAGTTATCCAGCAGTACAAATGGATAGTATTCAAGCAATTAATTCAATAACGAAGCAAAAAGTTCAAGAATTACTAGAACTTTCTACCTTATATGTGGGTGGAAATAGAAAAACACAAATTGATCAAGCGATTTATAAGCAACTTCAAGAATACTTCTATCAACCGGATTCGTTGACTTTCAAACCATTATTTTCGGAATTAGACAGCTTAAAACCTAAAACCGCGAAAGTGAGTCAACTAGAGGTTTTACAGAACATTAATGGCAGTGATACTATTGATATTGCAAAATTTAATGTTGAATACTTCGATAAAAATAACAAATCCATTGGGAAGTTTGACCGAAGTGCCGAATACACGTTATTACCGTCGAATAAAGGCGACAAAGAATTTAAGTTTTTCTTTAAGAACTTCTATAAAAAAGGTAAAGCAGTGGTAAAAGACACCACTTCTGTAGGCGTAATGAGATAATCCATTGGAATATCCCAATCGGAAGTATCTGAAACAGATTGGTCTGGAGTAAAAAATCCAACTCCAATCTTAATTGGCTCCGAACTTAAACTAGCAAAAAGCCGATCATAAAATCCTTTACCGTAGCCGACTCGCTGCCCATTTGGATCGCAATAAAGTAATGGCGTGATGCAATATTTTAGATTTACAGAACTTGAATCTTCAGTCCCTAAGGGTTCGCGAATTCCCCATGAATTGGTTTCAAAAATGGTATTGGGAAGAATTTCTAAGGTTATCAGATTGTCACCAATCATTTTCGGAACAAAAACTCGAATTTCGCGCGCCCATAATTCTTGAATAATCGCTGAAGTATCAACTTCGTTGAACTTATCAATCGACAGAAAAATGTGAACACAATCACCTTTCTGTAACTGAAAACGTTCAAAAAATTGGTTTTTGATCTGTTCTGAAAAAAGCAAAACCTCTTCTTTCGAAAAGGCTTTTCTTTTTTCTAAATATAGTTTTCTAAGTTCAGATTTCAACATGCGATTATTAGTTTTCTGAATCTAATATCTTATAAATCTTATCCGACAAACGAACTCTAAAAGGAAGCTCAAAAGTGATTTGATCTCCTTTTGTTGCCACTTCACAAGATGCTCCGTTTGCAAAAAGCTCTGTAATAGTAACTTCTTGTTCACCAGTTGTTGGTCCAGAAATTAAAACTTTATCTCCAACAGAAATTTCATTATTCTCAATTAAGAATTGAGCAATTTTAGATTTCGTAAAATAATGTTCTGCTTTACCAAGCAACGTCTTTTTAACTTTAATTTTCTGACGAATATCGTTAGTTTCTGCTTTTGTTGTTGCTTTTGCTAAAGTTGTTGTCGATAAATCTCCAGATTTTTTAAATTTCAAAGAATCGGATTTTCCTTTTCTGAAAATTTTATTTCCAACTTGTAAACCTTTACGTTTTGCAACTTGCTCCTCCCAAGGCAAATGAATAGTCTCTAAACATTCTGTGCAACATGTATTCTCCATCGCAGCTTTACATTCATCACATTGGATAAACAACAAATGACAAGCATCATTTGCACAATTAGTGTGGTTATCACACGGTTTTCCGCATTGATGACACTGTGAAATAATATCGTCTGTAATCCTTTCTCCTAAACGATGATCGAACACGAAATTTTTCCCAATAAACTTACTTGGAATATTTTCTTCTTTGATTTGACGAGTATATTCAATAATTCCGCCCTCTAATTGATATACATTTTTGAAACCTTGATGTTTGAAATAAGCACTCGCTTTTTCACAACGAATTCCGCCTGTACAATACATCAACAAGTTTTTATCTTCTTTGAAATCTTGCAACTGATCGTTGATAATTGGTAAGCTTTCTCGGAAATTTTCTACATCTGGCGTAATTGCCCCTTCAAAATGACCGACTTCGCTTTCATAATGATTTCGGAAATCCACAACAATCGTATTGGGATCTTCTAACAAATCATTAAATTCTTGAGCTTTTAGGTGAATTCCTTTATTCGTAACGTCAAAAGTTTCATCGTTCAAACCATCAGCTACAATTTTGTTTCTAACTTTAATAGTTAACTTCAAAAACGAGTGATTATCTTGCTCAACAGCTACATTCAAACGAATACCTTTCATAAAATCGTATTGTTCTAAAGTCTCGCGAAACGCTTCAAAATTCTCTGTAGGAACACTCATTTGAGCATTAATACCTTCTTTAGCAACGTAAATTCGGCCAAGTGCATCGAGTGCATTCCAAGCTATGAATAGGTCGTCACGAAATTTTTTGGGATCTTGAATTTTTGCGTACGCGTAGAAAGACAATGTAAGACGTTCCTTACCAGCTTCATCAATAAGTTGAGCTCTTTCTTCTGCGCTTAATGTGTTGTACAGTTGCATGCTATAAACGTTTTAAGTGAGAAAAATAATTTCGGCAAAGGTACGGATTTTTATTGTTGACTAAAAAATGGAAATAATGGCATTCGTACTGACTTTAATCATACAAATTGACAGCAAAAAGTCTTTAACAATTCATAAAAACAGGGCTTTTTAAGACTCGAAATTATAAATAGATATAAATCTCGTTAAACTTTAGTTAAATCTGAAACAACTGCCTTGAATTAAACACTCATTTAGCATTAAATTTGTTTATCATAACAATAAATCGTAAATTATAAAGATAAGATTACATACTATGAAGAAGACATTGAAAAGCATTATGCCTTACGCATTGGTAGGTGTTATTTCGGGAGCCACCACTTTTGGTGCTATTAAGACTTTTGACCATGTAAACAATGATGCAGATTTTGAGTTTTTTGCTCCAAAAAATACCACATCCCAATTTGCAGGGATGAACTCAGGAGTCGTTGGTGATGACTTTGTCAAAGCATCTAAAATGACGGTTCCGGCAGTAGTAACCATTAAAAATTACCAGAACAGAACAACAGGAAGAGCGTCTGACCAGGATTTGATGGACTTTTTCTTTGGCGATCCCTTTGGAAGAAACCAACAAAAAAGACCTCAACAGCAGCAGCCGCCGCAAAATGTTCCTTCGGGAATGGGTTCTGGGGTGATTATCTCACCTGATGGATACATTATTTCAAACAACCACGTTGTAGCAGGATCGAATAAACTTGAAGTTGTTTTAAGTAACAAAAAATCCTATACCGCAACCTTGGTAGGAACCGATCCTATGACAGATATTGCCCTTTTAAAGATTGAAGAAAAAGGACTTCCGTATTTGAATTTTGGAAATTCGGATGCTGTTGAAGTTGGACAATGGGTATTGGCGGTAGGAAACCCGCTAGGGTTAAACTCTACAGTAACAGCGGGAATTATCTCCGCGAAAGGAAGAAGTATTGATTTATTAAGACAACAATCGGCAACGCCAATTGAAAGTTTCTTACAAACTGATGCGGCGATTAACCCAGGAAACTCTGGTGGAGCTTTGGTGGATACCAACGGAACTTTAATTGGAATCAACTCAGCGATTTCATCTAACACAGGATATTATGAAGGTTATGGATTTGCCGTTCCAGCGAATTTGGCTCGAAAGGTAATTGAGGATATCAAGAAATTCGGAATGGTTCAAAGAGGTTTCTTAGGTGTATCTACATTGGATTTATCAAACGATCAGCAAGTTGCGTATTACAATAAAGAGAAGAACGCAAAACTGAAAACAGGAAGTGGTGTATACGTAACCGATGTTTCTAGAAGCGGCGGTGCAGAAGAAGCTGGAATCCGAGTTGGAGACGTTATTACGAAAGTAGATAATACAACAATTAGTGGTTATGCAGATTTATCTTTTGTAACCGGAAGTAAAAGACCTGGAGATCGTGTTGCTGTAACCTATTCGAGAAATGGTAGAGAAGCAACAACCAATGTAACTTTGAAAGATCAAAAAGGAAATACAAGTTTCAGAAGCAAAGCCGATCTAACAGTTACAGAGAAAATTGGTGCCGAGTTTGAACCGTTGAGTGATCGAATTAAAACCGATTACGGCTTGAATTCTGGAGTTATCGTTAAGAACGTTGTTTCGGGAGGTGAATTGGACAAAAAAGGAATTTCCGATAATTACATCGTTTTCGAAGTGAACGGGAAAACGGTAAACAGTCAAAAAGATGTTGAGAAAATCTTAAATGGCTACAAAGGAAATGTTTCCATAAAATACGTTGATGAATACGGTCGAATTACAACCACAGGTTTTGTAATGCCGAACTAAGTTCAAAAAACCAGATAGCAATAAAAAAGTCGCGCAACCTTCGGTTGCGCGACTTTTAATTTTTTTAAGCTTATAAATATTTTTTAGCTCGTTCTTTTTTCTTTTTACGTTCGTAGATAACTTCTGTAATTTTCCCTCCGATCCAAGCAAATGGAAAAAACGTCAAGAAAATACAAATCTTATAAAATGTAGGATGATACGGGAAGATTATCACATCCAACATCGCAATAAAGAGTAAAATAAAACCAATTAAAATCGCATAGGCAACTTTAGCATACTTTACAATAATTGCTGTAACAACGCCTCCTACAGAAGCTGCAATACCTGAAATAAACAATAAAAAAACGTAGAATTGTTCATCATGTTGAACGGATTTTAGAAACTTTTCCCAAGTCTGAAATGGTGAAAAATAATCATAGTTTACCCATTCAGGATTCAATCGTACTCCTAAAGAGATAATCAATCCAGCAATCGCTAGACCTACAATAACACCGATACAGTTTCGTAAAAAATTCATTTCTATGCGTCCTGATGAGCAATCATAGAGATTTCTACATCAACATTTTTTGGTAAACAAGAAACCTGAACCGTTTCTCTCGCTGGATATGCATCTGAATCTAAATACGATGCATAAATATCATTCATCACCGCAAAATCATCCATATTTTTAAGAAATATTGTTGCTTTCACTACGTTTCTGAACGTCATTCCGGCAGCTTCTAAAACCGCCGATAAGTTCTTCATCACTTGATGCGTACTCTTTTCTACACCTTCTGCAATCTTTCCTGTTGCAGGATCAATGGGAATTTGGCCTGAAATGTACAAAACTCCGTTTGCCATGTTCGCTTGAGCATAAGGCCCAATTGCTGCTGGCGCCTGATCTGTGGAAATAATCTTTTTCATATACGTTGTTTATCCGTAGCAAATATAAAATTAAGTATGTAAAATAAAAATTAGAATGGTGCATTTGGTTGTGTAAAACTTCGATCTTTGTATTTTAAAGCATCTGAAAGGATATTTGCTTTAATACCAATTAAGAAATCATACACTTTATATTGTCCAAAAGGCACCCAATTGAAGTTGATTGAGAAACTTCGCTGATCTCGTGAGAAACCAATCCTCGTTAACCCCAAATCTTTATTAATAACGTCGTAATACGTACTTGCTGTTAAATTCCAGTAGGGTGTCAACTTTAAGTTTCCATTCAAACCAACAGAAGCTACTTGCGTCCCAAACATGTTGGATGTATTCTTCATATACGCATAGTTCGCTGTAATGTTTAGCGACCACGGTTGTGTAAAACGAGCGTACATATCGTCATCAAAGAAGTAATTCTCATTCCGAATTTCGCCTTTGGTTTTGTACTTATTTTCAATTTTCTCTGCATCTTTTGACGCAAAAGTATCGTTGTTTAAAGGAAATGACATTTGAACGTTAAATCCTTGAACTCCAAAATTCCCTAGCTTTTCGGTTCGCGTTCCTA
This sequence comes from Kaistella sp. CFF1-2, assembly GCF_059509915.1. Taxonomy (NCBI): domain Bacteria; kingdom Pseudomonadati; phylum Bacteroidota; class Flavobacteriia; order Flavobacteriales; family Weeksellaceae; genus Kaistella; species Kaistella sp. CFF1-2. Next base: position 320,348 of record NZ_JCAKLF010000002.1, read on the forward strand.
CGCCATTAGCATCATAAACCGTTTTGTACGGATCAATCACCAAACTCGTGTTTACGCTCATTTTATTGTCGAAAAATGAAGTTTGACCGTTGATGTTAATCATCGAAAACTTGTGCGAATTGGCTGCAAAATTATAACCTCCAGAAATATTTAAACTTTCAAAAATCTTCACTTTCTTAATTCCTGTAGAATCGGTTTTAGAGCGAACTTTCATTTCAATATTATTTCCAATATTAAAACCAACCGATTGCGTTAAACCGGTAGAAGGACTTCCAAAAACACCACCATCAAAGATAGAATAAGGCGTCATGGCTCCGTTTGCGTCGTAATAATTTCGGTAATAGCCCCAATTTTTTGTTCCAAAATCAGGCGTATACGTGAAACTAAAACTCGGCGTAATCATATGTCGAATGGCCTTGATGAAAAACTTATCGCCGAAATCTCTATTTCCGTATATCGTTGTTTGAACACTAGCTCCTGTCGAGAATGTCGAGAATCCGTTAATTCCTTTATTGTAACTCGTCACCAATTCGTTAGCGATAGGATCGTATCTTTTTTCAACCGTTTTTGTTGTTAAAACATTGTTGGCATTAGCAGAAAGTGAGAACGTGAAAAACTTAGCAAACGTCGTATTTGTCGCAATAGCGATATTGTTCTGAAGTCCCGTTTGCATCTCGTCCCACATTCCGTCTTTAAACAATTGATCTTGTTTGGTGTTCACGTAATTCGAAAAATTCAAACCGGTATTTACCGTAATATTTTCCAATAAACCTTCTCTAATCACTCCATTACTTGGCTTGAAAAGATAGAATTGATTCACCGCCACATTCATTTGTGGAAGCCTCAAATTCACCGTTCCATTACTGAAATTTTGTGAATACGAAGCCGAACCAGTAATCGTCATCGGAAGTTTTAAAAATCGCTTGGTAACTGAAATACTCGAGTTCTGTTGCGTATTTAAAACGTTCTCGTTGAAGATATAGTTGTTGTTGATTGAGTTATTGTAAAACGTATTGCTATTAACAATATCTACCGATGTCGAAAAAGAAAAATACGGATTGGCTTTCGCATCTTGCGTATGACGCCATGCAATTCGATAATTTTTCGATTTTTGATAATCATCTAATCCTTTGATACCACGCACTACTGTTCCAAAATCGGCAGAAAAGTTTCCATTATAGCGGTAATTCTTTCGGTAATTGACTTCTGGACGGAAATTCCAACTTCCTTTGGTGTACATATCCATGAGGACTTTTACATCAAAATGCTCACCCAAAGGTTGATAATATCCAAGTCCATTCAAATAAAAACCAACCGATTCGCGTTCTCCAAAACTTGGAATTATAAGTCCAGCCGAACGTTTTTCCGAAAACGGAAGAACTGCAAACGGAAGAACCAACGGCGTCGGTACGCGTTCAATGTACATTTGTATTGGTCCAGTGATAATTTGCGAGCTATTTTTACCTTTTTGCAACTTCATATTAGGCGCCAAAAGGTAATAATCTGCTAACGTATCTTTTTTCTGTATAAAATACTCATCGGTTGTATATTTTCCACGAGCAAAATAGAAGATGGAATCGTTTACTTTCTTCGTTTTTTCTGCCACAATAACACCACCCGATTCTTCGGTTCTAGCATTATAAGCAATAGCTTGTCGAGTTTTAAAATTAAAGTTAAACTGATCGGTTTCGTAGGTCTTTCCACCTTGAGTGGCAACAACAGGCTCCTTAATTTTACCTTTAGCATCAAGTAAACCTCGTGCAAAAATATTCCCCGTACTCCAATCAATGGTGATGTAATCCGCAGCAATATCCATGTCGAGATAATTGATTTTTGCTGTGGTATTTAGAAACGACATTTTCTTCGGAATATCATTCCGAATATTATCCGCAGAATATTTGACAACTCCCTCCAATGGCTCTTTTTTTACCAAAGTGTCTTTTCGGGAAATACTGTCATTAACCCCCTCTTTTTTTACCGTATTTTGTGCATTTACATTTGCTAAAAAACTGTTAAAAATTAGGATAATTAAAATTTGTAATCTATTTTTGGAACTTAGTCTGATTCTTGAAAAATTAAAAATTATCGGGGTCAAAATTAATACATTTTAAAATTCCTATGAGTATTAAAACACATTCTTTCAAAAAATATTTCACATTCGCCTTTTTATTTCTGTTAATTTTTGCTTCTGCACAAAAGAAATTCATCCTTGTATTAGATGCAGGACACGGAGGTGGAGACCATGGAACTAATAGAAATTATGGCGACTTAGGCTATGTTGCTGAAAAAGATATTACGTTATCGGTAACTTTGAAATTGGGCAAAATGCTTGAGCGAAATAACGACTTTAAAGTAATTTACACCAGAAAAACGGATATCTATCCATCTTTGACTGAACGAACCAACCTTGCGAATCGTAGCAAAGCGGATCTTTTTATTTCGATTCACGTAAATGGTGTTAAAAATACGTCCGCTTATGGAACCGAAACGTTTGTACAAGGTCCTGATCAGAATAGAGAGAACTTAGAAGTTGCTAAAGCAGAAAATGACGTAATCTTTTTAGATGAGCAGGATAAGCAAACTTTTGCATCGTACGACCCATCTTCTCCAGAATCTTTAATTGCATTGAAAATCCAACAAAGCAAATATTTGGAACGCAGTTTAATTTTCGGTGGTTTTGTTGAAGAAAACTTCGTAAAAAAAGACAAACGACTTTCCCGTGGTGTAAAACAACAAAACTTACACATTTTGCGAAGAAGCTCCATGCCTTCCGTACTAGTCGAAATGGGATTTGTGAGTAATCCTGATGAAGCGCATTATATTGCTTCGGATAAAGGACAAAATGAAATTGCAGAAAGTATTTACAACTCTATTATTTCGTATAAAAAAGTAATGGATAAACGTGGTGGTGGAAAATACGCTGATAATGATGATGTAAAACCTGAACCTGTAAAACCGACAGAAGTTCCGTTAAAGAATGATTTCCGAATCTTATTAATGAGTACACCTACTCGATATATTGGTAACGATCCTGCGTTAAAAGGTTTAAATTATATTTTAACGATAAAAGAAGGGAATCAATACAAATACTATTATGCAACCACCAATTTGGCTTCCGTACGTGACAGCAATCTAAAAACAGCGAAAGACGCCGGTTTCCGAAACGCTATTTCCGTAGGGTTTGTTCCGAATCAAAAATTAGCCAGTGGTTATTATACGCTAGAATTAGCAGCCACGAAGGATAAATTAAGCTCAAACTCGTTTATGCTGCAAACATTGAAAAATGTAGAACGTAAAAAGGATAATGGTATTTTCTATTATACTTATGGTAAATTCAACTCCCTAGAAGATGTTGTAAAAGCACAAAAAGAGCTTGAGGATAAAGGCATTAAGAATACCGTCGTACAAAAAGTTGCAAGATAGTTTGTAGGTTCAGAAAACATCACTATATTTGCACCTCCAAAATCGGCCTATTCGTCTAGTGGTTAGGACTCAAGGTTTTCATCCTTGCAACAGGGGTTCGATTCCCCTATAGGCTACAGTCTTTTTTTAAAGATTGAAGCTTGAGAAGGAAGGTCGGAATTTGGAAAGTGAAAAAAATGAAAAATTTTTGAGAAAAAATTTGGAGTTAATAAAAAATAATATATCTTTGCACCCACATTTGAGAAGCAATTATGGCAAATCATAAATCAGCATTAAAGAGAATCAGACAGAACGCAGTAAAGAGATTGCGTAACAGATACTACCATAAGACTGCAAGAACAGCTATGAAAGTATTAAGAACAGAGGAGAACAAAACGGCAGCTCAAGAGCAATTGCCAAAGGTTATTTCTTTGCTTGACAAATTGGCTAAGAAAAACATTATCCACAAGAACAAAGCTGCTAACTTAAAGAGCAAGTTAACGAAACACGTTAGCAAGTTAGCGTAAGAAAATATTTGGCCCGTTCGTCTATCGGTTAGGACCTCAGATTTTCATTCTGGTAAGAGGGGTTCGATTCCCCTACGGGCTACGAAGCTCCCAAAGTTTAACTTTGGGAGTTTTTTTTGTGTCTTATCGTAATAATAATTATCTGTGACGATTATTTAACGCACGGATTATCTAACTATTGAATGTACAACTCTCTTTTCTTTTCATTACCTTTGCCTTACTATGGATGAATTTACAATGAGCGACCACGCACAAATGATGATAGATGATGAGAATGAAATCGACATCATTATTTGGGGTGCAATGGAGTTTTCAAAGACTAAAGATGATGTGAAAGAGTTTTTAACAAAATGGGGAAAGCCTGAATACTTTGAGAAGTATTTTGAAATTTATAAAAATTCATTCCCAAAGGAACATATTTTGAAAGACAAGAAGTAAATTAACATGTGCGACATATTAATTTGTGAGTTTACTATATTTTGATGGGACAAGTTCGATGATAATCCCAGGTAAAACCCTACCAATAAAGCTTTTTTTGGGAGTTTTTTTGCGATTAACTACTTGTAATTGTTTTTATAATTGAGCTCGATAGGGTTATTGTTCTCTTTAATTATTTTTTGTAAATATTTAGTTGCATCATTATAATTATCTCTCACAATTTCTCCAGTATCAGTCGCTTTAAATATTGGTTCATTTTTAACTTTCTTTTCAGCATACGGTTCTATGTAGTAATTCATCATGAATTTTTTAAAAGTAGGAAAAATCATCTTTAACCCAGTTTTTCTATAATGAAGTGGCTCCTCATTTTGTTTGATTTCTTGAATATCAAAAATATAATCGTTGAAATCGTCATTAATTTTTAAAAATAATCCCGGTAAACCACTAAAAACATAGGGCCCTTCTTGAATTTGGATATCTGGAGCAAAACATGCCGTCTACATACGCCTACCATAATCTGTCGTTGCTTTCTGTACTTTCATTTGGGCTATCGATGATGTTTCAGGTAAAATTTTCCAGATCAATTTTTCATCTATTATTAAATCATAGTAAACTTTACTCTCTGGCTGGATACTTTTATAGACGATTTTGTCTTTTGAATTTTTAACCAGATATATTTGTGCCTCAATATTAAGGTTTGGGCCATATCCAAACTTATTTAAATTTTTAAGTGAATCTGATTTTTTTTTCATTTAAAGTTCGGAAAACAGATACTCTATCTAGTACATCTAGACTATAAATAGTTGATGAATAGGTACTATCACTCAACTTTTTATTTTTCATTTCATAAAGAAAAGTTCCACTTTGAGCGTTAATGTGAGTTACGAACAGGAAAAGAAGTAATTGTCCTAGTCTCATCTTTATTATTTTAAATTAAATATACTCTTTTATTTAGTTTGAAATAATAAATCATGTCGTTACAAAAAAATGAAAACAGTTCGGAAAACCTACTCTTCTCGCTTCTTCGCTTCCGCTTCTAGCCTTTGTTGGTCATGATACAATTTGGTAGCAGACCATTTCGCGTGTTTTGAAGGGGTAATATAGAAACCCTTTTTGTAGGAATATATTTTAGTGAATTCTGCACCAAAGAAAATAAGCATACAGGAATAATTAATCCACATCATAATTAAGATAACCGTTCCCGCAGCACCAAATGCCGAAGTCGGTTTCATTTCACCGAAATACAGACTTAACAAAAACTTTCCGATGGTAAACAATACCGAAGTGAGAAAAGCACCTGACCACACCGATTTCCAACTAATTTCGACATCTGGTAAAACTTTAAACATAAAGGCAAAAACCATCATCACCAAAAGGAAGCCCATTGAAAAATTCACCACTTCCATTAAATAATAAGTTTCCCATCCTAATTGAGAGGTGATAAAATTATTAAATAAGCTAATCATCGATGAAAGAACCATCGTAATCATCAAGAGAAAGCCAAGAATCAAAATCATTCCTAAAGAATTGGCTCGATCCAAAAGGAATTTCACCAAGGCTTTTTTCGGTGCTGGCTGGATATCCCAAAGTTCATTCAACGCTTGTTGCAGCTGAAAGAATATCGTTGTTGCTCCAAAAACCAACGAGAAAACACCCACTGTTTTCATAAACACATTGTCCTTATCAATCAGAGCGCCAGCAATCATTTGCTCAATACTTTTAGCGACTTCACTGCCCATGATTTGACCAATTTGCTTACTAATTTCACCTTGAATCGCATCTTGACCGAAGAAATACCCTGCAATCCAAATGATAATAATAAGTAAACCCGGAATTGAAAAGATCGCGTAATACGCCAAACTAGCCGAATATTTCGAAGCCGGCGAACTGTTCCACTCTTTGAATGTATCTACGAGACATTCCCATAAAAACTGGATTCTTTTCAACATGATTTTTAAGTTTAAAATTAGAAAGGATATCCGATGGCGATATTCAACATCAAATTATCGCGACGCCATTGCTTGTCCCCGAAATTAATTTTGTCAAACATCCAACGGTCGCCTTTTTCATAGTACGGCGTTCGAATCGGAATGGCAAAGTCCAAACGCAAAATCAAAATACTAAAATCTAAACGCAAACCAACTCCAGCACCAACCGCAATTTCCGATAAGAAATTCTTAGAAAATTTTCCGCCTGGTCTTTCTGGATCTTCATTGATTAACCAAATATTTCCTGCATCCGCAAAAGCCGCAACGTTTAAAAATTTGTAAAGATTCGCTCGGTATTCCGCATTCAATTCTAATTTGACATCACCCGATTGGTCAAAAAAGAAATTGGCTCGTTGATTTCTCGGATCGTAACTTCCCGGACCTAAAGTTCTCGCTCTAAATGCACGAACCGAGTTACTTCCACCTACAAAAAATTGTCTCGAAAATGGCACGTTATCCGAATTTCCATACGGATACGCAATTCCTCCAATAAAACGTGTCGCAATCGAAGATTTTTCATTCAGCTTATGATAAAAACGGAAATCGTGTTCCATCTTTGCAAATTGACTAAATGGAATATTGAAAATTTCTTTTTGCTTTCCTTTTTCAACATTCGCTCCCATTAATAAACCCGTTAAATTTCCAGAAAAATCAACCGATCCTTTATAGTAAACCGTATTTTTCTTAGGAAGCATCGTCGTTGTGTAGGTATAACTATAGGTTGGACCAAAAATCAATTGCTTGGCTACGGCACGTGCCGCCACTTGGGAACTATCCATCTGCGCTTGATATTCCGGCGTTATTTTTTCAGGATAAACCAACGTCGCACTGAAAATTTTCAAATCATGTTCTTTTCGAATATTCTCCTTCCAAACGTATCCAAACGACGTATTGAAGTTATGTAATGTGTATAATTTAGTTCGGCTTTGATATTCATAACCAATGTTGATATTGGTTCGTGGAACATACGCACTCGAGGATTGGAAACGGAATGGCGCCACAATTCGAGGAATAGAAAGTTGCGCGTTCGCTCCAGCTCGAAAAAGATTATTCGCATCTTTTGGTCCACCCAATTGAACATCAAATGCACCGTATAAAGCGGCTTTCAATTGTTCGGCACCTTTAAAGAAATTACGATGCGTCCAATTCAAATTAAGTTCACCTCCACCGTAATTCGCCGAATTCGTTCTTCCCAAAACTTCAAATCGCAAGGATTGAATTTCTCTTGGCGTCAATAAATAATAGGCATCAAACTGATGTTTCAACGAGTCCGAAACTCGGAAATCATTTTTCACAAATTTGAAAACACCTAAACTAATCAAACGATTTAATGATAAATTATGCTCGGTTCGATTGTAGATATCGCCTTTATTCACATACATTGCTCGATCGAAAATCTTCGGTTTGAAACGTTTTTCAGGATCAATAATGTACATATCGTTATACTTATATTGCTCTAAGGTGTCTTTATTCACAGGAATTGAATACAATCCACGACGCGCATCTCGAAGGTTATAATTCGGGAAAATAATAACATCGTTAATGGTAAATTGTTCTTTCGCTTCTTCGGGCGTGTTCTTTTTCAATTTAACGAAAAGCTCCACTTTTTGATTTTTCGCAACCGTAGAATCTGCTTGAACAATAATATTATCGGGATGAAAATAATAAAAACCGCGCTCTTTCATTCGAGCGTCGATTCGTTCGCGTTCCATTTTAATCACATCCAAATCAAAATAATCCCCCGCCTTTAAAAGCGTTTTATCTTTGATCGCTTGAATTTCCGAATTCACCAAAGAAGAATCCGTTGGGAAATTTACCTGACTAATCTGATAGCGTTGTCCAGGTTTCACTTTATAGGTAACCTGCGCTTTTTTGTTTTTAGATAAGGTGTCACTTGACGCTTTTGCATTGAAATACCCTTTGTTTTCTGAATAATTAACTATGATATTCTCGTTAAATTCTCGATCTACATCGCCCAGCAAAACAGGTTTTTCACCCAACTTATATTTCATCCAATATTTAAAGCCTTTATCCTTTTTCGGCTCGTCCGTAATATTATAGAAATACAATTTCGGGCGTAAACCTAAAATGCTGGAATTCGGCTTTGGACGAAGGTTTTCCTGATACGCCGATTTTAAATCAGACTTTTCCTTTTTTGAAAGGGAATCTCCAATGATGTCAATTTTTGCACCGGTATAAAGTAATTCGCCTTCTTTTAAATATTTCGTATTGCTACATCCAGTCCAAGTGAAAATCACCAAAACTAAAAAGCTCGTTTTAATATAATCAATCCACTTCATGATTTACTTATTAGAATTTTGTGGTCTGTTCCGTCTGTACTCTCGATTACGTTTCGATTTTTCAAAGATTTCTTTAAACTTATCGTAATCCAAGGTAATGATAAAACCAACCCCTGTTTCAACAATTTGTCCTTGTAGAGCCACTTGATATTCATTTTTACGATAGGCTCTCAACATATATCGTCCATCTCGAGACAAACTATAATCCATGCTAATATCACCCGCGATATTCGTCATTTGTTCGTTTTGACGTGCATCTCCTTCAATACCAAAATTACTTCCCACCGTAACTTTTAGTCGATCGTTTAATAACTTTTTACTAATGTCAACACTTAAATCTGTGCGATTCATACGCTCACCTGTTGAATAATCTTCCGAAGCATCCAAACCGAAATTGATGTCAACTCCTGAAATAAGATCCGCAGCCAAATTGTTAAGCTGTTGCGACAAAATACTACTCACACTTTGTCTTGCAATGGTTCCGGCGGAAAGTCCCGCTTGACTTTGGAACGGATTCTCACCAATAAAACGATTCAGCAATAACAACGCAAAAACTTGCTTGTTCATTTCCGTTTCTTCGTTTCGAATTTGGTCGAGTTTAGCTTTCGTTTCGTCAATAACAACCGTTGGTACCGATGGATTTTCATCATCCATCGTGATATTGAATTTAATTTCTGGTTTCAATAATTCGCCTTTCAAAACCAATAAAGTATTGAATGGAATTCGTTGTTTGAACATATTCAATTCCGATGCAGATTTGGCTCCTAATTGCTGTTGAACTAAATCTATCGGTGCCGCTTCGGTTTTATAAACGGCCGTTATATCGAGTTGAGCCGTGGTTGGTTCGCCCGTCCACGTTATAGTTGATCCTTTTTGAATATCGAATTTTCGTTTCAACATACTTACCGAAAGTTCATACGCTCCTTGATCAACCTCATAAACTCCAACAAGCGTGGTTTTTCCCGAAGGGTCGATGCCTCCTGTAAGGTTTGCTTCCCCTTGAAGTTTCACAAAATCACCGTTGGCTTTATCAATAATAATGGAAAGTTTCGCTTCTTTGGTCAGCTCAATATTCACGTTCACATCCATTCCTTTGATATCCGTTTTCGAGTCAATAGAATCTGCAACTATTGTTTCTTGCAAAGCCACTTGATCCTGATCGATAAACTCAACAATACCTTCTCGTTCTTGCAATTGAGGCGAAGACTGCGGAAGTACAAACGTGAAATCGGTATTATCCGTTACCGCTAAACGTCCGTCAACTTTGGGTAAATCGAGATCACCACGTATTTGAAGATTAGCGTCCACCGCCAAAATACCGTACATTAACGCATCATTGTTTTTCTCGGAATTCACCACTTTAAAATCACGCGCAACTGCATCTAAATTAAATGCATAATCGCGGTAATCTTGCGTAAGAATTTGACCATTCAATGTCAAAGAATTGCCATCTGTATCGTTAATTTTGAATCGATTCAACTCAATTCCTCGGTTTGTGAAATCAATGGCGTCATTAAGATTTTTGAAATGGCTTCCTGTTTGGGTAATCCCAAATCCGACATCATTAAACTGCAACTTTCCTAGAATAGAGGGTTTTTCAATCGTTCCATTAATTTTTAAATCACCAGATAAATAGCCTTCGGCTTTTTGAATTGCGTTCATGGAAAAAGCTTGCGCCGTTAGCATCTCTAAACGATTCACATCCAAATCCAAATCAAAGGAAGATTTCGAAGTATGATAATCTCCGAAAAGTCGAACATCATTGTTATTTCCCGTTAAATTAACATCCGCATTGATCGTCTGAGCGGACGTATTTTTCACTTTCGCATCAAGATTTCCAACAGGATTTCCGAAGACAATTAAATCCGTCACCTTCAAGTCCGAATTGAACGTCATATTCTTTTGTAAATCTCTAATTTGAGCCGTTCCATTGATGGTTCCTTTCGCTAAAAGCGTATCTTTTTTAATCAGCTCAGTGATGGTTTCGATTTTAAAATCTTTGATCGTCACATTGAGTGGACTATTCGCAGCCGTCGTTTCAGATTGCAGTAAAATTTCACTTCCATTATTAGAAAGTTTGAAATTATCAGCCCAAATACCCTTGTTACTCAACTGAATTTTATTGCCTTCACCAACTTGCCAATCATCGTAATTCAATTTTAAACCGTTTGGATTTAAGCTAATTTCTGTGATATCGTTCAAACTTTTGGCTTGTCCCGCCACTAAAAATTGGGTAACATCCTTCGCATCTTTCGTAGTCACATCATAACGAATCACATTATCTGCAATATCTCCTTGCGCACTGATTTTATTTAACGCAAAACTTTCGCTTTTCAAAGAACCCGCACTTAATTGATACTGCAATGCATCGGCAGAATTGCTAATATCTAAGACGGCATTATCAATCACATTGCTTCCATAAGTCAACTGTGGAATCTGCCCGTGAACCTCCAATTGGCGGGAATCGGCGTTAAAATTTCCGTTCAGAGTGATGGTTTCAAAACTTTTCAAATCGGGAACAAAACGTCGAATTAAATCGTCATTTTTAATTTGTGCATTCAGTGTAAAATATTGTCCTGGAGTAATTTTAGCGGCTGCGCTTGGTTTTTGAAATTGATAATATTGATTGATCGTCGAAGCTAACGCACCAAAAATCTGAGTTAATTTATATTTACCTACCAAATCTACATCCGCGATTTGAGATTTTAAAATCAATGAATTCTGGTCGGCTGTAGCAACGGCTTCCAAAATAACCTCCTGCATTGGAAAAACATCCTTGGTATTGGAAAGCGCAAAGTTGGTTAAATACAAATGACCATTCAAAGCGTCAGGATCTAAATTCGAAAAATCACCATCTAAACTACCTGCAATAATCATCGGTTCATTATAAAAACCAAGTTTATGCAAATCCAATTTAAAAACACTTCCCTTCACTTTTACCGTCGGTTTGGTTTCGTTATAAACTCCCGAAGCAACCAAATTTAATCGGGCATTCGGATCTTTAGAATTCAAATGAACATCATACAAACCACGATTCAAGCTACCTTTTACATCAACATTCGAATACTGATAGCCGTTATAGCCCATGGAATTTATATGTCCCGTAAGCGCCGCATTTCCGTTTTTGAAATCAAAACTTTGACCTTTAGCAGCGATTTGTCCAGTGACTGAGCCAACATCTTTGTTACCGATTAAGGTTCCTACTTGTAGGTTTTGAAGATTGGCTTTAACATTATATGTTTCACGATTCTTCTTACGCATGTCCACAATCGCTTGTACGACGGCATTTCCAAGCGTTGATTTTAAGTTCAGATTGGTATTAACTTGTTTCGTTGTTCCTTTTGCCGTTCCCTTAATCGACATGTGTGAAGGCAACGTAATGTTACTCGGAATGGTATTTTTAGGAAGGAAATTGTAAATGGTTTTTGAATTGGAAGACAGTTCTCGAATCTTAAAATCATAATACAATTGATCAGGATTCATCGCATTTTTCACAGTTCCTGAAGCCGCAACGCGAAGTTTGTCAATACCCGAAAGTTCCAAATTGGAAATCTGTAGATTGTTCACTTTTCCTTTGAGACGTGTATTTACGTTCAGAATTGCGTTTGGATATTTGTTGAACGGCGCGGTATTTCGCAGCGTAGGAACTAAATTTAAAATATCTGAAAATCCAACTTTTGAATTTTTAATATTGGCTAAAACTTCTACTTCGCCAGGATTGGCTGTAAGCTGTTCTACAGAAGCATAATTAAGAATTAATTCGTCTCGTAAAATCGTTTTTGGCGTTTGTAGATACAGATTTTTAAGATACGCTTGCTTGTCATTATACACGAAATCTGTGTTCACTTTTTGGACATTCAGACCTCGCTGCTCTTGAATTTCTCCGCTTTTAATGGAGCCTTCAAACGTGGAACCTAACATTTTAAAATCTCGTAAATCCAGATTTAACTTTGAAAAATTAAGATGATTAAAGTCCATTCCTTGGCGCGTAGGCGCAACGGCCGTATTGTTATACGCAATTTGAACATCATCAAAAACGGCTTTTCCAAGCAAAATCTGCATCAATTCTTCTTGTTTATCGGTTGCTTTTTCTGCTTTTGAATTTGTTGATTTTGGATTGGAAGGCAAGTATAAATTCGCTTCAACCTTCGCGCCAGAAAGCAAAACATCTTCAATATCATATTTTGACTTGTCCAAATCCAACGCATTGATTTGGGTGCTCAGTTCTTTAAAATTAACCTTAGCAAAAATTTTGGTACGATCATCTCCGTAATCAATATCAAAATTAGTGAGTTTGATTTTGTTCAAATCAATCTGCATTGGTTTTTTATCGTTCAAAGAATCTACTTTCTGCTCTACATTATCTGCCACTTCTTCTAATAAATCCTGCTTTAATTTCAACTTTAAACCATCCATAAGAATATCTCCTATGGCATATTTATTTTTCTCAAGATCAAAGGTTTTAATTCGGGTGTGAAAATCTTTGAAAGAGGCGTTGATATTATTCCCTCCTTGCTGATCAATAAAGGAAACTCCGATATCTTTTAAATCAATTTTATCAAGTGAAATAATAAACGGTTTTGACTCATTATCTGCTTCTTTATCGGTTGTTGCAAAGGCATTGATGATGTAATCAAAATTAAACGTTCCATCTTTTTTTCGAACAACATTGGCACGAAGTGTTTTTAAATCAATGGAAGTAATATCGGCTTTGTTTTTGAGTAAATTGGGAATATTAAGACCAACATCGAGATTTTTTGCATACAGCAATGTATCCACATCTTGACCTTGCAAATACAAATTTTCCATGACCAAACTACTCGGAAAATCGATATAGACTTTATCCAAGGAAACTTTGGTTTTCACCTTATCTTCGAGGTAAGTAACCAATCTGTTTTTGACAAAATTTTGAACGGCTGGAAGTCTTAAACTCAAAACCAAAAGTACCAAAAGCACTACAATGGAAAGAAGTGTAATTCCAGAAATTTTAAAAATCTTCTTGAAGTTAACTTTCAAAACGTGTTTTTTACAAAAATACTAATCCCTATTTCCGTCTGTTTATAACTTTTAGTGGAAGCATTATATAATTTTCTAAGGAAAATGAGGACTTGCAAACGATTATTAAACTGAATTCTATAAATTTACACTATAAAAATACGCAAACATTTTTTCTAAGACGCATTTCTATGAGAATATTACTATTAAATGGGCCTAATCTTAACCTTTTAGGAACTCGTGAACCCGAAATTTACGGAACAACTTCCATGGAAGATTGTTTAATGGCGATTAGAAACCAATTTCCGCAAACTGAAATTTTATTTTTTCAATCGAATGTAGAAGGTGAAATTATCAACCGACTTCAAGAAGTTGATTTTGATGCATTGGTACTTAATCCAGGAGCATTTACCCATTACTCATACGCCATTGCCGATTGTTTAAAAAACATTTCGAAACCAAAAATTGAAGTACACATTAGCAATATTTACAAGCGTGAAGAATTTCGTCAAAAATCCGTTACAGCGGCGTTTACTGATGGTTTGATGTCCGGATTTGGAATGAATGGATACGCTCTAGCTGTTTCCAGTTTGGTCTCTAACTAATAGCAGATTTAATAAAAATAAAAAAAGGCGCCGCAACAAATGTTGCGGCGCCTTCCATATAGTGATCAATAAGTTGACTAAATCTGAGGTCCAGCGTTTACTAATCTTTGACCTTCTTCTGTATCTGCATACTGTTTGAAGTTCTCGATATATTTTGCCGCTAAATCCTTTGCTTTTCCTTCCCAAACTGAAGCTTCAGAATACGTATCTCTTGGATCAAGGATTGCCGTATTTACGTTAGGAAGTTCTGTTGGAACTTCTAAGTTCAAGATAGGAATATGTTGTTTTGGCGCTTTTTCAATGCTTCCGTCAAGGATTGCATCAATAATTGCTCTCGTATCTTTCAATGAAATTCTCTTTCCAGTACCGTTCCAACCTGTGTTTACCAAATAGGCTTTCGCACCATGTTCTTTCATTTTCCCGATTAAGGTTTTAGAATACATCGTTGGGTGCAATGTTAAGAAAGCTTCTCCAAATGCTGGTGAGAACGAAGGCGTTGGTTCTGTAATTCCTCTTTCCGTTCCTGCTAATTTAGATGTATATCCGCACAAGAAATGATATTGTGCTTGGTCATCATCTAAGATAGAAACTGGAGGAAGTACCCCAAAAGCATCAGCAGAAAGATAAATAATCTTCTTTGCATGACCCGCTTTTGAAGGAAGTACAATTTTATTAATATGATAAATAGGATACGATACTCTCGTGTTTTCCGTGATAGATCCATCCATAAAATCTACTTCACCGTATTCGTTTACCACAACGTTTTCTAATAAAGCATCTCTCTTGATTGCTCTATAAATATCTGGTTCTTTTTCTTCTGTTAAGTCAATAACTTTTGCATAACAACCCCCTTCATAGTTGAAAACTCCATTATCATCCCATCCGTGCTCATCGTCACCGATTAGATATCTTTTTGGATCTGCAGAAAGCGTTGTTTTACCCGTTCCTGATAAACCGAAGAACAACGCTACATCTCCTTCTTCACCAACGTTTGCAGAACAGTGCATAGACGCCATTCCTTTTAATGGTAAGAAGTAGTTCATGATAGCAAACATTCCTTTCTTCATTTCGCCACCATACCAAGTTCCTCCAATGATTTGGATTCTCTCTGTAAAGTTGAACATCACGAAGTTTTCAGAATTAAGACCTTGCACTTCCCAATCTGGGTTTACTGCTTTCGAACCGTTCATTACAACGAAGTCTGGCTTCCCGAAATGTTCTAGTTCATAATGCGAAGGTCTAATGAACATATTGCTTACAAAATGTGCTTGCCAAGCTACTTCTACAACGAATCTTACTTTTAAACGTGTATCTGGATTGGTCCCACAAAATGCATCAACAACATATAGTCTTTTTGATTTAGATAATTGCTCTAGAACCAAATTTTTACAATGTGTAAATGTGTCTTGAGTCGTTGGGAAATTTACTTTTCCGTCCCAACAAATAGTGTCTTTAGTAACATCATCCTCTACGATGTATCTGTCTTTAGGTGAACGCCCGGTAAAAATTCCCGTTTTTACTGCCACAGCTCCTAGATCTGTAAGAGCGCCCTTCTCGAAACCTTGATTTTTGGTAGACATCTCAGCCTTAAAAAGTTCTTCATAAGTAGGGTTGTAAACTACTTCACTATAGCCTGTAATCCCTAGTTCATGCAACTCTTGGATGATTTTGATGTTCTTCATAGTGCCTTGTTTTCTTTAGTGTTTGAATTTGTTTGTCAAATTTAGAGATTCCTTATCCTAAAAAGCGTGGAAAAGATAATGATATTCGTCAGAAAAACAAATAAAGGGAATTTGACTTTTAACTAATTAAAAATCAACAAATTAAATTACTCCAAGAGAAGATTGTTGAAAATCCTCGATGCGAAAACCAATCTTCATAACCATCAAATTTTGATGCCATGATAAAATCGCCACCCCAAGCACCCAAACTTTTGATGAATGAAGGGCAGTCTTGGAAATATTTTTCTTTTGCTGTTGGGATTCCAAGAAAATTAGAAACTTTAGCCTCATGAATACACATCAAATCAGAAAAATTTTCTAAATCCTTGGTTTGAACAATTTCACGTGTTAAAGCGGAAAATTCAGCAATTAAGCCAACTGATTTTTCTTTGGATTTGTATAATCGAATTCCTTCGCGGCTGTCTTGTTTTTGATTGAGATGAATGAAAATCAACTCATCTTTAAAGGAAGGTTGATAAGCCAATTTTTCAAATTGACGAATGGGTTTGTTTTGATACAAAACCGCCGATTTGGATTGAGCAACGGCAATATCGTAGCCACTTCCTCCCAAGCTAATTTCATTTAAAACAAAAGGATCAATATTCGCCCAAGCGCCTAAATTCGCCATTAATGTCGAACTGCTTCCCAAGCCATAATCCGATGGAAACTGCAAATTGGTTTTTAAATAATAGGAAATATCCGATTGAAAAACCTCCGAAGACATTTTTTGTACATTCTGCAAAACCTTTATGATAAAGGCAGCAGATTCTGGAAGATTGGTTTCTAGAATAGACCAATCGGTGTAATTTATTTTGGCTTCGAGCCAAAGTTTATTTTGATGATAGGCTTCCCAAACAACGATAGCTTTTCCGTTGGCCTCTTCTTCAAAAAAAAACTCTTGTCCTAGTTGGGTAGGTACCGCTAGAACAAGAGCTCCGTCTATAGCGAAATATTCCGATGTGAGCATTAATTTGCCCGGCGAAACTATTTGGCTCATAGAAATTTACACTGCAGATGAAACATTTACAGAAGCATCAATCTTTTTAATCAATCCTTGTAATGTCTTACCAGGACCAACTTCAATGAATTGTTGTGCTCCGTCTTTAATCATATTCTGAACCGATTGCGTCCATTTTACAGGTCCTGTAAGCTGAGCAATAAGGTTCTTTTTGATTTCTTGAGGATCATTAACTGCCGTTGTGGTAATATTTTGATAAACAGGCATCGTTGCCTTTCTGAAATTCGCTTTGTTAATCGCTTCTGCCAAACGTTCTTGAGCGGGTTGCATCAATGGCGAGTGGAATGCTCCGTTTACAGGAAGTAGTAAAGCTCTTTTTGCTCCCGCGTCTTTCAACTTTGCACAAGCTTCTTCTACCGCTGCAGTCTCACCAGAAATAACCAATTGCCCAGGACAGTTGTAATTCGCAGGAACAACAATTCCGTTGATGGAAGCGCAAACGTCTTCTACCACTTGATCTTCAAGACCAAGAATTGCAGCCATAGAACTAGGATTGGCATCACAAGCTTCTTGCATTGCTTTCGCACGCTCAGCTACCAATTTCAGTCCGTCCTCAAACGAAAGCACGCCGTTCCCCACCAAAGAAGAAAACTCTCCTAAAGAATGTCCTGCAACCATTGTAGCACCAAGTGCATCAATTGCTTTTACTGCTGCAACCGAATGTATAAAAATTGCAGGTTGTGTTACGCTCGTTTGTTTTAACTCTTCATCCGTTCCTTTGAACATGATGGATAGAATATCAAATCCTAAGATTTCGTTAGCAAACTCCATCAAATCTTTAATGTCTTTACGGGAGTCGTACAATTCTTGTCCCATCCCGACAAATTGAGAGCCTTGCCCAGGAAATACTAGTGCCTTCATATATTATTGAATAAGTTTAAATTAGAAACTTATCATTTGTGTGTTTGTGTTCTTATTGAGGAAGGAGTCTAATAACTCTGTATCCTGTATTGACAAATGCTCCGTTGTTTTTCACACGAACGTATTCAAACTTGGTTGCCAATTGTGTTTGGGTTTTCCCCATATTTTTCAAAACCTCTCCTTTTTTATTCTCACGGGAAAGGATATCATTTACAATATCAAATCCGATAATCGCATATTTTGGAGGTGTTTTGCAATATTTTTCTTTATAATCTGCAATGATTTCTTTCTCGAAACTTCCATCCGTGTCAATTTTTCTATCCATTAGATAGACTAAATTGGCTTGTGATAGTTCATCAACATTTTTTTCAAAAGTTGAATGGTAATACAAGCTGTATGCTTTCAAACCATTTGTATCTTTAGAAAGATCCATAACGCGTTTTGCAAAAGCATTTCCAACCGCATCGTTATTTGAAGCTAAAACCGCAATTATAGGTGCTTCTTGACCGGTCATCATGTTTTTATCCAAAACGATTTCACTAGCTGAAGTTACAACATTTACTTCTGCATTCTTCAAAGACTTGCTCAAACCAGCTTTCACCGCATTGGCCATCGTCTTATCCGTATCCGAAAGAATATAGATTTTTTGGTTGTTATATCCTTGTGAAACTTCTTTTACTATGCGATCTGCATAGACATTATCAGCCGTTTCCATGATGATCAAGTTACCATAATCGTACAAATCTTCTGAGTTTGCGAATGGCGCCACAACAGGAATTTTCTTCTTCCCAACGAAGTTAAGAACCTCCATTACACTTGATTTGAAGAATGGACCGATAATTAAATCCGTATTATCTTGATTAATTTGTGACAACGAGTTTTTGAAACTGCTTTCATTTCCCGCATCAACCACTTTAATATCCAGTTTTAAGCCTTTTTGAACGTTACGCTCAATAGCTAATTTGGCTCCTGTTAAGAAGTCTGCAGACATCGTTCTGTACTTGCTGTCATTGGAATCAAATCCGAAAGGAAGCATCATCACAACGTTAAGTGCGTCACCTGATTTTTTTACATACGCCGCATCAACAGCTTTAATTTTGATAACCATTCCCGCTTTCAAACCGTTTGTAATGCTTGGGTTCAGTTCTAACAATTGATCTAAACCAATTCCGAAACGATTTAAAATTCCGAAAACCGTATCGCCACTTTGCACCGTATACGTCACGAAATCATCATTAGTTGATGTATTTGAAGTCGAAGTTGTTGAAGTTGAGGCTTTAACCGGTTCTTGATTGGCTAACGCAGGCGTAGAATCTAAAGATTTCACTTTAATAACGTCACCAGGTTTCAATCCGCGATCTTCTAAACCAGGATTCATCGCAAAAAGTTGCGATTGAGTAACACCGAATTTTCGAGTAACTCGGTAATAATTGTCTTTATCTTGAACGACATAACTTCCTTCATCTACCTTCGTTGAAGATGAAGTTTGCGCTGTCGCATTTGGAATCGTCGTTGGAGGTGCTACACTTACTGGAGTCGAATTTACGGATGCTCCTGCATCAGCATATTTCTGAATATTTTCAATAGGAAGAGTGATTACTTCACCGATTTGCATTTGCAAATTCGGATTTAGTTTTCTAATATCTGCTTCAGTGATGTGATATTGCTTGGTAATCCCGTAAAGCGTTTGTTTCGGTTGCAACATGATGGTTCCTGTTTTGCCAGAAACTTTGGTTGTTGAAGCCGCAGAAGCTTTCGTACTCGCTGTTGCTTTTCCTTTTACAGAAAGAACATCACCAATATTGAGAACACCTTCTTTAACTTTAGGATTGAGACGATACAACTCGTCCAAAGACATCCCATATTTTTTAGAAATATTGTACGGATTGTCTCCCTTAACAACGGTATGTTTCTGTTGAGCGAAAGAACTCACAAAAACTGCCAAACTTGATAAAACCAAAAACTTTTTAATCATCCTATTGTTTATAAAATACAAAAATAAAGTTTTAAAATTAAATCGTCATTATGATAATGCCCGATTTTTCCACGTCCATATTTTGGTAACAATTATGAAGCCATTCTGCCCCATGATCACTATAAAAAACGCTAAAATTAAAGATTCTTTCCTGCCAAATTTTTCCAGGATGAATTTCTAAAAATAAGGTTTCGATACGTTCAATTTTTTCCTGATGCTTAATTTTTTCGGCTTTCAACAGACGTTTTTGCATTCTGCCAAACGCTTTTAATTGACGCGTTTCTTCAGCGGAAACCAAATTTCCAAACGTAACATCCGTTTGTGAAGAAACCTTTTTCATCGCATCAAAAATGGATTGTAATTTAAGTTTTTGATTATCTAATTCCGCTTGAATAGGACTATCTTTCAATAATTTAGAATGAATAATTTGAGCAAAATTTCCGAAGAAATCGGTCAACTTCAAATCTAATTTATCCATTTTCGACATCGTCTTTTCGGAAAGAAACAACATCGAATTTCGCGGAATTAACATGGGAAAAGGCAATTGAATTTCAGCAAAATAAGGCGTCAATTCTAGCCAATACATGATTTCAGCATTTCCGCCAACATACGCAATATTGGGCAAAACCGTTTCTTGATAGACCGGTCTTAATAACGCATTTGGGCTGAATTTTTCAGGAAACTGATGTAATTCTTCAAGGATTTCCGTTTCACTGAATTTCAAATCTTTATCAACGATAAAATAATCAGAACCTCGCTTTTCAATTCGATTGCGAGTCTCCGAAAGGTAAAACAAATTGATTTCACGCGGATTAACTTGAACTTTTCCGTAGGTTTTCTCCAAATACGAAATATGTTCTTTTGTTGCGTGAAAGACTTTTTCTTCAACCAATTCTTGCTGGAACGCTGGAATCATCAACTGCTTCAGCTGCGCATCATCACCATCCAAACAAAGCAAACCGTAATCCGAAAACAAACGCTGAACTAATGTCCGAATCGCCAAAGACAATGAATTTCTTTCGGCATACGCTTCTTTCATCCAACGAATTAATTCCGTTCCATAAATCGTGTCTCGGAACTCTTTTTCAAATTCATGAATAAAAAACTGATCTTGAACTTCAATTCGACCAACCGGACCGCCAGCTTGCGCCTTAAATTCGTAAAAGCGCTCCTTTGTTCTGAAATGGTTTATTTCATCAAAATCATGATCTTCACTCGCCATCCAAAAAACAGGAACAAAGTCCGCATTGGGAAATTTTTGTTTTAAAAACTCCGCTGTTTTGATAGTTTGAAGAATTTTATACACAAAAAATACAGGCCCAGAAAACAGATTTAATTGATGTCCTGTAACCATCGTAAACGTTTGGTTCTTTTGTAAAGAATCAATATTTTTTTGTTGCTTTTCCGAAAGTGTAAATCCCGCATATTGCTTTTGAAAAACCTCGGAAATCAGCATTCTTTTATCTGAAGAAAAGTACGTTTCCTTTTCATTCATGGTCTTTTCCGCATTCTCCAAATTGAAAAAAGCGGTTTCGCTTTCCGGAACCTGTTGCTGGAGAAAATCCTTTATCAGTTTCGGAATGCTATCGATATCTAGAAAAGAAATTTGTTGTGCTTCCATTAGTGAAATAAATTCCAAAGTATCCCAATATTCAATCTAAAATCATACAACGGGTAATACGGCGCTGCAAACGATTTGTTTTGCATAATCGGCGTTGTTACGTTCTGCGCCTCGATATAAAATTGCATCGTTTTCACTTTCATGTTGACGTAAACTTCTGCAATTGGCTGACCGCCGATCTCGTAACTACGGCTCGAAGGCAACATGAACTCGCTTAGGAGTGGCGAATATTCTCGAGAATTGAATTTGGTAAAATAATATAATTTGATTCCCGCCATAATATCAGCCGCTTTTTTGAATGCCGGCGATTTCCAATACAAATTGGCTCTACCAATGAAATTCGGCGCAGGAAATAAGTCTTTGTTTGTTAGATTGGATTGAAATTGAACTCGTGTATTCAAATTCCATTTATTGTATTTAAACGTGGCCTCACCTCCAACTTGGGAGATATTCAACGAGTTTGAACTTTGATTGGGCTGTCCTTCTTGATTGATGTACGTGTAATTGTCTATACGATAAACATTGGCAAAAACTTGCGCATCAAACCACTTCAACCCAGCTTTACCACCAATTTTCAACATGCTTTCATTGCTGAAATTCATGAAATTATAATTGTACGTAAGAACAGAAGAATAGTTTAATAAATAATTAAAACTAGGCGCCGCGCTTTGAAAAACAACATCGGCATCGACAAAAAAATCTTTGATAGGCTCAAAACGCAATTGGTTATCGGAAAGAACATAAGTTCCGAATCGTTTTCCGTTGGAGAACTCTAGTTTTGATTTCAAATCTAATTTATCCCAAAGATTGATTCGCAAATTCCCAACGGCACCAATTCTGTTTTCATCATATTCTTGGAAATAATCCCCCGCACTTAAAGATCGTCGAGCACCTAAAATCAAGCGTTGGTGACGAACTCCGGCATCCAAATAAAAATTAGGCTTGTCAAAAACCAAACTCAAGGTATTGCTTAAATCTTTCGAATATTTCTTTGTTTTATTCGTTCCATCATCGTAAAATGCTTCGTAATACGTGCCATCCGCCGCACCTAAATTCAACCAATATTTGTTAGTTTGATAATACAAGGCATGCTTAATCTTGAATGGCATTTTTTCTTGATCAAACGGCAAAAAGCTTTGACTTAAATAATATCGACGGTAGAAAAAACGAGAATCGGTATCGGCAAAATTTACTGGAACATTCGCCCGATTATTAAAACGGCTATCACCACCTAGAAACAAATCCAAATCTTTGATTCCGCCATTCTCTTCATTGTTTACATTTTGGTGTAAATAATGTGCGTAAAGCTGGTAACGCCCATTTTTTGAATCGTAACGTCCAGAAAATAACGTATTGTTATTTGCCGCTAAATTATTGTTGTAAAAGCCCATAGAACGCAGCCCCATATATTCTACTGCAAAATTAAATCGCTTGCCAAAGTTTTGGGTATATCTGGAATTCAAGGCTGCTCCATTTCGCATCGCAGTATGATACAAAAACGAAGTGGTTGGCGTTTTTACATCGTAATACTTAACATCGTCAATACCGATAATAAAATGGGATTTATTTGTGGGAAGTAACGTCAATGTTTGATTGGGATTCCAACGATACATTAAGTCTTGAAAACCTGCACCAATATTTGCAAACTGGATTTTTCCAAAATTATCACGGTTGTTATACTGCGTATATTTGTACGAATGCTGAGCCGTAAACGTCGTATCTATCGTTCTATACTCCGAATTTTCTGTTTTGAAACGGTAATCGTTAATCGTAGGCTTGAAAACCTTCAAAGAATCTTTTTTTCCGTTGTCGATGACCAAAGTATCTCCTGCATTAGTAATAGAATCCTTTTTAACAATGGGCTTTCGCAGCGTTTGCGCCTGAACCACCCCAGAAAAGAATAAAAGAAAAAGTACGTACCTCATAGCGTATTTTGTGGTACAAATGTAAGAAAAAAATAGCCCATCTTTTGATGGGCTATTCAGTATTTCAATTAACAAAAATTATCTATTTGAGTTAATATCACTTGGGATATTAGGATTCGAATCAAGCTCTGCTTGTGGAATTTTAAGAATAAATCTGTTATCATCCGGTTTCAATGGATTGCTAGCCATATTTACTCTATGCCAAGGATCTCTTGCAATACCTCTTCTAAGACGTTTTGCGTCATACCATTCTACACCCATCTCGCCATAAAGTTCTTTCTTTCTTTCAGTAAGGATTTCTTCATAAAGATCAGCTCCGGATGCTGAAGATTTAACCGCATTCGCATCTCTATTTTTTTGTAAGGTATATAATAAATTATGAGCACCAGTAGTATCACCTAATTTATACATAGCTTCCGCTTCAATTAAAATCATTTCTGGAGTTCTTAACAAAGCTAAATGCGCATCAAACGCAAATTTGAATTTTTTAGTATACCACTCTCTATAATCTGTCACCCCAGTTTTTGCAAATTGATTTCTTACGTCTGTTGCAGAAAATAATGAGACAAAAGATTTATTGATAAATGTATTATTATAAGCAGATTCTGTTCTTGTATAGAATCCATGAGGCGCTAAATAATAGTAATTTGACTGATCTGAGGACTGAGGAACAGCTAAAATCCACTCATTTCCTTCGTCCATATTATCAAAACCTGCTTGATAAAAGCTTGGCGACAATACCGCATTTGCACTTCCTCCATAAGCTTTATTAGCATAGTCCTTTGCTTTTGCCCAGTTTTCGATCACTTGGTAAACTCTAGCTGCAACAGCATATGATACATTCTTATTATAATATGATTTATTATCTCTAGCTGTTGAACCGATTTCAATCGCATGTTCAAGGTCACTAATGATAAAGTCATAAACCTCCTTCATAGTACTCATTCCATTCCCTTCAGTTGCCCCTGCCTCCTTATAAATAGGAAGACCTGGCAAATTAGGATCGAACTTGTATGTATGTTGAAAGTCTAGGCTCAACTCAAAATAATACATCGCTCTCATTGTATAAGCCTGTCCTAAAAGCTCATTTTTTTCTTCTATTGAGATGGCTGTACTACCTTCAACACCACTAATGAATGCATTTACTTGATTAATCAAAGTATAAAGAAAATTCCAAGTAAATCCTGATCTTCTATAGTTTGCTTCTCTGTTATCATTTTCATAATCAAATGCAAACCAGTTATTACTTACTGCACTAATATTCCCCTTTACTTCTCTTGCAAAATATAAAGCTCCAAGATTCCCTGAATCAGTTGATTGGTATTGCCCTCTTGTTCTTCTCAAAATCCCAGCCATGTGAGCTTTTGCTCCTTCATAAGAACC
This sequence comes from Kaistella sp. CFF1-2, assembly GCF_059509915.1. Classification (NCBI taxonomy): domain Bacteria; kingdom Pseudomonadati; phylum Bacteroidota; class Flavobacteriia; order Flavobacteriales; family Weeksellaceae; genus Kaistella; species Kaistella sp. CFF1-2. The sequence continues at coordinate 345,107 of NZ_JCAKLF010000002.1, forward strand.
ATAAGCAACATCAGGTGCAACCGCATCTGTTGGAGCAGGCTCTTCCAAATAATCGCTACTACAAGATGTGATAAACAACCCTAGTCCGATTAATAAAATATATTTTAAATTTTTCATTTTTTTTAATTTTTTAGAAACTTACGTTAAAACCTAGTGAAATTGTTTTCAAGTTATAAGAACGGCTATCTGTTGTTCCCGCAATACTTTGTTCCGGATCAATCCCTTTGTGTGACTGCCATGTCCATAAGTTATCTGCTTGAGCAAAAATCCTCATACCAGAAAGCCCGATACCTGTTAATAATTCCTTGTTAATATTATAGCCTAAAGTAAGTGACTTTAATCTTACGTAATCATTGTCAAACAAAAATCTTGTAGATGTTGCAGAATTGTTATTCTGCGACATTGTATTAACCGGGATACTAGAAGTATCTCCTGGTTTTTGCCAAGCATTCATTACATCTACAGATTGCTGTCTACCTGCCGAAGCAAAACCTGACATTAACGCATTGTAACTACTATCATACACTTGACTACCAAAACTAAAATTAAATAATGCATTCAAATCAACAGGTCCAATTTTCACATAATTTGTAAAACCACCTGTGAAATCTGGCAAAGAGCTACCTACATATCTCTTACTTGCTTCAGTATTTGCTAAGTTATAATCTTCCGTTGTTTCTCTTGTTATATTCCCGTTCGCATCTTGTTTATCGAACCAATATAAGCTTTTTCCATTATCTGGATTTACACCTGCCCATTCAACTAAATAGAAATCATACAATGATTGACCTACAGCCCATCTTTTAGTTCCACTGATAACAGATTTTTGAGTAAGTTCTGTAAATTCATTCTTAACAAAACTCATATTCAATGAAGTTCTCCATTGGAAGTTTTCTTTCTTGATGTTTAGTGAAGATACGTCAAATTCAACTCCGTGATTTCTTAATGCTCCCACGTTAGTTGTAATCGAAGTATTACCTGTTGAACCAGGAAGTGGTTTACCGTAAATCAAATCAATAGATTCTCTGTTAAAGTATTCAACATTACCGGTAATTCTATTATTAAACATTCCAAACTCTAATCCTACGTTAGACGTTGCTGTTTTTTCCCAAGTCAGGTTATAATCCACTGCATTACCTAAAAGAATACCTGTTTGATCTAATTGATTCCACCCTGTATCATAAACTTCTAAATAAGGAAAATATGATGTAGTCATATTATTCCCTAATTCACCGTAAGATCCCTTCAACTTCAAATAATTTACAAAAGAGTCCTGCATAAAGTTTTCCTTGCTAATTACCCAAGCACCACCAACCGCGAAGAAGGTACCCCATCTGTTTTCTTTAGCAAATCTAGAAGACCCATCTGTTCTAACAGATCCTTCAACAAAATACTTATCTTTGAAATTATAGGCAGCTCTTCCTAAGTAACTTACTAATCTTTCTTGATTAATGTACCCACCTACACTCTCAGGTGAGGTAGATCCGTTTAACGCAAATACATTTGGCAAGAAACCTGTACCTTGTGCAGATAGAGCATCATAACGATAATCCATCATTTCAAAAATAGCTTGAGCTGTTACATTATGATTTCCAAATTGTTTATTAAAGTTTAAACTATTTGTAAAGTTAATTGTTTTCGCAAGGTCTCTATTTTGTGCAACTCTACCCCCAACGCCTGCTGCTGAACCATATTGTCTGTGGCTATACTCGTTTGCATCATACAAGTATAATTGGTATGACCCTTGTGAACGTAGGTTTAAATAATCTGTGAAATTTACTTGCGCATATCCATTTGCAATAACATCCGATCTCTTGTAAGAAAGTCTGTTGTTATATAAAGTACCAGCCGCATTTTCATTATTAAAAGCCGGACGTTGTGCATTTACCAATCTACCTGAAGAGGCATTATCTCCATAATCATAAATTGGGTTACCAAATCCATCTAACATCATATTACCCAACTCATCTCGTTGATATAAAGGAAATACGTTTGCAATTGAGTAGATCCACTGGATAGGTGATTGGTAAGAATTCCCTGACTGAATTGGTGAATTTTGATAAGATGTTGAGAATGAGTTATTCAATCCAACTTCTAACCAATCATTTACTTTAGAATCAATATTCATACGAACACCAATTCTTTCAAACTCAGAAGTCTTCACTCCCCCTTCCATTGTAAGGTAATCAGCACCAACAAAATATGTCGTATTCTCACTACCACCACTTACGTTGAAACGATGTTCTTGCTTGAAGGCTGAATTATCAATAATCTCCTTCTTCCAATCAGTATCCCACAATAACCTAGCTCCATTTACAACGTTTCCGTCAAAATCAATTGGATTTGCTAAATTATATGGATTATATCCCAATGTTGGAACCAAATTATTAGAAGCATACTGAGATGCAGCTGATTCTGATAGATTATTTCCATACTGTTGTGTGTTTTTTATAGCTTGCCAAGTTCCCTTCATAAAATCTGCAGCACCTAAAGTTTCATGAAATTTTACAGCTGGAGACGACACACCAATAAGAGAAGTCAAATTAACAGTCGGTTTGCTATTTTTCTTACCCTTTTTTGTTGAGATAATGATAACCCCATTAGCAGCTCTAGATCCATACAAAGAAGTTGCAGACGCATCTTTTAATACAGAAATAGACTCGACTTGATCTTGCGGAATACTATTCATATTCCCCCCAAAAGGCGCTCCATCTAAAATAATTAATGGTTGTGTACTAGCATTAATGGAACCAACCCCTCTAATATAAATCGATGGGTTAGAACCAGGCTGTCCACCAGAAGAAACAATATTCAAACCAGAAACTGTCCCTTGTAATGAAGACAAAACACTTGTAGCCTGCTGCGTCTCAATAATCTTCTTATCAACTTTAGCAACAGAACCTACAATTGCTTCTTTCTTAATTTTGGAATAAGCAACTACAACAACTTCATCAATTTCTTTTACTGAAGTTGTGTCTGAAGAAGCTTTTTGTGCTTGGGCTGAAAATCCTGCAAAGAAAATTACACCCGCCGTTAAAGCTCTTAATTTTACATTCATATTAACACTTTTTTAGTTAAACTCGTGCAAATATGTTAATTTTTATTAATACAGCCAAATTAATTAGCAAAATAATAATGTTAAATCTTCACTTTAGAGTTAAAAAAAACACCATTATACGCATTTAAACAATGTTTTTATTGTCAAAACCTCAACAAAGCAACCTTTATTCGAAAATATATAAAAATCGTATTTTAAATATTATTATTGTGAATTTAATAATTTAACACATCTTCCGCAATTGTTTTATTAATTTTTTTCTTAAAAAAATAAGAATAATAACCTTGATTTATGAAATCATCTATTAAAATCACAATCTTAATACACGACATCAATAGGTGCCGATTTACAATAGAACTGTTGATATTTTAAATTTTCTTAAATACTGAAATTAAAACGAAAAAAAACCCTCAAATGAGGGTTTTCGTTTAATCTAAAATGATATTAATTAAGAAATTAACTATAAAGGATTTTGTTTAACTTCTGGATTCGTATTTATTTCTTGTCTTGGAATTAACCAGTTCCATCGATTATCATTCGCTTCAACTTTATACAAGTTGTTAATTACAGAAGTAACATAATTTCCAGCTTTAGTTCTATCTAAAGGAAGATTCATTCTCTTCAAATCAAAAAATCTAAAACCTTCACCCCAAAGCTCAATTCTTCTACTCAAAAGAATCTCTTGCAACAACGCATCTCCAGAAGCAGTTGTCGTTACATAAGAAGGATTTCTATTCTTTTCTAATAAAGCGAATACTGTTCTCGCCTCAGCGTCTTTACCTTGTCTAGCCAATGCTTCTGCTTCAGTAAGATACATTTCTGCGGATCTCATGTACGGCGTATCTGCAGCAACTAAACCTTGAGCTGCTCCTGCAATAAGGAACTTCATTGTTGTATATGGAAACTTAGAGTATCCAGCTGCCGGAAAAACATAACCTGTATGTGCCCCAGTAGGATCAACTAATTGTTTTCTTACATCAGTCGCAGGGAAAGCTTCGTACAACGCTTTGTTCATTGTTTTAGGAGCCTGTCTTACGTTTGTAGATAAGGCGTTTCTCGCCATGTACGAATGAAACATTGCAAACGCTTCTGACTGATCCTCAATACTTTTAGTCCCCCAAATCCATTCTGAGTTGTCACTATTATTGAAACCTGACTTATATTGTGCATTCGTCATCAACGCATAACCATTTTTAGCTTCAGCTGCTGCTGCAGCTGCTTTTGCCCAATCTCCTTGAGTTAAAGCAACTCTCGCCTGAATTCCCTTTACCGTATTGTAGTTAAAGTGAGAAGCATTTAGTTTGGTTTTACCTTTTAAATACTTTTCAGCCTCAGCTAAGTCGCTCCAAATTTGAGCATACACTTCTTCAACTGAAGAACGCCCTAGTGGTGAAATATCATTAGGATCCAAACGAATCACAACACCTGGCTGTGTATTCCCTCCACCTTTAATATATCTACTACCATATACTTGAACCATTTGGAACATCCCATGCGCTCTATACGCATATGCCTCACCTAATGCCTGCTCTTTTTTCGTTTGATCCCCACCTGCAGCTGGTCCGAACTTTATAATCGCGTTAGCATTCTTAATTAATTGATACCAAAACTCCCATGGAAATGCCACCTGAGTAGACGCCTCATTAACAACACCTGTCCAACGTTGCTCACTAACATACCAACCATTACCCTGATGCGGCCAAACCACATCATCAGCCATAGCCTCCATAGTAATCATATGTCCAGAAATACCATAGGTACCCTGATTATAATAACGTCCAGTATTAGCCCTACGGTGCATACCATTAATCGCTGTTAATAGGTTTTCACCACTTGAATAGATCGTTTGCTCACCCACAGAAGTCGTAGGCGTTGTATCTAAGAAATCATTATTACACGACTGCACCGCAACAAGCGACAAGCACGCTAATGATGTTTTAATAATTGTATTTCTAATTTTCATTGTATTAATTTTTAAAAAGAAGCATTTAAACCAACTGTGATAATTCTTGAAGGAATATATCTGTATGATGTACCACCTCCAAATGATTGTGCTGGCTCTAAACCTTGGATCGCTGTTTTAGCCCATAAGTTTTCTCCACTCACATACATTCTTAATCCAGTCATTCCTAAATCCTTGATGATATCACCATTAAACTTATATCCAACAGTTACACTTCTCAAGCTAACGTAATCTGAACTTCTCAACCAACGAGTTGAAGCAGCAGTCGCGAAACTCGTGTTTACCGTAGTAAGCTTAGGTACATTCGTGATATCCCCTGGTTTTTGCCAAGCATTTAACATATCAATATGCGCAGCATTTCCATTTGGATTAGCAGACATTAACGTCGCATAGTTACCATCATATACTTTTCCACCCCATTGGTAAGTTACCAATGCATCTAGGTAAAAACCTTTGAAATCAAAATTATTTGTAATACTTCCGTACGCCTTTGGCAACGAAGACCCAGAGTAAGCATACATCGCTTTTGATGGGTTGATATTCATCTTAACCCCATCAATCGTTCTTGTATTCGCATCATCCGTTGCAGTTGGATCTTGGATATACAATGCTGAACCATCAGATGGATCTACACCATAATACTGTCTCAACCAATAATCATAAAACGATTTACCAACTTCCAATCTATAGTTTCCACTAGTTTGAACTTGCTGAGTTGGAGGCATCTTCGTCATTTTATTTTTATATGATGAGATGTTCGCTGATAAATTCCAAGTAAAGTTCTTGTTTTTAACAATACCAAAATTCATTGTCGCTTCGTAACCTTCATTCTGAGAATCCCCATTATTCATATAAATACCAGAAATACCAGCAGATTGCATAATAGGAACATAGAAGATCATATCTGAAGTTGTACGCTTATAATATTCTAATGAACCTGAAATCCTGTTATTCCATAGACCGAAATCCAAACCAACATCAAATTGTTGATTCGACTCCCACTTCAATTCTGGATTTCCAATTTGACTGATCAAAACTCCATTTTCTGCAGCATTGTTCCATCCTAATGAATATAAATTCAAATCTGCATTATATCCTGGGCTAGAATCAATACCTCCATCATTACCTACTTCACCGTATGAAGCTCTCAATTTCAACTGATTGAAAATAGAGTTTTGCATAAAGTTTTCGTTTGCAATATTCCATCCCGCTCCAACAGACCAGAAGATACCCACATTGTTATTTGGATCAAATCTTGAAGACGCATCTCTTCTAATAGATCCCGAAAGGATATATTTATTGCTATAATCATAATTCACACGTCCGAAGTACGATTCTTTTGCCAATACAGAAGAACTACCAGAAGAACCATTAATAGTATTGAAATTGATAATCTCATAAATACCATTCATAATCTGGCCCTTTCTCGACGTCCCCATTTCTTCAGACAAATAATTGAAAGACTCATGTCCAGCAATCGCTTCTAAAGAGTGTACTCCAAATTTCTTAGAATAATTTAAAATCTGGTTAAACGTCACTGTTTGATAACGGTTCGCATCCACATATAAATCTCCAGCTGGAGCCCCGTCACCTACAATTGGGTTACGATAGTTTTTATAACGGTAATTTTGAACATCATAAGTCAAATTCGAAATAAATTTCAAATCCTTCGTTAAGTTCACTTCACCATTGATTCTTGCGTTTATTACATCCCTTTTCGTCGTATTTTGATTAAGCAAGGTCTCCTGAATAACGTTTCTTCCAGAACCGTTAATTCTCCCTCTTGTAATAAGACCGTCGTAAATATAATTACCATTAACATCTTTTACTCTCTGCCCATTTGCGTCATAATAATATGGCGAATAAATTGGAGCCATTGTACGACCAATATAGAACGGGTTGATATATGATGAACCACCACCACTATCCGCATTCAAAGTAGATACTCTACTTCCGGAAATATTACCACCTAGCTTTAACCAATTAGTCACCTTACTATTTACATCAACACGCATGTTGTAACGCTCCATTTCAGATCTAATTACATATCCTTCCTCTTTATTATATCCCATGGAAGCATAATACGTCGTTCTATCATCTCCACCACCATAATTGATGTTGTATTTCTGAACCATCCCAACTCTTTGAACATACTTATTCCAATCAAAGTCATTGAAAAGCAAGCTAGCGTTCGGATTTAAGACACCATCAATTACAACTTGATTATTTGGCACATTATATACGTTGTTCAATAAAGTTGGAATCAACTGATTAGACGCATATGTACTTGCTGCTGCAGGTGTCGGATTCGGGTTCGTTGCAGATGGAACTAAATACCCATTATACAAAGCTCTCCATTGCGCTTCGTAATACTGTCCTGTATTTAGCTTCTCATACTCCTTATAAGCTCTATCTACAAAACCTGTAGAAGCAGAAAACTCAAACTTTGAACGACCTTTTCTACCACTTTTGGTTGTAATCATTACAACACCATTCGCTGCAGAAGCACCATACAATGATGTAGAAGCTGCATCTTTCAACACAGTCATCGTTGCAATATCCGAAGGATCTAGATCACTTAATCCCCCTGTATAAACAGCCCCATCCACGATGTATAGCGGCGAGTTGGAAAGCTGAATTGAAGAAAGCCCTCTAATCCTTACACTAATCCCACTTCCTGGCTGACCACTTGAAGTCGCAATTTGCACCCCCGCACCAATACCATCTAAAGCTTTAGTTACATTGGCATTTGCACGATCTGCAATCTGTTCTGAGTTTAGAGATACAGTTGAACCAACAAAAGTTTCTTTCTTTTGCTTACCATAAGCAACAACGACTACCTCCTCAATGTTTTTCACATCTGCCGTATCCGTCTTTTTCGTTTGAGCCAGTACAAGACCCTGCCCTAAGAAGAACAATGCTCCAACACTAAGCACCTTTAAATTTACATTCATATCAACACTATTTGTTTTAGTTTTGACAAAAATGTTAAAAGAAATTAACATACACAAATAAATTAATACTATTCACTAAAATTTATAAATTCGATAATTTTAACGAATATATAGTGTGTAATTTTTAATTATTTGTAAAATTTTACGCATTTTCAGCCAATATTGATTAATGATATTTTTAACATTTTGTTAAATTACCTTAATACCCAACTAATAATTATCCAAAAAACTGACTTTCATCAGCTTTTTTTTATCAATTTTTATTTTTTTTATAGTGAAAATATAATTTTACAATGCTTTTTTAAGGAATAAAAATTTAACATTTCAATATAGAACAACAAAAAGAGCCACCATATGGTAGCCCTTTTTAATTTGATATGAATGTGGAATTAATATCCAGGATTTTGTTGACCAGCCAGCACAGGGTTTGCTGAGGTCTCTCTTGTTGGTATTGGCCAAAGGAACTTATCACTAGAATAAGGAATCTGTTGAAGATCCGTTGGTTTAATTACGTAAGGAGTTCCAATAACATAATCTGCCTCTTTTGGAGACGCTCCACTGATGTATTTAGCCGGAATACCATCCACTTGCACCAAATCATCTTTTTGCAAACGATGAATATCACCCCAACGTATACCCTCTGCAATAAATTCAATTCTCTTTTCTTTAAGAATTGCTTGCACAGCTTCTTTCGGAGTAGCAAATGCAGTATATGCCTGAGTTGCAGGATTAGCCAATGATCTATTTCTAACCGCATTCAAGTCAGCCAAGTAGGTTGCGTCTCCAACTCTTGCTTTTGCTTCTGCTCTGTTTAAAAGAATTTCTGCATAACGGATAATTGGTGAAGCATCAGACCTTGTTGATGTATCCTTATATTTAAAAGTATACAAAGCGGTTCCTGATTTTTTAACCATCTCATCCATCGTTCTTCTCTTATCATCTTTCAACCACTTTGGGTCATTCCAAATAATTGGGCTAATTGCGATAAGCTGTCTTCCCAAATACTGAGAAGCTAAAGCCGCATTAACATCCGGGTTATTTGTCGCAGAGTTTTCTAATGAGAAAACACTTTCTGTATTTGCATAGTTTCCAGCAAATGGTCCATTTGGAGAAGCTGTTAATGTATATAATCCGTTAAGCTTATTAGCTTCTGTAATTACATCATTCCATCTTCTCATATTCAAATAAACTCTTGTTTTAATGGAAATAACTGCTTCTTTAGTCGCATACACGATACCTTCTTTAACAGAACCACGCTGACCTTTAGATTTAATCATTGCTTCCGCTTGATTCAAATCATCAATAATCTGCTTGTAGTTTTCAGCTACACTTGTTCTTCCCAATTTTGAGTTTTCTTCAATTGTTGCTGGAGAAGAACTTCCTTTCGTACGATACACAACTCCCATATGAGAAGCATCTGCTGTATGGTTGTATGGTCTTGAAAAATGTTTTAGCAATTCTAAATGCGTCATCGCTCTAAAGAATAATGCTTGACCGATATAATCGTCACCGATATCTTTTGTAATTACATTATTTTCTACAGCTCTAGTTACTCCTTCAATAACCAAGTTTGCTCTGTTGATTAATCGATACGAATCTAACCAATAATGAATATTATTTGCCGTACCCGAAGCATCCCAAGTTGATGTATAAGTATATGCATAGAAAGCTGCTGTATTTACCATATCTTCACCTCTCATATCATTTTGTTGGAAGTATGCCGCTCCAAAAGGATATCCCCTTGGCGCTCCATCATACCAACCTAATTGAGCAGCTTGATACATACCATTTAATGATAAAGTAACTGCAGAAGGAGTAGAGAATGCTGAATTTTCACTTAACTGATTGTACGGCTCTAAATCAATCACATTTTCTTCTGAACAACTATAAGAAAAAGTTGCTGCAATAGCCGAAAAAAGCAATGCTTTTATTGTTATATTAAATTTTTTCATGTTGTAAATAATTAAAATGATGCGTTAAGACCAATAGACACAGTACGTTGACGTGGAACAGTGTTGTAATCCATACCCCAGTTATCCAATTCCGGATCTAAACCTTTGTATTTTGTAAAGATAAATGCATTCTGTACCACTGCGTAAACTCTTAATTTACTCAACTTAATAGTACTAATCAAATCTTTATCAAAAGAGTATCCTAATGTAATATTGTCAATTTTCACAAAATCACCTTTTTCAACAAAACGAGATGTCGCTTGTCCTTCTAAGTTGATAAATGAACCTCTGTTTGCCCAAAGCATTGGCGTAACACCATCACCTGGCTTGTCTGCACTTTGCCATCTACCCAAAATTTCTGTACCGTTATTGTAGAAGTCCATCGTTAACTGCTCTCTTCTTGATACGTTGAAAATTTTGTTCCCTCCACTGAATCTCGCCATTACAGACAAGTCGAAGTTATTATATTTCCAAGTTGAGTTTATTGCACCAAAATAAGTAGGTAAAGAGTTTCCTAAAATTCTCTTATCCGCCTCAGTTAAAGATGAAGACGCTCCCAAAACTCCTGGATTAGAAGGATCGAATGCATAATAGCTTTGGTTTGCAACGTTTCCTTGCACTAATGAACCATCAGCTTTATAATAAACTGGGTTACCATTCGCTTTGTTTACTCCCCAATATTGGAATCCAAATAAAGAACGAAGAGATTCACCCTCTCTAATTAAATAAGCAGATTGGTTATTGATTACCGGCTTAATATCATTTCCTCCAACTAAAGCTAATACCTTGTTATCGATTAATGATAGGTTACCATTAACATTCCAGCTAAATCCATCTTTCTTAATGATATCAGCTCCAACAGTAAATTCAAAACCTTTGTTTTCCATATCCCCAATGTTCATATTGATTGAGTTATTAGGAACCCCAAGTGATGGAGAAACTGGAACCGCCAAGATTAATCCATTATTCTTGTTGATGAAATAATCTGCTGACAATGTTAATCTTCTATTAAAGAAGCCTAAATCTGCTCCGTAGTTATATTTAATATTCGTCTCCCACTTCAACTGATCGTTTCCTGCTTGAGCGAAACCGATACCGTTGGTATCCGCATACTTATAGTTTCCGTATAGTCCTAAATATGGATAATCTCCAATTTCGCTATTACCCACTTTACCGTAAGACGCTCTTAATTTCAATTCAGAAATTACTTTACTGTCTTTCAAAAAGTCTTCGTTAGAAACTGTCCATCCAATAGATGCTCCAGGGAATGTACCCCACTTGTTTGCTTCAGGTAATGATGACAAACCATCTCTTCTGATCGTTCCTGAGATAAAATATTTATCCGAGAAGTTATAGTTTAATCTAGCTGCATAAGACATAATTCCGTTTTCAGCACGAGATCCTCCAGATGTTTGTACCGCATACGATCCTGAAATTAAACCTCCACCAAAGAAATCATCCGATAAACCTTGACCTCCACCAAAGAAATATCTCATTGTTTTCTTTTGGTATTCATTAACCAAAACAACGTTTACGTTATGTCTATCGAAACTCTTTTGGAAGTTCAAAATATTTTGAATATTCCAATTCAGTCTATTCAAATAGTTATTCTCAATAAGTCCTTTTCTTGAAAATCCATCTCCATGCACTTTATTCCAATACTGCAAACCAGTAGTTACAGATCGCTCCATACCTGCTTGCAATTTGTAGTCTAACCAAGATGTAATTTTCACGTCTCCAGAAACGCTACCTAAGAATCTTGTGAGGTCTGAAGTATACGAGTTATGGTTTACGATATATGCAATATTCGTAAGATCACTGGTGATTGGAATGTTATTTTCCCATTGTCCCACTCTACTTACTGTTCCTGTTGGGTTTGTATAGATATTGTACCCTGTTGGAGAACTCGGATCGTAAATTGGCGTGTTCGGCAATTGTCTAACAGCACTAAACATCGCTCCTGAAATGGAGTTTACCCCATTATTTAAACCTTGATAATTCGTTTCTGAATACGCTAAGTTTGCTGAAATTTTAAACCAATCTGTAACTTTTTGATCCGCATTCAATTTAGTTGTAAATCTCTGCATTGCGTTTGGTCTAATAATACCTTCTTGGTATGTATAACCCAAAGACGCATAATAGTTACCTTGTCCTAAGCCTCCAGAAAAAGACACAAAGTGATCTTGCTGAGAAGCCGTTCTTAGAACCGCATCTTGCCAATCTGTATCATATTGACTTCCTTTTGCCCAAACTGCATTTGCTTTAGCAGCTTTTTCGTTAGCAATAACCAAAAAGTCTTTAGTTCCCAAAAGGTCAAATGTTTTTACAGGCTCTGCAACACTAAACTGATTGTTATAGTTCACTGTAAATCTACCACCTCTTCCTTTCTTAGTTGTAATCAAGATAACACCGTTTGCAGCTCTAGATCCGTAGATCGCTGTTGCAGCACCATCTTTTAAAACTGTCATCGTTTCAATATCTTCAGGGTTAATATCCCCCAAAGCGTTCGCTCCAGCATAACCACCTCCTGTATCACCAGAAATCATCGGCATACCGTCAATTACATATAGTGGACTCGTTCCTGAAGAAATGGAGTTCACCCCACGAATTCTAACAACAGGCGCACTACCAATAACCCCAGAGTTATTTACAACTTGAACCCCCGAAGCTCGGCCCGCCAATTGCGATTCGAATGAAGGCGTGTTAAGATCTGCAATTGCATCCCCTTTCACAGTTGTAACCGAAGACGTAACATCCGCTTTCTTCTGAGTACCATAACCAACAACAACAACTTCCTCAATCTGCCTTTCAGTAGAAGCTGTATCTGTCTTTTGCGCTGAAAGACCTTGTCCAATAAAGAACACAGCCCCAGCAGTTAATACTTTAAATTTTACATTCATATTAAACACATTTTGATTGTTGCGGCAAATATGTTAAAATGTTTTAACATACACAATAGTTTATTATTTTTATTTTTTAACACATAACTTGTAATTATTTTACCACTTAATAGTTAAAATAATAACACTTTTCTAAAAAAATAGCAAATATGAAAATATGGACAAACATTTATGTTAACATTAAATTTAAAATACCCTTAACAAAAAAAAGTCGGCTCCTGCAAATGCAGGAGCCGACTTTTTAATAGGTATATGAAATTATTTCAATTTCTTCTTAACCGCTACTTCTTCGTAAACTTCTAGGATATCGCCAACTTCAATGTCGTTGTATCCTTTCAAGTTCAATCCACATTCGTAGCCTTTGTTTACTTCTTTAACATCGTCTTTGAAACGCTTCAAGCTTTCTAATTCGCCATCATATTTCACAATTCCATCACGAAGTAATCTGATTTTTGAATTTCGAGTTACTTTTCCAGAAAGAACCATACATCCAGCAATAGATCCTACTTTCGAAATTCTAAACACCTCACGGATTTCAACATTACCGATTACTTGTTCTTTGATTTCTGGTGAAAGCATTCCTTCCATCGCTTCTTTAACATCATCAATCGCATCGTATATAACTGAATACGTTCTGATTTCGATTTCTTCTTTATCTGCAAGATCTTTAGCATTAGCACCCGCTCTTACGTTAAATCCGATTACGATACCATCAGAAGCAGTTGCTAATAAGATATCACTTTCTGTGATCTGACCAACACCTTTGTGAAGGATGTTCACCTGAATTTCTTCCGTTGACAATCTCTGAAGCATATCTGAAAGTGCCTCTACCGAACCATCCACGTCTCCTTTTAGGATAATGTTCAATTCTTTGAAGTCTCCCAAAGCAATTCTTCGTCCGATTTCGTCCAACGTAAGATGCTTTTTCGTTCTGATAGATTGCTCTCTTTGAAGCTGACCACGCTTGTTTGCAATAGATTTCGCTTCTTTTTCGTCTTCGAAAATTCTAAACTTATCACCCGCTGTTGGCGCTCCATCCAATCCTAAAATAGTAACTGGTGTTGAAGGTCCCGCTTCTTTCATTGGCTTACCACGTTCGTCAAGCATTGCTTTAACTTTACCGTGATTAACACCTGCTAGAATATAATCTCCAACTTTTAAAGTACCTGCTTGTACTAATAGATTGGTTACAAATCCACGCCCTTTATCTAATGACGCTTCAATAACAACTCCTACTGCATTTTTATCAGGATTTGCTTTCAATTCAAGCATTTCTGCTTGAAGCAATACTTTTTCTAATAATAAATCTACATTGTTACCAAACTTCGCAGAAATTTCTTGCGACTGAACGCTTCCACCCCATTCTTCAACGAGGATATTCATACCCGAAAGTTGTTGACGAATGTTATCAGGATTCGCGTTTGGCTTATCCACTTTGTTGATTGCGATAATCATTGGAACTCCAGCTGCCTGTGCATGCGCAATAGCTTCTTTCGTTTGAGGCATCACATCATCATCTGCTGCAATAACGATAATTACAATATCCGTAGCTTGTGCACCTCTTGCTCTCATCGCGGTAAACGCTTCGTGACCCGGTGTATCTAGGAATGTAATTTTTTGTCCGTTATCCAACTTCACACTATACGCACCAATGTGCTGTGTAATACCACCAGATTCCCCAGCGATAACATTAGCTTTTCTAATATAGTCAAGTAATGACGTTTTACCGTGGTCAACGTGTCCCATTACCGTAACAACAGGCGGTCTCGTTACCAAGTCTTCTTCATTATCCGGCTCTTCGCTTGCTGCTTCTTCTTCAAGATCGGCATCAGCAAATTCAATTTTATAACCGAACTCGTCTGCTACTAGAGTTAACGTATCTGCTTCCAAACGCTGATTCATGGTTACCATAACTCCAAGTCCGAAACATGCAGAGATTACTTCCGTTGGGCTAACATCCATTAAGCTCGCCAATTCGCCAACTGTAATGTATTCTGTAACTTTTAACGTTGTATCTCTAGCTTCCATCTCCATCTGATGCTCTTCTTGCTCACGACGGAAACTTCTTTTCTCTCTTCTATATTTAGCACCTTTAGATTTACCACCTTTATTGGTTAGTTTTTCTAAAGTTTCTTTAATTTGATTTTTAACTTGCTCGTCAGTCAACTCAACAGGCATCACACGTTCTCTACGTCCACCACCTTTCTTATTGTTGTTAGTGTTGTTGTTTCCACCGCCTCGGTTGAAGCCACCACCTTGCTGAGGTCTGTTTCCTCCGCCTTGGTTGTTTTGACCACCACCTTGTTGTTGGTTATTTTGCCCTGGTTGAGCAGGTTTTTCAATTCTTTTACGCTTCTTCTTATTGTTGTTATTGTTCTTGTTTGCATTATTTGCATTCGAAGAAGTTTTTGGTTTCGTCTGGAATTGAGACAAATCTACCTTTTGGTTCAAAATTTTTGGACCATCTAATTTTTGGTAAACCGTTTCAATTTTTTCAACTTCACCAGTTCCTTCAGAACTTTCTTCCGTTGAAGCGGCTGTAGGCGCTGCTTTTTCTTCCACTTTTTCTACAGGTTTCTCCACTGGCTTTTCAGCTTTCGGTTCCTGAACTGGAGCTGCAACTTCCTCTTTTGGCTTTTCTGGAGCCTTCGCTTTTGGCTTCGGCTTCGAAGAAGATTCAATTTGGCTTAAATCAATTTTGTCCAAAACTTTGAATTCTTGTTTGGTTTCTTTTTCCGCCACTTCTACTTTTTCCTCCTTCACGGGCTCTGCAGGTGCAGGTTTTTCCTCAACCACTTCTTCTTTTGAAGGGTTAAGATCAATTTTACCTAAAATTTTAGGTTCCGTTTTGGAGGTCGCTTTCGCTTTAATCACCTCCGGCTCTTCTGGCTCGATAGCCAATTTTTCTTCCGGAACCTTGGAAATAATCACTTCATGAGACGCTTTTCTTTGCTCGCTATCGCTCGCAAATTCTGCCTTCAATGTAGCGTATGCCTGTTCTTCCAATTGTGCGTTCGGGTTGCTTTCCACCTCGAAACCTTTTGCTTGTAGAAATTCTACCAGCCTGGACATCGAGATATTAAACTCCTTTACCGCTTTGTTTAGTCTAATTTTTGGCATGTATTATTGTATTCTTTTTATTTGCTTAGTTTGTTAGTAATTGAAATGAATAAAAGATTAATCTTCGAATTCCGCTTTTAAAATTCCTTTCACCTCATCGATGGTCTCTTCTTCAAGATCCACCATTTTTGCTAATGCTTCATTGTCTTTTTCTAGAACGCTTCTTGCGGTCTTAAGACCTACTTTTTTGAATTCTTCAATTACCCATCCTTCGATTTCATCGGTGAATTCATCTAGTTCTACGTCATCATCCTCAGCTGTTTCTCTATAAACATCAATTTCGTATCCTGTTAATGAAGAAGCCAAACGAATGTTCTGTCCTTGTTTACCAATAACTTTAGAAATCTCCTCAACTGGCGTATATACTAAAGCGTACTCCGTATCTTGGTTGATTTCAATTTTATTGATTGTCACATTTCCTAAAGCTCTCTTAACCAAGATTTCAGGATTTTTAGACCATTGAATAACGTCGATATTTTCATTCTTCAATTCGCGTACCACTCCGTGAATTCTTGATCCTTTTACCCCAACACAAGCTCCAACTGGATCAATTCGATCATCATAGGCATCCACAGCGATTTTCGCTTTTTCACCTGGAATACGAACTGCTTTTTTCAAAATAATTGTTCCGTCTTGGATTTCTGGAATCTCTAATTCTAGAAGTTTCTCCAAGAATTTCGGCGCTGTTCTTGAAATGATGATTTGAGGTTTAGCCCCTTTAAAATCAACACTTTCAACAATGGCACGAACGCTTTCTCCTTTTTTGAAGAAATCCGATGGAATTTGATTTTCTTTTGGAAGAATAAATTCATTCCCTTCATCATCCAACAAAATAACGTGCTGCTTTCTGATGTGGTGAACTTCTCCAACAACGATTTCGCCAATACGGTCACGGAACTGATCGTACAACATCGCGTTGTTATGCTCTTGTAATTTACTCGCAAGAATTTGCTTCAAAGTCAAGATATTACGTCTTCCCAAATGCGCGATTGGAATTTCAACCGTATATTCTTCACCAACTTCGAAACTATCGTCAATTTTTTTAGCTTCGGTAATTTCAATTTCCAAATCATCATCTTCAGACATTTCGTCTTCAACGATCGTTTTGTTTAGGAAAATTTGAAAATCCCCTTTGTCAGGATTCACAATCACATCAAAGTGATCGTCTGAATCGTATCTTTTCCTCAATAAAGTTTTCAGGGAATCTTCAATGATCGCCATCAAATCAATCTTACTGATCCCTTTTTCATCCTTGAAATCACCAAAGGATTCTATGAGTGCTAAATTATCCATCTATCTAGTTCTGATTTTTATTTTCTATTTGTATTAAAATTTCACAGCGACTAGCGCTTTCTTAATTTCGGAATACGGAATAATTTTTTCTTCTTCCACATCCACTTTACCTTTACCGATATCTTTCGGCTTGCGGTATCTCAACATCAAAGTTACGCCGTTTTCGTCGGCTGCAACAATTTCTCCTGATATTTTTTGTTCATCCTGAAGGATGACATCAAGATCTCTTCCCATGTTTTTCACAAACTGTCTCGAATTCGTCAACGGTTCCGAAAGCCCTCCAGACATTACTTGCAAAGAAAAATCTTCTTCTTCGCGGTCTAGATTATTTTCAATTGCACGGCTTGCATCCAGACAATCTTGAAGCGAAACTCCTTGATCTCCATCTAAAGTCACCACAATATCATTCCCTGCAGAAATCTTCAAGCTTATCAAAAACAAATCAGGTCTTGTATCTAAAAAAACCTGCAACAATCCTTCAACTTTATCTTTAAACATCATAGTTTGAGAGTCTTTACCATCTATTTTCGGGAAGCCCAAATCTTGGTACGAAAAAAGGCTTTCTTCCGAAGCCTTCCCATCCTTTCCCGTAAATCTTTTGCAAAGATAGGAAATTTTGATAAAATAAGCAAATAAGATTCGGAACCAATTTGTTACAAATATTTAACAGCCAAAGGAGATTTTTACATTAGGTTAAAAAAAATAAGTATTTTTGCCCCATATTTTTCAAAAATAACAAATGAACATCAGTATTGTAGGTACAGGCTATGTTGGCTTATCCAACGCAGTCCTATTGGCTCAACATCACGAAGTAATCGCTTTGGACATCGTTCCAGAGAAAGTTGAGATGCTAAACAACAGAATTTCCCCAATTGAAGACAAGGAGATTACGGAGTTCTTATCTGAAAAGAAATTAAACTTTAAAGCAACAACAAACAAGGAAGAAGCATACAAAAATGCCAATTATGTTATTGTAGCTACACCTACAGATTACGACCCAAAAACAAATTACTTTAATACAAGCAGTGTTGAAAGTGTTGTGAAAGATGTAAAACAATACAATCCCGAAGCGGTGATTGTTATTAAATCAACAGTTCCCGTTGGATTCACAGAAAGCTTAAAAAAAGAATTGGATTTTGAAAATATTTTGTTTTCACCGGAGTTCTTACGCGAAGGAAAAGCTCTGTATGATAACCTCTATCCATCACGTATCATCATCGGTGAACAAAGTGAACGCGCCCGCATTTTTGCAAACCTACTTCAAGAAGGTGCAATCAAAAAAGACGTTCCCATTTTATTTACTAACGCGACTGAAGCGGAAGCCATTAAACTTTTTTCAAACACCTATCTCGCAATGCGAGTGGCTTATTTCAATGAATTGGACAGTTACGCTCAGATTTACGGATTAGATAGTAAACAAATTATCGAAGGTGTTGGCCTTGACCCAAGAATTGGAAATCATTATAACAATCCTTCTTTCGGATATGGTGGCTATTGCTTACCAAAAGACACAAAACAGCTTTTAGCTAATTATGATGCGGTACCAAACAACTTAATAAAAGCTATTGTTGATGCCAATCGTACAAGAAAAGATTTCATTTCGGATTCCATTATCGCTAAAAACCCTAAAAAAGTGGGTGTTTATCGTTTAATTATGAAATCGGGTTCTGATAATTTCCGCGCTTCGGCAATTCAAGGAATCATGAAACGTATCAAAGCAAAAGGAATTGAAGTGGTTGTATATGAGCCCGTTTTACACGAAAGTACTTTCTTTGGCTCCAAAGTTTCGGATAACTTAGAGGAGTTCAAACAAGAATGCGACATTATAATTTCCAATCGACTAGCACCCGAACTGGAAGATGTAAAAGATAAAGTGTACACTCGAGATCTTTTTGGAAGTGATTAAGACTCTACTGACACAACATCATAAATCACTTGTAGAAATGTTCTTAAAGAAATATGGCTATATTGTGATTCAAACAACAACAAACAAAACACGGACGTAAAAAATATTAATTCGCAGATGAACGAATCTCAGCAAAAATGGACTAACGTCATCGAAAGTAAACACTCCCTATTTGATTTGAAATTTGGTGAAGTTTGGGCCTATCGTGATCTCGTGTATATGCTTGTAAAAAGGGACTTTGTCACCAGTTTTAAGCAAACTGTACTCGGACCTATTTGGTTTTTTATCAACCCCATTTTCACAACCATAATTTATCTGGTGGTATTTGGTGGTATTGCTGGTTTATCAACCGATGGTGCACCTAAGCTTCTATTTTATCTTTCAGGTGTTACACTATGGAATTATTTTTCTTCTTGTTTAACAAGCACCTCCAATGTATTTACTAGCAATGCTAATATTTTTGGAAAAGTTTATTTTCCACGATTAGTAATACCTATTACCATTGTCGTCTCGAATTTGATGAAATTTGGGGTGCAATTTCTTCTTTTCTTTGCTGCCTGGTTGTATTACATATATAATGAGAGCATTCAACCAAACATTTGGATTTTAGCAACACCTTTGCTCATTATACTTATGGCAGCTTTTGCACTAGGTATGGGTATGATTTTTTCCGCACTCACTACCAAATATCGTGACCTTCAGATGTTACTTACATTTGGGGTCAGCCTAATGATGTATGTGACTCCCGTAATTTATCCGCTATCTGCATTAAAAGGGAAATACAAACTTATTGCGCTGTATAATCCACTGACCGGTATTTTTGAATGTTTCAAATACGGGTGGCTAGGTGTAGGCGATTTTTCGCCGTCGATCTTGATAATCAGTAGTACGATTATTTTTCTTTTATTAGCGATTGGCACCGTAGTTTTCAATAAAGTTGAGAAGTCATTTATGGATACCGTTTAACCAATCTAAGAAAGAAAGAAAGAAAGAAAGAAAGAAAGAAAGTAATGAACAAAAATATAGTATTAGACGTTGAAAATGTAT
This sequence comes from Kaistella sp. CFF1-2, assembly GCF_059509915.1. Lineage (NCBI taxonomy): Bacteria > Pseudomonadati > Bacteroidota > Flavobacteriia > Flavobacteriales > Weeksellaceae > Kaistella > Kaistella sp. CFF1-2. The sequence continues at coordinate 365,300 of NZ_JCAKLF010000002.1, forward strand.
CCAAGCAATACAGACTGGGCCAGGTTGGCACGGGTACATTACAACATGACCTTAAGCGGTGGTGGGCTAACATTAGAGGCAAGGAGGATCCGTTTCTAAAAATTGGGGAAACCAACGATCGAACCCAAAAAGGAAGTTCAGATTATGTTTGGGCATTAAAAGACATTAATTTTCAGATTGAACAAGGACAAGCCGTTGGTATTATTGGAAGAAATGGTGCTGGAAAATCCACGTTACTAAAACTTTTATCCAAAGTAACAAAACCTACCACAGGATCCATTAAATACAATGGGAGAATTGCTTCATTATTAGAAGTAGGTACTGGTTTTCACCCAGAAATGACAGGACGAGAGAATATTTACCTCAACGGAGCGATATTGGGTATGACTCGAAAGGAAATTAGCCGAAAATTTGATGAAATAGTAGCTTTCGCTGGGGTTGAGCGATATATTGATACGCCTGTAAAAAGATACTCTTCTGGAATGTACGTTCGACTAGCGTTTGCCGTTGCAGCACATTTAGAATCTGAAATTCTTATTGTTGATGAGGTTCTTGCTGTAGGTGACGCAGAATTCCAAAAGAAATGTCTTGGAAAAATGGGTGATGTAACGAAAGGTGAAGGTCGTACCGTGCTATTTGTTAGTCATAATATGACTGCCGTCAAAGACCTATGCACTTCTGGGATATTAATGAAAAACGGACAGCTAAACTATAAAGGAGAAATTCTGGAGACCATCTTAGAATATCAAAAAGACTACGAACTTTCTAACGCTTATCATGCGGAAAATATGACAACAGCAGCTGGAAACGAACGAATTAAAATAAAAGAATTTTCAGTAAAACCAATTATTGGGAATTTATTAGATATCCATTCAGGAATTAGAGTAAAACTTGAATTTTATAACAACAACCCTAACATTAATTTAGATGCAACATTTGAATTAAGAAATTTTGAAGAACTTGTTGTTTTCCACGTGGCCAAATTAGTCAGCCAAAACCAAGATTCAAAAGTCGGATACTATACGATTGAGTTTGACATTCCGCCACAGCTTCTCAATGCAGGCAACTATTATTTTAAATTGCTTTTTGGAAAGAATCAAACGGAATTGCTATATAGTGTAGATAATCTTATTGGATTTGAGGTAGAGAATGTCAAAGTAGGTGTAAAGACGCATATATATCCTGGTATTATACGACCTGAGTTTAATTATAGTTTAAATTTTAATGAAAACTAAATATCCCCATATCTTAATTTTCGACAAAATAGGTTCATCCCAACTTGGATATATAACCATTGCCGAAGCGCAAAAAAACGTTCCTTTCAATATCAATCGTGTATATTGGACGTATTATACGCCGCAAGATGTTGTTCGTGGTGGGCATGCACATCGAGATTTGCGGCAAGTCATATTTGCTGTTTCAGGGACTATAACGTTCAACACAGAGGATCTTCATGGAAACAAAGAAACTTTCGTATTAGACCATCCAAGTAAAGGCTTATATCTTCCGAATCTTATTTGGCGTGATATTCATTTTACTCATAATGCGGTTTTACTTTGCCTTGCATCAAAAATATATGAAGAAGGTGATTATATAAGAGATTATGACGAATTTAAAAGTCTAAAATAATGTTTAAAGTTCATCCTCTTGCAGATGTGCAATCTAATAATATCGGAGACGAAACAATAATTTGGCAGTTTTGTGTGATTTTAAAAGATGCTATTATTGGTAAAAATTGTAATATCAATTGTCACGTATTCATAGAGAATGATGTTGCTATAGGTAATAATGTAACAATAAAACCGGGTGTGCAAATCTGGGATGGCGTTTTTATAGAAGATAACGTTTTCATAGGACCAAATGTAACCTTCACTAATGATTTATATCCTTATTCAAAAAACATTGCCTTTGAATTAAAAAAAACTACAATAAAAAAAGGGGCATCTATCGGTGCAAACGCCACAATTTTAGCAGGAATTACCATTGGAGAAAATGCACTAATTGGAGCAGGAAGTGTAGTTACCAAAGATGTCCCATCAAATGAAATTTGGGTTGGAAATCCTGCAAAAATTTTAAGAAAACAATAAATAATAATTGGCTTGCAAGAATCTTAAATCGTAAACCTGACTATACAAAAGTTTTCTATGATCAAAAATTTCCGTTATGATATTTCTTTTTTGCGAGTAGTAGCCGTTCTATCGGTTATACTATTTCATTATGAATTTTCATGGGAAGTCCGTTTTTGATTATGCTAAAGGGTATAATAACGTAGAAGTAATTGAATTTTTAGAAAAGTACAAATGATTAAATTTTTAGACCTTCAGAAGATTAACTTAATGTATCAACAGGAAATAGAGCAAAAACTACTTGATGTTTTTCGTTCGGGTTGGTATTTAATGGGGGAAGAACTCAAAAATTTTGAAAAAAATCTAGCCAAATATATTGGTTCAAACCATGCAATAGGCGTTGCCAATGGCTTAGACGCGCTTCGTCTAATCTTTAGAGCATACATAGAATTAGGCATCATGAAACCTGGTGACGAAGTAATCGTTCCTGCAAATACTTACATTGCTTCCATATTAGCACTTTCAGATAATGGTTTAGTTCCAGTTTTGATGGAACCAGAAGACACTACTTTCAATATCGATATTCATAAAATTGAAGCAGCTGTCACCAAAAAAACAAAAGCAATACTTATTGTTCATCTTCAAGGTAGAATTGTTTTTAATGAAGAATTAAAAGAATTAGCACAAAAGTACCATTTAAAAATTGTGGAAGACAATGCGCAATCCATCGGAGCATCATGGCAAGGAATTAAATCTGGGAATTTGGGTGATGCCGCAGGTTTCAGTTTTTATCCTGGTAAAAACTTAGGTGCATTGGGTGATGCGGGTGCAGTTACAACGAATGACGACGATGTAGCTAAAACAATTCGTGCAATCGCTAACTATGGCTCTAACCAAAAATATGTGAACATTTATAAAGGCTTAAATTCTCGACTAGATGAAATACAAGCTACTGTTTTAGATGTAAAACTAAAATATATTGATCAGGAAAATGAAGCGCGACGTGTAATTGCGAAACGTTTTATATCAGAAATTAAGAATCCGAAAATCATACTTCCTGAAAATCCTAAAGACGAAAACGAACATGTGTGGCATGTATTTGTTGTACGATGCAAGGAGAGAGATGCATTGCAGAGTTACTTAACCGAAAAAGGAATTCAAACCATTATACATTACCCCATTCCACCACATCAGCAGGAAGCTTATAAAGAGTTGGCGCATTTATCATTTCCTATAACAGAAAAAATGCATACTGAAGTTTTAAGTTTGCCTATTTCTTCTGTCTTAACTTCTGAAGAAATAGATCGTATCATTGCAATCGTAAATGAGTTTTAAGATGACAAACCAACCATTAGTAAGCGTTTTATGTTTATGCTACAATCAGGCTCAATTTATTAGAGAATCCTTAGACAGCATCAAAGTACAATCTTATAGCAATTTTGAAATCATTATTTGTGATGATGCATCAAAAGATAATTCGGTAGAAATTGTTGAGGGATGGTTGCGAGAAAACCCAGAATTGAATACACAATTTATTAAGCATGCGAAAAACGAAGGCATATGTAAATCTCTGAACGATATCTTTTCACATTCTAGCGGTAAGTATATTCAAATTTTAGCGTTAGATGATATTATTTTGCCTGATAAGCTAGAAAGACATGTTGAAATCTTAGAAAACAGCAAAGACTCAGAAGTTCTTGTATTTTCAGACGCATTAATGATGGATGAAGTGTCGGAGCTTTATGACAATCGATTTATTGGATATCACTTGAGCTACCTACGATTAGAAAGCGGGAATTTCTATGATAGACTGATGAATAACAACTTCATTCCAGCTATGTCTGTTTTGATGAAAGCAGAACGGATTAAAGAAGAAGGTGGTTGGGACGAAAATCTCACATTTGAAGATTTTGATATGTGGTTACGCCTCAGCCTAAAATACTATTTCATATTTGACCATACACCATCATGTAAATATAGAATTCATAGCAATAACACCCATAAAAGACAATCGTTTTTGCTAGCGTCCTATTTTGATATTTACCAAAAACATTCGAATCATCCAACTGCTAAAACAAAGCTCTTCAACATTGTTGAAAAATTGTACTTTGAAAGACAGCTTAAAAATGAGCATATCAAATATTTTCAGCTCTATAAACCGGAAACATTCTCGGAGAGACTTTTAAAAAGCAATAAATTCAGAAAGCTGTATAAACTCATGTTAGTAAAAAGCAGGGTTTTTTAAGCTTTCGTAATTATTATTTTTCACACAATTATGAAGATTTCCGTTGCATTATGCACTTACAATGGCGAAAAATATCTGAAGGAACAGTTGGATAGTATTCTTTCTCAATCTGTTTTACCAGATGAAATCGTCGTTTGCGATGATGTTTCTCAAGACTCTACTTTTGACATTTTGCAGCAATACAAAAATCAATATCCTGAAATCTTCAGAATCGAAAGAAATAAGGAAAATTTGGGCTATGTAAAGAATTTTGAAAAAGCTATTATGATGTGTTCTGGTAATCTTATTTTTCTTTCTGATCAAGATGACATCTGGTTCGAAAACAAAGTTGAATCCATCAGAAATGCACTATCCGAAAACCCGAATATAAACGTCATTTGTCATAATATTGAGTTATTTAGCGAGTCAAACATTCCGGAAAAAGATTATTGGAAAGCAAGAAAGTTCTATCCTCAAAAAACAAACGCAGAACTTTTAGAATTTGTTTTTTTATCAGGGAATATTTTCCCCGGAATGACAATGGCTATATCGAAAAAAGCAAAAGACTTATACTTTCCCTTAAAAAAATTAAATCATTTGATTATTCATGATTTCGAACTTATTATTCAAGCTTGTCGAGACGGGTCGTTTTATGTGACAAATGAAATCTTAGCTAAATACCGACTTCATGAAAATCAAAATATCGGCTTTAATACAGATTACGTTGAAAAAAACATTTCAATTGTCAGTTTACATACCAAATATAAAAGTGTAGAGTATAATAATCAAATCATAAAAGAGTTTCAGTTACCTTCGGAGCTTTCTGATAAATATCAAAATCTGCTAAAAAGAGACACAGAGCAATACATCAACCAATATCCAAGATGGAAAAGACCTTACATCAGGCTAAAACTAAAATACTATTTTAAGCTAAACTTAAATTCATGATTTCCATTATAACCTCAACATATAAGCCCGAAAACCTACAAAAACTCACAAAAAGTATTACGGAGACCATTGATGTTCATTATGAAATTATTGACGTTCATAACCCAGGTAGCATGAGTATATGTGAAGCATACAATCTTGGTGCATCAAAGGCGAATTTTGATTGTCTTCTCTTTATTCATGATGACATTATTTTTCAGACTAAGAATTGGGGTTCAATTTTACTAAACCATTTTAAAAATCCAACTGTTGGTGTGGTTGGCTTGGTTGGCTCCAATTATGTTCCAGCTGCTCCTAGTGGCTGGTATATCGAAAAAGACTTCCAAGAAAAAGAAATTGAGAACACTCCGTGTATTGCTTTAGACGGTGTATTACTTTCCTGTACTAAAGAAAAGTTTAATCAAGTAAAATTCAACAGTCAAGACATTAAAGGTTTTCATGGTTACGATTACGATTTCAGCCTGAGAATGAGCAAATTATATCAAAACTTCATCATACATGATATTGAAATTGAACATTTCTCATCTGGCAATCCCAATAAAATGTACTTGGATAACAATATTATCATCAGGGAAAAATTAGGTAGCCATTTTAATGACAAAAATGATTCTAGAAAAGAAGGCATTGCATTTCGGAATTTTTTGAATTCATATTTCAAATACTACCCATGTAATTTCAAACAGATAGTGTTTACATTAAAATTTTTTCCTTTATTTAAGATAAATTTCAGAGACACATTGTCTATACTGAAAAAGTATTTTCAGATTATTAGATATCGAAAAACCATTACGTTACTAGATGCCTAGTTTTATACATATTATTACAACTCGATTTAATGTACCAACAAAAACATGGGACATAACTCGTGATGGCACAAAAACACTTACCAATGCTTGGTTGGAAGATCGTTTTGATATTTTTCTAAAATATTGTTTACCTTCATTCCAAAACCAAAGTCTGAAGAGTTTCGTTTGGTTGGTCTTTTTCGATACGCAAACACCTGAAAAGTATTTAAAGATTATCGCTGAAATACGGAGAGAATTTCCTGTTTTCACCCCCGTCTATGTTAGTGATTTCGATGAAATGACACAGCGATTACAGGAAATTATCCCGACTTATTTTTTAAGCGACACACAATTTCTTTTGACTACAGATATTGATAATGACGATATGCTGCACAAGAATTTTGTACAAGAAGTACAAAACCGTTTTCAACCTGTTCATGATTTGGTTATTGATATGCGACTTGGGCTTCAGCTAACAAAGCTTAACAACAATAAGGCTTTTGTAAATCATTTCTTTCAAGTCGCTAGTCCATTTGTGAGTTTAGTAGAAAATAGTTTTAATTTTAAAACGGTAACAAAAGAACGGCATTTAAATTATAGAAACTATCCAAATTTGGTTTTTCAGGACAAAGAGCCTATGTTCATACAATTTATTCATGAGAATAATCTTGTGAACGCTACTATGAGAAACAATAAACGTCTTGCTGCAATACAATATTCAGACTTTGGTATTTCGCCTGAAAATGAATTTACTATTTCAAAAATTTCTACTTTCGTTTACAATATAAAACGGAGCCTTAAAACACTTGTAAACCTGATTACAAAAAACAATAATGATAAAAGACCTATTTAACATCAATTTAAGATTTTCCAAAGATTGGCTCACACAAAATAAAGCCAATTTAAAAACGGGAATTTCCGCAAAAGAACGCCGTCGAATCTTGCAACCACAATATATAGAAAATAATACAACAACTATTTTTGGAAAACAGTTTGCTTATAGCAGTGCAACGGCAATGCTACATTCACTTGACGAAATTTTCAAAAGTGACATTTATAAGTTTAATAGCGATACCGAAACACCTTTAATTATTGATTGTGGAGCTAATATGGGACTTAGTGTTATTTACTTGAAAAAACAATTTCCAAAATCAACAATTATTGCTTTTGAGCCGGATGCAAAAATTTGCGAACTGCTGAAAAAGAATGTAGAAACATACTTCAAAAACGACCAGATCACGATTCATGAAAAAGCAGTTTGGGTAGAGGATACGACATTAACATTTTACGCAGATGGTGGATTATCCGGTTCTACTGTTGTGGATTTTTCACATAAAAACAACCAAAGAAAAGTAGCCGCAACAGACCTAAAAAAGTTTCTAACTCAAAAAGTAGATTTCCTCAAAATTGATATCGAAGGAGCTGAGAACACATTGATTTTTGATATTGAAGAACATTTAAAAAATGTAAATCATCTTTTTCTAGAATATCACGGAATAAAAAATGAAGAACAAAATCTTGGCGAAATATTGAATCTTCTAAAAAAATCAGGTTTTCAATATTATATAAGAGTTGCCGCAGAAACCATTAGATATCCTTTCTGCAATGAAGAGCCTAAAAACTTCAATCAACAACTTAACATCTTTTGTTATAGAAAATAATAAGCAATGCCTAAAATATACGTTATCATAGTAACCTACAACGCCATGAAGTGGACAGAAAGGTGTTTTTCGAGTTTACGAAAATCATCAATACCTGTAAAAATCATTGTGGTGGATAATGGTTCTACTGATGGAACCCAAGACTTTATAAAAACTAATTTCCCAGAAGTAGATTTTATCCAATCAGATGAAAATTTAGGCTTTGGCAAAGCCAATAATCTAGGGATTGAAAAAGCGTATCAACAAGGCGCGGATTTCTTTTATTTGATGAATCAAGATGCTTGGATTTTTGAAGACAGTATTCAAAAAATATTAGACGTGTACAACGGCTATCCCAACAAAAGTGAAATTGGTGTATTAAGCCCCATGCATTTGGATAGTTCTGAGCAACTTTTTGATTTGCATTTTGAGCGATATTTAGCTCGTTTCACGGAATTTAATAGACTTTTTTCGGATATGTATTCTGGAAACCTAAAGGAGTTTTATCCTATTAATTTTGTAAATGCAGCTCATTGGCTACTTCCAAAATCTACCGTCGAAAAAGTGGGTGGCTTCAACCCATTCTTTTTTCATGGAGCCGAAGATTATGATTACATCAATAGAGTAAATTTTCATAATCTTAAAACCATTATTTGCACCAAAAGTAAAGTGGTTCATGATGCAAAAAAAGTAAAACCTCAAGAAGATGCAACTTTAGCGCTTAAAAACAAAAGAATCTCGATGAGAATGCAGCGGGAAACGAAATATTTGGACCCTAATTATAATTTCAACCTTAAACGAGAAAAGAAAGAATTCATCTCTAACATTATAAAACTTAAGCTAAAAGGAAACAGTGATGAAAGTAATTTTTACAAAGCAATGTTTAATTATTTTAAACCAAAATTCAGTGAAATTGAAGAATTGAGAAAACAGATTTATACGGAGCAAAATGTTTTTTTAAAACTTAAATCGTAATTTTTTGCAATGATGAAACCGCTACCCATAAGCATTTGCATACTTTCTTGGAACAATGTTAAAACATTGAAAAACACATTGGCTTCGTATCAAAAAAACGGACTTTTAGATTTGTCTGATGATATTACCATTCTTTTTCAAGAAATTTCTTCGGAAGATCGAAAATTAGCCAAGAAATACAACCTCAATGTAATTGGTCTGACCGAAAATATAGGAATTGGAAAAGCTGTTTCTAAACTCATCGATAATGCAAAACATGAGTGTGTTCTTTTTCTAGAAAACGATTGGGAACTAATTGAAAACTCAGAAAAAACTTACTCACAGTTATATTCTGGGCTTCAAATGTTGAATTCTGGTTTTGATATTGTCCGATACAGAAGTCGCAAAAACCCAGGATATCCTGTTCACTCAATGCAACATAAGGGCAATGAACTCAATTATTACGATACTTGGCATAAAGTTACGTCGCCACATTTGTTGGAATCTTTGTATTGGCTAGATCCTGCGGAATCTTTTCCAGATAAAATTCAAAAAGAAGGCAATTTTTTTGTAACAACAAGCCGATGGGCGAACTGGACAAACAATCCGTTTTTACTTCGCAAAGAGTTTTATAAAAAGAACATTCAAGAAATTGCTGTTTCATCTGAACATTTTGAACGCGATATTGCAGAATGGTGGGTGAAACAAAACTTTAAAATCGCACAAGGAGAAGGACTTTTCACACACAATGATTTGAAAAAGCATGGTAAAAAATCTTTGTTCAATAAAATAAAAAACACAATAAAAAATCGGTTGAAATGAAAATACTTTTCCACGAGAACGAACTCAATTATAGAGGAACATCCATCGCGTTGTACGATTATGCCGATTTTAATGAAAAGTATTTAGGCAACGAATCTTTAATTATTTACGATAAAAATTGCAAAACAAATCATCCTGCTGGAATTGAGAAATTCAAAAAAAGATTCAATGTTTTAGAATATGAAAATTTCAATGAAGTTGATGAAATCATCAAAAAAAATCAAATAGATTTGTTTTATGCCATAAAAAATGGCGACATAGACGGCGTTGACACCAATGAATGCAAAAGTGTAATGCATGCCGTTTTCAAACATTACGAACCGCACGGCGATGTTTATGCCTATGTTTCAGAATGGCTATCGCTAGAAATGACGGGTGGGAAATCGCCCTTTGTTCCGCACATGGTCAATTTTTATGAAAACACAGATGAAGATTTAAGAACAGAACTCAATATTCCGAAAAACGCAAAAGTTTTTGGCTATTACGGCGGTGCGCAAAGTTTTAATATTGATTTTGTACGAAAAGAAGTTGAAAAAATTGCCCGAAAATACAAAGGTATTTACTTCATTTTCATGGGTGTTGATTCTTTTGTAGCCAAAAAATGGTGGAAATCCGATATTAAAAACATCAATTTTCTTCCGCCTTCCTCCGATTTATTGTACAAACTAAAGTTCATCAACACATGCGATGCGCTTTTACACGCTAGAGAACGTGGCGAAACTTTTGGAATTACGGTAGCTGAGTTTGCTTTAAAAGGAAAACCCATCATCACATTTGCAGATTCTCCCGAAAAAAACCATATCCACGAATTGAAAGAAAATGCGTATTATTACAGTAATAGTAAAGATTTAAATCAAATAATTCTAGATAGTGATTTAACGATTTCGGCTGTAGAAAATTACAAAAAATTCTTACCAGAATCTGTGATGGATCAGTTTAAAAAAGTGTTTATTGATTAATCCTTTCTATATGTTTAAAAAATTGTCTTAACTCTATTTAATGTTTCCGTAATTATTTATAGTTTCCTAATAATCTTTTTTTCTTTACATAAGTTTGATTTAGAAGCCATAAGGCATATGCTTTTTAAAGCTGATGCTTATATTAATTATTCAGGAGGATTTATGCGTCGGGGGTTAGATGGACATGCTATTTATCTTTTATGCAATCATTTTAATTTTATTCCTTGGAAAGTTCAAGGGATTTATGCAATAATTACACTTTTATTGTTTTCTGTCATTGTGGTTTATTCTATGGTTAAGTTCAAAATACCTCTTGTACCATTATTTTCGATGTCATGTCTATTATGCTTAATTTGGTATTCAAAAACTGGGATTAGAAAAGATCATATTATTTTTTTGTTTTATTTAATATACATAATTCTATTGCGAAGAACTTCAAATCAAAGTAGGAATATTATAGTCGATTTAGTTCTTAATATTATTTTCGTTGTCATTATTTTAATTCATGAGATTGCATTTATCTTTTTTTGTGGACCGATTTTCATATTCATATGTACCAAAAACCAATGGGCTTTTGATAGGAATATATTAGTACGATGTATAAGGCTTCTGTTAGTTCCTTTAATTACATTCCTATATTGTATTACGCACCCAGGAAATGCAGTTATGGAAATACAAATAATAGAATCATGGGAAAAATTAGGTGTTAAAAAATTAGTTTTTTGGACAGGAGTATTTAAAGAACCTTATTTTATATGGCGTTTCTTTACAGATAAAATAAATTACATTATTCTTGTTGCAGTTTTTCTTTTTCATTTTATATTTTTTCTCTTTTCAACTAAAGTGAAAGTATCAGACAAAGGTGCGGTCAAAATGTTTCAACTTGTTTTGTCACTCCAATTCTTGTTAGCAATAATATTAACTATAGTTGCATCAGATTATGCAAGATGGATAGTCTTTGCCTCCTTTACAAGTGTTTTTTTTATTTTTATTAATATGGGGCTATTCTTAACGAACGAAAATAGAAAAAGTAACAAATATGAGTATATTTACATTGTTCAATATTATCTCCTTACTATACCCTTTTCAACTGAAGAGAATATTTTAGATTATTTTAATTTTCTCCCATTTATTAGCTTTTTCAACTAACGGAAAGGCTGAGATTTGTATATTATTAAATGCTTTCTCCTATGCACACAAAGACATATGATTTTTTTAATTAGCTTTATTGTAATTATAGTTTTGAACTGGTACGTTTTTACTGAATCTTATATTTGCAATTTTACAGATATATAGCAATAAACTTTGTATAAAAAATGGCTCAGTATAAACAAAACGATTAAAAATAAAAACACCCGCTCCGCCCGTAATTCAAAATTGGTAAGATTAAAGAATGGAACAAGTCTTAGAGGGCCATTTACCACAAACAGAATCATCGAAATTTCTCCGATATATATTAGGGTTTTCGGGAAAAAATTATTGATAAAAGGCTTCAAAGTCTCAACTAAATAGAGAAGTATAATAGTTATTGTTAAAAAGCTAAACGGAAATAAAGTGCCATAAAATTGCGATGCTACAAACAAAAAGATACAGCTAATGAACAGCAAAACATTTGGTTTGGTTAAGCCTTTCTGAGCAAAATAGATACCCAGCAAAACTTCTGGTAAATGCCCAAAAACAGTTCCCATAATACTAAAATCATATTTTCTATCTACGTAATAAAGAATAGAAATCATGATAAAAAAAACGGAAAATATTAAATAAATATTTATTTTCTTAACCAACTTATAAACTAGTGGGAAAATAAGATACAATTGTACCATTAGTCCAAAAAACCAAAAAGGTCCCGAAAAGTTATTATAGAGTGTTGAATTTCTAAAATTCCCTACGGAAGTAACCAACATTAATGTTTCTTTCAACGTTCTTTCAATTTCATAAAATTGACCAAAACTGAAAAAGTGAATAGCTAAAAAAACAGCAATTCCAAAAAAGAGCAAAAAATACAGTTTTTTAAGGCGAGGCCATAGATATTGAAAATACGTCTGCTTTTTTGCCTCCTTTTGTACCTGTATAGAAAGACCATAAGCACTGAAAAATATAAAAACCTGTACGCCATAGTGGCCTATATAGCCAGCAATTGCGCTAAGTGATTCATGCCAATGGAATGGCATGATGAATTCCCAAAAACGTCTAACATTATTGGGATTAAAACCAGCCTCGTTTTCAAGGCCAAATCCTGGAATTAAATGCAAATAATTATGTATTACTATCATCAGAATAGCAATCCCTTTGAAAAAATTCGTTTCATGTTTGGTAAAATAATTCATAGACATTATTTTCATAAAATCATCTAGTTAATGGTTTTTTCCTTTAGTTTTCGATAATCTTTGTCTTCATAAAGTAAAAAAGGATTGTTTACGGCCATATCGCTTGAAATAAACTTACAGTTTTAATCAAATACTATTTAGTTTGAATGTTCATTAAATCTTTAAAAATACGGATTTCATTTATTAAAACAATTTTCTTCATTTTATCATATTTTTGTCTAATAAAGTGATTCTTCTGTTTTTATTTATTCTGTATAACAAGATATACTATTTGTTGTTCATTCACAAATAATCTAAAGCCAAACCCAGGATCATATTAATCATAGTTCTGCAAGGAATATATCATGTTTAGCGTCCCAATACTTATAGATATTTCCTTGTCGGGATTTACAATTTTGCCCACTACAAAAAGGATACTTACTTTTGCATTTTAATTTAATATTAATAACAATTAACAAATTATTAATATTTAAAAAAGGAAAATGTATTGAACGCGTTTATTTACGTTAGGATTATTAGTCTCTTCTGTAAAAAGACCCCATTAATTTAATCGTGAAAATTGTCATGAAAAAGTACAAAAACTACACATTCTATATATGCTTGTTACTACTTGCCTTTATGCATGTATTCATATTTTTTTTAAGTACTGATTCATTAAGTAAAAAAACATGGTCAACAGTGCTTACATACACACTTTTACTATCATTTAGTGCATTCAATAGAAAGATTTTTACATGTATTTTAATTGTTTTGTCGCTTGTGGTCGTGTTCTTCTTCCCAACTATAAAAATATATGGCAAACCTGATTTAAGCTATGTAGCATCTGTAATTTATACAAACAAAGCGGAATCTATTTCTTACCTCAAAATGGTTTCTCTTGATATTTGGCTTATTATTTTAATATATTTTGTACTCACTTTTTTAACTATTAAGCTTAAACCGACAAATACATTACAAAAAACACCACTTATTTTAGCCTGTCTTTTACTTCTTTATTCACCAATAAAAAGGGTATATTACTATGGGTTCACAGAAAAGAATATGACCGGATTTTACAGTAGAATACCGGTTATTCAACTTCCTTCTAATTACATTTATCTCATTATTGATGTTGTTGATCAATATAAGTTTGTAATCGAAGAATCTAAAAAACCTTCAACCTTTGAAATTATTGATGATCTTGACAAGAAACTAAAAAATCATTTTGTACTGGTTATTGATGAGAGTGTGAGAAAAGATTTTTTGAATTCGTACGGATTTCCCATAAATAATACTCCCTTCATCAATAGCACTCCCAATATTCAGTTTGAGAATTTCTTCTCTGTGTCTTTTGGAACCATTCAGTCACTGACAAGAACGCTATCTGTGACACCACAGTTTCCTCAATATGATCTACAAAATAATATTGTGAATCTTGCAAAAAAAATAGGTTATGAGACATATTGGATTTCAAATCAAGGACAGATTGGTTTATGGGATTCGCCAAATGCCATAATTGCAAAATCTAGTGACCATTATGAATTTTTAAAAAAAGGAACAAGTAGCGACAATTTAAGAATCGCTGATACATACCTTCTTCCTCTTTTAAATAAATCAATGGCAGACAAGCCTGACAAGCCTAAATTCATTGTACTTCATTTAATAGGTTCTCATCCATCTATATGCGACAGAACTAATGATCAGTATGATGAGTTTATATTATCCACACAATTGTCCTGTTATAACAAGAGTATAAAAAACACTGATAACTTGCTTAAAAAGATACATAGTAAAGTCAGCAAAATAAGTAAAAATAATTTCAACTTAGTATACCTTAGTGATCACGGCTTGCGTATTAACGAAAATTTAACCTTAACCCACGGTAGAACGGACAAACAAGTATACGAAGTACCTTTATTGGTTTGGGGTAATGATATTGTAGAGAAAGATAAAATAAAAGCTCCAAGAAATGGAAGAGATTTTCTAACTTTATTCACTCAAATACACAATATCAAAACAAGTTTAGTAAAAGATGATTATAAGTTTATTTCGGAGGAACCAGCGACTGGGAACCCCTATCAAATCATTGGATTAGACGAAAAATTATTTGATTATAGAAATTTGGAAAACAACAACATCCCAAAATTTATTCCAGAAACAAAATAATACTATGTGCGGAATTGCAGGAATAATCACCAATAATGCGAGAAATTACACTGAAGAAATTCAGAAAATGACCGATGCTATAGCGCATCGTGGTCCCGATTCTGCCGATCATCAATATTTTGAAAACGCAGCTTTAGGGCACCGAAGGTTATCAATCGTCGATCTTTCGGAAACTGGCAAACAGCCGATGTTTTCTAACACCCGAAACGAATGCATTGTTTTAAATGGTGAAATTTACGGCTATTTAGATATAAAAAAGAAATATTCCGATTATCCTTATCGCGGAACATCCGATACGGAACTGATTTTAGCCATGTATCAAGCGAAAGGGGAAAACCTCATCCACGAACTTCCCGGAATGTTTGCATTTGCGATCTGGGACGATAAAAAGCAAGAATTATTTTGCGCAAGAGACCGTTTTGGTGAAAAACCTTTCTATTACGCAACAGGCAAAAACGGCGAATTTATTTTCGCTTCAGAAATTAAAGCGATTCTTGCATCAGAATTAATTACACCAGAAGTTAATAACGACGCACTTGCACATTTCCTGCAATATGGCTATGTAAACGCGCAGCAAAGCATTTACTCCAACATTTTCACGCTTCCTCCAGCGCATCAATTAATTTATTCTAACGGAAAAATTTCAGTTAAAAGATATTATAGCATCCCGAAAAACGATCTTGAAATTTCACTTTCTGAAGCCAAAGAAGAGTTTTCTCATTTGTTAAAAAGCGCGGTCCAAAAACAATTAATCGCAGATGTTGAAGTGGGTAGCTTTTTAAGCGGTGGATTAGATTCTTCTACAATTGTGGCGATGGTGAACGAATTTCTTCCGAAGCAAACAACGATAAGTTTTGGATATTCTGGAGAAAATAATGAGCTAGATTTTGCGGAAGAAATTGCAAGGAAATATCAAACAAAGCATATAGAAATCTATGAAAATAGAAGTGATATTGCTATTGATTTACTAAAAACAGCCCCATATTTTGACGAGCCTTTTGCTGACATGAGTTATGTCCCTCAGTACAAAATCTGTGAAGCAGCGGGACGACACCTTAAAGTTGTTCTGGCTGGTGATGTTGGAGATGAATTGTTTGGTGGTTATAGCTTTTACGCAGCGGAAAACGAAATGAAAAATCATTTTTCGTATTCTAATTTGGTTACAAAATTTGGATTGAAACTATACGGCAAACTAAAGCAAACATCGTTTATCACTCAACAAAATTTAAAGTACAACTCGATTTTAGATTTCCACCAAAATCAAGTCCGAAACTTTTTCACAAAACAAGAAATTAGAAGTTTAGGAATAAACGAAAGTTATTCGCAAAACTATAGCTTCACGCCAAACCAGAATTCGTTGAATGACATTATGCGAGTAGATTTGGAAAAATATGTTCCTGGAAATATGCTTGTAAAATCCGATAGAATGGCAATGGCAAATTCATTGGAAGTTCGCACTCCCTTTTTAGACAAAGATTTTGCCGAATTTTGTATTCAACTTCCTGAAAGCTTAAAAATAAACAACGATCACGACAAAATAATATTGCGAGAATCCATGCAAAGATATTGGACAGAGACCATTAAAACAAGAAAAAAACAAGGTTTCGGTTCCTCTGTAGAAAATTGGATGAAGGAAGATAGCATGAAAAAACTTTCTAACGATATTTTAAAAAATCCTAATGCGAAAGTATTTGAATTTGTAGATTACAACACCACAAAAAAATTTCTGAATCAAGATCGTAAACATTGGAATTTACTGCAACTCGCTATTTGGGCAGAATATTCTAAAAAGTAAAATTCTCAAATAAGATCTACTATAATCCAAAAATAAATAAGTTGAAAATCTCCGTAATAATACCTGTCTATAATGCCGAAGAATTTTTAGAAAAAGCGGTCAACTCTGCATTGCAATTTCCAGAAGTGAGGGAGGTTTTATTAATTGAAGACAAATCACCTGACAATTCGTTAGAGATTTGCAAAAAATTGGTTACCATGTATTCTAGAGTGAAGTTGTATCAACATGCTGACCAAGGAAACTATGGAGCTGGAGCCACTCGAAACCTGGGCATAGAAAAGGCTACTCAAGATTTTATTGCTTTTTTAGATGCGGATGACTATTACCTTCCGAACAGATTTGATGTTGAAAAACAATTGTTTCTTGATGCGAAAATTGAAGGTGTTTTTGGGGCTATAGGAACTGATTTTCTTTCGGAAAAAGGAAAGCAAGAATATCAACAAAAATTCAAATATGCTCAGATTACGACGGTGAAAAGACATGCTGAAGGGAAAGACGTTTTTTATGGTCTAGTAGGTTTAGACAAGAGTTTCGGTATTTTCTTTCATCTTAACGGGCTCACTATTCGCAGGAAAAGTCTTATAAAAAGGAAGATTAGGTTTAATGAAAATTTACGAGTTCATCAAGACACCGATTTCATCATTAAACTTTCTTATAATTGCTATCTAAAATCTGGTGAAATTGTGCAGCCTATCGCGATGCGTGGAGTGCACGACGACAATCGAATTACCAAAATAAAGCCTTATAGCAGTAAATTTTACAACAATATGTATTTGCTTTACAAATCTCGTTTTCAATGGTCTAAAAGCCAAATCGAGATGAGCGCGAATGTTAAAAAATTTATTAAACTTCGATACATTACGTTCAAATTGGGAAATACGCATGGCGTAAAAAAACTGACTCAATATTTTTTTTACCTATTGCGCTATCCAGAGCTTTTAAAAACGAGTTATCGGTTTCACATTCTTAAAAACAAATAATGATCAGCAAGAGAATTCGACAAATCATTGCGTTATTACAAGATATTTCACTCTATATACGACTGAAAGCCAAGAACATTGGAACGCAATCTTCGCGCTCAATACTTATCGAGGTGAACCATCCCAATATCTACCATCGTTATTTCTACAATTTGCTGAAAACTCTCCAAATTGGAGGCTACGAAATATACTACCCGATGATTTTCTCCAAGTTTAGAAACTTAAGAAATGGAGATTCGTATCTAGCTTTGATTTTTAAAGATAATCTAATTACTATCAATAAACCTAAAGATCCTTCGAAGTGCATTAAGCTAGACGACACCATGTTTAGTGCAAATTATTACAAGACTTTGTTTCAAGATTATAATGACGAAAACGAAAGTTTTCACATTCCTATGAGTTTTCATCCTAATATGTATGTAGAAAACTTGTGGAACATTGATATTAATGAATCAAATCCGTTACGAATAAATGCGTTATTTTGCTTTGGAAACTTTGATGCGGAAGTTTATAAAACCATTCATAAATCTCCATTCAAAATTGTCGATCGAATAGACCTCATCAACTTTTTTAGAACAAAAGAAAATTTCGTTTCTGTAGCCTCAAAAACCGAGTTGCAATCGATCATTCAGCAAAATTTAGCGAAGTATTTTATTTTCTCTGAAAAATACAATCACAATATCAAACTTCAAGATGTACGTCCTATCTTGTCACAATTTCGATTTTTTCTTTGTTGTCCAGGCGTATTCGCACCCTTGAGTCACAATTTCGTTGAAGCGCTTTCTGTGGGTTGTATCCCAATTATTCAGCAATCTTATGCAGACAGCATCTATCCAGCTTTAACAAACGGCGAAAATTCGATTATTTTTGAAGATTTAAACGATTTGGATAATATAGTCTCTAATCTCTTATTTGAAATGACGGAAGCGGAATATCTACAACTAAAAAATGGTGCAAACCTATATTATCAGACTTATTTACACCCTAAATCTGTTGCAAAAAATATCATTGCGAATCTTCAAAAATTTCCCATATATTTAAATGCGAGCGAGAAAAGTATAAAACTATTATAACATGAAAGTTCTAACTGTAATTGTAACATACAACGCACTGAGGCATGATTGGATCTCCAAATGTTTAGATTCACTAATGTCATCCACATACAAAACGGACATCATCGTTATTGATAATAATTCGACGGATGCTACAACCAAATTTATCGAGGAAAAAAACTATCCTGTCCATTTAATCAAATCCGAGATCAATTTAGGTTTCGGAAAAGCAAATAATATTGGTTTAGAATATGCGCTAAAAGGAGATTATGATTTTGCCTTTCTTTTAAATCAAGATGTATATGTTGAAGTAGATACTCTTGAAAAATTAATAACCATCGCTACTACAACCCCTGAGTATGGTATTATAAGTCCTTTACATTTAAATGGAGACGGATCAAAGCTTGATTGGATTTTTTCTACTCAAATTGCGCCAAAAATGTGTGACAATCTGGTGTCAGATAGTTTGTTAGCCAAAGACACTCATAAGATTTATAATGCAAAATTTATCAGTGCAGCTTGTTGGCTAATTACACAAGCTTGTTTAACTAAAACTGGAGGGTTTAACCCAACTTTTTTTCATTATGGAGAAGACAATAATTATGTACAACGCGTCTTGTTTCACAAGTATAAAATTGGGGTTTATCCTTTAGCAAAAATTTATCATGATAGGCAAAGATCCCCTGATTGGTCTTATGGCGAAAAGGAATATACTAGTATGCGCGACTACTTGATAAACCTATCTAATCCGAATGCTCCAATTACGATTGAGGCTGGAGTAAAACATTTGAAAACAAAGAAGTTAAAGGCCTTTCTCAAACGTGATTACAAGGAATTAAAACAAATCAAAAAAGAGATACAATATTTTAAAGATGAAAAAATAAATATTGAGGAAAACCTGCGCTTATCAATAGAAGGAACAACTCCTTTTCTTAACATTTAGATATGAGAATATCCGTTATCATTCCGGTTTACAACGCTGAAAAGTATGTAACTCAAGCTGTTGAATCTGCCCTTCAATTTGAAGAAGTGATGGAAGTTATTTTGGTGGAAGACCAATCACCCGACAACGCATTGGAAGTTTGTAAAAATTTAACTGCTATTCATTCAAGAGTGCAACTTTTTCAACATCCAGACAAACAAAATCATGGTGCGGGTGCCAGCAGAAACCTTGGAATAGAAAAGGCTACCGGAGATTTTATTGCTTTTCTTGATGCCGATGATTATTATCTTCCCAGTCGTTTTGATGCCGAAAAAGAACTTTTCAAAAAGGAAGAAGTTGAAGGTGTTTATGGTGCTTTAGGGGTTCATTATTATTCGAAAAAAGCGAAGGAACAATACTATCATATCTATCAGGACAAACTTGATACTGTTTACAAAAAAGCAGACCCGAAAGATGTTTGTCCGGGTCAATTGAATTTAAGAGGAAGTTTCGGGTTAATTCATCTTGATACGATTACAATACGAAAATCGGCGTTAAAAAAAATGGATCGTCTTTTTGATATAAGTTTGCGATTACATCAAGACACTGATTTTACAGTGAGATTATCTTATTATTTAGATCTCTATACAGGAATTATCGATCAAGCCATTGCTATTCGAGGAATCCATGAAAGTAATAGAATTACACAAGTGGATTCGAAGAAAGTAAACCCTGCAAAAACGCGCATTCTACTTTGGACAAAATTGAATGATTGGTCGCAAACTGAAAAAACAATGCCCGAAGAGTATAAAATCCACATCCAACGAACATTGAGAAGTTGGGAGATTGCAAATGCTTCAACAGCGAAAAAATGGACGATGATCCTAAAATATTTAATTTTAGATTACAAAAGCATTCGTTCTGGGCTGTATAATATTAACTTTAGATAATAAAAACTATAAATAAACTTGGAACAGATTAAAATACGACTATACTAAAAAAAATGTTTTTGAAAAAGTATCTTTTCTCACATTTCATCCTTAATAAACGAGTAAATAACGGTATTTTTGAACAGAGCAAAAAAGATAAATAATACACTATTCTATTTTAAAAAGTCCATTTCTCACTTTATATTTTGTTAGCTTTAAACTTAATGAAAAACACAATTTACAAACCGGTAAATCTTTTGTTAATTACAATTATTCTATATGTATTATATGTTCATATAAAAATAATTAATCACGAAGTCCTTTTAGTAGATGATTTAAGTAAAGTATACCAAGGTCAAAACATTACCAGTTCATTTTTTAGTTTTTTGAGTCGTTTTTTGGACTCTTCTACTATGTCTGCAAGACCAATTTCCGGAATTGTAACGGGTATTGTTATTTATTTATCAAAGTTTAATATTAACTTGTATTACATTGGTTTCATATTCTTTCCTATTTCCTTGCTATTTCTATATAAAGTATTGTCAAATCTATTTGATGAAAACTTTTCTGTAGTAGCAACAGCTATCTATGCAAGTTCAATCTATGCAACATCAATTCAGTTTTCCCCGATAATGTTGAACTCGAACTTAGCGTTACTATTTTGGCTTTTAAGTATTTATTATCTCACGACAAAATACAAGCCTGTCATAAGTGGGGTGTTTTTTATGTTGTCTATTTTATCCTATGAAATTTTCTTTCCTATTCTTATTTTAAACGCTTTCCTTGTTAGATCCAAAAGAGATAAAGTTGTGTATTTTGTAACAATATTATTAATATTAATATTGTATCGAAAACTACTACAACCCTACCTTTTTGCAAATTCATATCAAAGAGACAGTATTAATCAAATTTTTAATTTAGGGCACATACAGAAAGTTGGTTTATTTTCGATTAAAATGATTTTCCGTGATTATGCTCAAACAGTAATAAAAGGGTTATATAATATTAGATTCCAAAGCTGGGTGGATTTACTATTTCCAATTGCTGTGGGGCTTGCCACCTTCTTTGTGACCAAAAAGAAAGATTTGACCTACAAAAAGATTTTTTTTAATAAGAACATTTTGTATTCGCTCTTATTATTGTTGATTTCTTTGGTAATTTTTATTTTTTCAACATACTTTCCTACAGTTTTCGGTTTTGACAACAGAAATCTTGGTGCATTTCGTCTTTTCTTTTCAATACTTTTTTGCTCCGCAATACTTTATCTATTGCAAGTATTAATAACTAATAAAATACTATTTAAAGTAATATTGGCATCAATAGTTAGTGTTTTATTTTTTGTTAACACCAGTATTATGAACGCTTGGATATATGCAAGTAACTTCAACAACGAACTGTTTTCAAAGTTAAAAGCAGATCTTGACAAAAAACAAATTCATCCAAAAATAGTTTGTATTGATTATAATGTTTATCAATTTCAAAAATCAACTAATTTTTTAATCCTTAGAGAACCTACATTCTTCAACGCTTTCGAATATCAATACTTAGCTCTAAAAAATGGTTTAGATCCCAAAAAAATAATAATTTTTAATATTGAGAGAAATAATACGAAATGTGATTATGTTTTCGTCGTAAAAGACTAAAGAAACGACCTTACCCTATGTTTTGAAAAAAAGAAACCTTTAGAAAGTCGGAGAATTATAAATTACTCAACTGCAAAAATGTATGATGATTCTAAAATACTTGGTTTTAGATTACAAAAGCATACGTTCTGGATTGTATAATATTAACCTTAAATAGAAGATATTTACTTCACAAATACACCAATAAACTTTCCTTCAAAAGATATAATTATCGGTTGGATATTTTTTGATTGACAAAAATCTTGAAAAGCTGCATTATCATTGATGTCGTCACTAATAAAAACACCTCCTTTTCTTAAGTGATTGTACAATTCTCCGTACGCCCAAATCATTCCATTATAAGCTTTATCAGAATCATAATGAACAACATCAAACTCCTTATTTTTTTCGAAAATCTTTGGTAAAGACTCTCGATCTGCAAATCGAAACAACTCCCAATTTTTTCTCAAATTTTCAGGAACAACATAACCAACGTATTGGTCACCATTTTGCCCTAAATAAGGCATATCCGAGCTATAAAGTTTTCCGTCATTTTGTTCCAAATACGAAAGAACAGCCAATGACGACCAACCGTAAGCAACCCCTGTTTCTAGAACATTTTTTGCTTGAGTAAATTCACAAGCAGCATAAATTAGCTCCAAAGCTCCTGCACCACCCATTTTTATGGGACATGTATTTTGACGGTTTAATGAATATTGGAATGTGTCTGGAAACTGTGAACTAAATTCTTGAAAACTTAATCCAAAAAGCGTAGAAATAGCTTGCTCTTGAGAAACAGCGATAGAAGCAGCCCATTGATTGCTTTTTTCTTGTCCCTTATTCGCATTTCCACGTTGAAACGTATTTTTAACAATCTTCCGTCCTAATTCAGGATAAAGGTCTGGCCTTTTTAAATAGGCAAAAAATGTTTTGGTAATTCTTCCTAATTCGCTCACTGTGTCTTATTTATTCGGCAAAAATATGGTTTTTATCCTTAATACTAAATTCTAGTCGATTGATATTTGTTTTGAATCCATCAATTTGAGCAACTCCGCACCTATTAACCTAGAATGTTCTTCGGCTCCTTTACGATTAAGATGCCCGTAATCCCATCGGCTTTTCAAGTTGTAGAATTGCGGATACTCCACCGGATCAACCAAATTAATTACGGGGACTGGACTATTTTTTTCGAAAGCAACAAGTTTCTTAGCGTCCGGCTCTGCTGGTGCAGGATACAAAAGTATTAGCTGAACCCCTCTCTTTAAACAATCCTCTTTCAATGACATTATTTTATTCTGTAATGCTTCATTAGCTTCATAATTCTTTTTATCGTTTTTGAACGCTTCAATTCGTCTTGAAATTTCACCAGGTTTGTTTATTAATTCTTTTCTTCTTTTTACAACATCCTCATTTTTTTCATCATCTAGAGCGAAAAACCCTTGCTCCTTAAAAGGATCATTATTTTGTTCTTCCTTAGTAATACCAACGTTAAAATCAAATATATCTAAAAAAAAGGAATACATTGTGTAAGCCAACTGCCGATAATCTTTACTTTCGTAAAAATACTTCATTAGGAAGCTAAAATTACTAGGACTCAGCACTTGATAGCTTCTAGGAGCATTGATGTTTATTCTGTTAAATGAGAATTTATTTTGCAACTCTAAAACAATGATGTTAAGATGAGGCGGTTTGTGTTTTAAAAAATAATCTATCGTCTCAAAGTTTTCTAAATTAAAACTTCCATTAGCTCCCAAGTTAAATGAATGAATCCCTACGGCAACCGAATCAATTACCTTAGGAATAACTTGGTTATTTATTTTGCTACTGCCTACAAAGACAGTATTGATTTTCAAATCCTTATTTATACATTCAATTTTTCTTTTTAAAATTGGATTTTCAGGTGAGTTTGTCCCAATATAAAGCCATCTCGAAATGGCAATTCCGAAAAGTAAAGCAGAAAAAAGGAATGACTTAAGTAAAAATTTCTTCATTTCTAAAATTGAAAATAGATAAATTCGTTGTTATTGAAATTGGCAAAGCACAAAATCAGTAAGACAATGAAAAGATATACTCCCCATCGTAGCCATTTTTGAAATCTCTTGATTTCCAAACCATGAAAATAAGCTCTATTAATCCATTCAAAACCAAACATCAAAGCACAGAGCACGACGAGTTTCACATTTAAAGAACTTGGAATTTGAAAAATACTAGTATCGAATATATTGATGATGTAATGAATCGCCTGAGACACACTTTCCGACCGGAAAAATATCCATGCAAAGCAAGCCATTGCAAATGTTATTACGATACTAATCGCTTCTCGTAGGCTAGGAAAAACTTGACCCTGAGCAACGATTTCTAGATTGCTTCTATTCTTATTTAAAATCAACAAAGGCATAAAAAACAAAGCATTAAGTCCGCCCCAAATGACGAACGTCCAATTTGCACCATGCCAAAAACCACTCACCAAGAAGATAATAAACGTGTTTCGAATTTTCATCCATAGCCCACCTTTACTCCCACCTAGAGGGATATACAAATAATCTTTAAACCAAGACGAAAGCGATATGTGCCAACGTCTCCAAAATTCAGCAATGTCCCGAGAAAAATAAGGATAAGCGAAGTTCTTCAACAACTGAATTCCAAACAACTTGGAAACCCCCAAAGCAATGTCCGAATATCCTGAAAAGTCACCATAAATTTGGAACGCAAAGAGTATTGCCCCTAAAGCTAAATTACTAGCTGATTCGGTTTGATAGTTAAGAAAAATTTCGTTGACAATTGGAGCGCAATTATCCGCAATCACCATCTTTTTAAACAAACCCCATAAAATTTGACGCATTCCATCCGCTGCCAAATCGTAACTGAACTTCCTTTTAACTTTAATTTGCGGTAGCAAGTGTGTTGCTCTTTCGATAGGTCCAGCGACAAGAAGAGGAAAATAACTTACAAATAAGGCATAATCAATAAAATTTTTCTCGGCTTTAATTCGTTTTTTGTAAACATCAATTATATAGGACAATCCGTGGAATGTATAGAAAGAAATACCAACTGGCAACACTATTTTTAGAGTCCATATATGAACATTAAATCCTACAGAGTGAAGCATTTCCGCAAAGCTGTCAACAAAAAAATTGTAATATTTAAAAAAACCTAGAAATCCGAGATTGATTGCAATACTAAGAATTAACCAGAACTTTCGTGAAACATCACCTATAGCCTTCTCTATTTTGAGCCCAGAAAAATAATCTAGAAAAATTGAAAAACCAAGTAAGAACAAAAACCGCCAATCCCAACAAGCGTAGAAAAAAAAACTTGCTATAAGCATAAATAGGTTTTGTACCCTTAGCTTCCTATTAAAAACAAACCAGTAAAGAACAAAAACGACGGGAAGAAAAAACGCAAAACTAATTGAATTAAAAAGCATACAAAACTCAATGAATCTTTAATATTAAAACAATGTTATGTTTTTAACCTTAAAATTCGATTTATCTACAAATGCATAGGTCTTTTCTTCAAAGTATAAATTTTTCTTCAAGTCGCTCACGATGTTAAGATTATTGTCCAAAAATAGGATTTTTTAACGTATTTTTAAATTATATTTGCATTTATTCAAAATCCACTGATGAATTTAAGTTCAACCAAGATTGCGATTATTGGACAAGGCTATGTCGGCCTTCCGTTAAGTTTGGAATTTGCTAAGCATTTTCCTACAGTCGGTTTTGATACTTCAAAAGAGCGAATTGACGAACTAAAAAAGGCACAAGACTCCACACGGGAAGCTAGTTTTGATGAAATTAACCTAAACTTAAAAAGCCATCTAGACCATACTGTTAAAGGATATTTCCCAACCACAGATTTAAATTGCATCCAAGAATGTAACGTGTTTGTTGTAACTGTCCCCACCCCTATTGACCAATCCAAACGTCCTGATTTCACGCCGCTAATTTCTGCAAGCACCGCAATTGGACAAATTCTTAAAAAAGAGGATATTGTTATTTACGAATCAACTACATATCCGGGATGTACAGAAGAAATTTGTGCTCCAATTTTGGAACAAGAATCGGGACTAAAATTTAATCATGATTTCTTCGTAGGATATTCTCCTGAAAGAATCAACTCTGGCGACAAAGTAAATACACTCATAAAAATAAAGAAAGTAACCGCGGGTTCAACACCTGAAGCTTCCAACTTCGTTGATAAACTATACCAAACGATCATTGTTGCGGGAACTCATAAAGCGCCATCAATAAAAGTCGCTGAAGCATCTAAAGTGATAGAAAATGCCCAGAGAGACGTCAATATTTCTTTTGTAAATGAATTAGCCATTATTTTTGACAAAGTTGGAATTGACACCAATGATGTTTTGGAAGCCGCAGCAACAAAATGGAATTTCTTAAATTACAAACCCGGTCTAGTTGGTGGTCATTGCATTGGCGTAGACCCCTACTATTTAGCTTATAAATCTGAACTTTTAGGTTACATCCCGAATGTTATTTTGTCTGGAAGAAGAGTAAACGACTATATGGGCCGTTTTATAGCGGACAAGGTTGTTAAACTGATGATTTCTAAAAATATCCTAATTAAAAATTCTAAAATCTTGATTTTAGGATTTACATTTAAGGAAAACTGTCCTGACATTCGGAATACAAAAATTGTTGATATTTATAATGAAATTAAGGATTTTGGAAGTGTTCCAACAATTTACGACCCTTGGGCTGACCCAAAATTAGTCGAAAAAGAATATGGGATAGCAGCAACTAATAAATTGGGTGATATTAAAACTACAAAATTTGACGCTATTATACTAGCCGTAGCTCATGATGAATTTAAAAATATAAATATTCATGAGCTAGCATCAGAAAAAGGCGTTGTGTATGATTGTAAGAGTTTTTTAGAAAGATCATCAGTTGATGCACGATTATAAAGTTATGATGCTATTACCAATCTATCACACTTTACAAAGGTAACAATTGCATTATTCGAGCAGATTGCATAATCAATAAAAATATCCCAGAAACTCAACTGTTGTGAACAATCAGGATTTAATATTCAAAGTCAACTAAAAAATGAAATTTTCAATACTTATTGCACATTACAATAATGCCAAGTATTTTGTAGATTGTTTTAATTCTATACAAAAACAGTCCTATGAAAATTGGGAAGCTATTATACTGGATGATTGTTCTAAGGAGGAGGAAAAAATACAAGTTAAAGCATTAATTTCTAACGACTCGAGGTTTAAATTTTACGAAAATGAGGAAAATAAAGGTGTCGGGTTTACGAAGAAAAAATTAATTGACTTAGCCGAAGGGGAGATTTGCGGTTTTGTTGATCCAGATGATGCTATACTTCCAAATGCGATAGAAAACGCTATTACTGAATTTCAAAAGGATGAGAAAACTGTTTTAGCTTACTCTCGATTTGTTTCTTGTGACGAACATTTAAATCCTATAAAAGTTTTTAGTGCTGCAAAACAAGTACAAAATAATGATCCATATTTTTTTAATTTCCCAATACAAATTTCACATTTCGTTACTTTTAGAAAGAATGCGTACGAACATACTGAAAAAATGAACTCTCAGCTAAAAATAGCTGAAGATCAGGATTTATATCTTAAATTGTACGAAAAGGGAAAGGTAAAATTTATTAATCAAGCAAACTATTTATACCGATCGCATGCTGGAGGAATTTCCCAAAACGATAACAAAAAAAAGTCATATGAATTCTGGGGCGAAGCCATTTATTATGCAATGAAAAGAAGAGGCTTACAAAAAATAAATGGCGTTAGCGTTCCTGAAATATTTAGTAATTCTGAAGAAATTTTTAAATTGTTAGAATATCAAAACTCGTTTTCATATAGACTCCAAAAAAAACTTAAAACTCTGTTTCAAAACATTTTGTAATGAGTGAAAAATCAACTAAAATAAAACTTCTATTTAGACACCGCTCCATGGAAATGGGAGGCGTGCAAAAAGTTTTATTAAGTATTCTAAACAACTTAGATCCTGAAAAATTTGAGATGACGGTTTGTATTAACCTGAATCAAGGGGAGCTTCGTGACGAGTTCCCAAAACACGTTCGTAAAGTGTATCTAACGAATGGGCGAGAAGATTTTTCAAAAAACGCACTCCTTCAGAAAATTCAACTTTTTAGAAGAAGCTTGCAACTAAAAAAATACCAAAAACATCCTGAGATCGTTGATCAGAAAATATTAAAGGATACGTACGATATTGAGATCGGAATGACCTATAACGATTATGAGATGGTTTTAAATTCATCCAATAAAAAATCAAAAAAAGTAGCATGGTTTCACACCGAAATTAACACTAAAAAACTTCAACCGATCGTTCCTAAAATCCTATCGAATATGGAACAATTTGATACATTGGTGTATTGTTCATCAAAGATTAAAACCATACTGCACGAAAATCATCCAACACGGAACTATCCAGAAGAAAAAATAATCGTAAATGCCGTTCCAATTAAAGATATAAGAGTAAAAGCTCAAGACTTTATTCCAAAAATTCCCGAAGGCCCAACCTTCTTAGGACTTGGAAGACTTCATGCCAAAAAGGGATTTAATGAGCTGTTGGACGCGCATATTAGATTGGTTAAGGAGGGCTTCAAACACAACATTTTAATTCTTGGCGAAGGTGAGGAATATCAAAACTTAAAAGCTAAAATTGCAGCAAATAATGTTGAAGATACGTTTATCATTGAGCCATTTAAAATGAATCCGTATCCATACATGCTTCATGCAGATTATTTTATGCTTTCGTCATCATCTGAAGCTTGGCCATTGGTTATTGCCGAAGCTTTAATCCTACGCAAACCGATTATTGCGACCAATGTTGGGGATATCAACGAGATCCTACACCATCAAAAAACAGGGCATGTAATTCCGTTTGACACCAATGAAATCTATGAAGCGATGAAATTGTTTCTGACAAATCCAGAATATGTGAAGCAAATCAAAGAAAATTTAAATAATATTGATGCTCAGTTCGACAATGAAAAAATTTTTAACGAAATTGAGTCCTTGTTTGTTGGTTTAATTTCTAAAGAGGCGTCATGCTAGCAAAAATTTTAAACAAAATATTTTCCATAATAGATTCGCTTAAGTGGAATTCCTACTATAAAATGTGCGTTGCGCGAGGACTAAAATTGGGACGTGGCGTTGTTTTGAGAGATGGAATCAACTTTGGAAGTGAACCGTATTTAATTGAAATTGGAGAAAATTCAAGAGTTTCTTCAAAAGTATCGTTCATCACCCATAGCGGTGGACAATTGCTGATGCGAAAAATTGAAGAATACAAAGATGTTCGAATTTTTGGAAGGATAAAAATTGGAAAAAATACGTTCGTTGGCGCTCATTCTATTATTACCCACAATGTTCAGATTGGCGACAATTGTATTATTGCGACAGGCTCTATTGTAAGTTCTTCGGTACCCAATAATTCCGTTTACGGTGGGGTTCCAGCAAAATTTATCTGTTCTATTGAAGACTATTACGAAAAAAAGAAAAAAGATAGCGTAGACTACCCTCGCGAGCTAGAAAACGACCGTCCAAAATTAGATGAATACCTCATCAAAAATCTTCCGCACTCCTATAAACCAGTTCGCTAATCCATGTCAACTAAGAAGAAAATATTGATTCGGATTGGCTCGCTTCGTCATGGTGGTGCGGAGAAAGTTTTGGCGACTTTTCTTAAAAATCTACCCAAGGACAAGTACGAAATTGATCTTTTATTGAATTTGTATTCAGGTAAATATTTGACTGAGATTCCGGATTGGATCAACGTTTTATACCTCAACAAAGGGGAGATGATTACCACCAATCGGCTACAAGATATTCCTGAAAAAGCCTATCGTGTTATCTATCAAAAAATATTGAAAAAATTTCCGAAGCTTCTGTACAACGGAAAACTAAAAGGAAAGAAATACGATATCGAATTAGCCGCTATTCATGGTTTTCGTGATGAAATTTTAAATTCGCCAATTTCATCTTCTAAAAAAATAGTGTGGATTCACAACGACCTTCGAAAAACGGAGTTTCATAACTACACAGACGATGAAATCAGAAAATTCTTTGGATTTGATAAAATTCTAGTTATTTCTAAGCAAATTCAAGAAGATTTTGAAAACTTGTCTAGAAAGCAAGATGAAAAATCAAGAATTGTTCGGATTTACAATCCATTAGATACGGAAGAAATTCTCACTAAAGCGGAAAAACCAGTTGAAAATTATCAGTTTGATTCAACGATTCCTACTTTTATTTCTGTAGGAACTGTTTTCCCTCAAAAAGGATTTGACAGACTTTTGAAAGTTCACAAACGATTATTGGAAGAAGGTTTTCCGCATAAAATTTTAATCGTGGGTGATGGCTACGATTTTGAAAACATCAAAAATTTAAAATCAGAACTTCAAGTTGATGAAACAGCAACTTTATTAGGCTTCACCAACAATCCTTATCCCTACTTCAAAAAAGCGGATTTCTATATTTTATGTTCGCGTTATGAAGGATTTCCAACGGTTTTATTTGAAGCGATTACCTTGAAAAAGAACATCATTTCGACCGATGTTTCTGGAGCTGCAGAAATGCTAGACAACGGAAGCTTAGGAATGATGGTAGATAACAGCGAAGATGGAATTTACACCGGAATGCGGACCGCATTAGAAAACCCAAATTCATTTGACGAGTATCAAAAAAACTTGGAATCCTACGAAGTCCCATTTACATTAAAAAATTCAGTTACAAGCATTGAAAAAATACTAGACAATTTATAAAAAAAACAGCTAACCGCTGCTTTTTCTTTTATTGAATTCTATACGCAATCATCTTATTTTCAGACGTACTGGCTGTATTCCCTTTTAAAGCGAAATTAACCAATCGAATCCCTTTCAACCCTGAAACATTAAACAATTGGGTAGAAACCTTAAGATAATACGTCTTATCTCCACCTGAATTATTATTAATAATTTGTTCGCCTCCCACTTGCATGGATTTTGACGGGCCTACTACGGCATTACTAACTTTATTCGGTCCAATAACATTAGTAGAAATAACATTAGCATCGTGATTGTACCCCTTTGAATAGTTATCCGAATTATCTGCAAAATAGGTTCGTACCCACAATGCAACGTTTGCAGGAATAGCGTCAGTCCATGTATCAGTAGTATAATCAGAACTATACTGCACATTAGCTATATTATTAAAAATAACCAACCATTTCCCTTGAGGCAACGTAATACTAGTCCCCGTGTAAACTATTTCCGAATGGTATCTCCATGTTGGATCGGGATAACTTGTAGCAGACCCATCATAATAATTCAAAACGGTATAATCTTTAGTCCCATACGTTGGACCGTAGTTTTTCACTGATAAATCCATTTCTTTCCATGATGCATTTCCATTTTCATCAGAAACAAGAACTTGCCCTGCTGCCAAACCAACAATACTAGCCGGCTCAAAACGCATGCTGCCATTCACATCAAGCTTTTCTGTAGGCGCTTTCGTATTAATACCAACATTTCCTGCCTGCGCATAAAATAAAGCAGTAAAAGAGAAGCTTATAAAAAGTAAAATCTTTTTCATCTTAAAACTTAGTTTTCGTTAATTGGCATTGCATATAACTGATTTTCTGGTGTGGTTTTTAAACCAAAATCTTTAAAGTTAACCGTAGAACTCCCACTTATTCTTTCAATATTCGCAAGTATATAATACGTTTTATTGGTTAATGACGGGTTATTAATAAACATATTTCCAGAAACGTAATCTTTAGGTAAAGGGCCTAAAAGTCGACCAAACATTTCTCCTTTTCCCGCGCTGTAGTTTTCAGCCGATATAAAATCTGAGGTTGCAGTGGTTGATGATGCGTCATCTGCCAAAGAAACTCGACAATTATAAGCACTATCGGTTTGTGAACTAATAGAAGAACTTGGAGTTAAAACGAGTGTGCCAGTGATATTCCATTTACCTGGAGGAACTGAAATGGGAATCCCAGTATTTTGCCAATTAGGAGCGACAGTAGAAATTGTAACACCCGTTGCGGATAATGGAAAAACAACCGTACTTCTAAAAACGCCAGTTGCAACCTTATTAAATGTTCCAAGTCCATCCGCACTTTTAATAGTCCAGTTGGCATCTGTCGTTGTAACAGCATCTCGAACTCTTAAAATATAATCATTATTTGTTTTCACGTGCAAAGTTGATGAAGGACTTACGGTCCCGATACCAATATTCTGAGCAGAAGCTAGTGACGCAAAAAATAAGCCTAAATAAATAAACGTTGTTTTCATTTTGAGTTTTTATTCAATTGGAATTGCATAAATTCGGTTCTCCGACCATATATTTGAAGCCAAACGATCTAAAGAAACTGTCGAAGTTGACGTGGTAGGGTACTTTACCGCTTTCCCCCACAAATAGTAAGTTTTAGAGACATTATCTTTATTCTCTATTAAAACCGAACCTTGTAATAAATTGTAAATAGAAGGCGTATAGGCAGTTCCTCCCATCATAGTAGATGATCCTTCAACATAATCCGTTGTTGGGGTTGATGACGTGTTAGAATCCGCTAAATAGGTTTCTACAACGTAGCCCTCATCAGTACTACCTCCAAGGTCTCGAACAGTTAATAGGAATGAAAGCTTCACGATCCATTTTCCGGGTGAAAGCGTAATAAAGCTTTTAAAGTAAGTGTCATTAGTAATGGTTTTGACAGTATATCCATCTTGAACTTCAAAACTTCCATAGACGGGTAAAGGAACGGCATTCGCCCATTTCATTGCTCCCGTATCATAAACTCTAAGAATTTTCCCCTTTCCTTGAGATGGATGTTCCAAGCGAAGACTCCCCTTCACATGAAGTGTTGTTTGGGGCGCAGTGGTACCAATCCCAACTTTTCCACTTTGCGAAAACAACAAGCCCGATGGCATAAACACCATCATATATAGTAATTTTCTCATGAATTACGCGTTTTTTGAGACTACAAAGATACAGTATATTTTTCATAGACAAACACTTACATATAGGTGTTCCATAATTTCTAAAAATACCATAAATTTGAAAGTGAGAAAAAAACTATGGAGTATTCTATCATTCAAAAAGATTTTTATCGGGAAAGCGGAAAATGGCTTTCTAAACCTCAAATTTGGGGCAAATGCATCAACCCAAATTTGCATTTTGTTTATATTTTGAGGAAGTGCCAAATCCACCCTAAAAAATCGATAAAAGGACTTTTTTGGAGAATGGTACTTCGAAGGCATCAGATTAAATACGGATTTCAAATTTATCCAGAAACCAAAATTGGAGCAGGTTTTTATCTCGGACATTGGGGCGCTGTAGTGATCAACCCAAATGCTCAAATCGGAACCAACTGCAATATGGCGCAAGGCGTAACGGTTGGTCAACAAAACCGAGGCAAGAATCAAGGATTCCCGAAAATCGGAAATGAAGTTTGGATTGGTCCTAATGCGGTCATCGTTGGCGGAATCACCATTGGAAACAATGTTTTAATTGCTCCAAATGCCTACGTAAACTTCGATGTACCGGACAATTCCGTCGTTGTAGGAAACCCAGCAAGCGTCACATCAAACGAGCAGGCAACCGAAGGTTACATCAACAATAAAATATGACATTCGTCATATCCACATATTAAATTTTGTTAAAAGAATTTTATTTTTAATCAAAAAATTTATTTTTGCATAATTATTGATTCAATCTATCGAAAGACAAAATAATTTTGTATTTATAAATAATTAAAACCCGCAGAACAGATGCCAAAAACGTACGAAGTTATTTTTGAAAACAATAAAAACTGGGTTGAATCTAAAATCGCTGAAAATCCTGAGTATTTTCATGAGCTTGCTAAAACGCAAAATCCTGATTATTTATACATAGGATGCTCCGATTCGAGAGTAACGGCAGAAGAGTTAATGGGTGCCAAACCTGGTGAAGTTTTCGTAACAAGAAACATCGCCAATGTGGTGAACACCTTAGACATGAGCTCTACAGCAGTTATTGAATATGCGGTAGAACACCTAAAAGTGAAACACATTATCGTTTGCGGACATTATAATTGCGGTGGTGTAAAAGCAGCGATGACGCCCGAAGATTTGGGTTTAATGAATCCTTGGTTGCGAAACATTAGAGATGTCTATCGTTTGCACCAAGCCGAATTAAATGCGATTGATGACTTAGCCAAAAGATACGATCGCTTGGTGGAGTTGAATGTTCAAGAACAATGCATCAATGTTATTAAAATGGCATGCGTTCAAGAACGATATATCTTAGATGAATATCCCATTGTACATGGTTGGGTATTCGATTTGAGAACAGGAAAAATAATCGACTTGGAAATCGATTTTGAAAAAATATTAAAAGACATCCAAAAAATATACGACCTAACCAATTCGGATTGGGTGATGAACCGAAAAAAATAATCGGTTCTAAAAAAATAAAGAAAAAGAGAGAATGAAATTCTGGAGTATCCTTACGTTATTCGTATTTATCAATTTCACAGCGCTTCCTACAGTTGCTGCGATTTTGGATTGGGATCTTCCGCAAACAGCATTGATGGCCAATGAAGAAGAAAATCATTCATCTAACTTTTCAATTACAGAAAAAACACTTCCAGAGACTCTGGATGTACATAAATTCATCAAATTTTTTCAGTCGGACATTTCACAGAAAGACTTCGTTGCAACCAACGAATCCCTGTTTATTCCTCCGCACATTTCTATCATATCCCCCCCTCCCGAAGCATAGCTTTTGACATTCGACATGTGAACGGCTCCTTGTGAGCGCATTACATCTTCTATCAAATTAAATTTTTCACCCGCATGGGATGTTCAAA
Organism: Kaistella sp. CFF1-2; assembly: GCF_059509915.1. NCBI lineage: Bacteria > Pseudomonadati > Bacteroidota > Flavobacteriia > Flavobacteriales > Weeksellaceae > Kaistella > Kaistella sp. CFF1-2. The sequence goes on from NZ_JCAKLF010000002.1 coordinate 400,327, forward strand.
TACGAACATGCATGCACTCAATTTCATGGAAAAATGAAAAAAGCAAAAACTTTGTTCGGGGGGATGAAAGAAAATTTCCCTTCAGGACTAGTTGTGTTCTTAGTAGCACTACCCTTATGTTTAGGAATCGCATTAGCATCGGGTGCTCCCCCTTTATCAGGAGTTATTTCAGGAATTATTGGCGGTATCGTCGTTGGTTTTATAAGTAATTCAAATATATCAGTAACCGGTCCAGCCGCGGGATTAACGGCTATTGTATTAACAGCAATTACGGATTTAGGTGCTTTTGATTTATTTTTAACGGCAGGAATTATCGCCGGATTATTACAATTGGTTTTAGGATTTATTCGAGCTGGAAGTATTTCGAATTATTTCCCAAACAACGTTATTGAAGGAATGCTTGCCGGTATCGGAATCATCATTGTTTTAAAACAAATTCCGCATGCCGTAGGTTTCGATAATGAAAATTTCAGCAACGAAACGCTGTTCGAAAACGGTATTAACTTCTCTTATTTTGCAGAAGCATTTTCCGCAATTCATCCAGGAGCAGTCGTTGTTACGTTAGTTTCCATCGCTATTTTATTGGCTTGGGATCATATTCCGGCTTTAAAGAAATTGAAACTTTTACCAGGAGCATTAGTTGCAGTAGCTACCGGAATTGCATTAAATGAAATCTTCAAAATGACGGGAAGCAGTTTAGCAATTGGTTCAAAAAACCTCGTAACACTGCCTGTTCCGCAGTCGTTAGACGATTTCAAAAACATGATAACACTACCCGATTTCAACGGATTAACCAATCCTAAAGTATGGATTGTTGGAGCAACCATCGCGGTTGTCGCATCGATTGAAACACTTCTTTGCATTGAAGCTTCGGATCGATTGGATGTGAAAAGAAGAATTACCGATACCAATTTAGAATTACGTGCGCAAGGCGTTGGAAACTTAGTGAGCTCTTTTATTGGTGGACTTCCGATGACTTCGGTTGTTGTTCGAAGTTCGGCTAATGCAAGTGCAGGAGCAACTTCAAAAATGTCAGCGATTATCCACGGCGTACTATTGCTAGTTTGCGTGTTGACTATTCCCTTTATTTTAAATTTAATTCCTCTTGCGACTTTAGCAGCGGTACTAATTCTTGTTGGATACAAACTTGCAAAACCGGCGACCTTCAAACACTTTTGGCATAACGGAAAATATCAATTCATTCCGTTCCTAGCAACCGTTCTTGCCGTTGTATTCACGGATTTGTTGAAAGGAGTTGGAATCGGATTGTTGATTTCCGTATTCTACATTCTTCAAGGAAATATGAAACGAGCCTACTATTTAAGTCGTGAAGAACTTAATGATACCGACGAATTCACATTAAAATTAGCTGAAGAGGTATCGTTTCTAAACAAAGCAGCGATTAAGAAAACCTTGAAAAATGTAAATCCTGGCTCTTCGGTAACCATTGACGCTCGTGGAACGTCCTATATCACTACGGATGTACTCGACCTCATCCAAGATTTCGCCAATGTTCGAGCCAAAGAAGAAGACATAGATGTAAAACTCATTGGCTTCCGAACTTCTTACAAAGACTATGCGAACGATGAAGATTCGCATGTATTAATCACCCACAGACGAGCGATGTAAGCTCAAATTCTAACGTATTAAAATTAAACAATATGAAAGCACATACTTCAGAAACTCAAGCAACGATAACACCAGAAAAAGCGCTTCAATTCTTACAAGAAGGGAATCAAAGATTTGTAAACAATCTAAAAGTAAATCGAAATCTTCTAGAACAAGTGAATGACACAAGAGCTGGACAGTGGCCTTTTGCCGTGGTTTTAAGCTGTATTGATAGTCGAACTTCTGCCGAACTTATTTTTGATCAAGGTTTAGGAGACATTTTCAGTGTTCGAATTGCAGGAAACTTTGTAAATCAGGACATTCTTGGTTCTATGGAATTTGGATGTAACGTTGCCGGTTCTAAACTGGTTGTAGTCCTTGGTCATAGCAAATGTGGCGCTTTGAAAGGCGGTTTGGATGCGGCGAAAATTGAAGAATTAGGAATGGATAATTTGAACCATTTGATTTATCATTTCGATCCTATCATTAACGAAATTATCCAAGATGGCGAGGAAAGAAGCTCCAAAAATGAAGATTTATTAGAACGTTTGAACGTTAGCAATGTTCAACAATCAATTGAAGATATTCGTCATCAGAGCTCAACATTGAGGGCTTTGGAAAAAGAAGGAAAAATAAAAATTGTAGGCGCCAATTATTGTGTAGAAACAGGCGTTGTTACTTGGTTATAGACTCATTTTCATCTTTATATTCATCCGAGCGGGCGCAGCAAAAGCTGCGCCCGCTTTTTATTTACGGTTCAACATGAACGAAATGTTAATAAATCCCTATTTTTGAAAAAAATCTATTTGAAAAATCTACTCCAAAAAACTTCGATTGTGTGGTGGCCCATCGGATTCTATTTCCTTGTGGTCTTCATCCTTTCATTTTTTGGATCCAAACTAGAAATTGCTTTTTCAAAAGAGATTTTACAAAATAGAATTCTCTATTTCGTCGCTTGGCTCCTTTGTTTTATAGCCTTTAATTTTGCTACAAGAAAAGTTTGGGTTACACTTTCTTTTATCCTTGCGTATGCCTTGTTAAGTGTCTTGTACAAAGAAACCGCAAGTCTCAATCAGCTCTTTTTTACACCAATTGACGCTCATTTACTCGAATTAGATCAAAAATTATTTGGTTTTCAACCTTCTTTAATGTTTTCAGAAAAGCTTAATCAAGCCTTCTTTAGCGAATTGTTTTTCATGGGTTATTTTTCGTACTACCTTATGCCTATTGCAATTTTGGTCTATTTATACGTAAGATTTCCAGAGAAAATCCAAGAATTTGGTTTCTATTTAATCGGCTCATTTATTGTGTATTATCTATTTTTCATTTTGATTCCTGCATACGGACCACAATTCTATTTTAACGCACCTCAAAATCAAATTGAAGCGCAAGGCCTCTTTGGAAACCTCATCAAAATCATTCAGAAAAATGGTGAAGCGCCAACCGCCGCTTTTCCTAGTTCACACGTAGGAATCGCCTACATCATGCTTGTTTGGTTATTTCGCAACAAACTCAAACTTCGATATTTTCTAGCTCCCTTTGTGTTTATTCTCACTTTTTCAACGATTTACATAAAAGCGCATTGGGCTATTGATAGCCTTGTTGGACTGCTTTCAGTCGTACTTGTTTACCCTCTGGTTACTTACATTTATAAACGAATTCCATGTCAATACAAATCCGTGAAGTAAAATCGGCATCCGATTTAAAAACCTTTATTTATTTGCCAGAAAAAATCCATCAGGATCACACCAATTGGGTACATCCGCTGTACATGGATGAAGAAAAATTCTTCAATTCAGAGAAAAATCCAGCTTTTAAATCCAATACGACGATACTTGCTTTAGCGTTTGAAAATGAAAAACCTATTGGTCGAATTATGGGAATCATCCCATTAGAATTCAACAATTTACATCATACGAAAACAACTCGATTCAGTTATTTGGAATGCTACAAAAATCAAAATGTGTTTAATGAATTACTTCAATTCATCGAAAACTGGGCAAAAAATTTTGGTTGCAACCAAATTATAGGTCCAATGGGCTTTTCGGATAAAGAGCCTCAAGGATTTTTAACAAAAGGATTCACGGAACCACACATGATGGTTACCAATCACAGTTTCCCATTTATGGTTGATTTTATTTCGGAAAAAGGCTACCGTCCGTATGTGGAACTTTGTCAATACGAGGTTCCCTTAAACAAGGAATTACCCGTTAAATACGAAAAATTTGCGGATCGTGTTATCCGACAATTGGATATTCAAGTCTTAGAATTTAAAACCACTAAGCAGATAAAACAATATATAAAGCCGATTTTTAATTTGATTAACAAAACGTACACGGATATTTACGGATTTACGAAGATTAGTGAGGAAGAAGCGGAAGAATTTGCCAATCGATTTTTGCCTTTACTCAACCCAAAATTGATTAAAATTATCACCAACAAACAAAACGAAGTAATTGCTTTTGTAATCGCCATGCCTAACATCAACGAAGGCATCAAAAAAGCGAAAGGACGATTGCTGCCTTTGGGCTGGTTTCACATTTATCAATCCATGAAAAAATCAAAACGATTGGTATTACTGCTTGGTTCGGTACGAAATGACATGCAAAACAAAGGTTTGGACGCCGTTTTAGCGATTAAATTGATTTCTTCGGCACTTGAATTGGACTTACAAGAAATGGATAGCCACCTCATCATGCGCGAAAACGTAAAAATGCGTGGCATCATCGAGCGAATTGATAAAAACCGAATGTATAAAGAATACACGATATTTTCAAAATTCCTGATTGGGCAAAATGTGATTTAATTACTTCCCGTTGAAGATGTTCATCGTATTAGTAATGCCCGCAAAAACAAAGGAAAGAACGGCATCCGAAAACGTTGAAATACGTTCCGGAAGTCTTTCATTTTCCGCATCATCCCATTCGCCAATCACGTAATCAATTTGTTTTCCTTTTTCAAATTCGGAAGAAATCCCAAAGCGTAAACGAGCATAATTTTGTGTATTCAAAACTTCTTGAATATTTTTCAGACCGTTATGACCCGCATCGGAACCTTTCTTTTTCATACGAAGGCTTCCAAAAGGCAACGCCAAATCATCAGTAACCACCAAGACATTTTCTAAAGGAATATTTTCTTTTTGCATCCAAAATTTAACGGCATTTCCCGATAAATTAACATAGGTATCTGGCTTTAAAAGTAAGACTTTACGGCCCTTATATTTTCCTTCGGCCATCCATCCAAAATTAACCGAGTTAAAAGGAACTTCCAACTTTTCGGCTACTTTTTCAACAACTTTAAAACCAATATTGTGGCGCGTATTGACGTATTTATCGCCTTTGTTTCCGATACCAATGATAAGATACTTCATGCTGCAAAAATAGAGTTTTTTCGTCTTTTCCTCGAATTCAAGGAAATAATTATCTTTAGCTTGCGTTTCAAAAGTATATCAACAAAAAAATAAATGATGACAAAATTTAAACTTCTCTTCTATCCACTACTACTTGTTTGTTCTATTTTTCTGATACAAAGTTGTTCCAGTTCGGATGACGACTCTGAAAATCCAACAAATCCGGTAAAACTTGATCAAAAAATTAACTTTACGACGGAAGCCACACCAGGAAGCGAAATTACAATTGGCGTAGCGGGATACCAAACGAACAAACCAATGCGAGTTGATTGGGGCGATGGAACTTTTGTTGATGTAAAAACGAATGAAGACGCCATAGTAAAAGGAAGTGTAAAAGGGAAAAGCATTAGTATTCTTTATGATAATTTTGATGAAATCCACCTTACTAAAGCTAAATTAACCTCCATCAATTTTCAAAACAGCCCCAACTTAAAACAAATTGCATTAGATCAAAATTTGCTTACCAGCGTTGATTTTTCTAAAACTCCAGTTGCTGAACATATATATTTAAGTGATAATAAAATAGCAAAATTGGATCTATCAAAACTTCCTAAACTTTTTGGTTTAGGTGTTAATAATAATTTGCTCACGTCCATTGATTTAAGCTTAAGCCCTGAATTACGAAATTTGGACATATCGGGAAACAAACTAACGAGCTTGGATATTTCTAAAAATCCGGAAATGTTTGGCGTCACTTTTAATTTCAATGATATTACGTCAATAAATTTAAGTCAGAATCCAAATTTAGTACAGCTTAATGCCGTAAACAATACAAAAATTGCTAAAATCGACTTCACAAAAAATACGAAGCTACGGTATTTCGATCTTTCAGGAACAACGGTTAGTACGTTAGATTTAACTAAAAATCCAGAATTAGAACAAATTTCATTATCCACAAAAAGCATTACGGCTGCAAAACTTTTAGAAATTATCAAAGTGCTGCCCACAAGAACAACAACTGGAAAAGGCACGTACTATACAACCCAAAGTGAACATGCAACAACGGCTGTGAAAACGGCTTTTCGAGCGAAAAATTGGGATCTAAGATTGAGTGGACAAATTGTAAACTAGTAAAATAATTATCGTTAGCTTTCGTTTCAAAAGTATAACGAATAAGAAAACATGAAAAAGCTAAAATTTCTCTTCTATCCAATTCTGTTAATTTGTTCTATCTTTTTAATACAAAGTTGTTCAAATTCAGATGATGAAGTAATTGTCCCCGTAGATCCGACAAAACCAGAAACGTATAGGGCTACTGTTTCCTTTACAACAGATGCATCAGTAGGAACTAAGATAAAAATTGGCTTTTCTGACAAGCGAATTGGCCAAATCATACGAGTCGATTGGGGCGACGGAAATTTTGTCAATGAAGAAATTGGTAATAGAACAATTATCCCAGGAATTACAAAAGGAAAAACAATTAGATACTACCTAAGTGATATTCAAGAAATCTCCATTTATGATTCGAAAATTACGTCTATTGATTTATCCAAATCTCCTAATTTGACTAAACTAGATTTGGTTGGTAACAGCCTTACAAGTATTGATTTATCAAAGACACCGTTGCTGAAGGATGTGTATGTTGACGACAATAAATTAACAAAAATAGACGTCTCTAGACTTTCGCAACTTGAAGATCTCACTGCTATGAGAAACGAACTAACGACTGTAGACTTAACGAAAAATCCACAATTGCGTTATGTGTCATTGGGTAGAAATAAACTAAAAACACTGGATTTCACCAAAAACCCGAAGTTAACTTCAATTGGATTCGACTTTAACGAAGTTACTACCGTTGATTTGAGCCAAAATTTACAGCTCTACGGTTTTGATGGAAGCAATAATCCTCTGGTGAGTCTTGATGTCACAAAAAACACAAAATTGCTTGATCTAGCACTTTCAGATACTCCTATAACCAATATAGATTTATCTAAAAATCAAAAATTAAATCAATTGGAGTTATCCTCAAAACTATTTACACCTGCGAAACTTTTAGAAATAATCAAAGTTTTACCAACACATAAAACAGATTTTAAGGGAACCTTCATATCGTATGAAGAGTTCCAAGCAACTACCGCTGTAAAAACGGCGCTGCGTGCAAAAAATTGGGATATGCGATTAAACACGCAAATTGTCAATTAACAGAATTCGGGTTGAGCTTTGCTCAACCCGAATTCTTTAGTATCTCTTACGAATTTAAAATCTTACTCAACACGATATTAACTGCATCAACATTCGTCACGCGTTCTTTTCGCATCATCAATTGCGTTCCATGCGAAGACGATTTTTCTTTCAAAGTCGCTTCTGTTTGGTTTTGCGTCAAATACGAAATAATCGTTCGGAAACGATCGCTCAAATAGAATTTATCTTGCGGATTCGAAGGAAAATATCCTAAGAATATTCCGCTTTTCACGACAATTTTTTCAAAACCAATATCGGCAGCAAGCCATTTCAATTCCACACTTTTCAGAAGATTCACGGCTTCTTTCGGAAGCTCACCAAAACGGTCTTTCAATTCGCTTTCCATTTGGGTTAATTGCTGTGCATTTTCCATTTCCGATAAACGCTGATACAACTGCAGACGTTCTTCGGTACTGCTGATATACGAATCGGGGAACATCAATTCAAAATCGGTATCAATATTCACTTCTTTAGTTGATTTGAATAGTTTCTTACGATCTTCTTCATTCTCAAACAAGTTTTCAAACTCGGCATCGTTCTGAAGTTCTTCCAAAGCCTCTTGCATGATTTTCTGATAGGTATCAAAGCCCATTTCATTGATAAAACCACTTTGCTCTCCTCCTAAAAGGTCACCCGCACCTCGAATTTCTAAATCTTTCATCGCAATTTGGAAACCACTTCCTAAATCCGAAAACTGCTCCACTGCCTCCAGACGTTTTCGCGCATCCGAAGTCATCATATCGTACGGTGGCGTAATCAAATAGCAAAACGCTTTTCGGTTACTTCGCCCGACACGACCACGCATTTGGTGCAAATCCGCCATACCAAAACGCTGCGCATCGTTAATGAAAATCGTGTTGGCATTCGGAACATCCACTCCACTTTCTACAATCGTTGTCGAAACCAAAACATCATACTTCCCTTCCATGAAATCCAAAATTTTGGCTTCCAATTCTTTGCCGTCCATTTGGCCATGACCTACTGCGACACGAGCATCAGGAACCAGTCGCTGAATCATTCCCGCAATTTCTTTGAGATTTTCTATTCGATTGTTGATGAAATACACCTGACCATCGCGTTGCAATTCGTACGAAATAGCATCGCGAAGCAACTCTTCGTTGAAACCAACAACGTGCGTTTCTACAGGCTGACGGTTTGGTGGGGGTGTTTTAATTACGGACAAATCTCGCGCTGCCATCAAAGAAAACTGCAAGGTTCGTGGAATCGGTGTAGCGGTAAGCGTCAACGTATCCACATTGGTTTTCAGTGTTTTTAATTTATCTTTTACAGAAACCCCGAATTTGTGTTCCTCATCAATAATCAACAAACCTAAATCTTTGAATTTAATCTTATCCGAAACCAATTGATGCGTCCCAATAACAATATCGAGTTTTCCGTTTTCAAGACCTTCTAACGTTTCGCGTTTTTGTTTTGCTGTTCGGAAACGATTTAAATATGAAATATTCACTGGAAATTCTTTCAAACGTTCTTGGAAACTTCTAAAATGTTGAAAAGCCAAAATCGTTGTCGGAACCAAAACCGCCACTTGTTTTCCGTCTGTTGCCGCTTTAAACGCCGCACGCATCGCAACTTCCGTCTTTCCGAAACCTACATCCCCGCAAATCAAACGATCCATTACCGTTTCTGCTTCCATGTCCGTTTTCACATCCAAAGTCGCCTTTTCCTGATCGGGTGTGTCTTCGTAAACAAAACTCGCTTCCAATTCATTTTGCAAATACGTATCTGGTGTAAATGAAAATCCCTTGGCTGTCTTTCGTTGCGCATAGAGCTTTATCAAGTCGAATGCGATTTGTTTTACTTTCGCTTTTGTCTTCTGTTTTAGTGATTTCCAAGCTGGAGAACCAAGCTTACTTAAAACGATTTCGCGACCATCGGGTCCGTTATATTTCGAAATTTTGTGAAGTGAATGAATACTTACGTACAATAAATCTCCATTTTTATACGTCAACTTAAAGCATTCTTGAATATTTCCGTCGTTATTCACTTTCACCAAGCCCATGAATTTTCCAATTCCATGATCGATGTGCGTGATGTAATCGCCGATTTTCAACGCCATTAAATCTTTCAACGTTAGTTGTTCTGATTTTGCAAAGGTATTTTTAGCTTTAAAACGTTGATAACGATCAAAAATTTGATGATCTGTGTAGACTGAAATTTTCGCATCACCATCAACAAAACCTTCATGTAATTCAGATTTAAAGGCTTTGAATGGAATATTTCGTTCCAATTCTTCAAAAATAGATTCAAGTCGTTCTTTTTGTTTTTCACTCGAAAAAGAAATCCACGTATCAAATCCATCGCCTCGTTTTCCTTCCAAATCATCGATCAACAATTGAAAATTTTTGCTGAATGACGGCTGTGGACTTTGATTTAGCATCACTTCAGCGTGAGCGCCTTTCTCTTTGGTAAAAAAGAAATTAAGCGGTTGAACACTGAAATCAACGTTGCGGAATTTCGCAAATTCATTCGCCCAATCTTCAATCGAAACAAACAATTCGTCGGGCGTTTGATGTTTTATATCTTTATTAAGTGTCTCGTATTTTTCAATCGCTTTGGCATAAAAATCCCGAATTCTGTTAAAACTCAAATACGCATTTCGAGAAATAATAACCGTTTTCTTATCTAGCAAATTCAAAAACGGAACGCGCGTTCCCGAAGCAGCAAAATTCATATTGGAAACCAATTCAAACGAATCGATTTTACGAATAGAAAGCTGGGTTTCGATATCAAATTCACGAATGCTTTCAATCTCATTTCCGAAAAACGAAATACGATACGGCTTCTCATTGGAATAGGAAAACACATCGACAATACCTCCACGAACCGAAAACTCGCCCGGTTCCGAAACAAAATCCGTTAAATGAAAATTAAATTGCGACAAAAGTTCTTCCGTAAAGTCAAAATCCAACTGGTCGCCCACTTTTATCTGATGCGAAATGGCTTTGAAATCTTCCTTTTTCATCACTTTTTCGCACAAAGCCGTTGCCGTTGCCACAATGATCTTAGGCTTCTTATCTGACATCAACTTGTTGAGAACTTCGGTTCTTAAAACAATATTTGCATTCTGCGTTTTCTCAATTTGATAAGGCTCTAGATGGGTTTCCGGAAAATAATATACCGAATCTTCACCCACCAATTCTTCTAATTCAGACGTAACGTAATGCGCATATTCTTTGTCATCTGCAATAAAAAGAATGCTTTTTTTCTGAGTTATAAAAGCTTCTGCAGAAAACAACGACGGAACGGAACCAGCAAAACCTTTTACCGTAACAAAAGGAAAATCTTCGGCTTGTTGAAAAATTTGAGAACCAAACTGAACCTTCAGTAAATGCGGAAGCAAGCTCCCATCAATGGATTTTAATGTCATACGATCATTTATGTGTAAACAAGAAAGCGATTTGGGACTTTTCCCAAACCGTTTCGAACGACAAATTTACAAAAAACCAAACGAAATCTTTAAGTGTAAATCAAAAGGCCCAATTTGAAAATTATCTTACTTTTGTGCAAAACCAATTTAGCCATGAAATTAGTTTCCATTTTGATTCTGAGTATCTTTCTAATAAGCTGTTCGTCGGACAGCGAAGAAAACTCAAGAACGTATATCGAAGGAAAAATCTCAACAACAATTCCGATTCACGAAGTTGTTTTGAAATTAAAAAGCAACGACAAAATCTTAGGAAAAGTAACACCGGAAAACACAGGTGCATTTGTGATATCAGCTCCCAATGAAGGAGACAATTTATCTTTGGAAAGCAATTATAAATTCAAGAAAATTCAAGTTGAAAATCATTCCAACATCACTCTATCAAAAGATTCTTTGCAAATTTTGATTCCAGCATCAACAACTTTTCTTCGTTTCACTGAAATACAACTTACGAAATGAAAAATTTAGGAATAATACTTCTCCTTTTGGTTGGATTTTCGGCGAGCGCTCAAAAGAAAAAAACGATGAACGATATAAAGTTCACCACCGAAGGTTTTTTCGTCGCAAGCAAAGCCTTAGGAAATAACAATATGAGTAAGAACTTTGCTCCGTTTTACGGTTTTGGATTTTCGGGACAGCTTCACACTCCGATTAATTGGGGACTCGGCATTCAGTATTCCTTGCAATTTTCAGATGTTAAAAATGGAAAAGCCAATGTATATGGTGACTTAGGAAGTGCAAAAATGAACATAATTGACCTCAACATTTTTCATAGAAACCAACTAGGAAACGAATTTTATCTAGAAAAAGCAGTAGGCTACAGTGTTATTCGACTAAACTCTATTTGGAATGATGGTAGTGGAAAATACACCGAAGGAAAAGGTGGAATTCATGCTTCTGTAAAAGGAATTTACACGATTGATCGTGAAGAAAAACAGCATTTCATATTTGGGTTGAAAGCGATGACATATTCTGCAGGAGTTCATAATGAAAACAAAGAAATTGAGAAGTTTTATAATCGTTCTTATTTGATTTCCTTATCTTTAGGTTATAGATATTCATTTTAAAAGCAGAAAATCATGAAAAACATCTTATTAATTTTCCTTTTTGTTTTAGGTTTTGGATTAATCCCTGCACAACAAAAAACAGCGGTTAAAAAGACAACGAAAACCACAAAAACGACAAAAGCTAAGGCAGTTACTCCTACCAAAGCACCTGCTGGTACCGTTTTGAAAAAAGATGGAACACCCGACAAACGCTACAAATCCAGTCAAAAATTGAAGAAAGACGGAACTCTGGATCGTCGCTATAAAGAAAACAAGTAGGATTTCCCTATAAAAAAGTGATTCGGCACATCCAAATTCAGCAGTTGTTTTATACTTTTGCGACATGCTAGCATTTCTCAAAAAAACCATGGCTTTGGTTTGGGCCAAAAAAGCAGTAAAATCTTCGCAAGATTTTAAAAAAAATGCCGTTTCTGATCAACAAAAACTTTTGCTTTCCCTTGTAAAACAAGCTGAGAAAACACTTTTCGGACGCGTTCACGCTTTTTCGGAAATCAAAAATATTGCAGATTTTCAAAATCAGGTTCCCGTTTCGGATTACGAAGATTTGAAAGTCTATATTGAAAAAATAAAGCATGGTGATCGCCACATTCTGTGGCCAGAAACGCCTGAATATTTTGCAAAAACGTCGGGAACGACTTCTGGCACGAAGTATATTCCAATTTCGAAAGAAGGAATGCCCGAGCAAATTAATGCGGCTCGCTTAGCGCTTTTCCATTATATGGCGCAAAAAAACAATGCGGATTTTGTTTCGGGAAAAATGATTTTTTTACAAGGAAGCCCTGAATTGGAAGAGGTTAACGGAATTAAAGTTGGTCGGCTTTCAGGAATTGTCGCGCATCATATCCCCGATTATCTTCAAAAAAATAGACTTCCAAAGTTGGAAACCAATATGATCGACGATTGGGAAACCAAAGTAGACAAAATCGTTGAAGAAACGGAAAACGAAAACATGACTTTAATCTCAGGGATTCCGCCATGGTTAATCATGTATTTTGAAAAATTAATTGAGCGAAACGGAAAAAAAATCAAGACACTATTCCCTAATTTACAGCTTATTGTAACAGGCGGAGTTAACTACGAACCGTATCGTGAAAAGATGGAAGAATTGTTGGGTGGAAAAGTTGATACCATACAAACATTTCCAGCTTCGGAAGGTTTTTTTGCCTTTCAAGATGACTTCACCAAAGAAGGTTTGCTTCTGCTTACAAATCATGGAATTTTCTATGAATTTATTCCGTTAGAAAACTACGGAAAGCCTGATGCGAAGCGATTAACTTTAGGTGAGATTGAACTCAATAAAGATTATGCTTTGATTTTAACCACCAATTCTGGTTTATGGGCGTATTCTATTGGCGATGTCGTTCGTTTTATCTCAAAAGATCCGTATCGAGTTTTGGTTTCGGGAAGAACGAAACATTTTACCTCAGCTTTTGGCGAGCACGTCATTGCTTTTGAAGTGGAAGAAGCCATGAAAGCTACTGTAGAAAAGTTTCCAGCTCAAATTACGGAATTCCATTTGGCTCCGCAAGTCACACCAAAAGAGGGGCTTCCCCATCATGAATGGCTGATTGAATTCGAAAAAGAGCCTGAAAACATGGAGCAATTTAGACTTCAACTGGATGAAGAGTTACGAAAAAGAAATACCTATTACAATGATTTGATTACAGGAAATATTCTGCAACCTTTGATCATTAGTAAACTCAAAAAAGGTGCTTTTCATGAATATGCAAAATCCGAAGGAAAATTAGGTGGTCAAAATAAAATCCCACGTCTAGCGAACGATCGAAAAATAGCCGATTTTCTTGAAAATCTCGTTCAAAATTAATGGGCTGAAACGAATTTCAAACCAACGATTGAAGCAATTAAAGTTGACACAAAGAAGATTCTCCAGAAGGTTGCTGGCTCGTTAAACAAGAAAATTCCTGCTAATACGCCACCAACAGCGCCAATTCCCGTCCACACCGCATACGCCGTTCCGATTGGAAGCGCTTGAGGTCCCGAAATGGATTTCACCATTAAAAACATGGAAATAAAAAGACAAAAAATGAAACCTCCCCACCACAGAGTGCTTTCTTTTCCTGTAGTTTCCTGAGCTTTACCTAAGCATGTTGCAAAAGCGGTTTCGAAAAGACCCGCGATAATTAAAATAATCCAGTTCATAGTGTTGGCAAAGATAAAAAGTATTCGTAAAATTACTTTATAAAATTCCACGTTCAAGTTGTATGCGAAACGGTCCTATTGAAACTCTAAAAATTCCCGAATTCCGAAATTTATTAACCGGAAGAATGTTCATCGTTATCGCTTTCCGAATGCTGGCAACTTTGTTGGGATGGTGGGTATATCAGCTCACAAACGATCCTTTTTCAATTGGAATTATTGGATTATCCGAAGTGATCCCTGCGGTTGCATGCGCTTTGTATGCGGGGCACATCATCGACAATTCTGAAAAAAAGAAACTCCTCATTTTATGTTGTTTCGCTTATATTTTTCTCATTAGCTTATTGCTAATTCCCGCTTTTGGAAGCCACGCATTGCATTATTCAGGGCATCAAATAACGTATTTCATTTACGGAGTTATTTTTTTCACGGGAATCGCTCGAGCGTTTATCGGTCCGATTGTTCCTACATTAATTCCAAAAATTGTGGGTGTTGATTCTTTACAAAATGCCGTAACGATGAATCAAGCCACATTCCTAGCTTCATCAATTTCGGGTCATGCGTTGGGCGGAATTCTAATTGGAATTATTGGCCTAGATTGGACGATTGTGGTGGTGATTTCCTTCATCATCATAGCGCTTTTATTCTTTCTTCAAATCAACAAACAAGTTCCGGAACCTCAAGAGAAAAAAGCTCCGGTTTTGGAAAGTATCAGAGAAGGAATTAGCTACATATATAAAACCAAAGAAATTCTTGGCGCCCTTTGTTTGGACATGTTTGCTGTTCTTTTTGGTGGTGCGGTGGCGATGGTTCCCGTTTTTGCACGAGACATCCTTCATGTTGGCTCCACAGGTTACGGAGCCCTGAATGCTGCTTCTGATGTTGGTGCAGCCCTCATTATCATCACGCTTTCTTTTGTTCCGTTGAAGAAAAATCAAGGAAAAATATTACTCGCGGTTGTCGTTGGTTTCGGATTGTGTATTATTGGTTTCGGCTTGTCAAAATGGTATTGGTTATCATTCTTGTTCTTGATGTTAAGTGGAATTTTAGATGGAATTTCGGTCGTTATTAGAGGAACGATTGTTCAATTAAAAACCCCGGATCACATTCGTGGTCGCGTGATGAGCGTGAACTCTATTTTCATTATGTCGAGTAACGAAATGGGCCAGTTTGAAAGTGGTTTAGCTGCAAAAATATTAGGCCCAGTACGTTCCGTAATCTTTGGCGGAAGCATGACTTTACTCGTCGCCTTAATTGTAGGAATCACCAATCCAAAGTTGCGAAAAATGCAGTATTAAAAAGTTTTCCACATCACAAAAAACTCTTTAAGAATACGCTGGTGAAGCCTTAGGAGAAAAACGCAATTCTTATTCACATTAAGGTTCAAGAAATTTTAAAAACCTATCTTTGTCCAATGGTTCAAAAGGAAACACTATCTTCATTAACTCAAGGAAATTTTGCCAAAGAAATGTCTATTTCTCAAGGTAAAATGCCACCAAATGCCGTAGATATCGAGCGTCTTGTCATCGGAACTTTTCTTATTGACAAGAAAGGACTAGACCATTCTATCGACTTGCTAAAACCGGATAATTTTTACGATCCCAGGCATCAAGTGATCTTCGAAGCGATTGTTAAATTGTTCGAAGCCAATCTTCCTGTAGATTTAATGACGGTGATCCAAGAACTAAAAAAAGAAGAAAAGCTAAACCTTGCAGGCGGTGACCACTACATCATCGACCTAACGATGGGCGTTTCTTCAAGTGCACATATTGAATACCACGTTCGAGTGATTCTTGAAAAGTATATTTTACGAAGTTTGATCAACGTTTCGGCAAATGTTATTGATAATTCCTACAAGGAAAGTACGGACGTTTTTGAACTTTTAGATCAAGCCGAAAAGTCATTTTTCGACATTACGAATGGAACGATTAAAAAGGGATTCGACACCGCAAATTCCTTAGTAAAACAAGCCATTGACACCATTGTTGCCCTGAAAGACAAGCAAGGTTTGTCCGGTGTTCCTTCTGGTTTTACCGATTTGGATAAAGAAACCGGTGGCTGGCAAAACTCCGACCTTATTATTATTGCAGCGAGACCCGCGATGGGGAAAACAGCGTTTATCCTTTCCATGGCTCGAAATATCGTCGTTGAAAATAAAATTCCACTAGCGTTATTCTCGTTAGAGATGGCTTCGGTACAATTAATCACGAGGATGATTGCTTCCGAAACTCGAATTTCTTCCGACAAATTAAGAAAAGGAACTCTGGACGATGAAGAGTGGCAACGTCTTTTCTCCAACGTCACCGAGTTGGAAAACGCACCTCTATTCATCGATGAAACGCCGTCATTGTCTGTATTCGACTTTAGAGCAAAATGCCGTCGACTAGTGATGCAGCACGGGGTGAAAATCATCATGGTGGATTACCTTCAGTTAATGACAGCCAACAGCGGAGGCAAAGGTGGCGGAAACCGAGAGCAAGAAATTGCGACCATTTCCCGTTCATTAAAAGCGATTGCAAAAGAATTGAACGTTCCTGTAATCGCCTTATCTCAGCTTTCTAGAACCGTGGAATCGCGTCCCGGAAAAAGACCTCAACTTTCTGACCTTAGGGAATCGGGAGCGATTGAGCAGGATGCGGATATTGTATCGTTTATCTTTAGACCGGAATACTATAAAATCACTACTTGGGATAACGACCCAGAGGGTGAAGAAACGTCTACCGAAAACCAAGCCGAATTAATCATCGCAAAACACCGTAACGGTGCTACAGCAGACGTTCGATTGGCATTCTTGAAAAACTTTGCCCGTTTTGGAGATTTGGATCAACTAGGTTCTTCGTTTGGATATCAGGATTCTAATTTTGATAAAAGCGATTCGCCTAGCGGTTTTGATACCATTAAAACAACCATTGATCCAGGAGCCGCATTTGATCTTCCAGGAGTTCAAGATTTCTCAGGTTTATCAGGCTCTTCGATGAACGATCAGGACGATGACGACGGCATGCCTTTCTAAAAAACGACCGCTTTGAAAATTGAAGTTTTTACCGATGGGGCCTGCTCAGGAAACCCAGGAAAAGGAGGCTACGGAATCTTAATGCGTATTCCTGATGCCAAATATCAGAAAACATTTTCGCAAGGCTTTCGCCGTACGACCAACAACCGAATGGAATTGTTGGCGGTGATTGTTGCCCTTGAAAACCTTCGTTCCGAAGGGCACGAAATCCACATCTATACCGACAGTAAATACGTCTCGGATGCCATTAATCAAAACTGGTTGTTTGGATGGGCCAAAAAAGGCTTCACAAAAATTAAAAACCCCGATTTGTGGAAGCGTTTTTATCCGTTATTCAAACAACACAAACCCAATTTTCATTGGATAAAAGGCCACGCTGGACATCCTGAAAACGAATTGGTCGATCAGCTTGCCGTAAAAGCCGCTCAATCTCCAAACTTGGAAATCGATACGTTTTTTGAAAACCAAGATCAGGACGGATTGTTTTAAAGTCACTACTTTTTTCGATTTATAAATTTCAAAACAACTATCTTTAGTTCACTTATTTTGAAAACACGAAATGAAAAACCTCTTTATACTTTTAACCATCGTTTTAATCTCAGTTTCTTGTAGGTCGCAAACTAAAAAGTATTCGGTAGAAGAAATCAAAATGCAGAACGAATTACTATTAAAAAAGTTTGATTCAAAAACAGCCTTAAAATCAAAACTGTATGTAAAAGACGTCTTGAAAGCATTAAAGTTTCCTGTAACGTCTTTTTATCCTCCTGATTTTGAAGATTCAGAAGAAAATAAATCTTTGTCTCTGAACTTTTTCAATGATACAAATTTTAATAAACTCAATCAGGATAATTTATTAAAGTTCTACAAAATAAAAATTATTTTAAAAGAAACTCCAAATCAAGAAGAAGTTACTTCAATCGCTCGAAAAGCAAATTTAAAATGGACTCAGGAAATTGAAGATTACTTTAAAAATCTAGAAATAACCGAAGTCGTTACCAACGACAAGTAAAATATACTCCTCACTACGAAAATAGTGAGGAGTTTTTTCTCCTATCAATTCACGAATTCGTGATACGTAAAAAGTATTTTATGTACCTTTGAGTATGCATTATATTGAAGCTTTACAAAGCAGATATTCGGTAAAAAAATTCGATAAAGACCAGATAATAGCAACGGAAAAACTCAATTCTATTTTAGAAGCGGGGAAACTTTCGGCGAGTTCTTTGGGCTTGCAACCGTATAAAATTTGGGTTGTCGAAAGTCCAGAAATCAAAGAAAAACTGATTCCTGCGTTTTACAATCCTTCTCAAATAAGCACGTGCTCTCACCTCATCGTTCTCATCACAAAAAAAAATATTGAACAAAATTATGTGGATGGATATTTCCGCCACATTGAAGAAGTACGCAATGTTACGCCTGAGAGTTTGCAACTTTTCAGAAACAGCATTGACACCTATTTGCACCACTTCAAAGATGAGTCAACAGAGCATTGGGCAGAGAAACAAGCCTATATTGTTTTGGGAACCTTGATGATGGCAGCCGCTCAAGAAGGTGTAGATACATGTCCGATGGAAGGTTTTCGACACGAGACTCTCAGTTCGGTCTTAAATTTGGATACCGAAACAGAGAAAGTTTCCGTTACTTTGGCTTTGGGCTATCGTTCGCCAGAAGATCATTTTCAGAATTTGAAAAAAGTGCGCAAACCGAACGAAAAACTTTATAAATTTTTATAAATTTTAAACATCAAATTCATGATAAAAGCAGATGTTTTAGTTATTGGCTCCGGAATTTCAGGCTTATCGTATGCCATTAAGATTTCCGAAAAAATGCCCGAAGCAAAAATCATCATCGTAACCAAATCCGATGAAGACGAAAGCAACACCAAATACGCTCAAGGCGGACTCGCCGTGGTTACCGACTTCGACAACGATAATTTCCAAAAGCATATTGACGATACCATGCGTGCCGGTGATGGCGAAAACAACCGCGACATCGTAGAAATGGTTGTTAAAGAAGGGCCACATCGCTTTCAAGAATTAATAGATTGGGGAACTCAGTTCGACAAAGGTCAAAATGGCGATTACAAACTCGGAAGAGAAGGAGGCCACACCGAAAATCGCATTGTGCATCATAAAGACATTACAGGATTTGAAATTGAACGCGCGCTTCTAGAAACCGCTAACAAATCACCCAACATCGAAATCCTTGATCATCATTACGTCATTGATTTGATCACGCAGCATCACGTTCCAGGAAAACCAAAAAACTACGATAACGTACACTGTTACGGAGCGTACATTATGGATGAGCGCACGAAAGAAATAAAAAAAATCACGGCTAAAATAACCTTGGTAGCAACCGGGGGTGCGGGACACGTCTATAAAAACTCCACCAACCCAATTATTGCAACGGGCGACGGAATAGCATTTGTTCACCGAGCTCGAGGCAAGGTTTCCAACATGCAATATTATCAATTTCATCCCACTGCATTATATTCAAAACGAGATGGAATGTTATTCTTGATTTCCGAAGCCGTTCGTGGTGATGGTGCCAAATTGAGAACCAAAGACGGAAAACCTTTCATGCAGAAATACGATGAACGTGAAGAATTGGCTTCACGCGATATCGTCGCACGAGCGATTGATAACGAGATGAAAATTTCAGGTGACGACTATGTTGGTTTGGATTGTCGCGAAATGGATCAAGAAAAATTCAAAGAACATTTCCCGAACATCTACCAAAAGTGCTTGGATGAAGGAATTGATCCGTTTAAGCAACTAATTCCTGTGGTTCCGGCTTGCCATTATTTGATGGGCGGAATCAACGTTGATCAAGATGGACAATCGTCTATTAAGAATCTTTTTGCTGTTGGTGAATGTACTAATTCTGGACTGCATGGCGCCAATCGATTGGCTTCAAACTCTCTTTTAGAAGGTTTGGTTTTTGGTCATAATGCAGCGATAAAAACCGTGGAACTTCTTCAAGAAAATCAATTTAATTTTGATGATTTAAAAGCCATCCCGGAATGGAATGAAGAAGGAATGAAGCTGATGGACGAATTGGTTTTGGTAACCTACCTTCGCAAACAACTACAAGAAATGATGAGCGACTTGGTAGGAATCGTACGAAGCAATTCTCGACTAAAATTGGCTCAGAAAAAACAACGTGAAATCTACGAAGCCGTAACCGAATTATATAATTACTCATTACTTTCACCACAACTTTCTGAATTGAGAAACTTGGTGAATGTCTCGTATTTAATTATCAAACATTCGCTTCAAATGAAAGAAAATAAAGGCGCTTTTTATAATAAAGACCTTGCAAAAAAACCTTTAATTAGTAACTCCAAATAAGACAGCAATGAAACGACCATCCTATGTAACCGAAAAAGCGTTAAAAACGTTTATTAAATCTGCTTTAGAAGAGGATATTCATTCGGGCGATCATTCGACACTCTCCACAATACCGAAAGATTTAGTTCAAACTGCAAAATTATTGGTGAAAGAAGATTGCGTACTTGCTGGAGTAGAATTAGCGGAAATTATTTTCAAAATTTTTGACAAAGACATGAGTCTTGAAATAAAAATTCAGGACGGTACCGTTGCAAAAAAAGGCGACATTGCTTTTTTGGTGACTGGAAAAGCTCAATCCATCTTGCAAACAGAACGTCTAGTTTTGAATTGCATGCAACGTATGAGTGGTATTGCGACCATGACGCACGACTGGGATTCTAGATTAATTGGTACAAAAACGAAACTTTTAGATACACGAAAAACAACACCTAATTTTAGAATTTGTGAAAAATGGGCTGTAGCTATTGGTGGCGGAACCAATCACAGATACGGCTTGTACGATATGATTATGTTGAAAGATAACCACATTGATTTCAATGGAAGCATTACAGCAGCAGTAAAAATGGCTAAAGATTATATTAAGGAGAAGAAACTCAAATTAAAAATTGAAGTGGAAACTCGAAATCTCGCTGAAGTTGAAGAAGCCTTGAAAGCCAATGTAGACCGAATTATGCTAGACAACATGGATGTTCCAACCATGAAACAAGCCGTACAATTGATTCAAGGAAAATGCGAATCGGAAGCTTCTGGAGGAATCACTCGAGATATGCTTAACGAGATTGCCCAAACGGGAGTTACTTATATTTCGGCTGGAGCGATCACCCATTCTGCTCAAAACATTGATTTAAGCTTGAAAGCGGTCAACTAGAAAAATAAATTCACTTTATTTTCACCATTATGTTAAGATTTTAGGAAAATATTTAGCATAAATTTGACCTTCCTCAACTAGATTTGATTATATTTTTTGTATATGCAGAAAAAGGGCTGATATTTAACTCATTGAAAAACAGTTTTTTACATCCGTTATGTAAAACTTTGTAAAATTAACATATACTTAACAAAGAGTTAATATAAATTGCCGACTTTTGCAAAAAATATCTTAATCTAAAGAGTAATGAGAAAAACATTAATTCTAGCAATTCTTTTAACAGGATGCTTTACAGTTTCTGCACAGGTGACAACCAGTGGTGTGCAAGGGGTAATTACCTCGGCTGCAGGTGGAACAGTAAAAGCAACGCATATGCCAACAGGAACGGTATATACGGGAACGGTAAACTCTTCTGGGAGTTTCACTCTATCAAACATGAGAGTTGGTGGTCCTTACAAAATCGAAATCACGAAAGGTAATGGACAACCAGAAGTTTTTGATGATGTTTATTTAGAACTAGGACAGCCATTCGTAGTAAACCAAAAAGATAACGTTAAAACAACGGAAATCTCTGAAGTTGTTATCTCTGGTGGTCGTGGTAGAACAAACACCAACAAAACTGGAGCTGCAACGAACGTTGGACAAAAACAAATCCAAGAGTTACCACAAACTTCTAGAAGTATTACAGAATTTACGAGATTAACGCCACAAGCAAACGGGAACTCTTTTGCTGGTAGAGATGCTCGTTACAACAACCTTCAAATTGACGGTGCAAACTTCAACAATGGTTTTGGATTAAGCTCTAACCCACTTCCAGGTGGTGGAACATCTCAGCCAATTTCTTTGGATGCAATCCAAGAGATTTCTGTGAACATTGCACCGTTTGACGTTACGCAATCTGGTTTTACAGGTGCTGGTATCAACGCAGTAACAAAATCAGGGACAAACAAATTCCACGGATCTTTATACGGGTATTATACAGGTAAAGAATTGAACGGGTGGAAAATCAACGGAAACAAGCTTGATAAGTATACAGGTGCTAAAATGACCAACGGTCTTACAGTTGGTGGACCACTAATTAAGAACAAATTGTTCTTCTTCGTAAGTGGTGAAAGAGAAGTTGCAACAGGAGCAAATGCTTCAGGAGCAAACCTTTGGAAAGCATCTCAAAACGGTGTTGCTGATGCAGCAAATAACGTAACTAGCGTAAAAGAATCTGATCTTATCGCAGTGAGAAATCACCTAATCAATGTTTGGGGTTACGATCCAGGAAGATACCAAGGTTATGCTGATAATGCAGAACAAATTGGTGACAAATTCTTAGCTCGTTTAGACTGGAACATTAATGATAAGCATAAATTAGCGATCCGTTACAACATGCTTAAAGCAACGTCTAACTCTGTAGCAAACGGAACTTCAGGACCAAGCCCAAGATCTTCTTGGAACCGTGTTTCTGATAAAGCAATGACTTTCGAAAATGGTAACTACGGTTTTGAAAACAACGTACAATCGGTTACTGCCGAATTAAACTCAACGTTTAATAGCCGTTTATCAAATAAATTCTTATTCACATACTCTCAAATCCAAGATAAAAGAACAACTCCAAATGGAAACTTATTCCCATTTGTTGATATCTGGAACGGGTCTGACACAGGTGGTAACTACATCAGTTTCGGTACGGAGTTATTCTCATATTTGAACGATGTAATCAATGATAACTACTCATTCACAAACAACTTAACGTATAGCGCTGGTAAGCACACGTTAACTGGAGGGGTTGCATTTGATCTTCAAAAATTCGGAAACTCATATACTCGTATGGGAACTGGATACTACAGATATAAGTCTGTTGAAGATTTCTTGAAAACAGGAACTCCTAATGAAGTAGCACCAATCATGTACGGTATTACTTATCCGTATGCTGGTCAAGACACGTATTCAAGAATTAACTTTGGTTTAGCATCTGCTTATATCCAAGATAGATTCAATGTTTCTGATAGATTCAACTTTACTTTAGGTTTAAGAGCAGAATTACCTCTTTACTTAAATGATTTAACTCCAAACCCATCTATCGATGCTTTAGAGCTTTTGGATAGCAAAGGAAATCCTACACATTACAATTCTGGAAAATGGCCAAACTCTAAAGTAATGCTTTCTCCAAGATTTGGTTTCAACTATGACGTTATGGGAGACCGTAGCTTAATCATTAGAGGGGGAACAGGTATCTTTACAGGACGTGTGCCATTTGTATGGTTAACGAACATGCCTACAAATGCTGGGGTATTGCAAAATACAATTGAACCAGGAAGTTATGCAGCTGTTGCACCTTGGATTAACCAAATTAAATTCCAAGGAAACGATATTTACCATTATGTAAACAATCCAGTTTATTATACAGATGCGCAAGGTAACAAAGTAACACCATTCATTAGCAATCCTAAAGAAGGAGCTCCTTCTTCATTTGCTTTGGTTGATGAGAACTTCAAAATGCCTTCAGTTTGGAGATCAAGCTTAGGAATTGACTACAAAATCCCAAGTACTCCATTAACCTTCACAACAGATTTAATCTACACTCAGGATGTTAATGCAATTTTCCAGTACGGAGCTAACAGAAAAACTCCAACTGAAAAAATGCAAAATGGAACAAGAGATTACTATGCAAACTCTGCAGCGTATACGTATAACAACAAAATTGGAGCAAACAGTGCTACAGTACTTACCAATACAGATGTTAAAGGATATGCATTCTCTGCAACTGCAGGTTTCAACTTGAGCAACTGGAAAGGTCTTTCAGGATCTGTATTCTATACGTATTCTGAAGCAAAAGAAGTTACAGCTAACGCAGGATCTAGTGCATCATCTGCATGGTCTGGATCTCTTACTGTAAACTCTCCAAACGAGCAAATTAAAAATATCTCAAACTTCTCAGTTCCGCACAGAGTTGTTGCTAACTTAAGCTACAACATCAAGAATACAAGTATTGGTATTTACTATTCTGGAGCTAATCAGGGAAGATATTCTTACTACTACTCTAACGACGTAAACGGTGATGGTATCGCGAATGACCTAATGTACATTCCGGGAAGCTCAGAAACTGTTAAGTTTGCTGACATCAAATCTGGAAACACTGTATTGTTCACGGCAGCTCAACAAAGAGAAGCTTTCGATCAATTCATTAAAGATAATGACTTAGAGAAATACAGAGGAAAAGTAACGCCACGTAACGCATTCTTGATGCCATGGGCAAATAGATTTGATGTTCGTATTAGCCAAACTTTATTCAAAGACATGGCTACGAAAGGAGACAAAGTTGCTATTTCTTTAGACTTCATCAACTTCGGAAACCTATTGAACTCGAAGTGGGGTATCCAAGATTATATGGTAAGTTCTTACGGAGCTGCTGTATTAGGAAGATCGGGAAGCGTTTCTCCAGATCCAACATTCACAATGTTGCGTGATGGTAACAACCTAGTTTCTAAACCATATAGACCAGCAAGTACAACTTCTACAACTTGGTCTGCTATGCTAGGATTCAAATATTCTTTCTAATATTAATAAATACCTAGAAATATCAAAATCCCGACCTAGAGTCGGGATTTTTTATATCTTTGCTAATCAAATTTTTGATATGGACGTACACAACATTTTTATTCAAGCACACAGAGGATTCGCGTATTTAGAAATCCTTCTAGTAGTCGTATTTTTAGTTTCTTTGCTAATCGTTATGTTTGGCTATTCAGGAAACATTAGCAAATTGCTAAGAAAGTCAACTTTATTCACCATGATTTTCTTCCACATCCAATTTATCGTTGGGGCAATTATGCTTTTCGCCACTTCTGCGTTTACGGATATTATTTCGTCACAAGGAATGGGCGCTATTATGAAGAATTCAGATTTGCGATTCACGTATATCGAGCATCCATTTTCGATGCTTATCGCAGCTGTTTTAATGACGGTAATCAACAAAAAAGTAAAAAGCAATGAGAAACTAAGCATGGGTGTTTTCATTCTTGCAATAGTAGCTTTAGCTTTATTCGGATACGCTTTGCCATGGGCAAGGTTATTTAACTCTTAAAAAACAATTTTAAACAATCCAAAATCAATGAAAGTAGCAGTCGTAGGCGCCACCGGAATGGTAGGCCAAGTGATGTTGAAAGTTCTTGAAGAACGCAATTTTCCCGTAACAGAATTAATTCCAGTAGCATCTGAAAAATCTGTAGGTAAGAAGGTGAAATTCAAGGATAAGGAATTCAGTATCGTAGCGATGCAAACTGCTATTGACATGAAACCGGAAATCGCTATTTTTTCGGCTGGTGGAGACACTTCTTTGGTTTGGGCTCCTAAGTTTGCAGAAGCAGGTTCTTTCGTTATCGATAACTCTTCAGCTTGGAGAATGGATCCCACTAAGAAATTGGTGGTTCCTGAAATCAACGCAAAAGAAATCGGTGCTGATGATAAAATTATTGCCAATCCTAATTGTTCAACAATTCAGTTGGTTATGGTTTTGAATCCGCTTCATCAGAAATACAAACTAAAAAGAGTCGTTGTTTCTACCTACCAATCCGTTACAGGAACAGGAAAAGATGCCGTTGATCAATTAAACAACGAAACATCAGTTGCTGTAAATGGTGGAGATAAAGAAGCAATCAACAAAGTGTATCCGTACGAAATCTTCAAAAATGCATTGCCGCAATGCGATGTTTTTGATGATATGGATTACACCAAAGAAGAGCTTAAATTGATGAAAGAACCGAAGAAAATCATGTCGGATGATTCTTTCCAATTAACGGCGACGGCGGTGAGAGTTCCCGTACAAGGCGGCCACTCGGAAAGTGTAAATATCGAATTCGAAAACGATTTTGATTTAGCCGAAGTTCGTCAGATTTTAGCTGAAACACCTGGAGTTGTCGTTCTAGATGATGTACAAAACAAAATCTACCCAATGCCTTTGTATTCCGAAGGTAAAGATGAAGTTTTCGTAGGAAGAATCCGAAGAGATCCTTCTCAAGCCAAAACATTAAACTGCTGGATTGTTGCTGATAACTTAAGAAAAGGCGCGGCGACAAACGCCGTACAAATCGCCGAATACCTGATTAATAACAAATTAGTATAAAACGAAATGCTCACTAAGGTGAGCATTTTTTTATTAGACACTTCAAACATTTACCCTTTTAAACTCAAAACAATGACCTCTAAAGTCAGCTCAGGAAAAACCCGATTTCGATTTCAACGCAATGTCGCCATTGTAGGAATCCTTCTTTTTATTGGAAAACTGGTTGCTTGGCGCTTGACGAAATCCGACGCCGTGTTTTCCGATGCGATGGAAAGCATCGTGAATATTATTGCAGCGTTTATGGGTTTATACTCATTGTATTTGGCAGCAAAACCCAAAGATGAAGATCATCCGTATGGTCATGGAAAAGTGGAATTTGTAACGTCTGGAATTGAAGGAGCATTAATCATTTTCGCGGGAATTGTTATTATTGTTCAAGCGGTCAATTCATTCATCAGCAAAAACATTCCACAGCAATTGGACTGGGGAATTTTGATTGTTGCTGTAACGGCCGTCATTAACTATTTAATGGGTTATTTGTCCTATAAAAAGGGGATTAAAGAAAATTCATTAGTTCTACAAAGTTCAGGAAAACATTTACAAAGCGATACGATAACAACCGCCGGAGTGGTTTTAAGTTTAATTATCGTTCGTTTCACCAAATTATATTGGCTTGATGCAGTTGTTGCAACTATTTTTGGAATTTATATTATTTGGATTGGCTACAAAATTATCAGAAAATCGTTGGCTGGAATTATGGATGAAGCCGATCCCGGAATGCTCGAACGATTGGCTGATTTTCTAAATAAAAGCCGTAAAAAAGAGTGGATTGACGTTCACAACATGAAAATTCAACAATTCGGAAGTCGGCTTCATATTGATGCGCATTTAACGCTACCCTATTATTTTGAACTTCGAAAAGCGCACGACGAAATGGAAGAAGTCATTAAATCCATCGTTAAAAAAACCGATCGAAAAATTGAATTTAATTTCCACATGGACGATTGTAAACCGCATTCTTGTGCAATTTGTCAAATGGCTGAATGCCCCGTTCGCTCTCAAAATTTTGTCGGAAAAGTGAATTGGAATGCCGAAAACATCACCCAATTAGACAAGCATACGGTTGAAAATTTAGATCCATCAAATTAAAACTAAGCTTTCTTTTCGATGCTTTGGCGGTAATAAAACATTGGAATAATCAGCAAAACAATCAACGGCTGAATTACGAATCTTCGCATGTAAAACGAAAACAAATACCCGATTTCAAACTTGGTTGAAACGGCGTACAAATACAACGGAAATGTTATGGCGAAAACAATCAGCATCAACACAATTCCTTGTACCGTCCAATCTTTTCGTTTGAAAAAGCCGTAAATAATTAAAGCAGCAAAAATCAAATTCAATACAAATCGGAAGAGATGACTTAAAATCAATTTTGTCCATTCAAAATTGGGGAAAATTGCGTTCTTATTTGCGGTATGAAAGTAGTCTAGAAACGGATCATAAAAGACTTGGTTTTCGACCATGCGAACACCAATCAATCCTAAAATCCCGATGACCACAAGAATCCAATTACTATTTTTCATCTTTCAGTGCAAAAAATTTAATCCAAACAATCCACAGAACGACCACAGTCCCATAAATAATGGCTGGGAAGAAATAATCATGGGCAATTTTGGAATAATCAGGCATTTCCAAATAGATAATGTTAAGTCCCGCAATTCTCAAAACATTCATGATATGCAAAACAACAAGGCCTATTAACGCAAAAACAAACGTTTTCGCCCCTTTATAAAATGCAAAAATAAAAGCTAAAAACAAGATCATTACGGAAACCGCGTTACAGCCTTCTACCATTCGCGTTGGCCATTGCCCATTAACGTAGAAATAGGACGTTTCTCGCTCTGGAACGTGCACCATTTTCGTGTGATATCCTAAAAGATTTTGTATCGCTGCCGCTTGATCTCCAACCCAACGCGAAATCGGATCCAAGCCTTGACCGGAATACTGATTCAAATAGAGTTGATACAACACCACCGGAATCAAATAAATCAATAAAAACCGACCTAAAATCAGCAATACAGGCTTGAAATCTTTAAACATGATGCAAATATATAAATAAGGCTGATATTTAGTACTTTTGTAGAACGAATTGAAAAAACAAAACCAGGCGTATGTCTTTATCCGAAATCAAAAATACTCTTGAAAACAAGCTTCAAAAAGAAGTTCTTTCCATAGAACAACTTCCTCAGAGCGGCTCTTCACGAAAAAATTATATTGTGACAACTTCGGAGGCGAAATACATTCTCACGGAAAACGATAACCTTCTCGAAAACGATTCGTTTTACTATTTTTCATCGGTTTTTTCCAACCTAAAACTGAACACACCTGAAATTATCTGGATATCTGAAGATCGCAAAATCTATTTGCAATCGTATCTTGGTGGTCAAACGTTATCTGAAATTATCACTAATGAAGGAGTTTCGGAACGTGTAAAATCTTTGGTTAAGCAAACGCTTGAAAAACTTTATGAACTCCAAGTAAAAACGCAAGGAAACATTGATTACAAAAAGACTTTTGAATACGAATCCTACAACGAAATTCCGGTGCTTCATGATTTGTTTTATTTCAAATTCATGTTTGCCGATGTTTTAGAAGTGTATTACCATAAAACAAAGTTGATTAAAGAGTTTCAAAAGTTGGTTTCCGAGATTGAACAATTAGAGCCAAAAGGCTTAATGATTCGTGATTTCCAAGCGCGAAACATTATGGTTGACGAAAATGACACGGTTTTTTTTATCGATTACCAAAGCGCAATGCAAGGTCCTTTGATGTACGACGTGACTTCATTTTTGTTTCAAGCAAAAGCCAATTTCTTCGAAGACTTTAGAAGTGAAATGCTTTCTCATTATTACCATTTATGGGGAAATTCCGAGGCGCAAATTCAACTACAAAAGCAACTTGCACCAATGAAGTTGATGCGTTTTCTTCAAGTTTTAGGCGTTTATGGATTCCGAGGTTTGGTACAACAGAAAAGTCATTTCATCAAATCCATTCCGCAAGGCATTGAAAATTTGTATCAATTATCCGAATCTTGGGAAGAAATGGGACAATATCCCGAGTTAAAATCAGTTATTAATCAATTGTATCAGCCTGAAATCAAAGCGAAATTGCAGGCTATGAGACCTTAAAAATAAAACGTACAAATGAATCATCCATTACATATCGAAATTCACAGTTTTTCATACAAAAAAGGCGGAATTCCTAAAGACGACTCGGGCAACGGCGGTGGCTATTGTTTTGATTGCCGTGGAATTTTAAACCCGGGAAGAATTGATGAATACAAGCCTCAAACGGGAAAAGATGTTCCCGTACAAGAGTTTTTGGAAACCCAAACGTTGATGCCGCAATTTATTGAAGGTATTAAAAGTGTTGTTTCCATCACGATTGAGAACTATTTAGAGCGCGGTTTTGAGCATCTTCAAATCAATTTTGGATGTACGGGCGGGCAACACCGATCCGTTTATAGCGCAGAAAAAATCGCAGAATTTATTCGTGAAAAATATCCACAAGCTTTGGTTACCGTGAATCACGACGAGCAGCCTCAGCTAAATCCTTCCAAATAAACGAAAATGAAAGCACTGATTTTCGCTGCTGGAAAGGGCACGCGTTTGCGTCCGTTCACAGATCATCACCCAAAAGCTTTAGCTAAAGTGAACAATGTTCCTCTTTTGGAGCGTAACATTCGCTATTTGCAGGAAGCTGGGATTCATGATTTCGTGATTAACGTCCATCATTTTGGTGATCAAATCGTTGATTTTCTAAAGTCAAAAGATAATTTTGGAGGGAATATTAGCATTTCCGATGAACGTGAAGAGCTTTTAGAAACAGGCGGTGGCTTGGTTTTTGCCAAAAAATACCTGGATGATGCTGAAAATTTCTTGATTATGAATGCCGATATCTTAACGGATTTAAACATCAAAGAATTTGTTCAATCGCATTTGGAAAACCAAAATTTTGTTACTTTGGCGGTTTCGGATCGAAATAGCTCTCGAAAACTGCTTTTCAACGAAAAAATGACGCTTCGCGGTTGGCTGAATGTACAAACGGGCGAGCAACGATTAGCGGAATTTAACAAAGGGTTTAAAGCGTTAGCTTTCAGTGGAATTCATTGCGTAAACGTCCATCTTTTTGAAAAAATAAAGCGCAAAGGAAAATTCTCGATTATGGAAGAGTATCTCGATTTAATGCAAACAGAACACATCCAAGGGTTCAAACATGAAGCACGAATTGTCGATGTTGGAAGACCCGAATCGGTTTTAGAAGCCGAAGAATATTTTAAATAATCAGTGCATGGCAAAAATTAAAAGAGGAAAAGGCCTTACTCGTGAGGTCGCAGGAAACGAATTTGAAATTGATCAAAAAATACAAAGTTCATTCAAAGAAAAAACGTGGGACGAAACCATAACCAAGGATTCTTGGATGGTTTTCAAAATCATGGCAGAATTTGTTGACGGGTACGAAAAAATGGCTAAAATAGGGCCTTGTGTTTCTATTTTTGGATCGGCTCGATTGAGAGAAGACAGCAAATATTACCAGATGGCTGTGGAAATTGCGGAGAAAATTACCGCTATTGGCTTTGGAATTATCACTGGTGGTGGCCCTGGTATTATGGAAGCCGGAAACCGTGGCGCTCATAATAAAGGGGGTAAATCTATCGGTTTGAACATTGAACTTCCGCATGAGCAGCATTTTAATCCCTATATTGATAAAAATTACTCCATCGACTTCAATTATTTCTTTGTTCGAAAGGTGATGTTTATTAAATATTCACAAGGTTTTGTAGTTATGCCTGGTGGATTTGGAACGTTAGACGAACTTTCTGAAGCATTAACACTGATTCAGACGGGTAAAATTGCTCGTTTCCCAATCGTTTTAGTAGGATCAGAATTCTGGGGAGGATTACTAGATTGGTTTAAAAATACGCTGCTTAAAAACGGGATGATTGCCGAGGAGGATCTAGAGCTCTATCGCGTTGTAGATACGGCCGATGAAGCAGTTGCACATATCAAAGCATTCTACGATAAGTATACCGTTAACGTTAATTTCTAATTGGCATATTATTTGTGCCATTTTATAACCATCTTATGATGTTAAAATTAAAAGCAATGAAAAAAATTTTATATTTCTCTGGTATTTTAGCAATATTTGCATTGATGAGTTTCATGATTGCAGATTTCTATTCGTCCATGACTAAAGTGGATTTTGTTGAAGGGAACAAAACCTTGAAGTTCACCACAAAAATGAATACGGAACACGTTGCCGCGGCGATTAAAATCAACCCAAATACGGCTGGTTTCGAAGCGGAAGTAAAGAAATACGTTAATCGTAACTTTGCTGTAACCGTTAATGGTGCTCCGAAAACATTAACTTTTACAGGGAGCCAAGTAAATGGTGAATCAGTTTGGGTCTATTTCGAAGCAGCTGGCGTAAGTGACATTAGCTCATTAAAAATCAAAAACTCCATCCTTTTAGATGCCTATCCAAAACAGTTTAATGTGGTTAATGTTGCTTATAAAGGAAACCAAAAAACGATGAATTTCCAGAGAGGAAAAGATACAAACGAAGTTAGTTTTTAAGTAAAAACTCTATACAAATACAAAAAAGCATTCCGAATTGGAGTGCTTTTTTTATTTTAACAACAATGGGTTTGTATATGGTAGAAAATTTTATATTTGTTAAAAAACAAAGTATAATATGAAAAGACTTCTATCATCTTTAATGATTCTAAGCATTGGTATTACTTCTTTATATGCTCAGGAGCAAGAAAAACCTACCAGGAGCAATGACATCATGATTAGTCCAATCGAATTGATTGCGACTCCACTGTTGAATGTCTCTTATGAAAGACTATTGAACGAAAATTCGGGAATCGGAGTTAACGGGATGTTTTTCTTAGGTGATAAAGACAAAGATAAGTACGATGATAGTAACACGTTTTTCCAGATTTCTCCCTATTATCGTTTATATTTTGGAAAAAAATATGCATCGGGGTTTTTCGTAGAAGGTTTCCTACCTATTACAAGTACGAGTGAAAATCACGACATTTATAATAATGACGGAGATTTTGTAAGAACTCTTGACGAAACAGTTACAAGCTTTGGTGTTGGTATTGGATTCGGTGGAAAGTGGGTGGCAAAAAAGAATATTATTTTTGAAGCCAGTGTTGGTGTCGGAAGACGCTTTGGTGACACGGACAAAATTAGTGCTTTAACTGGGAAAGGAATGTTGGGAATCGGATATCGATTCTAAACTTCAATAGAAAAATCAGTAGCTCAAATTCAATCAACAAATTACAAATATGTTCGACGATACCTATTTTATGAAACTGGCTTTGCAAGAAGCACATGAAGCTTTAGAAAAAGATGAAGTTCCCATAGGTTGCGTTGTTGTATTTAATGACCGAATTATTTCGCGATCGCACAATCTTACCGAAACATTAAATGACGTTACCGCACATGCCGAAATGCAAGCGATAACCTCATCTGCGAATTTTCTTGGTGGAAAATACCTCATCAATGCGACGATGTATGTTACCATGGAACCTTGCGTGATGTGTGCTGGAGCTTTGTTTTGGTCACAAATATCGAAAATTGTCATTGGCGCTCGTGATGAACAAAGAGGATTTATCAATAAAGGAATTCGGCTGCATCCTAAAACTGAAATCGTTACCGATATTCTAGCAGAAGAATGCAGCCAAATTGTTAAAGATTTTTTTAAATCAAAACGATAAACTAAAGATCTCGCCCTAAATAATACAAGCCTTTTAAGGTGTGAAGTCGGTCTCCAACATGGATTTTATCCGTTAGTGGTTTGTAAACGTGTGAAACGCCTCCTGTTGCAACCACAAAACAATCTTCCTGAACCTCGTTGTTGATTCGATCAATGAAGCCTTCTACCATTCCTAAATAGCCGTAAACCATCCCGCTTTGCATACAAGAAATCGTATCCAAACCAAGAACGGATTTTGGTTTTACCAATTCAATTTCGGGAAGCTGCGCGGTGTCGTGAATTAAGCTATTCAATGATGTTATAATTCCAGGTGCGATAATAACACCTAACGTCTCACCTGTTTTACTCAAACAGCTTGCTGTCAATGCGGTTCCGAAATCCAAAATAATCTTCGTACGATCCGGATACACAAAATGGGCCGCCACCAAATTGGCGTAAATATCCGTTCCCATTTGTTTGGATTTGGGCTCAACAGGAGATTTTGTTGTTCGATCAACAATTACAGGATCCACTTTATGAATTCGCTTTATAGCGCTTTTCACCACGTTTGTTAATTGCGGAACAACCGAACCAATGATGACTTTTTCAATAGAGTCAACATCGATTTTATAGGTTTGATACAGCATTAAAAACTGCACATACAATTCGTCTGTTGTTTTGTACGGCTTTGTATTCAGCACCCAAGAAATATCACAGTTATCATCGTCAAACAATCCAAAACGGATGTTCGTATTTCCAATATTTATAACAATTGAATTCATACGCTTCCTCAATTATTTTACTTCAACCAAATTATCTTCTGGATGGATATCCGCTAATCTCTTAGAAAAATCAATTCCTAAAGCACTGATTTGACTTTTTGAATAGGGAATCGTAAACGTATATTCTTTTTGAGTCCACGGCCAGTACGAAAGTGTTTTAAAATCACCATAGATATCTTTAGATTTCCACGTATGAGTCATATTTAGTGGAATTTGATAATTTACAACTTGCTTATCCTTCGTCAAAATTGAAAAATCAATAGGCATCGGAAGCGTTCCTCTATTTTCTAACGTTATGGTCGTTTCATCATCACCATAAACTACATTTTTTACTGCGTAATCAATGGTGTTTGTCGTGTTGATCCAATAATGGTAAAACCATTTCAAATCCATTCCTGAAAGTTTCTGTGCGATATGCATAAAATCGGTTTCATTAGGATGTTTAAAACTCCACAAACGATAGTATTCACGCATGATTTCATTTACTTTTTGCTCACCAACAATGTATCCAAGTTGTACTAAAAACAACTCTCCTTTCGTGTAGGAAGAAACGCTATACGCGCTCCCGTTATCGTGATGATCGGCCAACCAAACCGCCGGCTCTTCTAAACCACCTTTTACAAATTTTACATAGCTATTAATCGCCGGAACATACGGGTTCGGGATTGGATTTTTTGGAGGAAACAAGCGATACATGACAAAATCTTCAGCATAACTTGTAAAGCCTTCATCCATCCATGGACGCATACTTTCGTTGGTTGCAACCACCTGCTGGAACCAGGAATGTGCCCCTTCGTGAACCATTAAACCGACTAAGCCTTCCAAAGTTTTCGCTTCACCCAACATCATCGTTGCCATTCCGTACTCCATACCGCCATCACCACCCTGAACAAACGAATACGATGGATACGGATATCTGCCGAAATTTGCATTCATCAATTGGAAAAACTTCGTTACATAGGGTTTAGACTGTTCCCAAAATAAGGTTTTATCGGATTTTTGATAAACGTAATATACTTTTGGTCCGTCAATAATTGAAAAACTATCCACGGAAAAATCTTTGTCGGCTGCCCAAGCAAAATCCAACATTTTTTTCGCATTCCACTTCCAAACTGCTTTATTTTGATCGTCGAATTTCACATTCGCATTCGAAGAATATCCTTTTACTTCTAATGGATTTTGAAGCGTTCCTCCTGCTCCAACAACATAGTCTTTATCGATTTTAATACTTACATCAAAATCAGCAAAAGGTGCATGGAATTCTCTTCCGATGTAGTCAAATGTTGCCCAACCTTCGTAATCATATTCCGCTATTTTTGGGTACCATTGCGTCATCGTCATATCAACCCCTTCGCGGTTATTACGCCCTGCTCTACGAATTTGATATGGAATATTCGTATCCCATTCTAAAGTAAATGTTGTCGAAGAATTGGGTTTGATAGGTGTATTCAAATACACTTTCATAATGGTTTCCTGAACTTCAAATTTCAGATCTTTTCCATTTTGCTTGATCCAATGGATGTTTTGAGCACCTTCTTCCCCTTTCGGAATCTGTGACAAACGAGAAATCCCGTCTTTATGCAATCGGCTATCACCGGTTTTTCCTTGATTTTGAACACGCTGATCCATCATTGAACCTGGTCGAAACGCATTCCAATACAAATGAAAATACACTTCTTTTAATTCGTCTGGAGAATTATTGGTGTATTGTAACGTTTGCTTCCCCGTGTATGTAAAATTGGGTGCATCCACATCAATCTCCATCTTATATTTCGCATACTGCTGATAATAAGGAGCTCGCTGCGCCGAGAGCCAAGAACCTAAAATAACAAATAGAAAAAATAACTGCTTATTCATGATTTCAACAATTTTGAGTCGAAAGATAAGCAATATTTAAAAAATAAACCTTGAAAACACGAGGTTTTCAAGGTTACAGTTTCTAAAAATCGACTGATTTCTGTATTTTATTTTGTACTTGAATTCAAGATTTTTTCTAGAATTCGCATGGTAATCATATAGGTTGGTTTTACTCCCGTCAATCCTAACCCCCCCGAAGATAATGTACTTCCCGTCTCTAATGGATTATCCGAAGCATAATACGCATAACAAAGGAAAAGGTCTTCGGAAATGTGATGTCTAATTTTTGAAGCCACCTGAATCGCCTTCTGATAATGCGCTCCTTCCATTTCTAGTCCAATTGCTCGCCACGATGTATTCATGAAATACGAGAGAATATCTTTATTCTGCAACGAAGTTCCCAAAACGGTAATCATCGTTCCTTCGTAGGCTTTGATTTCATCATCTTCAAAATCAGAAAGCTCTAATGCGTTTTTAAAAGGATAGTTATCTGCAGTTCCTTCGAAAATATGCGCCGTTGGAATCATAATATCGCCTTTCGTGCCTTCCAAAATCCCTGCTTTCCCCATAATGGAAATAGATTTCACCTTCATGGTATAGACTTCTCCTGCACTTTCGTACGGTCTAAGTAATTCGTCCATGATTTCGTACGCCTGCTCTCCAAACGCATAATCAAAAACCAAAACCACATCATCACCGGAGAAATTAGATTTTGCAAACGGTGTGTTTTTCAACTTCACTTTGCTCAAATCGATAATCTGAACATCGATGTTACTTCCACTTTGATCATCAATATAAATCAAACCTTGTTTGGATGAAAAATCTAAAACTTTATCTTGAAGCGCCTTCTTATTGCTGATTTCTTCATACATTTTGTAATCGACCGTTCCATCCGATTTTTTTCCTAATGCATCATTTCCGTAAATCATGTTCTTCACCGAGTGCATATTTGCCGAAATAATGTGAAGTGGACGCATTTGCAACTGGTTTTCTACCAAAACACGTTTTACATTATTCGCCCAGCGATCACCAAACAAGTGATGACCTACTCGCTCTCTCAAAATCGCACTGAAGAAAACTTCACGCTCACGAATTCCTAACAAATCATCTAAACTCGCTCTTCCTAAATGATAAATGATTTTGAACAAACGATCTGGATTCTGATCATCCCCAAAACTATGATATGCATTTAAAGTCTCATCAAACGTTCTTCCTAAAAGCGACGAAAGGTGAATTAAAGCAACTTCTTTTTCTTTACGACTGTATTTTTTCTCACCAATAGCAACCTCTTCAATAATATGCCAAGCGCGTGTTGGTTTGTATTCTTCATCTTTATTATAAGCAAGTTCACGGATTTTATCCGCTTCTATATATAAGAAGGTAAGGTGCGTTAGGATATCATAAATCTCTGATCTTCCCAACAAAACCTCAATATTCATTTGATACTCGTCGATACGATAACAATTTCTACGACGTTTTTTTGGAACAATCACTTCAAAACTTCCTTTTTCAAAACCTTCATCTGATGTTAAATGAACAAAAGGTGTTTCCTCAATACCTTCAGGCAAACGATCAAGAACATACAAAAGTCCATCGAGTTCTATCTTATTAGGAACTCCCATGGAACCGTAAATTTCAGGCGCAATAATCATCAAAAGAGATCGTAAAGACTCTCCTGAGATTCCTGACGGCTTGAAAAAGCCTCTATAAAAAAGGTGACGCATTGATACATAAAGTTTCTCAATTGCTTCTGTAGTTTCTCTTGCTCTTGAATTTGCCATAGATTTTGATTTTAGAAAAGTCGACAAAGATACGGAATATAGTTAATGTTTAAAAATTTCACAAGTTTACTAAAAACTAAAGAATCTAGAATTAAAAGGCGATTACATTTATATGAACCTTCATTAATGAGATCGGAAACCAAATTTAAATGTTAAATTTGTACAACACCCCTAAAAAAAATAGGGGTAATTGAATTTTTTTTCAATTTTTTTATAAATTTGCCCTATCAAAATATAAGCTGATGTCAACATTAAGATTTAAAGCCTTAGCAGAACTTCCATTTAGAGATTACAGAAAAGACAATTTCGTGGACGTTCCCGTAAAACTTTCAGAATTATTCTGCAACAACGTGTTTTCAGAATACACTATGAGAGAGTATTTAACAAAAGAAGCATTCAATTCTATTATGGATGCAATCAAAAAAGGAACTCAAATCCAAAGACATATTGCAGATCAAGTTGCAGTTGCCATGAAGGATTGGGCGATGTCCAAAGGTGTAACGCACTACACGCACTGGTTTCAGCCATTAACAGGGACAACTGCAGAAAAGCACGATTCATTCTTTACACCAATTGAAGGCGACAGAGCGATCGAGCGTTTCAACGGCGGAATGTTAATTCAGCAAGAGCCTGATGCATCTTCTTTCCCAAATGGGGGAATTAGAAACACATTTGAAGCAAGAGGCTATACAGCTTGGGATCCAACTTCGCCAGCATTTATCATGGGAACAACACTTTGTATCCCATCGATTTTTATCTCTTACACAGGCGAAACTTTAGATTATAAAACACCTTTACTACGTGCTTTAAACGCAGTTGACGAAGCTGCTACAGACGTTTGTAAAGCTTATTTCGATAAAAACATCACAAAAGTAACACCAACTTTAGGCTGGGAGCAGGAATATTTCTTGGTAGATTCTGCCTTATATATTTCTCGTCCAGACTTGGTGTTAACGGGCAAAACATTGCTTGGACACTCACCAGCAAAAGGACAGCAATTAGATGATCATTATTTCGGATCCATTCCTACAAGAGTGATGAACTTCATGAAAGAATTGGAAATCGAATGTATGAAGTTGGGAATTCCAGTTACAACACGCCACAACGAGGTTGCTCCGAATCAGTTCGAATTGGCGCCGATGTTTGAAGAATGTAACGTTGCAGTTGACCACAACTCTTTGCTGATGGACATTATGGCGAGAATTGCACACAAACACCATTTCCATATTTTATTCCATGAAAAACCCTTCGCAGGTGTTAACGGAAGTGGAAAGCACAACAACTGGAGTTTGGCGACAGATACAGGTGAAAACCTTTTAAGTCCAGGGAAAAATCCAAAGAAAAACCTACAGTTCTTGACATTCTTCGTGAATTCATTGAAAGCGGTTCACGATTATGCAGATTTGTTGAGAGCAAGTATTGCTTCAGCAAGTAACGATCACCGTTTGGGAGCTAACGAAGCACCACCAGCAATTATCTCTGCGTTTATCGGAAGTCAACTATTTAGCGTTTTGGAAGAACTTGAAAAAGTAACCGACGGGAAATTATCTCCAGAAGAAAAAACAGAATTAAAACTGAACGTTGTTGGTAAAATCCCTGAAATCCTTTTGGACAACACAGACCGAAACAGAACATCGCCTTTCGCTTTTACAGGAAATAAATTCGAGATTCGTGCGGTTGGTTCTTCTGCAAACTGTGCGGAAGTAATGACGGTGATGAATGCCATCGCTGCAAAACAACTTCGAGTTTTCAAAACAGAAGTTGATGCATTAATCGAGGGCGGACTCAAAAAAGACGAAGCGATTTTTAATGTATTGAGAGAATACATCAAACAATCAAAAACAATTTTGTTCGAAGGTGATGGTTATTCTGACGATTGGGCAAAAGAAGCTAAGAAAAGAGGATTGAACAATCACAAAACAACACCAGAAGCTTTAAAGCAAGAATTAAATCCAAAATTTTCAGAGCTTTTTGAAGAACTAAAAATTTATTCTCACAGAGAATTCGAAGCGAGAAACGAAATCAAATTCGAGAAATATTCAACAGTTATCGACATCGAAGCTAGAGTTTTGGCTGATATCGCAAGAAACCATATTATTCCAGCGGCTCTTAATTATCAAAACAGATTAATTGAGAACGTAAAAGGTCTTAAAGAAATCTTTGGTGATAAAGAATTTAAGGTTTTAGGAAAAGAGCAAATCAGTTTGATTACTCAGATTTCCGAAAACGTTTCTAAAATCAAATTAGGAGTTGACGAACTTCTTAAAGAAAAGGAAACTGCGAAAAATACCACTGACACTCACAAACAAGCTAACGCTTACTGTAACAAAGTAAAGCCTTTGTTTGATGTGATTCGCGAAGGTTCAGACGCATTAGAAATGATGGTAGACGACGAGCTTTGGCCAATGACCAAATACAGAGAACTTTTGTTCACAAGATAATAAACAACAAAAAGCCGCACTGAGTGCGGCTTTTTTTTATTCAATTTGAAAAAAACTATCGAAAACTAAATATCTAGTTGAAACGAATCCGCATCATTTAGAAATTGAAATCTTTTTCTAAAAACATCCAAAACATCCAAATCCACTCGAGCCGTAACTAAATCCCCTTTTTTTTCAGAAACAATACTTCCGTCAGGGAAATAACAATCGGTGCTTTCCTCATACTTTAGATTATTTCCATCGACACCAATTCGGTTCACCCCAAAAACATAGGCTTGATTTTCAATAGAACGTGCTTTCAAAAGCGTTCGCCAAGCATCAACTCGAGCTTCAGGCCAATTAGCAACATATAAAGCCAAATCATAATCGTTTATATTGCGCGCAAAAACCGGAAAACGAAGGTCATAACATACTTGAAGCAAGATCCTAACGCCATTATAATTGAAAACAACCCGATCTTTCCCTTTTGAATACACCTCATCTTCACCAGAATATGAAAACAAATGCCGTTTATCATAAAAATGATAACGTCCATTGGGTTCAACAAAATAGAAGCGATTGAAGAATTTCCCATTTTCAGCGATTGAAACACTTCCCGCCACAGCGAAACCACGTTTATGGGCTAGATTTTTCATCCAATTCAAAGTCACTTCATCACCATCAGCAATCTCTGCGGGCTCCATACAAAAACCCGTGGAAAACATCTCTGGCAGGAGCAAAACGTCCGTTTCTACATTTTGAATTTCTTTCGAAATTAATTCAAAGTTCTCCTCTTGGTTTTTCCACTGAATATCCAAATTCAGGGCTGTAATTTTTAAACAGGTCATCACAATATCTTTTATAAACACCGATTAAAATTATAAATTTTTCCCGTAATAATGTTAAACTAGAAAATAAAATGGTCTTATTTTTGTTAGAGATAAAAAAGATTATTGAATATGAAGAAATTTTTTATTGGAGCAGCGCTCTTAGTAGGAAGTCAAATGGCATTTTCGCAAGCATGGAGTGGCAAAGGTGATCAAAAAGCACAAGTCGCTTTAAACATCTATGGTAGTGAAGGTTTAGGAATCAAAGGAAGCTATGATTATGGTGTTGCAGATGCGATATCTGTTGGAGCAGGAGTGGGTTTCTTTTTTGGTGATAAAAACGAAAATTCGGATTTCACCATTCATGGTAGAGCAAACTACCACCTTCAAGACGCCTTAAATCTAGATGACCGAATGGATATTTATCCAGGAATCACAATGGGAATTGTTGGAAACTCATTTGATTTTGGAGCTCATGTTGGGTTCCGTTATTTCTTTACAGAAAAATTTGGAGCCTTTATTGAAGTTGGAAATCGTGGAGGCTTAGGATTAAGCATTAATCTTTAAAAATTTAAATAAACTTTAAAAAACATATTATGAAAAACTTATTTTCTTTTGCAGCAATTGCACTTGTAACAGCTGTGGGTACAGCTAATGTTAACGCTCAACAATACAAAAATGCTTTAGGTATTGCAATCGATTTAGGAGATGGCCAAACTTTAGTTGGGCCTCAGTACAAACATTCTTTTGATGGAAAAAATGCTGGTAACGTACAGGTTTTATTCGGTGACAATGTTACTACTATTGGAGCCGACTATACGTATAACCAAAGCATCGGTGGTGCTAGAGGTTTAGGCTGGTACGTTGGTGTTGGTCCTCAGTTAAGCTTTGTAAACGGAGGAAACAACGACAAAACTTTTGTTGCAATTAGACCACAACTAGGACTTGAGTACAAAATTCCATCTGCTCCATTGGCAATGCATTTTGACTGGAAGCCTTGGTGGAACCTTACAAACGATTCAAATTTTGAAGCAGGAAGATTTAGCTTAGGGTTTAAATATACTTTTAACTAAGTAGAACTATTTCAAAATAAGACAAAAAGACTCTCTTTACGAGGGTCTTTTTCTTTGGCATAGTTTTGATAATCCTTACATTTGCAAATCTTTAATTTTAAAATACATTAATGGAATTAGCATTAAAAATATTTCAGTTTGTACTAAGCATATCAATTCTTGTCGTATTACATGAGCTCGGGCACTTTTTACCAGCTCGTTGGTTCAGAACTCGAGCAGAGAAATTCTTTTTATTCTTCGACCCTTGGTTTTCAATTTTCTCAATGAAGAAAATTAAAGGTTCTTGGAAATTCAAATTCTTTTCGAAAAACCTTCCAGACACGAAAGTTATTGAAGTAAATGGCGAGAAAAAAGAAGTTCCACTTGATTTAGATGAACTTTCGGACGACGATTGGAGAAAATATCCTGAAAACACCAAATACGGAATTGGATGGCTGCCGATGGGTGGCTATGTAAAAATCGCCGGAATGGTTGATGAAAGCATGGATATTGAGCAATTGAAAAAACCTGCTCAAAGTTGGGAATTCAGATCCAAACCGGCTTGGCAACGATTAATTATCATGTTAGGAGGTGTTACCGTTAACTTTTTCTTAGCGTGGTTCATTTTTTCCGCATTGGTGTTCAAAAACGGGGAATCTATTTTTGATTCTTCAAAAATTACGGAACCTTTAAAATACTCCACAGCAGCCAAAAAAATGGGCTTCCATGACGGTGATGAAATTTTAACTGTCGATGGTAAAGTTCAACCAAACTTTAGAAAATTGGCTCTTGACGTTTTATTAAGTGATCACGTAACTGTTTTACGAGACGGTAAAGAAGTAACTTTCCAGACGAATGACGAAGGAAAAGCAGAAGCTTTCCAATCTCCAGACCCAAGAGGCTTTCTTTCACCAAGAATCAAGCCTGTTATGGACACGATTATACACGAAAGTACTTTGAAGGCGGGATTGAAACAAGGCGATATCATTACTAAAATTGATGGGAAAGAAATTGAATTCAACGATGAACTTGCTCCATTAGTTAGACCAAAAGCTGGAAAAACAGTTGATTTACAAGTTTTGAGAAATGGAAATCCAGTTGATCTTACTATACCGGTAAAAGAAGATGGAACTATTGGAGTTCTTCCTTACAAGCAGTTATTGAAATACGAAACTCACAAAGATTATTCATTTGGACAATCTGTTACCCGTGGTTTTACACAAACTATTGAAAGTTTAACCTATCAAATTAAATCATTCAAATTGGTTTTCAATAAAAAGGTTAAAGGATACAAAAATGTATCAGGCCCTATCGGAATCATCAATCAAATGCCGGTTTCAAAAGATGCGCACAATAATTATTCAATTGATTGGGATGCATTTTGGGCATTTACAGCAATGTTTTCAATTTGGTTAGCCTTCATTAACTTGATTCCAATTCCAGGATTAGACGGCGGTCACGTGATTTTCACACTATGGGAAATGATCACAGGAAAGCCTGTTCCGCAGAAAGTTTTAGAAAATGCCCAAATGATTGGAGTTATTTTCTTACTTGGCCTAATGGTGTTAATATTTGGAAATGACATATTTAAGCTTATAGTTGGGAAATTTTAATTAAAAAGA
Organism: Kaistella sp. CFF1-2; assembly: GCF_059509915.1. NCBI lineage: Bacteria > Pseudomonadati > Bacteroidota > Flavobacteriia > Flavobacteriales > Weeksellaceae > Kaistella > Kaistella sp. CFF1-2. The sequence continues at coordinate 443,593 of NZ_JCAKLF010000002.1, forward strand.
TTAAAAAAAGTTCTAGAAATATTTGGTGTGAATCATTTTTCGTTATATATTTGCACCACTTAAAACAAAGGACATTCCTCCTTAGCTCAGTTGGTTAGAGCATCTGACTGTTAATCAGAGGGTCGCTGGTTCGAGCCCAGCAGGAGGAGCAAAAAGACTTACAGAAATGTAAGTCTTTTTTTATTTTATACTATCTTTTAAGAGTTTACAAGAGTTTTTGGGGATTTGTTGGATTGTGCTAGTGTTTAAATTTCATACAGATTTAATTAATAAAGGCATACAAAAAGGTACACTCTATTTTAAAACTAGGTCTCCATTCCTTGAAATCATCACTCAACTTGGGTATTGAACAAGGCAAAATATAATAACAAAATAAGACAAAAGCACTATTTTACAGATATAATATCTTTCAAAATCAATTCTCAAAGTTTACAAAACTGCATATTTAAAAAAAACCAAACTTTTTTAATTGTGTTTCATCAGGAATATGTAATTTTAAAGCTCACCAAAACAACACAAAACATTTATGAATTTCAATTCAAAAGTAGAAGAATCGTTCTACCAACAATCTGGTGCGCCAAAAATTTCAACTCAAATTCCTTACATCACCGTAGACAACTTTCCAAAACTTGGTTTAATGACCGCTTTACGCTTTTTAGAATGGGTAAGCGAAAATCCAAATGGAGTCATTAGTTTACCAACTGGAAAAACGCCTGAGTTCTTTATTAAGTACACGCAATTTCTACTTACAAACTGGGACAATGAAACTGGCAAAAAATATCGTGACACTTATGGTTTAAGCCATATTTCAAAACCAGATCTTAGCGGGTTGCATTTTGTTCAAATCGATGAGTTCTACCCAATATCTCCCGATCAACACAACAGTTTTCATCAATACGTAAGCAAATATTACATTGAAGGTTTTGGACTAAACCCCGAAAACGCATTGCTTATTAACTCGGATGAAATCACATTATATGAAGGAAGACACTTCAAAGAAGTTTTCCCAGACTACTCCATTGACCTTTCTTTACGCTATCGTGAAGCCAAAACAAAAACAGAAAAAATTCAGCAAGAATCTATATTTATCATTGATAATTGGTGTTCAAAGTACGAACAAAAAATTAGAGACAAAGGCGGAATTGGCTTCTTTTTGGGCGGAATTGGCTTCTTTTTGGGCGGAATTGGCCCTGATGGTCATATTGCATTCAACATCAAAGGTTCTGATACGTTTTCAACAACCCGATTGACAAGTACAAACTTCGAAACGCAAGCTGCTTCCGCTGGGGATTTAGGTGGAATTGAAATTTCACGAAACAGATTAGTAATTACTATTGGTTTGGAAACGATCACCTACAATCCAGACGCAGTAGCTCTAATTTTTGCTGCTGGTGAATCGAAAGCCGAAATTATCAAAAACTCGCTTGAAAGCCCTATAGATGTTACGTATCCCGCAAGTGTATTGCAACGTTGCAAGAACAGCCGTTTCTACATAACTATTGGTGCCGCAAAACTTCTTGAAGATCGTGTCGAAATGTATTATCAAAATGATGTTTGGTCAGAAGAAAAAACACTTCGCTCGGTTATTGATTTAAGTTTAAAACTTCAGAAATACGTTTCGGATCTTACGCTAGATGATTTAAAGGCGGATAAATACTGTTCATTAATTCCAAATTTATCAGAAAACACGAAAAACGAAGTCATCGATATTGTTTTACGTAAGCTTGAAGCAGGAATGGATGCGGAAGACAATCAAGTTGTTTATCATACAGGACCGCATCACGACGATATTCCTCTTGGAATTATGCCGTATATTAATTTCCAAGTAAGCAAACCGAATAACGAATTGCATTTTTCGGTGTTAACAAGTGGATTTAATGCGGTAACGAACGCATACGTCATCAAATCCTTATACAATACATTAGACTTCATCACTGCGGGAGAAGTTCAGATGCTTCAAATGGAAAACTATTTTGAAGCTGGATTTAACGATTGGTGGGGAAAAGACGTTTCGCACTTCCTAGATGGCGTTTCAGAGAAAAATCAATACGAAAAAGATCGTGGACTTGCTCACCGTTTGGTACGAATTGTCACCGATATTTACCATCCGAAATCTGAAGAAGAAGTTGTTGTGAAAATCAAGGAAATCATTGTTGATTTGGAAGAAACCTATCCTGGTTCCGTGAATTCACCGGACGTTCAAAAACTGAAAGGTATGATTCGTGAGTTTGAAGAAGAATTGGTTTGGGGACATTATGGAATTCCGGTAAGTAACGTTCATCATTTACGATTAGGGTTTTATAAAGGGAAAATCTTTACGGAACAGCCTGAGAAAAACCGAGACATTGTTCCAATTTTAGATCAGTTTAGACAATATCAACCCACGATGATTAGTTTGGTTATGGATCCTGAAGGAAGTGGACCAGACACGCATTACAAAGTGCTGCAAGCCATTGCTGGAGCCGTTAAAGAATGGTCAAAAGAAAAAGATCTTTCGCACGTAAAAATCATGGGCTACCGAAATGTTTGGTTCCGATATCATCCTGCAGAAGCAGACATTATCGTTCCTGTAACGTTGAATGATCTTCATATTTTGCAGAATTCGTTTGAAGAAAGTTATATCACGCAAGTTGACGCTTCTTTCCCAAGCTATGAATACGACGGAACATTCAGTGATGTGGCTCAAAAAACATGGGTGAATCAAATGCGTCAGATTCAATTGGTTTTGGGGAAAGATTATTTCATTTTCAACAAATCACATTTGCTAAAAGCAACTCACGGAATGATTTATACCAAAATGTTGACCGTTAATCAGTTTATTGAAATTGCTGAACAACTAGAATCAATCATGGAGGGAATCACTGAAATAGGCGATTTATAAAGGAAATTTGTGACATTTCGCAGTTTGTGATTTCATCAATAAAAAATTTGTATCTTAGGTAAGTAAGAAAATCAAATAAATAACCTCAAAAAAAGAGAACGTATGGAGTCGAATCTTAAAAAGCTAGTTGAGGAATCTCATAACATTGTCAACTCGAACCAATCTATCTATGAAATGGTGGAAAAATCGAGCAAAGCAACGAAGTCAAACAGCAGAAAAAATAAAAAAAGAAGCAGTCTTGCGAAAATGCGACTTCTTCGTATGACCTTGAAAGATCTTACGAAAAAAGTGAACGCTTTGCACGAAAGCCGCACTAATAAGCTAAAAGACGCTACAAAAAAAATGCAAGATTATTTTAGAAGTTCGGTTAAACTTGCGAAATAAACTCAAGCAAATGACATACACAAAGCCTATATCTCTCGATATTGGCTTTTTCCTTTACTTCAATTCATAAAAAAATCATAAAAAAATGGTTTCAAAACAACATAAGGCATAGTTTTAGTAAGCTAATGCATACCTTTGCACGTTCCTGTAAAAAGGACTTTTTTTATGTATATGACGAACCGTTTTTTCTTCACCATTTTCCTATGCTTTGGGTTGCTATCTTTTGGGCAACAAAAGAAAGCTGATTCCGCTGCTACAAAGGAAATCGAAGCCGTAACGCTAAGTAAAAAAACGGTTAAATACAAAAACAAAAAAGAAAATCCCGCCTACGCTATTCTTAAAGAAGTTTGGAAACGTAAGAAAGATAACGGTCTCGACAAATTTACAACCTACCAATTCGACGAATACGAGAAAATAGAATTCGATCTTAACAATATCGATTCCGCGTTCATGAAAAAGAAAATCTTCAACAAGATTGATTTCATGTTCGATTATGCCGATTCTACTGCAAATGGAAAGCTAGCACTACCCGTTTTCCTAAACGAATCCGTTTATAAAAATTTTGGTAAAAACAAACCAAATAAACAGAGCAAAAAAGAAATTATTGCTCAAAAAACATCTGGCTTCGAAGAAAACGAAACGCTTGCTTTAACGGCGAAAAACCTTTTCAAAGAAATCAACATCTACGACAACACGATTAATTTCTTCAATATTGGTTTTCAAAGTCCAATTTCCACAGATGGATTTAGTACGTACGAATATCAATTATTAGACAACACAACTGAAGGTGGCGAAGAAGTTTATACCATTTCGTATGAACCAAAACGTAAAGACGTTCTCGCATTTAAAGGCTATTTGTACATTTCCACAAGCACGTACGCGGTTGTTAAGGTGACGTTGAAGTCTACGCATAAAATGAATGTCAACTTTGTGAATCAGGTTTATGCAGAGTTTGAATACTCAAACCCGGATTTGGAGACATTTTTACCATTCCGAACGTATATGGAATTTGATCTTTCGCTGACATCGAAAAACAAAAACGCTAAAGGGATGACGTCTAAAAAGACGGTAAAATACTCAGGATATGAATTTGACAAACCTTTAGACGACAAAATTTTCGAAACGAAAGAAGAACCCAAAACCAACGCAAGCTTAGCAAAGGGAGATGAGTTCTGGGAAACTAGCCGAACGGATTCATTAAGCAAATCGGAATCGGGTGTTTACGAAATGCTTGATCAACTGAATGATGTTCCGAAGTTTAAACGTTTTATCAAACTCTACGAAACCTTAGGTTCTGGCTATTTCAATGTTGGAAAAGTCATTGATATTGGAGATTTGTATTCTACATTTGGATTTAATGATGTTGAAGGAACTCGACTTCGTTTAGGAGCAAGAACGTATTTTTCTCAAAATGATCCTTGGAGAATTCAAGGATACGGAGCGTATGGTTTTAAAGATCAGAAATTTAAATACGGAGCAGAAGCCAAAGGCATTATCAATAGAAAAAACCGCTTAATTATCGGTGCTGGAACCCGAAGAGATATTATGCAACTTGGAGTTCAGTTGACCAACGATGATGGGATTATGTCCCGTTCTTTTGCGTCGTCGTCTCTATTTGCTCGTGGTGAAAACGCAAGTTTAAGCGATGTTAATCAAACCAACGTGTTTGCTTCAATAGAACCAATTAAGAACTTTCAAATTAGGCTAGATGGAACGATGCAAAGTATTCGTTCTGCAAATCCTGGATTCAATTTACATTATTATCGAGACGATGTTTTGAGAAAAACCGTGAATGACTCCCACGTAACCTTAAGTTTAATTGCTCGACCTAAAGCAAAATATTCACAAACGGGAGTTGATCGCTACGAACACACAGCGTTGAATCCAACCTTCGTTTTGAAATATACCCGTGGTATTGAGGATTTGTTTAATTCGGATTTCAATTATAACAAACTGCAGTTTTTATATACCCAGCCGATTTTATTAGCGACTTGGGGAAAATCAATTATTACCGTTGAAGCGGGGAAAAACTTCGACACCGTTCCTTTAGCATTACAAAATGTCATTCCAGGAAACCAATCGTATAGTTTGGCTTCAAATACGTTTTCGCAGCTTAATTATTACGAATTTGTTGCAGATACGTATGCAACGATGCATTTTGAACATCATTTTAATGGAAAGATACTTTCGTACATCCCCTTGATTAAGAAGCTGAAACTTCGCGAAATCGGGATTTTCCGAGCCGCTTACGGAACCCTTAATGATGCTTCAAAGAATATTAATCTTGAAAATTGGAAATATTCTGCACCAGATCAACAGGTTTATTTTGAATACGGTTTCGGGATTGAGAATATCGGACTAGGAAACTTTAGAATCTTCCGTGTAGACTTCAACTGGCGAGGAAACTACCTCAACAAACCAGATATCTCAAAATTCGGCATTAAAGCTGGCTTTCAGATTAATTTCTAATACATTTTAGAAATCGTGAATAGTTACTCAAATAACAAAGCAACAAATACCCATTTACTAATTAATGTAATTTTGATTATAATTCAGTTAACTGTCTTTTTAATAGGTAGTTATTACATCCCAATAAGTCCTGAAAAAAAGTCAAACTGGATTCTACATATTGATTGGATGCCAATGATTATTCCATTCTTAATAATACTAACACTCTCAATAAGTATAAGCTTATTAAAATTTATCGATCTAGAATATAAGAGAAGAGTGTTATTATGCGCCTTATTTTTGAATATCCTTTTTCTTATTGCTTTATCCGTTGAAGCATACGATATTTATATAACGAATACCGCTCCACCAACACACTCACATTGAAATAACACCAATTACTTCTAATATTGTATTGGAAAATAAAGATAAAATAGAATTTTTCATCCTCCTAACAGCATCTCTCACCTAAATCTATCCATCGACATAAAACAAAAAATCCTGCACAAGTGCAGGATTTTTATATAGCGTTTTATTAAATTACGCGTTAGTCTCTACAGATACAAAAGATCTGTTGTTTGCTTTCTTTCTGAAAACTACTTTTCCATCTACAAGAGCAAATAAAGTGTGGTCTTTACCCATTCCCACGTTTTCACCTGGGTGGTGTTGCGTACCTCTTTGTCTCACGATAATGTTACCCGCGATTGCTTCTTGTCCTCCGAAAATCTTTACACCCAATCTTTTAGAGTGAGATTCTCTACCGTTCTTGGAACTACCGACTCCTTTTTTGTGTGCCATTTTATTCTACGGTTTTATTTGTTAAGTGCTTTAAATTCAGTAATGTGCTTTTCGATAAGCGCATCAACTTCTTCGTGAGTTAGGATGTTTTTCTCCAACTCAACTTTCAATGCTTTTCCTAAAGTGATCAACAATTCTCTGTTGTCTTTAGACTGAGAAAGGTTGTTTTTCTTTAAGTGATAGTTCAATTCGTGATCTTCACCGAAGTTTACTGTTTTGTGATCAGAGTTTGGGTTGCTAGAAGTTGTTGTTTCTTCTTTTGCAGGAGCCGCTTTTTTAGCTGGCTTCTTAGCAGCACCGTCAAATCCAGTAATTCCTGTGATAACGATTTGCGTTAATGATTGTCTGTGACCATTTTTTACAGCGTATCCTTTTCTTCTTTTCTTTTTGAAAACGATTACTTTATCCGCTTTTAGGTGATCAACGATTTCGGCATCAACAGTGATACCGCCTACAGCTGGGGCGCCTACAGTGATTGCTCCGTTTACAGTAAGAAGAACTTTGTCGAAAGATACTTTATCTCCCTTTTCTCCTTTCAAACGGTTCACAAACAACTTCTGGTCTTGCTCAACTTTGTATTGAAGCCCTGCTATTTCTACAATTGCAAACATTGTTTATAAATTTTTGTTAGTTATTCTATATAATTCGAGGTGCAAAGATAACAATAATTATTGATGTACAAACACTTGCAATTCTTTTTTTTGATTTTTCCGAGAATAAATATGCTATTTTAGTCATAAATGATATATTTACCCTCATATAAATTCAACGAAAAACGATGAAAAGAGATCTCTATATTGATTTTGCAAAAGGACTTGCAACTCTTTCTATTATCTTTATACACACGGCTTTTTGGTCGGGTCAATTCTACATCAAACCAGAAATACGTGTTTTGTCTTTGGTTTTCGACGTGGCTCTTTTTTACGCGCTTAGTGGTATAACTTCGGGCAATAACATCGAAAAAACGTTTTATCGCTTACTGAAATTACAAATTACGTACATGATTTTCGTGACTTTCCTTTTCTTTATGGATTGGTTCTTTAAGGTTTTCGGACTTTCATTTTTTGATTTGCAATGGCTCAAAGATTTCTATTCAACATTTGGGTCTAAATACGTTCCACAAAACATTTCCTACGAACCTCAATGGCAGAATTTAGGAAACTGGTATTTGCATTCTTATTCAAATGCAGACACATTCCCAGTAGTAATGGGTAGCTTTTGGTATTTGAAAGTCTATTTTATTCTAACGGTTTTTGGAGTTCTTATTCTTAAATTCTTTCCAAAACATATCAATTGGTTTATTGGGCTTTGCTTTGGTTTAACCATCATCTTCAACATTTTCCCACAATATTATCCTTCAGGACAAGTAGGTTATGTGGCGTTCTACATGGCTGTTTTCTTAATTGCGCATCAATTGAAAGGCAAAAAAATACCAACAAAAATGATTCCTGTTCTTTACGGATTGGTTGCGGTAGCTCTTTTTGGAATGTTTTGGTATTACGGCGCCGACATGTTCTATAAAATCAACAAGCAGAAGTTTCCGCCTAAAATTCCGTACATCATTTGGACTTTATTTTCGTTGACAACCTTATTTGTCCTTTATAATCGATTAAAAATTGAAAAGAATAATTTCATTTGCTACATAGGGAAAAACGCCATTTTCTATTATTTTGCCCAAGGAATCAGCTCTTCAATAGTCTATTTTTTAGTTGTTCCACTTAAAGATCAAATGAATTGGGTTGTTTTAATGTTAATCATCTACCCTATTAATATTGGTTTAGCTATTGTTATTGCCGAACTTTTGAAAAAAGTAGATGCTTTTGGCTGGAAAACCTTAGAAATTTTACGCAAAAAAACCGCTCAATAGCGGTTTCAACAATCAAAAATGGGTTTTGGTTTAACTTTTATTACCACCTCCTCTTGCGATTAAAGCGATAATAATAATTAAAACAACGGCTCCAATAACCAGATATAGAGGATTGGTGTACCATTCTGTTTCTGTAGATGTTGTCGTGGTAGTGACATTAACATCAGCTGAACCTTCCTTATCTTGAGCAAAAGTCATAAACGAAAATAAAACGGTGCTTAAAAACACCAAAACTTTAGAATACAGGTTTGGGATCATACTTTTTGTTTCCATACTAGTTTATTTTTTGGGTTAATATTTCGTATTCATTACGTGTCACTTGCAATACAATGTTAGAAGTTTTTTAGGATTCCGCGTTCATTCCGTGTTAATTATATAAAAATTCTTAAAAGTCTTTAAATCTCAATTTCTTATCCTTATTTTTACGCTAAATTTTTAATAATGTTTAAGCTGAAGTTACCTACAGACCCTCGTTGGGCAAATATTGCAGAAGGAAATTTAGAAGAAATTTTAACGGACCATGCGTGGTGTGAACAAAAAGCGGCAACCAATGCCATTGGTTTAATTACCATGCTTCCTGAATATCCAGAAATTGTAACCGAGTTATTGGCCATTGCTCAAGAAGAGCTTGATCACTTCAATCAAGTTCATGAAATCATCAAAAAAAGAGGCTACTCGTTCGGGCGAACGCGCAAAGATGATTATGTAAATGAATTGGTTAATTTTATTCAAAAAGGGGGAAATCGTGATGATTTGATCGTGGACAAAATGCTTTTTGCAGCGATGATTGAAGCACGCAGTTGCGAACGATTTAAAGTCCTTACAGAAAATATTAAAGATGAAGAACTCAAGGTTTTTTATCGTGAACTGATGATTTCGGAAGCCAATCACTATACAACTTTTATTGGCTTTGCAAGACAACTTGGCGACCCTGAAAGAGTGAATCAACGTTGGGAAGAATGGCTAGAACACGAAGCCAAAATCATCCAATCATACGGAAACAAAGAAACCATTCACGGCTAACGGATGGAAAAAACGAACTGGGAAAAAGCACTAAACATGTTCTTGAAATCTTTTTTTCAGGGACTGATGATTATTGGGCCATTTGCACTCACTATTTTCGTGATTTGGTACATCATTACGTCAATAGACAATTTGATCCCTTCCATTTCCATGCGTTTTCCTGGCTTGGTTTTCATCAGCGTTATCGCATTCACAGCCGTTTTAGGCTACCTAGGAAACAAATTCGTTTTTGGCCGATTTATATTTGATCAAATCGACTTTTTATTGGAAAGAACTCCGGGTGTAAAACACATTTATTCACCAACAAAAGATGTGATGTCTTCATTTGTTGGAGATAAGAAAAAATTCAACGATCCCGTTTGGGTGAAAACCAATGAACAGCCCGAAGTTTGGCGCATTGGCTTTTTGACTCAAAAAGAAATGGGAGCTGTAGAAAAGCAAAACTATGTTGCTGTTTACCTTCCACATTCGTATGCAATTTCAGGTTGGGTAATCGTTACCGAAGAAAAAAACATTAAACCCGTTGTCGGAATGAGTGCTGCCTCAGCGATGAAATTTGCCGTAAGTGGCGGTGTTGCTGGTTTCCATAGCGATGAAAATATATTTAAGGCACCAGAATGATATTCGTTAAATCTCTGTTGAAATTAAAAAATCAAACAAACATTTAACGAAAAATCTATGAAATTACCTTACGCAGAACCGTATAAAATTAAAATGGTGGAAGAAATTAGAATTTCCACCTCAGAAGAAAGAGCTCAATGGATTAAAGAAGCTCATTACAATTTATTCAACCTAGAAAGTTCAAAAGTATTTATTGACCTATTAACCGACTCGGGAACGGGCGCTATGAGCGACAAACAATGGTCTGCCATGATGTCTGGAGACGAAAGTTATGCAGGATCAAAATCCTTCCACGAACTTCATCAAGCCGTTGAAAAAATTACAGGTTTCCCTTATCTTTTACCAACACATCAAGGTCGTGCTGCAGAGAACGTTTTGTTTTCCGTTTTAGTAAAAGAAGGCGATGTCGTTCCTGGGAACTCGCATTTTGACACGACAAAAGGACATATTGAATTCAGAAAAGCATCAGCCATTGACTGTACCATTGATGAAGCGTTTGATATCGAAAACTTGTATCCTTTCAAAGGAAATATTGATTTAAATAAACTAGAAAAAATCTACAAAACCCATCCAAAAGAGCAAATTCCGTTTTGTTTAATTACGGTTACTTGTAATACTTCGGGTGGGCAACCGGTTTCTTTGGAAAACATAAAAGCAGTTCGAGAACTATCAAACCAATATGGTATTCCTGTGATTTTTGATGCTGCTCGTTTTGCAGAAAACGCCTATTTCATTAAAACAAAAGAGCAAGGACAAGAAAGCAAAACCATTAAGGAAATCTGCAAAGAAATGTTTTCTTACGGTGATGGAATGACCATGAGCTCTAAGAAAGATGGTTTGGTAAATATTGGTGGCTTTATTGCCCTGAAAAGTGAAGAATTGTACCAAAAAGCGTCTACGTTTGTCATTATTTACGAAGGTTTCCTTACCTATGGCGGACTAGCAGGTCGAGATATGGCGGCTTTAGCAGTTGGTTTGAACGAAGCTACGGAATTTGATTATCTCCATAGTCGAATTTCACAAATCGAATATCTTGGCGGATTATTAATGGAATACGGAATTCCTTTCCAAAAACCGATTGGTGGACACGCTATTTTTATTGATGCGTTAAAATTCCTTCCGAATATTTCGAGAGAAGAATTTCCTGCACAAACCTTAGGAATCGAGCTTTATAAAGAAGCGGGAATTCGTGGTGTTGAAATCGGAACCATATTAGCCGATCGAGATCCTGAAACTCGTGAAAACCGCTATCCAAAATTGGAATTATTGCGATTGGCAATTCCAAGGAGAACGTATTCTAACAATCACATGTTGTATATCGCTGTTGCTTTGAAAAACCTTTTCGAAAGACGATACGAAATCACTAAAGGCTATAAAATTAATTGGGAAGCGCCTATTATGAGACATTTCACTGTAAAACTAGAAGAAGTATAAAAATAAAAAGGGAGCAAATTGCTCCCTTTTTTATGATTCAAAACCGCTTGTTGTTGTGTTTGGTGGTCTTTTTGGAGGACCATTGGTATTCGGCTTAGATGTATTCGGTTTTTGAGGGGTCACAGGAGGCGAAGGTTGCCCCAAGTGACCAGCAGGAGCATCCCCCTGATTTTGAGGCGCCGCTACAGGAGTTTGGTTTTGCGCTGGAGCTTGCGGACTAGCAACAGTATTCCCTTGCGCATCCGTTAATTCCATACTTAAATCACTCTTCAAATAATTGAGCATATCTTTTGCTTTTTGTCCTTCTAACGTTTTAGAATAGTTCAATGCGATTTGCTCCAATTGCAAAATCATAATTTCCTTCCCAGCCGTTTTCCCAGTGTTAAAAGCATTCAATAAAGCAAATTTCGGAACTAATGCATCTTTTGGATACTTCTCCAACGATTGAGAAATCAATTGCATCGATTCCGGATATTTCTCTTGTGAGTACAAACTAAAAGCTTCTTTATAAACCCCTTCCACTTCTGTAGAAGATGGTGAAAAAGTGGTGCTTTGCGGATTTTTCACAAACTCGGCATACGATGTATAAGGGAACTCTTGTAGAAGTATATTCTTGGCACGTTCAGCCGCTTTTGGATTTTTCTGATAATTCATCGCGAAAATCTGATACAACGCTTGCAGTTTCAAATCTTGCTCTGGTTGATTATCCACCAAATCATACAAAGTTTTGGTGGATAATTCGGTCTTAGAAAAGAAGTTTTCATACATCCTCCCCAAACCTAAACTCGCTGTATCACGATCTTTTTTTAATGACGCTAAAGTTTGCTGATCTGTTGGGATTTTTTCAATATAAAAATCGGGTTCATAACGTCGAGGATCTTTAACGGACGAAACACCCATGGCTTCATTCTTAACATCTTCAATAGAAGCTGTTTTTGTTGAAACACGCCAATTGTCGGATTGAGCCCTGTTTCCCCAAATTTGTTTAAACTCATTTGCTCCTTTGCTTACAGTGTTGGTATTGGCAAAATAAAAACCGCCTTTCCCGCCTTTCGTGTCAAAATCCTGAAAACTTGAATTATTTGTTGTTGCAAAAATGGAATTGGAACTCATATCACTTGTTTCAAACCCTTTTGCGCGTTCTGCTTTTCGACGTTCAATTTCTTCTTGTTCGTCTTTTTTCTTTAGCGCTTCAATATGTTTATTAAAAAAAGCAACCCGTTCCGCTTCTGGCATTTTCGCAAGGGAAAGGATACTATCATTCTTTTTAACGAGATAATAGTTTTCTGTAATTTTCTTAATGTCTTTTGACAACGAAGTCACTTGATCACGCGTTGGAGGATAATTCATTACCGCTAAAGCCGAATCATAATAGGCTCCCGCAGAAATATAATCGTCTTTATCAAAAAATGCTTTTCCCATTTCGTAGAAAGTTAGTCCACGAATCTGTGGATCCGATTGTTTTTCTGAAATTGACTTTTTAAAATACGCATCTGCTTCATCTAATTTACCGGCTTTTTGAGCCATTAAACCCAAAGCGTAATAAAATTCATTTTTACGAGAACCGTACGTTCCTTTTTTACTGATGGATTCTATGTATTTTTTAGCATCCTCGTAGTCATCGGACTTTCCTTGAAAAGTTTTTGCAATTTCGATTTGAGATTTTACTTCAAATTCAAAATTATTTGCATATTTATACGCCGTCGTAAAGCTTTCGCGAGCCTCTTCTGGCTTTTGAAGTGTATTTAAAATTTGACCTCGCAAATAAGCGATACGAGAACGTAATTCTCTATTTTTATTTAATGTAAAAGCATTGGCTAATTCTTCAACCGCAGCTTCATTTTTTCCTGCATCCAAAAGCATTTCCGAATAATAAACGGACATTAATCTCGCATGAGATTTTTTTAATTTGGAATCATTTTGTAATGCCAAATAAATTTCTTCAGCGCGATAATAATCCTTCATTTTGGTTAGAGCAAGCGCTTGATACACTTTTGCCAAAGGAAGATCCTTGTCTTCTTTCATATTCACCAAAAGATAATTAATCGCATCTAATGCTTCCAACGGTTTATCCATATACAAACGCGCCTGAGCCAACAAAATATGAGCATCAAAAAGCATTTTATTCTTCTGCTGCCCGTTTTTCATGACGGAATATTTCTCAATCGCTTTTAACGCTTTCGCTTCTGAAATCTGAAGAACGCTCACGATTTTAGTTGAATTACTTCCTTGAGGAACGCCCAAGCCGCCCATCATGGCGCCTTCATCTTCACCAAAAGGTGAGCTAGCTCCATCGAAATCTGTTCCTAATGGCTGTTCATCACTTGTAAGCAACCGAATATAGGGAGCGAAATAATTATCTTGATGTGCTTTTTTACGAGTCGCAATTTCTTCTTGTAAAGCTTCTTTACTGTTAAAAATCGTGTTGTAATAGGAGTAAAAACCTTTCAGCCCAACAGTTGTGCTCGGTTTTTTATATTGCGTTTTGCACGCAAGAAGGGTCAGTATCGAAAGAAAGAGAACTAAATTTTTCTTCATCGTGAATTGATAACTCTAGAAATCTGATTTTATTGTCTTGAAAACGAATATTTTTCGACCAAAACAGCATCAAATTTCCAAACTCAAAAATATAAAATATTATTGACCTGTAGAAAGCATTTTTTGCTTCAATTCTTGGTATAAAACAGCCGTTGGCAATCCCATTATGGTGTAATAATTCCCAATGATTTTAGAGATTTTTGTTAACCCTAACCAATCCTGAATTCCATAGCTTCCCGCTTTGTCTAATGGATTGTCATTTTGAATGTAATAGTCGATTTCTGCATCTGTAATTTCTTCAAAAAAGACTTGAGCTCCATCTGTAAACGTTTTCGTTTCAGATTCTGTCTTCAAGGTGAAAGAAGTGTAAACAAAATGCGACTTCCCAGAAAGTTTTCTCAGCATTTTGAATGCCTCTTCACCATCTTTTGGCTTTCCTAAAATTTCGTTTCCTAACGCCACCACCGTATCCGAAGTTAATAAAACACAATCTTTTAAAGAATCTTGGAACGCTTCGGCTTTTTTTAAAGAAATGTAGGCAGCAACCTCATCGGCTGGTAAAGTTGATGGAAAAGATTCGTCACAGTCGATAGATACGGTTTCGAAATCAAAACCCATTTGCTTTAGTAAAGCACTTCTTCGAGGTGATTTTGAGGCTAATAAAAGTTTCATTAAATCGAACGTGTTTGATCTTCAATATCCCAAGTTCCTTGAACCTTCATCACTTGTTCGATGACATCACGAACTGCTCCTTTTCCACCTTCAATGGGCGAAATATAATCTGAAATTGCTTTAATTTCTGGAACCGAATTGATCGGACAAGTAGCGATTTTCACCAAATTCATTATTCCGCGATCGGGAATATCATCACCCATCATTAAAATTTCATCGTTATTTAGGTGATGTTTCGCTTTAAAATCTTCGAAATCCTTTATTTTATCATGAGATTTCGCATAATAATCTTGAATTCCTAAATAGTTAATGCGATGCCTTACCATGGGATCGTCTCCACCTGTAATTACCCCAATTTTATACCCTTGTTTAATTGCTTTTACAACAGCATATCCATCTAAAACATTCATCACGCGGCACATACTTCCGCCTGGCATTAGATAGACACTTCCGTCGGTGAAAACGCCATCCACATCAAAAATAAATGCTTTTATATCTTTCAGATTCTCTTTATAACTCATAGTTTCAAAGGTAGTATTTCTTCTTCAAAATAAAAATCCCCGAATTACTTCGGGGATTTGATATTGTATTTTTGTTCTTATTTGAAATTAAATTTCACCGTAAACATCACTTGACTTGGTCTAATTGATCTGATAGACGTTTTTGTTATCTTATTATTTGCATCATATCCAATATCTTCAAAGAATTTTGTGTTTCCTATATTCAACCATTTCAGCTCAAAATCAATTTTCTTTTTATCCCAAGTAAACTGGTATGAAGCATCAAAAAATGAATTTTTTCGAGCATCACCAGCAACATCTGACGACATATCGTCCCAGAAGAAACCGAATGTATGGTTTTTAATAGGATAAAAATAGGCTGCTAAATTGTGATTCCAGTTAGTACTTTTGTTTGTTGAATTATCATTTTGATTAAGGGTATTTGTCCAATTCAACGAAGCTGAATAATCAACGCTAAACCACGAAAAATAATTGTTGTTCACTTTAAAACTCAATCCTTGTCTTTCAGAAATAATTTTATTTACATTATTATTTAGAAAAGAATAACTTCTGGAATTGCTGTTACTAAAACCTACGGAAGCATTTGTTTTGAATTTTGGAAAATACTTCCCAATTTCTGCTCCTTGTGATCGAGTTATTAAAGTATTTTGCATTGACACAAGGTCCAAATAATAACGTACTACACTTCCTTCTTGTACCATCCTATAACTTTCCATGATATTTCGTTTGTTGGTATTGTACCCCATACGAACATTAAAGAACAAGTTGTTTAATGGATTACGATACTCTAAACGGGTTCCTACGTTTCTACTAACATATTCAGGCATGTTAATATCGGCGTTGCTTCTTGCAAAACGCATGGAAGAGTTTAGCGGATTGGTGTACATTTCCCCCTGATACAAAAATCCAAAGTTTCCTAAATTATAATTCTGGCTAGCAAAACCTCTCCAAATAAAGAATGATGCAAACTCATAACTTGCAAATAAGTTTGGTTCAAAAGCTAGCTTGTTGGTTTTTAGCTCATTATCTCTAAAATTATCTTTATAGGTAATACCGTAAAAATTGAATGGCATCATCAAGTTAACGTTCAAGTTATTCGCTTTATAGTTCACACCTAATTGTCCGTAAGGCTTCACTTCATTCCATTCATTATCGTTGATGTATTTATCACCTAATGATGTTGAAGAGTTTCCATTGATACCAAACAATTCCGATTGTAGTTTATTTAATGATATATCCAAACCAACTTCTGGCGTAAACGTCCAATTTTTATGGCTAAATCCAACCGAAGCGGAGTGATTTAACATCGTAGTAATCGATTTCGCATATTGTTTTCCTTGATCGTAGTTCGTACTATTTCCAAAATTCATATAGGAAGCAGGATCTACCAATAAGGTTTGTTTATCATCCTGAAAACTGATGTAACTCATGATGTTTACCAATTTTTCTTTCCAAGGAACGATCGTGCTCATCGAATTCTGAAATACACTTGAAGGAGAATTTAATACTTCATTAGCAAAACTATTTTTGTCTATTGAATTATTAGTGACTGCCGCCTTTGTATCATTCCAGAAACTATTCCAAGTCGTGGTATTTTTGAAAAATCCTTTTTTAGCGTTTTTGGAGAAAATTAATTCGCCTTTTAAAGCATTGGAATAGAAATTATTGGATTTAGAACTTTTATATTCTGTTTTTTCAAATCTACCTGCTGGTATGTTAACTTCATATATCTCCAAATTAGAATCTTCTCTTTCCACAGAATTATTCGCATAATTTGCGTTTGCTTTTAATTCCCATTCTTTATTTTTAAACGGACTTGTTAAGATATTTGCCGAAAAGAAATGAACATTATTAAATAAATATCTTTTCTCTGGAACACTCGGCGTACCAGCAGATTCTGTAGAAAGCCATCTTTTTGGAGATGCTTGCGAACGCCTGCCTTCCCAACGGTTGAAACCTCCCAACATATTGGCATCGTTTTCTACACTTTCTCCATTGTTATTGGTTTTATAATTAACTACCCACTGGTTTTTCTGACCGAAAAACATGGGTGTTAACTTCACATTCCATAAAAATGGATCCATTCCAACACCAACTTCACCACGACCGGTCATAGTTACATTTTTCTTCAACTTAATATTGATGGATGCTTTATCAGATGGAATTTTATCCTGTAAAATTTTGATTGGCTGATGGTTTTCCAGAATTTCTACTTTGGAAACCGCATCTTTAGGAAGCGCTTTATTCAATGCCCCATATCCGCCTTCCATGATGTCTTTTCCATTAACCATAAATTTCTGAAGCGGCTCGCCTTGATAAAGAATACTACCATCGGTATTGACTTCAATTCCTGGCATTTTCTTTAAAACATCTGCTAACGTTCTGTCCGATTGACTTTCAAAAGATTTCAAATCGTAGGAAATGGTATCTCCTCGCTTCGTAATTAATTTGGTTTTAATTTTAACTTCCTGGATTTCAGTTGCCTGACTTTCCATTTCGAAATTAAGATTCTGGTTATCATTGGTAACACTTTTCGTGATGGTTTTTTGGTTGAACGCTTTCACTTTCAAGTCGACATCTGAAGTTGAAGAGTTGAAAGTAACCTTGTACTCTCCTTTTGCATTAGAAATACCGTACGCCAAAATTGCATCACTTCCTGGAACTTCAACAGTTACCGAAGCACTAGGAATAGGCTGTCCATCACTGTCTGTTACTTTTCCCGAAATGGTCTTTTGTGCGAAAATAATAGTCGTGCAGCACAAAAGAAGAAACAAAGAGAAAATTCTTTTCATATAAAAATTTGATTTTTTTAGGAATTAGTTGG
This sequence comes from Kaistella sp. CFF1-2, assembly GCF_059509915.1. Taxonomy (NCBI): domain Bacteria; kingdom Pseudomonadati; phylum Bacteroidota; class Flavobacteriia; order Flavobacteriales; family Weeksellaceae; genus Kaistella; species Kaistella sp. CFF1-2. The sequence goes on from NZ_JCAKLF010000002.1 coordinate 461,604, forward strand.
TTTTTCGTGGATTTTGTTACATCATCATCAAAATCTGGGTAAATGTAATCAAAATATTTTATAACTAAATAAATAGTGATAAAATTTTTCCAGCTAAAGTGTTAGATTGTAATTTTTACTAAAGTTAAATCCAAGTTAGAAAATCTTAATAGTCTTTTTAAATGAACGAAAATTAACACCAAATAAAAAAGATTAGTAATTTTGCAAAAGTTTGATTAGAGAAAATGGGATTACATTTAAAACCAATCGATGTTGTAGACGATATTTCGCAGCATGATTTTATAGAAAACTACTTGAAGCCAAGAAAACCTTTGGTGATCAAAAACATGGCAAAAAAATGGCCTGCGTACCAAAAGTGGACCATGGAATACATGAAAGAAGTGGTAGGCGATGTAGAAGTTCCCCTTTATGACTCGGCGAAAGCCGATCCTGCGGCTCCTATTAATTCATCTGCAGCGAAGATGAAATTTGGAGATTACATCGACTTAATTCAACGCGAGCCAACGGATTTACGTATTTTCTTGTTCGACCCTATCAAATTTGCACCTTCTTTATTAGACGATTACCTTTCTCCAAAAGAACTTATGGGAGGCTTTTTAGACAAATACCCCAATATGTTTTTTGGTGGAAAAGGCTCGGTAACGTTCCTTCATTTCGATATTGATATGGCGCATATTTTCCATACTCATTTCAATGGTCGAAAACATATTTTGCTGTTTGACTACAAATGGAAAGATCGTTTGTACAAAATGCCTTATGCTACTTACGCATTAGAAGATTATGATATTTCTAATCCTGATTTTGATAAATTCCCTGCTTTAGACGGTGTAGAAGGAATCGAATGTTTCCTAGAACATGGTGACACATTATTTATGCCAACAGGTTGGTGGCATTGGATGAAGTATTTGGACGGAAGTTTTTCTATTTCCCTTCGAGCTTGGGATAAATCTTGGGGCGTAAAAGCACATTCTCTTTGGAATCTCACGGTACAACGTAACTTCGACAATATTATGAAACGTCGTTACAAAAAAAGATACATGGATTGGAAGGAGAAAAAAGCTGTAGAAATAGCAAACAAAGCCTTGAAACGAGGCTTACCAAAATAAAAAAATCCACTCGTTCGAGTGGATTTTTGTTTTATCTTAATTTGAATCAACGCTTAATCGTTCAGTTTCAAAACGGCCATAAATGCAGACTGTGGAACTTCTACACGACCAATTTGTTTCATTTTCTTTTTACCTTCTTTTTGTTTTTCAAGGAGTTTACGCTTTCTAGAAATATCACCACCATAACATTTAGCGGTAACGTCTTTTCTTAAAGCTTTAATGGTTTCTCTCGCAATAATTTTTGCCCCTAAAGCTGCTTGAACTGCAATGTCGAACTGCTGTCTTGGAATCAATTCACGCAACTTTTCGCACATTCTTTTACCGATGTAATAGGCATTAGAATCGTGAATTAACGACGATAAAGCATCCACCATATCGCCATTAATAAGAATATCCATTTTCACCAACTTCGATGCACGGAAACCAATTGGATGATAATCGAAAGAAGCGTATCCTTTTGAAATTGATTTTAATCTATCATAAAAGTCAAAAACAACTTCTGCCAATGGCATATTGAAAATTAATTCAACTCTATCTGCTGTCAAATAACTTTGGTTAACGATTTCACCACGTTTTTCAATACATAGCGTCATTACTGGACCAACAAAATCGGATTTTGTAATGATAGAAGCTTTAATATAAGGCTCCTCAACACGATCCATCGTCATTGGATCCATCATTTCGGATGGGTTGTTAATCAAAATTGGAACTTCCGGTTCTTTCTTTGAATAACCGTGATACGATACGTTGGGAACGGTTGTAATAACGTTCATGTTGAACTCCCTATCCAAACGCTCTTGAACGATTTCCATGTGCAACATTCCTAAGAATCCGCATCGGAAACCAAATCCTAAAGCTGCCGAACTTTCTGGTTCGAAAACTAAAGAAGCATCATTCAAACGAAGTTTTTCTAATGAAAAACGAAGTTCTTCAAAATCCTCCGATTCGATTGGATAAATACCTGCAAAAACCATTGGTTTCACTTCTTCGAAACCATCAATCGCAGCCAAAGCAGGGTTTTCAGTTGTTGTAATCGTATCCCCAACTTTTACTTCTCGAGCATCCTTAATCCCCGAAATAATATATCCTACGTCACCCGTTTTAATTTCTTGTTTTGGAACCTGTTTTAGTTTCAAGGTTCCTACTTCATCGGCATCATAGGTTTTTCCCGTTGCCATGAACTTCACTTTCTGGCCTTTTTTAATGCTTCCATTAACGACTTTAAAGTACGCTTCAATTCCACGGAAAGGATTATAAACAGAGTCGAAAATCAAAGCTTGAAGTGGCGCATCTTCTTCACCAACTGGAGCTGGAATACGCTCAACAATTTGCTCTAAAAGATGATGAACACCTTCGCCTGTTTTCCCAGAAACTCGCAATACATCTTCATACTCGCAACCGATTAAATTCATGATTTCATCGGTAACTTCCTCTGGATTCGCAGATGGCAAATCGATTTTATTAAGAATCGGAATAATTGTCAAATCATTTTCTAACGCTAAATACAAGTTAGAAATCGTTTGCGCTTGAATACTTTGAGCGGCGTCAACAATTAACAAAGCGCCTTCACAAGCAGCAATAGAACGGGAAACTTCGTAAGAAAAATCTACGTGTCCCGGCGTATCAATAAGGTTCAAAACGAATTTCTCCCCTTTATATTCGTAATCCATTTGGATTGCGTGCGACTTAATCGTAATCCCACGTTCCTTCTCCAAATCCATGTCATCAAGCGTCTGCGACTGTAATTCTCGTTGAGTTACCGTATTGGTATACTCCAAAAGGCGGTCTGCAAGCGTTGATTTCCCGTGGTCAATATGCGCAATAATGCAAAAGTTGCGTATGTTTTTCATGTAATTTTCTGAATGTTTGCAAATTTAAGTTTTTTCGATGATATTCCCATCAAAATCAATTTAAGCCCGAAAATCAATCCAAAGAAAAAGCCCTGAAAAGGAATCTCAAGGCTTCTTCAAAACAAAATGTGTATATTATGGTCTTGTGTTAGACCTAACTTGTGGTGTTGAATTCTGTCGAACCTCGGCATTTCCTGAAGGAACTCGAGCCGGTGTACTCATTGATGGCGTACTTGGACTCGTCTCTTGACGGAATCCTTGCTGCATTGAATTATTCATTCGTGCTGCAGAATCCTTTATTTCATTACGTTTGTGCATGATTTTTTCACGCATTGCGCCTTCGGTCATAAACATTTTTAAAACCTGTTGAGGCTTAATGATTTTCTGCATTTCTATGGCATAGCGACGTCGGTTGTTCATTAAACGCTCGCCTGTTTCAAAGCTTTGTTCCAGTCTCTTACGAGCTTCTTCGTCTGTTAGTTTTTCAATATCAGATTGGCCATAATTGCCTTCTTTTATCTTTCGTTGCTCTTCCTGATATTGGTCGTAAAGTTTTTTAAACTCTTCTTTTTTCGTATCGTCTTCAATCTTCAATTCTTCAATAAACATGGCATCACGATACTTTCGCAATAATTCTTTTCGCTCGTCGGGAGAAAGATTCTGCAAAAGGCTTTGTCTTTGTTTATCGGAAACCTTTGTAAGATCAAACCCATTGATTATTTGTGCCTTTACACCTAAAGACAAACAAAAAATCAAACTAAATAAATACCATTTCTTCATATTTTTAATAAAATACATCTAAATAAACATCGTGCTCCGCTTCCGTAGAAAGCTTCGCAATTTCTGCAGATGAATAGGATGCTACTAAGGCATTCGCCTGATCATCAAAACTTACCATTGCCTTTTTTGATTTTGCAATTGGTTTATTTACAGTAGGTTTCGCACTTACATGAGCAACCGTTTTAATTGACACTGACGACTCATTTGAATTAGTAATTACAGTGCTTTCTGAATCATCAACTTCATTTGTTGCCAATGAGGAAGCGTCTTGCTGAATTGGGTTCTCTTTTTCAATAACTTGTTTAGAATAACTAGAATCAACATTTTGTGCAAAACTTGTCTTCGTGATGCTCGTAGAATCTTGATCATTCATCATAAAAATCCCCCAACCACCTAAAATAACCATTGCTGCAGCAGCATACTTCCAAAAAAGTGGAATCACTTTTCCTTTTTTAATCTCCAATTGAGGTTCTTCTGAAACCGATTCTAGAACATTTTGCTGCATTTTTTCGAAAAAATCCTCCGGAACAGAATAAATGTTCTTGCGTTCTAATTTTTCGATATCTATTTTTTTCATCTTCTAATTTTTTTCGGAATTGTTGATGATATATTCCTCTATTTTCTGTTTGGCGTAGTGATAGTTTGTTTTCAATGTACTCACACTCATATCCAAAACCTGACTCATTTCTTCATACGGCAACTCATCATAATACCGCATGGTGAAAACTAATTTTTGTTTTTCTGGCAATGATTGAATTGCTTTTTGCAATAAAATCTGGATTTCCTCAGCATCATGTTCTGCATTATCCGCTGCAAGGTTTTGCATGTAATACTCGGCATCATCATCCGTTTTTTGCATTCGCTTCATTTTATTTACCTGCTGAAGCGATTCGTTGGTTGCAATTCGATACAACCACGTGTATAATTGACTATCCTGTTTGAATTGATGAAAATTCTGATACGCTTTAATAAATGTTTCTTGCAAAACATCTTGAGCGACTTCATGATCCACAACAATTCTTCGGATATGCCAATACAACCTACTTTGATACGTATCCATCATCGCACGAAGCCCCTTCTCGCGAGTCTTTATGTCCATCATCATCGAGATGATTGCTTCGTCCTTGCCCTTCATATCCTATGTACGTCTTTTGGATTCTATTTTCTCCAAAAGGTTAAATATAATTTTAAATTAACATCCTAAATTAATAAATTTCTACATTTGTTAGATGAAAATTGTCATCATTGGTACAGGAAATGTCGCTTATCACCTTGCAAAAGCATTACACGCTAATAAAATTTTTGTGGAGCAAATTTTTGGCCGAAATACCAAAGAGGCTCAAAAAATTGCAGAAGAGATTGGCACACAGTTCAGTTCACAACACCTTGCTGATGCCGACTTATATTTAATTTCCGTTAGCGACACTTCTATTCCAGAAGTTTCAAAGATTGTTACAAAAAAGAATGCCCTTGTTGCACATACATCTGGTTCTTTACCCAAAGAAATTCTAAATGGTGATTACAAAAAAGCTTGTTTTTATCCTTTGCAAACGTTTTCTAAAGCCAAAGAATTAGATTATTCCCAAATTCCATTTTTTATAGAAGCGGAAAATCAAGAAGATGAAAACGCTTTAACGGATTTAGCTTTGAAAGTTTCGGATAAAGTTCAATCAGCTGACTATGAAAAGCGAAAATACATTCACTTGACTGCCGTTTTCGCTTGCAACTTTGTCAATCATTTGTTTACAAAAGCCAAGGGAATATCAGACAGTCAAAACATTCCTTTTAATTATTTTCTTCCTTTAATAGATGAAACGGTGGAAAAAATTCATTTTCTAGATCCGAAATTAGCGCAAACTGGACCAGCAGTTCGCAATGATCAACGCATTTTGGAACTGCACGAAAAGTTGATTCATGATGAAAATGCTTTAAAAATTTTCAAAACAATAAACAACTCTATTTTAGACCTTTATCAACTAAAAGATACTTTTCCCGAAAAAAATAATTAATTTTTTCTGTAACATTTTTTAAGGATTTCGGACTTATTCTATAAATCATTTGAAAAATGAAAAAATCATTTCTTTTAATTCTTTTGTGCTTTGTCGTAGGAATCCAAGCACAACAAACTGCAAACCGTTTTTTTTATGAGCTTACCTATGCTCCAAATAAAGACTCTATAAGCAAGACCCAAAAAACAATGACCATTTTAGATATTACGAAAGACAAATCCATCTATCGTGATTATTTAATGGTTTCTCAAGATTCAATCCTTAAAATCGAGGTTGAAGCAATGCAAAAATCTGGAACATTTAAAGATTTATCTAAAAGTATCAAGCAACCAAAATTTGCCCATAAAATTTCCAAAGCATATCCTTCTATGGAGGTAACCTATTCTGAGCAAATTCTTCAAGACATTGTTTCGTATAAGGAAACTGAGAATTTTAATTGGAATATTGGTACTGAAAAGAAAAAAATTGGAGCTTATGAAGCTCAAAAAGCGACAACTGAATTCGGTGGAAGAAAATGGACAGCATGGTTTTCTTCAAACTTACCTTTTCAAGATGGACCATATAAATTCTTTGGACTTCCTGGACTAATTGTTCAAATTGGTGATGACCAAGGTAACTATTCATGGACATTACAAGGAAACAAAAAAGTAGAAAATTATGAAGAACAAAGCTATTCGGAATCTTTAATGAAGAAATTCGGACAAGGTATTAAGGATCTAAATGTAAATAGAGAACGCTTTGAAACCATTTACGACGCTTATAAAAAAGACCCTTTTGGAAGTATCCGATCTCAAATTGCTCAAATCCCTGCAGAGGCAAAAATGCCGGATGGAACAAGAATCGCGGACATGCTACGAGACCAAGAGGAAAGATTGAAAAAATACCTCAACGAGAATAGCAACAGCATAGAACTGACAGCTCCAGCACCTGCAAAAGGTAAGAAAAAATAACACATTCATTATAATTATATCTTGATTGTGGCCAGACTCTAGCGAGTCTGGCCATTTTAATTAGGGAAAGTCATGACATTCTCCCACAAACCTATTTAGATTCATTTTAAATAACTATCTTTGCCGTTCTAATCTTTCTACATTGAAAAATTCAGGATTCAACAAAATGTCTCAATTTCCTTTTAACAAGAAGGGAACAATTGTGGACTACGACACCGAACAAGCTCAAATGCCTATCAAAATTATAGAAATGGGGCTTCTTCCTGGTACCGAATTCACCATTTTGTATCAAGCACCTTTTAATGGTCCTTTCTACATAGAATACGGTGTTGAAAAAAGCAGAATTGCTCTTCGAAAAGAAGAGGCAGAATATCTTATTGTAGAATAATTAAGTGCAGATTATAACGGGTTCACATGGCATCTCAAAACAAACAAATTCTCCTTGTCGGAAATCCCAATGTTGGGAAATCAACTATTTTTAATATTCTTTGTAATAAAAAACAAAAGACGGGAAATTATGCTGGCGTAACCGTTGCTAGCCACTCAGGAAACTACATTTATCAGGATGAAAACGTAGAGGTCATTGACCTTCCAGGAAGTTATAGCATTTACCCAAACTCAGAAGACGAAGCTATTTTTGCAAAATATCTTGTTGATGAAAATAAAAAATACCAAGGCGTTGTTTATATTCTTGAAGCGGTAAATATTAAGCGTGGATTGCTTTTGCTACAGCAAATTCAGGATTTAGGAATTCCCGTTTTAGTAGTCGTAAACCAAATTGACGAAGCTAAAAAAAGAGGAATTACCCTTTTCCCTGAAAAACTAGAGCAAGAACTAGGTGTAAAAGTTCTTTTAACAAACGCCAAAAATCACATTGGAATTGAAGAAATCCGCACTGCTATTTTTGAAAATAAATTCCAGAAAAGTGAGCAACCAAGTTTTGAAATTCCAAAAGAACATAAGCCTTTAATTGAAAAAATATCCGAGCAAAGCAAGCAGGAAAATCCGTATTTAGCTTGGAGTTTGTTGGCTGGAGAACAGTCACACACCTTGTTGCAGTCATTCGACGTGCAACTAGAAAAAGAACACAAATGGGTTCCGAAGAGACTTCAAACGCAAGAAACCATTCGTCGTTATCAAACCATCGATCAAATTTTAAAATCGGTCATTGAAAAACAACCGGATAAAAAGAAATTATTTACCGAAAAATTAGATAAAATCTTGGTTCATCCCATTTTGGGGTATCTCATCTTTGGGCTAATCTTATTGTTGATTTTCGAAATGGTTTTCTTCATTGCGAGTTATCCGATGGATTGGATCGATGCATTCTTTGGTACTTTGGCAAGTTATGCCCAAACACACCTTCCTGAAGGGCCGATTAATTCTTTAATCTCTAATGGAATTATCCCTGGAGTTGGCGGCATTGTGATATTTGCGCCTCAAATTGGGATTTTACTATACTTCTTATATCTTTTAGAAGATTCGGGATATATGGCGCGAGTAGTGTTTTTAATGGATCGATTTTTACGACCATTTGGATTGAATGGAAAGAGTATTGTGCCTTTGGTTTCAGGAACGGCCTGTGCGATTCCAGCCGTTATGTCCACTCGAAATATTGAAAACATTAAAGAACGTTTGTTCACCATTTTAGTAACGCCTTTTATGACGTGTTCGGCAAGGCTTCCCGTTTATACCATTATCATTGCTTTAATTATTCCAGAAAAGACAATTTACGGAATCAGTTATCAAGCTTTGGCTTTATTAGCCATGTATTTGTTAGGGTTTTTCACCGCAATTCTCGCTTCATTAGCTTTAAAAAGTGTGATTAAATCAAAAGAAACATCGTATTTAGTGATGGACATGCCATCATACAAAAAGCCTCTTTTTGGATATGACTTGAAATTGGCTTTGCAAAAAGTATGGGGATTCATCACCGGAGCTGGTAAAATTATCTTTGTTGTAAGTATTATCATTTGGGCGTTAAGTTATTTTGGTCCGGCGCAGCATGAAAAAGAAATGGTTTCTACCAATGTAGAGCTCGATCATTCGTATTTAGGTAGAATGGGACGACAAATGGAGCCTTTAATCGCACCATTAGGTTACGATTGGAAAATGGGTGTTGGGTTGATCACCAGTTTTGCAGCTCGCGAAGTATTTGTAGGAACCTTGTCCACCTTATACGCCATGGATGAAGATGCTTCGGAAGGTCGAATTTTAGACAAAATGCGTCATGACATCAAGCCAAACGGTGAAAAGGTATTTACGTTTGCAACAGGTTTATCGATATTAATATTTTACGCCTTTGCCATGCAATGTATCTCTACCATCGCCGTTGTATATAGAGAAACCCAATCATGGAAATGGACCGCTTTGCAAACAATCGGAATGTCATCATTAGCCTACGTTGCCTCCATGATTGTATTTCAACTATTTAAATAATATTTTATTCGAACTAAATTCTCTTATTATGGATCCCATTCTAATTCAATACATTCTCATTGCCGCAGTAGTTTTGGGTGCTTGTTATTCAGTTTTTAGGATGTTCCAAAAGAATTTTTCTTCCAAGAAATTCGACTCAAAAAAAGGCTCTTGCGATAAGGATTGCGGTTGCTCTTAAACGTAACTTAGCAAGAATACTTCTCATCAATACCACAAATATTGGTGAAAAACTTCGTATTTTTGCTGTATCTTTTGTCAAGACAAAAGAATATTCTACAAACAAGTAAATAAAACACATGTCGTTAATAAAAAGTATTTCAGGAATTCGTGGGACTATCGGTGGAAAAGTAGGTGATAACCTTACACCGCTAGATGTTGTCAAATTTGCTTCGGCATTCGGAACGTGGTTGCAAAGCACCAAAAACAAGAAAAATTTAAGCTTAGTTATCGGTAGAGATGCACGTATTTCTGGGCAAATGGTTTCTTCTCTAGTTTCATCAACGTTGCAAGGATTGGGAATTAATGTCATTGATTTAGGTCTTTCTACAACGCCAACGGTGGAAGTGATGGTCCCTGAACTTAACGCAGATGGAGGAATTATTTTAACGGCATCGCATAACCCAAAACAATGGAACGCACTAAAACTATTAAACGAAAAAGGGGAATTCATCAATGGTGAGGAAGGTGCTGAAGTTCTTCGATTAGCGGAATCTGAAGATTTCAATTACGCTGAAGTCGATGATTTAGGTTCGTACGAAACTCGTGAAGACGCTTTCGGTATTCATATTCAGAAAATTTTGGATCTACCAATGGTGAATGCAGAAGCTATTAAACCTAAGAAATTTAAAGTGGTTCTTGACGCAGTAAATTCTACGGGAGGCTTGGCTATTCCACCGCTATTGGAAAAGTTAGGATGTGAAGTTATTCCGTTATATTGTGTTCCAAACGGGCAATTTCCGCACAATCCAGAACCTTTAAAAGAGCATTTAACAGACATTTGCGAACTGGTAAAATCTGAAGGAGCCGATTTAGGAATTGTTGTTGATCCTGATGTTGACCGATTGGCTTTAATCGATGAAAATGGAGAAATGTTTGGAGAAGAATATACGTTGGTTGCCGTTGCTGATTATCTTTTGAGACATAAAAAAGGAGCTGCGATTTCAAATTTATCTTCCAGTCGTGCGCTTCGTGATGTTGCGAATGGTTTAGGTGGCGAATATTTTGCAAGTGCCGTTGGAGAAGTAAACGTTGTTACATTGATGAAGGAGAAAAACGCCGTTATTGGTGGTGAAGGAAATGGTGGCATTATCTATCCTGATTTGCATTACGGAAGAGATTCTTTGGTAGGCGTTGCTTTGTTTTTAACGCATTTAGCAAACGAAAACAAATCCGTTTCTGAACTTAGAGCGACCTATCCTGCTTATTATATGGGCAAAAAGAAAATTGAACTAACACCAGAAATCGATGTTGATGCACTTTTAACTAAAATGGAAAAAGAGTATCTAAATGAAGACGTTTCTACTGTAGATGGTGTCAAAATAGATTTTGCGGAGAATTGGGTGCACTTGAGAAAATCAAACACAGAGCCAATTATCCGAATTTATACCGAAGCAAAAACGCAAGAAGAAGCCGATACTTTGGGCGACCAAATGATCGCAAAAATTAAAAGTTTGATTTAGAATCGAAAAAACTCCCTTGTGGATAAGTTTCATGATAAGAAACTGAATTTCGAATTCTAATTTCCTAACTTTAAATAACTAATTAGAGGATGGATCGAAGTGGGCAATGTAATTTCCTACTTGGGTTTTATCAAATGAGAAAGAAAATTGGAAGAATTTTTTGAAAACGAACACGCTCGACGTTTCGAGGAAATGATAGAAAACAATGATGAATACTACTTCGACACCGAAGAGTTGGTAGACATTATTATCTATTACTTGGAACTTGGCGATATCAATTATGCGGAGTTAGCTGTGAATTATGCGCTAAAACTTCACCCCAACTCACTGGAAATAAAAACCAAGAAATTGGAAGTTTTATTGGAGTTGGAGAATTACAACGAGGCCAAACGAATTATCGATGAACTAAAAGAAGCGTCTATGGAAGACACAGACTTCTTGGTTTGTTGTGCCAAATATTATTCGAATCTCGGCAACCCGAAAAAAGCTATTGACTATTGCTTGAAAGCATTAGAGTTGAAAGAAGAAGAAAACTTCCTTCACAACTTCATTGCCGACGAATATGTTAATTTGGAAGATCCTTTCCAGGCTTTAAAACATTACAAAGAAGCGCTTCAATTGGACCCAAATGACGATTATTCTTTGGAAAATGTGATGTTCTGCTACAACAGAATGAAAAAGAATAACGAAGCTATTGAGTTTCTAAATCATTATTTGGATCAGTTTCCGTATTCGGAAACGGCTTGGTTTGAGTATGGTCAATTCTATTTTAACCGTAAAAAATACGACGAAGCTATTCGTGGGTTCGATTATTTATTAGCGATCAATTCCTCTGCTGTAGGTGTTTATTCCAACAAAGCTGCGTGTTACGAGGCGATGAAAGAATGGCAAAAAGCAATTGAGGTCTACGAAGAAATGCTGGAATTGGAATATACGAAGGCATTTACATTCTATAAAATCGGAATTTGTTTCAAAGAATTGAAGCAACCAATTCATGCCATTAGCGCGTTTCAGAAATCATTACGTGAAGATCCGCAGTTTTATCTTTCGATGATGGAGCAATCCTTCATTTACGAAGAAATTGGTGGAATGAAAGAAGCGTTGCATTTCGCAAAAGAAGCAACCATGCTTAATGACACGAATTTAGACTATCAAAAACGATTAGCTTTTTTATACATCGATGCAGGGAATTTTGAAGAAAGTTTGCATTGTTTAAAGAAGCTTGTTGATGCGGAGCCAAGTAGATTTTACAATTGGTATGCTTATGCCGAAGTGATGATGCTAATTGGCGAATATCAAGAAGCCATTACCATTTTGTTGCAAGCAACGAAGAAGCACAAAAGAGCCGAATTGTTTTATCAATTAAGTAATTCGTATTTTAACATTCATTCGGACGAGGAAGGTCAAATAGCTTTGGAAAAAGCCATGGAACTTGATTCGGAATTGCTCACCGATATGCAAAAGAAATATCCGTATCTTGTAGATCAAGCCAAAAAATCAAAGGCTAGAAAGAAGTAATTAAATCCTAAAAGATATTGGTTTCGGCGAGCAAAGCTCGCCGAAACTTTTTTTTATTTATTTTTTCCGCAGAAAAATAAGTCCCGCAATAATAATCAGTCCACCAATTAATTGCATCAGGCTTAATTTTTCACCATCTAGAATCCCCCAAATAACAGCAACAATCGGCATTAGCAAAGTAGTTGTCGAAGCAAAAAGCGGAGTCGAAATACTCAACAATCGATAATTAAGCATCATCGCTAATCCCGTCCCAAAAAACGCGAGTAAAGACACAAAGCCCATTCCCTTCCAGAACTCGACGCTATCGACATCTATTCGTTCGAAAAAACCAGAAAAGAAAAGGGAAATCAATGACGGAAGAAAGAGAACAAATGAAAAGACATAACCCGATAACAATTTCGAAGGAACATCTCCCAATTTCGCTTTAACGGTGGTTGTACTCACGGCATATAACAAAGTCGCCAGTAAAAGCAATAGAATTGGAAAAATCTTCAAACCACCACTTTCAGAACCTTGCATCGCAATAATACAAGCACCAACGAAACTAATCAAAACACCAATAATTTGATTTTTATTTGTGGGAAACTTCCACACTAAACCACCTACAATAATCACGAAAATGGGCATCATTGAATTGATAATTCCCGCAATACTGCTACTTATTTGAGTTTCGGCAATAGGAAATAAAAACATCGGAATAAAATTCCCGGTAAAAGCTGCCAAACAAAGCCATTTTAGATGCTTTCTTGGAAATTGCTTAATTCCCTTTATCGCTAAAGGAAACATGAAAATTCCAGCAATTAAAACACGTAATCCGCCCACTTGGTACGGACTAAAAAAGTCGAGTGATTTTTTAATTAATATAAATGAGGAACCCCAAATCAGTGTCAGCACGAGTAACAAAACCCATTTTTCATTTTCCTTTGTCATTCTTCAAGCTGTAATTTAATTGGGATTTCTAATCGATATGGAACGGTTTTACCTTTCCATTTAGCGGGTGTAAACTTTCCTTGAAGTAAATAGACCGCCAAAGATGCTTGTCTATTCAAAACGCCATTTTCTCCTTCTGCATCGACAAAAATAATGTTTCCAAGTTCATCCACCACAAATTGAATTTGAGTTGACAAATTCTTATCCAAATACGAAAAAGCATCCAAATAAAAATGGCTTACCAATTCTTCTCGAAGCGCATTCATTCCACCTGGATAGGTTGGAATTGTTATTTCAGATCTATACTTTGAATCGGGAATTGAATTTAATTTCGATATCAAATTTATATCTTCTTCATTACGCGTTCGGATTAAAGCGCCAACAAAAGCCACATTTTGTACGCTATCCATTTTATGCATGAATAATGCATAATCTTGTTGCATCAATAACTTTTTCTCAAAACTAGCTGCAGCCAACTCTTTTTCAAACTGCGTTGCAATTTGATTTTTTTGATTTTCAAAATACCCTTTCAATCGTCTAAACTCATCGTTTTGTTGACCGAAAGAAACTTGAAAAATCAGAATTAGAAAAAATAGGATTTTCGTTTTCAAAGCAAAAAAAATCCTCCAAATGGAGGATGGTATTTTTTAATTATTTCAATAATTGTTTAAACGTATCTCCTTGTTTTATATCACCCGTCTGATACCCTTTCATAAACCATTGCGTTCTTTGCGCAGCGCTACCATGCGTCCAATGATCTTGATCAATATAGCCTTGAGAACGTTGTTGAATATTGTCATCTCCAACAGCTTGAGCGGCACCAATGGCTTCTTCAATATCACCAGGATCTAAAAACTTTTCTCTATTCTCCGTACTTCTCGCCCAAAGACCCGCATAGAAATCAGCTTGAAGTTCGGTCGCAACAGAAACTTGATTAAGTTGCGTTTCCGAATATCGTCCGCTTCTACGTAAATTATCCGTTTCCGAAAGAACTCCTAACACATTTTGAATGTGATGGCCGTATTCGTGAGCCAAAACATAGGCTACCGAAAACTGACCTACTTTCGCGCCAAAACGAGATTGCAATTCATTAAAGAAACTTAAATCCATATAAATAGTTTCGTCAACTGGACAATAAAAGGGTCCCATCGCTGATTGAGCCGTACCGCATCCGGAACGCGTTGCTTGCTCGAACATCACTACTTTTGCAGGGCGAAACTGCATATTATAATTCGCAAAAATTCCGCTCCACGTTTCTTCATTTTCGGCCGTTAGCATACTGATGAATTGCTCAGCTTGCTTTTCATTTTGCGAAAGTTCTCTTGCAGGAGCCGACGATTGCGTTTGCATACCCGAAGAAAGAATAGAAGACGGATCTCCACCTAAAAAGAACACAATTGCCGCAATAATAATGGTTCCTAAACCTCCACCAACGAGCATTCCGCCGCCACCGCCAGAGCCACGTCTGTCATCCACATTATCACTTCTATCGTCTGTCCATCTCATAATTTCTAAAATTAAGGTATGTAAAAATACTAATAATTTAAATAAAAATCTTTACACTTGGGTTTTCTTACGAAAATCGATCATCTTCAATGCTGTGACTGCTGCTTCTATACCTTTGTTTCCTAAAGCACCACCACTTCTCGCAATAGATTGTTCTTTGGTATCATCAGTTAAAAGACAGAAAATAGCCGGCACATCCGTTAAGATATTACAATCCTTGATGCCTTGAGCAACGGCAGAACACACGTAATCGAAATGCGCCGTCTCACCACGAATCACACATCCAATAGCAATTACAGCATCGTATTTCCCCGACTTGCATAACTGCATTGAAGCATAGTTCAATTCAAAAGCTCCAGGAACTTGAAATTCTGCAATATTTTCTGCTTTTACACCTTCTAATAGAAGCGTTTCTTTACAACCGCTCCAAAGATTGTCGGTTACAAAGTTATTCCACTCTGAAACAACAATGCCGATTGAAAATTCATCGGCATTGTTTATATTCAGTTTTTGATATTCTGATAAGTTTGTTGTTGCCATTGATTAGTAATATTTTACCATTTCAACATACGCATCGGACATTCCGTTGTCGTAATCTTGATACTTTTCTCCAATGGTTGTGAAATACGTTTTAGCTTCTGCTTTTTTGTTTAATGCTAATGCTAAAAGTCCGGCTTTTTTCGTGAAATAATACGTTGTGTATGCATCACTTGAAGCACTAACTGCTTTACCTAAAAGAGAAAACGCATCTTCTGTTTTATTCAAATTCGCCATACAATCAGACATCGCACCGTATTTCAATGCTGTTAAGATTTCGTTTTTAGATGAAAACTTGTCTAATAAATCGTATGCTTCTTGATATTTCCCTTCTTTGAATTTCAATAAACCTGCATTATAAGCAGCAAGCTTACCAACTGGAGTTCCAGAATACTCTTTATACGTTCCCATAAAACCAGGGTTCGCAGCAGATTTTCCACCTAAAGCTTCAGGGTCTTTACCTTCGCTAAGGTTTTTTTGCGCTGCAAAATATCCTTTAAGGGCTTCTTCATTTTGCGGTTTAATTACGAATTGATCGTATGCAAAATACCCCAATACTCCCAAAACAATAAATCCAAGAATACCGGCAATAAGCTTAGCATGTTTTTCTAAAAACATCTCTGTTTTCAAAGCTTCTTTATCCAAATCTTTGAAAAACTCTACGGTTTCTTTACCTTCTTCTTGTTTATTTTTTCCAAATTTAGCCATAATCCTAAATAAATGTCTGCAAATTTAATGGTTTTAAGCGAAATACTCAAATAAATTTAATACTCTAAAATTGTGTGAATTTCGGCTCCGAATTTTTCTAGTTTTTGTTTCCCGTTTAGGTCTTTCAAACCAATTAAAAAACTGAATTGAGAAGCGACTCCACCCTGCTTTTCAATGAGCAATGCAGCGGCTTCTGTCGTCCCTCCCGTTGCCAAAAGATCATCATGAATCAACACCTTTTGTCCCGGTTGAATATGTCCGGTTTTCATTTCGATTTCGGAAGAACCGTATTCTAAGTCGTATTTCTGACCAACAAATGGTGGCGGAAGTTTTCCTTTTTTACGAATTAAAACAAAGGGAACGCCTAAAGCTACAGCGATTGCAATTCCGAAAAGGTAGCCACGACTTTCAATTCCGCACACGACATCTACTTTTCCTTTTGAAAACTCAACGAAATCTTGAATCACGTCTTGATACAAAGCGGGGTCCAAGAATATGGGTGTAATGTCTTTAAACTGAATTCCAGCTTTTGGAAAATCTGGAATATTTTCTATTGTCTTTTCTAATTTCTCTTTTAAAGAATCTGAATTCATTTTAATTAATCTTGTAACTTGAAATTTTCCACTCTCCATTCACATTCTTCAAACCAAATGTTACGTTTAGTGAAGTTGTTTTACCGTCTTTATCTTTCACATCGTAGGTTGCATTCACGCTTGATGAATTTCCATTAACTGTAGGTGCTCCAATATTTTTCACACTAACAGATTTTACTCCACCAAAACCAGAAGTTTGGTTAGAAAAATTATCATAATTACCCCAATTTGGGTTATCTGATGTATCGTAAGCTCCTTTAAAGTTTTGTGCATTTAAGTTGCTTAAGAACTTCGAAACCGTTGACTTTGGATCAGCCGTAGAAGCCACTGGAGTTTCTGGTGTTGTTCCTTCTGGAGTTTCAATACTTGGATCTGTAATCGTTGATGGATCAACAGGAACTATAACTCGTAACGCGTTTGGATTTACATTCATCCCGATCTTCGACATTTTATATGCCTTGTTTGTGGACTTTACCGTAACCGTAATATCTAATTTTCCATCCGGAACTTTGGACTGATCGATTTTATTTAAATTAACCGTAAATCCTTTAAAATTGTTATCAAGCATTAAGTTCTTTGATGTCAATAAACGAGTTCCGTTATTAAATACCTCTAAAACGGTTTCTAAAGCCGCTTGTGAAAACTGAATTGGCTTCCCTGAACCATCAACTAACCTTGGAACGACTTGTAAAGCTTTCGCACCCATAATTGAATCTTTGTTGATTTCTAAAACTTGAAGACTTAAAGACGACGCTTTAATATCGTTCGGGTCATGTTCTTCTGGATTCGCTGTTCCGAAGATGTCCATTTCTCCCAAAGATGGCGGTCCTGTACTTGTCCAAGCAACTCCGTTTTTCTGCGCTACTTGATCGGCCATTGAAAGAATTGCTGGAACTTTCATTCCATTCAGCATTTGACCTAAATTTTTCAATTTGACAATGTCGTTCTCTCCTTCAACACCGAAGGTTTTCAAAATATATAATGCCTCACTAAATTTCACTTGCTGCAGCGTATTCAAGCTGGAGGCCATATCGTTAATACTTTCTTGGAACGATTTCGTGGTCGTAGCATCTACGTGGTCTTTCTTACAAGAAACCAAAACCAACATCATGGCAAAAAGATAGAGTAAACGTTTCATAACTTTTGGGGTTTAAACAAAAATAAAAAAAATCCCAACAATGTTGGGATTTATATTGAATTTAAATCTATTAGAATGGATATTCGTAGATTTTTGACTCGTGTAAATATGGGTTTCCTACAGGAATCAACTTCAGTTTAGAAAGGGCAGTCATTACAACGAAGATAAATAAACCTCCAACGAACAAGGCAGCTCCGATTTCTAACAATCCGATTCCCCAGAAAGGACCAACTGTTCCTGGCATTACCATATTGAAGTAATCTAACCAGTGACCGAACAATACTACGACAGCCATTATTGTTACTACCGCATAATTTCTCTTGATGCTAGAACTTACCATAACCGCTAAGGGAATAAGGAAGTTAAAAATTAGCATTGGAAGGAACGTTGGTGCATAGTATTCAAATCTACCAAAGAAGTAGTTCACCTCTTCTGGAACGTTTGCATACCAGTATAACATAAATTGACAGAACCATGTATACGTCCACAACATTGAAGTTGCGAAAAGGAATTTTCCTAAATCATGTAAATGGTTATCGTTGAATTGTGGTAAGAATCCTTTTTTCTTTAAGTAAACACTCACTAAAATGATTACAGCAATTGCACTTGAAAGGCAGCTAACCATTGAATACCAGATATACATTGTAGAATACCAGTGAGAGTCAATAGACATCAACCAATCCCAAGCCCAAGCCGCAGATGCGAACCCGAAGAATGCGATATATCCAACACTCCAGTTATACAAGCTTCTGTAGTCTTTTCTATCTTTAGTTTCATCCAATCTCTTCGAAGTTGATTTCAATTTCCAAACGAAGAACGTAGCACCCACAACATAAATTACGTTACGAACAATATACCATGGTACATTTAAAAATGCTTTCTTTTCGAATAAGATTGCATCAAAACTTTCACTTCCAGGTGTTGTTACCGCTGGATCCATCCAGTGGAACATGTGACTGACATGCGCGACGTTAAGAACCATAATTAGCAACAAGATAGCACCACCAAATGGCAGATACGAAGCAATCGCTTCCATCACTCTTGTGATAATAATTGGCCAACCTGCGTGAGCAGCATGTTGAATTGAGTAAAAGAACAATGCACAAGCACTCACTCCAAATAAGAAAACGGCTACGGTATGCAATGCAGCATACGGACGGTTATGTACTTGGTGCTCTGCAATCGTTACGTGGTCTTGATGATCTTTTGCTAGTAACTCACTAGAATGTGTCATCGCATTGTGACCTCCCTTATGAGCTTCAACCATCATTTGTTCCACTTGAGCAGTTTCAATGCCTTTATTCATGAAAAAGCCAGCGCCAAATAGAACTAAACCTCCAACTAAAAGGATTATAGAAATTAATCTTAATTTAGGTGAAAAAGTATACATTATCTTCTCTTTTATTATTTAGTTTGAGCAGAATCAGCAACGGCAGCAGGTGCAGCAGCTTGTTTCTTAAATTCATTCATAACATACATTGCTACTCTCCATCTGTCACCAGCTTTAAGCTGTCCAGCATAAGATCCCATAGCATTACGGCCATACGTAAGAACATAGTGTACAGAACCAACAGATAATTCTCTATCTGCATAGTTTGGAACACCAGAATAGGCTCCTGATTTTACGATAGCACCTTGACCATCACCCGCATTACCATGACAAGAAGCACATGTTCTTTCATATAGTACTTTACCACGGGCTAAATCTTTATCAAGATTTTTTGCATCTAATGGCGAAGCAGTTACTGCTTTAGAAGCATCGTAACCTCCGTTATATTGATCTGGCGTTAACGCCTTCGCATCGTTTACATCAATAACTCCATCCGTATTCTGAGCAACTGATCCATCAACTGGAATCATACCTGTAGCCCCATTATTTTTCACAAAAGCTGGGATTTCATTTTCATGGCTAGAATAGGCATCCTGAGCTTTCATCAATGGATCATAAGCTACTGGGAAATACATATCTGGAAACCATACCAAAGGTGGATTTTCTTTAGGACCACAAGAAGTTAAAGCAACCGCTGTAAGACCTAATATCCCCGTGATTTTTATGATTGAATTCTTCATATTACGCTTCTTTAACTGAGATTTCTTCAGCACCCGTATCAATTAAAATTTGTTTAATTGCATCAACATCACCACTTACGAACTCCATCATGAACTTGTCATCTGTTGTTCTTGGGTCTGGATTTTGTGCCGGAGCACCTGGATACATTTTATTTCTTACAAAATACGTTAATGACATCATGTGCGCCGCACAGAAAACCATTAACTCGAACATAGGAACCACAAACGCTGGCATGTTGTGCGCCCAATCGAAAGCTGGTTTACCTCCGATATTTTGTGGCCAGTCACGGTTCATCATGTAATACGTAGTTAAAGCTCCAATAGAAAGCCCATATACCGCATACATGAAAGCTGCGTCTGAAATTCTCGTTTTCTTTAGCCCTAAAGCTTTGTCCAATCCGTGAACCGGAAATGGCGTATACACTTCATTAATGGCTATTCCTTTATCGTTAAACGCTTTAACACCATTCATCAAATCGTCATCGTCAGCGTAAACTCCGTAAATAATTTTAGTGGTGCTCATCTCCTTCTTTTGCTTTATAAGTTTCACCTGAAATTTTCAAAATCGACTTCAATTCCGCTTGTGCAATTACTGGGAACGTTCTTGCATACAATAAGAATAATACTCCAAAGAAACCGATTGTTCCTAAATAAACACCTACGTCAATAATCGTTGGTTTAAACATCGTCCAAGATCCTGGCAAGTAGTCTCTAGAAAGGTTGATAACAATGATATCAAAACGTTCAAACCACATCCCGATGTTGATAACTAACGCGATTAAGAATGTTGCTAAGATATTTGTTCTTACTCTCTTGAACCAAAACGCTGCAGGAACTACCAAGTTACAGATAATCAACGCCCAGAATGCCCACCAGTATGGACCAGTTGCTGCTCCTGGAGAAAGGTAAACGAAATCTTCAAAACGAGACCCTGAATACCAAGCGATGAAATATTCACAAGCATAAGCTACAGTTACCATACCACCTGTTACAATGATTACGATATTCATAATCTCAATGTGGTATTTCGTGATATAATCCTCAAGGTGACATACTTTTCTTGCTACCAACAATAACGTTTGTACCATCGCAAATCCTGAGAAGATTGCTCCAGCAACGAAATATGGAGGGTAGATAGTAGAGTGCCATCCTTTAATTACCGAAGTCGCAAAGTCAAATGATACCGTCGTGTGTACTGAGAATACAAGTGGAGTTGCTAAACCTGCAAGTACCAAAGATACTTCTTCAAAACGTTGCCAGTGTTTTGCTTTACCACCCCAACCGAAAGCTAGGAATGTATAAATTTTCTTTGTAAAAGGTGTTTTCGCTCTATCACGAATCATGGCGAAGTCAGGAATAAGACCTACAAACCAGAATACCGTTGATACAGAGAAATACGTTGAAATTGCAAATACGTCCCAAAGTAACGGTGAGTTGAAGTTTGGCCAAAGTGAACCAAATTGGTTTGGTAAAGGGAATACCCAATATCCTACCCAAACTCTACCCATGTGAATTACCGGGAAGATAGCTGCCTGAACTACCGCAAAGATCGTCATCGCCTCTGCAGAACGGTTTACAGACATTCTCCAACGTTGTCTAAATAATAACAATACTGCGGAGATTAAGGTTCCGGCGTGACCGATACCTACCCACCATACGAAATTGGTAATATCCCAACCCCAGTTAACAGTTCTGTTCAATCCCCATGCTCCAATACCTGTTCCGATAGTGTAAGCGATGCAGCCGAATCCGTAAATGAAAAGAACCAAAGAGGCATAAAGTGAAATCCACCACAGTTTACCGGCTCTTTCTTCAATAGGTCTCGCAATATCTTCTGTGATATCGTGATACGTCTTGTGACCAATTATTAAAGGTTCCCTAATCGGGGCTTCGTAATGTGACATTGTTTAGCTTATTATTATTTAAACTTATTTTTGTTTTCTGTTTCTAACTTTCGTGTGATAGAATACGTTTGGTTTTGTACCAATCTCTTCCAATAGAAGGTATCTTCTATTATCACTGTAAAGTTTTCTCACCTCAGATGACTTATCGTTCATGTCACCAAATTTCATAGCTCCTGTAGAACACGCTTGAGAACAAGCTGTTTTGAATTCGCCATCAGCAACTCTTCTACCTTCTTTCTTCGCAGTAAGGATGGTATCTTGAGTTCTTTGGATACACATAGAACATTTTTCCATAACCCCTCTTGTTCTTACAACAACATCTGGGTTAAGAACCATTCTACCTAAATCATTATTCATTTGGAAGTCGAACTTGTCATTCAACGCATAGTTGAACCAGTTGAATCTTCTTACTTTATACGGACAGTTGTTCGCACAATATCTTGTACCGATACATCTGTTGTAAGCCATTTGGTTTTGACCTTGCTTACCGTGTGATGTTGCCGCAACTGGACAAACTGTTTCACAAGGTGCGTGGTTACAGTGCTGACACATTACTGGGTGGAAAATCACATCTGGATTTTCTGCCGGATGATTTAAGATACCACTTTCTTTATTGAAAGCATTACCATACATTCCTGGTACGTTGATTCCTGCTGCTACTGCTTCTTCAGTAGTCATTTTACCATCTTTGTTTGTATCAACTTCAGCAGGAATATCATTTGAATAGTAACGGTCAATTCTCAACCAATACATATCTCTAGACATTCTAACTTCTTCTTTACCAACTACGGCTACGTTGTTTTCCGCTTGACAAGCGATAACACACGCTCCACAACCAGTACAAGAGTTCAGGTCAACAGATAGGTTAAAGTGTGGTCCATCTGTATCATCCCAAGCGTCCCAAAGGTCAATTTTACGTGCTGGTAAAGCTCCGTTAATTGTATGGTATTCCAATGGTTTGTTCCAACCATTTTTAGCATCGTCGAAAGGAACGTTGATGAAGTTTTCTAAAGTAACTTCTTTTGCGATATCGTAACGTCCCATTAAAGTTCCTTGAAGCTGCATTCCTGCAAACTCATGATCTTCACCAGACTTTTCGATCTTCACGTTGTTTAGCATCAAGTTCGAACCATCAAATAATGGATATGCATTGATACCTGTTTCAGCTACTTTACCAGAGTTTTTCTTACCATAACCAAGAGCTAGACCTAAAGATCCTGCCGCTTGACCTGGTTGAATAATTACTGGAACATCCTTGATTGTTACTCCATTAACTGTAACGTTTACTAAATCACCATTCAGCTGCATTCTTGCATTAAGATTATTCTCTAATCCTAATTCTTTAGCATCTTTAGGTGAAATGGTAATATAATTATCCCAAGACATTCTTGTAATTGGGTCTGGTAATTCTTGCAACCAAGGGTTGTTTGCTTGTGTACCATCACCAACAGCTGTCTTAGTATATAATGTTAATTCTAAAGCTGAAGGAGCGAATTTGTTGATTTCTGCAATTGCAGCATCAGCATTTCCTCCGCTATATGATAAACCTGTAGAACCTGTTGTTTCGTTGAAACCGTTATACAAAGCTTGGTTGAAAGAAATACCACTTAGGATTGTTTGAGCATTTGCTTTCAAATAATCGTAGTAGTTATTTTTAGGACTGTTCTTTCCGTTGATCCAAACTAGTAAAGATTCTTCTAACTGTCTAGGTTTGAAAACTTTCTGAATTGTTGGCTGCGTCAAAGCATAGAAACCTGACTGCGGCGTGAAATCTGCCCAAGACTCTAACCAATGAGCAACTGGAATAACTGCCTTAGAAGCTTCGTACATTTCATTCTTCTTATCAACGAAAGAGATTACATTGCTCACTTTCTTAACAGCTGCTTTGAAAGCTTCACCGTTTTTAGAAGAATAAATTGGGTTGATATTATTTACGATTAGCGTACCTACTTGTCCCGCATTCATCCAAGACAAGAATTCTTGGTAACGTACACCGTCAAATTCTTTTAGCAAATTAGCTTTTCCTGTAAATGCAGTAGAACCTAACTTTTGGTTGATTAAGTGTGAAAGAACAATCGCTGCTTTGCTACCATCAGCTAAAACAACTGCTTTGTTTCCTTTCGCTTGAAGTTCTTTAACCAATTCTGAAGCTACTTTATCAGCAGTTCCTCCGTTCAATCCTTTGTAAACTTCAACTAAAGTTTTAAGAACTGCACTTGGCTTAAGATTAAAACGAGAATCGGCATTAGCACCCGTTAAAGACATATTAGATTCCACTTGGATATGTCTCATCATGTTTGCGCCTGGCTTTCTAGCTGCTGCGTAAGAAACCTCTAAGCTCTGTGCGTTGAAATCTCCTAAGAAATCTGCTGCGAAAGAAACAACCAATTCTGAGTTTGATAAGTCGTAAACAGGAAGCGCTCTTGTTCCGAATACTTCTTGTGCTGCATCAAGGTTTGCAGCGTATGGATAGGCATCATAAACTACTAATTCAGCAGCAGGATATTTTGCTTTAAATTCTCCAAATAATTTTTTGAATGTTGGTGAAGGCAATGAATGTGAAAGAACCACGATTCTTTTTCCACCATTTTGAGCATCCGTTAAAGATTTAAGAACATAGTCATCAACTTTATCGAATGTTTCGTTTTTACCGTCTAATTTAGGTTGCTTTACTTTATCGTTGTCGTAAAGTGAAAGAACACTAGCCTGAGCTCTAGCATTGGTTGTACCAAATCCTTTTGCTGCTGTATTCGGTTCAATTTTAATTGGACGACCTTCTCTCGTTTTTACTAAAACACTAGCAAAATCGAATCCATCAAAATAAGCAGAAGCGTAATAATTAGGGATTCCTGGAATAATGTTATGCGGCTTTACCACATAAGGAATCGTTTTAATAACAGGAGCTTCACAAGCAGCCAATGTTACTGCTGCTGTAGAGAATCCTAATAACTTAAGAAAATCTCTTCTGGAAGTAGAAGTAGCGCCTGTTTTTTCGTCCGCTAAAAATTCATCTACTGGAATTTCGTTTTGAAACTCCTTTTGAGCCAACTGCTTGTTAAGCGTTGGATCATTTAGTTCATGAATACTTCTGAATTGTATTTTATTTGAAGCCATTGATACTTCTTATTTTTTCGTTATTAATAATGACATTTACCACACTCTAAACCTCCGATTGCGTCTACGGTAATCTTACCTTCGGATTTAGGATACTGTTTTTTCAGTTTCTCGTGTAGGTTTTGGAAATACTCTTTATTATATCCGTTGCTCGTATCAACTTCCGTTGTACGGTGACATTCAATACACCATCCCATTGTGAAGTCATTAGCCATACGTACCACATTCATGGTATCTACTTGACCGTGACACGCCTTACAAACCACATCAATTTGGTTGTTCGGATTTTTCTTATTGTGAGCGTTGATAATTGCTTGCTCTCCTGCCACTACGTGTTGTGAGTGATTGAAGTAAACAAAATCTGGCATATTGTGAATACGTGTCCATTCTACTGGAGCTGTTTTTCCTGTATACTGTTGTTTTTCAGGATCCCAACCTGTTGCTGCGTAAATTTTCTTGATTTCGTTATCGTAGAACGCTTTATCTTTTCCTGGCTCCATATATTTTCCATTATACTCAGAAATGTTACGGTGACAGTTCATACAAACGTTCATTGATGGGATTTCAGAAACTTTACCATACTTCGCACCAGAGTGACAAAGCTGACAGTCGATATTGTTTTCTCCAACGTGAATTTTGTGCGAGAAGTGAATTGGTTGCTCTGGCGTATATCCTTTGTAAACACCGATCCACATTAACCAGTTCCAAACTCCGTAAACCGCAAACAAGGCCAAAAGACCCATTAACGCTTTACCAACAATTTGGTATTTCTCGTACAACTCACCGAAAGACTTAACTCTTGTAGCACCAAGATCACCAAGTTCTTCCGTTTGTTGAAGTTTTACTAATTGTCTAAGTTTCAACAACAACCAAACTAAAAGTCCAGCAATTGCTAAAAGAGACCCCAGAATGATTTTAGAATTTAAGCTGTTTTTCTTTTCAGCTTCTAGTGCAGCCAATGCATCAGCACCCGTTGCAGCACCTCCAGCAGCAGCTTCTGGTTCTGGAGCTGGCGGATTTGTTGTGTACGCTAAGATATCGTCGATGTCCTTATCAGAAAGATTCGGAAACGGCGTCATCGCAGTCTTATTGAATTTTTCAAAAACTTCGTTTGCGTACTTGTCGCCTGAAGCTCTTAACTCTTCATTGTTCTTAATCCACTTATGAAGCCATCCTGTATCAAGACCTTGGTCTTTCTGCAAACGATCTACCACACCACCAAGTGCAGGACCAATCAATTGTTTGTCTAAAGCGTGACACGCGGTACAGTTTGCCTTAAAGAGCTTCTCTCCATTTTTAGGATCGCCTTCTTGTGCATAAATAGAAGCACCAGTTGACAACAATAAACTTATCGCTATCAGACCTTTCTTGTAATGCTTTCTCCAACTAATCATTTATGGTAAAATTGGGTTATTTAATTAATCTACTATTAGAATCAATTCCGCAAAAATAAAACTTTTAACACAATTTTAAGAGCCATAGAGGGAGCTTTATTCGGAATCAAGGTAATTTATACTGATTCTAAATAGATGGTTTTGGTATATTTTTTATTTATATTACATTTGCGTAAAATAATTAATTGATGAAAAATCTTTTAAAGTCTTTTGGCTTATTTTTGATATTCGTATCCCATCTATCAATCGCTCAACAAGTTACTAAAAAAGATACCCTTAGTGGTACTGAGGTTAGTGTAACCATGGACAAGCGTATAAGCGATCTTATGGATAAGGCGGAAGCAAATTGTGCGATCTCGAGACCAACCTCAAGCTCTTCAAGTTCTGGAATTTCTGACGGATCAGAATCGAGAGCAAGTCGTGTAAACGTTCCAAGTAGAAAATTAACAACTGCTGAGATTTGTAGACAAAACCCACGATTAATGGGTTATAAAATTCAGCTTACTGTAGTGAAAACCAATGCAGAAGCAAACGAAATCAAAGCCTATTTCAGAAGAAGGTTCCCTTCAATTAAAGCAGAAACCGATGCTTCACTTAGACCAAATTATAAAATCTTAGTTGGAAGTTACTTTAAAAAAGAAACTGCAGCACCGGATTTGAGAAGAATCCGAGAGTATTTTAAAAATGCAACGATTGTACAGTACTACATTTTCTGTGCTGAAGCAAAATAATCGCAAAACGATAAAAATAAAAAAGTCCGAACCAGAGGTTCGGACTTTTTTATTGATAGTATTGATTTAGAAAATCAAAAAACTCGGTCATTCGATAGATGTTGTTTCCTAGTAGAAAGGCAAACAACATGAGAAAAACTCCAAACACTAGAGAAAATCCTAATTTCGAATCTCGATAAGAATACAATAGCCACCCAATAAGTAGCGGATAAACAAAAACAAAGTGTCCGCCGTAAATGTAGGACGTATGCAATCCGAATTTTAGGACACAGTGGATGATGATATCCACTAAAAACGAAATCGTCAATATCCAAACCAATTTATTCTTGCGATTCTGAAAAACACTCCATACAACAAGCGCTAGCAAGATTCCAACAAAAAGATATTGCCCAATTCCGTCGTAAACATCCATGAACAAAGCTTTATAGTCGTATCCTTTTTTATTATGGTAATCGCGAATCATAAAGCTTGAAAACAAAACATTGCCACCGAAAAACCATGAAACAATCATATCCCAAATAGGAACGGATTTCGGTTGTGAAAATTTCTCATACTGCTCCGAAGTTTTGCTAAAAATTCGTGTAACATCCCAGTCTAAACGATTTAGATAGAGAAGAACAAAAGCAACAACAGAAATACCAACTCGTAAAACAGCGCTTCCAAATTTCTTCCAACTTCGAAAAACATCTTTTTCAAAAAGAACTGGAATGTAAACTTTTACAATATTCGTGATCGTTAAACCTCCCGTTGAGATCGCTAAAAAGCCTAGTCCAACTCCAGAAATTTTCTTGTCTTCACGGATTTTTAACGCAGCGTAATAATTAAAAATCGTCAGCAACAAAAAGGTATACGTATAGGTTTCTGGTGTAAACGAAAGCAAAATACTTGTCGAAAAAAATGCAGTAAACACGACTAACAATACCGACACGTATAGCGGAAGTCGAATGATATTTTTTAAATATTTGAATATTTGAATCAACGATAAACTAACCGTTAAAACACTGAAATAAGCTAGAATCAATCGAAAATCAGCATCATATTTTTCGCCAGAAATCCAAAGTGCGAAATTTCGAATCTGATCGAAAAAATAATTGGCTAGTGGATGTCTTTCAAAACCGCCACCTGTAAAAACAATCGAACGATTATCAAAACTAAAATAGGCATCCCAAGGGATTCGATTGTCAAAGATGATTCGATAGTTTAGGGCAATCTCGGTCGCGAGAAACCCAAAACCAAATAAAAAAACCAAAAAAAGAAGAATTTCTGTCTTTGTTGAAGGAAAAACCAACTTAATCAAATTGTAGAAAAACGATTTCGCTTTTGTCATGAATTATAAAATTGCGGCAAAAATACGGATTCTAAGAACTGCATGAAAGAGTTGAACACCCCGGTTGATCATCAAATCCTAAAGGTCTCTTTTTAGAAAACTCAGGATAAAGTTCTTGATATGGATTTTGTAAGGCATCCCATAATTTTGAAAACAGCGTCATATCGCCTGAATTCACTTCTTCAATACACTGAAATAGCAAATAATTACGTAACGTAAATTTCGGATTGGATTTTTGCATCAAATCTAAAGACTCTTCTTTTGAAACTCCATTCTTTTCTAAACGTTCCTTGTATGCATTTAAGAACGTATTAAAACGTTCCATCTCTGAATCGGAAATACGTTTGTACGAAATCTCATCCCAATTCCATTGAAAATTAGCACCGACACGATAACGTTCCAATTCAGTAAAAAACAAGGTATAATCGAATTGCAAATCTTGCAAAATCCCTGTTAGTTCGGTAATCAAATCTTCATCGCCATTTTGTAGTTCATCAATTCCAAGCTTTCGAAGCATCATACTGTCATACTGCTTCCAAAAATAACCGCTAAAATCATTTAAAATATCTTGCAAAGCGCTTTCGTCTTCAATAATTGGAAAAATGGCATTAACCAATTGCCATAAATTCCATTGTGCAATTTGACCTTGTTTTCCAAAAGCATAACGTCTTCCTGGAAGATCTGTGGTGTTTGACGTGAAGTTAAGATCATATTGATCCAGCATAGAATATGGCCCGTAATCAATTCCTAAACCAAGAATCGACATATTATCAGTATTCAAAACGCCATGAACGAAACCAACACGCATCCATTCGCAAATCAAATCTGCCGTTTTTTTAGAAACTGCTTTAATCCACGTTATATATTTTTCTTTTCCTTCACTTTGAATTTCCGGAAAATATCTCGCAATTGTATAATCGCATAATTTCTTCAACTCGTCGATTTCACCACGAGAAGCCAACAATTCAAAATGACCAAAACGAAGAAAACTTGGCGCCGTACGCATGACAATGGCTCCTTTTTCGTATTCAGGATTTCCATCGTACATCATATCTCGAACGACCATCTCGCCAGATAAAGACAAACTTAAGGCTCGCGTTGTTGGAACGCCCAAATGATGCATGGCTTCACTCATCAAATACTCACGAATAGACGACCTTAAAACCGCGCGACCATCAGCATGTCGAGAATATGGCGTTGCGCCTACTCCTTTCCATTGCAATTCGGTTGATTTAGCATCTGCATTTGAAATTTCACCTGCAAAAATAGCACGCCCATCACCTAATTGTCCTGCCCAATTTCCAAATTGATGTCCTGCATAAGCAGTGGCATACGTAACGACATTCGATGGTAAATTTTGTGCAGATAAAAAACCTTCACCGCCATTAAGAACTCCCATACCTATCTCATTTGAAAGATTGGAATTGAAATGAAGCAAAGACGAATTTGGAAAATCCATAGGCATCACCAAAGCATATAAAAAACCTGGAGTTTGACGCTGTCTCGCATCTAACGAAAGATCCCCAGAAAATTGTTTTATAAAAGGCTGTGTAATATTTTGAATATTCATAAGATAAAAAACCTTCCCGTTGGGGAAGGCTTTATGTTTTTATTTGTTAAAATCAATTTCTGATTCTTTATTCAGATTTTCATTGATGTTTTCTTCTTTTTTCTTCGTGCTTCCGCCTTCTCCACCTGAATTGGGTTTCGGCTTCGGATTTTGAATATCGTCCATAGTTTGTAAACCTCCCAAATCTCCGTAACCACCTCCAAGTCCAGAAAGTTCGGCACATCCGCCACTCCAATCTGTCGGTTTCACGAATTTATCATCTGGTGTAATTCCGAGTGTTTTATCGGCCCAAACCTTCTTCATGTAGATTGCCCAAATCGGTAAAGCCATTTTCGCCCCTTGACCTTCACCGGTTGACCAGAAGTGAGTTGCTCTATCTTCCCATCCAACCCAAACTCCTGTTGCTAAATTCGGAACAATTCCCATAAACCAACCGTCGGAGTTATTCTGCGTAGTACCCGTTTTACCGGCAATTTCCACCGCTTTTGAAATTCCACGTCGACCTAATTCACCAGAAGCCGTACCAAATTGCGCCACTCCTTTCATTAAATCAATCATGGTATAGGCATATAATTCGTTTAGAACTTCTTTAGGCTCGTGTTTTACCTCAGCAATTAGTCGTGAATTGGCATCTTCAATACGCCAAATCATTTCCGGCTTCATATAATTTCCAAAGTTTGCAAACGTAGAATACGCACCTAACATTTCGTAAATCGTAATATCCGACGTACCTAATGCCATAGACAATCCTTTGTGCTGAGACATATCTTCTGTTACGCCTAAATCACGCATGGTTTGGATAACACTTTCGGTACCTACCATCTCTGCTAAACGAACAGCCACCGGGTTTTGAGAGAATGCCAATGCATTCCTCAGGGTTGGTGTGCCACCAGAACCTTTTGTTGTATACCCTGCTTTTGAGAACGTCGCATTAGAAACCGTAGAACAAGGAGTCATATTCAGCTTCATAATCGCCGTTGCATATACGAACGGTTTAAATGTTGAGCCTACTTGTCTCTTACCTTGCTTGATGTGATCGTATTGGAAATGTTGCCAGTTGATCCCTCCAACCCAAGCTCTAATCTCACCTGTTGCTGGAACCATGGACATTAAACCTGCCTGTGCAATTTGCTTATGGTATCGAATAGAGTCGTACGGAGACATTTCTACTTCTTCTTCGCCGTTCCAAGTGAAAATCGTTGTTTTAATCGGCTTTTGAAACTCCATCATGATGGAATCTTCCGGAACCTCTGCACGAACTAATTGCTTGTAACGACCTGTTCTTTTGATGGCTTGCATCATGATTTTATCAATCTGCGATTTATTCAAATGATAGAAAGGTCGTTTTGGATTACGCTTCATTTCGGCATCAAAGCTTCTTTGAAGTGTTGTTAAATGCTCTTTCATGGCCTCTTCGGCATATTTTTGCATCTTAGAATCTAAGGTTACATAAATCTTCAAACCGTCTTTGAAAAGATTCAGTTTTTTTCCTTTCTCTTTTTCGTATTTGTCAAGATATTGATTAATCTCTTTTCTCAAATAGAATTTATAGTACGCAGAATACCCGTCTTCAATAGATTTCACTGGGTGATAATCTAGCGTAATTGGCGTACTAATCGCTCTTTCATACGTAGCTTGATCGATGTATTGCGTTTTCAACATTTGATCCAAAACTACATCTCTTCTTTGCTTAGCCTTTTCTGGATTACGCATCGGATTATTCTTAACCGGATTTTCCAACATCGCAACAAACATCGCTGCTTCTGGTAAGGTTAAGTCCTTCGTACTTTTATTAAAATAGATTCGAGATGCCATCTCAATTCCATTGGCATTATAAAGGAAATCGAACTTATTAAAATAGAAAGTGATAATTTCTTCTTTCGTATAACGCTTCTCTAAACTAACTGCCACAACCCATTCTTTCAGTTTTTGGAAACCTCTTTGGACTTTATTGGCAGATACATTATCTGTAAAAAGCAATTTAGCAAGTTGTTGCGTAATTGTAGACCCTCCACCTCGCTTTCCACCGAAAACAACGGCTCTAGCAACGGATTGAATATCAATCCCGGAATGCTCTCTAAAACGCTCGTCTTCTTTCGCTTGAAGCGCATAAATCAAATGCGGTGGTAACTCTTGATAGGTAACAGGCTGTGTTTTTTCTTTTTCGAATTTCCCTAATCGAACTCCATCCGATGAGAAAATCTCCGAAGCCACGTAGATATCTGGCGAATCAAGCTCGCTCATTTCCGGCATTTCTCCTAAGAAACCTTCGGAAACAGCAAAAAACAGCGCCGCTACACCGAGCACCACTGCTAATAAGCTTATCCAAACATATTTAATCCATCTTCTCACTCCCGACTTTCCGCTTTTCTTTTTCGGCGGCAAGGGAAATGTGGAATTACCATTTTGTTTATTCTTATTCACTTCCATGTATTATGGTTGTACTTGTTCAATTTTTACTCCAAAATCCTCAATCCCTGCTAATTTATCATTTCGCATGGCTTGTTTTACTTTAATTATATACTTTCCATTTTCAGGAAAAGTATACTTGGTTTTGTACTGAAATAATATTTCTTTGGTATCGCCAAACCCGCTTCCTTTCCACTCTCCATTGGGTTTTGCCATTGAATAATTCAACGTATCTACCTTCGAATTTTTCGCTCCCACTTTCTCTAAAGTACTGAAAAAACGAATGTTACTATAAGGATAGTCGTTGTTATTTCGTACAACAAATATAATATTTTTCGCAATCCCTGCATCTTTTACTTCAATAGGAAACTCTAAGGTTTTCTTTGCGTCCCAATTTCCTTGAAGCGAGTTCATAGAAACGGCTTCTTTAGAGCATGAAACGAAAAGCACTAATCCTAGTCCTAACGAAAAATACTTATGCATTGGTATTTGGATTATTCGGTTTTTGTTGATTTTGAGTTTTTGGACCATTTCCAGAACGCTTTTTAAAATTCTTTTGAGGCGGTCTATTTTGGTTTTGACCTTGCTTTTTTGGAGCGTTTCCTGTTTCAGAATTTTTCGGAGCTTCGCCAGTTGGTTTCTGCTGATTTTTATTCTGCTGATCTTGTTTTTGTTCTTTTGGACGATCGGAATTTGTATTTGGCTTGCGATCTTTTCTTCTGTTTTGATTGTTTCCGTTCTTGTTCGGACGGTTTTTCTTCTCAAAACGATCAACACTATCTTCCTGAATCAAATCAACATTCGATTTCACGGCAGAAATATTGTGCGACATCATGTCTTCCAAAGGAAGCGCCTTCATGCCTTTTTTATTCTTCGCTAATTCTTCTTTAACTTTAACGATATCCAAATCAAACCAAGCTACCGGACTATCTGCATATGCAAACCACATTCTTCTTTTGAAAACGTCGATTTTAATACAAAACGCACGTCCTTTCTCTGTATCTAAAACAGAGTTTGAAGGTGGAAAATCATTCAGAACATCCAAATAACTATCTAATTCGTAGTTTAGACAGCATTTTAACTTACCACACTGACCAGCAAGCTTTTGAGGATTGATACTTAATTGCTGGTAACGTGCCGCGTTGGTATTTACCGAACGGAAATCCGTTAACCATGTACTACAACACAATTCGCGACCACAAGATCCAATACCTCCCACTTTCGCCGCTTCTTGACGGAAACCGATTTGTTTCATATCGATTTTTGTTTTGAAAGCTAAAGCGTATTCTTTAATTAATTGACGGAAATCAACACGTGTATCAGCAATATAATAGAAGGTAATTTTCCCTCCATCACCTTGGTATTCAACATCGGTGATTTTCATATCCAACTTAAGATAAGAAGCCAAACGACGTGCTTCACGCTTTACGGTTTCTTCTTTTTGACGTAGTTCTTTCCAAACATCAACGTCTTTTTGGTTGGCTACTCGATAGATTTTAAGGGCTTGCTCCTCAGATGCTCTTTTTTTCTTCATCTGAATTCGCACAAGCTCTCCTGTAAGGCTTACTACGCCTATATCATGTCCCGGACTGGACTCCACTGTTACAATGCTTCCGATATGTAAAGGCAACTGATGTACATTTTTGAAGAACAACTTTCTGTCATTCTTAAAACGAACCTCAACATAATCACATTTTGTGTTTCTATTCGGTCTTTCAACATTAGAAAGCCAATCGAAAACACTTAATTTATAGCTATTTCCACATGTGTCAACACTTTGACAACCTGTAGAACTTTTTGTACCGCAACTATGAGTGGAATCTCCGGATGTCTTAC
Organism: Kaistella sp. CFF1-2; assembly: GCF_059509915.1. NCBI lineage: Bacteria > Pseudomonadati > Bacteroidota > Flavobacteriia > Flavobacteriales > Weeksellaceae > Kaistella > Kaistella sp. CFF1-2. Next base: position 495,702 of record NZ_JCAKLF010000002.1, read on the forward strand.
ATCCACAACTCATATATTAAGTTTTTTAATTCTTTTTAATTCTTGCAAATTTACTATAAAAAAGATTAGTGCTTAAAATTAATTTATTTTCTGAATATGAAGCCTAGTTGCTACATACTTTTTTAAAATTCATGTTTAAAATTAAACACTTATTTAATTTAACATATTCTAAAAATCACTTTTTCCTTTATTTATAGTTAAATACAAGTAAACTATTCGAGTTTTTCAAAATTAAACTAATGCAATAAATAGCATTTTGTTTAAAAATATTAGCATTCCCTTAACATTTGATAGAAAATAATTTTATATTTGAAGCAATAACAAATTTGAACATGAAAAAGCTATTAATTACAGCCTCTTTACTTACGGGTATGATGGTATTTGCTGGTGGATTCAGAGTATCATTGCAAGGGGTAAAACAACTTGCTATGGCTCACACTAGTGCACATGCAGAAGATGCGAGTGTTGCATTCTTCAACCCTGCGGGAATTTCTTTCATTCCTTCTAAATTAAGTGTAGTAGCAGGTGGCTTTGGAGCAAAATCTAAAGTAACGTATCAAAACCTTGACACCAATCAATCTTACGAAACGGACAACCCAATAGGAACACCTATTTATGCTGCTGTTGCTTATAAAGTAACGCCAAGTATCTCTGTAGGGTTCAGTTTTGCAACACCTTTTGGTAGTACAATTGACTGGGGAGACTCTTGGTCTGGAAAAGAAATGGTTCACAAAATGGAACTTAAAAGTATGTTCTACCAACCCATGGTTTCTGTGAAACTTGCACCTTGGGCTTCATTTGGTATGAGCTATATTTATGCTACTGGTTTAGTAGATTGGGATAAATCTGTAACTCAGTTTGGTGGTTCGATGAACATTAACGACGATAAGGCTTCAGGAAGCGGATTCGGATTAGGATTCTATTTCCAACCAAATGATAAATTGGATGTAAGTATCGCGTATCGTTCTCCTATTGATATGAAAGCAGAAAACGGAAAAGTAACGTTCAACGTTGCTCCAAGTTTATTCTCATTAATAGGCCTTGATGCAAATGGACAAGATAACTTTAAGGCGACACTTCCTTTAGTAGATGAATACACCATTGGTGCAACGTACAAAATCACGCCGAAGTGGAAAATGTCTGCAGATTTCAACTATACTGGTTGGTCTGGGTACGACAAGTTAACTTTGGATTTTGAAAATGCAAAAGTGGGTAATCAGCCAGGAGACGCTACGGTTCTTGTAACTCCTAAAAACTTCCATAATACAAAAACAATTCGTGTTGGTACAGAATACAAGTTCACTGACATGATTGCAGGTAGATTAGGTTGGTACTTTGATGAAGCTCCATATTCTGATGAAAACTTCATCCCAGAAACACCATCTTTCGATGCTCATGTAATTACAGGAGGTTTAGGATTGAATTTCAATACGTTTGGAGTTGATTTGGCTGTGGCTAAATCTTTCCCAAAAAGCAGAGTTTTCAATAACCCTCAATACAATTTCGCGGGTCAAGCTAAAGCAAGTACACTCTACTTTGGTTTAGGATTGCGTTATAACCTTAATTAATAGACAAATGAAAAAGATTTTTATAAATACAATTGCGGTTTCTGCGCTATTATTAAGCTATAGCTGTGATACCGATTTTGATAAAGACGTTACCGAAACGCAATACACAAGTGGTGAGGCGGATTTCAGCAAATACGTTTCTTTAGGAAACTCGTTAACTTCAGGATATAGAGACAATGCTCTTTATGTTGATGGACAAAACGAATCATATCCTTCCATGATTGCTGCTCAAATGCAATTAGCTGGAGGAGGCGAGTTCAAACAACCGATGATGGCAGATAATCTAGGAGGAATGCCTTCTATCGGAGTGGCAAATAAATTAGTTCTAGCTGTTAATAATGGGGCTCTAGGTCCAGTAGTAGCTTCAGGAACAGGAACAACAACTTTAGCAAGTATTTTCAGTAGTGGACCTTACCAAAACATGGGGGTTCCAGGAGCTAAATCATTCCATTTAGGTGCTGATGGTTACGGAAATGTAGCAGGAGTTGCGGCTGGAAAAGCAAATCCATATTTTGTTCGCTTCGCATCGTCTGCTTCAACATCAGTGTTAAAAGATGCTCTTGCTCAAAAGCCAACATTCTTCTCTCTTTGGATTGGGAATAATGACGTTTTATCGTATGCAACTTCTGGAGGAAGCGGTAAAGACCAAACAGGAAATTTAGATCCTACAACGTATGGTAGCAATGATATTACAGATCCTAACGTTTACAAAGGCGTAATCAATAGCTATCTTCAAGCACTTACAGCTGGAGGAGCGAAAGGAGTTATTGCGAATATCCCTTCAGTAACAGCGATCCCGTATTTTACAACGGTTCCTTACAATGCGGTTCCTTTGGATAATGCAACAGCAACTTCTTTGAATCAGTCTTTATTAGGTCCATTGAAGCAAGTGCTTACAGCCTTTGGACAAGGTTCAAGAATAAATTTAGCTGCAGCTGGTCAAAATCCAATCTTAATTATGGATAAGGATTTGGACCCTATGAAAGCTCAAATCACAGCTGGTTTAACGGCAGCAGGGCTTCCTGCAGCGCAAGCGGCTGCTTTAGGAACATATTTTAGCCAAGCAAGACACGCAACAAAAGATGATTTAGTTGTATTAACTGCATCTTCCGTGATTGGCAAAAATCCAACAAGTAATCCTGCGCCATTTGATAAGTTAGGTGTAACTTTCCCATTGGATGACAAATATGTACTAACGTCAACTGAAACAGCAAGAGTAACCAAAGCAACTACGGCTTACAACGCTGCGATTACAGCTTTAGCAGCTCAGTACAATATCGCTTTTGTTGATGCTAACGCAAAAATGGTTGAGTTAAAACAAGGTTCTGGAATCATGTTCGATGGTGTGAAATACACAGCTACTTTCGTGACGGGTGGAACATTCTCATTGGATGGAGTTCACTTAACAGGACGTGGTTACGGAGTTATTGCAAACGAGTTTATCAAAGCAATTAACATGAAGTACAAATCGAATTTACCACAAGTAAATCCAAACAGTTATTCGGGAGTTACTTTTCCTTAATAATTTTTGAAATACAAAAAACCACTTGAACTTTCAAGTGGTTTTTATTTTTTTTAACTTTGCGCATCTAAATAAAAGTAAAAATGGCTGACCAGGCAACGTATCTGTTTTCAACAAGAACAAGTATCGAATTGTCCCAAAAAATCGCAGATTATTATGGCGAAGAACTAGGGAAAATCAATTTTCAAGAATTTAGCGACGGGGAATTCGAGCCCGTTTTAGATCAATCCGTTCGTGGTGGACGCGTTTTCCTTATCGGATCTACCTTCCCTCCAGCGGATAATTTATTAGAACTTCTTTTGATGATTGATGCAGCCAAAAGAGCTTCTGCTAAAAACATTACGGTTGTAATTCCGTATTACGGACTAGCAAGACAAGATCGTAAAGACAAACCTAGAGCACCGATTGGTGCGAAACTGGTTGCAAATCTTTTAACGGCTGCTGGAGCAACTCGTATTATGACAATGGATTTACATGCAGATCAAATCCAAGGTTTCTTCGAAATTCCAGTGGATCATTTGTATGCTTCAACAATCTTTATTGACCACATTAAGTCCTTAAACCTTGACAATCTTACCATTGCGTCTCCAGATATGGGTGGTGCAAAACGTGCTAAAAACTACGCTGGACATTTAGGTGCCGACGTTGTTATCGCCTATAAAGAGCGTAAAAAAGCAAACGTTGTTGAGGAAATGTTCCTAATTGGTGATGTTGAAGGTAAAAATGTAATCCTTATTGATGACATGATTGACACAGCAGGAACACTTTGCAAAGCTGCCGATATCCTTGTTGAGAAAGGAGCGAAATCGGTACGAGCAATGGCGACTCACGGAGTTCTTTCTGGAAAAGCGTATGAAAATATCAATAATTCAAAACTTGAAGAGGTTATCGTTACCGATACCATTCCTGTAAAAGAAGGTTTGTCTCCAAAAATTAAAGTGCTTTCTTGCGCAGCTTTATTTGCTGATGTAATGAAAAGCGTACATGAGCACAAGTCAATTAGCGATAAATTTATTATTTAAGATCGTTTATCAATATTATAAAAAGGGCTAGCTTCGGCGAGCCTTTTATTTTTTTGACTTTATCATACTGATTTAGAAATTAAAACACTATCTTTGCGCTCTAAAATTTTTAACAAATTTATTTAAAATGAAATCTATTACAATTCAAGGCACAAAAAGAGAAAACGTGGGCAAAAAGTCTACAAAAGCTTTACGTGATGCTGAGCTAGTACCTTGTGTTGTTTATGGAGGTCAAGAACCAATTAGCTTTTCAACTGAAGAGAAGTCTTTCAAGAATTTGGTTTACACTCCAGAGGCGCACACTGTAGAGCTTGTTATCGAAGGAAACACTATTCCTGCTGTACTTCAAGACATTCAGTTTCACCCAATCACAGACAAAATTTTACATGTTGACTTCTACCAATTATCTGCTGACAAGCCGGTTATTATGGAAGTTCCTGTAAGAATTACAGGTCGTGCAAAAGGTGTAGTTGCTGGTGGTGTATTGAGACAATCTTACAGAAAGCTAAAAGTAAAAGCAATCCCTGCAAACTTACCAGACGAAATCGTGGTAGATGTTACTCCACTTAAAATTGGTAACAAATTGTATGTTGCAGCTCTTAAGAGCGAAAAATTCGCATTCATGCACCCAGACAATGCTGTAGTTGCAGCTGTTAAGATGTCTAGAAATGCAATGAAAGGTGGAGCAGCAGCAGCTGATGAAGAGGATGAAGAATTAGCAGAAGAAGTTAAAGATCAATCTCCAGATGTACCTACAACTGAAGAGAAATCTGCAGAATAATTTTTGATAAGAAAATAAACAAAAAAACCTCCCAATAGGAGGTTTTTTTTATGCTATTGCAATTCGATAGGATTGTTATTGTCTTTAATCTCTTGAAGCATCCGTTGACGGAAATCTCCGCCTCCGCCGTTGCCTGGACCGCCGACTCTCACTCCTCGGACGCTGCCTCCTGATGCTGGTGGTGAGATTGCTCCACCGCCGCTGCCACGAATAGCCATCATAAATGACTCAGGATCATCTTGGAAACGCTTAGCAACTTTATCGTAGTCTTTCCTTTTTACTTTAATGGTTTGCCCAAATTGACTCACGGAAGCTATGGCTGCAATTTTCTTAGACTCAGCCATTTCAAATTTGTAATCACCCTTTTCGTCTTCAACCTTAAGAATCAACCCTGGAAGTCCACCAAATTTGTATGGTCCATCCGAAACTGGAATTTCCGACGTAAACCACGCCGTCCATTTTCTACCTCCAAAATCAGCGGTTGCTTTTTGAGCGGTATATTTATCAATTTTCATGGTTTCAGGCTCGATTTTCCACGTAAAAAGATTGCTTTCTGTATACGAATAATTATCACGACCAATTCTATTTTCGAAAGTAACCTCGCCGTTCGCTAAATTTTTTCTCACAGTATAATTAATAGAACTTCTTAAGTCTTGCATCTTCGAAAAATCAGGACGTTGATTGGTTTTTCTGAACTCTGACATTAGAGAATCTCTCTGAATCACTTTTTCTGCAATAAATAAAGATTGTTTCCCATCGGTATCCAGATATGCCAATTCTTTTTTGACATCATCGGGTTTGTTGCTATTGGGTTTCATACTTACGACATATACAAAGCGATTGGTTTGTCCGAAAGCCAAAGCAGAAAGAAGCAACGTCATCGAAACAAGAAAATACTTTTTCATTTTTTCTAAATTGAATTTATACTAGTTTTGATATCCGTTTTCAAAAAAAGTTAAAACGCATTAATAAAATTCAATAGGATTATTGTCTTTTTTAGCGTCTGCTTGAACCTTCTCTTTAAATTTCCTTTCATTATTTAAATTCACCATAGTGTTTTCACCACTGATGCTTGATGGCGGCGGAGGTAAAAATGAAACAGGATCTGTCTGTTGTCTTTTTACGAGTTTTGCAAATTCTTCTTTCTTGACCTTGATTATTTTTCCAAACTTTTTAGATTGGTCGTATTCGGACTTTAGTTTTTCAGATTTCACCAATTCAAATCGATAATCTTTTTTAGAATCTTCCATTTTGATTATCAAACCCGGCAAACCAGAAAACTTATAGGGTCCATCCGAAATTGGTATTTGTGTGGTAAACCAAGCAGTCCATTCTCTCCCACCATAACTAGCAGTTACCTTTTGTACAGCATACGTTGTTATTTTTGACGTTTCTTTTTCGATTTTCCACTTCAGAGGGCTTGTTTCAGAATATGAAAAATAATTTCCGCCAAAAAAATCACGCACTGTAACGGTTTGATCTTTATAGTTTTTTGCTACATAATAAGAAATCTTCACTCTGCCTTTTTCCCAGTCCGTCGACTTCCTAAATGCTTCTTTGTCTATAGCTTTATCATATTCTGCAAATATGGAATCTTGAACAATTGATTTTGATGGGTAAAAAGTGGAACCTTTTGGAGTTGTATCCAAATTCAACAATTCCGTGATTACTTCTTGCCGATTTGTGGAGTCTTTTACAAACTTCAATTCATACATAAAGCGCATGTTTTGAGACAAAACAAAAACTGAAAAAAAGAAACTCGCGACGATGAATATTTTTAATTGCATAAATCTGGTGTTTTAGATTATTTAAATGTACACATTTAGCAAACACAAAATTAAAGTCCTAGAAAAAATTGTATTATGTAAATGTTTGTAAATCATATTTTAAAGCCCTCAATAATAATTATAGTTAAAATGAAATACCAAATTTGATTATGAGTCTTTTAAGTGTTAACTTTGCAAACTAAATTAATTCTAAATAAAAATGATAAAAGTTTCAGATCAGGCCAAAGCCAAAGCAGCCCAGTTAATGACTGAGGAAGGCTTCAATCCTGAAACCGATTATATAAGAGTAGGCGTAAAGAGTGGAGGTTGCTCCGGTCTAGAATACGTCTTGAAGTTTGATAACCAAAAAGGCGAAACCGATCAAATTTTTGAAGACAACGGTGTAAAAGTCGTTGTAGAGAAAAAATCGATCCTTTATCTTGCCGGGACAACATTAGAATATTCTGGTGGATTGAATGGTAAAGGTTTCGTTTTTAACAATCCAAATGCCTCAAGAACTTGCGGCTGCGGGGAGAGTTTCAGTTTGTAGATTAGAGATTTTTAGACAAGAGATTGGAGACATTCTTATCTAAAATCTAAAATTCAAAATCTAAAATTTAATTATGAGTAAGTACACAGAAGACGATCTAAGAGAAGATCTTAAAACGAAAGAATACGAAGCCGGTTTTTACACCGACATCGAGTATGACGATTTTCCGACGGGTCTTAATGAAGATATTGTCCGAATGATTTCGGAGAAAAAAGGCGAACCAGAATGGATGACCGATTGGCGTTTGGATGCGTTCCGAATTTGGCAAAAAATGGAAGAACCAGATTGGGCGAACATAAAATACGAAAAGCCAGATTTTCAGGCGATTCGTTATTATGCTGCTCCAAAAGTAAAACCAGAATTGGCGAGTCTAGATGAAGTTGATCCTGAGCTTTTGAAAACTTTTGCAAAATTAGGTATCAACATCGAAGAGCAAAAACGTTTGGCGGGTGTTGCTGTGGATATCGTAATGGACTCAGTTTCCGTGAAAACGACGTTCCAAGATACTTTGGCGGAAAAAGGAATTATTTTCTGCTCGATTTCTGAGGCGATTAAAAATCATCCAGATTTAGTAAAAAAACATTTGGGAACGGTTGTTCCGAGAGGCGATAACTTCTATTCAGCATTGAATTCGGCAGTGTTTTCTGACGGTTCATTCTGCTACATTCCAAAAGGTGTAAAATGTCCTATGGAACTTTCAACCTATTTCCGTATCAACCAAGCAGGAACAGGGCAGTTCGAAAGAACGCTTGTTATCGCAGATGCAGGAAGTTACGTATCGTATTTGGAAGGTTGTACTGCACCATCTCGTGACGAAAACCAATTGCACGCCGCTGTTGTGGAATTAATCGCAATGGATGATGCCGAAATTAAATATTCAACCGTACAAAACTGGTATCCAGGTGACGAAAACGGAAAAGGAGGTGTTTTCAACTTTGTAACAAAAAGAGGACTTTGCGAAAGAAATGCAAAAATCTCTTGGACGCAAGTAGAAACAGGTTCTGCCGTAACTTGGAAGTATCCGTCTTGTATTTTGAAGGGAGACAATTCAATCGGAGAATTTTATTCGATTGCGGTTACCAACATGCATCAGTACGCAGATACAGGTACAAAGATGATTCATATCGGCAAGAATACACGTTCAACGATTATTTCTAAAGGTATTTCGGCAGGAAAATCGAACAATTCGTATCGTGGATTGGTTAAAGTAATGCCATCAGCAAAAGGTGCGAGAAATTTCTCTCAGTGTGACTCTTTATTGATGGGGAATGAATGTGGAGCACATACTTTCCCGTACATCGAAATCAAAGATCCAACAGCACAATTGGAGCACGAAGCAACGACATCGAAAATTGGTGAAGACCAAATTTTCTACTGCAACCAAAGAGGAATCGATACCGAAAGAGCAATTGCATTAATCGTAAACGGTTTCAGCAAAGAAGTTCTCAACAAACTCCCAATGGAATTCGCCATCGAAGCTCAAAAACTTCTGGAAATTTCGTTAGAAGGTTCGGTAGGTTAATGTGTTAATTTGGAAATGAGATAATTTGATAGTGAAAGACAATATAATTTTAACAAAAACTTTTAATTTTTCATTAAGAATTATCAAATATTGCGAATTACTTCACGAGCAAAAAAAATTTGTGATTTCAAACCAATTATTAAAATCTGGGACTTCAATTGGTGCAAACATTAGAGAAGCTCAAAATTCTGAAAGTAAAAATGATTTTATTCATAAGTTTAAAATCGCCGCAAAAGAAATAGAAGAAACTAATTATTGGCTATTGCTTTGCAAACATTCAGAAAATTATCCAGAATGTGACGACTTGTTAGAGCAACTAAAAGATATTGAAAATATTGCAAATAAAATTATCATTACATTAAAAATAAGTGGTAAGAAATAATTAACTAATTATCAGATTATCTAATTACCACATTAAAAATTATGTTAGAAATTAAAAACTTACACGCCAGAATTGAAGATGGCGCAGAAATTTTAAAAGGAATCAATTTAGAGATAAAACCGGGTGAAGTTCACGCGATTATGGGACCAAATGGTGCTGGTAAATCTACGCTTTCATCAGTGATTGCTGGTAAAGAAGAGTACGAAGTAACGGATGGTGAAATCCTTTTCGAAGGTGATAACATCATCGAAGATGCGCCAGAAGAAAGAGCCCACAAAGGGATTTTCTTGTCTTTCCAGTATCCAGTGGAAATTCCGGGAGTTTCGGTAACGAACTTCATTAAAGCGGCAATGAACGAAAACCGAAAAGCAAACGGTCTTGAAGATATGCCAGCAAAAGAAATGTTAGCATTGATTCGTGAGAAATCGGAGCTTTTGGAAATTAAGAAAGATTTCCTTTCTCGTTCGTTAAATGAAGGATTTTCGGGTGGTGAAAAGAAGAGAAACGAGATTTTCCAAATGATGATGTTGAACCCGAAATTAGCAATCTTGGACGAAACCGATTCTGGTTTGGATATCGATGCGTTGAGAATTGTTTCGGATGGTGTGAATAAATTCAGAAATGAAGGAAATGCGGTGCTTTTAATTACGCACTACCAAAGACTTTTGAACCATATTCAACCCGATTTTGTACACGTTTTGGCGGACGGAAAAATCATCAAAACAGGAGACAAATCTCTTGCATTAGAATTAGAAGAAAAAGGCTACGATTGGCTGCTTAAGTAATTCGAGATTGGATATTTGAAATTTGAAATTGTGGGAACGATTAATAATTTTGAAGATTTGGAAATTTGGCAAAATTCAAGAAGATTTTGTGAATCCATTTATCAAAATTGCGTTCTTAACAACAAATTTCAGAGACATGATAAAACGCAAATTGACAGAGCTTCTTCCTCGATAATGGATAATATTGCTGAGGGTTTTGAGAGAGAAGGAAATCGTGAATTTGTTAATTTTCTTACAATGTCCAAAGGTTCAGCCGGTGAAGTTCGGTCACAACTTATAAGAGCATTTGACAGAAAATATCTGGAAGAAGAAACTTATTTAAAACTAAAAAATGAAAGTTTAGAGATTTCAAAAAAGCTTTCGGGATTTATTAACTATTTGAAAAATTCAACTCATAAGGGAAATAAATTCAATCGAAAGAATGAGGAATAAACGAAAGTTTAACGTCCTCAATTTCAAATCTCAAACTTCAAATTTCAAATATGCTATTAGACCAAATTTTAGAAAATCATACTTCTTTTTTAGAAAGCTTGAAGCATCGTTTTCTCGATGACAAAAGAAAGGCGGCTTTGCAAAAGTTTGCTGAATTGGGCTTCCCAACGAAGAAAGACGAAGAATATAAATACACCAACCTTGCGGAAATTGTAAAAAAAGACTACAATTTTTTCCCAATTAGCGAGCATCACATTACGAAAGAACAAATTGATGCATTGCATTTGGGCGAGGAAAACTTCGATTACATCGTGTTTGTAAACGGAGAATTGCACAAAGAATTGTCGAAAATTTCGATTGCGAATATCGAAATGTTGTCTTTCAATCATGCGTTGAATGATGAAAAACACAAAGCTGTTTTCGATAAATATTTCAATACAATATCATTAGAAAATAATCCTTTTGTGGATTTGAATGATGCGTATTGTAAATTCGGATTTTTCCTTCACGTTCCAAAAAACACGGTGATTGAAAAACCAATTCATGTATTTTATCTTTCTCAAAATCAACAAGAAAACACGTTTTACAATACGCGTAACTTGTTAATTGTTGAAGAAAATTCGAAAGTAGAAGTTATTGAAAGTCATCATAATTTTGATGAAAGTTTTACGTTCACAAATTCGGTGACAGAAATTTTCGTTTATCCAAATGCAAAAGCAGATTGGCATAAACTTCAAAACGATAGCGACACGTCGTATTTAATTGATAATACCTATGCTAAGCAAGAAAAAGACAGTTTAGCAACGGTAAACACCTTCTCTTTTGGAGGAAAATTGGTGCGAAATAACCTTGATTTTATTCAAAACGGAAGCAATATCAATTCGTTTATGAACGGAATTACGGTGATTGACAAAGACCAATTGGTGGATCATCACACGGCGGTTCATCACAATCAACCGCATTGCGAGTCGTACCAAAACTACAAAGGAATTTTCGGTGGAAAATCTCATGGAGTTTTCAACGGGAAAATTTTTGTAGATAAAATTGCTCAAAAAACCAATGCATATCAGCAAAACAACAATATTTTGCTTTCTGAAGGTTCGTCAATCGACACCAAACCTCAGTTGGAAATTTTTGCTGATGATGTGAAATGTTCGCACGGTTGTACGGTTGGACAATTGGATAAAGATGCGATGTTTTACCTTCGTGCACGTGGAATTTCGAAAAATGAAGCACAAGCTTTGTTGCTTTACGCTTTTGCAAACGATGCCATGCAAAACATTGATATCGAGCCACTAAAACTAAAAATATCAAAACTCTTAGCCGAAAAATTAGGCGTAGATTTGATTATTGAAGAATAAAGGAGTAGGGCGTTAATCGCCCTATTTTTGTTTAAATGCAAAATTTTAAAAAAGTAATTCCCCAAATATTATTATTCCTGTTCATTGCTGCGCAGGTTTATTTTATTGTGGCGATCATCAAAGAAAAAAACTTGAAACCATGGTTTCTCATTGCTTTTTCGTTGATTGTTTTGGGAATGGCTTTGTCCTATCGAAAAAAACACCGTTTGCATATCGAATTGAAACATGAAGTGCATTACGATTTATTCGTTTGGTTTTTGATAGGAAGTTTTGCGACCTATTTTTTACAGTCTACTCTTGGTTTAAATACAGTTTTTGCAGCAGGATTGGTAGGTTTTACGGGAAGTTTTACCCGACATATTAAGTATCAAATGAAATCGGCGGCGCATTGGCCAATTGCCATCTACTGTGGCGCTTTTGTGGGCATGACGCAACTTCCATATGGTTATGTTTTTATATTTCTTTCAACGATTTTAACGGCGGTATTTTACACGTTTTCGCATCATTATTTCCATGGAATTGGCGGTAAATTGGGAACTTTAGCATTTATGGGCGTTTTGTACGCGTATGTAATCTATAAATTCTTTTTGCCATGGTAGAAACGTTAATCATCAATATCGTTTTGTCCATTTCTGGAGCTTGGTTAACCTATCATTTAAACAAAAATTTAAAATTAGGTCCCGTTCGAGCTTCAGGTTTGATTGCCATGTTGGTTGGCGGATTTTACCAATTTAACACGTGGTTTTGGCATTTTGATTTACCAAAAGATATTCCGTTTATCGTGATTGGATCTACCTTCATTGGAATGATTTCTTCGAGGAAACATTTTAAAAATTTCAATTTATTTATCGCGCCAATTATTTTCACGTTGATTTATCAAAATATTTCAAAAGAATTTAAAGGCTTTGGTGGTGCACTCGGAACGGCAGCTTGTATTTCTTTGGTTGTCACCATTTATTTACGATCACTTCGACCAATTAAAAAAATGATTCGCCCATTTCGAAAGGTGAAAGTGGGCGTCATGCGTAGGAAATCATAAAAGTATTTATTTCAGGAAGTTTTATTTACTTTTGAAAAAAAATAACATGATTCCCGAAAGCATTCTTAACCATATTAAAACCTACAAAGAAAACAACCAAATTACGGACGCTGCCGATTTTTTACTTCGTTCGTATTCTTTGGAAAGTGATCAATTAAAAGGTTTTGAATTTCGAGAAGACGAGCAACCAAACTACATCGTTCTTACGACGGAGGGAAATTTTAATGAGCCTCAAATTATCCGAATTCCTAGAAATTTATTCAATTTTAAATTGGAAATCGTTGTTAATCTGATGGCTCACGAAATGCTTCACGTGAAACAAAAAACAGAACAGCCGAATGTTCTAGATAAAAATGAACGGGAGTGGCAAGCCTATTACGAAAATCTTTTTCACAAAATTTTCCCTCAAGTTCCTGTAGCTCCATTATTTAATCAAAAACAATTTGCTGAAAAAGCACTCGAATATTATAAACGAATGGGTGAAGGGAGTGAACTTCAAGCGAAATATGCGACTCAAAAAGAGGAAATTCTTCGTCGTTATGACGAAATTCTAGTAGCTCGTGGAGAGAAAAAACAGGAAGAACAAATTCAGGAAGCCAAAGCTAATAGTGCAGAAATAATGCGTATTAAACCGGAAATCTCTTGGTCAGATTTTGAGAAATTGGATATTCGAGTAGGAACGATAGTCTCTGTATTGGATTTTGAAAAAGCCAAAATGCCCGCTTTCCAGTTGGAAATTGATTTCGGTGCACTTGGAATAAAAAAATCATCGGCACAAATCACAAAACTTTATCAAAAAGAAGATTTAGTTGGTAAACAAGTACTTGCGGTTGTGAATTTCCCTAAAAAGCAAATCGCTAATTTCTTTAGTGAATGTCTGGTTCTCGGATTATATGGTGAAAATAAAGAAGAGGTGGCTCTCATCACCCCTTCTATTCCTACCAAAAACGGAATGCAATTGGGGTAAAAAAAATAAAAACACAAAATTTCGAAAAATGATTAATACAATTCCTATCGAACGAGTCTTATTCCTTGATATTGAAACGGTTCCACAATACGGGGTTTGGGAAGATTTATCTGAAGATGAGCAAAATCTTTGGGATAAAAAAACAAAACGCCAACGAGGTGATGATGTGGATGCGTCTGATTTTTATCAAGATCGTGGTGGAATCATGGCCGAATTTGGAAAAATCATTTGTATTTCTATCGGTATGATGGAAAAAAATGAAAAGCTAAAAATAAAGAGTTTCTATAATGATGATGAAAAGCAATTGTTGATTGAATTTGGCGAGTTGTTTAATAGTCTACGTATGCGAGATGTGATTCTTTGTGCGCACAACGGAAAAGAATTTGATTTCCCTTGGATTGCTCGTCGCTATTTAATTAACGGCATGCAACCTCCTTCTCCATTTCAACTTTATGGAAAAAAGCCGTGGGAAATTATGCATATTGACACGATGGAATTATGGAAGTTTGGGGACTATAAAAGCTTCGTTTCATTAGAGTTACTCGCGCATGTTTTCGGAATTCCAACACCAAAAGACGATATCGATGGCTCGATGGTTTCATCTATGTATTATATAGAAAAAGATTTATTTAGAATAGTTCAATATTGTGAAAAAGATGTCTTAACTTTGGCCAATATTTTCCGGCGTATGCGACAGGAAGATTTACTCACTCGATTTTAACTTGTTTTTGCAGAAAATTTCTCACGAAAAAAGCCTGCAACAGAAAGAAAAAATGAAATATACAGACGATCAGATAGCAGATATTGGCGATAATATTATTAAGGTTCTCAAAACCGTTTACGACCCTGAGATCCCTGTTGATATTTATGAATTAGGACTTATTTACGATGTACAAATCTCGGACGATGGCGATGTTAAAGTAATAATGACACTTACAACACCCAATTGTCCTGTTGCAGAGTCGCTTCCTGCCGAAGTTAAAGAAAAAGTAGGCATGGTAAAAGATGTGAATTCTGTTGATTTAGAACTTACTTTTGAGCCCTCTTGGACCAAAGATATGATGAGCGAAGAAGCTCGTTTTGAACTCGGAATGTTATAAATAATTGAAATAGAAATGCGTTCGGCGGGAGCTTTGCTCCCGCCGAACTTTTTTTTAAACCTCTTTTGCAATAGGTCGATCCGTCCTACTCCACTCGCTCCAAGAACCAACGTATAAGTTCGGAACTTCAAAACCTGCAGCTGTTAAAGCCAAAATCGTATGACAAGCGGTAACTCCTGATCCGCAATGGATAATTAGTTTCTTGCTTTTATCTTTTAGTAATTCGGAATATTTCGATTTCAATTCTTCCGCAGAAAGAAAACGACCATCACTTTGTAAATTCTCCGAAAACGGAATATTAATCGCACCAGGAATATGTCCAGCAATTAGATCGATTGGTTCGCTATCACCTCGATATCGATAGGCATCGCGAACATCAATAACCGTAGCTGAATTCTCTTTTATGTTATTTTCAACCTCTGAAATCGAAGTGATTGGAAGCCTCCATTCTTTTCGGTTGGAAAGTTTTCCTTTTTCCCATTGAGGTTTTCCAGATTCCATAGCAATTCCATTGGCTTCCGCAGCTTGGAATCCGCCATCTAAAACATACACCTCATCAAAACCAAACGCTCTCAGCATCCACCAAAGTCTTGCTCCCGCATTCGCTCCCAATTTGTCATCATAAACCACGAAGGTGCTTTCATCATTCACTCCCGAATTTTCTAAAGTTTCTTGAAATGTCTCTAAAGACGGCAAAGGATGCCTCCCACCAATCGATGCATCAACAGGAACTTCAGCTAAATCTCGGTCCAAATCCAAAAATCGAGCACCTTGAATATGTTGCTTTACAAAACGTTCTTCGGCATCAGCGCCAACTCGCGCATCAAATACGACCAAATTAGGGTTGCTTCGTAACGTTTTAAAATCGTCTATCGAAATAATGGGACTTTTCATACGTATAATTTAAAACTGAAAAATATCTTTCGCCTTATTATAAGCGCTTTCGAAATTTAGTAGATTGAGTTTGTTTTCTATTTTTTCTGCCGCCATAAACGTAATCACCTTTTCCGTAGGCATATTTCCAACCAAATCATCTTTCGCCATTGGGCAACCGCCAATTCCTTTAATCGCGCTATCAAATCTTCGACAACCTTCTTCATAAGCTGCTTTCAGCTTTGGAAAAGAATCTTCGTATCGATTATGAAAATGCGCTCCAAAATTAATATCAGAATATTTTTTGGGAATTTTATTGAACAAAAGATGAATGCTTTCCGTTGTTGCAACTCCCGTAGTATCAGAAAGTAAGATATTTTTAATTCCAATTTCTTGAAAACGTTGTGCCCACGTATCAACTTCTTCCCATTTCCACATTTCCCCATACGGATTTCCAAAAGCCATGGAAAAATAGACATTCAAAGTTTTACCAGAATCCGAACACATTTTGGAAATTTCTTGAATTTGCGTAAATGCTTCTTCCTGGTTTTTATTGGTATTTCGATATTGAAACGTCTCGGAAACAGAAAATGGAAAGCCTAAAATATCCACTTTATCGTGAGAAATAGCTTTTTCTGCACCGCTAATATTTGCAACAATCACAGAAAGTTGAGTCGCAGAATTGCTTTTATCAACATGATCCAAAACCTCCGCAGTATCTGCCATTTGAGGAATTGCTTTGGGTGAAACAAAACTTCCACAATCCAAAACATCAAAATTAACCGCCATCAACGCATTGAGATAGTCTATTTTCTTTTGGGTTGGGATAAGCTCGTGCCAGCCTTGCATCGCATCACGAGGACATTCGGTAAGAAACATCTTAATTTTTTCTTTAAAGATAATCATTTCCCCAAAAACCCGATGAAAAGGAACAAAAATTCCAAGAGAGGATTGCATTATCGCATTTTTATACCTCTTAAATTGACTATAAAACGTAACTTTGTTAGACTATTTAACAATCAATTTATTTTTAAAATACAGATTATGGTGACTATTGATTTCAACCATGAGTGGAAAACCAAACTGCTTAATCGTTTCATTTCTTACGTAAAAATCTACTCTACGAGTGATCCCGAAAGCGAAACAACTCCATCAACACCTCAGCAATGGGATATTGCCAATTATATTTTTGAAGAGCTAAAAACTTTAGGCTTAGAAAACGTTTCTATGGATGACAAAGGCTACATTTATGCCTATGTTCCGTCAAACTTAGAAAACGATACTGATCCTGTTATTGGATTTATCGCCCACTACGACTCGTCTCCAGATTTTAACGGTAAAAACGTAAATCCACAAATTTGGCCAAATTATGATGGTTCCGATTTACTATTGAATAAAGAAACAGGTTTTACCCTTTCACCTTCTCGTTTCGAAAGTCTAAAAGAATATGTTGGTAAAACATTGATTACAACAGACGGGACCTCACTTTTAAGTGCGGATGACAAAGCGGGAATTGCCGAAATTGTTACCGCTGCTGAATACTTACTTGCACATCCTGAAATAAAACACGGACGAATCGCAATTGGATTTACGCCTGATGAAGAAATTGGCCGCGGAGCGCATCATTTTGATGTGAAAAAATTCGGTGCAGAATGGGCATATACGATGGATGGTGGAAAAGTTGGTGAATTAGAATATGAAAACTTTAATGCGGCTGGTGCTGTTGTTAAAATTCACGGTTTAAGCGTTCACCCAGGGTATGCTTATGGCAAAATGATTAACGCCGCTTTGCTTGCAGCAGAATTTGCACAAATGCTTCCTACGAATGAAACCCCTGCTACAACGAGAGGTTTCGAAGGTTTCTTCCATTTAATGGACATTAACGCAGATATTTCCGAAGCAAAACTTCAGTACATTATTCGTGATCACGATGATGCGAAATTTGAAGGACGAAAAAATCAAATGCTAAATGCGGTTGCCGAATTCAATAAAAAGCACGGCGAAAATACGGCTGAAGTCGAAATCAAAGAACAATACCGCAACATGAAGCAACAATTTGAGGGCAAAATGCATATTGTAGATATTGCTGCTCAAGCGATGCGCGATGCAAATATTGAGCCCGATATTAAAGCTATTCGTGGTGGAACGGACGGAGCTCAACTTTCATATATGGGTTTACCATGTCCAAACATTTTTGCGGGTGGAATTAACTTCCATGGACCGTACGAATATGTGGCATTGGAAAGCATGGAGAAAGCTGTCGAAGTGATTTTGAATATTGCGAAAGCGGTGAAAAAGCAATAGTGTTTGACAAAAATTAATGAATTGAAAAGTTGATCGAATTTCGACAAACCCATTTCTTAACAGATTAATTATCATAAATTTAAAATAAATTTTCAGTAAAAATACATCAAAGATTAATAACAGGGAAAACGATTGTAAATAAAGGCTTTACAATCGTTTTTTGATTTTTTAGTAATGAAGAAAAAGGCAGAAAAAAGCGAGGTTAGGCAAAAGTAAGGTTACTAAAACGTTACTTTCGAGTATTAGAAACAATTGTTTTAAAATGCTGTATTTCAGCTTTATGCATAGTTTTTCATATTGTTCCGTAGCTCACATAGGTTTAATTTTATCATTAAGAATTGTGAGTATGGAAACGACAAAAAAATCAACGTTTAAGGTTCTTTTCTACCTTAAAAAGAATGCCCCGAAGAAGAACGGGAAAGTTACGGTTATGTGCAGAATTACCGTAAACGGTAATCAGTCTGCATTCAGTACAAAGCTGGATATTTCTGCATCAAATTGGGATTTGAAGTACGGCAGGGTTTTAGGAAAAAGCCGAGAAGCCCAAGATGTGAACGGCAAGCTTGATAAAATCCGTTTGGGCATTGAGGAATGCTATTCCAAAATTCTGAAGAACGAGGGGGCTGTAAACAGTACTAAACTTAAAAATGCCTTCCTCGGTATGGAAAGCGGAGAAATGACCTTTTTCAAGTTCTATGAACAGTTTCTTTCCGACTATGAGAAAAAGGTCAATAGCGGGCTTCGGGTAAATGGTACACGAAGTAAGTATAAAACACTATTAAGACATCTTCGTAATTTTGTACTTACAAAATACGGTTACTCCGATGTGTCTTTTAACGACCTTACTCCTGATTTTGTACAGGACTTTGATTACTACCTACGTGATGACCAAAGCTTGACACATAACACGATTTGGCTGTATATGATTGGCTTTACCACACTTTGCCGATTGGCAATGAGCAGAAAGCATCTTGCTTTTAATCCTTTCAGCGAGTACAAGAATACCAAAAAGGACAAAGACAGAGGTTATCTGTTGCGGAACGAGTTGGAACAGCTTGTAACGTTCAACTGCGAGAAAAAGAAAGACGAATTGGTTAAAGACCTGTTTGTTTTCAGTTGCTTTACTGGTCTTTCCTATTCAGATATGAAAGGGCTTAGAAACAGCAATATTCAGGATTTCTTTGACAGTAACCAGTGGATTATCATACGTAGGAAAAAAACAGCCACATCGTCAAACGTGATGCTGTTGGATATTCCCAAAATGATTATCGAAAAATATGCAGGATTTTCAAAGGATGGAAAGGTATTTCCTGTACCATCAAATACAGTCTGTAATGATAGCCTAAAGAGAATATCCCAACAGATTGAATGCCTGAAAGAAAAGAAAGTTACCTTTCATTTAGCACGCCATACGTTTGCCACGCTGTTTTTGAGCGAGGGCGTTCCGCTCGAAAGTTTGAGCAAAATGTTAGGGCATAAAAACATTGCTACCACACAGATTTACGCAAAAATTCTTAATGAGAAAGTTGGAAAGGATATGCAAAAGGTATCGCATAAGTTTAAAAGTATGGAAAGCTCTTTTGTGGTTCAACTTTAAAACTAATAATACCATTGACGAAAGCCAATGCTGTTTTTGCATTGGCTTTTTTGTATTTTAGCTATCTACAAATAACATCTCACATTAGTTAAACAAGACCAACCTATTTAGCTGTATTGCCTAGATTTTGTGAGAGTTATATTTACAATAATTAAAACAATATGATTGAAGTATGTTGACATATAACGAACGTATCGAATTAAGGGAAAAGTTGGCTAATGGAGAAATTTCATTAGAACTTGCCAAAGAACTATATTGGAAGGATTATAAAGAAGGACAACGGTCGTGGCACACAAAAGATTGGAAAGAAAGGCGAGCTAAAATTCTTAAAGAAAAATGCGAAATATGCGATAGTACAGACACATTAACAATTCAGCATCTTTCTCACCCCAAAAAATATTCCGACTACGAAAGAGAAATAACAAGAAAATATACTCAAATTTTCAAAGAAACTAATTCTGACCTTGATAAATCAGAATTTAAGAAACATATTGTAAAAAACTATGATTACATAGCTGTTCCCTTATGTCCAAATTGTGGAGACAACCGTCCCAACAAAAGAGTAAGAAAACTACCTCAATATCGTTGTGCAGTATGCAAACACGAGTTTGATCAACCAGTTTATAAATCGTTAGAAGAACTAATCACAATATTTTATACGGATGAGGAAGCTCTTGATGTTCGAGACAAGTGTTTTGTTTCAAAAGACAAATGGAAAAATACCCACAATTTATCAAATATAAAATATTGGTTTCAAAGAGAAAACGCTAAAACCAAAAATGAAGAAATAATTGGAAAAGAAGCATTTTTACTCTACTTAACTGACGACATAAAATATCTTTCATTTGAAGACACGATAACCGCATGTAGAAGATGTGCTTCTAACTATGACTTAAAAAATATGGAGTTATGTCCTAATTGTAAAGTACATTACAAAGGCATTCAGTATCCTACTTGCATACAATGCTTGCCAGAAGACAAACGAAAAGCTGCATTAGAAATGGTTGAATTTGGAAAAGAATGGCGGGAAATGCACGATAAACTTGGAATTTAATCCCCTACACGTTTATAAAACACCACAGCGCACTGCTTGAAGCAGTGCGCTGTTTCTTTAATTGACTGATACGGTTACAGTTTCAGACAATCGGCTAGCGCTGATAGTTATCTTCCAACACCTTGATAATATCGCTTTCACGGAAAAGAATTTTCCGTTCGAGTTTGATAAAAGGTATCAGTCCGTCATCTCTGTACTGTTGCAACGTCCGTTTGCTGATGTGTAACATCTCGCAGACCTGTTCGCCTGAAAGATAAATTTCCCCTTGCAATAAAGGGTGGAAATATTCCCTGATATACAGCAGTTCATTTTTGATACCTACCACAGCTTCGAGCAGGGCAAGCATATCTTCGTTTGAATTTCCAATCTGTTTCATTTCTTTTGCTTTTTTAATGGTCGCTCTCCCTGCATAAGTAACTCCACTTCGGATAATCTGAAATACGTTTTCCGATTGATTTGCGTTGCTCCAAGAATGCCTTTTGCCCTATACGTCTGCAACGTTCTTTTGCTGATGTTGAGCAATTGGCAGGCTTCCTGTTGGTCGAGCCATTTAGTTGCCTGTTGCAGTGCTTTGTAGGGTGTAGTCATTTCCGCTATCAAATTGGAAACTTCCTTAACTTCCCTATGCAATGCTTTCAAAATCTGAATGTCTAAAACTGTTATTTCCATATCTGCATCATTTAAACCTCTAAAATAAAAGCTATTCACATAGGTCATTTTAATGTTGCATCCGATGGCGGTATTTGGCGTACAGTTGCCAAATACTAGGCTATAATCCTAACTTTGGTTTCTTACTTTTAGGACGAGACTGTTGCGTTATGATTGTATTGTCCATTTTTAAAGCAGGCTTTTTATAGGTCTGTATAGCCTGATTTTTTTCTTCATTTTTGAAGTCCGAACGGATAAGCGTTTTTGTCGCACCTATTATGCTTTCAGGTTCGGAAGTCTGTTTTTGTTGTTCAGTACGTTTTCCCCCGAATAGCCTGTTCCAATCTATTAAGCCTTTTGCTTCCCTGAACTGACGTTTTAAATTAGCGATGAAATTGGAAATCGGGTCGCTCTTCTTATCAACCTGTATCAAAGGACTATATTCTTTTTTTCTGATTTGTTCTTTCTCTTTCTGCTCTTTGTCAGGTATTACTTTTTGTGCCATAGGTTCAAAATTTGCACCCAATATAGAACACAAGGGAATGTGTTGTTTTCATTTGGCATTATGTGGCAGTATTTGGCTTATGCTGGCACAATATGAATAGAAAGTAATCCTCAAAACACTTTAAATTTTCCTCGCAAAGCCCTCACACATTTAAAGAGTTTTGTAAGGATAAAGGAAAGCATACAAAAAACATCCTATCCTTAGCCCTTACGTGTTTTTTATACCCTTTCTTTGATTGGAATTGATTAAAAAAAGAATAACAAAGGGAGCAAAGATAAGGCGGACAGCCACCGCACCACCCAACCAAAAGACTACGGCATAATGGCAGGGCAAATATGGTGGCTTCGCCGAGTTTGTTGTGTGCCCTGCCACCCTTCGGGACTTATTCCGTTTCCTTTTGGTTTTTCCGCCTGTCCCCCTTGTTAAAATGGCTTTCTTTTTTTTCTGTTTTTTTCTTTTGGAAAATAATTTTAAGAGGTAGAAACGTACCACCCACCACGTATAGTTATCAAAACAACGGTTTGTGTTTCTCGTTATAGATTTCGCTAATCAATTCCCCAAACTCCTGAAAGTGGTATTCGATTATGTTGTCCAGATACGCATAAATCGTCAGTTTGTCGATGCCCATAATATTTGTAAGCCTGTTAAATGTTTCGTGGTGTTCCTGCCGTACATACACTGATTTCCCCCTGCTTGCCGTTGTCGTGGGAATTTTGAAGAACCGTCCGCAGTAGTCCTCTTTGGTCAGCTTCTTTGGCTTGTAAATCATCCTTCTTGTATTACTCGCAGGTGTTTTTGTGTTTTCCGTTTCAGTTTCCGAAGGTTCTTCGCCTGCCATTACACGCATAATAGCTTCCTCATCTACTTTGGGTTTGACAAAATCTTCCCGATGTGTTACTGCCTGTTGTTCCGTGAAAGATTGTTTATTTTCATCAGTTATGAAATTTTCAATAGAGAAATCCTCTTTTTCGGGTTGCTGATTTTTGTTTTCTTCGTGTATCATATCTGTCATTTTTAATATTATATCCAATTAGCTGTTTGGTTAACTAAGCAATCAGCTGTATATACAGTTGTATCTATGTAACTACCTATCTACCTAAGCACCTGCAGACCCTTAATTGGTTAGTTCATTAACTCAAAAATCTGCAATTCGTCTGCATTCAATCACGCAGATTTACTGTCGGGATTTATGCTGTTTTAGTTACTTCCTTAAGGATATAACCAATCAGCTAGCTAGCCATATACAAAGGAAATAAAAGCAGTCCCAATCTGCTTTAAGGTGGTATTCAGTGGCATCATTTGGCGTTCATTGTCATTGTTGTAAATAGCTGTTATTCAAATAGTCTTACCGAAATTTGTAATGGAAGCGATGGGTTTTCCCTGCTAACTACAATCCGTTTGCAAAACGGATTTTTCTGAACCCTTGTTCAGAGCAAGTTATCTCTTGAGGTCCTCGAAATAAATTTCAGCATCTCAAGAGCACTTGCCCTTGCAGGGGGCAGGAAACGGCTCCGAAGTCGCTCGTTTATGTAAAATTAAAAATGGATTATTATGGAAGAAAAAAACAGAAAACAGATTAAGAAATCAGGAAGAAAACCAAAGATTGACCCTGCGGTAAATCGATATTCCATCAACCTGAACGCAGAGGACAATGCCAAATTTCTTGCCCTCTTTGACCAATCAGATATGAAAGTAATCGCCCATTTTATTACCGCCTGCATCTTTCAAAAGACCGTAAAGACCGTAAAGATTGATATGGATGCAATAGAATATCACGAAAAGTTGACCCGATTTTTTAGCCAGTTCCGAGCAATCGGAACAAATTACAATCAGATTGTGAAGATATTATACCACAATTTTTCGGAGAAAAAAGCAGGAACCTACCTTTTTAAATTGGAAAAAGAAACCATAGAATTGGTACAAGTTACTAAAGAAGTCATCCGTTTGACACAAGAATTTGAAGAAAAACATCTGAAAAAAGAGTAAAGTTATGATTGCAAAAATTGGAAAGGGAAGCAATATGTATGGAGCGATTTTGTACAATCAACAGAAAGTAGATAAAGAAAACGGAGCAGTTCTGCTCTTGAACAAGATACCTGACACAGTTGACGGCAAGTATTCCGTAGCCTATTTTAACAAATGCTTTGAGCCGTATTTATCGGCAAACATCAAAACGGAAAAGACGGTACGCCATATTTCGCTGAACCCAGATCCTGCGGATAAGGTCAGTGATGAACAGTTTACAGAAATGACTCAGGAGTATATGGAGCGTATGGGTTACGGCAGTCAACCTTATATTGTTTTCAAGCATACGGACATTGACCGAACGCATATCCACATTGTTTCAACCTGCGTAGGTATTGACGGAAAGAAAATCCCCGATGATTACGACCATCCACGCTCAATGTCAATCTGTCGGGATTTGGAAACGAAATACAATTTGCATAAGGCAACCGAACAAGAGCAGAAACAGGGCAATAAAGTTTTTAAACCTGTTGATTATCAACGTGGAGATATAAAGAGCCAAATTGCTTCGGTAGTACGGCGTTTGCCAAAGTATTACAGCTTTTCAACTATGGGAAGCTACAATGCTTTGCTATCACTTTTCAACATTACAGTAGAAGAAGTCAAAGGCGAACGTAACGGTCAAACTGTAAATGGATTGGTCTATTTGGCATTGGACGAGAACGGAAACAAGGCAAGCAATCCGTTCAAAGCATCGCTATTCGGAAAAGATGCAGGGATTGCACAGCTTCAAAAGCATTTTGAGCAGTCCAAAGAGAAAATGAAGACCAATCCTGCAAGGTCTGTTCTGAAAAATACGGTGGAGCTTGCCATACATACCACAAGCAACGAAACAGATTTTAAAAAGCAGTTGACTGAGCAGGGTATTAATACAGTTGTAAGACGTAATAGTGAAGGACGAATTTACGGTATGACCTTTATTGACCACGAAAGCCGTAGCGTTTGGAACGGCTCACAATTAGACAGAAACTTATCGGCAAATATGTTTAACGATTGGTGGAACGACGGAAATAAACCCGAATTTAAATTACAGGATAGCCTTGTTTCCAATACCAACACGATAGACCACCAACCAACGAAAGACCTTTTTGAGTTTCTCTCACAGGAACACTCTCCTAAATTCGATTTGGGATTATTCAGCTTATTACCCGATGCACAGGGCGATGACTACGAGGAAGAACAGTTTGCTAAACAAATGAAGAAAAAGAAAAAAGGGAGAGGGTTGAGATAGTATGAATAATAAAGGTAAAAAAACACATATACTAGTGGTTTAAACAATATTTTTTATAAATTTAATCCATGTCGGAAATGAAAAAAATGGAACATAATGCAGGTCAAATTCTACGAATCGGATACTTTACTTAAAAATTATATATTGATGTTCGCCTACGCAGAGCTTTCTGTAAACGAGCTTTCAAAAACAAAATTTTTACCTGATAATGCCACCTCGCTTACTTTGTTTCTAAACCAAAATCCTTTAGTAACAGATTATTTCACAGGCAATACCGTTAATTACAGAATAGCTTTTGCAGGACAGCATTCCAAATCCGTGCTTTATACATCTAATGAGAACATCCGAATTATAAATATCGATTTTCTACCTTGGGGAGCTTACTCCGTTTTTGGACTAGAACAATCACAGTTTCATAATATCACCGTAGATGCTACCGAATTATTTCCGGCATTAAAAGATTTGTTGCCCGATTTGGAAGCTCATTTGCACGATGATGAGTACTGCATGCGGATTTTGGAAAAATTTCTGATTGCCGAACTGCAAAAACGGTCAAAAACAACTGACGAACGTATCATTAAAGTCAGCCGGGAAATTACAGAAAAATCTGGGAATGTGCCGATAAAGGAAATTTGCAAAAAAGTGGATATGTCACATTCTGGGCTAACCAACCATTTTACGGAAATTATAGGTGTTAACCCCAAATTATTCGGACGTGTTGCCAGGTTTACTGCCGTTCAAAATTTTTTGGGAGAAAATCCCAATGCAGGTTGGTCAGATATTGTACACCAGTTTGATTATTTTGATCAAAACCATTTTATCCGTGAATTTAAACAGTTTACCGGAGCTGTTCCAAAAGACCGTAGAAAATGGGAAGCTTTGTTCAATCCCCTGAAGAAAGCCATAGAAGAAGGTTTTGAAACCGATGCCGAACAAATGAAACGTTACCGGAATGCTTCCCTATATCAGATTTTGCATTACATTAGTCCAGAACATTAGTATTTATCGTTTCCCTTATTCATTATACACATTCAATCATTTTATAGGACAGCACACTCAATTTAATATTTTTGAAGTGTATTTTACCGTATTTTTGAAGAAATACTTTTCATTCGGAATTTGTATGAACAAATAATTTTCACAATGATTATAAAGGCAATAATATTAGACGATGAAGAAAAGGGAACTTCTCTTTTAAACCATAAGCTTGCAAATTTTTCAGACAAATTAGAGGTTGTAGCCATTTTCAATGAACCCGAAAAAGCTTTGACTATTATTAAAAATTTAGATATTGATGTTCTTTTTCTGGATATTGAGATGCCCAAAATCAACGGCTTTCAATTTTTGGAGCTCTTGGGGCAATTTAATTTTGAGGTTATTTTCGTAACTGCTTACGATGCCTATGTACTGGATGCTCTTCGCAACGATGCGTTGGATTACCTGATGAAGCCTGTTGATCCCGAAGAATTGGAAGCAGCCATCAACAAGCTTGAAGAAAAAATCAGCAAAAAAGCTAACATACAGCAAAACAACAAGAAAGACAACGGGAAACTGTCTTTAGCTACCGCCGAAGGAATTTATTACATCAAAAAAAGCGATATTATCACCGTTGAAGCCATGAGCAATTACAGTATTTTCCATGTCGTTTCTGGAAATAAGATTATTGTTTCGAAAACGCTGAAAGAATACGAAACGATACTTTCAGAAGACTGTTTTTTTAGGGTCAACCGCAGTGCGATTGTCAATTTGGAATATGTTGTAAAATTCCGAAAAGGCGATGTTTTGGAACTTGCAAATGGTGCAGAAATTGAAGTTTCTTCTACAAAAAAAGCAATGCTACTTGAAAAACTGGCGTAAACTTTCGCATTCTAATATTCCGTAACGTTTAATCCTACTTTCTTTCTTCAATTTTTGGTAGACGCAGCAAAGAAATACAACCTTTTTCCCCTAAAGTGGCACGGTCAATAATTTCAAACGAGGCTTGCGTATCAGGATAATCGCTATTCAGAATCTCGATGCGATCTTTTATAGAGGACAGTCCAAATGATTTATTTTTGTATCCCGGTGTTTTCACTTTAGCGTTGCCCAATCCTGCTCCGTTATCTATCACTTTTATTTCGATGTGCTTGTCGGTTTCTGTTGCCGTAACAAGTAAAGATGCTCCCAGCTCCCGTTCGTATCGCAAACCGTGAAGTATAGCATTTTCTATGAGGGGCTGTAACATCATTGGAGGAATGAGATACTGGCGTAGATCCAGTCCTTTTTCGACCTCAAAGCGGTAATCGAAATGTTTGCCAAAACGAATATGCTCAATATCGGTGTAGATTTTGTTGACCTTCCATTCGCTTTCCAGTGTAGAAAGCGGCTGTGTCGAGTTTTCCAAGATCATACGGCTTAGCTTTGCAAATTTTTGTACCAGTGAACGCGCCTTTTCGGGTTCGCTCTCTACAATATATGCCTCTATAGAATTAAGAACATTAAAAATAAAATGCGGATTCATCTGCGAACGAATAGCTTTCAGCTCGCTTTCTGTTACCTTATTTTTTTGAAGTAGTTCTTCAGCTTCTTTTTCTTTCAATTTATTTTCTGTTTTCAGCTGTTGCAAACGGTTTTTATTCCACCAAAGAAAAAACAGCAATCCGGCAACGAGTATTCCAATGAATCCGTACAGCCAGAATTGTTTTAGCTTAAGTGTGGCCAATTCATTCTCTTGTTGCAGACTTTTATTCTTATTCTCTGCCAATGCTTTTTCCTGAGTAGTTATTTTTAGTTTTTGGGTGTTTTCAGCGTTTTGCAATTTTTGGTTTTCCAGTTCGGCTGATTGTAATTTTTGTTCTTGCTGCGTTTTGGCTAATTCGTTTTGATTAAGCTCATTCAACAAGAGTTGTTGCTGCAAATTCAGGTTATGTACAATTTGCTGGTGCTTGTATTGCTCTTCTTTTTTATCAAAATCATACTGCATTTGCAATCGTGTCAGCTTTCGGGTATTATCCTGATTAGATATGCTATCTGTCAACAGTTTGCTGATTTGATAATATTTTTGTGCGTTATCCGGTTGATGCAGGTAATTGTAAATTTTCATGAGCTGGTCGGCACTTTCTTTCTGCACGTCGATAGATTTCACCTCTTTCCCTGTAGAATAAGCTTCTGATGCCAGTTTTTCTGCTTCGCGGTAGTTCTTGGTTTTGAAATAAAAATCTGACAAACCTATTTTACTAACGGCTTGACTTTTTGTGTTTTTAGTTTCTGTCGTTACCTCGTACGCTTTGCTGAAATAATAAAAGGCAGAATCGTTTTCGTTCAGATTGTTGTACCCGCTACCCAGATTGTTGTATATCTGCGAGAGCAATGTTTTATTCGCTTCAACCCCATTTTGCGCCAATGCTTTGTGCAGAAGTTCGTTCGATTTTTTGTAGTTCTTTTGTTTCTCATAAACCAGTGCCAGATTATTATAGTTTGTAGCCAAAACATTTGCCATAGCCGGTATTTTGCTAAAAAAGCGAATGTTATCTTCCAGATGATGTTTTGCAAGATCAAAATCATTCATTTGCAGATAAATAGCAACAAGATTATTTTTTATCAAATGGATTGTTGGCTCGTCTTTGAGCGATTCTGCGATTTTCAGTCCTTGGTTCTGTGTTTCTAATGCTTCGGGTAGTTTAGATTGCATAATCTGCGCATTGCCTTTTGTTGCCAGAATACGGGGCATTTGCGACTGTACATTGTATTTTTTTGCCAATTCGTAAGCCTTTTGTGTAACTTTTTCTGCTTGTACAAATTTTCCTTGATAGAATAATGATGCTCCTTTTAGACGCGAAAGACTTACTGTTATGCTGTTATCATTTTTGCGTTGAGCTGCCAATATAAGACGATCTATTTTGGAAGTGGCTCCGGCAGGATCGGCAAGTATATTTTTCTCCAATGCCGAAATCAGTTCGCTGCTGGATGTAGAAGATGTCTTTTGTGATGTATAATTATTTATTAGCGCATCAAGGTTATTTTCCTGAGCCAAGGCAGACAAGGAAAGACTACTGAATGCAATAATAAGAATAAGCTTATAAAAAGATGGCATTGGCTAAATGTTTATGTTTCAGGTAAAAATAGTAAATATTCAATATATAATCTAAATCTTCCCTTGTTGAACACGATTACTCACTCATTCAGTTTTGCGCTTTACTCATTTGGACAAATTTGCTTTGATTTTCTTGTTTCATTTGTCATATAATATGAATTGAAAATGGAGAATGGAGCGTTGAAAAGAATAATAACATCGAAATTCTAATTTGCGATTTTATGCTATTTTCTGATTGCTCGTTTTTCTATTTTTCAATTATTTTTTAACGGTAAAAAATGAGATTATGAAAAAATGTAAACTGTTGAACATATTGTTTTTAATGAGCTTTCTGTTCTTATTATCCAATTGCTCAAGCGATGATAACAACGAACCGGAAATGCCGGTAAACAGCGATGTAAAAACCAAAGCAGGCACAACAAACGGTGCGGCCTACAAGGTTTTCTATAAGGAAACTAACCAATCTAGTACCCGTAAAGGTATTATCATCCTTGCTGTAGGTGATGGCGGCAATGAAAATGATGCCACGTTGAATGCTCAATGTGCCGCTTTGGCAGATAAAGGATATGTGGCAATTACCACTACATACAGAACCAATTCGGAATATTATGCAGGGTTCAAAGAAGATATGGAACAGATTATTACCAAAGAAACTGCAGCTTTTGGTATTGCAAGAAATAAAGTGGTGCTGGGCGGATTGTCACGAGGAGGAAATCGCCTGCATGGTGCTGTTCTTCCTGCAAACCCACAAAATAACAGCTATCCCATAGAAGGTATAAAAGGCGTTATTCTCGAATGTGCCGGTGGCGATTATTGGAAAGGCAGAGGAATACTTTATCCTGTACTGTTTATGAATAATAAGGTTGACGATGCGGTACAGACACCCGATGCCGAAACTTTTGTAAACGGTTTGCAAGAGAACGTTAATCCGGATGTGAAGGATAAAAGCAAAACGCTTATCATTCCGGGATCTGGACATTGCACAAACGCTAATCAATACAAAGATTTTATAGTAAACAATATAGATAGCTGGTTTTAATTGAAAATGGGGAGTTAAAAAGCAAAAATGATATTTCTGCTTCCAAATTTAACCTTTAAACTAATTAGAAATGAAAAAAATAACAAAACTTACATTCATCCTCTTCGCATTTACGCTGTTGTTTACAGCGTGTAGCAAAAGTGACGACGACACACCGCAACCTGAACAAGTTGCCAAGGAAATCACGGCAGAGGAACTTGAGAACTATATTATAGTCGAAGAATATCTGCCCAAAGCATCAGAACAGGCCACAAGAGGAGACAAGCCGATATTGCTAACGACATCTATAGGAAAAGCAGTTAACTTTAACTCGTATTATGTAGATAGTCAAGATGCCATGGGCGGTTTTGGAGACGATTTTTTAAAACTAACTTATGATGCAAATACAGGTATTACTTCTATGCGTACAACCTTCGGATATTATGATTTGACCCGAGATGCATCCGGACAAATTGTGGTCGTAAAATCACGTTATACCGAAAATAGTGTTTGGGCTATAAGTAAATATTTTGACTCGCAATACATACAATTGGTAAAACGAACGCATTCCATCTATGACAATGCATCTTACAAAAATGTAACAGGTAGTGGATATTATCGTTTTAGAGTTTATGAAAACAAATGGCGTTGGAAAGAAAATGCCGCACCTACTTATCCAGAATTAACCTGGTCATATTCGCGAGTCAATAATAATATTTGGCGTGGAACAGACAACGGAACGGCACAGTATAAAAATCTTTTTATCGCACTTCCTAAAGGCAACGGTTGGAAAGGAGAACACAAAGACAAAGATTTGTTGCTGATCAGCACTATGGGTATGGGTAATGGTTCTTATAGAGCCGTTGGCGATATTGGTATTTATGAAGTGAATAATTAAAAAAAAGTCTGAACTATGATTGGTAAGATTAAAAGGTGAACAGGGTTTGGAAAGAAAAAATCAAGGAAATCACATCAAGCTAATCAAGGTTCTGACAAATAACACATTAAAAAAGAAAAAAATGAAAAAGCTAACAAAACTAACATTCGCAATCCTCGCATTTACGCTGTTGTTTACCGCGTGTAGTAAAGATGATGACCCACCGCAACCTGAACAAGTTGCCAAGGAAATCACGGCAGAGGAACTTGAGAACTATATTATAGTCGAAGAATATCTGCCCAAAGCATCAGCTTCTGCTGAACATGGAGACAAGCCAATATTGATAACAGCATCTGTAAACAGAAATGTGACTACAAATCATTTTAGTACGGCCATAAGATATGCTTTCGTAACAAATAATACTCAATCACAAACAACTTATGATGCAAGTACTGGTATCACCTCTATAAAGACGGTCTTTGGATATTATGATTTTACCCGAGACGCATCCGGGCAAATCGTAGTCCTAAAATCCCGCCATAATGACAATAGTACCTATTATATAAGTAATATGTTTGATACACAACACATACAATTGGTAAAACGAACGCAAGCATCCTACGACAACACATCTTACAAAAATCTAACAGGTACTGGCTATTATCGTTTCAGAAATAGTGATAACAAATGGCGTTGGAAAGAAAATGCTGTGCCTATTAATGTAGAAATGACCTGGACATACTATAAAAGCAATAATAATGATTGGCAAGGACGAGACGGCGGATCTGCACAATACTACAACTTGTTTGTAATAATACCAAAAGGCAACGGCTGGAAAGGACAGCACAAAGACAAAGATTTGCTGCTAATCAACACCATGGATAATATTGGCTTTAGATCCGTTGGCGATATTGGTGTGTATGAAGTGAATAATTAATCAATTGACAGTGGACAATAATAATAAAAAGCCACAGTACTTGTTCTAATTTTCAGGATACACAGATGATAAAAAAATCAAGAAAAAAAAGTAATATCTGTACACCCGTGGCAATCTCAAATTATTTGTATCTCATAAAATGAAAACGACTATCATAATATTAAGCACATTATGCCTATTGGCTTTTCACACGCTTTCAGCACAGGTTGTAAATGTACAAGAAGCCATCAAAAATGCACCCAAAGAAGTGCCCGATAAAGTCAGCTTTGTAAAAAAGGAGAATGGCAAAACTATATCCAGCAAAACGATTACATATTCCTATGACAGAGAAGGACGGCTGACCGAAATCAAATCAAACACAGATGATTATACCTTTAAATACAGCTATGCCACACAAGAATATGTATTCGGGTCGAATGAAAGAGTAAGCAGCATCACCGTCATTTTTAAGAATAATAATTATGTAAAAGCAGATTTTACCTATAATAAACTTGGTGAATTGTCTAAAATAGTTCGCAGTGGACAAGAACGAGATGCTTTTGAACTGTATTATGACAAAGGTACTTACACTTGGAAAGATAAAAAAGGACGAACGAATAAACTAAAAGTAGATGGGTACAAAATCACAGAGCATCTTGTTGGTGGCGATGCCTTTCTATTTACCTATGACAAGGGAAAAAACGGAATTGAACATATGCTAAAGCCAATTACGCTAACGACTTATATGGCAATGGAATATTACAACACCGATTTCTACAGCAGTGGCTTTTTACAGTGTATTATGCCACAGCCTCTGAAAAGCATCACCGACCCTCGCGAAAATGGGAAAATCTACACTTTTTCTAATACAAAAAGTTTATACACCTATCTGAAGGAAAGTAGCGTGAAAAATGGCACCTATCTCAACACTTGGAAATTTACCTATCGGGAACCGAAAACAAATCTTAAAATCAACCCGAAAGTGTTGGAAAACAAAAAAGTTGATAAAATAAAAGTATTGAAATAATGAAGAAATATATCATCATTGGTTTAGTGTTATCGCTATTTTCTTGCGGAGAAAGCCAGAAAACAGAACAATCAGACACAGCGACTGAACAAACTACAACTGTCGAAAAAGCCGCAGAAGAAGCCGACATCAACGGCAAATGGCAGATTACAAACGTTTCAGGCGGACCGGTAAAAATCTACCCGTCAGGCAAAAGCAATCCGGGAATGGAAATTGATTTTAACCCGATATGGAAAGGAGGAACCTATGAATTTACCAACGGAATTTGCTTCCTTACTCTTCCAAACACGCCACAAGACCAAATTGGCGGTTACAAAGTAAAAGGCAATACCATTATCTTTGACAATACCGAGGGCGAAGAACAGCAAATGACATTCACCCTTGACGGCAATACGATGACCCTCACAATAGATTCGCAAGTCTATCAAAAGCTCATCGCGCAGAAAAGCAACGGACAGGTAGAAATGGACATCAGCAGTCCGCTTGTCTTTCATTTGAAAAAGTAATTCATTATCAACTATCAATTGTCAATTACAAGAAACTTATAAAATGAAAAATTTGATAAAAATAGTTCTTCCTATTCTCGCTCTTACACTTGCATCCATAGCGTGCAGTAAAGATGATAGCGATAATGACAAAGAATTTTCACAAGAAAATCCCTTAACTTCTTTTTTGCAAAAGTCTGGTTTTGATGAATTAATTAATAATTACGAATTAGGTGCATATGGCGAAATAGGATATAAATTCAAACCAAAGGTGAAGGGTACGATAAATGCTGTCACCCTGAAAATTCCAAGAGATAGGACCAATATACCCGTTACCATTTGGGATGCAGAAACGAGAGCTATTATCAAAACAGTGACCATTCCAATTGTAAAAGCCAACATTGAAGCCACTCAAAATATTCAACCAATAGAAATATTACCTACCAAAACGTATATCATCAGTGCTAATAACACGAGAAGTTATTATGAACGGATGAAAGCAGAGCAATCTGATATTCGATACCCGATTGAAGCGGGTAACATATCAGTGCTTGGTGCAAACTATATGTTTAGTAGAGATATTCTAGGTCCAACTTTTCCAGAAAATGGTGAGGAGTTGCGTTATCTTTATGGTGACGTTAGTTTTGTATTCCAGCAGACAAATTACTGATCAGTAAGGATGAAAACATTATTTTTTTTAATAACGGCACTATCATTCAAAACTGCAATGGCACAGGAAAAAGGAATACCATCTTGTTTTCAGAAAAAGATTGCCGAAAGCAAGGGTTATCTGGGGCTTTACCTTGCCGAAATAGAGGGCGATACTTTATATTACCTCGAAACGCCTCCACTGCCAGGAGCGGATCGAATAAATGTTTCAACCTTTTATGATGAAGATTGCAATGAGGTAAACAAATCTGCTACGGGAGGTATCACCGGAAGACCCAAAGGCTACAAACCCTACAAGCTGATCGAAACGTTGTGGGAAAAAGAAATTTTTCCGATCAAAAGCTTCTCACAAAAGAAACAAAAGTTTGAATATCTCAATAGCTACAATCTCGTTTCGCCATTCAAATTTGCAGACCATCAGACATTTTATTTTTCGTTTAAAGATGGTTTGCAATTGATTAATAACGGAAAAATAACAAAAACCTACAAAATCATTCCGCAAAAATTGGTACATTACAGTTCGTACGAGGGTATGACTGATCCTACCGAAAATATACCTGCCAATGCCTGGTTGTTTAAGTACAATGAAGGTTATTGGTTGCTCGTAGCTTCAGATAGAGGTTACTTTAATTTATTTGAGACCGATAAAGAAGGGAATAGAATCAATAATAGAGCATGGATCTCCTTAGCACATTTAGAAAAATAAATATGGTAAGAAAAACAGTAGCAGCAGGTCTCTTATTTTTAATTTTTGCCTGTACAGAACAAGAAAAAAGAAATGCAAAATCAGAAGTTGCGGACACAGAAACTACAATACAAAATGATGATATTGCAAATGAAGCACGAGAATGGCTTGTGAAAAATAGCACTAACTATTTTGCGACAGAAGAACTCGGCTCGTTTGATAGTTTTATGCAAAAAATGACAACAGCAGAATACTACGAATACAAAACCGATGCTACCAACGTAGATTTGGAGATAGATGGGAGCCTGACCGAAACACAGTTTCACGAAAAATGGAAAAATAAATTCGACACATCGAAAGCAGGTATAGGCACAGGTTTTCTGATTTCCGGGCAAGACTGGGATAAAATAGAATTCGAAAAATGTGACCTTATTTCTACGACACAAAAAGGATTTTTGTTTGATGTTATCTTAAAAGACGAAACATTCCAATCAAAATACCCAAGTAAAATACTGGTTGTACATTCGGCTGATGGTTACAAGATAGCTGATGTAGTCGGTGAATATTGAATCTCATAATGTATAAGGTGTTTTTATGCTGTGATTCTTTTTATTATATAATTTGTATAAAAGCAAAGCAATAAGCACCGTTACCAAATCGTTACCTGACTTTTTTGATAATCTTTACAAAAGCTTAGTATTCAACCGATACAGCTTTTTCCTGAAAACTTTAAAATAAAATTCAACATCAATTGATGTTGAATTTTTAATTTTGTGAAAATCAAGTTATGGAAAGACGCGATATAGAAGTCACGGTTATTTCGGATGTACATTTGGGAACCTACGGTTGTCACGCATCAGAACTGATTGCTTTTTTGAAATCCATCAACCCAAAAATCCTCATTTTAAATGGTGATATTATCGATGGATGGGCGTTTTCCAAGAAGTATTTTCCAGATTCCCACATGGCGGTTCTTAGTGAGTTTTTCAAACTCATGAAAAACGGAACGAAAATCATCTACATCACGGGAAATCACGACGAATTCCTACGGAAATATACGGATGTTGAGATGGGAAATCTTTTCCTTACGGATAAATATCTACTTCAAATCGATGGAAAAAAGCATTGGATTTTTCATGGCGACATTTTCGATCATACAACCAAAGGTGGTGCAAAATTTATTGCAAAAATTGGCGGAATCGGTTATGATTGGTTGATTTTGCTTAATAGAGGAATCAATTGGCTACTAACACTGATGGGAAGAAACAAAGTTTCGCTTTCCAAAAAAATTAAAAACTCGGTTAAAAAGGCAGTGAAATTTATTGCTGACTTTGAAGAAAAAGCAATTACTCTTGCCATCGATAATCACTATGACTATGTTATTTGTGGACACATTCATCAACCATCGGATCGAATCGTAACCAATGAAAAAGGCTCGGTTCATTATCTGAACTCTGGTGATTGGATTGAAAATCTTTCGTGGCTAGAATATTCGGATGGAACTTGGTCTCTCAACTACTATGATGAAACCAAATATCCGAAAAGCGAAATCGAAGCAAACGACATTTCAGTTAATATGGAGGAACTCATCCATCCGAAAGCGTTTGCTAGTTTCATTGGAGGGAAGGCTTAGTCGGCTTCCCGATTCAAAAATGCATCCCAACCTTGCGATGTAATTTTTGAAAGTTCGTTACTTCCTCGTAACACCATAAAATTTCCTTGATCCGCTTCTACCGCATGCCCAATGATGGTGAAATCCGGATGATTTTTTATTTTGTCATAATCTTCGGATGCAATCGTAAACAACAATTCGTAATCTTCCCCGCCAGACAATGCCGCCATCGTTGGATTTAAATTAAATTCATCCGCCGTAAGTATTGTTAATTCATCCATTGGGATTTTCTCCTCATACACTCGGAATCCCACTTTACTCTGATCCGAAAGATGCAAAACTTCCGACGCCAAACCATCAGAAACATCAATCATAGAAGTTGGTGTAATGCCCAATTCATCTAGTGTATTTTGAACATCTGTCCTTGCTTCAGGCTTCAATTGTTTTTCTAAAATATAATCGTAGCCTTCCATTTCGGGCTGCATGTTCGGATTGGCTAAGAAAACCGCATGTTCACGTTCTAGAATTTGCAATCCCATATAAGCACTACCTAAATCGCCCGTTACTACAAGGAGATCTCCAGGTTTCGCCGTACTTCTTTTAACGATTTTATCTTCATTTTGAATTCCAATTGCCGTAATACTCATCACCAGACCAGCATTAGAGCTTGTCGTATCACCTCCAACTAAATCAACATGATAACGTTGACAAGCCAAAGCGATTCCCGCATATATTTCTTCTAAAGCTTCCACAGGAAAACGATTAGAAACTGCTAGCGAAACCAAAATCTGAGTTGGCGTTGCATTCATCGCTGCAACATCAGAAAGATTCACTACAACAGATTTGTAGCCTAAATGTTTCAAAGGAACGTAGCCCAAATTGAAATGAACTCCTTCTGCTAAAACATCAGTTGTTACTACAACCTTTTTCCCTTTTGAGTCAATGATTGCAGCGTCATCTCCAATACCTAGTTCAGAAGAAGCAGCGCTTAAACTAAAATTTTCGGTTAAATGTTTTATTAAGCCAATTTCTCCAAGTTTAGAGATGGGTGTCAATTCCGGTCCTTTTTCTTCAAACATATCAATCTATTTTGGGTAAATGCTTTTATTTAAACAAGTCTGGGTTAATATCTGTCGGCCTAAAAGGCAGCGCTTTAATATCTTCACGTGTTAAAACCTTCGTGTTTTCCGTTTTATATGGAAGTAAACTTTCTAAAATATCGTCTGGTGGAGTCGTCATTTTACGAAGCATCATATCGATCCAAACTCCAGTAGCTTCAGCGGTCGCGCAATGCGTCCCATCAGGCAAATAAAATTTATGTACAAATCGATAAATACTAGCATCTTCCGCCATTCCATCAATTTCTAAACTTACATATACTTCCTGATCTGCATAGATTTCTCTAAAAAACGAATAGCGCTCGTGCATAATCACGGGACCAATTCCCCAACGATTAAGTTCCTTAACACCCATTTTATGTTTGGTCATAAATCCCATTCGCGCTTGTGCACAGTACTGCACATACGAAGAGTTTGCTAAGTGTCTGTTTGCGTCGATATCGCCCCAACGCACTTCAAAATGATGAAAATATATTGCCATGAATTTTATTTTAATTCGAAGTTGCAAAATTACGGAATATTGGTGGGGTAGAAAAGTTGTACCTTTAAACCCTCAAAATTAATTGGACTTTTATGAGTAAAAAAAGGGTAACGATTATTGGCGGTGGAGCATCTGGATTTTTCTGTGCAGCAAACCTAAACCCAGACCAATACGATGTTTGTATATTAGAACAGAACTCGGAGGTTTTACAAAAAGTGAAAATTTCGGGTGGTGGAAGATGCAATGTTACCCATGCTTGTTTTGATCCCAGAGAGCTTGTTCAGTTTTATCCCAGAGGAAATAAAGAGCTTTTAAGTGTCTTTACTAAATTTCAGCCTGGAGATACTATGGCTTGGTTTTCGGATCGTGGAGTCGAATTAAAAATTGAAAATGACAATCGCGTTTTCCCAGTTACAGATTCATCACAAACTATTATTAATACACTTGTTAAAGGTGCAACAGACAACAAGGCTTCTATTAAAACTAAAACTTCCGTTAAAGACATTCTGCAGACTGAAAATGGCTATGAAATCCACACCAATCAAGGTGTTATAGTAACAGACATTTTAGTTTATACTACGGGAAGTTCACCGAAATCACTTCAACTTATTGAAAAACTAGGTCACAAAATTGTAAGCCCCGTTCCGTCTTTGTTTACATTTAATATTAAAGATGAACTGCTGAAAGACCTGCCTGGAACAAGCTTCGTGAATGCGACCGTTTCCATTCCTGAATTAAAATCCGAAGAAAGTGGACCGCTTTTAATCACGCATTGGGGTTTATCTGGTCCTGCGATTTTGAAAATTTCCGCTTGGGAAGCCCGAACTTTAGCCGACAAAAAATACAATTTTTCAATCCTTGTTAATTTTATTGATTTAGATAAGGAAGATGCCAAATCGAAAATCACCGATTTCAAAGAGCAAAACCCAAAGAAAACCCTTGGGCAAAGCAAAATATTCGATATTACAAATCGCTTTTGGAACCGAATTCTAGAAGTTTCTAAAATCAATCCCGAAATGCAAATTTCACAATTAAGCTCCAAAAGCCTAACGCTATTGGTGGAAAACTTATGTGAAAAGAAACTTCAAGTCAGTGGAAAGTCAACATTCAAAGATGAATTTGTCACAGCTGGTGGCGTTGATTTAAAGGAAATTGATTTCAAAACCATGCGTTCTAAAATCCTTCCCAATGTGTATATCGCTGGAGAAGTTTTGAATATTGATGCGGTTACTGGAGGTTTTAATTTTCAAGCATGTTGGAGCGAAGCGTACCTAATCGCCCAAGACCTAAATTAACAATTGTTATTATTTTCATCTGTCGCTTCGGTTTTTAAATTCTTTTTGTACTTTTAAAAAAAAAGTACAATGAAGAAATTTTTTATCTCGGCTCTACTATTGGTAGGATTAACACAGGTTCAGGCTCAGTTTAAACTGGACAAGGCTATCGGAAGCGCTTCGAAAGGATTGAAAGCTTTAAGTTTTTCTAACGAAGACGCCAAAACATTATCGAAAGAAGCGGTGGACTATATGGACAAAAATAACAAAGTTGCTCCTGCCAAAAGTCCTTACACCGTGCGTCTTAACAAGCTTTTCGCAAAGCATAAAAATCAAGATGGTCTAAATTTAAATTACAAAGTTTATTTGGTTTCAGACATCAATGCATTTGCTTGCGCTGATGGAAGCGTGCGTGTTTTCTCATCGCTAATGGATATAATGACGGATGACGAATTACTTGCCATCATCGGACACGAAATTGGTCACGTAAAAAATGAAGACACAAAAGATGCAATGAAGTCGGCGTACATGAAAGCAGCGGCTTTGGATGCGGCTTCTTCCGCTTCGAATACAGTTAGTAAGTTGAATAGCAGTCAAATTGGTGAGTTTGCGAATGCTTTTTTAGACTCGTCACACTCAAGAAAACAAGAATCGGAAGCTGATACATATTCCTATGATTTTATGAAGCAAAATGGCTACAATGTAGTGGGCGCCTATACGGCTTTCAAGAAATTAGCCTTGCTTTCAAAAGAAAAACCAACGACTTTTCAAAAGATGATGAGCTCGCACCCAGATAGTGAAAAACGTGCAGAAGCTGTGAAGAAAAGAGCAACAAAAGATGGACTTTGGAAAGATCCAGGAACTGTTGAACTCCCTAAATCCAAATTAACTAAATAACTAGTAGAGAGTGATTTTCACTCTCTATTTTTTTATATTTGATTAATGCTTAAAAAAATTCACTTTAATCAAATTTGGAGGATACTCCTTTTCGGAGTTTTCGGCTATTTTTTTTGGTTGATGTTGAAACTTACGCTGAATTACATTCCAGCACAATCCGATGTTCAATTTCTGTCTATAAAACAAACAGAAGTCACGAAGCATCGAGAATATCTTCCCCTTTTTTACATCCACGTTTATACCAGTATTTTTGTTTTGCTAAGTGGATTTCTTGCGATTATCCGCAAGGATTTTGGAATTCGAAATCTTCATAAAAATTCTGGAAAAATTTATGTGTTGGGGATTCTAGCTTTTGCCGCTCCAACAGGTATTTATATGGGGTGGCACGCCAACGGAGGTTGGTCGTCTCAACTTTCCTTTATCATTCTAGGATTTTTGTGGATTTTCACAACGTGGAAGGCCTATACTTCAATCCGAAAAAGAAACTTTAAAGAACACAAACAATGGATGTGGCGCAGTTTTGCATTAACACTATCCGCGATTACATTGCGTTTTTGGAAGGTTGTTATCGTCTATTTATTTCACCCAAACCCGATGGATGTTTATCAAATAATCGCTTGGCTTGGCTGGATTCCTAATCTTTTACTTATTGAATTTCTAATTAAAAAAAATATCATCTAATGAATACAAAATTTATTATTCCTCTGGCGTCCCTTTTGTTTATCGGGGTTAGCTGTAAGAAAGAATCCACTTCGGTTTCTTCCAATCAAGATTCCGCAAAACTAAAAGCGGCTCAAGATTCTATTAAAAACATCGGCATTCACCCAGAATTGTATGGAATTTACTCCGGTAGTTTTTATGGTGATTATCAATATTTGGATAAAGAAACGAATGAGTATTACACCTATTCTGACGATAAAAAAATTTCTTTAAAAATCAACCGAATCACAAAAGATAGCGTTTACGGACACAGCATTGTGAATGGAAACCAACGCCCGTTTCAAGGAATTTTTAATAATGACACAAAAAGCTTTGTTTTGGACGAACCTGGTAATGATAAAACGGATGGACGTTTTCAAGTGAATTTGGTGGGAGATAGTTTAACCGGAAAATGGGCTGCATACAATGACAAGGACGTTAAAGCTCCGTCGAAAAAAGTAAAACTCATTAAAAAAGTTTTCGCCTACAATCCAAATTTTATGCTTTCAAAAGATACCGAACTGATTGATTGGGACAATCCTAAAATGTTCACTGAAAAATATACCGATGCAGACACCGGAAAGGAAGAAAAATATGAAGAAGAAAAATATAGAATTGGTTCTGATGTGGTGTTTAAACTTAATGCCTCAAAACAAAAACTGACGGAAGCGCAGCTTAAAAATCTAAAGAAATTGGATTTGGAAATCATTAAAAACTCGGTTTTTGCGAGACACGGATATTCATTCAAAAAAGAAACCTATCGCCGATTTTTCGAGCAAACCGACTGGTACGTTCCTGTGTATGCCAACGTTGACAATGATCTTAGTGCTATGGAAAAAGAAAACGTAACGCTGCTCAATCGTTTTATAAAATATGCGGAAGACAATTATGATTATTTTGGAAGATAACCACGTATAAGATTTTAGTATATTTGAAAAAAAATTAATGAAACCAAAACTCTTATTTATACTTCCGATCCTGCTTCTTTTGGCTTCTTGCCAAACGCGAGTAGCGACCACTGCGAGTCCGCTGCGAGATAATACGTTGGAATTGTATCAGAAATACACTATTCAAACTCAAGATGCCAAAATCCAGAAAATAACCGTTTTGCGCCAGGATGCGCAGAAAATTTATGGTAAAAATAAATCTGGAGAAGAAGTTGTCATCGACAAATCGGATGTTCGCGAAGTGAAGAAATTCAACCTTTTGAATTCCCTTTTAGTAGGAGCGGGAGCGATTGTAGCATTTATTTTAATTCCTGTGTAAAGCAGAAATTAGCATTTATAAAAAATCATGGATTGGACGAAGGTTCAGTCCATTTTTTGTGAAAAATCCATAGAAAAACACAACCTAGAAAATAACTGAAAATATCCCACCACGAAAAAGAACTTCCAACGACGATATGCGCGGCACTTCCCGGTTCTAGCTTCATCATTTCTGCGATTCCGATGTATTGCAAAACCTCAACTAAAATGGAAAAAAGAAAAATTCCGAATATTAAAAGCGGTTGATTTTTAAATTTAAAAAAGGAAATCAAGAAAAAATAAATTAAAACAACCACGATGACATCGCCACCAAAAGCCCGTAAAATAAAGAAATTTTTGAAAACAGTCGCAATAAGAACTTCCACCAAAAACAAAGCGAAGGCAACTAAAAAGTAGCGAAGGTTAAATCTAAAAATCATCTTACTTACCAATCATTTTTTTAATCGCGTTGAGTTTCATTAGCGCTTCAATCGGCGTTAATGTATCAATGTCAATTTTGGTTAATTCCTCTCGGATATTCTCCAAAACAGGATCGTCCAATTGAAAAAACGAAAGTTGCAAATTCTCTTCTGTTACTCGTTTCACCTTATCTTTTCCGCCGTCTTGCGTTCGCGTTGCTTCCAACGTTTTCAAGATTTCGTTCGCACGATTTACCACTTTAGAAGGCATTCCTGCCAATTTTGCTACGTGAATACCAAAGCTGTGCTCACTTCCACCCGGAACTAATTTTCGCAAAAAGATTATATTTCCTTTATTTTCTTGAATCGAAACGTGGAAATTTTTGACGCGTTCAAACGTAACTGTCATTTCATTCAGCTCGTGATAATGCGTCGCAAAAAGCGTTTTTGCTTGCGTTGGATGCTGATGCAAATATTCCGCAATCGCCCAAGCAATTGAAACGCCGTCATAGGTTGATGTTCCACGACCAATTTCGTCTAAAAGAATTAAACTTCGTTCCGAAATATTATTCAAAATATTCGCAGCTTCGTTCATTTCCACCATAAAAGTCGATTCGCCCGCCGAAATATTATCGGTTGCACCAACTCGAGTGAAAATCTTATCTAAAACACCAATTTCTGCATGTTTTGCAGGAACAAAACTCCCGATTTGAGCCAATAAACAAATAATCGCAGTCTGTCTCAAAATAGCCGACTTACCCGCCATGTTAGGGCCCGTAACCATAATGATTTGTTGCGAGTCTTTATCCAAATAAATATCATTCGGAATATATTTTTCTCCCAAAGGAAGAGCGTTTTCAATAATCGGATGTCGAGCTTCTTTCAAATCAATCGCAAACGTTTCGTTCAAAATAGGTTTCGTATAACTTTCGGAAACTGCCAATTCTGAAAAACCAACAGCAACGTCTAGTTGCGCAATGATTTTCGAATTATCTTGAATTAAATCAATGAAATTCATCGCTTGCGCACACGCATTTCGATACAATTGCGATTCTAAAACCGAAATTTTTTCTTCGGCTCCTAAAATCTGACTTTCATATTCCTTCAACTCTTCCGTGATATAGCGCTCGGCATTTACCAACGTCTGTTTACGAATCCAATCATCAGGAACTTTGTCTTTATGCGTGTTTCGGACTTCAATATAATATCCAAAAACATTGTTGAAGCTTATTTTTAAACTAGAAATCCCAGTACGCTCGATTTCACGTTGACACATTTCATCCAAATAATCTTTGCCCTTCGTTTGTAAATTTCGTAAACGATCGAGCTCTACATCAACGCTTTCTCGAATAACATTTCCTTTAGCCAAGCTTACAGGAAGTTCATCATTAAGTTGACCTTGCAAGAATTCAATCAGTTCAGAAAGATCGTGCAAAGGGTTTATCCAAGCCAAAACATCTGTTTTAGGATGAAGTTTATCTTTAATTTCACGAATATTCACCAAGCTTTGACGAAGATAACCGAGTTCTTTCGGTGAAATCTTTTCGGCTGCTAAT
Organism: Kaistella sp. CFF1-2; assembly: GCF_059509915.1. Taxonomy (NCBI): domain Bacteria; kingdom Pseudomonadati; phylum Bacteroidota; class Flavobacteriia; order Flavobacteriales; family Weeksellaceae; genus Kaistella; species Kaistella sp. CFF1-2. Next base: position 539,785 of record NZ_JCAKLF010000002.1, read on the forward strand.
TTTCCCATCAAGCGATCAAGATCGGAGATGGATTTCAACAGGCCTTGAATGTCAAATTTTAAATCATCTTCATTATTAAAAAACTCGACTAAAGCAAGTCGTCTTTCGATTTCCGCAACCGATTTTAAAGGAAGTATCGTTCTTCTTCGCAACAATCTTCCACCCATTGGCGTGGTGGTTTTGTCGATAATACCCAACAATGATTTTCCATCTTTTGCCGATGGATACACGATTTCCAAATTTCGCAATGTGAAATGATCCATCATCAGGAAATCCTCCTGCGGTATTCGTTGAATTTTCGTGATGTGAGCAAGTAAATTATGATGTGTATCTTCAATTAAATAAGCGAAAATGGCTCCAGCAGCGGTAATCGCCAACTTCATGTCTTGAATTCCAAAACCTTTTAAGGAATTCGTCTTGAAATGCGAAGTCAATTTTTCTTCTGCAAAACTGAACTGAAAAGCCCAATCTTCCAATTTAAAAATACTTCTCTTCTTCAGATTTTCAGGAAGCATCGCGGTTCGTTGAAAAATAATTTCGCTCGGGTCAAACGTGTTCACCAAATGAGTTAATTGCTCAACACTTCCTTCGCTCACCAAAAACTCACCTGTGGAAATGTCCAAAAGTGCCATTCCGTACTTTTCCTTTTCCTTATGAATCGATAGGAGAAAATTATTCTTTTTCGAATTAAGAACCTGATCGTTGAACGTTACGCCAGGCGTTACCAACTCTGTAACACCCCGTTTTACGATTCCTTTCACCATTTTAGGATCTTCCAATTGGTCACAAATAGCCACTCGTAAACCCGCACGAACCAGCTTTGGCAAATACGAATCCAAAGAATGATGCGGAAAACCAGCTAATTCCGTATGCTCTTCTGCAGAACCTCTTTTGGTAAGGACAATTCCTAAAATTTGAGAAGCTCGGATGGCATCGCTACCAAAGGTTTCGTAGAAATCTCCTACGCGAAAAAGCAGCAAAGCATCTGGATATTTTGCTTTGATGCTGTTGTACTGCTTCATTAACGGAGTCTCTTTCTTTGCCATCATCTAATTATAAGGAGCCCAAAAATACAAAATGAAAACCTTTTACCAATAGAAATCACAAAATTGAAGGTCAAAAAAGCCGCTTTAAGAAAATCTAAATCCGTAGTTTTGCAAGAGAATCTTCGTGTTTCTATCGAAACGATTCGTTTAACCAAAACGCTTTTCAATTGACACAAAAACTTAAACTTGAGGAACTCGGCCGAGTAGATGTAGAAACCTTCAAAACGTTGGAAAAAATTCCAGTTGTCGTCGTTTTAGATAATATCCGAAGCATGCATAATGTTGGTGCGGTTTTCAGAACGGCGGATGCTTTTTTAATTGAACGCATTATCCTTTGCGGGATTACGCCTCAGCCTCCTCACCGTGAAATTCATAAAGCGGCACTTGGCGCAACTGAAAGTGTAACGTGGAACTATTACGAATCGGTTAAAGAAGCTGTTTTAGATTTAAAAACGCAGAAATACGAGGTTTTAGGAATTGAACAAACCAATGATTCTATTTTGATTGGCGATTTTAACGTAGATCCAACAAAAAAATATGCGCTTGTTTTAGGAAATGAAGTGGAAGGTGTTTCGGATGAAATCCTAAAAGATTGCGATGCGTTTATAGAACTCCCTCAACATGGAACAAAACATTCGTTGAATGTTTCCGTGTGTGGCGGGATTGTCATGTGGGATTTTTATACGAAATTGTATCAAAAATAAAAAAACTGCAAAACCGAATGGCCTTTGCAGTTTGAAATAAATCTAATAAAAAGTAAAAATGAAAGGCTACAAATGTAAGTTTATTTTTCGCTTGTTTCCAAATTTAATATTATTTTTTACATATTAATTTTTGAAGGTACGCTTTTTTCAATATTTTTTTAAATTAGCCTAATGTTTATAAAAGACTATATATCCAAAGATTATCCCGCTTTCAACAGTAATGATTCTATCGAAGAGGCTTCGGAAGTGGCTAAAGAATTTGGATATTCTCATATTTTTATCAAGAAAAAAGGCATTTATGTTGGTGCTTTGAGCCAATCTTTTTTGGAGGATAGTCCCGAAGGAAATTTAGATTCTTTAGAATTGCATTATGAAAAATTTGCTATTCTGGAAGATGGAAGCATTTTGGATAGTGTTAAGCTTTTCTATATTTTCAATTCCAATGTGGTTCCGGTGATTAGTATGCAGGAGAAATACATTGGTTATCTAACAAGTGACGATGTATTTAATGAGTTTTCCAAATATCCTTTATTCTCGGAAAACGGCGCAGTATTAACTATTCAAACGCAAAATCAACATTATTCTTTTTCAGAAATCAGCCAAATTGTAGAGTCTAATAACGCAAGAATTTATGGTTGTTATATATCTGCAATTAATGATGATACGATAGAAATTACACTAAAAATTAATAATCAAAATCTAAGTTCGATAGACGAAACCTTCGAGCGTTACGGATATACGGTTATTCATAAGTTTTATGATGACGAAAAAGAAGAATTGTTGAAAGACAGATTCGGGTTTTTTCAGAAATATTTGGAGATTTAAAGATGGTTGCAGCAGTATATACGCAGAAAAATGACTTGGATACGTTTTTGTATCTCAGCAAATTTATTTCGGAGCTAGATAAACGAAATGTAAAATCGGTTATTTATTCGGGAACTGCAGAAGCCATGCAGTTTTCAAAGAAATTCGAAACATTTACAAAGAAAGAAGACCTTTTAGAAAAAGAAGTTTCTATATTTTTCACGTTTGGTGGAGATGGAACGATTGTGAATTCGCTTCTATTTATTGAAGACACAGAAATCCCGGTTGTTGGTGTTAATACGGGCCGACTCGGATTTTTGGCAAGTTTCACGAAAGAAGAAATCTTTAAGCAACTTGACGATGTTCTTACAGGAAATGTGAAAATCAGCAAGAGATCAGTCATCGAAGTGGTTTCACCGAAAGGTGATTTTTATCCTTTTGCCTTAAATGACGTCACTATTTCTCGCAAGGAAACAACGTCCATGATTACCGTTGATTCCTTTTTGAACAATGAATTTCTTAATGTTTTTTGGGGTGATGGTGTAATTCTTTCGACTCCCACAGGGTCTACAGCGTATTCTTTAAGTTGTGGTGGACCAATTATTTCACCAGACAATGAAAATTTCGCGATCACTCCGATTGCGCCACATAATTTAAATGTTCGTCCAATCGTGGTCAATGATAATGTAGAAATCACCTTAAAAGTAGAAAGTCGAGTTCCACAATACTCATTGTCATTAGATTCGAGGTTGGTTCACATGGACACGGATATTGAAATCACCCTTCGAAAAGCCGATTTTTTAGTTCACTTAATTCAACCAAAAAACTTAAGCTTTTACGAAACAATCCGCCAAAAACTCCTTTGGGGACAGGATAAGAGAAACTAAAAATATTCACCTAAAATTTAGTAACTTTACATCACGTCTTTTACAGACGTTTGGTTTGAATTTACTCTAATAAAAAATATAAAAAACAGATCGCTATGAGCAGAATTTTTCCGGCAGGTGTTGCCACAGGTAACTTGGTTACAGACATTTTTCAATATGCAAAAGAGAACAAGTTTGCACTTCCGGCAGTTAATGTTATTGGATCTAGCAACATCAATGCAACGATGGAAACGGCGGCAAAACTTAATGCGCCTGTAATTATTCAGTTTTCTAATGGTGGGGCGGCGTTCAACGCAGGAAAAGGATTGAGCAATGATGGTCAAAAATCAGCAATTTTAGGTGCTATCGCAGGTGCAAAACACATCCATACGTTAGCAGAAGCTTATGGAGCAACGGTAATTCTTCACACGGACCACTGTGCTAAAAAATTACTTCCATGGATTGACGGTTTGATGGATGCAAACGAAGCACATTTCAAATCTCATGGAAAATCACTTTACTCATCTCATATGTTGGATCTTTCTGAAGAGCCACTAGAAGAGAACTTGGATATTTCTTGCAAATATTTCGAGAGAATGGCAAAAATGGATATGACTCTTGAAGTAGAAATTGGAGTTACAGGAGGTGAAGAAGATGGTGTTGATAACTCTAGCGTAGATAACTCATTGTTATACACGCAGCCAGAAGATGTTGCTTATACCTACGAAAGACTGAACGCGATTTCTCCAAACTTTACAATTGCTGCAGCATTCGGAAATGTTCACGGAGTTTACAAACCAGGAAACGTGGTGTTAACACCGAAAATTTTAGATAATTCTCAGAAGTTCCTTCAAGAGAAACACGGTTTAGGAGATAAGCCTCTAAACTTCGTATTCCACGGCGGTTCTGGATCGAGCTTAGAAGAAATTCGTGAAGCCATTGGTTACGGTGTGATCAAAATGAATATTGATACGGATCTTCAGTTCGCTTATACAGAAGGTATCCGCGATTATATGATTTCGAATATCGATTATCTTAAAACGCAAATCGGAAACCCAGAAGGTGAAGAAAAGCCGAATAAGAAATTCTACGACCCAAGAGTTTGGGTAAGAAAAGGTGAAGATACTTTCATCACGAGATTAACTCAAGCATTTGAGGATCTTAATAATGTAGGGACTTTGAAATAAGAGTCGTACATTAGCACCCCGAAAATTTAATAAGAAATCAAACTATGGCATTCGACTGGTTTAAAAGAAAAGCAAAAAATATAACCACTACTACAGAGGAGAAAAAAGACGTTCCTAAAGGGCTTTGGCACCAAACTCCTACAGGGAAAATCATCGAATACGATGAGCTAAAAGCGAACAGCTACGTTTCTCCAGAAGACGGTTTCCATGTACGAATCGGAAGTAGAGAGTTTTTCGGAATCCTTTTCGATGACGAAAAATATAAAGAGTTAGACGAAAAAGTGGAAAGTGTTGATATCTTGAATTTCAAAGATACCAAAGCCTATACCGATCGTTTGAAAGACGTAAAAGCCAAAACCAAACTAAACGATTCGATTAGCAATGCAGTTGGAAAAGTTGGTGGAACGGAAATGGTGATTTCGTGTATGGATTTTGCCTTTATCGGTGGATCATTAGGTTCGGTGATGGGTGAAAAAATCAGCCGAGCGATTGATTATGCGATCAAGCATAAACTTCCTTATATGATTATTTGTCAATCTGGTGGTGCGAGAATGCAAGAAGCTGCTTTTTCATTAATGCAATTAGCTAAAGTTCAAGCCAAATTAGCTCAGCTTTCAGACGCTGGACTTCCGTACATCGCGTATTTGTGTGATCCAACTTTTGGTGGGATTACGGCATCTTTTGCAATGACTGCGGACATTATTATGGCTGAACCAGGCGCTTTAATTGGTTTTGCAGGACCTCGTGTTATCCGTGAAACGATTGGAAAAGACCTTCCTGAAGGTTTCCAAACCTCTGAATTTTTACAAGAAAAAGGCTTTGTTGATTTCATCGTAAAAAGAACAGAAGCGAAAGAAACCGTCTCAAAAACAGTAAAATTGCTTTACACAAAAGCTTAATTTCAAACTCAATAGATAAATCTCACCTTCTTCAAGGTGAGATTTCTTTATTATGGCAAGAACAATTAAAATACTATTCAATTCGCTACGCTCGTTGAGCGTTAAGAAACTGTGGCGATTGACCAAATTGGTCGCTAGGCATCCTTGGTTTGCCATTCTCAGTTTTCATGCGACTGCGAAATCATTCAATCTTGCCCGAAAACATTATCCCAATACCCATTCTACAAGCGGTAAAGGGAATGCATTTCGTCACGCATTATGGTGTTGCCTTATTCTGATGTACTGTTGCAAAATTTCTTCTCCCAAAAAAGCGCTGAAATGGACCAAATCCATGACCGATATGCACGAAGAACTTTTTCCGAACGAGCCATTAGAAACCAAAATGGATTTGCACAACAACCAAATTGGGATGGATTTGTTTATGGAAATGCTTCCCGGAATTCATCGTCAGTTTTTCGAATCCAGTTTCTTTGTTGAAAAATTAAAAGTCATGACTAAAAATGCCGAAATTTTGAACGATGTTGATCAAAATCTTGGGCAAGCTTTAGTATATTTATCCAAGTAAACTCGCTCATTTTATCTACTATGATCAAATCCATTATCACGTCCCTTTTAGTAATGGGCGTTACCTCATCTATTGTCGCCCAACAATTGAAAACTCCTTACGAAAAAGGAAACGGCAATCAAACAACAACGTATGCAGAAATGCTTCAATTTTTTGATGCTTTAGATAAAAAACACGAGTCCATTAAAGTTGAAACCATGGGTGAAGATGATAATGGCGAACCACTTAAATTCGTTTTGTTTAGTGCCGATGGAACGTTTGATCTCAAAAGAAAAGACAAAAGTGTTTTGTTGATTAATAATGGAATTCATCCGGGAGAACCCGACGGAATTGATGCTTCTATGATGATGCTTCGCGATTTTGCCGAAGGTAGAAAAACGGCTCCAAAGAATATTATCATTGCAAGTATTCAGGCTTACAACATTAGTGGAATGCTAAATCGAACGGCTCATTCTCGCGCGAATCAAAACGGTCCAGAGGAATATGGTTTTCGAGGAAACGCTCGAAACTTTGATTTGAATCGGGATTTCATTAAAGCGGATTCTAAAAACGCAGCTTCCTTTCAAAAGATTTTACATTATACAAATCCAATTTACTTTATTGACAATCACGTCAGTAACGGAGCAGATTATCAATATGCATTCACTTATATTTCGACCAACAGAAATCGTTTAGGGGAAAAACTCGGCTCCTTTCTTCATGACGAAATGCAACCTGCAATCTTGAAAAAATTGGAAGAAAAGAAAATTCTGCACGTTCCGTATGTCAACATTCACGGAGATGTTCCCGATGTTGGTTTTCCAGCTTTTATGGACAGTCCAAGATACGCAACTGGCTATACAACGTTGTTCAATATTCCCGGAGTTGTTGTGGAAACGCACATGCTGAAACCATATGCAACCAGAGTTGCGGTGACGGAAGAGTACATGCTTTCTACGATTCAGTATTTAGAAAAGAATAGAGAAAAAGTTCGTTCAAAACAAGCGGAAAACTTCAAAACAGTATTAGAAAAACCAACCTATCCTATTCAATGGAAATTAGATTCAACCCGATACACCCAATTTGATTTTAAAGGTTTTGAAGCGGGTTACAAACCAAGTGAAATAAGCGGAGCCCCACGATTATTTTATGATAGAAATAAACCTTTTTCTAAAAAAGTCAAATTTTTCGATCAATATCAAGCGGTAAAGTCGGTTTCTATTCCGAAGTTTTATGTGATTCCGCAATCCGAATGGAAAGTTCTTGAACATTTAAAACGAAACGCCATTGAAATGAAGCAAATCAAAACAGATTCTGCCTTGGCTGCGCAAGTGTATTATTTTGATGATTTCCAAACCGTAAAATCTCCATACGAAGGGCATTATCTTCATTTTGACACCAAAGTGAAATCTAATTCTGAGCAAGTGAAACTACGAAAAGGCGATTATCTGGTTTCCACAAACCAAAATGGAATTCAATATCTTTTAGAAACCTTAGAGCCGGAAGCGGTAGATTCCTTTTTCAACTGGAATTTCTTTGATGCCATTTTAGGTCAAAAAGAATACTATTCTGCGTATGTTTTTGAAGACACAGCTGCAGAACTTTTCAAAACAAATCCAAAACTAAAAACTCAATTTGAGCAGAAAAAAGCGAGTGATCCTGCATTTGCAAAAGATCCAAAAGCACAACTCGATTGGGTGTATAAAAACTCCGATTATTTTGAAAAAACATTCCGTCGATATCCTATTTATAGAGTTTTATAATAACAGTTCGGGTTGACAACGAAGTTGTCAACCCGAACCTTTGAAAGATAAAATGATAAAAATATTATACGCTTTCTAGCAATTCATTTTTCTTAATCAGTTCTTGCTGCACATTCGCGGGAACCAATTGATATTCGGAAAACTTCATGCTGAATTTCGCCCTTCCACCAGTTATTGACCGTAATGTTGATCCATAATCATGCATTTCGGCTAAAGGAATTTCGGCAATAATTTTTTGATAATGTCCTTCGGTATCCATTCCTGAAATAATCGCTCTTCGCGTTTGCAAATCGCCCATCACATCGCCCGTATTTTCATCCGGACATAGAATTTCTACATGGTACATCGGCTCTAAAAGTTGCGGTTTTGCCTTGAAAAAAGCATCTTTAAATGCTCCCGAAGCTGCTAATTGAAACGAAATATCATTGGAATCCACACTATGCATTTTTCCATCATAAACAGAAACGCGAATATTTTGACAACGCGAACCGGTCAACGGACCTTCACTCATTTGCTGCATAATTCCTTTTTTGATCGCGCCAATATAGCGGGAATCAATGGCTCCACCCACGATACACCAGTAAAAGGCGAGTATTCCACCCCAAGGCAAATCTTCCACTTCTTTTTGACGAATACTCACTCCTTCGGGTTCTGCCATTCCTTCAAAATAGTTTTCTACTCGAAGATGAATTTCACCAAATTGCCCCGCTCCACCCGACTGTTTTTTATGACGATAATCCGCATCCGCTTTTCCAGTAATCGTTTCACGATAGGAAATCTTTGGATTTGCATACGTCATTTTGATTCCAAAATCCTTTTCTAAACGTTGCTGAACCAGATCTAAATGAAGTTGTCCCTGACCATGAAGAATGGTTTGCTTTAATTCAGGAGATTGCTCCACGCGTAATGTTGGATCTTCAGTTTCTAATTTATGAAGCGCAACAATCAGCTTTTCCATTTCGCTTGAAGACTCCGTAGAAATTGCTTTTCGAATTCGACTTTCGGGGAAAATCATCGGCCTAATCTTACGATTCAACCCTTTTGCATTCAGTGTTGTATTGGTTTTAGCCGATTTTAATTTAACAGTAACGCCTAAATCTCCCGCTTCCAATTGCGGAACAGAAATTCGTTCTTTACCTTCGGAAACAAATAATTGCGTAATTCGTTCTACCTCATCATTTTCTGCATTAACCAATTCATCGCCTGGTTTTAACGTTCCACTGATGACTTTAAAATACGAAACCAAGCCAACCTGCGGTTCCGAAGCCGTTTTATAAATAAAGATCGTTGTTTTGTCATTTGGGTCGTAGGCCACCTCTTCGCCCGTTTCCAAAACACGTTTTGGCCGTTCCAAAGGCGATGGCGCAATATCATCAATAAAGCCCATGATTCGTCCACTTCCCATGTCTTTCAATCCCGAAGCCACAAATAGTGGAAAGAACTGCTGTTTTGCTAAAGCTAAAGTCAATCCTTTGGCTAATTCTTCTTCCGAAAGTGTTCCCGCTTCAAAATATTTTTCCATTAAACCGTCTTCGTTTTCAGCAGCAATTTCGACTAAGGCGTTGTGCGTTTCTTTAGCTTTAGCCAATTCCGATTCTGGAATCTCTTTTTTCTCAGGTTTTCCTCCTTCAGATGAAAACTCATACATTACCATGCGAAGCGCATCAATAATTTTATTAAAATTTGCTCCAGAATTCATCGGATATTGAACTGGAATAAGTTTCGGTCCGAAACGCTCTTTAGCTTGTTCCAACGTTTTATCGTAATCCGCTTTGGGATGATCCATTTGGTTGATGACAAACATTGAAGGCGTCTCGTAACGTTCAATGTATTCCCAAACCAATTCAGTTCCTACTTCTACACCGTTTGCGGCATTTAAAACCAATAAAGCGGTATCCGCAACTTTTAATGGAGCCACTACTTCACCAACAAAATCGTCGAAGCCCGGTGTATCCAAAATGTTGATTTTATTGTTTCTCCAATTCACAAACATTTGATGCGAGAAAATTGTTCCTTCACGTTCGTGTTCAATGTCGGTATCGTCCGAAACAGTATTGTGATTTTCTATCGTGCCGCGGCGTTTAATCGCTCCTCCTTCGTATAACATCGTCTCAATAAGCGTTGTTTTGCCGCTGTCCGTATGTCCAAGCAACACTACATTTCGTAAGTCTTTAGATTTAGCACTCATAATAAGATTATTTAAGATTAATAATTCGTTTTGTGCCAAAAAGGAAATGCCTAGCATTTGATTTTTAGGAACTTAAAGTTACAAAAGAAAAAGAGCCATTATTGTTTTTTTGTGCTGATTTTTATTATCTGCGAATTCAAAATCTTTGCGTAACTTAAAAAATCGTGTTCTAAACTTCAATTCTTTCCCGAATCTAAAAAGCAGCATCATTTTTTTCCCTACTTTTATCAAAATTTTTACAAATGGTGCTTAGCAGAATTTGGTCCGCGTTTATCATTATTGCGGTTCTCGTTGCCAGTATTAAATATATTTCTTCGGACAATTATCAAAGTATCTACAACGATATGGTTGTCGGGAAAACGGGTGATACGGTGCAAATTGCAAAAACGCAATTTCAAACGTTAAGTCCGGAAGCTCAAAAATCGCTCGCTCAATCTACCGATGGAGCGGTGGGAAGAATTCATTACAAAACCGATTCTTTAAAGCAAAATGTAGCTGTTTATCGCGTTCAAGAAGCCGATGGTGTTATCGGAACTTCCGAAACGGCTGTTAAAATATGTTTAGGTTTAATTGGAATTATGACCCTATTTATGGGCTTTATGAGTATTGCTGAAAAAGCGGGTGGAATTAATTTGCTTTCGCGATTTATTCAACCTTTCTTTTCTAAACTATTTCCTGAAATCCCCAAAAACCATCCGTCTTTTGGACATATGTTGATGAATTTCAGTGCCAATCTTTTAGGCTTGGACAATGCAGCAACGCCTTTTGGACTAAAAGCCATGGAAAGTTTGCAGTCTTTAAATCCGAATAAAGATACCGCCAGTAATGCGCAAATCATGTTTTTGTGCTTGCATGCGGGCGGGATGACTTTAATTCCGGTTTCCATTATTGCCATTCGAGCTAGTATGGGATCCCATACGCCAACAGATATCTTTCTTCCTTGTATGATTGCAACATTCGCAGCAACAATGGCGGCGATGATTATTGTATCAATTTATCAGAAAATCAATTTATTGCAGCCGATTGTTATTGCGTATGTTGGTGGAATTTCGGCTTTAATTGGTTTATTGGTCGTTTATTTGGTTCGACTAAGCAAAGACGAACTCGATACGTTTTCTAAAGTTTTAAGTAATGGTTTGATTTTATTTATTTTTCTCGCGATTGTTTTGGGTGGAATTTATAAGAAAATCAATGTTTTTGATGCATTTATTGATGGAGCCAAAGAAGGTTTTACAACCTGTGTGAAGATTATTCCGTACTTAGTAGGAATGCTTATCGCGATTTCGCTCTTGAGAACGTCAGGGGTTTTTGATGTCATTATCGACGGAATGAAATGGGTAGCTAATATTGCCAATCTCGACACGCGATTTGTCGATGGACTTCCAACAGCCTTAATTAAGCCGCTTTCAGGATCAGGCGCTAGAGGAATGATGGTAGACACGATGGCGACTTTTGGTGCGGATAGTTTCCAAGGAAAATTAGCTGCGGTACTGCAAGGAAGTTCGGATACGACGTTCTACGTGATTGCCGTTTATTTTGGCGCCGTTGCCGTTAAAAACACCCGATATACGGTTGTTGCGATGTTACTTGCCGATCTGGTTGGTGTTATTACCGCAATTGGTTTGGCTTATTTGTTTTTCGCTTAATTTTATAAAAATGATACACGATAAAGATTATATTATCCGCATGGTTAAAGAGTTCTCTAACTTCTTATCCAAATTGATTCTCGGTAAAAACGAAGGTGAATTAGAAGATTCGCAAATGGCATTCGAAACTCAAATGAGAGATATTTTCAAAATGAGTTTTGAAGAATTAGCTTCTAAATCAAATGAAGAAATTGAAGAAATGGTTTCTGAAAAAGACCTGCATCATCAAGCAGATTATTACGATTTACTTGGAAATCTATTTTATTTCGCATTCAAAAAAGATACTTCTAATCAAGATTTGGCTTTAAAAGCAAAAACTTTTTACGAATTATGGTTACAGAAAAGTTCGGTATTTTCCATTCCGGTTATGGGAAGGATTACAGAACTTTCCAACGCACTTAACTAAAAAAATCCTACCAAAATTGGTAGGATTTTTATTTAAACTATCGAATTTAAATTATTTAATTTCAATACAACCGACTCTTCCGCCAGCATTTCCTGTTGGTTGCGTTTTAAAATCATCTTTTGCTGCGTGTATGACGATTGATTTACCAATAATATTTTTAGTCTCGTCTTTACATCCAAGACACCACTTATCCGTCTTGAAAACCAATTGTCCCGTTCCTTGCGCATTTGCTTTAATGTTTCCGATGTCTCCCATGTGAAACTCTCCTTCACCCCATTTCCCATGGTCGTGGCTCGTCGGATTCCAATGTCCACCGGCAGAACTCGCGTCTGTTGCCGAGCAATCTCCTTTCTCATGAATATGAATCGCATGCTCTCCTGGTGAAAGCTTATACGCGTTGATTTCCATGGTTACCTCTTTTCCTTTTTGGGTAAATACGGCCGTTCCTTGCGTTTGCGTATAGCTTTTCGAATTAATTCGATACGTTTTGGTTGTGGTACAAGATGTTATAAGTGCCATCGCACCCAAAACAAGTAGTATTTTCTTCATAAGTTTATATTTTATGTATTTACTTTCAAATTTAACCAATTGTAGGGACTTTTTCCTTTCCTTTTTTTACATAATTACGATTGAGAACTAAAAAATTACCATTCAGTAAAATTAATTCGCATGAAATCTTGGAACATTCTACTTTTGGAATAACAAATAAATCCCTATGAAAACTCAATTTTCCTTTTTACTCTTTCTGCTTTTTATAATCGGAAACGCTCAAATAAAAATTTCTGGGAAAGTAACCTATAAAAACAAAGGCGTAAAAGATATTTCGGTAACATTGAAAGACACCTACGATGGCGCAACCACCGATGAGCAAGGAAATTATAGCTTTGAAACGACGGAAAAAGGAAATTTCGAACTAGTTTTCACGAATCCAAAATTCGTTGATTATTCAGAAAACATAACACTTGAGAGTGAAAATATTCAGAGAAATATTTCGTTAAAAGAAGCCTTCAATGAAATTGACGCGCTGGTGATTTCTGTAGGCTCGATTGAAGCCAGCGACAAAAAACGAGCAACAGCATTGCTTACTCCGCTTGATATTTACACAACTGCAGGTGCTGATGGTCAAATCACTTCAGCTTTAAATTATCTTCCAGGTGTACAACGTGTTGGTGAATCCGAAGGCTTGTTCATTCGAGGTGGAACGGGAACCGAAAGTAAAATTTTCATGGATGGAAACCTAATCAACAATTATTTTTCATCTTCCGTTCCGGGGATTGCTGGTCGCGACCGCTTTAACACGTCACTTTTCAAAGGAAATGTATTTTCTAGTGGCGGATATTCTGCGCTTTATGGGCAAGCGCTTTCCGGAGTTCTTATTTTGGAAAGTGTCGATCTCCCTGATACGTCTTCGTATGATTTCGGCGTTTCACCCATTTTTCTGTCAGGAAGTGTGCAGCGATTATCGAAGTCGAAAACCTCTTCGTACGGAGCGAGTCTTTCGTATTCCAATTTAGATTTGATGCAAAAGATTCTCAATTTCGACACTGATTTTTCAAAAGCTCCGCAAGGAATTGGTGCCGATGCTAATTTGAGAATCAAAACGAAAAATGGCGGCATGTTGAAATATTACGGAAGTTACGATCAAAATAAAATGGCTGTTCGTTCGGAAAATGAATTGGGAAAACAACAAATTAACCTAAACGCGCACAACACATTTCATACGCTTTCTTATCGTGAAAAAGTTGGAAAATACGGCTTAAACCTTTCTACGTCTGTTGCGAATAACCAAAATGATTTAAATTTCGACCTTCTGCAAGATCAAACTTCGCGCGAATTTGATGTGAATGAAAAAGGAAATTACTTTAATCTGAAAGGAATTGTTGATAGAAAACTAGGCGTGAAAACGATCGTTAGAGCTGGTTTTGAATTGAATAATGCTTCCGAATCAAACAACTCCAATAAAAAATACCGTGATTTAATTTCATCCTTTTTCGCCGAATCGGATTGGAGTTTGAGCAATCATTTCTCTGCAAAATTGGGTTTACGAACCGAACACTCTTCCTTTTTAGACAAATCGAATTTTGCGCCAAGACTTGCTTTAGCGTATCGAATTTCACCCAATTGGACGGCCTCTTTTGCTTATGGCTTGTTTTATCAAAACCCAGAAAGTAAATATTTGAATTCGGATGCGGCGTTGACATTTCAAAAAGCGGAACATTATATTTTTCAACTTCAACGAAATTCGGAAGGACGAAGTTTACGTTTAGAAGCTTTCTTGAAAAACTACGATAAATTAACCAAAACCAAAGGTGACAATTACATTCAAACGGCTTATAGCAACAATGGAAACGGACAAGCCAAAGGTTTAGAGTTTTTCTGGAAAGACAAAAAAACCTTCAAAACCATTGATTATTGGGTTACATATTCCTATTTGGATACCCAACGTGATTTCTTAAATTTTCCAATCAAAATGACGCCAAATTTCGCCGCAAAACATACACTTTCGTTGGTAGCAAAGAAATTTGTTCCAACTTGGAAAACCGGCCTCAACATTTCATACAACTATGCGAGTGGTCGTCCGTATTACGATATCGTTACCGAAAATGGGAGCAACATTATGCGTGAATACGGTCGTTTAAAAGACTACTCGTCTATGAATTTTAGTTTGAACTACCTACCCAATCTTGGAAAAAAAGATACAAAAGCCTTTACTGTTTTGGTTTTAAGTGTTTCAAACATTCTTGGAAACAATAATATTTACGGGTATAATTTCAGTCAAAATGGAGCATATAAATCACCAATACTTCCGCCAGTAAAAACGTTTGTATTCGTAGGTGCATTCATCAGTTTTGGTGTTGATAGAACCAACGATGCGATAAACAATAATTTATAGGAAATCATCGTTTTTGTTTTGAAGTATAAAAATTTCTAATTTTGTCATGAAAAACAAACAATGATGAAACCCTTTTGTATAGCATTAGGCGTCTTTTTTTCTGTGCTCCTATCCGCACAAGTAGAGAAAGAACCTACTTATCTTGAACTTCTTAGTGAAAAAGTTTCTCGTGTTGAGGCTGCAAAAACCTCTCAAAACCAAGACCAACTAACTCAACTTTCGGCCGAATTTTTAGAATTGGCGGATAAAGAAAAAAAAGAGTGGCTTCCTTACTATTATGCTTCTTATTTACTTATTTTAAAAGGTCAAATTCTGGTTCAAGAAAACAAGAATAAGGAAATCGAAGATGTGGCTTATCACGCACAAAAGCCGCTATACGCTGCAAAAAAATTAAGCCCAAACAATCCCGAAATTTTGGTTTTACAAAAGTTGATTTATCAGCTTGAAAAATACATAAAACCATCAGAAATATATCAAAACGGCGGTCCCATGGCGGTTCAGTTGGTTTCAGAAATGCGTAAAAAATTTCCAAAAAACCCGAGAGTTACCATGCTTATTGGTGAAGATTTAGTTCTTACATCGAAGCAATATGGTGGAAATAAGGAAAAAGGAATCGAGCAACTTCAGAAGGCTTTGGGACAGTTTGAAACCTTCAAACCCGAATCAAATCTGCACCCAAATTGGGGAAAAGAAATCGTTGAAAAGCTTCTTGAAAACGCAAAAAAATAAGCGTTTTACCATTCAGTATTCAAAAATTGCCTTTCGGTAAGAAAAATTATCATTCGTTTTCGAAAGCCTTTACCTTTGGTTCATAATTTAAAAATCAGCACAATGAAAAAATTATGGATCGCAGGTGTGTTTATGGTAATGACCTTACACGTTTCTGCACAAACTGGATACGAAACCGCAATGAATGGCAAAATTGCTAAAATTGAAAGTCACCTTTCTCAAGATGAATTTACCGCTTTGTCCAACGATTTTAAACGCATTGGCGAAAAGGAAAAAACACAGTGGCTTCCATATTACTACGCGACTTTTGCACAAATCCAAAAAGGGAGAATGCTTATGCGAGAAAACAAATTATCTGACCTAGATGCGATTGCTGCCGAAGCACAAAAAAGCCTAGATCAAGCCTCAGCATTAAGCAAAGACAATGCGGAAATTCTGATTCTTCAAAAGATGATTCACTCCCTAAAAATGATGGTTGACCCAATGTCTCGTTATATGACGGAAGGAATGGCTGCCAATGAAGCGTTAGGAAAAGCAGAAGCTTTGGATCCCACAAACCCGAGAGTTACCTTGCTAAAAGCGGAAGACACCTACTTTACACCAGCACAATTTGGTGGAAGCAAAGAAAAAGGAATTGAGCTTTTCAAAAAAGCAATCGAACAATACGGCAGCTATAAACCAGCAAGTGCACAAGCGCCAAATTGGGGGAAAGCGGAAGCAGAGTATTTTTTAGCGCAAAAACCTTAATTTAGGAGTCTTTCAAACGAAGAAAATTGTAGTAATCTAAGGTAGAAATCCTCATGAATAAAAAAGCGTTTATAAGCATTAATGTTATCGCAATTACAATTGGTATTCTTGCTTTTCTGTTCATGTCTGACGAGTACTCACCAAGAGTTTTTGCCTATTCTATGGGAATTTCCTTCTTGTATTCGTATGCTTTTGGGGTTGGAAATGGGGTTTTGAATGATTATCTCAATAAAAAATACCCATGGACAATCGAAACCAAAAAAAGAACCTACATCGGGATAATCGTTACAGTTATTATAAACTTACTTCTTGTTTACATTTGCAATTACGTCAATTTCATACTAATTCAGGGAGAAGAACCGCAAAATATGTGGAATGGAAAGATGAATTTCCGAATTTGGTTTTTCCTAAATCTTTCGTTGATGGTTTCAGCAGTGCTTCATGCCAAAGCTTTTATGGAGGCTTGGAAGGCGTCAGCAAGAAAACAAGTTGTCGAGCAAAAAATTATTGCAAAGTCTGCGAACGCTCAGTTTGAAAGCCTTAAAAATCAACTAGATCCGCATTTTTTGTTTAATTCGTTAAATGTTTTGGATGCCTTGATTGAGGAAAATCCACAACAAGCTCAGCGATTTACCAACGACATGTCGAAAATCTATCGCTATGTTCTTGATCAAAAAGACAAAGAATTGGTGACCATCTCGGAGGAAATCAACTTTGCGAAAACCTATTGTGAATTATTAAAAACCCGATTTGAAGACAGTGTTTCGTTTGAATTTCAAATAGAAGACAGTCAGCTTTCTAATTATGTTGTTCCGCTTTCGTTGCAATTGCTTTTGGAAAATGCGATAAAACATAATTACGCAACCGAAAAAAAACCATTACACATCAAAATTTTCACTGAAAATGGAAATTTATGTGTTCAAAACAACACGCAAGTGCGAGAAATTATCAAAGAACGGGAAGGCATTGGCTTATCCAATATTGTTCAGCGATATTCGCTTGTATCAAAGAAAAATGTCCATATAGAGCAATCGGACGACTATTTTAAAGTTTTAATACCCATCTTAACAGAAAAAATAACCACCATGGAAAATAAAATGAATACCAACGATGTTTTAGCATACGACCGAGCTGTAAAACGTGTAAAAGAAATCAAAGGATTTTACGGAAACCTTATCTCCTACTGTCTTGTCATCCCATTTTTAATCTTTGTCAACCTGAGAACTTCACCCGAATACCATTGGTTTTGGTGGCCGATGTTGGGTTGGGGAATTGGGGTAGTTTCGCACGGTTTCCAAGTTTTCGGAATTGGAAAAAATTGGGAAGATCGCAAGATTAAAGAGCTTATGGAAAAAGACCGTTACAAATCCTAAAACGAAATCACCATGGAACATACAAAGTATCCAGAACTAGAAGAGCGTTTCCCGGATATTAACGAAAGGCATCGCTATTTGAGAGCACAAAATAGACTAAGAGAATTAAAATCATTCTACACCCATTTTTTTATCTATTTGATTGTTAATGCTATTATCATCATTTCCAATATGAAACATGAAGTAAATTGGGGAATTGATTCTTTCGGAACAGCCATTTTATGGGGAATTGTCATTTTGATTCATGCAGGTGTGGTCTTTCTTCCTAATTTTGTCATGGGCAAGAACTGGGAAGAAAAGAAAATTCAGGAATTCATGGAAAAATATAAAAACTAAAATCATGGAAACCCTAAACGAAAACAAATCCTATAAAAGAGCAAAAGAACGGGTTACAGAACTGAAATCATTCTATATTATGATCGTTGGTCTTGTTTTATTAGTCCCTTTTTTATACTTTTTAAATATAAAGACAACTCCAGATTATCATTGGTTTTGGTTCCCAACAACCTGTTGTACCATTAGTATTTTAGGGTATAGCATTTATCTTTTCGCTGGAAAAAGTTGGGAGGAGAAAAAGATTCAAGAATTAATGAAAAAGTAAAAAAGACGACAAGTTTATGATAAAAACAATTTTGATTGAGGACGAAAAACCAGCCGCGAGAAAACTAGAACGAATTTTAGGTTTGTTTACTGATATTGAACATCTTGCAACATTACATTCAGTAGAAGAAAGTATTGATTATTTGCTAAATAATGAACACCCTGATTTGGTATTTTCCGATATCGTTTTGGGAGATGGATTGTCGTTCGATATTTTTGAAAAAGTCCCAAGTCGAAGTTTTATCATTTACACAACGGCGTTTGATAATTATACGTTGAAAGCGTTTAAACTCAATTCAATTGATTATTTATTAAAGCCAATAACGGAAGAAGACGTTTCGGCTGCCATTGAAAAATACAAATCGTTTGCGCCTCAAGATCAACATTACAAGCAGTTGAATTTTAAAGAACTCATCAAAAAAGATCAACCGAAAATATCAAGAATTGTCGCAAAAATCGGCTACAACCTCAAAATTGTACCTATTGAAGAAGTGAGCTGTTTCTACAGCGAAAATAAAATTGTGTACGCACAAACTTCCGAAAGAGCTTTCCCAACGGATTTCACTTTAGATGAATTGGAAAAATCGCTAGAAGATGCCGATTTTTTTCGAGTAAATCGTCAGTTTATTATTCGACTGAAGGCTATCAAAAATATTCACACCTCTCCTAATTTCAAAGTGGATTTGGATTTTCA
Organism: Kaistella sp. CFF1-2; assembly: GCF_059509915.1. Lineage (NCBI taxonomy): Bacteria > Pseudomonadati > Bacteroidota > Flavobacteriia > Flavobacteriales > Weeksellaceae > Kaistella > Kaistella sp. CFF1-2. Next base: position 558,874 of record NZ_JCAKLF010000002.1, read on the forward strand.
ACCAGCGGAAGAAATCAGTGTTAGTCGGGATCGTGTAAAAGATTTTAAAGAATGGATTACTAGTTAAGTTAATCCGCAATCGTTTTAATTACGGGTTCTGGAACGCTTCCGCCTCTTCCACGACCATAATATTGTGCGTTAACTTGAACATCATTAGGGTTTTCAATGATAATTCCCTTTATTTCTTCGGAAGTAAATTTTAGACTTTCTTTATCGTTAAGCACTTGAAGCAGCGTTCCATCTGAAGAATACACTTTTATCAGCTTGTTTGATTGATCTTTATTTGCAATCTCAAATGAAAAACTTCCATCCTCTTTAATTCGTTCAATTTGAATTTTTTGATGTGGTTTTATTTTCAAAATCGTTGCGTAAGTACCCATAAATTTTGATGCACCAACGCAAGAAGTAACTATCAGCAAAAGGCATAAAAACAAAAGAAGTTTTTTCATAAAATGTAAAACTTTTTCATTTAAACGTCTCTTTTCTATGAAATAACTCCACTTCCTAACAACTCTTCACCATCATACCACGCAGCAAATTGACCTTCTGCAACCGCAGATTGTGGAACATCAAATTCAATATAACAAGCGTCTTCAAATTGATACAAAGTCGCTTTTTCCAATCCTTGACGGTAGCGAATTCGTGCCATAATCTCTCGAGTCTCACCCGCTTTTAAGCGTAAATCTTCACGTACCCAATGCACCTCATCGTTATTGATTTTCAAAGCTTTGTAAAATAATCCTGGAAAATTTCGTCCTTCGCCAACAAACAGAATATTGTTTTCCATATCGCGATGAATACAGAAACACGATTCTTTGTGACCACCAATTCCCAAACCTTTACTTTGACCAATCGTATAATATTGCGCACCTTGATGTTTTCCAATTACTTTTCCATCCGATTTCTGATATTCAATCTTTTTCGAAAGGAAAGCCAATTCTTCTTCTTTTGATGAAAAATGCGGCTTTTCTTGATGAAAAGCTTCAAAATCATTAAAAATCTCTACAATTTCGCCTTCTTTTGGCTTCAGTTGTTGTTTTAGAAATTCGGGTAAACTTACCTTCCCGATAAAACATAAACCTTGTGAATCTTTTTTATCTGCAGTAACCAATCCTATTTCTTTCGCAATTTCGCGAACTTCAGGTTTTGTTAATTCTCCAATAGGAAACAATGCTTTAGAAAGCTGATCTTGATTTAGCTGACAAAGAAAATACGATTGATCTTTATTGTTATCCTTACCTGCTAAAAGATGAAAAACGTCATTCCCAGATTCATCAACGTGAGAATTCACACGCGCATAATGTCCCGTTGCAACTTTCTCTGCACCAAGCGATAAGGCTGTCTTCAGAAACACATCAAACTTCACTTCACGGTTGCATAAAACGTCAGGATTTGGCGTTCTACCCTTTTCATATTCGGCGAACATATAATCAACAATGCGTTCTTTATACAATTCGCTCATATCGATCACTTGAAACGGAATTCCAAGTTTCTTGGCTACCATCAAAGCATCATTACTATCCTCTATCCAAGGACATTCATCTTCCAACGTAACGGATGCGTCATTCCAATTTCGCATAAAAAGGCCAATCACTTCGTGACCTTGTTGCTGCAACAGATACGCTGCTACACTACTATCAACACCACCGGACAATCCTACTACTACTTTCATAATCTTTGATTAGGCAGAAAATACACTCTGCATTTGAAGACTGCAAATTTACGATTTTGAAAGGGAATAATCTTAAACTGTGATAAATGCTTTATATTTGCCTTATAGAATTAAAAAATACAATGCGATGAAAAAGATAGCTTCTTTATTCCTGATTTCGTTCAGTGTTATGGCTTTTTCACAAATGATTTCCACCTCCAAAACTGACTCTCGTTGGACGTACGGAGGAGGCGCTGGAGTTGGGGTTTCTGGTGGAAGTGGTGGTACAGGAACCACAATCAGCATCTCGCCAAGAATTGGATATCGTGTCACAGATGATTTTGAAGTGGGTGTAGCGGGAGGTTTTACATGGGGAAATTCAAAATACTATTCTTCCACGATGTTTGGGATTGGTCCTTTTGCTAATTACTATTTTGGTAGAAGTTTTTATATTTCGGGATTGTTTCAGGAATATTTTATCAATCAAAAAGACAAATACAATAATCAAAAATACTCTACTGATGAAGCGGCTTTGTATTTAGGCGCCGGATATATGCAGCGTATTGGTGATCGTGCTTATATGCAGTTGGGAGCTTCGTACAACGTTTTGTATAAGGAAAACTCTTCGGTATTTAGCAGTGGTTTTGTTCCTAATATCGGAATTGTCTTTGGACTTTAAAATGATTTTAAATTATCAGAAAATATAAAAGCAGGCTTTAAAGCCTGCTTTTTTGTTTCGTATTTTTCTATTCTTATCGGACTGAATAATATTCAACCCCATGATGTTCTTCGGAAAAATCTTGGTTCGAAAACAAGTGCTGAAAATCGTTATACGGATTGTATTCTGGGTGTTTTGAGGTAAATTTTTTCAACGCCCAAAACCCAAATGCAACCACCAAACCGATACCACTCGCTAACAAAACACTTTTTTCACTCTTTCTCATAACGTACATTTTGTTTTCGTTAAGATACAAATAATATTCCTTTATGATTCGTGAAAATATTAAAGTTTGTTAATCTTTGACACCTTAAATTCATCAAATAACCCTATTTTTGGGAAAATCTAAATTAAAATGACAAAAAAATCACTAGTTGCACTAGGTGCAATTGCTGTATTTTCATTTATGAATGCACAAAATTCAAAAATGGTTTATCCTAAAACGGAAAAAGGAAATCATGTAGATGAGTATTTTGGTACTAAGGTAGCAGATCCGTACCGCTGGTTGGAAGACGATATGTCGGCAAATACCAAAGATTGGGTTCAAAGGGAAGTTGCTTTTTCTAAAAATTATTTAGACCAAATACCTTTTCGTGAAGAAATCAGAAAACAGCTAAAAGATATCTGGAATTACGAAAAAATTGGTTCACCTTTCAAAGAAGGAGACTATACGTATTTCTATAAAAATGACGGTCTTCAAGCGCAATCGGTGTTGTACAGAACTGATAAAAGTGGAAAAACAGACGTTTTCTTGGATCCCAACAAGTTTTCGGACAAAGGAACAACATCGCTTGCCGGAATTTCATTCAACAAAAAAGGAAATCTTGTTGCGTACAAAATTTCTGAAGGTGGAAGCGACTGGAATAAAATTATCATTCTTGACGCTAACACAAAAAAACAAATCGACAAAACCTTAGTTGACGTAAAATTCTCAGGCGTTGCTTGGCTTGGTGACGAAGGTTTTTTCTATTCTAGCTATGACAAGCCAGACGGAAGTGCTCTTACGGCGCAAACCGATACGCACAAAATCTATTTTCACAAGTTAGGAACGAAGCAATCCCAAGATCAAATGATTATTGGGGGAACTGATTTCAAGAGAAGATATCTTGGTTTAGGCGTTTCTGAAGATGAGCGTTTCTTAATTCTTAACGCATCCAACGCAACCAACGGAAACGAATTGTATCTAAAAGATTTGAAAGGAAATTCAAAAGAATTTACACCAATTCAAACAGGGTTCGATTATAATACGCATGTTGTAGATACGAAAGGAGACGACGTGTATGTCATGACCGATAAGAATGCGCCAAACATGAAGTTGCAGAAATTCAGCATTAAAAATCCAAAAGTGTGGACGGATGTTATTCCTGAAACCGAAAACGTTCTTAGCGTTTCTACAGGTGGTGGTTATATTTTTGCAAAATACATGAAAGATGCCATTTCATACATCAGACAATTGGATTTTGACGGAAAGTTAGTTCGTGAAATTAAACTTCCGGGAACCGGTACTGCTGGTGGTTTTGGTGGAAAACTAGAGGAAAAAGAAATGTACTATTCTTTTACCAACTATATTACTCCAGGAACGATTTATAAATTCAATGCAGATACAGGTAAATCTGAGGTTTATCAGAAGCCAAAAGTAAAATTCAACCCAGAAGATTACGTTTCAGAGCAAGTTTTCTACACATCTAAGGATGGAACAAAAATCCCAATGATGATTTCCTACAAAAAAGGATTGAAGAAAAACGGTAAAAACCCAACGATGCTGTACGGTTACGGAGGCTTCAACACAAGTATTACTCCTGCTTTCTCTGTTGTTAATGCAATTTGGATGGAAAATGGCGGTGTTTATGCAGCTCCAAACATTAGAGGTGGTGGTGAATACGGTAAAAAATGGCATGATGCAGGTACAAAAATGCAGAAGAAAAACGTATTCGAAGACTTTATCGCTGCTGGAGAATATTTACAGAAAAACGGCTATACCTCTAAAGAATACATGGCGCTTTCCGGAAGATCAAACGGTGGTTTATTGGTTGGTGCAACGATGACGATGCGCCCAGATTTAGCTAAAGTTGCCTTCCCTGGCGTTGGCGTTTTAGATATGCTTCGTTATAACAAATTTACTGCGGGAGCAGGTTGGTCATACGACTACGGAACTGCTGAAGATAACAAAGAAATGTTTGAATATTTGAAGTCGTATTCGCCTGTTCACACCGTGAAAAAAGGCGTTTGTTATCCGTCAACAATGATTATTACGAGTGATCATGATGATCGTGTTGTACCAGCGCATTCATTTAAGTTTGGTGCCGAGTTGCAAGATAAGCAAGCGTGCAACAACCCAATTCTTTTAAGAATCGAGGTTAATGCAGGACACGGTGCGGGAAGATCTACCGATCAAGTTATTGGAGAAAACACCGATTTAATGAGCTTTGCGCTTTATGAAATGGGGATTAAATCCTTAAAAAAATAAATCGTCTTTTCTAAATAAAGTGAAAAGCCCTAGATGATCTAGGGCTTTTTTTAATTATATAACAGAAAATAAAATACCTATAATACTTTTTAGTATAATCCTACTATTTTTACTTGTATAGAAAAACAATTTGTTATGGAGAACTTCACACCCATGTCTACATTAAGCCAAGTGATGGCGAAATTGGCAAAGGAAAAAGGCATACAACGAGAGTTTCGCATGGATGAGAACGGAAAAATGTCACTTCAAGATACGGATCACGATTATCAACCTAAAGATTTAGTTATACTGAAAACGTATCGCTTTGAAGGGGCAAGTGATCCCGATGACAATGCCATATTGTATGTGATTCAGGATCACTATCAAAACAAAGGAATTATTATTGACGTGTACGGTGTTGATAGTAATTATCCTGGTGATGCTTTTGATACTTTTATTCGTGATATCCCTGTTGACGAACAAGACGAATATAATTTCGACCACTAAAACATTCTTTTTTAATAAACTATTGAAAGTTAAGGCTGCAGAATTTATTCTTCAGCCTTTTCTTTTTTCTTGAATACGTTCTTAAAAAAACCACCTTTTTTAGGCTCTTCTGTAGTTGGTGTCTCCGTAGGAGTAGTTCCCGGTTTTGTAATACTCCGTACTTTATCTCCTGCTTTTTGTCCAGCACCTTTTACGGCCTCTTTTACATTCTGTGACTTCTCCTTCACATTGCTCACTTTCTCTTTTGTTTTCACAATGCTTGTTCCCACCAAAGTTTTTGCTAAGCCTTCTTCAATCCCTTTCCAAAATAAATTAAAAAACGATTTCGTTGGATCTCTCTTTACGCCTTCTACGAGAACACTTTCTGGATAATCACCCGAATTGGATTTCACAAAAATATTGGCAACAGTAGATAGAATTTTATTTTTGGCCCCGTCTTGCTTCAAAATGGAAACCTTAAAATCTTTATGTTGCATATTGAGTTTCCCTCCGATTCCGTTTCTGTTTCCTTTAAAATCAAATTTCAAATCTTGAATCGTTCCCGTTGTTCTTATTTTCAAATACGGTTCTACAAACTGGTTGATTCGTACCGCTGGTAGATTAGAAAAATTCCCCGCAATACTGAAATTATCGGCATGATCCGCCGCGTTCATATTCCATCGAACAACCATTGGCGAAACATCAAAAAACTTACAATTCACCGTAATTGGTATTGCCGTAGGCTTTCCTTTCATCTTTCCAGAATTCAAATGTTTTGCATTCAAATTAAAACCACTAAAGGTCAAAGTTCCTGGTCCATCGCTTTTGGGTGTATCTTCTTCATATTCTAATTTTGAGTTTTTAACATCCAAATTGGCAATATACATGGGAAATTTAATCGATCGAAGCGCTTCCGAATACAACGGTTTTATGCTTAAATCGTCTTTGGGAACTTTGCTTCGGAAAATATTAGCATCCATGCCATCGAGAGTTACTTCCTGCGCATTGATGTATTGATTACTTGAAATCAAATTCCAATCACCTTTCATTAAAATTTGATTGATTGAGATCGTGTACAAATCTTTTTCAGAAGGAATCATCCGAATGAATTGCGTACGCGTGTAGCGAGGTTTCATGCTGAATTTCCCAATTTTTAATTGGTTTTTATCTACTTGAACATATTGACTCGACAGGTCGTAAAACTTCGTTTTGTATTTGAAATTTTCAGTTGAAATGCTAAACGATTGCGATTTGAATGGTATGGCGCTTTTCACCGTTTGTTCATTCATTTCAATCGCCTTTATCGATGCATTTAGTTTTTTAAATTCAAGCGGCTGTTTTCCTTTATCATACGTAAGATTCGAGTTTCGCAAAACCACATTCCCCACTTTTAAAGGAAATAGAATTGCGCTATAATCGGCTTTTTTCTTCGTAGGTTGGGCTCCGGAAGCGGTAATTGTTCCATTGAGTTGATCGACTAAAACAGTATTTACATCTAATTTTAGTTTCTTGTTTTCAAATCCCCATGAGTTTAATTTTAAATTCAATTGCTTTAAACTCATATCCGCCACCGTTTTTTGTGTTGACTTGGACTTGGCTTTAAAAACCAAATCTCGAAAATCACCCGACTTTTCGTTGATGGCAAAATTAGCCAAATGAACAAGCTGTTCATCGGTGCTAACATTAACATCCGATCCTTTTACGCTAAGCTTTTCAAACGCAACTGGAAGTTTTTCTTGAGCTGTAGTTTCGTTCAATTTGATTTTTTGAACATTCATCGTCATATCACCAATAGAAACAAAATCTTGATCGTTCGGGTGTTTGATTTTAATTTTTGCATTGGTTAATTGAACCTCATCCAAACTTACTTCAAAAGCCAAAGGTTTGCTACTCTTTTTCGGTTGTGCGTTGGTGGTTTCTATCGTTAATTCAGGATTTAGGAAATTGATTTTAGACAAACTCAAATTCTTCTTTTTCAACCCGATATCTTTAAAAGTCATCGCTTGAGCTTTAAATGTAAACAAGGATTTTTCGTTAGGAAACAGTCGAATAAAGTCCGTTTTCGATAGTTGCGGAAGCAACTGAAATTTAGAAATTAGCATTTGCTCATTGTCTGTAGCTACTTTTTCGGCAAAAATCGCATAACGTTGGTCTGGACGGAAATAAAAATTATCTCCTTGAATATCATAATGATCAAAAACAACGGGAAGTTCGCTTTCAACCGATTCTTCTGTCATTTGAAGGTTTTCAACATCCAGTTTCAGATTCTGAACACTAAAAAACTTGGATCGATCGTGTTTATAAATTTCGATATTTCCTTCATGTATACGGATGTTTTCAAACTTCACAGGATTTGGCTTTTTGCCCGTTTTTTCATTCACTGGTTTAGCCAACGTAATTTTTAGTTTAGGCTTCGCCAAAAGCAAATCCTCGGAGCTAATCATCTTATTGTATAGGGCATCATATACTCCGAAGCGACTTATCTTCAAGGAATCTATCGTTCCTTCAAGGCCGATAACGTTTTGGTTATTGGGATTTTTATTTTGAACCTGAATGCCCGTCGCCAAGATGTTTCCGGTACCTAAATCGACATTTAGACTTTGATATTGAACTTTATAATCCGAGTTTTTCTGAATGACTTTCGGAAGTTGATATTTAAGATAAGTGTTGAAGGCAAAATTGGCTAAAAGCACAATTCCTAAAATCACACCTAAAGCAATGGCTAGTTTCCGCACCCATTTATTTTTCATCATTGTAATTCAATATCAAATACAAAACTAAAGGAAAAAGCCTCTAGAAACGAAAAGAGTGGAAATTTTGAAAACTTTGAGAAAGAATTAAGAAACCACTAAATCAATCACATAACCTTCATGGTTACGAACATTAAGAAATTGATCGCCTTCAAAATGTAAATATTGGCCTTTAATCCCTTTTAAAACAGCCGTGAATTCAGGTTTTTTGTCCAAAGTAAACGCGGTTACTTTTTCTGGTTTTTGATACGGATAATCGAGCTGAACGATTTCTCCATGTGCCGAATAAAATTTTTCGAAATCTTGTGGAAAATACGTTTCAATTTTATTTCGGAAATCCACCAAATCCAAATCGTCTTCAAAATCATCTTGAAGCATTTTCTTGTAATTGGTTTTATCAGGAACGTGTTCTTTCAACGCAACTTCAATCATTCCCGCTTCGTATCTATTTTCCGTTTTTGCAATTGGTAAGGCGAAAGTTGCCCCTTGATCAATCCAACGTGTTGGAACTTGCGTTTCACGAGTTACACCTACTTTCACTTCGCCCGTATACGCTAGATATACGATATGCGGCTGCAATTGAATTTCTTTTTCCACTTCTAAATCTCGCTCTTCAATTCCAAGATGCGCGGTTGAAAGCTCGGGACGAATGATCGTTTCACTCGCATAAGGACTTTCAAAAAAGCATTGCTTGCAAAATCCCATCCGATAAATAGGCTTATCAAGATGACAATTCACGCATTCATACCCTGTATGTTTTACAGTTAACGTTTTCCCGATAAGTTGATTCACATTCAGCAAATCGACTGATAAAGAAAGATAATATTGAATGGGCTCTGCCAAAACACTTGACATTTTAAGAATTTGTCCTTGAAAAAGCATATGATGAAATTTAGAAGTAAAAGTAATAAATTTGCATCACATATAAGGTTATGAAATATCTGGTTACAGGCGGAAGCGGTTTTATTGGTTCGCACTTGGTGGAAGCTCTTTTGAACAATGGACATTCTGTCATTAATGTGGACAATTTTGATGATTTTTACGATTATCGTATCAAAACCCGAAATACATTAGAAAGTTTACCCTATTCTACCGAGTTTTCTTTAACTAATTCTAAAGAAACGGATATTAAAAACTTAGTCAACGCGACGCAACATACCACATATTCACTTGTCTACCAAGACATTCGTGACATTGATGGACTTCGAACTATTTTCGCGAATGAAGACATTGATTTGGTGATTCATCTTGCGGCTTTAGCAGGCGTTCGTCCTTCTATTGAACGTCCTTTAGACTATGAAGAAGTAAACATCAAAGGAACAATGAATCTTTGGGAATTGTGCAAAGAATATGGCATTAAAAAATTCGTATGCGCCTCATCTTCTAGCGTTTATGGCAATAACGAGAAAATACCTTTTTCGGAAGAAGACAATGTTGATAGACCCATTTCACCCTACGCAGCAACCAAAAAATGCGGTGAAATTTTAGGACACGTTTATCATCATTTGTATCATATTGATATGGTTCAATTGCGGTTTTTTACGGTGTATGGACCACGACAAAGACCAGATTTAGCAATACATAAATTCACACAACTAATTGCGGACCACCAAGAGATTCCTTTTTACGGAGATGGCTCTACAGCAAGAGATTACACGTATATTGATGATATTATTGATGGTATTTTAAAATCGGTAAAATATCTTGAAGAACACAATAACGTGTATGAAATTATAAATTTGGGGGAAAGCGAAGTCGTTAATTTGGACACAATGCTAGGAACGATCGAGTCTCAAATGGGCACGAAAGCCATTAAAAACCCGCTCCCCATGCAACCTGGCGATGTTAATTGCACCAATGCAGATATTGACAAAGCAAAAAAATTAATTGACTATCGACCGACAACAACCTTCCAAAATGGCATAAAAAAATTTGTGGAATGGTTTTTGTCAAAATGATGAAAAAATAGTCGGAAATGGCGAGCTTTTCACGATTCACATCAAATCTGAAAAAATATCCAAAATTTCGGACAAAATAATTGAAAATCAGAGTAGAAAAACTTTGTAATCTCATCTAATTTTTTACTTTTGCAAAAAATATTATACATATGTATTGGACATTAGAATTGGCTTCATATTTAAGCGATGCACCTTGGCCAATGACCAAGGCAGAACTTATTGATTACGCAATTAGAACTGGAGCACCAATGGAAGTGGTAGAAAATCTTCAAGCAATCGAAGACGAAGGAGAAATCTATGAGTCCATTGAAGAGGTTTGGAGCGACTATCCAACGGATGAAGATTTCCTTTGGAACGAAGACGAATATTAAAAGCGATAAGCTTTAGGTACTAAGCCTGAAGCTTATTCTATTTTTTATATATCATATACACGTAATCCGTGTTATTAAAAACGCTTACTGCAATTAGCACTAGGCATAAAGCAAACATTTTATGAGTTTTTTAAACAATATTCTAAAGGGTTTTTTGGGGGACAAAAACGCCAACGACCTGAAAGAAGTGAAAAAAGTAGTTACTAAAATAAAGGCAGCCGAGCCAGCAATCCAACAGCTTTCAGATGACGGATTGAGAGAAAAAACGGCAGAATTCAAAACAAAAATCAAAGCCGCTTCGGCTAATGTGACGAGTGAGATTGAACAATTAAACGAGAAAATCACAACGTCTACCAATATTGATGAAAAAGAAAGCTTTTTCTCAAGAATTGAAGTTTTGAAAAAAGAAGCCTACGATCTTGAAGAGAAAGTGCTTAACCAAATTCTTCCTGAAGCTTTTGCCTTAGTAAAAGAAACAGCAAGAAGATTGGCTCAAAACGGAGGTTTAACGGTTACGGCAAACGATATGGACCGTGAACTTTCTCAAACCAAAGATTTTGTTACTATTGAAGGAGACAAAGCTCATTTCAAAAATACATGGAACGCGGCAGGAACGCCGGTTCTTTGGGACATGGTTCACTATGACACTCAGTTTATTGGTGGTGTGGTATTGCACTCTGGTAAAATTGCCGAGATGGCAACTGGGGAAGGTAAAACCCTTGTGGGAACACTTCCTATTTACTTAAATGCGCTTCCAGAAAGAGGAGTTCACGTTGTAACGGTGAACGACTATCTTGCAAAAAGAGACTCGGCTTGGATGGGACCATTGTACCAATTTCACGGAATGACGATCGATTGTATCGATAATCACCAACCGAATTCAGATTCTAGAAGAAAAGCATACAACTCGGATATTACGTACGGCACCAACAACGAATTTGGTTTCGATTATTTGAGAGACAACATGGTGGGTTCTCCAGAAGAATTAGTTCAAAGAGATCTAAACTTTGCAATTGTCGATGAGGTTGACTCCGTTTTAGTTGATGATGCAAGAACGCCTTTGATTATTTCTGGTCCTGTTCCACAAGGAGACAGACAAGAGTTTGATGTTTTAAAACCATCGGTTGACCGTATTGTTGAAATTCAGAAAAAGACCATTACGCAAGTTTTCAACGAAGCGAAAAAATTAATCACTGCAGGAAACACAAAAGAAGGAGGTTTCAAACTTCTTCAAGCCTACAGAGGTCTTCCTAAAAACAGACAATTGATTAAATTCCTTTCGGAAAGTGGTAACAGAGCGCTTTTACAGAAAGTTGAAGCACAATACATGCAAGATAACAATCGCGATATGCCGAAGGTTGACAAAGACCTATATTTCGTGATTGATGAAAAAAATAATCAAGTAGACCTTACTGATAAAGGGGTTGAATACATGTCCCAAGGAAACTCAGACCCTAACTTCTTCGTATTGCAAGATATCGGAACTGAAATCGCAGAATTGGAGTCTAAAAACCTAACGAAAGACGAAGAATTTGCAGAAAAGGAAAGACTTTTCGGTGAGTTTGCTGAGAAATCAGAACGTGTACATACCATGAGTCAATTACTTAAAGCGTATACGCTTTTTGAAAAAGATGATGAGTACGTTGTTATTGATGGTGAAGTAAAAATAGTTGACGAACAAACAGGTCGTATCATGGATGGGAGACGTTATTCTGACGGACTTCACCAGGCAATCGAAGCAAAGGAAAATGTAAAAATTGAAGCGGCGACACAAACGTTTGCAACAATTACTTTACAGAACTATTTCCGTATGTACAACAAACTTGCGGGGATGACGGGTACAGCTGAAACAGAAGCGGGTGAATTATGGCAAATCTACAAATTGGATGTTGTTGTAATCCCGACTAACAGACCAATCCAAAGACATGATCGTCACGATTTAGTGTATAAAACAAACCGTGAAAAATACAATGCGGTAATCGAGGAAATAGAGAAATTAACATCGGCTGGAAGACCAGTTCTTGTGGGTACAACTTCGGTAGAAATCTCTCAATTACTTTCTAGAGCATTGCAATTAAGAAAAATTCCGCACCAAGTATTGAATGCGAAATTACATAAAAAAGAAGCTGAAATTGTTGCAGGAGCTGGACAACCTGGTGTTGTAACGATTGCAACGAACATGGCTGGTCGTGGTACCGATATTAAATTGACTGGTGAAGTAAAAGACGCCGGAGGTTTAGCAATTATTGGTACAGAAAGACACGATTCTAGACGTGTTGACAGACAGTTAAGAGGTCGTGCGGGTCGTCAAGGTGATCCAGGATCTTCTCAGTTCTACGTTTCTTTGGAAGATAACTTGATGCGTCTATTCGGTTCGGAAAGAATTGCGAAAATGATGGACAGAATGGGTCATAAAGAAGGTGAAGTTATTCAGCATTCGATGATTTCTAAATCCATTGAAAGAGCGCAGAAAAAAGTAGAAGAAAACAACTACGGTGTTCGTAAGAAGTTGTTGGAATATGATGATGTGATGAACAAGCAAAGAGACGTTATCTACAAACGTCGAAAAAATGCATTGTTCGGAGATCACTTGAAGTACGATATCGCGAATATGATTTACGACGTTTCCTTCTCTATCGTTAACAATGGTAAAAACGAAGGTGACTTCAAAAATTTCGAATACGAAATCATTAAAAACTTCACCATGGAATCTCCAGTAAGTGAAGACGATTTCAAAAATAAGCAAGTAAAAGAACTTACGGATATTGTTTTCAAAGCGGCTCAAGAAGATTATCAAAACAAACTAAACTTGATGAAAGAGAAAGCGTTACCTATTATTCAGAACGTTTATCAAAATCAAGGAAGTATGTTTAAGATGATTCAGGTTCCTTTCACTGATGGTAATAAGACAATGACTATCGTGACAAACCTTGAAAAAGCAAACGAAACTAATTGCGAAAGCTTAATCAATGATTACGAAAAGAACATTACTTTGGCTATTATTGATGACAACTGGAAGCAACACCTTCGTGAAATGGATGATTTGAGAAGATCTTCTCAAGGAGCCGTTTACGAACAAAAAGACCCGTTGATTATCTACAAACAAGAATCTTTCCACCTATTCAGCGAAATGATGGATAAGATGAACAAAGAAATTGTTTCATTCTTGTACAGAGGAGAAATTCCTGCTTAACTCAAGCAAATCAAAATAGAAAAAGCGAGCCTCGGGCTCGCTTTTTTTATTTATACTCATTCCATAAAACGAATGATTTACAATATAAAAAAGAATTCGTAACGATACTATTCCTCATTTTTTAATTTTTTATTAATTTTATTGTCTCAATTTTAAACAATGGCATTAGTTGACTTATCAAGGCAGGTTGCATTAGGAATAGACATTGGTGGAACCAATACGAAATTCGGTTTGGTGAACCATCGAGGTGAAATCCTTTCTAAAGGAAATATCCGAACAGATGAATATGAACATGTAGAAGATTTTATTGATGCGCTTTACGACCTCATCCAACCGATGATTAAAGTACATAGCCCTAATTCCAATTTTGATGGAATTGGTGTCGGTGCACCTAATGCGAACTACTATCGCGGAACGATTGAACATGCACCCAACTTACGTTGGAAAGGTGTTATTAATTTTGCTGAGTTGATGAGCAAAAAATTCGGTGTTCCATGTAAGATGACGAACGACGCCAATGCAGCAGCTTTAGGAGAAATGATGTTCGGTGCTGCTCGAGGAATGAAAGATTTTATCATGATTACACTTGGAACGGGCGTAGGAAGTGGAATCATCTCGAACGGGCAATTAATTTATGGACACGATGGTTTTGCGGGTGAATTAGGTCATACGATTGTAAAACCTGGAGGGAGAAAACATTGGAGTACGGGTTCTGAAGGTTGTTTAGAAGCATACGCATCGGCAACAGGAATTGCGATTACGGCAAAGAAATTCCGTGCTGAGTTTCCAGAATCCATGTTGAACGAATATCCTGAAGAAGAAATCAACTCAAAAACCGTTCATGAATGTGCTATTAAAGGCGATCCAACAGCCATGGAGGTTTTTAGATATACAGGACAAAAATTAGGTGAAGCCTTAGCGAACTTCGTGATGTTTTCTTCGCCTGAAGCTATTTTGCTTTTTGGTGGTGTTATCAAAGCAGGCGATTTCTTATTGAAACCGACTAAACTTCATATGGAGCGCAACCTTTTACCTATTTTTAGAGCAAAAGTTCCTTTGGTATTTAGTGAATTGGATGAGGCAGATGCAGCTATTTTAGGGGCAAGTGCCTTAGTTTGGGAAACCAAAAGACTATAATAAAAACAACAACGCACCTTCGGGTGCGTTTTTTAGCATTAAAAATGACTCGGCTTATGTTCCGTTTTCTTATTTTTATACTCGCTTTTAGTATGATTTCCTGCAATGGTCAGGATACAAAAGCGAAACAACCCAAAAAACAAGACCCTGTAATGAACAATCAAAACTTAGAAACAATCACTTTTGGTGGCGGATGCTTTTGGTGTGTTGAAAGCTGTTTTCACCTATTAAAAGGGGTAGATAAAGTGATTTCTGGATATTCTGGCGGACATAAAGAAAACCCAACCTATGAAGAGGTTTGTACAGGAGAAACTGGCCATGCAGAAGTGGTACAAATCACCTACGATCCAGCGATTATTTCTTACGATCAATTAATGGATGTCTTTTTCTTTTTACACGACCCAACGCAACTTAATAGACAAGGAAACGATATCGGAACGCAATACCGATCGGTGATTTATTATCAAAACGAGGCGGATTTAAATAGAGCAAAACAAGCGATAAAAACGTCGGAAGCATCTGGACGATGGAAAGGAACGTATGTAACCGAATTGGCTCCTTATGAAAAGTTTTGGCCAGCAGAAGCCTATCACCAAGGCTATTACAACGCCAACCCTACCCAACCCTATTGCAGCGCTGTTGTTGGTCCAAAGATTCAAAAATTTAAAAAACAATATTCCGAATTAGGATGGTTGAAATAAAAAAAGAGACGAAGTTGTTCGTCTCTTTTTTATTAATATTTAAATATTACTTCCGAAGCATTTCCGTATGCGGAATATCATCTTCCGGATATTTTTTTCCTGTATCAACAAAACCAAAAGATCCGTAAAAATCAAGTAAATAATCTTGAGCTGAAATTCGAATTTTAGAAGTATGAAAAACGTTTTCAATGCACGAAACGGCATACACCATCATTTGCTTTCCTACGCCACTTCTCCTACTCTTTTCCGTTGTTAAAACACGACCAATAGATGCTTCTGGATATTTAATTCCCTGAGAAAACAAACGACAATACGCCCAAACCTCTCCTTCATTTTCTGCCCATAGATGCAATGCTTTTTCATCCGCTCCATCGGTATCGAGGTAAGGACAGTTTTGTTCTACAACAAAAACCTCATTTCGCGCTTTTAAAATTTGATACAACTCTTTTGTTGAAATCTCATCAAATGTTTTAGCCTTCCAAACCAGTTTGCTCATCAAATCGAATATTGTTTTCTTTCAAATATGCGTTCATATCTTGAATGTAATCCAAAATAGCACCTCCTCCCTCTTTCTTTTCGGCCGAAGTCACATACATCATAGGCGCTTCTTCCCACGTTTTCAAAAGCTCTTGCTTATAAACTTCTACATTTTTCACTGCTGCATTGGGTTTTAATTTATCCGCTTTGGTAAAAACAATCGAAAACGGAACACCGCTTTCACCACACCATTCGATAAATTCTAAATCAATTTTTTGCGGCGTATGACGAACATCAACCAAAACAAAAAGATTCACCAAGTTCTTTCTGTTCAATATATAATTGGTAATCAGTTTTTCAAAATCCTTTCGCGTTGATTTGGAAACTCTCGCGTATCCATAACCAGGCAAATCGGTAAGAAACCACTCTTCATTCACCAAAAAATGATTGATAAGTTGAGTTTTTCCTGGTGTTCCCGATGTTTTCGCGAGATCCTTTTTGTTCATGATCGCATTAATAAGCGACGATTTCCCAACATTGGATCGCCCAATAAAAGCATATTCGGGCATTATAGGCTCTGGACATTCTTGCCAACGCCCACTACTTTTTACAAAATCTGATGTTTTAATAACCATACTGATAAAAATAAAGCCATTAAGAAATCTCAATGGCTTGTGAATTTATTGAATACTTTTTAACCAATTATAGAGAATCTCGTTAAACTCTTTTGGTTTTTCCATCATGGCCGCATGTCCACATTGCTCAATCCAAAAAAGACTGGAGTTGGGGATGTATTTATGCATATCTTCGGCCACTTCTGGTGGTGTTACATTATCTTGTCTTCCCCAAATAATGCACGTCGGGCATTTTATATTTGGTAAGTCGTTTAGCATATTGTGTTTGATGGCGCTTCTTGCTAGCATCACCGTTTTTATGCCTTTCATTCGGTCGTTTACAATCCCAAAAACCTCATCCACCAATTCGTCGGTGGCAACATCGGGATCATAGAAAACCTCTTGAGTCTTTCTTTTAATATAGTCTTTATCGCTTTTTCTTGGAAAACTATCTCCAAAAGTACGTTCGTAAAGTCCAGAACTTCCTGTAAGAACTAAATTCTGTATAAGATCAGGCCTTGTTGTTGTCAAAATTAGGCCAATATGCCCTCCCATCGAGTTTCCAACAATGGTAACCGGTTCCTGTATATGTTCGTCGATAAATTTAGCAACATATTTTGCTATAGCGCTCAAATTGGTATTAAGCACTGGCAAATCGTAGATGGGCAATTGTGGCACCACTACTTTGTAACCTCTCTCAGAAAAGAAACGGATCATTTGATCAAAATTACTTAGCCCGCCCATGAGCCCATGAAGCAGGACAAGGGGATGTCCTTCCCCCTCTTCGATAAAGTTAAATTTCTTTTCCTTTTTAGTTTTAAAAATCATACATCAACTGTAATGAAACGCAAAAATACAAAATCTCAAATCGTGAAGGAGCAAATTAAGAAAGAATTTAGCCAAAATCAAGGTTTTTTTCAAGTTTTTATATTCAGCTAATATCAAAACCCCAAGATTTCTAATTCGAGAATTCCAGAAAAATGCTTTCAAACTAAATTTTTAGGTTCTACTCAGCCATGAATGAAGCGGTTACAAAATCGAAAATTAATTTATGCTAAATTAGTTTTCCACAGGAGACGTTCTTTCCTTGCAAGCAGTTCTTTTTGTCCCTACGTTTGCAAAAATTTTGGGAAAAACTCCTATCAAATCCTTCTAAAAATTCTAAGAAAATGGACTTCCTTTTTAATCCGCTGTCAATCAATTTTTCAGCAATAAAATCAAAAATCGAAGCTTGTTCTTGGGTTGATTAAAATTCAATTAATCAGCATTTTACATCAAAAATTCAAAATTTATCCACATTAAGTCAAAAAGTGGGAAAAAGTGGGAAAGTTTAGAAATAATTATATAAATTTGTCCCAAATGAATTATTTTTTTGAGACATACGAATGCAAAATTGATGAGAAAGGCAGGCTGAAATTGCCGACTGCTCTTATGAAACATTTGCAAAACTTTCCTGACAACGAGCTCGTTGTTAAGAGAGCCGTGTTTCAAAAATGTTTAGAAGTTTACCCGCTGCAACCTTGGGATAAGCTCATGAACAAGATCAATGGACTGAATCGTTTTGTTAAGAAAAATGCTGATTTCATCCGTCTTTTTACAGCTGGAGTGAAAAAAGTAGAAGTTGATAAAGCGGAAAGAATTTTGGTTCCGAAAGATCTAAAAACATTTGCTAACCTTCAGAAAGAAATTGTGATTTCGGGAGTTGGTGAATTTTTTGAAATCTGGGATAAAGAAGCTTATGAAGAAAACATCAAAACCAATGAAGCAGATTTTGCATCGCTTTCAGAAGAGGTGATGGGTTCCATCGATTTTACAGAAGATAATTCGTAATTGTGTTGCAGCACATAAAAAAGCACAACATCAAAAACTAAAAGAAAATGTATCATAATCCGGTTTTGCTGAAGAAAAGTGTGGATGATCTGGTGACCAATCCAGACGGAATCTATGTGGATTGCACCTTTGGTGGAGGCGGCCACTCACGAGAAATCTTAAGCCGACTTTCCGAAAAGGGTAAATTGTATTCTTTTGATCAGGATTTGGATGCCTTAAAAAATACAATCGACGACCCTCGTTTTACCCTAATTAATCAGAATTTTCGATTTTTAGAAAATTCACTTTTAATGTATGGCGTTTCTCAAGTGGACGGTGTTTTAGCGGATTTGGGTGTATCATCGCATCAATTTGACGAAGCAGAACGTGGTTTTTCCACAAGAAACGATGGCCCATTGGATATGCGAATGAATGTTTTGCAAACGCTAAATGCTCAAAAAGTAATTAATGAGTATGAAGAAGAACAATTGGCGGACATTTTTTACCATTATGGAGAGCTTCGCGAAGCACGAAAATTAGCAAGAACCATTGTTAATCATAGAAAAACAGGAAAACTAAAAACAACGGAAGACTTGAAAAAAGTATTCAGTTTTATTCCTGCTCACAAGCAAAATAAATTTTTTGCGCAGATATTTCAAGCCATCCGTATTGAAGTAAATGAAGAATTGGAGGTTTTGAAGGAAATGTTGCAGCAAGCATACAATGTTTTGAAGCCCGAAGGACGATTGGTGGTGATTTCATATCACTCGCTAGAAGATCGATTGGTAAAGCGTTTCTTGAAAAACGGAATGTTTGAAGGGGAACCAGAACGGGATATTTATGGAAATTACAAAAAAGCATTTGAGTTGCTTCAGAGTAAAGCCATCATCCCAAATGATGATGAAATCGAGGAAAATTCTCGTGCACGAAGTGCAAAAATGAGAATCGGAATCAAAGTATAAAAAATAGATAAACACCGCTTTGGCGAAAAAAGGAACATATAAACCCAGCAAGAAACTCACTTTTATGGATATCATAAAAGGAAATTTCTTGAATCGTGACGAACTCAAAACGCATTACAAGTATTTCTTGTTGATTTTTGTGTTGATGATGATCATGATTTACTCCAACCACTTGGTAGGAGCCAAAATCGAAAGGGTAAATGAGCTAAAAGAGCAAACCGAGGAATACAAATCTCGAAATGCATACGCTCAAAGTAAGTTGATTAAAGTAAAAATGGAATCTGAGCTTGGGAAGCAAATGGTGAAAGACTCGCTTTTACCACTTGAAAGTCACCCACATAAGCTATTAATAAAATTGGACAGCACAGCGAATGGCACAACAAAATGAGTACGATCTAAAGCGCAAAAAAACATTGCGATGGGGCTACCTTTTTACGGCGGCAGCATTCGTCTTATTCGCTATTTTCCTTGGGAGAATTATTATTCTTCAAAACACCAATGTTGAGGAAATTAAAGCTGATTATATCAACAAGAATTATCGTGAAGCAACTTTAAAAGCAGCTCGTGGAAACTTATATGCTGCGGACGGATCCATCTTGGCAACAACCGTTATGCGTTACGATATCTATTTGGATTTCAAAACAATACGCGATACCGTTTACAAAAATAATATTGGGGCTCTAACGGATTCGTTAAGTGCGATGTTTGGAAAACCAAGAAGTCATTACCGTTCTATTTTTGATCAACAAAAAGCGAAGAAAAACCAATATTATGGTTTGGTAAAAGGCTTAGATTTCGATGAATACGATCGAATTCGAAATTTCCCAATCTTCAAAAAAGGAAAAAATCGCGGTGGATTTATCGTTGATAGAAAATATCGTAGAGAACTAGCAACCTCCGAAATTGGAGCTGGAACCATCGGAATGGACAATGGAACCTACAAATCAGGTTTAGAAGGTGCTTTTTCCAAATATCTTTCTGGTGTTGACGGAACACGGTACGAGCAAAGAGTCAACTCTTCTCAATGGAAACCAATTGATTACTGGAAAGTTCGTGACCCGATCGATGGACAAGATGTTTACACGACGTTGGATTTGCGAATTCAAGATATTGCAAGTTCAGCTTTAGAAAAACAATTGACTCAATTCGATGCAGAACACGGAACTGTGATTGTTATGGAAGTCGAAACGGGGAAAGTTAAAGCTTTAGTCAACCTTAAAAGAACCGAATCTGGAGTTTATGTTGATGCCTACAATTACGCATTGAAAGATGGAATTGAGCCGGGTTCAACATTCAAAACGGTTTCGCTTTTGGCGGCAATGGATGATGGGTTTATTGATGAAAATACAACGGTAAATGTTGGTGGTGGCGTTTGGAATTACGCTGGACAACGAATTTCTGATGGTCATGGCGGTGGAACGTACGACATCAGCGATGTTTTGGCTAAATCAAGTAATGTCGGAACAGCCAAGTTAATTACAAAATACTATGCGGATAAACCTCAAGTGTTCCTAGATCATTTGAAGCGTTGGAAAATGATGGATCGATTGGATTTAGAAGTTCCGGGAGCAACAAAACCGTTTGTTTATACCCCTGGGCATTCTAAATGGAGCAAAGGAACTTTTGCATCGACATCGTTTGGATACGCAACCAACTATAATATTTTGCAATTAACCACTTTTTACAATGGAGTTGCGAATGGTGGAACTATGCTAAAGCCTTTGTTCATTGATAAAATCATGAAAGATGGTAAAGTAACGTTTCAGTCCCAACCATCAGTTATGGTGAAGAAAATGGCTTCAGAAAAAGCCATAAAAATGATGACAAGTGCTTTGACAAAAGCGGTCGAAAAAGGAACTGGACGAAGCATTTTTACGCCTAACCTGAAAATGGCAGGGAAAACAGGAACCGCTCGTTTCGAGTATTGGCTGCCTGGCCCAATGAAATACCGTGCGTCTTTTGCTGGTTTTTATCCTGCAGACAAACCAAAATATACATGTTATGTCATGGTTAGTGAACCGGATGTTTCTAAAGGTTTTTACGGCGGAACCGTTGCCGCACCAGTTTTTAAAGAAATTGCTGGTAAAACTTTCTTAAAAACACCACAAAACATCGAAAAAGAAATGTTGGTGGATCGTAAGGTGGATTTAGGAAAAATGGTTGCACCAAACACGAAAGTGCAAGTGAGCCAAGGAAGTATGCCCGACGTTGTCGGTTTAATAGGAAAAAACGTGATTCCACAATTGGAAAACGATGGCTATAGAGTAGATTATAAAGGCGTTGGAAAGATTAAAGATCAGTTTCCTAGCGCTGGAACTGTAATCAAAAAGAACCAAAGAATCTACCTAACATTACAAAATTAAGAATGAGACTAACAGAACTTTTAAATAGAATTCCCACTTTGGAAACGATCGGAACTCTTGAAAAAGAGATTGAAAACATCGTTTTCGACAGCCGTTTAGCGAAAGCAAACGCGCTGTATGTTGCCATTCCTGGAACTCAAGTTGACGGGCATTCGTTTATAGATTCTGCGATTGAAAAAGGAGCGAACGTTGTTGTTTGTGAAACTCTTCCTTCAACAAGAAATGAAGTAGTAACCTATATTCAAGTTAAAAACTCTTCGAAAGCATTAGGAAAATTAGCTTCCAATTTTTACGGAAATCCTTCTGAGAAAATCAACTTAATTGGAATTACAGGAACGAATGGAAAAACAACCTCAACAACGTTGTTGTTTGAACTTTTTACCAATTTAGGTTTCAAATGTGCGTTGATTTCAACAGTTGAAATTCGTATTGGAAACCAATTTTTTCCTTCAACGCATACCACTCCAGATATTCTGAATATCAATAGAATTTTAAATGACGCTTTGGAATCAGGTTGTGAATACGCTTTTATGGAAGTTAGTTCTATCGGCGTACATCAAAACAGAACCGAAGGTTTACATTTCAAAATTGCTGGATTTACCAATCTTACGCATGATCATTTGGATTATCACCATACGTTTGATGAATATTTAAAAGCTAAAAAGCGCTTTTTTGATGAACTTTCATCGGAAGCAATTGCCATCACCAATATTGATGACAAAAACGGAATGGTGATGCTGCAAAATACATCAGCAAAGAAAAAAACGTATGCATTAAAAACTTTAGCAGATTTCCACGGAAAGCTTTTAGAAGCGGATCTGAATGGAATGTTGTTGAACTTTAATGGACATGAACTTTGGACAACATTAACAGGGAAATTCAATGCCTACAACTTGCTTTTAGCGTATGCAACGGCGGTTGAATTAGGTTTTGATGAAACCGATGTTTTGAAAGCCATTTCCAGTTTACACCGTGTGAAAGGTCGATTTGAAACAATCAAATCACCATCAGGGATTTTCTTCATCGTGGATTATGCGCATACGCCAGATGCTTTGGCGAATGTCTTGGACACGATCAACGAGATCAGAACAAAAAACGAACGTTTAATCACGGTTTTCGGTTGTGGAGGTGATCGCGATCATGCAAAAAGACCCGAAATGGGGAAAATTGCGACTCGAAAATCGACGTTAGCGATTATCACTTCGGACAATCCTCGAAGTGAAGAGCCTGGTCAAATTATAAAAGAAATTGAAAACGGGGTAGAGCCTCAGTATTTCAGCAAATATACTTCGATTCCGGATCGAAGAGAAGCGATAAAAATGGCCATCAAATTTGCCGAACCTAAAGATATCGTTGTTGTTGCCGGAAAAGGCCACGAAAACTATCAAGAAATCAAAGGGCAGAAGCATCATTTTGATGACAAAGAAACAATACAGGAACTGCTACAGTTAATGGGTAAATAAACAAAAAGAGAACGCATGTTATACTATCTATACGAATATCTTTCAGCAAACGGAATCCACATTCCGGGAATGAACTTGCTAAAATACATCTCCTTCCGAGCTGGAATGGCGGTATTGATGTCTCTTTTCATCGCCTTGGTTTACGGGAAAAAAATCATCAATTTTTTACGTAGAAAACAAATGGGCGAATTGGTTCGTGATCTTGGTTTAGCGGGGCAAAAACAAAAAGAAGGAACACCAACGATGGGTGGACTAATCATCATTATTGCAACATTGATTCCCGTTCTTTTGTTTACAAGATTTACCAATGTGTATATCGTATTGCTTATTATCACGGTAATTTGGATGGGAGCCATCGGTTTCTTAGACGACTATCTGAAGAAAATAAAGAAAAATAAAGACGGACTTAGCGGAAAATTTAAAATTATTGGTCAAGTTGGATTGGGACTAATTGTGGGCATAACCATGTTCTACAACTCCAATATTACCATTAAAAGAAAGTATTCTGACAACAATGTTGTCAACCGAAATAATGTTGAGCAAAACTTTATGCCAGCAGAAAAAGAAGTGGTTTCTACCGTTCCTTTTGCGAAAAATAACGAATTTGATTACAGTCAAATTCTATTTTGGATGGATGAAGATGAGCGTCAGGAATGGGCTTGGATAGTTTTTATTCCCATTGTAATTTTCATCGTAACTGCCGTGTCTAACGGAGCCAATATTACCGATGGAATTGATGGTTTAGCAGCCGGAACAAGTGCGGTCATTTTATTAACATTGGCCTTTTTCGCCTACGTTTCTGGAAACATCATTTTTGCAGATTATCTCAACATCATGTTCCTCCCCAATATGGGTGAAACAACGATTTTTGCCGTCGCCATGGTGGGTGCGGTCATCGGATTTTTCTGGTACAACACCTATCCTGCGCAAGTATTCATGGGCGATACGGGAAGTTTAATGTTGGGTGGAGTTATCGCGGTTTTAGCGATTATTCTAAGAAAGGAATTGCTAATACCAATTCTTTGTGGAATTTTCCTAATCGAAAACCTTTCTGTAATGCTTCAGGTAGCGGTTTTCAAATACAGAAAAAGAAAATATGGGCTGGAATATGCTCAAAATAATAGACTTTTCAGAATGTCTCCTTTGCATCACCATTTCCAAAAAGGAGGTTTTCATGAAAGCAAAATTGTGAACAGAATGATCATTATTGGAGTTATGTTGGCAATTGTATGTCTCATCACTCTAAAAGTAAGATAACAGTATGAAAATAGTAGTATTAGGCGGTGGAGAAAGTGGTTTTGGTGCAGCGTACCTTGCCAAAAAGAAAGGATTGGAGGTTTTCTTATCCGACAAGGGAAAGATACGCGACAACTACAAAAAGCTTTTAGAGGAAAATGACATTCCGTTTGAAGAGGAAAAACATGACGAAGACCGAATTTTAGCTGCTGATTGGATTGTAAAATCTCCAGGGATTCCTAAAAAAGCGGAAATCATTGCAAAGATTCAAGCGAAAGGAATTCGACTATCCTCTGAAATTGAATTTGCATCCGAATTCACAACGGCAAAAACCATTGCGATTACAGGAAGTAACGGAAAAACAACGACCACGTCTTTAATCTATCATATTTTAAAAAATGACGGATTGAATGTTGGTTTAGGTGGAAATATCGGAAAAAGCTTTGCAAAGCAAGTCGCTGATGAAAGTTTTGAATACTATGTTTTGGAGGTAAGTTCTTTTCAACTAGATGATATTCAAAATTTTAGACCATATATTTCTCTGTTGTTGAATTTGTCTCCGGATCATTTGGATCAATACAACTACGATTATGAAGAATATGCTTTAGCGAAATTCAGAATTGCAGAAAATCAAGAGAATGACAATTACTTCATTTACAACAAAGACGATGAAATGAGTCAAAATCTTTTGAAAAAATTGGAAATTAAGGCGCAGAAAATTCCTTTTTCCATGAAAGAAAAAGTGAAAGAAGGTGGTTATTTTGATGAAGGAAAAATGGTGGTAAAAATCGGAAACGATTTCACCATGAATGTAGAAGAATTGAGTATCCGTGGACAACATAACGTCGCAAACAGTTTAGCAGCGTCTATTGCAGGGAAGCTTTTAAACATCAGCAACGAAAGTATCAGAAACTCATTAATGACCTTCCAAGCGGTAGAACATCGATTGGAGTTTGTTGGTGAAATTGACGGTGTGCAATACATCAACGATAGTAAGGCTACTAACGTAAATGCAACGTATTACGCCTTGGAAAGTATGACCAGACCAACGATTTGGATTGTTGGTGGAAAAGATAAAGGAAACGACTATACCGAGATTGAAGACTTGGTAAAGAAGAAAGTAAAAGCGATTGTTTGTTTAGGATTAGACAACGATAAGATTATTGATTTCTTCCGCGATAAAAAGGAACAAATTTACGATACATCTTCTATGGAAGATTGCGTAAAAGTGTGCAAATCATTAGCAGAAAGTGGCGATACCGTATTGCTTTCTCCATGTTGTGCAAGTTTCGACCTTTTTAACAGCTATGAAGATCGAGGCGAGCAGTTTAAAAAAGCCGTGTTGGCAAACTAAGTTACGATGAACGAGCAAACAACAGAAAAGAAAATAGATTGGCTGAAAGGCGATAAGGTCTTATGGACGGTGATTATCTTAATCTCCATGTTTTCCATATTTCCGGTGTATTCTGCCAGTTCCAATCTAGAATATGTTGTGAATACCGGAACAACAACCAGCCATGTGATTAAACATATGGGATTTGTTGTTGTGGGCTTACTCATCATGCGAGGCGTACAATCTTTCCGATACGAATACATAGGGAAGCTCAGCAGTATTTTGCTTTTTATCACCATTGTCATGTTGGGATTAACGTTCTTCTCAGGTCAGACGATTGATGGAGCGAGTGCGAGCAGATGGCTTAAAATCCCGGGAACACCGATTTCCTTTCAACCATCGACGTTTGCGTATTTGATGCTAATCATCTATCTGTGTCGTTATTTAACAAAAAAAATCAACCGAGAACGGCTTCCAATAGAGAATATCCTCTATATTTTTGGACCTATTTTATTGGTTTTTGTCTTGGTTGCAAAAGATAACGGATCAACCGCTTTGATGATTATGATGGTCTCTATCGCTGTTTTAATCGTGGGACAATTGAATTGGAAATACGTCGCCGGATTTATATCAACAGCTGTAGTAGCAACGATACTATTCCTTTTGGTGGCTTTAAATACGAACATGATTGGTGGAAACCGTGTTCACACATGGATGAGTCGTATTGAAACATTTACGAGTTCGAAAGCCAATGCCGATGTTGAGGACGAAAGCGTAAAAGCCAAAAACTATCAGGTAATGCAAGCCAAAGCAGCAATCGTGCATGGTGGAATTACGGGAATGGGACCTGGAAAAAGTGCATTAAAACAGATGCTTCCTCAGTCGGCTTCCGATTTCATCTTTGCGATTATTGTCGAGGAATATGGCTTTTTTGGTGCCTTTACGCTCATTGCATTGTATTTAATTATGATCATCCGGATTGTGATGATTGCGAGTAAAATGCCAGCCTTTTTCGGCTCGTTGCTCGTGATTGCCTTGGGCTTAATGATCTTCGTTCAGCTCTCAGTAAACATTGCCGTCGCCGTGAATCTCATTCCGGTTACGGGGCAGCCTTTACCGCTGATTAGTTATGGAGGAACATCGATGTTGGTAACCTACATTCAATTAGGAATTATCCTGAATGTAAGTTCCAGAATCCAAGTTTACGATGAAGAAGGAATAGGAAAAAAACAAAGTATTACAGAAATAAACGATATCGCTTAAAAGCAAACAAAATGGACAAAAAATTGAAAGTAATCATGAGTGGTGGTGGTACCGGAGGACATATCTTCCCGGCGATTGCTATTGCGCAGGAAATCCAAAAAAGATATCCGGATGCTGAGTTTTTGTTCATCGGTGCTTTGGGTAAAATGGAAATGGAAAAAGTTCCGCAAGCAGGATTCCGAATTGAAGGCTTAAACATCGCCGGATTCGATCGTGGAAACCTTTTGAAAAACCTAAGCTTACCTTTCAAAGTTCTTTCCAGTTTTGCGAAAGCGAAAAAGCTAATTCAGGAATTCAAACCTGATTTTGCCGTAGGAACAGGAGGTTTTGCGAGTGGACCAGCGTTGCAAAAAGCATCGCAATTGGGCGTCCCTATTTTTGTTCAAGAACAAAACTCATTGCCTGGGAAAACCAACATCTTTTTGGGTAAAAAAGCGCAAACGGTTTTCACTGCCTATCCGAATATGGAGCATTTCTTCAAAGGAACACCCGTTTCTTTTTTAGGAAATCCAATTCGTCAAAACATTTTGACTGATAAATTGGAAACGGCGGCGGCTAAAGAAAAATTTGGTTTAGATCCATCTAAACTAACCATACTTTCCGTTGGTGGTTCTCTAGGGTCACGAACGTTAAACAACGGTTGGAAGTCGAATCTTAAGGCTTTAAAAGAAGCGGGCTATCAGGTGATCTGGCAAACGGGTAAAACCGATTATCAGGAAATCAATGCGAACGAAGAAATTAAAGCATTGGGAAATCAGGTTCAAGTTCGTGAATTTATTTTGGATATGCCTTTAGCGTATTCTGCAGCAGATGTTATTGTTTCGAGAGCGGGCGCAATTGCAATTTCAGAATTGGCAGTGGCACAAAAACCCGTGCTTTTGGTTCCGTTTCCGTTTGCAGCGGAAGATCATCAAACCAAAAACGCATTGACATTAGTCGAAAAAAATGCAGCAAGAATGGTTAAAGACACGGAAATGAATGACTTATTTTGGTCTACATTAACGGAAATCTGCTCGGATGCTGAATTAAGAAAAACCATGTCCGACAATCTCGGCTTCTTTGCGAAACCAAAAGCAACAGAGCAAATTGTAGACGAAATTTTAAAGAAAGTAAAAATCACTCTTTAACCAGAGTTAATAGATAAAACGATGAGTATTTTAAACACATACAACACCTTCTATTTTGTAGGAATCGGCGGAATCGGAATGAGCGCTTTAGCGCGTTATTTTCATTCGTCGGGTGGTCGCGTTTTGGGTTATGATAAAACCGAAACAAAGCTTACCAAAGTCTTGCAACAAGAAGGAATTGAAATTGTTTTTCAAGACCTCATCGATGATAAAGTAACGACCTTAGACCCTGAAAAAACGTTAGTGATTTACACGCCAGCCATCAAGAAATTGGATATTCTTCAACATTTAATGGAAAACAACTTTACGGTTCTGAAAAGAGCAAAAGTTTTAGGTTTAATCACCGAGCATACCAACTGTATTGCGGTTGCAGGAACGCATGGAAAAACCACAACGTCAACTTTAGTTGCGCATTTGTGTAAAGAAGCAAATCTTCCGTTTTCATGTTTTTTGGGTGGAATTTCGGAGAATTTTAAATCGAATTTTCTTTACAACGGAAACGAAATCTCGGTTGTTGAAGCCGATGAATACGATCGTAGCTTTCTGAATTTGCATCCCAATTGGGCGGTGGTAACGTCTATTGATGCGGATCATTTGGATATTTATGGCGATACGCAGCATATTGAGCAAAGTTTTAGAGATTTTGCGGCTTTGGTTCCGAATGACAATCAATTGTTCGTTCGAAAAGGAATTGATATTGGGCGACCTCATCAAACGTATGCGGTAAACCAAGAAGCCGATTTTTATTCTGATGGGTTGAAAATTGAAGGCGACACGATGTTCTTCAACTTTCATGACGGAACGGAAAGTCATGCATTTCAATGGCAAATTCCAGGCATCCATAATGTTGAAAATGCAACGGTAGCAATTGCTATGCTTAGAAAAATGGGTGTTGATTATGACACGTTGAAAAAGGCAATTGCATCATTTAAAGGAATTAAAAGAAGATATACGAAACATATTTTCGATACGGGGAAAATCTATATTGACGATTATGCGCATCATCCAACGGAATTGAATGCGGTGATTGGTTCCATTAAAACTTTTTACCCAGGGAAAAAATTGTTAGTGGCATTTCAACCGCATTTGTTCAGCCGAACTCGCGATTTCGCAGATGGTTTTGCAGAAAGCCTAGAAAGTGCCGATGAACTCATCCTTTTGGACATTTATCCAGCGCGTGAACTTCAAGAAAACTACGAAGGGATCACCTCGGATTGGTTGTTAGAAAAAGTGGATTTGCAAGCGAAAGAAATTTCCTCTTTAGCGGAAGCGTTTGACAAGATTAAATCGAAAGATTTTGACATTCTTTTAACGGTGGGAGCAGGAAATATCGATACGCTTTATGATCCTATTGTAGAGTGGCTTAGTAAAAGAGAATAACAATGAAATCTAAATTTTTCATCATACTGCTCAGTTGTTATTTTGGATTTGTGCATTCGCAAATCAAAACGGATACAACGGAAGTCGCAAGAATTAACAAGTATGTTGAAAGTTTAAATAAAAAAGTAAAAGACTATCATTTTGAAAGAAATGATGGCAAGAAAATAATCAAATATGAATACTCAAAACTGGGGGATGAAATTGTACGAATTCAACGGAGATGGGAACTAAAAAACGGAGAATATATTGATACGTATCAACAATATTTCTACCTAGAAAAAGGAAAAAAAGTATTTGCTGAGGACGCAGTAAGCTATCAAAAAGAAAACGATTCGGAAGACGGTGGAATTTGGAATTGCCGCTTTTGGATCAAGAACAATGAAGTGATAAACATAACGTCTTTAGGACACGGGAAAACAGAAGATGATAGTTGGGATTACGACAAAGAACTAAAAGAAAACTTTGAGTTTATGTTGAAAACCGTACGAAAAGAAGACGAAAAAAAAGGAGGTCAAAAATAAAATGAAAAATAAGTACAGAATACTAAAAATCTTGGTTACAGTAATCCTTTTAGGGTTTCTGCTAAGCTTCTCGTTGAAGCGCTTCGGCAATCAGAAAATGACCAAGGAAATGGTATCTGTAAAGCTAAACGACAGCAGCACGCCCGTTTATTTTGTCGATGAAAAAGACATCAAAAAAATTGTAGAAAAAAACAATCCTTCGCAACGAATTGGAGATGTTGATATCCCACAATTAGAAAAGAAAATAAACGCAATGCCAGCTGTGGATAGCGCTAATGTTTATCTAAACCTGAATGGAAAATTGAACTTGGATATCAAGCAACGTGTTCCTGTGTTTAGAATGAATTATAAAGACCAAGATTTTTATGTGGATGAAAAAGGAGTCGAGTTTCCGATTTCGAAAAACTATTCGCATCCATGCATGTTGGTTACAGGAAATATTAAAAAAGAAGATTATCCGAAATTGGTAGAATTGGTGAAAAAAATTAATGCGGATGACTTCAGCAAGAAGTATTTCATCGGGGTTTCCAAAGAAAAAGGAAGCTATAATTTATTAACCAGCGAAGGAAATTATAAAGTAGAAATTGGAGATTTAGATCATATCGAATTCAAAGTAAAAGGCTTCAAAACCTTTGTAGAAAAGTATTTGGTGTATCAAGATCCTCAGAAATACAATAAGATTTCGGTACGTTATCAAAATCAAATTGTAACGACATTAAATCCCTATTTTAAGGGTAATGACAGCATTATCCAAGTAGGAAAGAAGAGTTTAGCCAAAGAGATTGTGGTGCCTACACCAACACAAACGGTGAAACCAAAAACAACACAGAAAACCAATTGATAGAAAATAATAAATACAAACAAATCAAATCGATATAAACAAATGGAAAATCAAGAGTATTCAGTAGGACTGGACATTGGGACAACCAAAATTGTCGCCATTGTCGGGAAGCGCAATGCTCACGGGAAAATTGAAGTTCTCGGAGTAGGCCGCTCCAAAAGTCTTGGCGTTCACAAGGGAATTGTGAACAACATTTCGCAAACCATCAGCTCTATTAAAAAAGCGATTGGGGAGGCAGAGAAAAGTGCAGGAGTACCTATCCACAAAGTAACGGTAGGTATCGCTGGCAAGCACATTAGATCATTACAGCATTCGGATTACATCATGCGTGAGAAGCCAGAAGATTTCATCACGGAAGATGACATCGAAGCGCTTAAAGATCAAGTGAAAAAATTGGTTATGTTGCCAGGAGAAGAAATTATCCATGTTCTTCCACAAGAATATAAGGTTGATTCTGAAGGGGAAATTCATGAACCAATTGGGATGCACGGAAAGCGTTTGGAAGCTAATTTCCACGTGGTTGTAGGCCAAATGGGAAGCATCCGAAACATCGCTCGTTGCGTAAAAGAAGCGGGTCTAGAAATGGAAGCGCTTACGTTGGAGCCTTTAGCATCTTCGGAAGCCGTTCTTACCAAAGAGGAAAAAGAAGCAGGTGTTGCCATCGTAGATATCGGTGGTGGAACAACGGATATTGCGATTTTTAAAGACAATATCATCCGTCATACATGCGTCATTCCTTACGGTGGAGGTATCATTACAGATGACATCAAAGAAGGATGTTCTATCATTGAAAAGCATGCCGAGCAGTTGAAAGTTAAATTCGGTTCTGCACTTCCAGAAATGGAGCGTGACAGTACGTTTGTAACGATTCCTGGTTTGCACGGAAGACAAGACAAAGAGATTTCGCTAAAAACATTGGCGCAAATCATCAATGCTCGTGTAGAAGAGGTTTTGGATATGGTAAATACTGAACTGAAAGCGTACGGAGCATACGAACAAAAGAAAAAACTTATTGCTGGAATTGTATTGACTGGTGGTGGTTCGAATTTGAAGCACATTCGTCAATTAGCCAACTACACAACTGGGTTTGATAGCCGTTTAGGTTTTGCCAATGAATACATCGCAAACGATAAAAATCAATTGCTAAAAGGTCCTGAATTTGCTACGTCTATCGGGTTGTTGATGGAAAGCTTGAAAATCCGTGATAAGAAAACAAGTACGGCTGATATTTTTGAAGAAGAAGTTCTTCCTACAACTTCAACAACACCAACTGCAGAAACTGCTACAACAGAGGTTGCTGCCGTTGTTGACACTAGAGAAGAGCCACAAGCTCCACAAAAGCCACAAAAAGGAGGAACGGGAAAACCGACTTTCGGACAAGCTTTGATGGAAAAAGTAAAAAAATTCTTCGAAGAAGTAGAGTAGAACGAGCAATAGCAGGTATTTTTTAATTAATAAGAATAAAGAAAAACAAGATATGGAAGGATTCAGCACACAAGGATTTTCATTTGACTTACCAAAGGGAAATTCATCCATCATCAAAGTAATTGGTGTTGGTGGCGGTGGAAATAACGCTTTGAGACACATGTACGAAAAAGGTATTCATGGGGTAGATTTCGTTATTTGCAATACAGACGCTCAAACCTTAGACAATAATCCGGTAGCCAACAAAGTACAATTGGGTATTACCATGACCGAAGGTCTAGGAGCAGGAGCAGATCCAGAAGTGGGAGAAAAAGCAGCTCTAGAAAGCATCGATGACATCAAAGCTTCTCTAGGTCAAAATACAAAAATGGTGTTCATTACTGCCGGGATGGGTGGTGGTACCGGTACCGGTGCTGCGCCAGTAATCGCGAAAGTGGCAAAAGAAATGGGCATTTTAACGGTGGGTATCGTTACCGTACCGTTTAGTTTTGAAGGTAAAAGACGTCTTGATCAAGCCGAATTGGGTCTTGAAAAACTACGTAATAATGTCGATTCACTTATTGTCATCAACAATGATAAGTTGAGACAACAATTCGGAAATTTAGGATTCAAACAAGGATTTTCTAAAGCGGATGAAGTGTTAACGAACGCTGCAAAAGGAATGGCAGAAGTTATTACGGGTTATTTCGATGTCAATATTGACTTTAGAGATGCGAAATCGGTATTACAAAATTCTGGTACGGCATTAATGTCTACAGGAAGTGCATCTGGTGAAAACAAAGCAGAGGAAGCGGTTCGCAAGGCATTGGATTCTCCATTGTTGAACGATAACAAAATCACGGGAGCTCGCAATGTCTTATTATTAATCCGAAGCGGAAGCGAAGAAGCAACGATGGACGAAATCGGAATTATCAACGATTATATCCAAAGAGAAGCAGGAAATACGGCGGATATTATTTTCGGAGTTGGTTCGGATGAAGAATTAGGCGACGGAATCAGCGTATTGGTTATTGCTACGGGTTTTTCTAAAGACAATTGGAAACATTCGGGTCCTATTGAAAAAACAACGATTAAACTAAACGATCCGGTTGAAAGATCAAACCGTGAATCTCCGTTCAAAAGCAAGGCTGATCGTAATGAGGTTTCTAATCAATCAGCACCGAAGCAAAATTTCTTTCGGCTAGACGACGAAGAAAGTAATACACCTCAATTCAAAGCACAATCGGCGATTGAAACGCAAGTTGCTATTGAAGAATATCAGGAAACGCAAATCGTAGAACACGATAACGAACCTGAAGAAGAACTAAACCTTTTCTCGTACGGAGATTATGATGACGATTTAGAATCCGAATCTTTCTCTTTTGATGTTGAAGATCGTCCTGCAAAGGAAGAAACCACATTCAGCGTTCAAGAAGAGAAGCCAGTACAGGTTAATTTCAGCTTAGATGATTCTTTTGATACCGAAGAGACGTTTGAAG
Source organism: Kaistella sp. CFF1-2 (assembly GCF_059509915.1). Lineage (NCBI taxonomy): Bacteria > Pseudomonadati > Bacteroidota > Flavobacteriia > Flavobacteriales > Weeksellaceae > Kaistella > Kaistella sp. CFF1-2. The sequence continues at coordinate 592,577 of NZ_JCAKLF010000002.1, forward strand.
TAACGAACGAAGTGGTGAATGAAGAAATTTTGGAAGAACCAGTAGAAGATACGTTTGAAAAAACAGCGTTTAACTTCTCAATCGAAGAACCTATTTCTAAAAAAGTAGAAGAACCTATCGTTGAGGAAAAACCGGTTGAAAAGCAGCCTGAAATTACGCAAACGGAAGAGTTTACGTTCATCAACAAAACGACTTCAGAGCACGATCAAAAAGTATCCGAAAGACGTAATAAGTTGAAGGAATTCAATTCCCGTTATCAAAATGTAGATAACGATATGGAATTTGAGACGATTCCTGCATTTAAAAGAAAAAACATCAACCTAGACATGCCGAATGCGTCTAGTCAGCAGAACAATTTCTTTATGTCAGAAAACGATAAAGGCGATATTCAAATTCGAGAGAATCGTTTCCTAAACAAGGATGTTGACTAATTATTTTAACGAAAAATGAGTTTAGAAAATACCATAACAGAAGCAATTAAAACGGCAATGCGTGCTAAAGACAAAGTGGCTTTAGACTCATTACGCGCCGTAAAAGCACAAATTTTGTTGCTAAAAACCGAAGCTAAAGGTGCCGAGGTTTCTGCAGAACAGGAAATTGCCATCTTGCAACGCATGATTAAGCAAAGAAAAGATTCTTTCGAGCAATTTGCGGCACAAGGTAGAAACGACCTAGCTGAAGTAGAAGAAGCGCAAATGAAAGTGATAGAAACCTTCTTACCGAAACAACTTTCGGCAGAAGAACTAGAAACTGAAATGAAAAACATCATTGCAGAAGCGAAAGCAGAAAGCATCAAGGATTTGGGTAAAGTAATGGGTCTTGCATCCAAAGCTTTGGCTGGAAAATCCGATGGAAAAAGCATTTCAGAAATGGCGAAGAAACTTCTTTCTTAGCCTTGTAAATAAGGATATTCAACCTTTGCATATCGATTTGATTGAGCCTAGAACGCAATTGTTCTAGGCTTTTTTGTGTCACAATGGCACCAATTGGCTTTTGGCATTATATTGATAGATAAAAGCACAAGAGGATTTCCATTATTATTGCTTAATTTTGTACCTCAAATTAGAAAACGTTTAACTTTAAATACCATAGAAATATGTATCCAGCAGATTTAGTAATGCCTATGAAGGCTGAACTTACAGATAAAGGTTTCGAAGATCTAACTTCGGCAGCGCAAGTAGATGCCGCTTTGAAACAACAAGGAACGACGCTAATTATGATTAACTCCGTTTGCGGATGTGCGGCTGGAGCTGCAAGACCAGGCGTTGTTTTTTCATTAACAGGTGACAAAAAACCAGATCATTTGGTAACGGCTTTCGCAGGTTTTGATACCGATGCAGTTGCTGAAGCTAGAAAATTGATGGCTCCATTCCCACCAAGCTCTCCTTGTGTAGCGCTTTTCAAAGATGGTGAATTGGTGCACATGCTAGAAAGACACCACATTGAAGGAAATCCTGCAGGTGCAATTGCAGCAAACCTTCAAGCAGCTTACGAAGAATATTGCTAAACAGCATACAAAAAAACGACAGAGATTTCTGTCGTTTTTTTATTCTATACTATCAAACGCATTTTGAATGTGATTGATCTTCAATTCTCCACTTTTTTCCTTGAGAATAGAGATAATATCAAACCGAACGTTTTCGTACAAATTATGCTGTGTTACGTACGCATCCGCGGCAGCAATCAATAAACCTCGTTTTTTTTTGTTCACTGCTTCTTCAGGTTCTTGAAAAAATGCGGATGATCTCGCTTTTACTTCAACAATTACCAAAATCGCATCTATTTTAGCGATAATATCAATTTCTGCTTTTTGGAAATAATAATTACGCTCGAGAATCTCGTATCCGTTTTGTTTGAGATACAATACGGCTTCATTTTCCGCCTTTTTCCCGAAATCGTAATGTTCGGCCATGATTTTAGATAAAAGTCAATTTTGAGTCTTTTCCGCAATCCAATTTTGCCGTTCCACCGATAATAAGTGGACGGTTATCGTAAATATGTCCATTTGGAAAATCATAAAGTACAGGGAAATCGTATTTCGCAACCCGATGTTGAATGATTTCATTTGCAAAACCATCGAAACTCGCTTCATACTCTTTGTTATCCGCTTCTTTGCCCATATTGGTCATTCCTCCCACAACTAAGCCTTTAATTTTTCTGAAAACTCCCGCCAAATCAAGCGAAATTAACATTCGATCCAGCGCATAAAAATTCTCGCCAATTTCTTCGATAAACAAAATTTTATCTTTAAAATCAAACGAGTACGTCGTTCCCAAAAGCGCATAAATCAACGATAAATTACCACCAACTAACATTCCTTCGGCTTTTCCTTTGCGATTGAATTCACTACTATCAATCGTGTATTTAGGTTTCTTTCCTTTTAAAATATCGATAATTCCGTCGTAGGATTCTGGGGTAACACCAAAAGACGATGTTTTAATAGTTTGTCCGTGGATGGAAGCAAAACCATTTTTCAACAAAAAGCTTTGAATAACCGTGTTATCCGAATAGCCGATATACCATTTTGGGGTTTTGCGAAACGAATTTAATTTCAAATGACGAAGTAAATGCTGACAACCATAACCACCTCGTGTTGCCCAAATTGCATCGATTTCAGGATCATTGAAAGCCCAATTCAAATCTTGAATTCGCTCCTTTTCATTCCCCGAATACGAATAACCAAAACTAAAATTTCCCAACGCATGCTTGCCAAAAACAGGTTCAAAACCTTGCTTTTTTAGACTTTCAATTTGCGTTGATAATTGTTCTTCGGAAACGGAACCTGCGGGTGAAATAATCCCAATTTTAGCTCCTTTTTTTATACTTCTTGGATACTGAATGCTGTTCATGAAAATTTACTTTCGTTGTATTTGTTCTTTTTTTTCGGCTTCTTCGAGTTGTCTATCAAACTGATTAAACTGTTTGAAACTCTGCAAAAAGATGAAAAAACTGAATAGGATAAGGATGATACCAACCCCTTTTCGGATCTTGTTGGCAATATTTTGCGTCATCTTGCGATGAAATTGTTTCGCTAAAAAGATTTTAAATAAATCAATAATTAAATACACCGTGATTACAATCCCGATATACAGGAAGAAATCTTCGGTTTTTGGATATTGATTACGCACGGAAATCACCGTCACCAACCAAAATAAGATAACACCTACATTGAGAAGATTGAGTAAAAATCCATTAAAAAAGGTTTTGAAATAATTTTTTCCAACGATTTTATCTTCGTGCGAAATATGCATTTTCGTTTTGGAAACCATCATGAAAATACCATAAATAAAGATAATAAGAGCTGTTATACGGTAAAAACCAGGATGTTTATCAATCAACGAAACCAAATCGGCGCTGGCATAATACGCAGCGACAATACACAGGATATCTGCGGAAATAACACCCAAATCGAGGGTTAAAGCGTGTTTGGCTCCTCTAGAAAAACTGGTCTCAATGAGCAGGAAAAATATCGGTCCAATAAAGACCAAACTCAGCATGATTCCCAAGCCCATTGCAGAAAATATAAGTTCTACCATAGAAACAAATTTACTTATTTAAAAATAAATTAGGTATTTCTAGGGTAGAACTTTTGTTAATTGTATTTAAAACAACTTAGTCTACAATTTTAAAATCCAATTGCTTTTGGATAAGATTGGCTTTCATCACTTTGATTTTAACTTCATCACCCAATTGATAGGCTTTTCCAGTTCGTGTACCGTAAACAGCGTGATTTTTTGCATCGTATTGGTAGCTATCATCCATTAAATCTCGAAGTTTGATTAAACCTTCGGCTCCATTTTCTGGAATTTCAACCCAGAAACCAAATTCGGCAACACCGGAAATAACTCCCTGGAACTCTTCACCCAAATGTTTTTCCATAAACTTCACTTGCATGAATTTGATGGAATCACGCTCAGCATCCGCTGCCAAACGCTCCATTTGCGAACAATGTTTTGATTGCGCTTCGACTTCGTCTTTACTTACCGATTTTCCTTTATCCAAATAATGTTGAAGCAAACGATGCGCAATTAAATCGGGATAACGTCGAATTGGTGATGTAAAATGGGAATAATACTCAAATCCAAGTCCGTAATGCCCAATGGGATTGGTAGAATAAACCGCTTTACTCATCGAGCGCATCGCTAAGGTTTCGATCATATTTTCTTCACCTTTCCCTTTTACATCCGCTAAAAGCTTATTCATACTTTCCGCAACTTTCTTCGTATTGGTGATATTCATAGTGTATCCAAATGTGGAAACAAATTCCTTCAAAGACTGCAATTTCGCAGGATCTGGATCTTCGTGAATACGGTAAATAAAGGTATTATTCGTTGGCTCATGTCTTTGGTTAACTGACACAAATTCGGATACTTTTCGGTTTGCTAAAAGCATAAACTCCTCAATCAAATGATTGGCATCTTTGGAAATCTTGAAATAAACACCAATCGGTTCATTTTTCTCATCCAAATTGAATCGAACTTCGCTTCTATCAAAGGTTATTGCTCCATTTTTGATACGTTGTTGACGCATAATTTTAGCCAAACGATCCAAAACCAGAATTTCTTCTGCAAGATCTCCTTCACCCATTTCAATACGTTCCTGAGCTTCTTCATACGCAAAACGACGATCGGAATGCGTTACCGTTCTACCAAACCATTCTTTAACAACTTCAGCTTTATCGGTCATTTCAAAAACAGCAGAAAACGTATATTTATCTTCATTCGGACGAAGCGAACAAACTCCGTTACTCAAAACCTCAGGAAGCATGGGAACCACGCGGTCAACCAAATAAATGGACGTTGCTCTTTCATAAGCTTCCTCATCTAACACCGATCCTGGTGTTACATAATGCGAAACATCCGCAATGTGAACCCCAATTTCCCAATTTCCATTTTCTAGTTTACGCATAGAAATCGCATCATCAAAGTCTTTCGCGTCTTTCGGGTCAATCGTAAATGTTAACACATTACGCATATCCCAACGTTTCTTCACTTCTTCACCTCCAATCGTACGATCTAACTGATCTGCATACTGTTCCACTTCATCAGGGAAAGCATAGGGAAGCCCGTATTCTGCAAGAATAGAATGGATTTCCGTTTCGTGCTCACCTGGTTTTCCTAAAATCTTGATAATCTCGGCTTCTGGATTTTTAGAATCGGGCGCCCAATCAATCATTTTGATTAATACTTTATCGCCGTTTTCAGCGCCATTAATTTTGTCTTTCGGAATAAAGAAATCTGTATTTACGGACTTTTTATCACCAACGACAAAACCAAAATCTTTATGCTTGATAAATTCAAAAGTTCCGACAAACTCTTCTCTTTTACGGTCTAGTACTTCTACAACCGAACCTTCTAGTTTTTTTCCTTTATAATGATACGTAACAATCAACACTTGATCGCCTTGCATCGCGTTTTTTACGTTTTTAGCATGGACAAATACATCATCTTCCATGCCTTCTACAGCTACATATGCATTTCCACTTTGGTTAAAATCAATAATTCCGGTTAATGTCCCCGAAATCTTTAGGTTAATAATATATTTTCCTTTTTCAACCTCTTGGATTTTATCTTCGGCTCTTAGTTGATGTAATGCTTGGATTACTTGTTCCCTTTGTCTCGGGTTTTTATAATCAATTCCGTCCGATATATGTTTATAATTATAGATTTTAGAAGAATTCTGCGTCATAAATTGCAAAATTTTCTTTCCAATATCTTTTAATTTGTTATCGTTTTTGGAACTGAAATATTTACTTTTTTTCATTCAATTAAAAATTTAGTTTAAGAAATTTCGACCCTTGAAATTCTACTAATACAGCAAATTTTAGGTAGGGTAAAATTTTAAACGGATTAAATATACTGATAAATAGAAAAGAATGCGAAGAAAATAAGGTAAAATACAAAAGTAAATTTCTCTTTGATTAATATGCAATAAGTATGCTAAACTACCTTGGATAAACAAAGTTTAATAAAAAAGCTTACCAAAATTGGTAAGCTTTAGTTTTATAATCCGCAAGCAATTTTGTTTACTCTATTTTGGTGTCTGCCGCCTTCAAATTCTGTTGTTAGAAATTTCTCAACAATTTCTAGTGCTAATTCCTTTGCAATAAAACGTGCTGGAAGAGCCACCATATTCGCATTATTATGCTGTCTTGCCAAGATACCCAATTCTGGTATCCAACACAAAGCGCAACGAATCTGCTGATGTTTGTTTGCCGTCATAGCAACACCTTGACCGCTTCCACAAACCAAAATTCCGAAAACATTAGTTCCGTCTTCAACTGAAGAAGCTGCTGGATGAACAAAGTCAGGATAATCTACACTATCCAAAGAATGCGTTCCGTAATCCGTAATTTCATACGACTCGCCTAATTGACTTTTAAGATATTCTTTAAGTTCGTAACCAGCGTGATCAGCTGCAATTGCAATTTTTTTCATTTTCTTTTCTAGATTTATTCCTAGCAAAGGTACTCCAAAAAACGGAATTTTAGATTTACTAACAATCCTAGAAAAGAATATTCAAATTCTATAAAATGTAATCTATTGAAAGTCTGTAACTTTATAGTTTGTGTGAATTGACTAATTACTTCATATCGAGTAAATTAACATTTTGTTAAAATGCTTTGTTAAAAAGTGCAAAAATCAATGTGGATAAAAGAGAATAAATCCATTCGTTTTTACCCAAAATAAATTCGTAATGAGATTTATTTCTCGGGAAAATTCAAATTCTTTTGTGGAATTATCTTCATCAAATTCGACGAAGTATTCACGATACTTTTGTTCATAGTTTGATAACATTAGTTTTATCAACAATTGTTTAAAACTACTAATATTCCTTTATTTTCAATACTTTACAATGTTAATAAAACTGGGAATTCCGAGAGATTCCTTGTGGCAAAATAGAACTAGAAACTTATCCGCAAAACTAACAATACATAACAACAACAGTCAACAATCTTTTTTTTAAATAAGAAAATATGTAGATAATAAATATTGTTGGGGTTGGGGAAAGTTTTTGATTCTTTGTTTCCGAATCAAATCGAGAAATGCTAAATTTGTGAAGCATTCAAACAAAGAAAAAATTTATGAAAACCATTAACGATTTTAATTTTAAAGATAAAAAAGCCTTAGTTAGGGTTGATTTTAATGTTCCGCAAAACGACGCTCTAGAAGTGACGGATAATACCCGAATTGTTGCGGCAAAACCGAGCATTGATAAAATATTGAACGATGGTGGTTCAGTGATCTTAATGACGCATTTAGGCCGACCTAAAGGACAAGTTAGTGATGAGTTTTCATTAAAACATATTCTTCCCGAAATTGAGAAGGTTTTAGGGCATTCGGTTCAGTTTGCTTCTGATTGTATTGGAAGTGAAGCAGAGGAGAAAGCAGCTGCTTTGAAACCTGGTGAAATCTTAGTTTTGGAAAACCTTCGTTTTCATAATGAAGAAGAAAAAGGAGATACTGTTTTTGCAGAAAAATTAAGTAAACTAGGTGATGCTTATGTTAATGATGCCTTTGGTACAGCGCATAGAGCCCATGCTTCTACAGCAATTATTGCGGATTATTTTCCTTCAACTAAATTTTTCGGTTTACTACTCGCTAAAGAATTAGGAGCTATCGATAAGGTATTGTATAATAGTGTAAAGCCGGTTACTGCGATTTTAGGTGGATCTAAAGTTTCATCGAAGATTACCGTTATAGAGAATATTCTTCCTAAAGTAGATAATTTAATTATTGGTGGAGGAATGGCTTTTACATTCGTTAAAGCAGAAGGTGGTAAGATTGGAAAATCTATTGTAGAAGAAGATAAATTGCAATTAGCTCTAGAAATTTTAGAAAAAGCAAAAGCTGCAAATGTAAAAGTATATTTACCTGTAGATGTTGTTATTGCTGATGCTTTCAGTAATGATGCAGCGATTGAAGAAGCTAATATTTTTGAAATTCCAGAAGGTTGGCAAGGTTTGGACGCTGGACCAAGATCAAGAGAAATTTTCCATGATGTAATTTTGAATTCAAAAACGATTTTATGGAATGGACCAGTTGGTGTATTTGAACTTTCTAATTTTGCTGCAGGAACTATAGCTTTAGGTGAAAGTATAGCTGAAGCGACAAAAATGGGAGCATTTTCATTAGTTGGTGGAGGAGATAGTGTTGCCTTTGTAAAACAAAATGGATATGATAATCAAGTTTCTTATGTTTCAACTGGAGGAGGAGCGATGTTAGAAAGTTTAGAAGGTTTAGAACTTCCTGGAGTTGCAGCGATCAATAAGTAAAAAATATTTTACTCTATAAAATAAAAATCCGAGAATTTTCTCGGATTTTTTATTTTTTACTGAAAAAGGCTCAAAATTGACCTTCAGAAATAGCTTAAATTTCGATTTTCTATTTCTTTTCGACTAAATATATCAAACTGGAAAATTCGCCTGATTTTAACCCTTTAAAATTAGAAATCCCGCCGAAAAAGAAACCTTTAACCCAAAAAAGTGGTGATTTTTTATATTTTTCACTCAACATAGAAATATAAAATGAATCGAGTAGGAGCGGTTTGATTTTTTTCAAATTCCAATTTTCATTCGAAAAATAATTTTCCATTCCCGTTTTTGAGAAATGCCAGATGTGTCTTGGTACATCATAAGCTGCCCAAAAGTTCTTATATTTTTTTGCATCGTATGAAGTATGATTCGGAACGGCAATAATAAGCAGTCCATTTTTCTTTAATTTCGAATGAAACTTTTGGATCATTTCATCTCGGTTTTCAATATGTTCTAGAACATGCCACAACGTAATGACATCTAAACTTTCGTTTTCTAATTCATCAAGATTGGAAATAAACGCGGTATTTTTAGCTTTTGACTTTGCAATTTTCAAAGCATCTTGATCCAATTCAAAACCAAAAGTTTTATATTCTGGTTCCATAAATTCTAAAAAAGAACCAGCTCCGCAACCATAATCTAACAAGTTTAAATTGATTCCAATTTCAGAAGCAATTGTATTTCTTTTAAAATTTAGATTAAACTTTTGTAAGAATTTATACAATTTTTCTTTTAAACTTCCTTGGTCTTGATGATGTGAAATGTATTGATCACTTTCATAATATTTACCCAAATTTTCTGGAAGAGGATCTGTTTTTAAAATTCCAGGGATATTGGTTTCGCGAATTTCAAATGTTTCTTTGGTTAAGAAATGATCTTGAATTTTCATGTTATTTTCTTGACTTTAAATACTTTTTTTCTCCTTGAATTCATAAATGTTTCACGTGAAACATTTATGAATTATCTTCCTAAGAATATCAATAAAACATTGATATCGGCAGGAGAAACTCCACTTATTCTAGATGCTTGCGCAATAGTCGAAGGACGAACTAAATTTAGTTTTTGTTTGGCTTCAGTTGATAGGGAAGATACTTTTGTATAATCAAAATCTTGCGGAATTTTGATGTTTTCCATTCGACTTAACTTAGCTACATTATCACGTTCTTTATCGATATAACCTTTGTACTTAATGTTGATTTCTGCTTGCTCTTGAACTTCATGATTGTATTCATTCACTTTAGTTCCGATTGCTTCGATAGCACTTAATTTCTCTAAATTAATATTAGGTCTTGTTAGAATTTGAGAACCTCTATAGGCTTGGTCAACAGGTGAACTTTCGTTCTGTTCAAGAATAGGATTAATGATGCCGGGCTTCAAAGAATGTTCTCTTAAGAATTCTTCCAATTCGGTACTTTTAGCAATTTTTTCTTCAACTTTTTTCAATCGTTCTTCTTTTGCTAAACCAAGATTGAATGCTTTTTCTGTTAAACGAATATCGGCATTATCCTGTCTTAAAAGTAATCTATACTCGGCACGAGAAGTAAACATTCTATATGGTTCTTCTGTCCCTTTTGTAATTAAATCATCCACCAAAACACCAATATAAGCTTCATCTCGACTTAAAACGAATTCATCTTTTTCGTGAACTTTATTGTGGGCATTAATACCTGCAATTAATCCTTGCCCAGCTGCTTCTTCATATCCTGTTGTACCATTAATTTGTCCAGCAAAGTAAAGGTTGTTTATAATTTTTGTTTCTAAAGTATGCTTTAATTGAGTTGGTGGAAAATAGTCATATTCAATCGCATAACCAGGACGGAAAACTTTTACATTTTCAAATCCAGGAATATGTTTCATGGCTTTAACTTGAATATCTTCAGGTAGGGAAGAGCTGAAACCATTGACATAGATTTCGATAGTTTTCCAACCTTCTGGTTCCACAAATAATTGATGGCGATTACGCTCTGCAAAACGATTGATTTTATCTTCAATACTTGGACAATAACGTGGACCTAAACTTTGGATAGTTCCATTAAACATCGGACTTCTATCGAATCCTGAACGTAAAATATCATGAACCGTTTCGTTGGTATAGGTGATGTGACAACTTCTTTGTTCTGTAAGTTTGGGTGTATCTAAATAACTGAATTTTTGTGGATTTTCATCACCCGGCTGCTCTTCCATTTTGGAGTAATCAAGACTTCTACCGTCAATTCTTGGTGGTGTTCCGGTCTTCATTCTTCCCGCATCAAATCCTAAAGAAACCAATTGTTCTGTAATTCCGAAAGCTCGAGGTTCGCCCATTCTACCACCACCTAATTGTTTATCACCAACGTGAATTAAGCCATTTAAGAAGGTTCCATTGGTTAATACAACAGCTTTTCCTTTGATCTCAATTCCTAATGAAGTAACAACACCGGTTACTTTATTTCCTTCAATAAGTAGGCTTTTTACCATGTCCTGAAAGAAATCTAGATTTGGCGTATTTTCTAATGCTAATCTCCATTCTTCTGCAAAAAGCATGCGGTCGTTTTGTGTTCTTGGAGACCACATTGCAGGACCTTTAGAACGATTTAGCATTTTGAATTGAATTGCAGATTTATCGGAAATTATTCCTGAATAACCTCCCATGGCGTCTATTTCCCGAACAATTTGTCCTTTTGCAATTCCACCCATTGCTGGATTACAACTCATTTGTCCGATTGTTTGCATATTCATTGTTACCAATAAGGTTTTCGAACCTAAATTGGCTGCAGCGGCTGCAGCTTCACAACCTGCATGACCACCGCCAACAACGATTACATCGTATATTTCTGAAATCATTTTTTCTAAAATTTTAAATAAAAAGGAACTAAAACTAAAAAATGTTTCACGTGAAACATTTTAAAAATTTACTTACTCTTTATATTTGGAGAGATAATAATCTTCTTTGGATCTCATTAATTTTTCTTCCTCCTCCGTTTTGTCTTTGTAACCGCAAAGATGCAAGACGCCGTGGGCAATTACTCTTTGAAGTTCTTTTTCAAAAGAATTGGATAGGGTAGAAGCATTGTCTGAAATCCGCTGCAAAGATACAAAAATATCACCGCTTATTGTTTTGCCCTTTACATAATCAAAAGTGATAATATCTGTATAATAATCATGCTGTAAATAATCTTGATTTACCTTTAATAAATAGACATCATCACAAAATACATAGGTTATTTCGCCCAACTTTTTTCCTTCTTCTAGAATCAAATTTTCTATCCAAGAGGAGGTATTAGTAGGAAGGGTAATTGCTTCCATGTTTTCAAAAAAATAGTTTATCATATTAAAACCAATGTCCAAGTATTACGGTAAATATTCCTTTGCCTCGTTCTAATGATCGACTTACATCCAATTTTATTTGGCCAAACGGAGATTTGTAACCCACATTTAAACCTGCCGTAGTTTCCTTGATATCTAGAAAATTTTTGAATGTAATATCTTCAAAAGAATTAACCATATTGAAATGCCCAGTAACAAATAGATTTTTCTTTATTTTAAATTGTAAATCGTTTCGCAAAACGAGTAAATTATTGTGTGCACTTTCACCAAAATGATGTCCAGGAAGGGATGTGAAATTTCCTAAATTCTGACCAAATATGCCTCCTGGTCGGAACTGATAGTATTGCGAAATATCATCAGCTAAAGTCAAACCACTAAAAAAGGACATTCGATACGTAAGCCATTTTGCCGCTTTGATATTGAATTGCAAATTAGATTTTACTTGTAAAACCTTTTTTTCTGTATCGTCAGCATCTAGTGTCGTGATTAATTTTCCGCTAGCATCCAAATAAAAGCCTTTGGTTGCAAAATCTTTATCATCCCGAGTATCACTTTTAATGAACACATATGGATTAAAATAATTTTGAGCATTTTCGTAGCGACCAGAACCTATTTTAGATTCGAAATAATCGTGGCTAATACCAGCTCCAATAGCAAATTTATCCATCCAAATAGACTGTAAAAAAGCTTCATTACGAAACCAAATGTACTTTTCTACATTATTTCCTTTAGAGTCGCGTAAATCCAAGTTCATTCCTGAAGAATAGATCCCAAAACCAGGAATATAACCATTGTCAACGAAGTAATTAAAGTAATATCGTGGTTGATCTCCAACAATTATATCCAATGAAAGTGTTGAATTTTTAAATAACAAACGTTTCATCGTTGCATTAAGGAGCAATCCTGTTTTAAAAATATCATCGTAATGCAATCCGAATTTCAGAAAATACCGAGTTTCGTCTTCAGTAACATCAACTTTCAATATATTTTGATTATTTCGCTGAACGATATCGTAATTAATTAGCGTGTAATTATTAGTTGCATACAATTTATCAATCATCTTATTAATGCTACCATAGGTTTGCATCGACGGAATTTTCATATTCATCTTTCCCATCACATAATCTTTGTTAAAGATTTGATGGTTAACCAATTCTAAACTATCAATTTTGTACACATTAGAGTAAATAGGGTTCAACGGAGCTCGTAAAAGTTGATGTTCACGTTTTGGTAATTGGCTAAGAATGGAGGTGTATTTTTGCGCTTCGGTGTAACCTTGTTCTAGAATCTTGGCTTTGTCGCCATAGCTAGTTGCCGAAAAACCTTCTAAATCCGGATGAATATTCACATCCGTATAGTTATATTGATTTTGAGTTTCTTTTTTAATCCCGAAATCAATGACTTGATTTAAAATAGCGATTGCTGAGTTTAAATCACTTCTTTTTGCTAAAGGTTGGCTTAAATCAACCCCAATAACAATATCAATTCCCTTATCTTTTAAAGGTTTTGAGGGATAATTAACTGTCATCGCTCCGTCAATATACAAGCTATCTCCAATTTTCACTGGATCCATTAATGAAGGAAATGCGGAGCTCGCCATAATGGAACTTACTAAATCTCCTTTTTCAAAAATTTCCATTTTTCCGCTTTCCAAATTGGTTGCAACACACATGAATGGTATCGGAAGCTTTGAGAAATCAGTTACTGAAGAAACATTGTTAAACAAATCCTTTAACATGTAAATGTTCTGTTGACCCGTAGATATCGCTTTAGGAACGACATTTAATTTGCCATTGGTAACAGGAACCGTAAGTAGATATTTGTCGTTACTTTTATTAAAAAATGGGGATTCCTGTCTTGATTTTTCATTCGCAATCAAGGTGTAAAAGTCCGTATTTAGGATAATTTCTTCAATATCTTTTCCAGTGTAACCCGATGCATACAAACCACCAATAATGGCTCCCATACTTGTTCCCGAGATGTAATCTACTTTAACACCAAGAGAATCCAATATTTTAAGGACGCCAACATGGGCAAATCCTTTCGCACCTCCACCTGCAAGCGATAATCCTATTTTTGGATTGGGCGGAATAACTAAATTTTCCTTTACCTGAGCTTTAAATAAGCCCAAAATGATGAACACAAATAGGAGGGTGAGGTGCTTTTTCATCTAGTTTTTTATATAAATTCGTTTAACGCGTCGCGATATCGAAGTTAAAACTTCGTACGGAATTGTTTGACAATAATTTGCAAAATCTTGTAATGAAGGATTAGAGTTGAACAAAATGACTTCGTCACCTTCTTTAATTGGTAAATCCTCGATATTTAACATCAACATATCCATACAAACGTTTCCTACAATAGGAACAAGCTGATCTTTAATGCTCACTTTTCCAACTCCGTTACCAATCATTCTTGGAATTCCATCTGCGTAACCCACGGGAATCGTCGCAATTCTAGTCGTATGATCGGGCTTATATTTTCTGCTGTATCCAACAGATTCGCCTGCATGAACTTCCGAAATCTGAGAAACTACGGTTTTAAAGCTAACCGCACTTTGCAACTTTTTCTGAACTTCGGCATTTTGGGAAATTCCAACCATTCCGATTCCAATTCGTACCATATCGAATTGATGTTCAGTAAAATTAGCAATTCCAGGAGAATTTAGAATATGTCTCAAAGGTTTGTAACCTAAACCTTCAATCAACTTTGTTGAGTTTTTATCAAAAGTGGTTATTTGGTGCATCGCGTATGTTGTTTCTTCAGGAACATCCGCCGTTGACAAATGCGAAAATATTGAAACAACTTTTACGGGATACATATTCAATTTTTCAATGAGTTCATCCAATTCAAAGTCTTTAAAACCAAGACGATGCATTCCTGTTTCTAACTTGATATGAATAGGATATCGATCTGTAATTCCTTTTTGTCGAAGTTGTTCCACAAACAAATCTAAAACTCGGAAACTGTAAATTTCCGGTTCCAAATTAAAATCGATAATAGTGGAGTAACTGTGTTGTTCAGGATTCATCACCATAATCGGTGTTGTTATCCCATTTTTTCTTAAATCAACGCCTTCATCAGCGTAGGCAACGGTAAGATAATCAATATGATGGTGTTGCAAAAATTCGGCAATTTCATAACCACCTAATCCATACGAAAATGCTTTTACCATAGCCATCATTTTAGTTTCTGGTTTCAGCAAAGATTTATGAACATTGATATTATGCAGGATCGAATTTAAATTGATTTCTAAAACCGTGTCGTGCTTTTGTAATTCTAAAGAAAGTTTTACTTTATCAATTTCAAATTTTCGTGCGCCTTTCAGTAAAATCAAAGAATCTGAAATGGATTGAATTATTTGACTATCAAGTAATTGATTTGTTGTATTAAAAGTGTAGGTTTCAGCATTGAAAAGACTTTCAAATTCAATAATTTCGTCTCCAATAAGTAAAACTTTGGTGAAACCTTGTTCGTTTGTTAACGCTGCAACTTCTTTGTAAAGCTCCTCCCTTTGCCTTTGATCAACAAAATCGGTTAAGATAAGAACCTTTTCCTTTTTTGTGTATTCTTTGATGAATTGATATGCAATTACCAACGAATCAAAATCCAAATTGAATGAATCGTTGATGATTAAATTATTCCGCAAACCAACCACACTTTCCAAACGCATTTCTACGGATTTCAGTTGGTTTATTTTCTGAATAATTTTCTCATTACTAAAATTAAAATATTTGAGTAAACAAATTATAGACAATGCATTAGTTAAAGTTGCTTCATCTCTTTGTTGAACTGGAAATTCTAGTATTTCTTCAAAGTATTGAACTTGAATATTTTGTTTTCGGTCCTTCCAGTCGTTTACAATGTGAACATCATTTTCCTTTTTTAAACCGTAAGAAATTGTTTTTCTATCGGAATACTTTTCTTGTATTTTGTCTCGAACGAGTTGAAGATCGCCATTGTAGAAAAGTAAATCGGTGTTTTCAAAAAGTTTAAGTTTTTCATCTAATAGTTGATTTTCATTTTCAAAATTGGACAAATGAGCGGTTCCAATATGTGTAAGAATTCCAATTTTCGGTGAGAAAATGGATTCTAATTTCTGCATTTCATTGGGTTTCGAAATTCCAACCTCGAAGATTCCGATTTCATTTTTTTCTGTTATCTGAAGCAATGATAGCGGTAAACCTAATTGAGAGTTGAAGCTTTTCGGACTTTTCACAACAGAAAAATCTTCATTCAAACTTTGATATAACCATTCTTTAACCACTGTTTTTCCGTTACTTCCGGTAATTCCAATGGTTTGCAAGTCAGAAAATTGATTGAAGTGGTATTTTGCTAATTTTTGGATAAAATTGAGACCGTTTTCTGTTACGATATACGTTATGTGATCTTCGATTGTGGGCGGCCTTTCTGTAATAATAATTTCGATTCCTTTTTCAACTGCAGATGCAATATATTTTTGTCCCGAATTCTTTTCGGTAGTAAGTGCAAGGAATGCTGTGTTTTGGGTAGAGTAGATATTTCTACTGTCAAAAGCGATGTTTTTTACCAGCAAATCTGGATTCCCAATTAGTTGAGATTGAGTAATTTCGGAGATTTGCTTAGTGGTGTAATTCATTATTATTCAAGGTTTTTATTGATAACTTCGTCTACAAAGACTCTACGGCTTACGGCTTCGTAACTTTCGGTTTCTCCAAGTTGTACAAGATCTTGATTCGCGGAAGTTCTCATGGAATAGTTTGCAAGATTTCCGGTTCGTTTGCAAATAGCGTGTACTTTGGTCACATATTCGGCAGTGGCCATCAAGGCTGGCATTGGTCCAAAGGGACGACCCAAGAAATCCATATCGAGCCCAGCGACGATGACTCTAACTCCCGAATTCGCTAGTTGATTTGCAATTTCAACAATACTATCGTCGAAAAACTGCGCTTCATCAATCGCAACAACATCACAATTTGATCCTAAAAGAACAATCTCACTGGGACTTTCAACGGCCGTACTGCGTATTTTATTTTGGTTGTGGGAAACCACTTCTTCGTCCGAATATCGGGTATCTACCTTGGGCTTAAAAATCTCCACATGTTGTCCTGCCATTTCTGCGCGGCGCAATCGGCGAATGAGTTCTTCGGTTTTCCCGGAAAACATCGATCCACAAATTACTTCCATCCATCCACTTTGCTTGGAATGATTAATTGTATTTTCTAAAAACATTTGTTAATTTAGCCGTAAGATTTAGTTTCCAAAATTACGCAATTTTAATCATCAATTTTTATGCAAACGATACAGGATTTACAGGACAAACTTTTTTTTGAGTGTAAAAATATTCTGGATACCGTGTCTAAAATTAGCTCGCATGACGAGTTATTGAGAAAACACGATTTGATTACCGAACTGAATGACAGGATGAATGTCCTGAAATATTTAGATAAAAACAAAAGCAGCTTTACGGCTCCAGTTGCTGTAGATACCCCAAGTTCTTTACTAGAAAAGGAAGAATTTATAGATGAAAAACCTGAAAATATTTTCGAAGAAGAAATCGAAGAAGAGGTTATTTTCAACAATGAACTGAATGAAATTGATCCTAATGAAAATTTGAATCAAGAAAATTCGGAAGAATTGGTCGAAGAATTTGAATTGGTTGAAGATTATGCAATCGAGGAAAAGGAAGTTGTTGAAGCTATTGAGGAAAAGGAAATTCCGATGCGTATCGTTAACGAAGCTGAAAAAAAAGAAGCTGAGGAAGAGGTCTATGCTGAACATGTTGTTGAACAAGAAGAAGGATTCCGTCAAGAGATTGATGAAGTTTTAGAGAAAAGTGACGATCTTCATGTTGAAGAAAATAGTGTTGAAGAGGAAGAAGTTGAAATTCAAGAACCTGTTTCGGAACTTTTAAAAGAAGAACCTCAGGAAATTGTCGAAGTTGAGAAAAGTAAGGAAGAAGACAAAGATGTAGAATCTCCTGAAACTCAAGAAAAGAAATTCAAATTATCGAATATCAAAGGTATGAAGGCGGTTCAGTCTCTTTTTGATGACGATCCGTTGGAGGAAATGATCGAAGAAGAGAAAAAACACGAGGCTGAGTCAGGAAGTATTTTAAAATCGAATGTTTCAACGGATTTTATGGAAGCCGCCAAACCTCGTCAAGAATTTCGTTTGGATTTAAATGACAAAATCGCTTTTTCAAAAGTTTTGTTTGATGGAAGTCAATCAGAATTGAATGACGCTATCAGAAATTTAAACGATTGCAAGACATTAGACGAAGCCAAAGAATATCTTTCAGACTTATATTACGCTCGTAATTGGAAGAAAGCGGACGATGTTGCCCAACGACTTTGGACGTTGGTGGAAAATAAATTTCATTAAAACTGAAGAGCGTTTGATATTTTTTTCAAATGCTTTTTATTTTTGTATTTACTTATGATTGAGAATATTAACGATTTTAATCGTGTTTTTTTTATAGGCGTTGCAGGCTCGGGAATGAGTGCAATTGCCCAATATTTACAGGGAATTGGAAAGGAAGTTTCGGGAAGCGACCGCTATTTTCATCCTGTTGAATACAACAAAACCAAAGAACAATTGGAATCCGAAGGCATCCAATGTTTTCTTCAAGACGGCTCTGGAATTACTCCAGAAACGGATTTAATCGTTGTGTCTACAGCGATTGAAGACACCGTATATGAAGTTCAAAAAGCAAAAGAACTCAACATTCCGATTATCAAACGAAGTGAACTTTTAGCTTTAATTGCGAAAAGTAAGAAAACCATTGCGGTGGCTGGAACTTCGGGGAAAAGCACGACTTCGGCAATGTTGTATCAGATTCTTTTGGATGCGAAACTAGAACCAAGTATTATTTCTGGCGCTGGTTTAACGAGCATTATTAAGAACGGAAAAATTGGAAATGCAGCCGTTGGAAAAGGCGATTGGTTGATTATTGAAGCCGATGAAAGCGATGGTTCAGTCGTGCAATACCATCCCGAAATTGGATTGTTGTTGAATGTAGATAAAGATCATCAAGAAATTGAGGAATTGATGGATTTATTTGGAATTTTTAAATTAAATTCTAAAGGCTTATTTGTTGTAAATCAATCCAATGCATTAGCGAAAACCTTGTCTGAAAACGCAGATCAGGATTTTGGTTTCAACAATTCGGAGGCCGGATTTAATGTAATGGATTTTCATCAAAATGGATTTTCTTTAGAATTTAAGATAAAAGAACAAGCGTTTCAAATGAACGCTTTGGGACAACATAGTGCAGAAAACGCAGCAGCAGCAGTTGCTGTAGCCAATCAAATTGGAGTTTCACTTGAAACGTGTGCAAAAAGTTTGAGCTCGTATGAAGGAATTTACCGAAGACATCAGATTTTAGGCGAGAAAAATGACGTTTGGGTGATTGATGATTATGCGCACAATCCTGCAAAATGCGCTGCAAGTATTCGTGCTTGTCAGCCAATTGCGAAGCGTTTAATTGCATGGTTTCAGCCGCATGGATACAAGCCAACTCGTTTTTTGCGCAATGATTTTGTTCAAGAAATTTCAGATGCGCTTCGTCCACAAGATGAAATTTGGATGAGTGAAATTTTCTATGCTGGAGGAACGGCGGTGAAAGATATTTCGGCGAATGATTTAATTGAAGATTTAAAGGCGAAAGGAAGTCAAGCCAAGTTTATTGAAAATCGAGATGATTTGGTTGAGCATTTGAAAAACCATTTACAAGAAGGCGATGTTCTTCTGTTGATGGGAGCTCGCGATCCTAGTTTAGAAGATTTTTCTAAAAAAGTATATCAAGAACTTTAATGGCTGATTGGAGTCAATTTATAGCGTCGTATTCGTCAGTTTTTACAGAAAACCCGAATCCTTGGGACGTTACCCGAAATTTGGAAGCATGGATTTTGGAAAAACAAAAAACATTGAAGACTTCCGAGTATGTCATTCAAAATCAAATAGCGATTCATAAATCAGCTGTTGTTGAAGACAATGTGGTTTTGAAAGGACCAATTATCATCGAAGAAAACTGTTTTGTAGCTTCGGGTAATTATTTCAGAAATGGTGTTTTTTTAAGCAAAAATTGCAAAATTGGACCCGGAAGTGAGTTAAAAACCGCTTTTTTGTTTGAAAATGCTCAAATTGCCCATTTCAACTATATTGGAGACAGCATCGTTGGAAATAACGTCAATTTTGAAGCAGGATCTTTAATTGCGAATCATCATAATGATCGAGATGAAAAGAATATTTGGGTGAAAGTTTTCGATCAAGTCATTTCAACGGAAATTGATAAATTTGGTGCTTTAGTTGGTGATTTTTCTAAAATTGGCGCCAATGCCGTACTTTCGCCAGGAAGCATTTTAGAAAAGAAATCCATTGTAAAACGTTTAGAATTAGTAGAACAAATACCCAATTAATGTCAGGGATATTGTATTTTGTACCGACACCGGTCGGAAATTTAGAAGACATGACTTTCAGAGCGATTAAAGTTCTGAAGGAAGTAGATTATATTTTGTGTGAAGACACACGAACTTCAGGAATTTTGTTGAAGCATTTTGAAATTTCAAAACCGCTTCGGTCGTATCATCTTCATAATGAGCATCAGGCGACCGAAAATGTGATTAAGGATTTGAAGAACGGACTAAGTGTTGCGATTATCACGGATGCAGGCACTCCAGGGATTTCAGATCCAGGTTATTTACTTGCAAAAGCTGGAGCAGACGAAGATTTGGAAATGATTTGTCTTCCAGGAGCGACGGCATTTGTTCCCGCTTTGGTGGTTTCGGGGTTACCGAATCACGATTTTTATTTTGCTGGTTTTTTACCTCAGAAAAAAGGTCGTCAAACCAAATTGAAACAACTCGCTGAAGAGAAAAAAACGATTATTTTGTACGAAAGTCCGCATAAGATTAATACGACTTTAGAACAAATCAAAGAGTTTTTTGGGGAAGAAACTAAAGTGAGTTTGAGCCGCGAGATTTCAAAAAAGTTTGAAGAAACGAAACGTGGGACAATCAATGAGTTAATTGACTTTTCCAAAAGTAAAACTTTAAAAGGAGAAATTGTTTTAATCATCAATAATGTCGGTGGTTCTGAAGAAGAAACGGAGAAAAAAACTTTCAAAAACAAATATAAAAACATAGAAAATTAAACTAAATCATATGGGATTACTAGATGGAAAAGTAGCACTTATTACGGGAGCTACACGTGGAATCGGAAAAGGAATAGCAGAGGTTTTTGCTAAAGAGGGAGCAAAAGTAGCGTTTACGTATGCAGGTTCTGTTGATAAAGCAAAAGCTTTGGAAGAAGAACTTTCTAAGATAACAACCGCAAAATCGTATCAATCGGATGCATCGGATTTTGAAGCTGCGCAAAAATTGGTGGATGATGTAATGGCAGAATTCGGTCAAATTGATATTTTGATCAACAATGCAGGAATCACGAAAGATAATTTGATGCTTCGGATGTCGAAAGAAGATTGGGATACAATTATTAAAGTGAATTTGGATTCGGTTTTCAACTTGACAAAAGCGGTGATTAAACCAATGATGAAAGCAAAAGCAGGTTCTATCATCAATATGAGTTCTGTTGTTGGGGTGAAAGGAAATGCTGGTCAAGCAAATTACGCAGCTTCAAAAGCGGGCGTTATTGGATTTTCTAAATCAATTGCTTTGGAATTAGGTTCTCGTAATATACGTTGTAACGTGATTGCACCAGGATTTATCGAAACGGAAATGACTGCTGTTTTGGATGAAAATACCGTAAAAGGTTGGAGAGAAGCAATTCCATTAAAGCGTGGTGGTCAACCAGAAGATGTTGCAAACGCATGTGTGTTTTTAGGAAGCGACATGTCGGAATACATTACAGGTCAAGTAATCAATGTTGACGGAGGAATGTTGACGTAATCAACATTTTTTATAAATACTATAGCAGCTTTCGGGCTGCTTTTTTTATCTTCATCCTATGGTAGATTTCCCAGTGACGTTGCATCTTTTCGGAAAAGATATTTTGCTTCATCCCATTACAGAAACTTTGGGGATTTTTCTTGGGATGCGCTATTACTATTTCTTGAAAAGGAAATCAAAATCCAAGAACGATTTAAAAACGTCACTTGCTGTTTTGTTGGGAGCGACATTGGGAGCTTTGATTGGTTCAAAAATAATTGGAAATCTAGAGAATCCAGCTTTACTTTTTTCTGGAAATCTCACTTTTCAACAATTCTGGACAAATAATACGATTGTTGGAGGATTAGCATTTGGTTTACTCGGAGTTGAATTGGCTAAGAAGGTGGTCGGTCACAAAGAAAGTACGGGAGACATCATGGTTTTTCCTCTAATTCTTGCTATGATTGTAGGCCGAATTGGTTGCTTTTTTACGGGGATTTATGAACAAACCTACGGTATTCCAACAACCTTTTTCCTAGGGATGGATTTGGGAGATGGTTTACATAGACATCCCGTTGCTTTATACGAAATTGGATTTCTCATTTTACTTTGGATTGAGTTGAATAGGTTTAAGAAAAAATGGGCTTATCCTTCCGGCTTTTTGTTTCAACTTTTTATGTTGAGTTACTTTAGTTTTCGGTTTTTGTTAGACTTTCTTAAACCTAGAAACGAGATTTTCTTGAGTTTGGGTGCGATACAAATCACCTGTATGTTGATGATATTTTACTACATTTATAAAGTGAATTCTGCTAAACCATTTATAAAAAAACGAGCATGATAGTACATTCTTTACCATTAGTGATCCTGTTAGAAGGAGGTGATTTTACTGGAATTGTGGTCGCAATTGTTTCAATGATGATTATTGCTTCTATTGTTATTTCATTGATCGTCGCAGCAATTTTAAAATTTATTTACGAATCTAAAGGTGATCGAAAAATGTCTCGTGGAAATTTTTGGCGTGTTGTTTTGCTTTGTCTAGCAATTTGTGGCTTGATAAGTGGTTTTGTTTGTGGATTATAAAATAGAATTATGCCAGTTCGAGATTATACGTATTACGATTATACCATTAGTTTGTGTCCGGAATGTTTAAAACGTGTTGGAGCCAAAATTGTCATCCAAGATAATGAAGTTTTTATGCACAAACGCTGTCCAGATCATGGTTTTTTTAGAACCAAAATCGCTACGGATGTTGATTATTATAAAAATATAAGAAACTATAATAAAGCCTCAGAAACGCCCGTTCATTTTGGGACAGATGTGGAGTATGGTTGTCCTTATGATTGTGGCTTATGTGTTGATCATGAGCAACATAGCTGCTTGTCCATTGTGGAAGTTACCGATCGTTGTAACCTAACTTGCCCAACGTGTTACGCCATGTCGTCGCCGCATTATGGAAGCCATCGTACGTTGGAAGAAATTGAAGCCATGTTCGATACGATTGTTCGGAATGAAGGCGAACCCGATGTCGTGCAAATTAGCGGTGGCGAACCAACAATTCATCCCGAGTTTTTTAAAATTATGGATATTGCTAAGACAAAACCGATCAAGCATTTGATGTTGAACACCAACGGAATTCGAATTGCAAATGATCCCGGTTTTGCAGAAAAGTTGGCAACCTACGCTCCAGAATTCGAAATTTATCTTCAATTTGATTCATTTGATCCTGAGGTTCTAAAAGATTTTAGAGGAAAGGATTTAAAGGATGTTCGCATGAAAGCTTTAGAAAAACTAAATGCGCTCAATCTTTCGACAACGTTGGTTGTGGTTCTTCAAAAAGGAAAAAATGATCAGGAAATAGGAAAGATTATCGATTTTGCATTGAAGCAAAAATGCGTTCGCGGAATTACGTTTCAACCGGTGGAAATTGCGGGTCGAAACCGCGAAGATTCGGCTTCTGAAAAAATGACGTTAACAGAAGTTCGAACCGAAATTTTGAAGCAATCTCCGTTTTTAACTTCAGAAGATTTAATTCCGGTTCCATGCAATCCCGATGCTTTGGCGATGGGCTATATTTTAAAATTGGAAGGCGAAATTATTCCGCTAACTCGATACATCAATCCAGCAGATTTGTTGAACAATCAATCAAAAAACACAATTGTTTACGAACAAGATACGGGATTGCAAATGCAGCTTTTGGATATTTTTAGCACTGGAATTTCGGTCGATAAAGTAAAACCAAAGGTTAATCAATTATTGTGTTGTTTACCAGATGTTTCGGCCCCCAATTTAGATTACGATAATCTTTTCAGAATCATCATCATGAATTTTATGGATGCTCATGATTTTGATGTTCGTGCGGTAAAAAAATCATGTGTTCATATCATCAATAAAGATCTTAAAATGATTCCTTTTGAAACCATGAATTTGTTTTATCGAGACGATAAAATGAAATATTTAGAGGAGTTACGAAAAGATGATAAAGTGTTATTTTAAATAGTATAGATAAATTCTAATGGATAGGAAAAACGTTTTATTGGCTTTTGCCATGAAGGAGGAAGCTGCAGATGCGTTCCAAGACTACAATTGTATTTTTACAGGTGTTGGAAAAGTGAATGCTACACATGCGTTAATGAAGGGAATTGCGCAATTTCAACCTGAAATGATTATTAATTTGGGAACGGCTGGAAGTACTACTTTCAATCGTGGAACCGTGGTTTGTTGCACCAATTTTATCCAACGAGATATGGAAGTTTCAGCTTTGGGTTTTGAGAAATTTCAAACGCCTTTCGAGTCAATTCCAATAGTTTTAAATAACGGAATTGAAGTTGAAAACCTTCCCCAAGGAACATGCGGAAGTGGAGATCAATTCGAAATGGAGCACACCAACTCGGAATATCAAGTGATTGAAATGGAAGCGTATGCTTTGGCTAAAGTCGCTCTCATAGAAAACATTCCGTTTTTATGTTTGAAATATATTTCGGATGGAGCAGATGGAAATGCCGTTGACGATTGGAATTTAGAAATAAAAAAAGCCTCCATTGCATTACGAAATGCCTTAGAAGCAATTTAAATTTTTTGAAACCGATTACTGGTTAAAGATTTGATTTTCTTGTTCTTGCACGCGTATAAATGTCGTACGCTTCGTTAATTCCTTGAGTTGAGAAGCTCCAACATAGGTACATGTAGATCGTACGCCACCGAGAATATCTTTGATGGTTTCTTCGATTTTACCTTTGTATGGAACTTTTACCGTTTTTCCTTCGGAAGCACGGTATTCTGCAACACCACCAGAATGTTTATCCATCGCCATTTTTGAACTCATTCCGTAGAAAAGTTTAAGCTTTTTTCCGTTTTCTTCAATTAATTCACCACCGCTTTCGTCGTGTCCAGCAAGCATTCCGCCTAACATAACAAAATCAGCACCGCCACCAAATGCTTTAGCGACATCACCTGGAACTTTGCAACCGCCATCGCCAATAATATGCCCGCCAAGTCCGTGAGCTGCGTCTGCACATTCAATAATCGCAGAAAGTTGAGGATAGCCAACACCCGTTTTTACACGAGTCGTACAAACAGAACCAGGACCAATACCCACTTTGATAATATCGGCGCCGGCAAGCAGAAGTTCTTCTACCATTTCCCCCGTTACGACGTTTCCTGCGATAATGGTTTTATCAGGATATTGTTGTCTCGCTTTCTGAACAAAATCAACAAAATGCTCGGAATAACCATTCGCAACATCGATGCATAAAAACTGAATTTTCGGATGTCGTTGAAGTAACATTGCAATTTTTTCTGCATCTGCATTTCCTGTTCCTGTGCTTAGGGCAATATACTCGTAAAAAGAATCGGGTTTTCCTTCCAAAAACTGATTCCATTCGCCAAGACTATAATGTTTATGGATCGCGGTAATAATTTGTTGTTTTCCAAGAGAAACTGCCATTTCAAACGTTCCAACAGTGTCCATATTGGCAGCAATAATGGGAACGCCTTTCCAGGTCTTTTTTGAATTTTTGAAAAAAAATTCACGTTCCAATTGAACCTGAGAACGGGATTGCAATGTAGATCGTTTTGGACGAAACATCACATCTTTAAATCCTAATTTAATATCGTATTCTATTCTCATAAGGGAAGAAATATTAATTAAAATTAGAAAAAAGATTTGGTCTTTTGGAGATTATGAAATAAAAAAAGAGCGAAATTTTCGCTCTTTTAATTTTTGATTTAGAATTTCATAATATCTGATAATTCTTGAATGTATTCGTGCGCTGTTAAATCAAATTTAACCGGAACAATGGAAATATATCCTTCTGAAAGAGCCGTTTCGTCAGCGTTCTCAGAGTGATCCATGTTGTTGAAATATCCTGTTAACCAATAGTATTTTTTTCCGTGCGGATTAATGCGCTCATCAAAACTTTCTTCCCATTTCGCATTTGCTTGTTTGCAAACTTTGATTCCTTTGATTTCGTCTTTTTTAAGTTTTGGAATATTCACATTCAATACAACTCCTTTCGGAAGAGGATTGTCTAAAACTTTTTTAACGATGGCTTGAATATATTCTTTCGCTTGGGAAAAATCGGCATCCCATGAAAAATCCAACAACGAAAAACCAATGGCTTGTAAACCTTCAACACCGGCTTCTACAGCAGCAGACATGGTTCCAGAATAAATAACATTGATCGAAGAATTGGCTCCGTGATTGATTCCCGACACCACAATATCTGGTTTTCGAGTTAGGACTTTATCCAGTGCAAATTTCACACAATCTACAGGAGTTCCGCTTAACGAATAGTCTGTTTGTGGACCATCTAAGCTGATTTCTTCATAGGTAAGTGTAGAATTAATGGTGATTGCATGACCTTTTCCACTTTGAGGTGAGTTGGGCGCAACAACGACAACCTCTCCAATTTCATTCATAAATTCTACCAAGTTACGAATCCCCGGCGCTGTGATTCCATCATCATTCGTAACCAGTATTAATGGTTTTTGCATAAACTTTACTTTTTTTTCAAAATTATCAAAAAAAAAAATTGGTTAATAGGAATAAGGTATTAATTTTGATTATTTGTTACTTTTCGTAACGAAACCCTATTTTTGATAACTTATAGCATAAATGTAACGTATGTTTAAAAATTTTAAGTTCAATAAACTCCTATTATTATTCCCGCTAACTACGCTTGTTTTTTGTTTTAATTCGCCACAAAATGACGATGAAAAAATGATGACAATTATGAAGAGTGTAAAAAACACGCTTCAATATTTGCATTATAACCCGAAACCGATAAATGACGCGTATTCGCAGCAGGTGTACGATAAATATTTTGAAATGGTAGATCCTGGAAAGAGGATTTTCATGAAGGCGGATATGGATGAGTTTGCCAAGCATAAAACCAAATTAGACGATTATTTTAAAGTTGGAGAGCTTACTTTTTATAAAGTGACTGTGGATCGTTTGTATCAGCGAATAGATCAAATTGATAAAATGACGCAAGACATTTTTACCAAACCGATTGACTTGAAAGAGGACGATGTGCTTTCTTTGGAACCTAAGAAAAAAGCAACTCCAGCAAACGATAAAGAGTTGTATGCAGAATGGAAGAAATTCATCAAATACAATATTCTTCAAGAAATTGAGACCATCAATGCAAGACAAGAATCTCAGCAAAAAAAGAAAGATTCGGTTATTGCTCATAAGTTGAAAGACACGATTAAGGTGGAAAAATTCACAGAAGAGCAAAAGTTGAAAAAAGCAACGGATGAAGTGAAAGATTATGTTTCTGAATACTTTACACGTTTCAAAAAGAGAAAGAAAATGGATTGGTTTACGGTGTATATGAATTCGTACACAGAAGTTTTCGATCCGCATACCAACTATTTTTCACCAACCAATAAAGAAGATTTTGATGTTCAATTCAAAGGAAAAGTCATTGGTATCGGTGCTGTTATTCAAGAAAAGAAAGGAAACTTATTCTTAGGTGCGTTAACAATTGGTGCTCCTGCGTGGAAATCAAAACAACTTACCGAAGGCGATAAGATTTTAAAAGTTCGCTCGAAACCGAATGCTGAACCCGTAAACGTTTCAGGAATGTTGGTAGATGAAGCGGTACGTTTGATTCGTGGTGAATTAGGAACGAAAGTAACTTTAACTGTTGAGAAAAAAGATAAATCAATTCGTGAAGTAACCTTGGTTCGTGAAGAAGTTTCTATCGAAGATACGTTTGCTAGAAGTATTATTGTTAATGCAAAAGACGGAAAGAAATACGGATTTATTTTCTTACCAAGTTTCAATGCTGATTTTGAAGATGAGAAAGGAAGAAACGCCTCTGATGATGTGAAGAAAGAACTTCAGCGCTTGAAAGCAAATAATATTGATGGGGTAATTTTAGACTTGAGAAGCAACGGTGGAGGTTCATTAACCGAGGTTGGTGATATCATGGGCTTGTTTATGAATGAAGGTGCTTACGTTCAAGTAAAAGATGGACAAGGGAAAATTCAAACGCTGAAAAATAAAGGAAATGCTCCAGTTTGGACGGGTCCACTTTTGATTATGCAAAATGAATTGTCTGCTTCGGCTTCTGAGATTTTAACGGGTCAAATGCAAGATTACGGTCGTGCAGTCATCTTTGGTTCGCCTCAATCTTTTGGAAAAGGAACGGTACAATCGTTTGTTGATTTGAATCGTTTCTTAAACTCAAATGATGATTTCGGATCTTTGAAATTAACTATTCAAAAGTATTATCGAGTAACTGGTGAATCGACTCAGAGAAAAGGGGTAGCTTCGGATATTCAGTTGAAAGATTTGTTTAGCTATGCTGAAATTGGGGAGCGTTATGACGATTATGCTTTGGCTTGGGATAAAATTCCAGCGACGAGTTTCACGAAAATGAATTCATTAAACATCCCGTCGTTGATGAAAAACAGCGAATCGAGAATGGCTCAAAATAAAAACTATCAGCTTTTAATTGAATCGGCACAATGGAAAGAAGCTTTAGATAAAGAAGAAACCATTACGTTGAATCAAAATAAATTCAACGAGTTGATGAAAAAGAGAAAAGCGCAGATTGAGAAATTCAGAACGTTGGAGAAATTCAATAACGGCTTGATGTTCTCCGTTCATCCGGACGAAGTTCAGCGAGAAAAAACCGATGAAGTTTTCCGTAAGAAAACTGAAAATTGGAAGAAAAACTTAGAACGAGATGTCTATCTTCAAGAAGCGGTAAACGTGATGGGAGATATGACGAAGAAATAATAGAAATAAACCTGGGAAACCGGGTTTATTTTTTTTTTGTTCCGTAATTTTGATGCTTCCTAATCGAAACGAATTATGGCGATATCAGAAAATCAAAAAACCATTTTAATTACGGGGGCAACCTCAGGAATTGGAAAAGCAAGTGCCGAATTATTTGCAAAACAAAATTATCGTTTGATTCTTTGTGGAAGGCGTAACGATGCTTTAGAAGCATTGAAAGAGGAATTAAAAAATCAAACAGAAGTGCATACGTTGGTTTTTGATGTTCGAGATCAGCAGAAAGTGAATGAAGCTTTTGCATCTCTTCCCGGTTCATTTTCGAATATTGATATTTTGATTAATAATGCCGGAAACGCACATGGATTAGCAACGTTAAGTGACGGCGATGTTGCCGATTGGGACGCGATGATGGATGGCAATGTAAAAGGACTTTTATACGTTTCTAAAAACGTACTTCCACAGATGAAGCAACGCGGAAGCGGTCATATTGTGAATATTTCTTCGGTTGCTGCACGGCAAACTTATGCAAACGGCGTTGTGTATTGTGCTTCGAAAAAAGCGGTTGATGCCATTTCAGAAGGCATGCGCTTGGAGCTTACCGAATTCGGAATTAAAGTTTCGAATATTCAACCTGGAGCGGTAGCTACGGATTTTTCGATGGTTCGTTTTAAAGGCGATCAAGATCGTTCGGACGCGGTTTACGCTGGTTATGAAGCTTTAAAAGCGGAAGATATTGCCGATGCAATTTCTTATATTGTGAATGCTCCAAAACATGTTTCCATTGCCGAAATGACCATTTATCCGCAAGCGCAAAGCGAAGCAAGAACCATTTATAGAAAGTTAAACTCATGAAAATACTTCATTTAGAAACCTCTTCCAAAAACTGTTCGGTTGCTATTTCCGATGTCGAAACGATTTTATGTGTGTGTGAAGAAGTTTCGGATAGTTTTAAACAATCTGAAAACCTACATACGTTTGTAGAGTGGGCTCTGGAAGGCGCTGAAATTACCTTGCAAGACATTCACGCTGTGAATTTAGGAAAAGGACCAGGATCGTATACCGGACTTCGAATTGGCGCTTCTGCAGCGAAAGGTTTTGCGTTTGCTTTACAAATTCCGTTAGTGGCGGTTAATTCCATGCATTCTATGGTAGAACCGTTTCTTAAACAAGGATATGATGTAATTATTCCGCTCGTTGATGCACGTCGAATGGAAGTCTATACGTTGGTTAGCGACGGAACTTCAGGGGAAGAGCTTCAAGAAACGACCAATTTGATTTTGGATGAAACCAGTTTTGCTGAATTTTCAGATAAGAACGTTTTGTTTGTTGGTGACGGTTGTGTGAAAGCACAAGAGGTTTTAAAACTTCCAAATGCAACATTCAAAGCCGATGTTTATCCAAGTGCAAAATTCTTGATTCGAGAAGGAAACGAACGTTTAGAAAACAATCAAACCGAAGATATAGCGTATTTTGAACCTTTTTATTTGAAAGAATTTCAAGGGGTGAAATTAGCGGATAAGACAAAAAAAAGCTGAGAATTCTCAGCTTTTTTCTATTTTTTAGAAATCTTATAGAGTTTTCCGCTGTCCGTGATGGCATACAAATTACCATCGTTTCCATTAAGAACATCTCGGAAACGTTGATTTTCTTTTTCAAGTAAACGTTCTTCGCCTACAACTTTGTTGTTTTTAATAACGATTCTCGCGATATGTTGTCCGCTGAGGTTTCCAATAAACAAATTGTTTTTCCATTCGTCAATAGTTCCGGTGTAGAAGGTGATTCCACTTGGAGAAATAGACGGATCCCAATAATAAACAGGTTGTTCTGTTCCTTCTTTTTGAGTCGTTCCTCCACTAATTTGATCGCCAGAATATTCCAGTCCATAGGTTACGTCACCCCAACCGTAATTTTTTCCAGCTTGGATGAGGTTGATTTCGTCACCGCCACGAGGTCCAAATTCGGTTTCCCAAAGTTGGCCTTTTTCATCCAATGCCAGACCTTGCGGGTTTCGATGTCCATAGGTGTATATTTCGGGTTTGTAGCCTTCTTTTCCAATAAATGGATTTCCTGGTGCGGGTTTTCCGTCTTTGGTAATTTTAATGATTTTCCCTAAATAATTGTCCGGTTTTATGGCATAAACACGTGTTTCTTTATCAGAACGCTCTCCCGTGCTCACGAAAAGATTTCCGTCTTTATCAAATGCAAGTCGGCTTCCATAGTGCAAGGTTCCTTTATAATCGGGAGTTGCTCGGAAAATAACTTGTGGATTTTCAATTTTCGTTTCGTCTTGTGAAAGTTTTCCTTTAGCAACTGATGTTAAATTTCCTTTTCCAAATGGCTCCGAATAGGACCAAAAGATAACACGATTGGTTTGGAAATCAGAATCCAGCGCAACATCAAGCAAACCTCCTTGCCCAGAAGCATCTACTTGCGGAAGTCCAGTTATTTTAGATGTTTTCTTACCATCCGCTGAAACTAAATTCATAAATCCTGACTTCTCTGTAATTAGAAAACGACCGTCCGGTAAATTGATAATCCCCCATGGTTTTCCAAGGTTTTCCGTTATCACACTAAATTCAAAAGGAGTGGTTGTTTTTACAGCTCCAATTCTTGTTTGACCTTCAAATGCAGGTTTGTAATTGGTGTTCGGTTTATTGGTTTCTACCGATGGATTTTGGTTGGGCTTTTCACCTTCCTGACTGGCTGTATTTTGTTGACAAGAAATGGTACACGCAAAGCTTAGTAACGCAATTCCTAGAGATTTTGACTTCAATTTCATATTATTTCTTTTTAAAATTAACGGGTAAATGGTAGATATTATTTCCTTTTTTGAAGGTGATGCCATTTACTTCTTTCGATGCAAGTGGTCGTTGTTCATTGATAATCATGGATTGTGCAATGATATTGACTTGATATAAATTATCTACTTTATTTTCTATTAGAATAGGCGATTTTACTTTATTATACGTTACCCAAACTGGTTCGTATTCGGATGGGTCGAGTTCAAAATAAATCTCATATCCTCGTTCACCTCGTATATCATAAGGCGTATATTCTGCGTTATATACGTTCGGTAGATCTGCAGGTAAATTAGCATTCGTGCAAGAACTCAATAACTTGAATAAAAAAATTAAAGTAAATAGAGTGCAGATTTTATTGAAATTCATACTTTTGAATTTATAATAAACCAAATATATGAAACATTATCAAAAAATAGGGGCTTTGGCTTTAGGAGCTCTATTAACACTTTCTTGTTCGAATAATGATGATCCAGATGGACCGGTGAATCCAAATGTATCAGATGTAAAGGTGCAAGATTTCGTTTGGAAAGGTCTTAATTCTTGGTATTTTTGGCAATCCAGTGTTCCGAAGCTGGGTGATAAAGCTTTTAGTTCAAATTCGGATTATGTGAATTTTCTAAATGGTAAAAAGCCAAGTGATTTGTTTTATTCTTTGTTAAATGATTACCCAAATACAGATCGTTTTTCATGGATTGTTGAAGATGTAAACGAATTGTTGAGTGGTTTTAGTGGAGTTTCTAAAAGCGCAGGTTACGACTTCAATTTATATTTGAAAGATGCAGGAAACACCAATGTTGTTGGTATCGTAAATTACGTTATGCCGAACTCACCAGCAGAAAAAGCGGGAATTAAAAGAGGGGATGTTTTAACAGCCGTGAACGGTGCGGCTTTAACGGTTAATAATTACACCAATTTACTAAAAGACCAATATTCTGTAGAAATTGCTGAAAAAACGGAAGTTACAGCATCGGGAGTGGTGACCTCTGGAACACCTAAAACAGTGAATATTTCGGCGGTCGTTTTAGAAGAAAATCCGGTTGCCTTTGCGCAGGTATTGAATTATGACAATAAGAAAATTGGATACTTGGTTTACAATGGTTTCCAATCGAATTATAATGATGAGCTGAACGCCGCTTTTGCCAAGTTGAAAGCAGGTGGTGCAACCGAGCTTATCTTAGATTTGCGCTATAATGGAGGAGGTTCCGTAAGTTCTGCGGTTGCGTTGGGACAAATGATTACAGGCCAATTTACAGGTAGCCCTTTCGTAAGTTTAAAATTCAACGATAAACATAGTCAATACAACGAAACGGATAAACTTTCAGATAAAGTTCCTTTGTTCAATTATGTAAATGGAAATAATCAACCAGCAGGAGAGGAGGCGATTAATAGCTTACAGATGAAAAAAGTTTATGTTTTAACTTCGTCAGGAACAGCGTCTGCGAGTGAGTTGACTATTGATGGACTTAAACCATACATTGATGTCGTAACGATTGGTGGCGAAACGTATGGAAAATTTGTTGGTTCTATCACGCTATTTGATTCGCCAAGCAAAGATTATCTATCCTATGAAGAGCGTAATAAGTCTCATAATTATGCAATGCAACCAATTACATTCTCGTATTTTAATGGGAAAAACGATCCGCATCCAGTAAAAGGAATTGTTCCTAATTATGCGATTAATCCGTTTGCTTATTTCGGAAAATTAAAGGAATTTGGTAATGCAAGTGATCCAGGTTTAAACAAAGCGTTGGAGTTAATTTTGGGTAAAGTTGTCGCGAAACAAGCTTCAAGAGTTGATTTTGATCGATCTAGAGCATTCCTAAATTCAACCAAAACAATGAAGAAATTCGGAACCGAAATGTATGTTCAACCTTCTGAAATGAAGTAAGTTAAATAAACTAAATCCATATAAATTCGCACATGTTGCGAATTTTTTTTTGAAAAAAGTTGCACGTTTTAATTTTTGTTCTATATTTGTAGAGCAAGATAATTGTTTGTAGAGATGGAACAAAAACTAACAGAAGCAGAAAAAGATGTGATGGAAATTCTTTGGATGAAAAACAAGGCTTTTATGAAAGACCTTCTCGAAGAATATCCCGAGCCGAAACCGGCAACCACAACCATTGCAACGCTACTTAAGCGAATGCAAAACAAAAATTTGATTGGCTATAAAACATTTGGAAACAGTAGAGAATATTATCCGATAATCCAAAAGGAAACGTATTTCGGAAACGAAATGACGTCCATGATTGACCGCTTTTTTGATAATTCGGTAACGAAATTTGCTTCGTTTTTTACATCGAATTCCCAGCTTTCCCAAAAGCAATTGAAAGAGCTACGTGAAATTATCGATCAACAAATAGAAGACTAAAATGGCTTTAATTTTATTAAAAATAGCATTGAGTTCCATCCTTTTTATTGGGATTTACTATGCGTTTTTACAAAAAGAAAAAATGTTTCGGTTCAACCGATGGTATTTAATTATTACGTTGCTGATATCGTACATCGCTCCTTGGATTAAGATCACACTTCCCACTGCCGAGACAACGAAATCGCAATTAGTTATTGGCGAATTTGCGCAAGAAGTTTTAGTTCCGATTTCGAAGGTTCCAGAAAAAACACCATTTCAAATAGCTGATTTTCTATGGTATGGAATTCTCGCAGTTTCTATGATTTTACTGATAAAATTTTCGATTGCTTTAGTTCAACTATTTAGAATTCGAGGAGATCAAAGTAAAAACGATGGAATAACCCTTGTTCGAAGTGCGAAAGTTACAACGCCATTTAGCTTTCTTAACAAAGTCTATTTGCCGATGTCTATTGAAGAAACTGACAATCGAATTATTCAACATGAGCTTTGCCATGTTCGGGAAAGACACAGCTTGGACATTCTTTTTGTTGAATTTCTGAAGATTATTTCTTGGTTTAATCCCGCTTTGTATGCCTATAAAAATGCAATGAAAACCAATCACGAGTTTTTAGCGGACGAAGCCGTTTTATCCAAGTCAAATGATATAAAATCCTATCAAAAACTAGTAGTATCCGAAATTGTGAAGCTGCAGACGAGCAATTTGGTGCATACTTTTAATTTTACTAACACCAAAAAAAGACTTATTATGATGTCAAAACAAAAATCCAAATTCAATATTTGGAAAAAAATAGGAATCACACCTATTATCGCAGGGGTTTCCTTGCTAGTCATTCAATTTGTGAATGCAGAAACACCAAAAGAATTTGAAGAAGTTACCAATTCATTCAAAAAATTAGCAGTTCCTGCCGAAGTTATCGTTTCAAAAACTCCAGTTTTAGAACAAGATAAACCTACGCAAACGATTGAAGAACCAAAAGTTTCAGATACAATTAAGAAGAAGAAAGGAGAAGCGATACCAGTTTCGCCAGCCAATCCTGAAAAACAGAAAGTTGGAGAAAATGACGTTTATGAAACGGTAGAAGAGGGAGCAGATGTACTAACTCCTGGCGGATTGAATTTTATGAGAAGACAAGTTCTTGAAAACTTTAATGCTCAGAAAATGGAAGGAGTCGGTACAATAAAAACTGACGTTTCCTTTGTTGTTGAAAAGGACGGCTCTATTAGCAATGTCACGGCTACTGGTGCAGATGAAGTATTTAACGTGGAAGCAATAAAAGCGCTAACACTTGCTAACGAAGGTTTAAAGTGGAAACCCGCAAAAAGCAAAGGAGAAAATGTCCGTAGTCGATTTAGACTTCCATTAACCATGAAGTTTGAAGGAAAGGTTCCAACGCCCCAAAAGTAGAAAAATAAAGAGTTCAGAGATGAGCTCTTTTTTTGTAGATTAGCTAGCATTAAATACATACAATGAAAATGCGTTATTCAAAGAAAGTTCTTTTTAGTGGAATTTTAAGTCTTATTTTTTGTCAGTTTGCCTATGCTCAAGTTCAAAAGGAAACCAGTGAAAATCCTTCGGTTTATGCCCCACCACCAATGCGTGGAATAGAAGTTGAAAATCCGGACGAAATTCACATTCGGGTAGATGAAATGGCTTCGCCAAAAAAAGGAAACGACATGAATGAGTTGCGAAGAGCCTTTGCGAATAAGCTAGACGTAAAAAAACTTTTTGGAGTAGGAAAGGTACAAACGGTGATAACCTTTGTTGTTGAAAAGGACGGAAGCATTACGAATATGAAAAGTTCTGGAAGTAACAAAAATTTCAATATAGAATCTAAAAATACGTTGGAAAAATTTCTAAAAAAAGAAAAATGGAACCCAGCAAAAGTTAATAATAAAGTAGTTCGAAGCGAATACAAGTTTCCTGTCACGATGATTTTTGAGTAAGCTAAAATCTAACCAAAAACAAAAGAGTTCTTTTCGAGCTCTTTTTTTATTTCGTATTTTTGTGGTATGAAATTCAACTTACAATCCGAATATCAACCTACTGGTGATCAGCCGAAAGCAATTCAATCTCTAACGCATGGTTTGGAGTCCGGTGAAAAATACCAGACGCTTTTGGGGGTTACGGGTTCTGGAAAAACGTTCACGGTTGCCAATGTGGTGAACAATGTGCAAAAGCCAACTTTGGTTTTGGCGCATAACAAAACCTTGGCGGCTCAGCTGTTTATGGAATTCAAAGAATTTTTTCCGGATAACGCCGTGGAATACTTTGTTTCCTATTACGATTACTACCAGCCAGAAGCCTATATTGCTTCGACGGGAACGTATATTGAAAAGGATTTAAGTATCAATGAAGAGGTAGAAAAACTTCGACTTTCGGCGACGGCGAGCTTACTTTCAGGGCGTCGTGATGTTTTAATTGTCGCTTCGGTTTCGTGTATTTACGGTATCGGAAACCCTTCCGAATTTCATAAATCTTTGATTTCCGTAAGTATTGGTGAAAAATTAACACGTACAACATTGCTTCATCAACTCGTTAATGCCCTGTACGCAAGGTCTTTAAATGAATTTATTCGTGGGACATTTCGTGTTAAAGGCGATGTGATCGATGTGTATCCAGCATACGCAGATAGTGCCGTTCGAATTCAGTTTTTTGGAGATGAAATTGAAAAAATTCAAACTTTTGATCCAATTTCGGGTAATGTAACGGCTAATTTTGATCAAATTCAAATTTATCCAGCCAACTTATTTGTTACGTCCAAAGAAACCTTAAATGGTGCAATTCGAAGTATCCAAGATGATTTAGTAAAGCAAGTTGACTTTTTCCGAAGCATTGAAAAACCTTTGGAGGCGAAGCGACTTGAGGAGCGCACTGAATTGGATTTGGAAATGATTAAAGAACTGGGTTATTGTTCTGGTATTGAGAACTATTCGCGTTATTTGGATGGACGCGAACCAGGTTCACGACCATTCTGTTTGCTTGATTATTTTCCTAAGGATTATTTAATGGTCATCGACGAAAGTCACGTGACAATTCCGCAAGTCCATGCCATGTATGGTGGCGATAGAAGTCGTAAAGAAGCTTTGGTGGAATACGGTTTCCGACTTCCTGCGGCGATGGATAACCGTCCGCTGAAATTTGAGGAATTTGTGGGAATGCAAAATCAAGTTATTTATGTTTCGGCAACTCCGGCTGATTATGAATTAACGCAAACGGAAGGGGAATATGTGGAACAAATTATTCGTCCGACTGGACTTTTGGATCCGATTATTGAAGTTCGCCCAACGATGAATCAAATTGATGATTTAATTGAAGAAATTCATAAACGCGTTGAGGAAGACGAGCGTGTTTTGGTCACGACATTAACCAAGAAAATGGCGGAAGAATTAACCAAATACTTCACCAAATTTGGAATCCGAACGCGATACATTCACTCGGATGTTGAAACCTTGGAGCGTATTCAGATTATGACCGATTTACGAGCAGGATTGTTTGATGTATTGGTTGGTGTGAATTTATTACGAGAAGGTTTAGATTTACCCGAAGTTTCGTTGGTAGCAATTCTCGATGCCGATAAAGAAGGTATGCTGAGGTCACGACGCTCGATGATACAAACAGTTGGTCGTGCTGCGCGTAACATCAATGGAAAAGCGATTATGTATGCAGATAAAATGACAAAATCGATGCAAGCAACCATTGACGAAACCAATTACAGAAGAGCAAAACAAGAGAAATACAACGAGGAACACAATATGGTTCCGACCCAATTAAATAAGAAAATATCCGAATCTTTAGTTGGTCGTACGAAAGACTTTCCAGACGAAAAATACACGCAAAAAGAAATTATGCAG
The DNA here is from genome assembly GCF_059509915.1 of Kaistella sp. CFF1-2. Classification (NCBI taxonomy): domain Bacteria; kingdom Pseudomonadati; phylum Bacteroidota; class Flavobacteriia; order Flavobacteriales; family Weeksellaceae; genus Kaistella; species Kaistella sp. CFF1-2. Next base: position 630,336 of record NZ_JCAKLF010000002.1, read on the forward strand.
AAAGTTGCAGAAACAAAAAGTACGTACTCTTCTGATGAAATCGAGAAATTGATTGAAGAAAAACAATCGGAAATGGAAGCGGCCGCAAAAAATCTAGACTTTATAAAAGCTGCCAAAATCCGAGATGAGATTATGGCCTTAAAAGCATAAAGAAAGCCGCATTCTTGCGGCTTTTATTTTTTTCGTAGCGGAGCAAGAAGTTGCTCGAGTCCATTTAATTTGATTTCATAAACGGTTGAAAGTTGCATTCCCAATTTTCCAGGTGGGAAACCGCCGTTCCTTAAAAACCATTCTAAATACGAAACCGGCAAATCTGCTAATATTCGACCTTGAAAACGTCCAAAAGGCATTTTTACGGTGACTATTTCTTTTAAAATTTCAACATCAGGTCCGTTAATTTCTGCCATTTTTTAGATTGTTAAATCAATTTTCTTTTCAAGTTCTTGATCGTTATCGGGTAAGATTAGTTCATTATCGTCATTCGCAAACTCACTTTTATAAACCTGAATCAACAAAATTGTGATGGAAACCATGATAGGACCAAATATTAAACCCATAAATCCAAATAAGTTCATACCCATAATAATTCCAAAAACGGTATTCAAAGGGTGAATATCTTCTAACTTTTTAAGCAACGTAAATCGCAAAACATTGTCTGTTAACCCAACAACAACCAAACAGTAAATCGCTAAGATAACTCCATTGGTTGTATTTCCTTCCGCAATCATGAAAATGGCGACCGGAACATAGATAATTGCAGCTCCAACGATTGGAATCATGGACGCAACGGCGGTAAGTGCAAAAAGCAAAGCTGGACTCGGAGCGTCAAAGATTAAATAACCCACCAAGGCAACTAAGCCTTGACCAAAGGCAACTACGGGCAATCCAACAGCGTTGGCGATCACTAATTTTCTGAATTTTTCACCAATCATATTGATGTTTGCTTTCTTCAAAGGAATAGCATTTTTCACCATACGTTCGAAAGCTCTTCCTCGTTCAAACATGAAATACAAGATGAAAAACATAGATGCGACAACCGAAAGCGTATTAAATGTTCCGCTCAAAGCCGTAGTTGAAAATTTTGCTGCAAAATCCTGAATTTTCGTGATATTCTGTTTGCTCAAAACATCAATATTGGTTTTTGAAATGATAAACTCTTGAATTTTGTTTAGAAAAACATTGAATTTCGCCAGATATTGTTGTGAATCTCCCAACTTAGCAACCAATAAGTCAACCAAGAAATAAATAGGCAAGATGAGCACAATTAAACAAATAAATAAGAGGAAAAAGGAAGCCAATGCAGGTTTCCATTTTTTATCTTCTTGAAGGTAGAAATTTAGATTGCGACAAACAATATACAAGGTTACCGCACCCAATAAAGATGGGATAAACATGGATAAATTGGAGCAAATGAGAAAAGCCAAAACCAAAATCAGCAAGATGAGAAAGATCTGCTTGATTACTGTACTGCTTATTTGTTTTTCCATCCTTAATTTTTTTGTAAAAATAGGTAAAATAGGCTACTGCAAAAGACTTTCCTTTATATTTTAAATGAAAGAACTTGTAAAATTAAACCTTATCAAGAAGCGGTTTGGGTTTTCCTAGGTAGGCAACGTACGTAGAATACATAATTGCCACAAAGAAAAATGCCGTAATTATAATGCCGATAAAGCAGACAAAAACGCCAAGTATCGAAAGAAAAAATCCAACGATGGAAACGCCCAAAAAGACGCCGTAATTCTCTTTAGCTACATCAAAAGATTTTCTTAATGCGTCTGTTGCGGTTGCATTTTCAAATAGTAAAATTGGAAACCCTAACAACAAAAATGGTGCAACAAAAAACATCGGAATAACACAAAAACTTGATGCGATACTTAATATAATATGAGCAATTAAGCTATAAATTAAAATATTAACTAAATTCTGTTTATAACCAATGAATAAGTCACTAACCTCGGCATTTTGATTTGAATTATGTTTGCTGATGATAAAAAGAATACCAATATAAATGGGTGAAATTAGGACGGAAATAAGATTAGACACCAACGCATATCCAAAAAATCCGGGTGCATTAATCATGTTTATGGCCCAATTTCCGTTGCTCTCTTCTAAATTGGAAAGCGTAAAAAACAAATCAAAATTCAGTATCGCATCTGCGGTAAGATTCAGCGCACAATAAATTAAAAAGCCTACTACTGCATACACCAAAACGCCTTTGTACATTTCTATAGCATGTGAAATTATACTCGAAGTCCTCGGTTCAGGAGCCGAATTTTGATGGTTTCCAGGAAAATGAGAGTCGGACATTGTTTTGTGTTTGAATATCAATACGATATCAAATATAGTAATTTATCCTAATTCGTCCTCTTTAAATAACGCTTGATACATTGAATAAACCATGGCAGTCATAAATGGGTAAGTTACTAAGTATCCGAAAAAGAAAAATAGAAATCCAGCCGTTTTGAAAATTAAAGCAACAAGAAAGCCTACTAAAATTAGAATAAAATTAGATTTTAATGCTTTGATACTTAATGATATTCCTTCAAATACGCGGATGTTTTTAAAGAACATCAGGGGAGTTACAAAAAGCGTAATTAAGATCCAAACCAATGGTAAAATGAGTGTTGGAATAGAATAGGTAAAAATCGTATACCAAAACATATAATAACCCGCATAGATAAAGAAATTAGCTCCGGAATATCCTGATAATAAATCGGGAACACTGTATTCTTCTTTCAAATCAATCTTTCGATATATTTTAAGTAATCCAACTTCCAAAGGATATAGAAAGACTTTTGTTCCAATAATAATTAATGATAAAGTGGCATAATTGGGATTTTTAGTTAGCTCGATTAAAGCCGTTTGCATTTTCTTAAAGTCGTTTCCATACTGCTGAGAAATGCTAATAAATTGGTCTAAAATTCCAAATTTTGATGCAAAATAAATATAAACCAACATCAAAACAGAAACATACAGCGCGCCAACCATAAACTGGTACATCCATGTTTTTTTCCAATAGAAAAAAGCGTTTCGTAAAATTTGATCTATTCCTTGCTGTTGCGGATAATTTTGCATAATGCTAAAAAATTTAGGCAAAAATAGAAATTTAAAATCGGAACGAACCCTAAAGTTGAAGTTCTCCGGAAATAAATTATTTTTGCTCCATGAAGTGGGACTCAAAACTCGGATTTCAACAAATGGATTTGCTTTCTTCGCAAAAGAAACCGTTTTTCTTTATGGTTGATTTTGATGTGGAAACTGTCGAATTATTTGATGAAAATGAGTTGTCTGTTTCAGGCTTGTTGATTGATTTTCAAAATATTAAACTTGGCGATTTCAAACATGAAAAAAGCGATTTCAAGTTTAAGGCCTCTTTTGAAAGTTTAGAGTCGTATCAAAAAGGATTTGACATTGTTCAGGAGAATTTGAAATTGGGGAATTCGTATTTAGCGAACTACACTAGAAAAACGCCCATTGAAACCAACCTTGGTTTGGAAGAGATTTTTGCCGTTTCTAAAGCAAAATATAAAGTTTGCTATCCCAATCGTTTTGTTTTTTTCTCGCCTGAAACGTTTGTTGAGATTAAAGAAAATCGAATTTATACGCATCCAATGAAAGGAACAGTTGACGCTTCTATTCCTGATGCGGAAACGCTATTGAAAAATGATGAAAAGGAAAAAGCAGAGCATTATACGGTTGTTGATTTGTTGCGAAACGATTTAAGTATGGTTGCTGATAAAGTTCAAGTTGATTATTTCCAGCGAATCGACGTTCTTAAAACGCATGATAAAACATTGCTTGCGATGAGTTCTGAAATTTCTGGGGATATAAAGCCAAGTTTTCAAGGAAAAACAGGAAGTGTTTTGGAAAAATTGCTTCCAGCAGGTTCAATTTTAGGCGCACCAAAACCCAAAACCAAACAGATTATTGAGCAAGCTGAAACTGAAAAAAGAGGTTGGTATACCGGAATTTGTGGTTATTTTGATGGTGAAAACCTCGATTCTTGTGTGATGATTCGGTTTATAGAGAAGGAAGGAAATCAACTTTATTTTCGAAGTGGTGGAGGAATTACCCATCAAAGCCAGCTAGAAAGTGAATACAAAGAGATGAAAAATAAAATTTATGTACCAATTTTTTGAAAGTATCAAAGTTGAAGATCAGCAGGTTTTTCTGTTGGATCTTCATCAAAAACGAGTAGACGAAACGTTTGCGTCTTTCGGAGAAGATATTCCAAGTCTAAATTTGTCGGAGATTATTAAAGCAATGGAAATTGATGAAGACGGATTATATAAACTCCGAATTTCCTACGATATTCAACGAAATTATAAGACACAATTAATCCCGTATGCAATTCCGGAAACAGATGATTTTCAATTAGTCATTGATAATGATTTAGAGTATCACTTCAAAAGTGAAGATCGAAAACGTTTTCAAACTCTAAAAGAAAAGTCTCCCGCTGAAGAAGTAATTATTGTTCAAAATGGATGTATTACAGATACCACATTTTCCAATATTTTGTTTTTGAAAAATAAAGAGTGGTTTACTCCTAAAACATATTTGCTGAATGGGGTTATGCGACAGGATTTACTGCGAAAAAAGAAAATTAAGGAAGCAGAAATTGCTTTAGATACACTTAAAGAATATTCACACTTTCAATTAATTAACGCGATGAATGATTTTGATGATATGTTTATCTATCCCATTTCAAAAATCATCAATTTACCCAAAGACTCAAACGATGACTATCTATAAAAAAAGCGGAACTCAATTCCGCTTTTTTGTTATTTCAAGTACTCAAAGTAGGAGTTTAAGATTTCCGCATTAGGAATTTCACTCGTGATTACTTCCAGGATTTTTGGTTTATCATCAGGTTTGAAGAAATTATCCAAAACCCGTTCTAATGTGAGATCATCTTCCACTTTGACGTAACCAAAACCAAAATGCTTTGCTAGGTTTTCACACGTCATATGATGTTTCGTTGCGATAAATTCATTCACCGTATTTTCATCCGCTTTCGTTGGTCCAGGAATGATTTTGAAGATATTTCCTTCCATATTATTTACCACAACAATTCGAGTAAAAGGAGGAATATACTGATTCCAAAGCCCATTAATATCATAAAGGAAACTCAAATCTCCCGTTACTAAAACTGTTGGAGTTGAACTTTTAATTGCGTAGCCCATCGCTGTTGAGGTTGAACCATCAATACCACTTGTACCACGATTGCAAAAAACTTGATGTTTGTGGAAATCAAATAGTTGTCCATATCTAATTGAAGACGAATTTGAAAAATGAATATTAAAATTTTCAGGTATTTTCAAACTCAAAAGATAGAATAAATTAAAATCCGAAAAGCTAGATTGTTGCAAATAACTTTCGTGTTTTTCATCTCGTTTTGTTCTCAAGCTATCCCAAAGATTAAAATACGGTCTGGGTTCCAAAGCAATACTTTGCAACAATTTTCCAAAGAAAATTTCTGGCGTTGTTTGTATTTTTTGAGTTAAACTATGGTACGTATCAGGTTGCCAAAAAGGATCAATATGCCAATGTTGGGCTGGTTGAGCTTTGCGTAAAAATTGTTTTACTTTCTTGGAAACCACATTTTGACCAACGGTAATCAACAAATCGGGTGCGTAGGTTTTGTAATCTTCTTCTGTAAATGTGAAAATATACCGGTCAATATGAGCAAAGAATTTTTCGTGATTTACATTGGACGTAACTTCAGTTAATACGACTACAGAATGGTTTTTCACCAATTGCGAAAGTTGACTTTCAAGTTCTGGGCTGTAGTCTTTCGTTCCAACCAAAATTAAAATACGTTTCGCAATATTCCACTCTGCAATTAAGTTTGGCGTCAATTCAAAGCTCTTCTTTTGAATGGTTTTCTCGATCGAAGGAAATAAAGGAATTTCTCCAACCAAGTTATATAAAGGCTCTGAAAGCGGAACGTTAATGTGAACGGGGCCTTGTTTTTCGATACAAAGTTCTACCGCTTTTTTTATGGTTTCCAAATTCAAGTCATCTGCATGTTCTTCGCCATCTTCCACCAGTTCAAAATCACCATACGAATGCTGTTGAAACAAGTTTTTCTGACGAATGGTTTGGCCATCAAATAAATCAACAAAATCCACCGGGCGATCTGCCGTGATGTATAAAACAGGAACGTTTTGGTAAAACGCTTCAGTCACAGATGGATAATAATTTGCTGCGGCTGAACCGCTTGTACACGTTACTGCAACGGGTTTTTTAGTAGCTTTCGCCATTCCCAATGCGACAAAACCAGCACTTCGTTCATCTACAATGCTGTAGGCGTTGAATTGATCTAATTCTGAAAAATGAATGGCAATCGGTGCGTTTCGTGATCCCGGAGAGATAATCATATCCTGTATTCCGTATTCGGTAAGCACGTGAGCCAAAAGTTGGATGCTCCTTTTCGAAGAGTATTTTTTCATATCACAAATTTAGTGTAATTGTCTCAATCCGTGAATTTATATTGCATGTAAAAACTTGTAATTAACGTGATTTTTCAACGAGAGAATTTCTCAAACTTCCATTTGAAAATTATGTATTTTTGTACGAATCAAAATTTCACGAAACAATGGATAAAATCCCTAGTGTAGACCTGCGTGATTTCCTTTCGGACAACCCGGAACGCAAACAGAAATTTGTAAATGAAATCGGAAAAGCATACGAAGAAATTGGTTTTGTAGCGCTTAAAGGCCATTTTTTGGACGATCAATTGGTAGAACAATTGTATGGTGAAGTAAAAACGTTTTTTGATCTCCCTGTAGAAACAAAAAAGCAGTACGAGATTGAAGGAATAGGAGGGCAACGTGGATATGTTGGCTTCGGAAAAGAAACAGCAAAAGGCTTCAAAAGAGGCGATTTGAAGGAGTTTTGGCATTTCGGACAGTATTTGAATGAAGGTTCAAAATACGCTTCTGTTTATCCAGACAATGTGGATGTCGCTGAAGTTGAAAACTTTAATGCAGTAGGTAAGAAAACCTATCAAATGCTTGAAAAAACGGGCGTTTACGTTCTTAGAGCTTTGGCGTTGCATTTAGGTTTGGATGAGTTTTATTTTGACAAATATGTTCAAGAAGGAAACTCGATTTTGAGACCGATTCACTATCCGCCAATCACAGAAGAACCAGATGATGCCGTTCGTGCAGCGGCTCATGGTGATATTAATTTAATCACTCTTTTAATGGGCGCTCAAGGAAAAGGATTGCAAGTTCAAAATCATAATGGAGAATGGATTGATGCGATCGCGGAACCTGATGAATTGATGATTAACGTTGGCGATATGCTTTCTAGACATACCAACAACAAATTGAAATCAACGATTCATAGAGTGGTGAACCCGCCTAGAGAAATGTGGGGGTCTTCTCGATATTCGATTCCGTTTTTTATGCATCCGGTGAGCGAAATGCCGCTAAATGCATTGGAAGGAACGGTTGATGAAAACAATCCAAAATTGTATCCTGATACAACAGCAGGGGAGTTTCTTACCGAACGATTAATTGAATTAGGTTTGATTAAGAAATAAAAAAAAGCGGACTTCGGTTCGCTTTTTTTTGGTTTCTATTTTCAGAAATTCAATTTTTCTAAAAGTCCAATTAATGGTTTTCCTTTTTCGATGCTTATTGATTGATTTTCAATGTGATTCAAGCTGTTGAATATATCTTGATACATTGCTTTCAAATTGTCCTCATTGGATTGTGAAGCAATTTTGTAGTTTTCTTCAACTCCGAAAATATGTTGAAACTGAACTTCATCAAAATACTGACCTGAGATTTTCAGCGTTCCTAATTCGCCAATAATATTTAACGCTGTTTCTTGATTTCGCTCAAAAACCGCTGTTGTGAAATTTAATATAATCGATGTTCCCGAAGCGCTTCGCAAAACAACAATCGCTTGATCTTCAATTTCGGTAATTTCAAAATTTCGATAGGTGCGTAAATCTTTGTATTGAATATGCAAATCTTCTTCAAGAATGAAGAAAAGTAAATCAATTAAATGTGAAAACTGCGTCCAAAGAATTCCACCATCTTTTTCCTTTTTTCCTTTCCAAGATTCGGGGTGGTAGTAGCGTTGATCACGGTTCCAAAATGCATTAAACTGCAAATTATAGAGTTTTCCGAGTTTGTTTTCTGAAATAATTTCTTTTAAAAGTTGAGCCGCTGGCGCATATCTGTTTTGCGCTACAACATAAACGTTGCATTGATTTCGAGCGCTAATTTCCTCCAAAGTTCCTGCTTCGCGAAGACTAAAGCAGAACGGCTTTTCAATTAAAATAGAATACCCCTTTTGAAGCAAACGCATCGCTTGTGGAAAATGAAGATGATTCGGGGTTGCAATAACGACCAAGTCGCAATTGATGTTTTGGGCAAAAAAAGAATCTAAAGCGTCCGAAGAAGCATCATCCATCAGTTCAGGATCAATTTCAGCAACGATTTCGACATCAGGAAATGTGTTAAGAATCGCTTTATGTTTTTTTCCCATAAAGCCCATTCCCAGAATGGCAATTTTCATAGAATATAGTTTTGAATCGTAAAAATACCAAAATTTTGAGAAATCAGGGAGATGTTGGGTCTTGTAAAAACAAAAAGAGCCGCACAAGTGCGGCTTTTCTTTGGTATGTTTCGGTTTATTTTACCTTTTCTTTTGTTGGTTTTTGAGTTTTTCCTTCCAAAGCATCTTTAGCTTCATTAACATCTAAAACAACCATTTCTCCTTCTGAAAATTGCTTGTTTACCAGCATTTCTGCTAATAAATCTTCAATATATTTTTGGATGGCTCTTTTTAGAGGTCTTGCTCCAAAATCTTTGTCCCAACCTTTTTCGGAGATGAAGTTCTTGGCCTCGTCTGTAAGTTCTACTTTGTAACCCAATTTTTCTAATCTTCCGTAAAGTTTTGACAATTCTAAATTAATGATTTGTCTAATATCCGTTTGTTCAAGTGAGTTGAAGATAATAATATCATCAATTCTGTTCAAGAATTCTGGTGCGAAAGCTTTTTTCAATGCGCTTTCGATCGTACTTCTTGCACGTGTATCTGACGTTGATTTTTTCGCTGAAGTTCCGAATCCGACACCGTCTCCGAAATCTTTCAGATCTCGAGTTCCAATGTTGGAAGTCAAAATGATAATGGTATTTCTAAAATCAATTTTTCTTCCCAGTGAATCCGTAACGTGGCCTTCGTCCAAAATTTGCAATAAAATGTTGAATACATCAGGATGCGCCTTTTCAATTTCGTCTAAAAGCACTACTGCATAGGGTTTTCTGCGTACCGCTTCTGTTAATTGACCGCCTTCTTCATAGCCAACGTATCCTGGAGGCGCACCAACCAATCTTGAAACCGCAAATTTCTCCATATACTCACTCATGTCAATTCGAATCAATGCTTCATCCGAATCAAATAATTCACGAGCCATGACTTTAGCTAATTCGGTTTTACCAACACCCGTTGTTCCTAAGAAAATAAAGGTTCCAATGGGTCTGTTTGGGTCTTTCAAGCCAGCACGATTTCTTTGGATGGCTTTCACCACTTTTTTCACGGCATCTTCTTGACCGATAACTTTTCCATTCAGTTTATCGTCCATTTGAGCCAATTTCTCCAATTCGTTTTTGCCTACTTTGGTCACTGGAACTCCACTCATCATCGAAACCACTTCGGCAACATTTTCCTCGGTAACGGTTTCTTTCTTTTCTTTAACTTCCTTGTCCCAATCTTCTTGTGCAACAGCTAGTTCTCTTTGTAAGCGCTCTTCTTCATCTTTCAATTTACGAGCTTCCAAATAATCTTGAGCCTTAACTGCTTTTTGTTTTAAATCTTTGATTTCCTCGATTTTCGATTCGTGATCGATAATAATCGTAGGAACTTTCATGTTCTTAATATACACTCGAGAACCCGCTTCGTCCATCGCATCGATCGCTTTGTCCGGTAGGAAACGATCTGTGATATATCGCGACGTTAAATTAACACAAGCCGCAATCGCTTCTGGTGTGTAAATAACGTTGTGGTGATCTTCGTATTTATCTTTAATTTGATTCAAAATCAAAATGGTTTCTTCAACGGAAGTTGGCTCTACCATTACCTTTTGGAATCGTCTTTCTAAAGCACCATCTTTTTCAATATACTGTCTGTACTCATCTAAAGTTGTGGCACCAATACATTGAATTTCACCTCGTGCTAAAGCTGGTTTGAACATATTCGAAGCATCTAAACTTCCTGTAGAACTCCCAGCACCGACGATGGTGTGTAACTCGTCAATAAACAAAATGACATCACGGTTTTTCTCCAATTCCGTCATGATGGCTTTCATACGTTCTTCAAACTGACCACGGTATTTTGTTCCAGCAACCAAACTTGCTAAATCCAACGTGATTACACGTTTTCCGTACAATACACGAGATACTTTTTTCTGATGAATACGCAGTGCTAAACCTTCTGCAATAGCTGACTTACCAACTCCAGGCTCACCAATAAGCAACGGGTTGTTTTTCTTTCTACGAGATAGAATTTGAGAAACACGCTCGATTTCTTTTTCACGACCAATTACGGGATCGAGCTTTCCATCTTTTGCTAAAGACGTAAGATCTCTGCCAAAATTATCTAAAGTTGGCGTTTTACTTTTTCCCGTTCCTACAGAACCCGATGGTTTACGCATTTGGCCGAAATCCTCACGCTCTTCATCATCGTCATACGCGCTCATTTTTGGTGAAGACTGACCCGAATTTTTCAAAAGAGTCAAATATTCATTCGATACCTTTTCGTAATTAATATCGTATGCGTCCAAAATATTGGTTGTTGGGTCTTCTTGTTTGTATAAAATACCCAAAAGAAGATGTACCGTATTCACTTCCGTACTTTGGTATTGTCTGCATTCCAATTCGGCACGTTTTACCGCCTGATCAGCCAATTTTGTAAAGGAAATTTTTGTAACCTCTTCTGCCATTGGATTCAAAGTCGCTGCATTTAGCGTTTCAATTTTTCTTCTGATTTGTGTCAAATCGGCATTTAAATTCTGAAGAATTTCCTTCGCCGAGTTATCGGTCTTGATGATCCCTAATAATAAATGCTCCGTATTTAAGAACTCACTTTTGAGCCTTTTTGCTTCGCTTCTACTTTGCTTAAAAACCTTGCTAAGACCGTCTGAAAATTTATAATCCATAATCTTATACCTCAATAATAAATTAAATGTAAGGATTTTCTCCTTAAAATTTTTATAAAAATTGCAAATACTTTACCAAAATAGAATACGGACTTTATGGCAGAATTAATTTTAAATTTCCATAGATTTTACGTAGGTTTACTTTCCCAAAAAATCGGAAATTATGAGTCCAGAAGTCGCAACCTATGTGGGCTATGCCGCGTCTTTATTTATTGTCTTGAGTTTCGCTTTAAAAGACTTGCGTAAAATTAGAATCGTCAATTTAATAGGATGCATTTGCTTCGTGGTCTATGGGTTTTATAATGAAGTGCCGCTTTGGCCCGTAATAATTCCGAATGCGATTTTGTGTGGGATTCAAGTTTATTATTTACTAAAGAAATAAAATGTCAAAAAAAATACTCATTTCCGCCTTCAGTAGCTTGACTACCGATCAGCGAATTGAGAAGGTTTGTAGAACGCTTCATGAAAACGGTTATGAAGTTCATCTTATCGGAAACGATTGGGGAGGAAACGAAGTTTTAGATCGTCCGTATTCCTATTCACGGATTAAAATTCGTTCAAAATCATTGAAAACCGCATATTTTGAATTCAATGCCAAGCTCTACACGTGGCTGAAAAAGAATGCAGATCAGAATTCTATTTTGTGGGCAAATGATTTAGACGCTTTATATCCGAGTTATCGAATTTCACAGAAATTAAGAATTCCTTTGGTGTACGACAGTCATGAAATTTTCACCGAATTACCCTCTGTTGAAGGGCGTTTTACGCAGAAAATTTGGCGTTTTTTGGAAAAGAAACTCATGCCAAGCATTAAACTGATGATGACGGAAAGTCAAAGTTATGCGGATTGGTTTCAAGAAAAATATGGAGTAGAAGCTGTTGTTGTTGGAAACTTACCACGTCGAATTTACGAAACACCTTCATTTCCAAAGAACACGCCGAAGAAAATCATTTATCAAGGTGCAATCAATCAGTCGCGAGGTTTGAAGCAAACAATTTTAGCCATGAAATTAATTGAAAATGCAGAATTTCAAATTGCTGGAGCTGGACCCTTGAAAAAAGAATTGGAAGACTTTGTTAAAGCGGAACAAGTAGAAAATAAAGTAAAGTTTATTGGGAAACTGATGCCTGAGAAACTTCGCGAATTCACCAAGACAGCAGATGTTGGAATTAGTTTAGAAGAGAATAATGGTGTAAGTTATTTGTATTCCTTACCTAATAAAGTCGGCGACTATATTCAAAGTCGAGTTCCTTTGGTTATGATTAACTTCCCCGAAATGATGCGTATTAAAAAGCAATTTAATATTGGTGAAGTGGTGGAAAGTCATGATCCAAAAGTAATTGCAGAAGCTTTGAAGTCCGTTTTAGAAAAAGGACGAGCGTCTTATGAAAGTGAACTTTCAAAAGCTGCTGAAGTCTATTGTTGGGAGAACGAAGAAAAGAAAATTCTTGGATTGGTTGAGCGTGCATTATCCTATTCTGCATCGAATTGATTAACTTTGTTCCAATATAAATTCAAAGAATGACCATCAAAGAAAAACAACAAGAAATTGTTAACGATTTTGAGTTTCTAGAAGATTGGGAACAAAAATACGAGTACATTATCGACCTTGGAAAGGAGTTGAAAGGCATTCCTGATGATAAAAAAACAGATGAGAACTTGATAAAAGGTTGTCAATCTAAAGTTTGGATCGATGCTGAATTTAAAGATGGGAAATTATATTTTGATGTGGATTCTGACGGAATTCTTCCAAAAGGAATTGTTTCCATGCTTTCATCAATTTATAGTGGACATTCAACTCAAGAAATTCTAGATTCTGATTTTAAATTCATTGAAGAAATTGGGTTGCAAGAATTTCTTTCTCCCTCTCGTGCAAACGGTTTGATGGCGATGACTAAACAAATCAAATTCTACGCAGTAGCTTTTCAAATAAAATCTTGATCAAAGTTTTAGCATATCGATTTTCGGCGTTTGGAGATGTTGCCATGTTAGTTCCGGTATTTAAAGAAATATTGGAACAGAATCCTGAGTTGGAAATCACCATGGTTTCTCGAAAAAACTTTGAAGATCTTTTTGTTGGAATTGAACGGTTGAAATTTAAAGGAATCAACTTGGATGACTTTAAAGGAATAACCGGACTTTATTCGCTAGCCAATCAATTAAAAAGTGATATTGAATTTGACGTTGTTGCAGATATGCACGACGTTTTACGAACCAATACGTTGAATTGGATTTTTCGTTGGAAGGGAATTCAAGTATTTCAAATTGATAAAGGAAAAAAGGACAAAAAGCATTTGGTTAACATTTGGAATGTTGATAAAAAACCTTTAAGAAGAACGATTGAACGTTATGCAGAAGTTTTTCGAAAAATTGGATGTCAGGTTCAACTAAAAAATAAGTTGAAACCAATTGTAACCGAAAAATCCGGAATTGGATTGGCTCCGTTTGCGCAACATAAAGGAAAAGTCTTACCCAAAGAAAATGCTTTTGAATTAGCAAAAATTCTCGCAGGAAAACATCCTGTTTTCTTTTTTGGCGGTGGAAAAGCAGAGACGGAAGTTCTAAAATCATGGGAAGAACAAATCCCAAATTCTACGAGTCTTGCAGGCAAATTGTCTTTAAAAGAAGAACTTCAAAAAATAGCTTCTTTGGAAGTGATGATTTCAATGGATTCGGCGAATATGCATTTGGCGAGTTTGGTGGGAACGCGTTGTATTTCTATTTGGGGACAAACCCATTCTTATGCCGGTTTCTTAGGTTATGGACAAAGTGAAGACGATATTGTACAGGTTGACGATTTAACGTGTCGACCTTGCTCTGTTTTTGGAGACAAAGAGTGTTTCCGTAGTGATTGGGCCTGTTTGAATGAACTCTCTGTTCAGCACATTTTAGATAAACTTTAAACGATGCAACTTTCTATTTGCATACCGACGTTTAATACTGATGTTTTTAAATTAGTTGATACTATTCACACTCAATGTGTAAGAGCGGAAATTGAGTATGAAATATTGATTGTCGATGACGCTTCAACTTCACTTGAAATTCTGACTAAAAATGAGGAGCTAACAAAATTAAATAACGTTCAGCTCATTCGAAATGTGGTTAATTTAGGTAGAACGAGTACGAGAAAGAAAGCGGTCGAATTATCAAAGTCAAATTGGATTTTGTTTTTGGATGCGGATGTTGTTCCGGTATCAGAAAATTTTATTGTTAACTATGTAGACTCAATTAATTCAGGGTATAAAATAATTCTAGGAGGTTATTCGTATTGTAAAATAAAGGGTTCCGAGCGAGGATTCCGATGGAATTATGGTAAAGCTAGGGAAGAAGCCTCTTCTGAAGTTAGAAACTCGAAACCCTATGGATATGTGTTTTCTGGAAATATTCTTGTTGAAAAGAATACCTTTTTAGAGAGTAATTTTAAGGAGGATACAAAGCTATACGGGATGGATATTTTTTTCTCGTATCAACTCTATATAAATAAAATACCCATTTTACATATTGACAATCCTATTATACATGAAGGTTTAGATGAAAACGAGGTGTTTTTCAAAAAGTCGATGCTGTCTGTTAAAAGTCGGTTTGATTATTTGAAAAATTTATCTGAAATTGAAAAAGTAAATCCACTTCTTAACTATTACAAGAAGCTACATCAATTTGGGTTTACAAAAATTGTTGGGTTTGCGTTTAAAATATTTCAACCACATCTGAAAAAAAGAATAGTTTGTGATGAGCCTAATCTGTTTTTGTTTGACCTTTATAGGCTAGGTTATATCTGTACTTTAGAAAAGGATATAAATTAAAAAAATCTCAGTGAAAACTGAGATTTTTTTGTGGGTCCTGAGGGATTCGAACCCCCGACCCTCTGGGTGTAAACCAGATGCTCTGAACCAACTGAGCTAAGAACCCGAAATTTTTTAAAGGATTTTCGAACCTTTTGTGGGTCCTGAGGGATTCGAACCCCCGACCCTCTGGGTGTAAACCAGATGCTCTGAACCAACTGAGCTAAGAACCCTCGTAGAGAATAAATTCTCGTTTTGAGTGGTGCAAATATACAATTTATTGAGTTATCTCCAAATTTTTTTCTAAAAAATCTCCTACAACAAAGTTGCTCCCGCCAATAAATATCATTTCACCGTTTTTAACCTGTTGTAAAGCAGCTTCATATCCATCCTGAACCGAAGTGAAAATTTGATACGGAATTTTCGCATTTTTAAGTTCTTCTTCATAGTCTTTAGGGTCTCGACCACGATGAATGGAAGGTTTTACAAAATAAAAAACAGAATTTGTTGGAAGCTCTTGCAACACTTCATCAATCTTTTTATCATTTACAAAACCTAAAACTACATGTTTCTTCATTTGCATAGCATTTAACTGGTCGAAAACCAAGTCCAAACCAGCCTTGTTATGTGCCGTATCGCAAATGGTTAATGGATTATCCGAAAATTGAAACCAACGCCCAATAAATCCTGTATTTTGATGAACATGTAAAAGACCATTTTTGATTGCTTCTTCTGGTATTTCAACACCTAGTTTTTTCAGTTCATCAAAAATTGCAAGGGCAACTTTGATGTTTTTCTGTTGATAATTTCCTTTTAAATCCGTTTGATAGTCTACATGGATTTGAGTAGCAGCAATATACGGAGCAAAAAGTTCTTTAGCTTTATTTTGAATGACGTTTTGAACGTCGAATCTATCGTCTCCACAAATTATAGGTGTGTTTTCCTTGATGATACCTGCTTTTTCTTGAGCTATTTCAGCAATGGCGTTTCCTAAAATATTTATGTGATCCAAATCCACATTGGTAATCGCAGAAACTAAAGGCTTGATGATATTTGTAGAATCTAACCTTCCACCCAAGCCAACTTCTATAATGGCGAAATCAACGTTTTTCTGATTAAAATATTCAAAAGCCATAATCGTTGTATATTCAAAAAAAGAGGGTTGAATATCCGAAGGAAGTTCCTTTAGCTTTTGAATGAAATTAAAGACAAATTCCTTGTCTGCATTTTTTCCATTGACTTTCACTCGCTCCGTGAAATCGATGAGGTGTGGTGAGTTATACAAACCTACTTTGAAGCCCGCTTCTTGTAAAACAGAAGCAACCATATTGGATGTGGAGCCTTTACCGTTGGTTCCGCCAATGTGGATGGTTTTGGTTTTATCTTGAGGATTTCCAAAGAAAGCACATAGTTTTTTGATGTTGTCTAAACCTGGTTTATAGGCTTTTTGACCATCTATTTGATAATTGGGAGCTTGTACAAAAAGCCAATCAATCGCTTTTTGATATTCCAATTCGTTCATAAAAGTTTTGTTTAAATCTTTTTAAAAAGTAATTCGGTACGTTCCTGTAGAGGAAAAGTTGGCTTTTTCTGCCTTTACGTATTTTTTCACCCAAGCAACAGTTGTATTAACAATGCACGCGTCAGAAGAACCTCCTGAGCGTCTTGCGCTGGTAACGTTTCCTGCTTTGTCAACAGTATAGGCAATGCTAATTGATCCCGAAGCTGAGCAATTATGTGTGGGTTGAGCGCCTCCACGTCCCATCGTTCCGGGGATATAACCAACCAAACGTCTGTCAACTCCAATTTTACTATCTCCATTTCCGTCGCCACCAAGAGGATCACCTGCGTTACCGACCGTTCCTCCGGTTCCTTGAGTTCCAGCTTTTGTTCCTCTTCCTTTGATGAGGTTTCCAATCGCCGCTGTTCCTTTTCCATCACCACTTCCTGTTGTAGAATTGGCTGTATTCGATTTTGATGCGGTCTTTTTTGTTGAAGAAGACGTTGGTGTCGCTGCTTTTTTGGTTTCCGATTTGGATTCTTTTACGGCAACTTTATTTTTAGTCGAAGTTCCTGAAAGTATTTTTTCAGCTTTTGGAGCTTTCTTTTCAACTTTTACGGGAGTTTCTGGTGTTGGCGTTTCTTCTTTAGGTTTAGATATCGGTTCAGAAATCGCCTCTTCTAAAGATGCATTTGCTTGAGAAGCTAAGGAACCTTCTTGATTTGCAGGTTCTTCGATGCCGTTTCCATTTCGGTTGTCGCCAAAATTAATCAACATTGCCGAAACCGGCTCTTCATGTTTTATTGTGGTACTCTTAATGGTATAAAAGAAAACAAAAGCCAAAATAGCGCTCCAAATTCCTAATGAAATTAGGAGACTTTTGAAGCGGTCTTTGTTTTCTTCCTGTTTATTAATGGAGTAAAAATTCATTTTTCTTAATCTTGCTGCGTTGTCGCAATCGCAATATTGTATTTATGTTTCTCGGCAATTTCCATCACAAAAACCACGTCTTTATGCATCGAATTCTGATCTGCTCTAATGGTAAATGACGGATTTGGATTTCCTTGCAAACGTTCAACAATTTTACCTTCCAATTGCACGCGATCAACCGGTTTATCATCAACAAAATAAGTGCCGTCTTCCTTCACACTTACAGAAAGCGGGTTGGGGATATTGGCTAATTCAGTTTCTGTTTTCGGTAATTTCACGTCAATCGCGCTTTGATTAGACGCTGCTGAAGTAATCATGAAAAAGATTAACAACAACAAGATAACGTCCGTCATTGCGGCAAGACTGAAATCCGGATGGGCTTTATTTCTTCTTTGCAGTTTCATGGCGATCTTACAAAGGTTTGTTAATAATATCTAAGAAATCAGACGTTAAATTCTGCATTTTCAATACAAACTTGTCAATTTTCGTCAACAATAAATTGTAGAAAAAATTCGCTGGAATTGCCACCGCAAGACCCGTTGCTGTTTGACCCAAAGCGGTATAAATACCTTCAGAAAGTGTTTTTGGTGAGAAAGCACCTTCTACATTGGCCAAATCAAAAAAGGCAATAATCATCCCGATTACGGTTCCTAATAGACCCAACATCGGTGCAATACTCGGTACCACGGCTAGAAGGTTTAGGTTTTTTTCAAGATTTCCTAATTCTGTTTGTGCTTGGTTTTCCATCGCGCTCATAATATCAGAAACAGGTCTTCCAATTCTAGAAACTCCTTTTTCTAAAATTCGACCTTCTGGCGTATTTTGTCGGATGCAATATTCTTGAGCGGCATCAATTCTTCCGTCTTTAATAAGATCTTCAACATTTCGGATGAAATTTGGATCTTGGCTCGTTGTCATTCGTTTAATGTAAAACCACCTTTCTAAGAAAAGATACATAGAAAATACCCCTAAAAGGAGTACGGTTATCATAACGATGTTTGCGAACAAATTACCATGGAACATGATGTTCCAAAAAGAAAATTCGTGTGTAACTGCTTCTGCTACCGCTTGTGGAGCTGCTTGTAATAAACTCATATTAAAAATATAGTCCCAAATTGGGATTAGGTCTTGTTACTAAACGACATTCTATTTTAATTAGTATAAAACCAATTGAAATTGTCGTAATAATCGTGTTTTGAAGATATCTTAACGGAAATTAGTCTTCGTCAACTTCCAATTCATCGGGCCTGAAATGGCACTTTAATTTGAAGGGAATTGGTTCATCAGAACCTGTGTAGAAATCATCAATTGTTCCTTTCCAAACCAATTCTAATTCCCCGTTTTCATCGTTTTCAAAAGAAAGCTGATTATCATAAATATAGGCATCTTCATCATCGAAAAGATCAACTTCGGTATAACTTTCCTCCTCAGAATCGTCAATAGACAATTGCTGCCCTACGAGTTCTGCATTTTCCATAGGAAAATCGGCAATGTTTAACGAAAGTTGAGGAAAATTGTACTGTAGAGAATCATCATCCACATGGTCTAGACCATCGTCTGTGATAATTTCGAGTTCTAAAAAATGCTGTTGATTGCTATAAACCGCTTTGCAATAGGTGCTTTTAATGTGATACTTAAGCGTTTCCTCGGGGTGATAAATTTTTAAAATCCCTTTCATTTCCTCAAAAGAAATAATGTAAATAATTGATAGTTAAACTGATTAAACAAAGATATAAAATAGATCGAAAGCGAAAAATTTTTTAGTCTTTTTTTCCCTTTTTGTTAACTACAATTATTTTCTGTTCGTTAAATAATAAGTAATTTAGCAGCAATCATTAGAAATTTTTATGAAGTTTTTCCGCCATTTACCGTTGGGTATTTTCGTAGTTGTGCTTTTTCTTGCTTCGTGCAAAAAGAAAGATATCCCTTTAACGAAGGTTACGCCTATTGATTTAGACTCGATATCGGCTCGTTATTATGAAGAATATTTGAAGTTGTTTCCATTAGAAGCAACAGCTCAAGGAGACGAACGATATAACGATCAATTACCGATTGATATTGATAAAGATTTTATCTCGGGTGAAATTGCATTTTACAATAAGGTTCAAAAGCAGTTAGAAAACATCAAATATGATGATCTTGCCGATGATAAAAAAGTGGTTTATGATGTATTGGATGCTACTTTGAAAGATAAGGTAGAACGTTATGCGTATCACCCAGAGTACATTCCGTTTACTCAATTTGCAGGTCTTCCGCTAGATTTTCCTTTGTTAGGAAGTGGAGAAGGAAGACAACCATTCAAAACGGAAAAAGATTATGAAAATTGGTTGAAGCGTGTGAACCAGTTCCCGTTATGGATGGAAACAGCCAAGGAAAACTTTAATGAAGGAGTTAAAAACAAAATGGTGCTTCCAAAAAAATTAGTGATGAAGATGATTCCGCAAATGCGTGCCGATGAAATCACGACAACCAATATGGAACTGAATATTTTCTACGGACCGATTCGTAATTTTCCAGACAATTTTAGTGATAAAACAAAAGAGAAACTTAGCAAGCAATTCCGTGATGCGATTATGCAGAAAATTATCCCAGCATACCAAAGAATGGGTGATTATCTAGAAACAGAATATTATCCTAAAGCTCGTGATACGGATGGACTCAATGCCATTCCTAATGGAAGTAATATCTACCAGTATTATGTGAAAAGTTGGACAACCACGGATATGAAAGTGGAAGATATAAACAAATTAGGCTTGCAAGAAGTGGCAAGAATTCGTGGCGAAATGGAGCAAGTGAAAAAGCAAGTTGGCTACGAAGGATCTTTGGAAAGTTTCTTAACGTTTGTAAAAGAAGATCCTAAAGCGATGCCTTACAAATCTTCAGAAGAAGTTTTAGGTGCGTTTCAGGGGATTTTGAAGAAGATAACTCCGAAGTTGAAAACGATGTTCAACGTAACGCCGATAACGCCATTTGAAATTCGACAAACCGAAAAATTCCGAGAAGCGTCTGCTAGTGCGGAATATATTCAAGGAACACCAGATGGAAAAAGACCAGGAATTTTTTACATTCCGCTTCCTGATCCAGCCAAGTTTAATATTACAAGTGGTATGGAATCGTTGTTTCTTCATGAAGCCATTCCGGGGCATCATTATCAGGTTTCGTTGCAGCAAGAAAATAAGAAGATTCCGAAGTTTATGCGTTTTGGATGGTATGGAGCGTATGGAGAAGGATGGGCGCATTATTGTGAATTTTTGGGTCCAGAATTTGGTTTGTACACCGATCCGTATCAGAAAATGGGCGCTTTGAGTGACCAAATGTTACGCGCCGTCCGTTTGGTTGTGGATACAGGTTTGCATACCGGACAAATGAATCGTGAGCAAGCAATTCAGTATTTTTTAAAGAATATTTCCTACGATGAAGGAGGAGCAACTGCTGAAATTGAACGTTATATGGCAATTCCGGGACAAGCGTTGAGCTATAAAATTGGTCAAATGAAATTCTCTGAACTTCGTACTCAGTATTCAAAAGATTTGGGAGCTAAATTCAAACTAGCCGATTTCCATGATGAAATCTTAAATCAAGGATGTTTGCCGCTAAGTGTTTTAGATCGTAAAATGAAATTATGGGCGAGTAAGCAATAAGCTAGCTTTCCTACATGAAATGAAAAAATCCGTCGCTTGACGGATTTTTTTATTGTATAAAAGTTGGTAGATTACTTGTTGAAAAGTTCTTCTACTTTATCCCAGTTTACAACATCGAAGAAAGCTCCAACGTAGTCTGGTCTTCTATTTTGATAATGTAGGTAATACGCGTGCTCCCAAACATCTAATCCTAACACAGGAGTTCCTTTGCAATCAGCAACCGGCATTAAAGGGTTGTCTTGGTTTGGAGTTGAGCATACCGCTACAGATCCGTCTTCTTTTTTGCATAACCAAGCCCATCCAGATCCGAATCTTGTTTTTGCTGCTTCTGAAAAATCAGTTTTGAATTTTTCGAAGCCACCGTAGTTTTCAATAGCTGCTTTTACATTTCCTACGGGCTCTTTGCTTCCACCTGGCGTTAAAATTTCCCACCATAAAGAGTGGTTAAAGTGTCCACCTGCGTTATTTCTTACAGCTGGCTTATCTGTTCCTAATTTGCAGATTTCCTCAATAGTTTTTCCTTCTAAATCCGTTCCAGCAATCGCTTTGTTCAAATTGTCAACATACGCTTGGTGGTGTTTTGTATAATGGATTTCCATTGTTTTTGCATCGATCGTCGGTTCTAAAGCGTCATATGCATAACCTAATTTTGGTAATTCAAATGCCATAATAGTTTTGATTTTTAAAATTAATGATAACTTTTCCTCAAAAATAGGAATAAAGAAATTGAAAAGCATTATATAATTTATTAAATAACTTATAACGCTTATTGATAAAATAAAAACCGCTCGAAAAGCGGTTTTTAGTAAGGTTTGGAAAGGATTCTTCTATCGATTCATCGACATTAAGAATTCTTCATTATTTAAGGTTCCTTTCATATTTTTTTCAACAAATTCCATTGCTTCAATCGGATTCATATCAGAAAGATATTTTCTCAAAATCCACATTCTTTGTTGGGTAACGTCGTCTAGTAATAAATCGTCACGTCTTGTGCTCGAAGCCACCAAATCAATCGCAGGATAAACACGTTTGTTTGCAATTTTACGATCCAATTGGAGTTCCATGTTCCCCGTTCCTTTAAATTCTTCAAAGATCACTTCGTCCATTTTAGAACCGGTATCAATTAATGCTGTCCCAATAATCGTTAATGAACCACCGCCTTCAATATTACGAGCAGCACCGAAGAAACGTTTTGGCTTGTGCAATGCATTGGCATCAACACCACCCGAAAGAATTTTTCCAGATGCTGGAGTTACGGTGTTGTACGCTCTAGCCAAACGCGTAATAGAATCTAAAAGGATCACCACATCGTGACCACATTCTACCATTCTTTGTGCTTTTGCAAGAACAAGATTCGCTACTTTAACATGCTTTTCTGCAGATTCGTCAAATGTTGAAGCGATAACTTCCGCATTAACACTACGTTCCATATCCGTAACTTCTTCCGGTCTTTCATCAATTAAAAGAACCATCATGTAGGCTTCTGGATGATTAGCTGAAATAGCATTGGCGATATCTTTTAGCAACATCGTTTTACCCGTTTTTGGTTGGGCAACCAACATCGCTCTTTGTCCTTTTCCAATTGGTGCAAATAAATCAACAATTCGAGTTGAGGTTGTCGATCCCTTTCCTGCTAAATTGAATTTTTCTTCTGGAAATAAAGGTGTTAAATATTCAAAGGCAACACGGTCTTTAATAAATGCTAAATCTCGTCCGTTAACTTCCGTCGGTTTTTGAAGTGAGAAATATTTTTCTCCTTCTTTCGGCAAACGAACAATTCCTCGTACAGTATCACCCGTTTTTAAACCGTAATTACGGATTTGTGCTGTTGATACATACACGTCATCTGGTGAAGAAATATACGAGAAGTCCGAAGATCGTAAGAATCCATAGTTATCAGGAAGGATTTCTAAAACTCCTTCAATGGTAACTAAACCATCAAAATTGAAACTTGGTTTCGCATCAACTGCGTCGTTGTTTCCATTTTCGTCAGCTTTAGAACCGTTTTGATTTTGGTTGTTGTGCTGATTATTTTGGTTTTGCTGATTTCTATTTTGATTTGGATGAGGACCGTTTTGGTTCTTCTGATTTTTGTGATTGCGTTGTTGATTGTTGTTCTGAGGATTGGGCTGTTGTGCCGGTTTCGGTTGCTCAGTTTGTGGAGTTGCAACGCTTGTTTCTTGTGTAGTTTCCGAAGTAGAAGTCGTTTCGGTAGGAGTAGAAGTTGTTGGCTCTTCTTGAGTTTTTGGTTTTGCAGTAATTCGTTTTCTTTTCGATTTTTCTGCTGAAGCGTCTTCTGTTGTTGGTTGTTCTGTAGGCTCTTCAACCTTTTCTTGTTCTGCAACTACAGGTTCTGCTTTTGCTTCTACCGTTTTGGGCTTCCTTTTCGGAGCTGGTTTTTTCGGTTTAGCTTCTGCATCGGTTGGCGCTTCCGTTGAAGCAGCAGGTGCAGAAACTTCCGTTTCGTTATAATAGTCTTTGGCGATTTTAGGATTCGAAGCTTGAAAATCTAAAATAGCGAAAATCTTATCGTTTTCATTGCTATTTTTAGCCGTTTTAATACCTAAACCACCCAAAATTTTAGTCAGTTCCGGAGCGGACTTTGACTTTAATGTTTCAATATTAAACATACAAATGTGATGTTATGTAATTTTCTTAAGTTGTAAATTATTTGGAAAAACCAAGGTCAGGCGACCTTGTGAAAAAAAGAATTCTTCATTGCAAAGCTACACTAATTTTTGAAATACGCAAAATTTTAGTACTTTTGCAACTCTATGTTACAAAGAATACAAACCATCTTTATCCTATTATCCGTACTTGCGGCTGTATTTTTATTTATTACAGGACAAGATGTTGAGGCTTTGGGAGTTCCAAGTTTAGTTTCTATTGTATGTGTTGTTCTTGTACTTGTAGGCGCTTTTAGCCTTTTTAGTTATAAGAATAGAAAAAGACAGTTATTGCTGAACACCATCAGCATAATTATAAACGCTTTGTTGATTGCGTTATTGATTTTCTGGTTACAAAATTTATCCGGAGGAATTCAGTTTCCTGAGAAGGGTATTGAGCCGATCTTTCCAAGTATTGCGGTGATTTGTTTGTTTATTGCAAACATCTACATTCGTAAGGACGAGAAGCTCGTAAAATCTGTAGATAGACTTCGATAAGCTTACAACGATTTTAATTTTTGAGTGTGGCAGTTTCGGTTTTCCGAGACTGCTTTTTTTAGGTGTCTTTTAAAGGTTTTTGCTCTTAAAATCGTCTATAACCTAGGATGCGCATTTTTACGTATTTTTGCAACTCAATTCTAGTCAATGAAACCACTTCAACGAATTTTACATTTTGCCAAACCTCACCAAAAGTATCTATACGGTAGTATTGTCTTCAATATTCTGTATTCTTTACTGAATATCGCTTCGGTAGGAACCATGATGCCTATTTTGGGATTGATGTTTGGGACTGTAGAAAAAATAGATACCACTAAAAAACCTTTGTGGGACGGAGAATTATCCGAATACTTCGGTTATTTGAAGGATTTGGCGTATTATAATATTCAGTTAAGTATTGATCAGCATGGAGCTGTGAAGATTTTAGCGATTCTTTGTGCCGTAACTGGTGTTGCTTTTTTATTGCGAAATATTTTTAGATACATCGGCGCTTTCTTGTTGGTGAATTACCGTGTAGGAATTACAAAAGATTTGCGAACGGCAATGTACAAGAAGTTTTTGCAACTTCCGGTTTCTTTTTTTACGGAACAACGTAAGGGAGATATGATGTCTCGAATTTCTAATGATATCGGTTCTGTAGAAAGCGGAATCATGGGAAGTTTGGTAGATGTTGTGAATGCTCCTTTTATGATTATTTCGTCATTGATAGCCTTGTTTTTTCTGTCACCAAATCTAACGTTGTTTTCGTTATTGGTTTTCCCAATCATGGGTTGGTTAATTTCGGCTATTGGTAAGAAACTAAAGAAGCAAGCGCGTTCTGCGCAAGAGGAATTGGGAAATATGTTCTCTTTAGTTGATGAAACTTTGAAATCGTCTAAGGTTATTAAGATTTTTAACGCTGATGTTGTTTTGCAAAAACGTTTTGATCGCGTGACGAATGCGTGGCAAAAACATGCTATTGGCTTCAGTAGAAGACGTGAAATGGCTTCTCCAATGAGTGAATTTCTAGGATCGATAACGATGTTGTTGATTACTTGGTTTGCTGGAGTTCAGATTTTGGAAGAACAATCCATGTCGCCAGAAATATTTTTGGTTTTTATAGGTTTGTTTTTTCAAATTTTAGATCCAGCTAAGAAAGTTTCGAGTGCTGTTTCTAATATTCAAGGAGGTTTGGCAAGTTTAGATCGTGTTTCAGAGGTTTTAGATTACGATATTAAAGTGTCTGAAATTGCGAATCCCGAGCCGATTTCAGATTTGAATTCGAAAATTGAATTTAAAAATATTGGTTTCTACTACGATAAGGATAATGTTATTTTGAAAAACTTCAATTTAACAATTCCTAAAGGGAAAACGGTTGCTTTAGTTGGTCAATCCGGAAGCGGAAAAACAACGATTGCGAATCTTTTGGCTCGTTTTTATGATGCCAATGAAGGTCAGATTTTGATTGACGGCGTTGATGTTAAAAACCTAAATTTGGTTCAGTATCGTAAACTTTTGGGTATGGTAACGCAAGAATCGGTTCTATTCAACGATAGCGTTTACGAAAATATCCGAATGGGTAAACCAGATGCAACAGAAGAAGAAATCACCAATGCTGCGAAAATTGCTAACGCCGATCAATTTATTAAGTTGCTTCCAGAGGGTTACAATACCAATATTGGAGATGATGGAAATAAACTTTCGGGTGGGCAGAAACAACGGGTTTCCATTTCACGTGCCGTGCTTAAAAATCCACCAATTATGATTTTAGATGAAGCGACTTCGGCTTTGGATACGGAATCAGAACGTATGGTTCAAGATGCGCTGGAGAAGATGATGGAAAACCGAACGTCTTTGATTATCGCACACAGACTTTCAACGATTCAAAAAGCGGATATGATTGTCGTAATGGATCGAGGCGAAATTATTGAGCAAGGAACGCATCACGAACTCATCGAAAAAGGCGGAATGTACAAGAAATTGGTTGACTTACAGAATTTCGAATAAACAATCAATTCTAATTTATATCAAAGGATTTTCTATTTTTGAGAATCCTTTTTTATGAATCCAATTCAAGACTACTTTCTAAAGATTCCGGAGCCGGAGCAAAGCATGTTGCTTTACATTCGAGATAAGATTTTACACTCTGGCGAACTGATGTCGGAAACGTTTAGCTTTCAGCTTCCTTTTTTGAAATACAAAGGAAAAATGCTTTGTTTTTTTCATTATTCCAAGAAGCATAAGCGCTATTATTTGAGTTTTTATCATGGAGATCGACTTCAACATCCGCTTTTGCTTTCGGAAGGCAGGAAGAAATTTAAAATACTTTTGCTAAATCCTGATGAAGATATTCCAATTGATTTAATTATGGATTTTGTGAATCAAGTCAAGAAAATGACCAAATAAAAAAGGACTCTAATAGAGTCCTTTTTCGTTTATTTTGGTTGAAATTTATTCTTTCATTTTTGCGATAACATCAATTCCGCCTTTCGTTTTATCACCAATTTTACAGATGATTTCGGAATCTATCGGAAGGAAAATATCCATACGAGAACCGAATTTAATAAAACCGAATTCGTGTCCCGCTTTCGCCTCGTCTTTCACATTACAATAGAAAACAATACGTCTTGCTACGTAACCCGCGATTTGTCTGAAAACCACATTATGATTGGTTAAGCTTTTTACAGCAACGGTTGTTCTTTCGTTATCTGTGGATGATTTTTCATGCCAAGCAACCAAATATTTTCCCGGATGGTATTTTTTGTAAATTACTTCACCAGAAACAGGATAACGACAAATATGGACATTCAACGGTGACATGAAAATAGAAACCTGAATAGCCTTTTCTTTTAGAAATTCAGTCTCTTCCACTTCTTTAATCATCACGACTTTTCCATCAACAGGCGCGATAACGTTTTCTTTATGATCTTCGATCTCGCGATACGGAACACGGAAAAACCAAAATACCAAGCCATAGACTACCAATAGAGGAATAATGATTAAAAGCGACCAATTTCCCATCCAATACACCGCTAAAAAGCTGATGATGGCAATAGCAACGGTTGCTACTAAGATTGTTCCTTTACTTTCACGGTGTAGTTTCATTACAAAAGTTTATCAATTATAAAATACAAATATACAACAGGAGCGCAGATAATAAAACTATCTAGGCGATCTAAGATGCCGCCATGTCCTGG
The DNA here is from genome assembly GCF_059509915.1 of Kaistella sp. CFF1-2. NCBI lineage: Bacteria > Pseudomonadati > Bacteroidota > Flavobacteriia > Flavobacteriales > Weeksellaceae > Kaistella > Kaistella sp. CFF1-2. The sequence goes on from NZ_JCAKLF010000002.1 coordinate 657,707, forward strand.
AATGATGTTTCCGCTATCTTTCACCCCAAAACTTCTTTTCAATTGGCTTTCTACCAAATCTCCAAGCGGTGCAAAAACTGAAACTAGAAAACCTACAATCATCCAATTTCCTCGAAGGTCTCCAAAGTTTTTCTCAATGAAATAGGCGAAAACAAGTGTTAAAATTACGCCACCAATAAAGCCCTCCCATGTTTTCTTTGGTGAAATAGTTGGTGCCATTTTATGTTTTCCGAATAATCGTCCACTGAAATAGGCGAAAGAATCGCTACTCCAAATCAAAACGAAAAGGAAAAATGGTTCTAATGTAAAATCATTGGCTTGATTAAAATAGGGAAGCCATAAAGCATATCCAAAGGTTAAACCCGAATAAATAACACTGAAAATGAGTTTTCCACTATCGAAATACAATTCATCTTTGAATCGGAATAACGTGACAACGGCTATTAAAATTAAAGACAATCCCAAAATTTCAGATAAACTAAAATTATAGGAAAATCCGTGATTAAAATATTTAGTTGAAAAACGATAAAGAACAAGAACTGCGATTGGTAAAACTGCAAATTTTTCCCAGCCTTTTCCGAATTTCATTATTTTGATGCATTCCCATAAACCAACCATCATGAAAAATGTAATCATCCCAAAATACAAATGAAATTGTTTTAGATCTGGGAAAATGTTTTGTAGTAGGGAAGAGCCAATAGGATGGGTGCAGAAAATAACTACTGCGCCGTACAATGCACCAAAAATGAGCCTTTGTATAAGATTTTTATCCAAAATAATCCGATTTAATCTTCTAATAAAAGTAAGAAAAGCTTCGTGTTTTCTCTGTTTGGACTATCTATTTTTGATTGATTTCCGCTTATGGACGTTAGATTTTTAAGGTTTCCTCTACGTTTTACCTTCATCATGGCGTCGTTAAGATTGGATACAATTTGAGAAACATTCGCCATTATAATGATTGTTTGTGGCAATCGAGACGAATGATAATGCAAGATATTATTTGCCGACAGCATAATTCTACCATCATAAGCAATTAAATACTCACACGTAATTAAAGCAGCATCGTTCGCAAGTTCTAGTTGAGGTGTATAAGGAGTTTTGATAACGTCCAAAAAGTTGGTAAGGTCTTCGTCGTAACAGAACATAGACTGTATGCCTTCAATCTTAATAATTTGATTCAAGGTTTGTAACGCTTCCGATTCGTCCGAGCAATAATTAAAAAACCCTCCAGAGTGTGTAAAAAGCTGCGCGAACTTGTAATCTAAGTCAGCATTTTTCAGCTGATCTCCCAATTTTACAATGTCCGTTTCTTCCTCAGATTCTGGTTGGTTTAATATTTTCCCAACTATTTTTTTAAATAAACTCAATGTTAACGCGATCGATTAATATACAAAAATAGAAATTTTTTGGTAACTATGTTATAAATAAAAGAATCCCAGAAAAAAAATACTCTTTTTCTGGGATTTTCTTGTTTTTATAGTTGTGATCCAGACTCTGGTTGAACAGTTTGTTCTTCTACTTTCTCTGGTTCTACTTCAGCAATAGTGCTGTTAAGAGGCGTTTCCGTTAATTCGGGATCCCACGCTCTTTTTCCAAATACTTCTTCTAAATCTTCTCTAAAAATAACTTCTTTTTCTAAAAGCTTATTAGCCAAAGCGGTTAATTTATCCTGATTTTCAGATAATATTTGAATTGCTCTGTTATACTGATTTTCTACAATTTCTTTAATTTCTTCGTCAATAATTTCGGCTGTTTTCTCAGAATATGGTTTTGAGAACGCATATTCGTTTTGACCCGAACTATCATAATACGAAACGTGCCCAATCTTGTCGCTCAAACCGTAGATGGTAACCATTGCATTAGCTTGTTTATACGCTCGTTCAAGGTCATTTTGAGCTCCTGTAGAGTAGTTTCCCAAAGCTACTTGTTCTGCAGCACGGCCACCAAGTAAAGAACACATTTCGTCCAACATTTGTTCTGTTGTCGTAATTTGTCTTTCTTCTGGAAGATACCAAGCTGCTCCTAATGAACGACCTCTAGGAACAATCGTTACTTTTAATAATGGCGCTGCATGTTCTGTTAACCAAGAAACGGTTGCATGACCTGCTTCGTGGAAAGCAATTCTTTTCTTCTCCGAAGGCTTTATTGCTTTGTTTTTCTTTTCAAGACCTCCAATGATTCTATCAACTGCATCCAAGAAATCTTGTTTTGTTACGGATTCGTGACTGTTTCTAGCAGCGATTAAAGCCGCTTCGTTACAAAGATTTGCAATGTCAGCCCCGCTAAATCCTGGCGTTTGTTTTGCTAAAAAGTCTCTATCAACTCCTTCGTCCAATTTAATTTTTTTCAAATGAACATCGAAGATTTGTCTTCTTTCGTGCAATTCTGGAAGATCCACATAAATTGATCTATCGAAACGTCCAGCTCTTAACAAGGCTTTATCTAAAATATCAGCTCTGTTGGTTGCGGCCATGATAATAACGTTCGTATCGGTGCCAAAACCATCCATTTCCGTAAGAAGTTGGTTTAGCGTGTTTTCACGTTCGTCGTTTCCACCCGTAATATTTTTTCCACCACGAGCTCTACCAATGGCATCAATCTCATCAATGAAGATAATGGCTGGTGATTTTGCTTTCGCCTGAGCGAATAAATCTCGTACTCTTGAAGCCCCAACTCCCACAAACATTTCCACAAAATCAGAACCTGAAAGCGAGAAAAACGGCACTTGAGCTTCGCCAGCAACGGCTTTTGCCAATAATGTTTTACCTGTTCCTGGAGGGCCAACTAATAACACTCCTTTCGGGATTTTACCACCTAACTTGGTGTATTTTTCTGAGTTTTTCAAGAAATCAACAACTTCTTGAACTTCCTCTTTTGCACCTTCTAGACCTGCAACATCTTTAAATGTTACGTTAATTTTTTCCTTCTCGTCAAATAGTTTTGCTCTTGATTTTCCAATTGAGAAAATTTGCCCCCCAGGACCGCCGCCGCTTCCCATTTTTCTAAACAAGAAGAAATAGAACAAGCCTAAAACAGCAACCCAAATGAATATGGTGATTAGCATTTCCGAAAGTGGATTTTTACCCATGGTAAAGTCCATAGACGTTGCTAACTTTGGATTTTCCTGCTTTAGCTGATTGTAGCGTTCTTGGAAATATTTCAAATCTCCGTAGGTAAATGAAAAATCTGGAGATTGTTTCGCGCTCAACCCTTCAAGAGGATTAGACGATTCACTTTTTTTAACGAGTTCTTTTTTTGCTGCAGCCGTTAAAAAAACATCTGCATTGTAGGTATCTCGATATACCACAACTTTCTGTACTTTTCCTTGTTTTACCAGCTGATAAAACTCGTCTTCACCGATGTTTTTTCCTTCACTTGAACCTAAAAGAGGTTGCATGAAGAAAAATAACAATGCTACGATAACGATTGGGAAAAACCAGTTAAAACCTTTATTGTTCATTCTTTTTTTTACTTACTGAATGCGCTTGGCGCTTTTCGGATTAGTTAATATCTTCGATTACAGTGATTTTTGCATCACCCCAAAGCTCTTCAATATCATAGAACTCACGAGTTTCTTTTTGGAAGATATGCACAACAACAGAAACGTAATCCATTAAAACCCACAAAGAGTTTTCGGCACCTTCTACATGCCAAGGACGATCCTGAATCTCGTTACGCACTTTTTTCTCGATGTTTCCTGCGATAGATGACACCTGCGTGTTGGAGTTACCACTGCAAATAATAAATGTTTCGGCTACAGAGTTTTCAATACCTCCAAGGTCAAAAATCTTAATATTTTCTCCTTTAGTATCTTGTATAGCGTCTACGATAGTGTCAATTAATAATTGTTTTTCTGTACTTTTACTCATTCAAAATTAGTATAACTGCAAATTTATTGTTTTTTATTGGTTTTTACGATAGGTTTTGGCCACTCAACTCTTAAAGTTTCTTAAATGTACCCACTTGTTTTTCAAAATGAAAGTACTTCTACTAATGATGACGTATTAAAACACCTAAATACTTTAAATTCTGGTTTGGGTTTGTACACCTTCAACCAAACAAATGGTCGCGGGCAATACGGAAACCAATGGCGAATTGCAAAAAACCAAAATCTTGCTTATACATTAGCCTTACGCGAAGATGTTTTCCCTATCAAAGATATTTTGATCAATTTTTGTACCGCGAGTACGGTGCGTACTTTTCTTGCCAATTTGACCCAAAATGAGGTTTTTGTGAAATGGCCGAACGACCTTATCATTCACCGAAAAAAAGTAGGCGGAATTTTAATTGAAAAGAAAAAATGGAATTCGGATTTCTATTGGATTATTGGAATTGGAATTAATGTTTTGCAAAATGATTTTGGTGAACTATCCAAGGCTGGCTCGTTGTTAAGCCAAACTGGAGTGGAAATTAATCTAACAGAATTTGCCGAAACGCTGCACGAAAATTTAATTCAAGGATTGCAAAGTATTGATGAAAATCGTGTTTTAGAAACCTACAATCAACACCTTTTTAATCGGAAATCGGTTGCTCTTTTCGAAATTAATGGGACACGACAAAATGGCATCATTCAACAAGTCGATGAAAACGGTTTTCTTTGGGTTGATTTAGAACAGGACGGTCTGCAGAAGTTCTTCTACAAAGAAATTCAGATGCATTATTGATTCGCTCTGCGCCAATACAATAAAAAAGCAATTGGAGTAAAAATAATATTTGGGAGCCACATCGCTACCAAAGGTGTTAATGTGTTGTTTTCGGAAACCACTTTCAAGGCTTCAAATGAGAAAACGAAAGCAAAAGCTAGTGCAATCCCGATTGCTAAGTTAATTCCAATTCCACCACGTTTTTTTTCGGAAGCCAACGACAACGCCAACATCGAAAGAATAATAATGGAAACAGGCATTGCTGTACGCGCATAAAGCTCGTTTTCAAAGGAATTCAAGTTTTTATTTCCTTTGGCTTTTTCTTGTTCTATTAACTTTAAAAGTTCAGGCGTAGTTTTCGTTTGACCGAGTAATTCGTCTGGGAAAAGTTCTTCTGGTGGATGACCGTAATTCAGCGTTTTCTCGTCACCACTTTCAATGATTTCAACATGTTTTTTGGTGGCTTTTTTCTCCAGATAACTGTTGATTACAAACACTTTTTTCTTTTCATCCCAACGAATGTCACTTGACAAAACTTGATGAATCAACTTTTGTTTTTTGTCAAATTTTTGATATTTAAAACTCGAACCACGCTTTTCCGCTCGATTGTATGAATTAATGAAAATGTATTCTGTCGGTGAAAGCTTTGTCGCAATCTGAACGCTTCCAGTAATTTCTTCTTTTTTCGTCGAGTTAAAGGTATATGGCTCTAATTTCGTCTTCTGAATGTTCGCCCAAGGAAGCGCAAAATGGTTGATTCCCAGTGCTAAAAGAGCGATAATCGAAGATGAAATAAGATAGGGTTTTGCAAAACGATGAAAACTCGCGCCACTACTGATAATCGCAACAATTTCGGTATTGTTTGCCATTCGGGAAGTAAAGAAAATCACCGAAATGAAAACCAAAATCGACATAAAGGTGATGATGAGATACACCATCCAATATGGATAATAATTGATTAGGAAATAGCTGACTTCGAATCCGTTGCTTTCAATTCTTGGTGCTTTTTGCTGTACATCAATTACAACAACAATGATCGACAATAGCAAGAGCATGAAACCGAGGGTTCCAAAAAACTTCTTGATAATATAACGATCAATAATTTTCATAAAAAACTAGAGTCTTTGCTTTAAAACAGGGATTACGCTTTCTTTCCACTCGTAGAAATCGCCAGCCAAAATATGTTTTCTAGCCGTTCTCACCAAATCCAAATAGAAAGCTAAGTTATGAATAGATGCAATTTGTTTTGCTAAATATTCTTTAGCGACAAAAAGGTGACGAACATACGCTCTCGAATATTCATGATCTACGAAGCTTGTTCCGAATTCGTCTAAAGGCGAAAAATCACTTTCCCACTTTTTGTTTTTCATATTGATAACGCCTTGCCAAGTGAAAAGCATGGCATTTCGTGCGTTACGCGTTGGCATCACACAGTCCATCATATCAATTCCAAGACCAATACTTTCTAAAATATTCCAAGGTGTTCCCACGCCCATTAAATATCTTGGTTTGTCAACGGGTAAAATGTCCGTTACTTCATCGGTAATTCGATACATTTCTTCTTCAGGTTCACCAACGGAAAGTCCACCAATGGCGTTTCCTTGTGCGTTTTGTTCGCTGATAAACTCTGCCGAAGCTTTTCGTAAATCCGAATATGTAGACCCTTGAACGATGGGGAACAAACGTTGTTTGTGATCGTAGATCTCTGGATTTTCATCACACCAATTGATGCATCTTTTCAACCAACGATGTGTCATTTCCATAGACTCTTTCGCTTGGTTGTAGTCGCATGGATAGGGTGTACATTCGTCAAAGGCCATAAAAATATCACCACCAATTTGTCTTTGGATTTCCATCGATTTTTCTGGTGAAATAAAATGATAACTTCCGTCGATGTGGGATTTGAATTTAGCTCCTTCTTCTGTTAATTTACGAGATTTTGAAAGTGAAAAAACTTGATAGCCTCCAGAATCGGTTAAAATTGGACGATCCCAATTCATGAATTTATGCAAACCACCCGCAGCTTGCATGATGTCCATTTTAGGACGAAGATAAAGGTGGTACGTATTTCCTAAAATAATTTGCGCGTTGATATCTTCACGCAATTCCCTTTGGTGCACGGTTTTTACCGACGCTACCGTTCCCACAGGCATGAAAATAGGTGTTTCAATGGTTCCGTGGTCGGTTGTGATGATTCCGGCTCTTGCTTTTCCGGTTGTTTTTTGTTTTATTTCAAAGAATGGAGTATTCATTTTATCTTTCTGCTGCAGTTTCCAGACTTGGGATTTTATTTTTTTCTAATTTTTCTTTAATGAATTTCTTTGCTTCCGGATTTCGATCCATTAAATTTTCTTGAGCCTTATTGTAGATACGCTCTAGTTTTTGAGGTTTGGATGTGTAATAGGTATAACTTTCTGTAAACGCTTTTCCCGAAACTTTATATTGGCTCAAAATATATTTTGAACTTTCTTCCATACTTCCTTTTTGGTTTAATGCGCCTAATTGATCATTGATGGCAAATTCGGCAATAAGTTTCGCCATCGTGTCTTCATCAACAAGATTTTGAGGCTTATTCACTAAATCTGAACACGAAACAACAAGTGCAAAAGACAAAAAAAGAAGTACTTTTCTCATAATTTTCCAATTAAGGCTTTCCATCGAAGGTTGATAATTCCGATGATCGCTTCACCAATGATTCCGCCATTCATTTTGCTTTCGCCAAGAAGACGATTGGTGAATATGATGGGAACTTCTACAATTTTCAGACCTTTTTTAAAGACGCGGTATTTCATTTCCACTTGGAAACCGTAGCCTTTTAATTTCACTCGATCTAGACCAATTTTACGCAACGTTTCACTTTTGAAACAAGCAAAACCAGCCGTGGTGTCATCCACTGGAATACCTAAAATAAAGCGAACGTATTTTGATGCAAAATAGGAAAGCAAAACTCTTCCCATTGGCCAATTCACAACGTTTACGCCCTGCGAATATCGAGAACCAACGGCCATATCAGCGTTTTGTTTTTCGCAAGCTTCGTAAAGACGAATTAAATCTTTAGGATTATGCGAAAAGTCGGCATCCATTTCGAAAATATAGTCATACTGATTTTCAAGTGCCCATTTAAAACCATGGATATACGCTTTTCCAAGTCCGTCTTTTATTTTTCGAATCGTTAAATGCAAAAAAGCGGGAAACTCGGTTTGTAATTTTCGAACAATATCAGCCGTGCCGTCTGGCGAAGAATCGTCAACTACCAAAATATGAAAACCTTCTTCCAAAGAAAAAACAGCCCGTATAATGGCTTCTACGTTTTCCTTTTCATTGTAGGTAGGTATAATGACGAGTTTTTTCATATATTTTTTCGAACTGCAAAGATAATCTAATTATTTGCATTTTTTCACGTTAAAATATTCTATAATTTTGCAAAAAATTATACTTTGATTAGGTTCGTTGAAAACCAAGACTGGGTCGCTATTAGTCTTTTTGTTTGTATTGTAGCGTTGGTATTAAGTTTTTTATCACTTAATCGCGAAGCGACTATTCGCGAATATCTTACGCAAAAAACGGAGGATGCGTCCAACGTTTTTCTATCGTGGGTGGTGGTTTCTGTGGTGTATTGCTGGCTGCTTTCGGTTCTGTTATCGCAATTTGTCCCGATTCTTCCTAAACCCGTTGAGAAGTTGAGTTTATTTGGATATTCATTAAATAAGATAGGTTATACTTCTTTAATTGTCGGTGGTTTTTATTTGATAAAAACGTCGCTTACATTTTTGTTTTTCTCATCTGTCAATCAAGTAAAGCGTTTTAACAATCTGTTTTTCACGGCTTCACGATTTTATTTTGTGCTGAGTTTAGTGCTTATGGTGTTGGTTTTTCTAAATTATTATTTTCTTAGTGAAAAATCGAATTTATTGTATTATTTGCTTGTTTTTCTAGGAATAGTTTTACTTTTCAAGTTATTTCTTTATTTGTTTAGTAAAAATAAAACAATGCCCAAAGAATGGTATTATAAATTTTTGTATATTTGCACGCTTCAAATAATACCAATTTTGGCTATTTGGAAACTGTTGTTTTATATATAAAAATTAGTGATGAAAATTAAATCTATTTTGGTATCTCAACCCGCTCCTAATGAATCGTCTCCCTATCTGGAGATGGCCAAAAAAGAAAAGATAAAAATAGATTTTCGGCCATTTATCCATGTTGAAGGAGTTGATGCAAAGGAATTAAGAACGCAGAAAATTGATCTTACCCAATTTACGGGTGTCATCTTTACAAGTAAAAATGCGATCGATCATTATTTCCGTCTAGCGGAGGAAATGCGCTTTCAAGTGCCGGATACCATGCGTTACATTTGCCAATCGGAGGCAATTGCTAACTATCTTCAAAAACATATTGTTTACAGAAAAAGAAAGATCAGTTTTGGTGAAAAAACGTTTTCAGATTTGGCTCCTATTTTCAAAAAATATCCAAACGAGAAATATTTATTGCCGTCATCTGATGTGTTGAGTCCAGATATTACTAGAACGCTAGATGCTTCTAAAGTAGAGTGGACAAGAGCAATTATGTACAAAACTGTATGTTCGGATTTGAGTGATATCAGCATCAAAGATTATGAAATGCTGGTGTTTTTCAGCCCACAAGGTATTAAATCGTTATTGTTGAATTTTAAAGATTTCAAACAAGACGATACGAAAATTGCGGTTTTTGGAACAACGACTCAGAATGCAGCTGAAGAAGCAAAATTGAGAGTAGATATCATGGCTCCGTCAAAAGAAACTCCTTCTATGACAATGGCTATCGAGAAATACATTCGCAACTTATCTAAGTAAGAGAAAACAAAAAATACATTTAGAAAACCGTCTTTTCCTCTCGGATAAGATGGTTTTTTATTAAAAAAATAAATTTTAGCTCATGAAGCTAGCTCCTAAAGCAAAAAAACAAGAACATCTTCTTGTAAAACATAACGATACGCGAATCGACCCATATTATTGGATGAACGAGCGTGAAAATCCGGAGGTTGTTGCCTATTTGGAAGAAGAAAATGCGTACACCGATGCCATGATGAAAGACACCGAGGACTTGCAGAATTTTCTTTTTGAAGAAATGAAAGCTCGTTATAAAAAGGATGATCAATCATTGCCGTATTTTTTTAATGGATATTGGTATATCGTAAAATATGAAGAAGGGAAGGAATATCCATTGTTTTTTCGAAAACCAGAATCGTTGGATAATGCAGAAGAACTGATTTTGGATGTTAATATTTTAGCTGAAGGAAAATCGTTTTTCGAGGTTGGAAGTGTATCTACGAGCGTTAATAACGAATTGGCTTGTTTTTCTTCCGATGAACAAGGACGCCGAATTTATACATTGAATTTTAAAAACATCGCAACAGGTGATGTTTTAAAAGATCAAATAGAAAATACTACCGGAAAAGTGGTTTGGGCAAACGATAATCAGCATGTTTTTTACATCAGAAAAGACGAGTCGTTACGTGCATTTCAAGTATATCGTCATCAAATGGGAACCGATTCTTCGGAGGATGTTTTGATTTTTCATGAGGAAGACGAATCATTTGATGTTAATGTTTACAAATCGAAATCCTTAGATTATATTTTTATTTCGTCCTCGAGTACCATTTCGGATGAGCACCGTTTTATTCCGTCGTCTGATATTCATGCAGAATGGACGATTCTTCAACCGCGTGAAGAAGATTTAGAATATGCGGTGGAGCATTATCAAGACGAATTTTACATTATTACTAATGAAGGTGAAGCTACGAATTTTAAAATCGTAACCGCAAAAGTTAACCAATGTTCGAAAGAATACTGGAAGGAACTAATTCCGCATCGTGAAGAGGTTTTATTGGAAGGTTTTGAAATTTTTAAAAACTATTTGGTGATTGAAGAGCGCGAACGTGGTTTGCTGCAAATTCGAATCATCGATACCATTTCCGACGAAGAACACGAAATTCCATTCCACGATCCAACATATACAGCATATATTGGGTTGAATTTAGAATTTGACACCGATAAATTACGTTTTGGATATTCTTCATTAACGACGCCAAGTACGACGTTTGAGTATGATATGAATAGCAAAACAACGACTGTTTTAAAACAACAAGAGGTTCTTGGAGGAAAGTTTGTTTCAGAAAACTATATTTCCGAACGGATTTGGGCGCCGTCTCGCGATGGAGTTGAGCATGTTCCGATTTCGTTGGTGTATCATAAAGACACGCCGAAAAATAGCGACACCCCTTTATTGTTGTACGGATATGGAAGTTATGGACATACCGTGGATGCGAGTTTTTCAAGCTTGAGATTGTCACTTTTGGATCGCGGATTTATATACGCAATTGCACATATCCGTGGTGGTGAATATTTAGGCCGTGATTGGTATGAAGATGGTAAAATGTTGGATAAAAAAAATACATTCTACGATTTTATTGATGCCGGAGCGTTTTTGGTTCAACAAAAATATACATCGGAAAAGCATTTATATGCGATGGGCGGAAGCGCTGGAGGTTTACTCGTTGGCGCTGTAATGAATATGGAACCAAGTCTTTTCAATGGAATTATCTCACAAGTTCCGTTTGTAGATGTGGTGACAACAATGTTGGACGAAACGATTCCTCTAACGACGGGAGAATACGATGAGTGGGGGAATCCCAATGATGAAGAATATTATCAGTATATGAAATCTTATTCGCCATACGATAATGTGGAGGCGAAAGACTATCCTAATTTATTGGTAACAACGGGATTTCATGATTCGCAAGTGCAGTATTGGGAACCAGCAAAATGGGTGGCAAGATTGCGAGATTTGAAAACAGATTCTAATCTTTTACTTTTTAAAACAGATATGAGTTCGGGACATGGTGGCGCTAGCGGACGCTTTGAAAGTTTGAAGGAAGACGCTTTAGAATATGCATTTTTACTAAAATTAGAAGGAAAAAATAACGAGATATGATTACAGAAGGAGAACTTTGGACGGAAGTAGAACATTTTTTTCAAGAACGATTTGATACCGAAAAAAACGTCAGCATAGAGACAATTTTGTTTTTAATTGGTGTTCAAGAATTGGGTAGCGGAAGTCAAGATTATACAAAAGACGATAAAGTAAATTTAATTCATATCGCTGTTTGTCGATTGCTGGAGCCATTTGGGTACTACAAGTTTACGCATTATGATGAGGGTGGCTTTCCGCATTTTGAAGAGCTTGAAGAACTTCCGGAATTAAAACCCAACGAACAATCGGTTTTAATGAAAAAAGCAGTGATTCATTATTTTATTGATGAAATGCTTTTTCCAGAAGCGATTTTAAATCAATTGGATTGATAAAAATTTGTTAAAATTCCAAATTTTAATATAAAAGACGCAATTTTTTGTGTCTTTTTTTGTTTTAATATTCTTAAATGCATTAATTTTAACATTTGAAACAGAAAATATGTTATGAATAAAAGGTTTATTCCTATTATTTCCTTTTTAATGTCGGTGTCCCTGATCATTTTCGTCACTTTGCAGATTAAGTGGCTGAAAGAATATTATGGTGCTCTAGATCAGGATTTTTCCAATAAGGTAAGCACGGCTTTAGACGAGTCGGTGAAGAAAATATCAGAAGCTGAGGTTTACAAATATTTAAACGAAGACTATAAAAACTTCGGAAAAACGGTTGTGGCAAATAGTAAACAACCTACTTTAACGACGATTCAGCAGAAAGAAGATTCCGCTTCGCAGAGCGTGATCTCGTATCATAAAAGTATTCTACAAAATCAAGATGTTCCTATTTCCAATCAAGGCGATAGCTTAATCCGTACGAAAATGTATACGGATGAAGGTTTGCTGAAGATTAAAGGCGGTGGTTTAACACCAGAAATTTTAACCAGCGATCTCAATTCAACTTTAGGTTCTGGAGAATATCAAATGAAGGAATTTGTACGTGTGAATGCAACCAATCTCCCCATAGAAAAACGAGTTGACAAAAAAACGATAGAATCCATCCTTGCGCAAGAATTGAAAGCCAATGGTGTTGATACGCGTTTTGGTTTTGGAGTGTTTGATAAGCACAATAAAATAACTTCGATAACGACGGAGGCTTACAAGGAGAATAAGGATAATTTCAACTATAAACACGCTTTGTTTTCGGACGGAGAAGATAAAACGTTGTTTTCACTAGCCGTGGTTTTTCCAAGAAAAAACACGTCGCTTTTCAAAGATAATCTTCCAATGCTTTTGGGAACATTCCTTTCGTTGCTTACGATTTTAGGAATTTACATCGTTTCCATTAATTACATGATGAAGCAAAAGAAAATTGCTGATGTTAAGACGGATTTCATCAACAATATGTCGCATGAGTTTAAGACCCCTTTAGCTACGATTTCGGTGGCGACGGATTCATTGGCAAATGATCTTATCGCAACAAATCCAGATAAAGTAAAATACTATTCTCAGCTCATCAAACAAGAGAATTTGAGAATGAAAAAGCAAGTGGAAAACGTTCTGAATATGTCGAAATTGGAACGTAACGAAGTGGAATTGTTTTTGAAGGAAACCAACGTTCGAGAAATGATAAACAAGATTTCAGAATCTTTCCAACTCATCGTGAATGAAAGAAAAGGAACATTAACAAAAGAATTTACAGCGAGTAAATACAATTTCAAATTGGATGAATTCCATATTTCGAATGCCTTGGTGAATCTTTTGGATAACGCCAATAAGTATTCGCCAGAAACGCCAGAAATTCTTATTAAAACTTCGAATGAAGGAAATTGGTACGTGATTCAGGTTTCCGATAAGGGAATGGGCTTGGATACGGAAAATAAAGGTCGAATTTTCGAAAAGTTCTTCCGTGAAGAAACCGGAAATATCCATAATGTAAAAGGACAAGGATTGGGACTATCCTATGTAAAACGAATTATCGAGCTACATAAAGGTCAGATAAGTGTGGATTCGTCTAAAGGAAATGGATCGGTGTTTACCGTAAAACTTCCGATGAATCTTTAAAGAACAAAATTAAAAATCAAAAAATATGAGCAATAGAATCTTACTAGTAGAAGACGACCAAAGTTTTGGAGCGGTTTTAAAAGATTACTTAACCATTAATAACTTTGAAGTAACCTTGGCTACAGATGGTGAACAAGGATTAAAAGAGTTTACAGAAAACGAATTTGACATTTGTATTTTCGACGTGATGATGCCTAAAAAAGATGGTTTTTCTTTGGCTGAAGACGTGAAAAAAATGGATAAAAACACGCCAATTATCTTCTTAACAGCAAGAAATATGCGTGAAGATATTTTGAAAGGATATCAAATTGGGGCAGATGATTATATTACAAAACCTTTTGATACGGAGCTTTTGTTGTACAAAATTAAAGCGATTCTTCAACGTAGTGCAACGCTTGAAAATGAAGATCAAGAGCAGTTCAAAATCAGTAATATCTATTTTGATTCTATGCTTAGACAATTGAAAGTAGGGGATAATGAGTACAAACTTTCACCAAAAGAAAATGAATTGTTGAAACTTCTTTGCCTTCACAGAAACGATTTTATGCCTAGAGATCTTGCTTTGCGCAAAATTTGGAAAAAAGAAAACTACTTTACAGCAAGAAGTATGGACGTTTATATTGCGAAATTGAGAAAGCTATTGAAAGACGATGAAGGTTTAGAAATCATCAACGTACATGGAGAAGGTTTCCGTTTATTGGTGAAAAACTAATTTTTTTTGAATTTTAAAACCCATTTTTGATGAGCTTTAAATACATCGCACCTTTAGCCATTTCATTATTTGTGGTATCGTGTGCAAAGAAAGATCAATCGGCAACGATTTTGGAGAATGAAACTGCTGTTTCTGATTCTGGAAAGGTAGCAACTACTGATTCAACAATTTCAGTTGCGAATCCATCGGTAGTAACGGCTCCTTCGGGAGCAACACCAAATGCTGCCCTTGCAGGAATGAATCCCGAGCATGGGCTTCCAGGACACCGTTGTGATATTCCGGTAGGAGCACCATTGAACAGTGCGCCGGCACAACAACCTGTTCAGCAACCAGCACCACAAGTTATTCAACAACCTCAAGTTATTCCTCAGCAAACAGAAGCTACTACAGTGACAGCGCCAGGAATGAACCCACCGCATGGAGAACCGGGACACCGTTGTGATATCCCTGAGGGATCGCCTTTGAGCTAATTTATTTAGATAAAACCATCGGGGTGATAAAATCGTTTGATTGATTTCCTCGAGCAGGAGAATATTCCCTTCCATAGAAGATGATTTGCAGATGCAATCTGTTCCATCGTTCTTTAGGGAATATTTTTTTTGCATCATTCTCAACCTGAACCACATTTTTTCCCTCGGAAAGTTTCCATTGTTTCATCAATCGGTGGATGTGTGTATCTACAGGAAATGCAGGGTGACCAAAAGCTTGACTCATCACTACAGAAGCAGTTTTGTGACCTACGCCAGGAAGTTCTTCCATCAATTCAAAAGATTCAGGAACCTCACCTTGATGCTTGTCCAAAAGCATTTGAGCCATTCCTTTTAAATTTTTAGCCTTTTGATTCGCGAGGCCAATTTCTTTGATGTACTCTTTAATTTCGGCAACTTCCATCGCTGCCATTTTTTCGGGAGTATCAGCTACTTCGAATAAAGCAGGCGTTTTTTCATTCACTTTTTTATCCGTGGTTTGTGCAGACAAGGCCACAGCAACTAAAAGCGTAAACGGATCTTTATGATTTAAAGGGACGGGAATCACGGGATACAATCGTTCTAATTCGTCCATCACAATTTGCGCTCTTTGTTTCTTGGTCATTTTAATGCTAAATTTGTGTAAAAATACGAAATATGCTAGAAGTAGGAGATCAACTTCCCGAGTTTGAAGGACTTAATCAGGACGGAAAAATAATAAAATCGGAAACGTTGAAAGGGAAGAAATTGGTGGTGTTTTTTTATCCAAAAGCAAGTACGCCGGGTTGTACTGCGGAAGTATGCAACATTCGAGATAATTTTTCAGTTCTGAAGAAAAAAGGGTTTCGGGTTATTGGCGCAAGTGCTGATTCGGTGAAACGTCAGAAAAATTTTCATACCAAAAATGAGTTGAATTACGATTTGATTTCTGACGAATCGCATGATATCATTGATAAATTTGGCGTATGGCAGCTGAAGAAGTTTATGGGTAGGGAATTTATGGGAATTGTAAGAACAACGTTTATTTTTGATGAAAACGGTGTTTGTAGCGAAGTGATTTCGAAAGTAAAAACCAAAGATCACGCCGCCCAAATATTAGAATAAAAAAAGCCCGATAATTCGGGCTTTTTTGTATTTCGATTTGCGAAGAATTATTTTTTAGCTTCTTCTACAGATACTTTTCTGAATTCTTTGAATAGTTTGCTTAACTCTAAAGCTGCTTTTCTAGCTCTTGTTCCAGCTGCTTTGTTTCCTTTTTCAGCTTGAGCGTTTGCTTCTGAACTAAATGTTTCAAATTCTGCGTTGATTTTTTCGATTAATTCTTTCATTGTTGATAATTGTTATAAAATGTAATGCAAATATAGATGAATAGACGATTTGTGCAACTATTTCATGTAAAAATTATCTTATTTTTCTGTTAAATTTCTTAAAAAATCGGCATTTTACGTCTTTCAAGCCCTTTTTTAGCCAAAATGTGCTTCGTAGTAACGCAATATTTCGTTGGTTTCAGGGAAAAGTTCATCTCTTAGATACACCAATCCAAGACGTTCAATCAGATTTTGAGAAGCTTGGTTTTCATTGGTTGTAATTGCAGAAATTGCTTTGATATTAAATTCGTCTTTCGTATTCTCTAGCAATGCAGAAGCTGCTTCAAAAGCCAATCCTTTTCCGTGGAATTCGGGAAGCAATGAAAAGCCAATATCTGGAATTTCAAATTCAGGTCGATGAAAAATCCCCACACCGCCTATTTTTTCGTTGGTTTCTTTCAGAATTATGGTGCAATTTCCGTAGCCTTTTTCTTCAATTTGAGGAAAAAATCGGTTTTCAATATAGGCTTTTGCATCGTCTATTGTTTTCATGTTCCGATCGCCGATATTTCGAATAAACAAGGGATCGTTGTATAGCTTCAAAATAAATTCAGCATCATCCAAATTTACATGTCGAATGAGTAGGCGTTCGGTTTCTATAGGTTTCATTCTGTTCAAAATCTTACTAACGAAAATAAAAAAAACCGCAGATTATTCTGCGGTTTTGTATGATGTAAATTGGTTCTTATTTTACCAATTTCATTTCACTGATTAAGTGACCAGCTTTACCGTATTTTTCGATTGTCCAAAGAACAAAACGAACGTCAACGTTGATTGTTTTTTGCCATTCTGGTTCGAAAACGATGTCACCACTTAGTGCTTCAGAATTACCGTCGAAAGCAAGACCTAGAAGGTTTCCGTGTGCATCCAAGATTGGAGAACCCGAGTTACCACCCGTGATGTCGTTATCAGAAAGGAAGTTTACGTGAAGCTGTTTCGTTTTCTTGTCCGCATACATTCCGTAATCTTTTTTCTTCATCATGTCCAAGAATTGTTGAGGAAGATCGAATTCTTCATCACCTTTCTTATATTTAGCAACCATACCTCTTACGTCAGTGTAGTAGTTGTTTTTCTCAGAAATACCGTAGTACTGTCTGTCAGAACGCTCAGGAAGCGTCGTTACTTTTCCGTATGTTAATCTCATTGTAGAGTTAGCATCTGGGTAGAAGCTTTTGTTCGGCTGAGATTTCATTAAACCATTCAAGAACAAACGTGTGTTATCTTGGAATTTATCGTCGATTTTCACGAATCGTTCACCCAATAATTTTTGATCATTAATATATCCGTCAGCGATTTTCTTTAATGGATCTGCATCAATTTTCAATCGATCAGGATTGTTAATGAAGTTCATTACAGATTCTTTGTTGGCAAAAATTGAAGACATTGCAACGTTAGAAACTGTATTTGCATCAACTTTCGCTAATGTTGGAGATGCTACGTCCGAGTTCACTTTTCTTTGGTAAAGTGCAATCATTTGCGTAAGCATTTCGCCTTCTAGCTGCGTGTTGAATTTTTCATAGAAGTTAGTTACGTTTTTAACCAACTTTTCTTTCATTCCCGCTTGTCCAGCCGCATCTTGATCCGCATACGTTTTCAAAGCAGCACCTAAGTTATAAGCAGCAGAAATATATTTCGCATTTCTTTGCAATTGAGAACTGTAGTTTCTTTCAACATTTCTGTTGGAAGTTTGCTTGTAATACCCTTCAATATTTCCAAGTGCCCCGCCATAAATAGCATCATTAGCACCTTGTACAGCCCAATTTTGGAATGTTTTTTCTACAGCTTGCTTGTCTGTAATGGTTCCATTCTTCAAAACAGCGTCAATTGTTCCTTGTCTGTTTTTCCAATAGTTGGCAACACTTGCGTATTGAGAAGCGTAGTTTAGTTTAGTCGCTTGGTCTTTGTCCATGTACTTCTTCATCACGTCCATAGCCATTTTAGAAGATTCTACCCAAGCTGGATAATCTCTATTAACCATTTGATCAATTCCGTAAGAAGTCAAATATCTGTTTGTTCTTCCTGGGAACCCTAAGATCATTGTGAAGCTATCTTTTTCATATCCTTTCAAAGAAATTGGCAACGAATGTTTAGGCTTCATCGGAACGTTGTTCGGAGAATATTCTGCAGGGTTACCGTTGGCATCCGCATAAACTCTGAATACAGAGAAGTCTGCTGTATGTCTTGGCCACTCCCAGTTATCTGTATCACCTCCGTATTTTCCTAAAGAATTTGGCGGCGTACCAACTAATCTAACATCTTTAAAATCTTGATATACAAAATAGTAGAATTCATTTCCGTTGAAGAAATCACGAACGACAACCGTATATTTTCCGTTTTCAGCATTTTCCGTTTGGATTGCTTTGTATTCTGCAGCAATCGTTTTGTTACGATCTTCTGATGTCATTGAGTTGTTCAACTTTCCGTTGATACGCGCTGTAACATCATCCATACGAACTAAGAAACGTACGCTAAGACCTGGAGCAGGAAGTTCCTGATCTTTTTTCATTGCCCAAAATCCGTTTGTTAAATAATCTTTTTCTGGTGTAGATAAAGCAGCGATATTACCATATCCACAGTGGTGGTTGGTGAATAATAAACCTTGTTCCGAAACCATCTCGGCAGTACATCCACCTCCGAATTGTACAATAGCGTCTTTTACACTAGAGTTGTTTACAGAGTAGATTTCTTCTGGAGTAAGTTTTAGGCCTTCTTTCTGCATATCAACACCGTTTAGTCTTTTGATAAGCATTAACAGCCACATTCCTTCATCAGCTTTCAATTGGAAAAAGCTCAATAAGAAGGTAAGTGCTAAAAATATTCGTTTCATTGAGTAAAATTTTAGCCGCAATTTAGTAATTTTAGGCATAATACCTATTCTATTGAGGGTTAAAAATTTAATGATATCTAGAAATTATGAGGAAATTAGTTGTAACCAGTGGTCTCTTTGTTTTATGTTTTATAATTCTTTCGTGTTCATCACAGAAAAGATTGGATCCAAAATTAAAAAGAGACTGGAAACTTATTGAGTTTTCAGATTTTAATAAACAACTGCTTATGCAGTACAATGTGGGAATGGATCTTGCACAAAAACATACCGTTGTTTATGTAGGTTGTAAATCGCAGCAAATTTCTTTTGTTGTAAAATCCGAAAATAAAGTGAAAATCTGGGTGAATCCTAATCCTGTTGAATCCTGTTCGGGGGAAATTAATGGAAATTTGAGGCTCAAACTTAATGGGTTTTTAAAAGGAACTAAAGCATATTTGGTAGAAGGTCACTTTTTAACATTATACAACGCTGACGGTTCAAAAATCAAGTTTGTAGCAGCGGATTGGGATTAATTGGAAGCTAAAATCAAATTATAAACCATAAAAAAATCAAGCTTTTTCAAGTCTAAGTTTCTGCTTTTAAGAAAAATTACACCTAATTTTGTGGCCGAAACAAGAAATGAATATCTTGTAAAAAATGATACTTACTGAATGTTAGAGAAAAAAGAACATCAATACGAAAAGGCGGTCTTAGTAGGTTTGGTTACCCGAGATCAGGATGAGGATAAGCTTAAAGAATATATGGACGAACTGGAGTTTTTGGCTTATACAGCCGGAGCTACAGTGGATAAACGTTTTGTGCAAAAGCTTTCACAGCCCGACTCTAAAACCTTTGTAGGAAGCGGAAAAGCTGAAGAAATCAAAAATTATATCAAAGAACACGAAATAGGAACGGTAATTTTTGATGATGAACTTTCTCCCTCGCAGCTTAAGAATTTGGAGCGCGAGATGGAAGTGAAAATCCTTGACAGAACTAATTTGATTCTTGATATTTTCGCCCAAAGAGCACAAACTTCTTATGCGAGAACTCAAGTAGAATTAGCCCAATACGAATATTTACTCCCTCGCTTGACTCGAATGTGGACGCACTTGGAGCGTCAACGTGGGGGAATTGGGATGCGTGGTCCTGGTGAAACGGAAATTGAAACCGATAGAAGGATCATCCGTGACCGAATTTCCTTGCTGAAAGAAAAATTGAAAACCATAGACAAGCAAATGGCAACCCAACGAAACAACCGTGGAAAGATGGTTCGAGTGGCTTTGGTGGGCTATACCAATGTTGGGAAATCAACTTTGATGAATGCGTTGTCGAAGTCCGAGGTTTTTGCAGAAAACAAGCTTTTTGCAACTTTAGATACAACTGTTCGTAAAGTCGTGATTGGAAATTTACCTTTCTTATTGACTGATACGGTAGGGTTTATCAGAAAATTACCAACACAGTTGGTAGAATCCTTTAAATCAACTTTGGATGAGGTTCGTGAAGCCGATTTGTTGATTCACGTTGTTGATATTTCGCACGAAAGCTTCGAAGATCATATTGCGTCGGTGAATCAGATTTTACAAGAAATTGATGCGCACCAAAAACCCGTGATTATGGTGTTTAACAAGATTGACGACTTCTCGTATGTGAAGAAGGACGAGGATGATCTTACACCATCATCAAAAGAAAATATTTCGCTGGAGGAATGGAAGAAAACGTGGATGGCAAAGTCAAAACATCCAACGGTTTTTATTTCGGCGTTAACGAAGGAAAACTTCCCAGAAATGAAGAAAATGATTTACGACGAAGTCATGAGAATACACATTTCAAGATTTCCGTACAACGATTTTCTATTTGAATATTTTGATAATGACGAAGACGAAAGTGTTTCTGAATAAATCCAAAAATAAAATAATAACAAGACCTAAACATCGTTTTAGGTCTTTTTTTTGCTTTTTTAACTATATTTTTAGTAAAAATAATTGCGTTTTCGTTTTCAGAAACCTATAAAAATTCAGAACTTTGTAAGGAAAATGTTTTAAACTTGCTTTTCTGGTAATTTTTAATCATGAAAATTACATTTAAACTATTTATGTAGAGGTCTTTATGGAATTATATTATTCATTTTCGGTTCTTATCGTTTTGGCAACAATTTTTGAGTACATCAACCATCGATTGCTCAAGCTTCCAAGTACGATTGGGATTATGATTATTGCGATTTGCGTTTCTGTTGTTTTGATATTTTTTGGAGAATCGCTGTTGCCAAAAACGACAGAGCATGTTCACGAACTTTTAGGAAGTTTTGATTTTACCGAAGTTCTAATGGGCGCTATGCTTAATTTTTTACTTTTTGCAGGTGCCATTCGGGTTAATATCAAAGATTTAAAGGAACAAATGGGCCCCGTAATGCTCTTTGCGACTATTGGTGTGATTATTTCAACCATTGTTGTGGGAGTCGCAACGTATTACATTATGCCTATTTTAGGCTTGAAAATTCCGTTTTTATGGTGTATGGTTTTTGGTGCGCTTATTTCACCAACCGATCCTGTTGCGGTTCTAAGTGTTTTAAAGAAAGCCAATGTTTCTAAAGAATTGGAGACGAAAGTTGCGGGAGAATCCTTGTTTAATGACGGTATGGGCGTTGTGGTTTTTGCCGTATTGCTTCAGCTAGCAACAGGTAAAAATGTGGATTTAACGATTGAAAACATCGGTGGAATTTTATTGAAAGAAGCCGGCGGCGGAATTTTACTAGGTGTGGTTCTCGGTTTTATTGCTTCTCGTGCGATGCGTAATGTCAACGACTACATTCTTTCCGTTTTGGTAACGTTATCTGTGGTGATGGGGGGTTATTTAATTGCGCATTCCATGCATCTTTCGAGTCCGCTTACGATGGTTGCAGCAGGATTGTTCATGGGGAATTTCAATATTAAGTTCAAAATGAAGTCCGAAACTCAAGATTATTTATTGAAATTTTGGGAGTTGATTGATGAAATTATGAATGCTGTTTTATTCCTTTTTATCGGTTTAGAATTGTTGATTATCAAAAATTTAGAAGATTATATTTGGGGTGGCGCAATTTGTATTTTGATTGTGCTATTTGCAAGATGGGTTTCCATTTTTATTCCGACCAAGTTTATGGCGTACAAACATCGTTTTGCACCGCAAACGATCAAGGTTTTGGTTTGGGGAGGAATTCGTGGAGGCGTTTCCATCGCTTTGGCGTTGTCCATTCCTAAGAATGATTATTCGGATGTTATTATCAGTTTGACGTATTGTGTTGTCGTTTTTTCAATTGTAGTTCAAGGGCTAGCGATTGCAAAAGTGGCTAATCCAACTAAAATTGTTGAGCAAGAAGACGAAAAAGCCTATACCGATTAATATGAGAATAGTTGATGAAATAAAACTGGCTTTAGAAACGCTGGCTTTGCCCGAAAAAAAAGCGTTTTACCCTCGTTTTTTTAAAGCGGGAAAGGGTGAATATGCCGAAGGTGATTTGTTTATAGGTGTTACGGTTCCAGATCAGCGTGCGGTTGGAAAGGAATATTGGAATAAAATTTCTTTAAATGAGCTTGCGGAACTTTTGTCGTCTCCCGTTCATGAACATCGTCATTTAGCGTTGTTGATGCTAGTTTCCAAATATGAAAAATCAAAAAAAGAGGATGAGAAACAGGCGATTGTTGATTTTTATTTGAAACATAAAGAGTTCATAAATAATTGGGATTTAGTAGATAGTTCATGTTATAAAATTTTAGGTCGTCATTGTTTTGAAACTCAAGATGCATCTATTTTACATGAACTTTCAGATGAAGAAAACCTTTGGAGTAAACGAATTGCTGTTGTTGCAACCATGCATTATATCAAAAAAGGACAGTACGAATTAACAAAGAAAATGGCGCTAAATAATTTGCAACATCCTCATGATTTGATGCATAAAGCCAATGGTTGGTTGCTACGAGAAATGGGAAATAAAAACGAAAAAGAATTACTCGACTTCTTAAAAGTCCATTATCAATCCATGCCACGGACGTCTTTGCGATACGCAATTGAAAAGCTGGATGAAGATGTAAGGCAGGGTTTTTTGAAAGGCAGGATCTAAAAGAATATGTATCCAAAAATTAAATAGATAAACCGATGAAATTAAAACATTTGCTACACTGGACAATCCTCGTTCCGATTTTATCGGGTTTATTTTATTTTTCTGGACTGATAGACGACAGCGGCTTGATGACGAGTATTGGCGCGCTTTTGTTAATCGGAAGTGTAATTTCTTCAGTTCATCATGCAGAAGTTGTTGCGCATAAAGTAGGCGAACCTTTCGGAACCATAATCTTAGCCGTTTGTATTACGATTTTAGAAGTTTCGTTGATTGTTTCTTTGATGATTGCTGGTGGCGAAAATGCCATGACTTATGCTCGAGATACCGTTTTTGCAGCAATTATGCTCATCTTGAACGGGATTATTGGGATTTGTATTTTGATTGGTGGTGTCAAATACTTCGAACAAATATTTGCTCGAAGTTCAGCCACGACTTCATTAATTTGTTTGGTTGCTATCTTAATAATGACTTTAATTTTACCCAATTATACCACCAGTCATGCGGGGCCTTTCTACACCAATACCCAGCTTATTTTTGTCTCATTGGCTTGTTTGATTATTTATTCTGCCTTTTTAATGGTGCAAACGGTACGGCATCGTAATTATTTTATTGTAAAAGGTGATTTAGAAGCTGATCATGAGGCCGATCCGCCATCCAATTCGCAAACAGCGATTAGTTTGCTTTTTTTGGTGATTTGCTTAGCAATCGTCGTTTTTATGGCAAAATCATTATCACCAACCATCGAAGAGATTGTCCAAGATTTTGGTGCGCCACAAAGTTTAGTCGGGGTGATTATTGCAGCCGTCGTTCTGCTTCCTGAAGGCTTGGCTGCGATTCGTGCTGCTAAAAATGATCGAATTCAATCTTCGTTGAATTTGGCCTTAGGTTCGGCGCTGGCAAGTATTGGATTGACCATTCCAGTGGTTTCCGTAGTGTGTATTGTTTTTGATATTCCGCTCGTTTTAGGTTTAGATAAAAAATCCATTATTCTTTTATCCTTATCCATTTTTACGGTAATGCTTTCACTAAGCCGCGGAAAAACGAATGTGCTATACGGAGTCGTTTTGTTAGTCAATCTCGCAGCGTATATTTTTTATGTGATTTTTCCGTAGGTGAAAATTATTCTGATGCTATAAAAACGAAACTCCGTCAGTTTGAGTGATTTTCGTAGAAAATTGTATCGAAAACTGGTTGATTTTTATTCGAATTGACAGCCTTGAATTTACTATCCTTCTCTAAGTTTCGTCGCGGTTTCCATTTTATACGCCATTAGATTAGCTATGTTTTTTGCTTTATAAAGGGCTAGATCGGCGATTTCGCCTTCAAAATTTTCATGGACGCTTTGTGTCCAAAGTGAAATCCAGTGTTCAAAATGTCGTTTTTCAATTGATTTAATCGCATTGATTGGAAAGTGAACCGCCATTGGGTTTCCTTTGTAGGAGACATTTCCAAACAATAACGTTTCCCAAAACTGATACATTTTTGGTAAATGATGACTCCAATCTACTTTTGCAATGGAGGTGAAATAATGACCAATGGTTTCGTCTTTTTGAACCTTCAGATAAAAAGAATCCACCAATTTTTGAATGTCCTCTTGGGTTTGAATGTCTTTCATTCTTCGAAATTAGAAATTATATAGTTGATTGTCAAATAATTTCAAATGATTAATATCCATAGGTTGATCAATGGAAATATTTTATTTTTGCAAAATGAATTTGGAATGGTATCAAGACCAAGCAAAGCAGAAACAAAAGGAACATAAAAAATTTTTGGATGGGTTGAAGAAAAAACCGCCGAAAAATTTAGACTATGTGGTTCAGGAAACGCATGATGAGGTTTTTGAAAAGATTGATTGCTTGCAATGTGCGCGCTGTTGCAAAACGACAGGGCCACTTTATACCGAAAAAGATATTGAGCGAATTTCCAAACATTTTCGCCTAAAAGCATCTGATTTTGAAGCTAAATTTCTACGGACCGATGAGGACGGCGACAAGGTTTTACAGAACCTTCCTTGTTTCTTCTTGAATGACGATAACACGTGTTCTATCTACGAAGTTCGGCCAAAAGCGTGTCGAGAATATCCACATACCGATCGAAAAAAGATTTATCAAATCAATCATTTAACCATTAAAAATGCATCGATTTGCCCAGCAACTTTTGAGTTCCTAGAAAGTTTGAAAAAGAAAATTCAACCATAAAAAAAGCATCGAAATTTCGATGCTTTTCTATTTTTATCAAGTTGGTTTTATACAACTCCTTGTGCAAGCATGGCTTCCGCAACTTTCACAAAACCAGCAATATTAGCTCCTTTTACGTAGTTTACATAACCGTCGTCTTCTTTGCCGTATTCTTTACACGCTTTGTGAATTCCGATCATGATTTCCTTCAAACGAGCGTCAACTTCTTCTGAAGTCCAGTTCAAACGAATAGAGTTTTGCGTCATTTCAAGACCAGAAGTTGCTACACCACCTGCGTTAGAGGCTTTTCCTGGAGAGAATAATACTTTGTTATCCAAGAAATAATTAATCGCATCTAAAGTCGAAGGCATGTTTGCCGCTTCGGTAACACAAATAGTTCCGTTAGCAACCAATTTTTTAGCATCGTCTAAATCCAGTTCATTTTGAGTGGCGCAAGGGAATGCCAAATCACATTTCACTTCCCAAGGTCTCTTTCCAGCGTGGAATTCAGCAGATGGAAATTTCTTCGCATAATCTTCCGCTCTGTTGTTTCCAGAGGCACGAAGCTCAAGCATATATTCAATTTTCTCACCAGAAATCCCGTCTTTATCGTAGATGTAACCGTCTGGACCAGAAATCGTAATGACTTTTGCACCTAATTCATCCAATTTTTTTACAACACCCCAAGCTACGTTACCGAAACCTGAAACCGATGCTGTTTTACCTTTAAGATCTTGGTTGATGGTTTTTAACATTTGCTCTGAAAAGTAAACAACGCCATAACCTGTTGCTTCAGGACGAATTAATGATCCTCCGTAAGCTAATCCTTTACCCGTAAGTACTCCGGTAAATTCATTACGGATTCTCTTATATTGACCGAATAAATATCCAATTTCTTTTGCTCCAACACCGATGTCTCCCGCAGGAACGTCCGTTTCTGGACCGATGTGTTTGCAAAGTTCTGTCATAAACGCTTGGCAGAATCTCATGATTTCCATGTCTGATTTTCCACTTGGGTCAAAATCAGCTCCACCTTTACCACCACCCATCGGAAGTGTCGTTAGTGAGTTTTTGAAAACTTGCTCGAAAGCTAAGAATTTAAGAACAGACAAATTCACTGTTGGATGGAAACGAATTCCTCCTTTGTATGGTCCAATTGCAGAGTTCATTTGGATACGGAACCCTCTGTTTACTTGGATTTCTCCTTTGTCATTAACCCAAGCAACACGAAAAATAATTACTCTTTCTGGCTCAGCCATTCTTTCAAGAAGTTTCATTCCGCTGTATTCTTTCTTCGAAGCGATAAAAGGAATTACTGTTGCAGCAACTTCTTTTACAGCTTGTAAGAATTCGGGTTCGTTGGGATTTTTTGCTTCAATTCTAGCGATAAAATCCTGGATTTTTTGGTCGATATTGTGTTGTTCCATACGTTAGTGATGAATTCATTTAATTCAATCAAATTTAATTTTTTTTTCAAACGACACAATATTTATTTTACGTATTCGCAAAATAGAATCAAATGTTTAAATTGATTTTTAATAGTTTATGAAAGAATGATAAAAAATATTAAAAAATGATATTTTTAAGAAAAATAATTTTGATTTGATAATAAATAAAAATTTATTTTACGGAAAATTGACGTCCAGAATGGGTTTTAATGTATTGTTTGATTTCCAATTCGAGCAAAATGGGCAAGATCTCAAAGACAGGTCTGTCGATTTCTAAGGCCAATTCGTCTAGTGAAATTAGGGGCGTTTTTTTGATGGTTGTATACACTTCCAATTCTGAATCCGAAAGCGTCGGAGTTTTTGTTTCTTCAGGAAATAATTCCGCTTGTTTTTTAGAAGAACTTAATCCTAAATTTTGATACAAATCTTTAAAATTGCTAATTGCAGCGGCTTTATTTTGAAAAATTAGATGATTGCAACCTTGGCTGTACTTATCGATGATTTTTCCCGGAAGTGCGTAAACATCACGGTTGTAGCCATTCGCAAATGTTGCTGTGCTTATCGAGCCACCACCAAAAGCGGTTTCTACAATGATTAGATTTCGAGAAAGCCCTGCAATGATTCGGTTTCTTTGAAGAAAATTTTCGCGATCTGGCTTTTGGGAAGAGTTAAATTCCGTCAACAAAGCGCCATCATTTTCCAAAATTTCCTGAGCAAGCTTTTTGTTCACAGCGGGATACAAGGTGTGAAAACCATGTGCTAGAACAGCAATTGTAGGAATCGTATTTTGTAAGGAAGAAATGTGAGTTTGCGTATCAACACCGTGAGCCAAACCACTTACTGTTATTATTTGCTTTTTTGGCGCTTTTTTATGAAACTCTTCTAGGAATCCTTTTCCGTAAGCGGTCATATTTCGAGTCCCAACTAAACTTATAGGCGTTAGATTTGGGTGAATTGTTCCTTTTTGATACAGAATTGCGGGTGCATCAGAACATTCATCAAGAAAATAAGGAAGCTCGTTTTGATGTCGTAAAAGAATTTGAATGTTGTTCTGCGCACAAAATTTTAGTTCTTTTTCAGCAAAATCAAGATGTTCTTTTTTACCAATTTCGGAAAGTCGATTTTGCTTTAAACCTTCAATCTTGGATAAGATCATTTTGCATTCTTTCCAGACGGTTTCTGCAGAACCAAATGCTTGAGTGAGTTTTCTAAAATGAATATCCCCAATGTGAGCACATCTACGAAGTGCAATTGCGTACAAATGTTCTTCCGAAAACATGGTTTTGTGTTTTACTCAAATGTAGCGAAATTTTATTTTCGTTTACGGATTTCTTCCAAATAGTCCCAAAGGTTATCTTCTTTTTTATGAGGAAGTTCTTCAAAATGTTCAGGATTATTGCGAACGTATTCCTGCCAAATGACATCGTCTTTTTCGCTATAATAATTAGGAAATTCCCAGATGAATTTTTTCTTTTTTTCGCCTGCCTTTTTATACATAAAAGCCAAAGCGCTTCCCACAACAGCACCACCTAAATGGGCTTGCCATGAAATATTGCTAGGTTCTTGAAGTTCGGAAAAGAGCTCTTCGGGTAACATTCCCCAAATTAAACTTCCATAATAAAGGACAACTAGGAGAGAGATTGTAAGCAACTTCATATTCCAACGGAATACACCACTAAAAAACAGAAAGAACGCCAGCATATAAACGATTCCACTCGCTCCAATGATGCACGTTAACCGTCCATCGAAAAATACAGAAGGAGGCATTAACCAAACCAATAATCCTGTAAAAAGCCAGCCTCTAAAAAAAACTTTGGGTGCTATTTCCGGATAAAACTGAAATAATAAAAATAACAAAACGCCAATAGGAACCGAATTACTCAATAAATGTTCCCAACTTCCATGAAGTAACGGACTGAATAAAATACCATCCAAACCTTCTGGTGTAAATGGAATTAAGGCGCCATCACAAGAAGTGACTACGCCTGAAAGTTGCAACGCAAAACCCAACCACATTAGGATGAGCATAACGATCGGGTATAAAACCGATCTTCTTACGAGAAACTTTTTTATCATTCCATGTCTTTTACAAAAGGACTGCCAATGTTTTTTATCGGAAAATATGGCGTAAACCCTTTGGCTTTTTGTTTGGGTTAATTTACATCTTTGTCAGTAGATTTGGTTACAAACAAATTAGTATTTTTGTTATTTGTAATTTTGAAGAGATTTACGGTGATTATGAGGAACAAAACTATTGCTATCATTTTACTAGGAGCATCACAACTTCTTTTTGCTCAGAAAAACAAGGAAATTTTAAGACAAATTGACTCTATTTCTCAGAAGAAATGGGATCGCGTTGCTATTGATTTGGATAGTTTGGATAATCCTGTTTTTGAAAAAATTGATAAAAAACTGAATGATACAGTTTATATTAAGGAAAAAGTAGTTCAGGTACATCTTCTTGATGAGCAAGTACCGATTACACCTTATAACTTTTTACAAGATAAGGAAAGCTTAAGACGATGGTTTTTCTTTGGTCAAAACTCATTGGTTTTTAACCAAGCTTCATTTAGTAATTGGAATGCCGGTGGAAACAATAATATTGGCGTTTTAGGCAAGGTTAATTACAACTTAACGTATAAAAACTACAAGCATTATTTCGAAAATATTGTTCAATTAGGTTATGGTTTTGTGGCTCAAGAAGGGCAGAGTACACGAAAAACCGAGGACGTTATTAATGTAAGTTTGAACTACGGTTATGAATTGGACAGAAACCTTTATTTATCAACGGGAGTTCAGTTTATTTCACAGTTTACGTTAGGATATAATTATTCGGCAACACCAGATCCCACGCCAATAAATCGCATATCGAAATTTATGGCTCCGGGATATTTAAATCTCGGTCTCGGTTTTTCATACAATCCTAAAGAAAATTTACAGATTATTTTTAGGCCAATCAACGGTCAGTTTACTTTTGTGACGGATCCGCTTTTGCAAAAAGCCGGCAAATACGGTTTAACGAAAGATGGTCAAAGTGTGCGTTCGGAGCTTGGTGCGAGGTTGAATATTCTTCATCGATTGAAAATCATGAAGGACATGAATTACACCAGCCAGTTAAACTTTTTTACCAACTATCTTTCTCATATGGAGCGGGTTGATATTATGTATTCGGGTGCTTTGAATATGAAATTCAACAAATACATTACGGCGAATGTGAGTATAGATTTAATTTACGATCACGACCAGATTCAGAAACTTCAACGTAAACAAACATTGGGAATTGGCTTAATCTATAATATGGGGTTGGAAGCTAATAAAAGTTCCAACTCAAAACTCCTAAAACCATTTGTAAAATAAAGGAAAAGAGTATTTAGGATAATTTGCTTATTTTTGCACCCGAAAATTTAAAAATGCACTAATGAAAAAATTATTCTTTGCACTTCTTGCAATGACAGGCGTTCATGCTTTCGCACAGGAAGCTACAGAACCTGTTGCTGTTTCAGACACTGTAAAAAATTGGTCTATCGAAGGTCAACATACCTTAATGCTTAACCAAGCTGCTTTCTCTAACTGGGTTGGTGGTGGAGCCAACAACGTAGGTTGGTTAGCGGGTGTTAATTACAATATGA
The DNA here is from genome assembly GCF_059509915.1 of Kaistella sp. CFF1-2. Taxonomy (NCBI): domain Bacteria; kingdom Pseudomonadati; phylum Bacteroidota; class Flavobacteriia; order Flavobacteriales; family Weeksellaceae; genus Kaistella; species Kaistella sp. CFF1-2. Next base: position 688,057 of record NZ_JCAKLF010000002.1, read on the forward strand.
CCTATCAAAAAGATAAAGATCTTTGGGAAAACGTCATTGTTTTAGGCTACGGACAGAACAATACGAAAGGAATCGGAACAAGAAAAACGCAAGACGCGATTAATCTTTCGACGAATTATGGTAGAAAAATTTCAGATAATTGGTATGTATCTGCAGGAGCTGGTTTGCAATCGCAATTTGCAGCGGGTTACGAAGATGGGAACAATCCTGATGCAGCTAAAATTTCGAACTTCATGGCACCAGGATACCTAAATATTGGTGCAGGTTTTACATACAGACCGAATGATAACTTCACGATGACGCTTCGTCCCGCAAACGCAAGATGGACATTTGTTTTAGATAAAGATTTGCAAACGGCAGGAACTTATGGATTGAAAAATGATGGTGATTCTTCATTATTTCAATTCGGTTTCTTGGGAACAGCAACGTATAAAGTGAAGTTGATGGAAAACATTACGTTGGTAAACAACGCCTCTGTATTTTCTAACTATTTAGATCACCCAGAACGTTTGGTTTTATCGTATGGCGGAATCTTGAATTTGAAAATTAACAAGTACGTTTCTTCCGTAATTACGTTAGATTTACTTTACGATCATAACCAAATTAAAAGAACTCAGCTGAAACAAACTTTAGGAGTAGGTTTTGCATATAACTTAAACAACGGAGTTAAAAGAACTGAGGCTAAAGAGCATAAAACTTGGAAAAACTAATTTTTTAGTTTAAGTAATATGAGCCACCTTTCGAGGTGGTTTTTTTATGCGTTCCAAAACTCTCTATCAAGGCTTCTGTACTGAATTGCTTCGGCGATGTGAGCTGATTGAATTTGGTCTGAATTGGATAAATCCGCAATTGTTCTTGCTACTTTTAAAATTCGATCGTAGGCTCTTGCCGAAAGATTTAGTTTTTCCATGGCGTTTTTAAGTAGCTGTTCCGAATTTGAATCTAAAGCGCAATAATTTTCAATATCCTTTCGTCCCATTTGGGCGTTGTAGAAAATATCTGATTCTTGGAAACGTTCTTCTTGAATTTTACGAGCGCTAAGAACTCGATTTCGAATTTCTGAACTTGTTTCACCATGTCGTTTATCGGATAATTGCTCAAACTCCACTTTAGGAACTTCGATATGAATATCAATACGATCGAGTAGTGGTCCAGATAATTTATTGAGATATCGTTGCATTTCCGAAGGTGAACTCGTATTGTTTGGATCATCAGGAAAAAATCCACTTGGACTAGGATTCATGCTCGCCACCAACATAAAACTTGCGGGATAGTTAATCGTAAATTTTGCTCTAGAAATTGTTACAGTTCGATCTTCCAACGGTTGACGCATCACTTCTAAAACACTTCTTTTGAATTCAGGCATTTCATCCAAGAACAAAACGCCGTTGTGAGCCAATGAAATTTCACCAGGTTGGGGATAAGTTCCACCGCCAACAAGTGCAACATCCGAAATTGTGTGATGAGGTGACCGAAAAGGACGAATCGTCATTAGTGATGTTTCAGTTCCGATTTTTCCAGCAACAGAGTGAATTTTTGTTGTTTCCAATGCTTCACCAATACTTAATGGAGGCAAAATACTTGGAATACGTTTCGCAAGCATCGTTTTTCCACTGCCGGGCGGACCAATCAAAATAATATTATGTCCACCTGCCGCAGCGACTTCCATCGCTCGTTTTGCTGATTCCTGACCTTTCACTTCGGAAAAATCAAACGGAAAAGAAGATGATTTTGCTTCAAATTCTAATCCAATATCGATGGTTGTTTTTTGAAGTTCTTGCTCTCCATCGAAAAACTTAACGACTTCTAGAATACTATCAACACCGTAAACATCCAACTCACTAACAATTGCGGCTTCTTTTACATTTTGTTTCGGTAAGATAATGCCTTTAAAACCTTCGGCTGCTGCTTGTGTCGCAATGGACAAACCGCCTTTAATAGGTTGAAGCGTTCCATCTAAAGATAGCTCACCAATGATGATATACTCCGAAATAAAATCAGGTTTTAACTGACCCGAAGCCGCCAAAATACCGATAGCGATACTCAAATCGTAGGAAGAACCTTCTTTTCGCATATCGGCAGGAGCCATATTAATGGTGATTTTCTTGCCGGGAAGTTTGTACCCGTTATTTTTTAGCGCCGCCGAAATTCGGTAGCTACTTTCTTTAATTGCATTATCGGGCAAGCCTACCAAATGGTATCCCACACCTGGGTCTACATTAACCTCAATGGTGATGGTTTGGGCACTCACTCCATAAGTTGCACTTCCATAGACTTTTACCAACATGTTTTTATTTTAAAGATAAAAAAAAATCTGCTCGAGTAAGCAGATTTTTTTTGTATTTGATTTGTATTGAATTTACATAAATCGTTCGCCTCGCTTGATGTTTCGAAGATCGTTTACGTATTCTTTTATCATTTGATCGTTGTCGCGCGGGCAAATAAGTAAGGCTTTATCAGTGTCTACAATGATGTAGTTTTCTAAACCATCAATGACAGCCGCTTTGTTTTTATTCTTTACCAAAACGATATTTCCCGTACTGTTGTAGGAAAGAATATTTTTAGAATTGATTGCGTTATTCAGTTCGTTTTTTTCTGCATTGTCATAAACGGAAGTCCACGTTCCAAGGTCGCTCCAACCTAAATCCGCAGGAATAACATACACGTTATCCGCTTTTTCCATAATTCCGTTATCGATGGATATTTTAGAAAGTTTTGGATAAATTAACTCAATACATTCTTCCTCCCTATTTGAATTGTATTCACACGAATTGAATTGTTGAACCATATCCGGAAGGTATTTGTTGAAGCATTTTAAAATACTTTTTACGTTCCAAATAAAAATTCCGGCATTCCACAAGAAATCGCCACTTTCTAGAAAGGTTTTTGCAATTTCTAAATTAGGTTTCTCCGTGAACGTTTTTACTTTATAATACTGCGCTTTCTTCGTCGGCAAATATTGAATATAGCCGTAACCGGTATCGGGACGCGTTGGCGTAATTCCTAATGTAACCAAATAATCATTTTCCTTGGCAAGTTCTAACGCTAATTCAATTTTTTCAGTGAATCGTTTTTCATTTAAAATCAAATGATCTGCTGGTAGAACGATAATATTGGCTTCTGGATTTTGCGCTGCAATTTTATTGATCATGTACAAATTGCATGCAGCTGTGTTCTTCATCATGGGTTCGCCAACGATGTTTTCCGCAGGAACCAGAGGAAGTTGAGATCGACAAAGGTCCGTATATTCTTTGTTGGTAATCACAAAGATATTTTCGTTAGGAATGGTATCCGAAATTCGTTGATACGTTTGCTGTATCATCGTAGAACCCGTTCCTAAAATGTCTTGAAATTGTTTCGGAAATTTTTGCGTACTCAAGGGCCAGAATCTACTTCCGATGCCACCCGCCATAATTACACAATAGTTATTATTTGTCGTCATGTAGTCTTTGTTTTTCAACTTGAACCAACGCTTTGAAAAGATAGGTTTTTCCGCTGTTCAGTTCCTTACAAAGATAGTTTTTTTTAAGTTTCTTTTGGTACTCGTAGGTCTTCTTTCGATAGACAAAAGTCTCACCTTGATCCAAATTTTCTACAAAAGTTTGACGCTCATTGCCTTCGTCTCGATGAAAATAACGAACCAGTTCTTCACTCGCCATAAAATTGGCTTTTGGTGATTTAGAAAACCGAAGGAGAATCTGCTGTAATTCTGTAGAATACACATCTAGGCTTTCAAGAAGCATATTTCGAAACACCATTTTCCATTCTGTTCCATGCGGTGGAATGCGGAATCCGTATTGATGAAAAGCAAGTAAATGCGCCAATTCATGCGTCAACACAAAGAAGAACAACTCCGGTTCTAGAGTCGAGTTTAAAGTGATTTTATGCGACTTGTCGGGCAATTTACGATAATCCCCAAGTTTCGAATTTCGATCACGGGTAATATGAATGTGGATTTGATGCGAGCCAAACCATTTCTGAAGATGCGGAAAGGTATGCTGTGGCAAAAACTGAGACAGCAGCTGAATAGACATGCTACAAACTTAGTGGAATTCCTGCATAAAACTCCAATACTTTGGTTTGAAATAAGTAATTGTATTTCGCTTGAGCAGCAGCACCTTGTGCATTCGCATAATTATTACGCGCTACATTTAGGTCATAAATACTCGATCTACCCGCTTGATAACTTTTTTCTGCGAAGTCTAAAGCTAGCTTAGAACTTTTTTCAGATTGAACGGCTGCTTTGTAGATTTCATAATTGTTTTCGGCACTGTATTCCGCTCGTTGAACGTTTTGAAGAACATCCTGTTTTTGAAGCGCTAGATTTGTTTTCGCAATATCTTCATTGATTTTTGCCTGTTCCACTTGCAACTTCGTAATTCCTTTATTGAAAATTGGAATGTTTGCGGAAACGCCTACTTGTTGTCCAAAATTGTCTTTATATTGATTAAAGAAATTCGATTCTTTTCCTGTGTTTAACGAATTAAAATAGAAGGTTCCAATTCCTGCGTTAGCACTTACTGTTGGATAAAAATTGGTTTCCGTAACTGTTGTTTGAGCTTCCGCTGCTTTGATTCGCGCTTCTGCTGCTTTGATGTGTGGTTGGTTGGCGTATGCTTTTGTTAAAACGTCATTCGCAGAAATGTAATTTGGCTCTAGTTGATCAACATAAGGGGCATCAGCGACATCAAAATTTCTAAAATCTTCCAATTGCAATAAAATAGCAAGATTTAAAAGCGCATTTTTCGTATTGGTTTCCGATGTTTTAATATTCTGATATTCACGAGCTACGGCCGCTTCTGCTTCCGCTAAAACCGTTTGCGCTGTTGTTCCAACTTCGGTTGTAATTTTTGCTCTTTCGTATTGTTTTTTTGCATTTTCATGTGCGCTTTGATTGATTTTTAAAACCTCTTTGCTTAAAAGGATATTCAAATATTGTTCAGCAATACTTAGTGAAATGTCGTTTCTGATTTTTTCAACATCAAATTGGCTGGCTTCTACTTCAAAAAGATCACGCTTTACTTGTTTTTCTAATCGTCCGTTGTTGAAAACAAGCACGTTAGCTCCAATATTTGCACTGTTGTTGAAATTGTCATTACGCTGGTTGTTTCCGAAAACGTCTTGTCCTTGTCCAAAAGAAACATTGTTGTTGAAATTAGCCGAAACTCCAGGAAGTTTTTCCTTTTTGGAAGCTTCTAGTGTTTTCTCACGAATGCTTTTGTTTTGGTTACTTTGGATAATTTGCAAGTTATTTTTGGCAGCATAATCTACACATTCCTGCAAGGTCCATTTTTTCTGTGCCTGAATACTAAATACAGTAAAAAATAAGGCAAAAGCAATTGCGTTTTTCATGGGTAACTCTATTTCTAGTATTAGACGAAAAACTTCGATTTTTGTTACAAATTCGTGTAGAATCTCGTTCAGAAAATCTGTATATTTGTTTCGATGGCAACAAAAGCGCTTTTTAATTCCGTAGTAAATTGGTTTATAAAACAAAGAATTGATCAGATTGAGAGTTTCATAAAAGAACCTTCTCAAACGCAACAAGCCATTCTTTTTTCTCAACTTTTTCGCTCCGAAGATACATGCTATGGTAAGGAATATGGTTTTAAAAACATTGCCACCATTGCTGACTTTCAGAATAAAGTTCCCATTGTTAATTACGAAGAATATGAGCCGTTTATTGAACGAGCTCGACAGGGCGAATCGGATGTGATTTGGCCGGGCGTTATTAAACAATTTGCAAAATCTTCAGGAACCACGAATGCGAAGAGTAAATACATACCCATTACAGAAGACAGTTTACAAGATTGTCATTACAAAGCGGGGAAAGATCTCGTTTCTATTTATGTGAACAACCATCCAGAAAACAAATTGTTTTCGAACAAAAATTTACGGTTGGGTGGAAGCGCAGAAATGTATCAAAACTTCAACACGAAATATGGAGATTTATCTGCTATTTTGATTGATAATCTTCCTTTTTGGGTAGAAATCACTACGGTTCCGAGCAAAAAAGTGTCTTTAATGTCGGAATGGGAAACCAAAATGAAAGCCATAGTTTCGGAAGTAGTAACTGCGGATGTGGGTAGCCTTTCTGGAGTTCCTTCGTGGATGATGGTGATGCTGCAAAAAGTTTTAGCTGAAAGTGGAAAGGGGAGTATTGGTGAAGTTTGGCCGAACTTAGAGGTGTTTTTTCATGGTGGAATTAGCTTTAAACCCTACAAAAAAGAATATCGAGAAGTTGTTGGACGAGATATTAATTATTACGAAATCTATAATGCGTCCGAAGGTTTTTTCGGAATTCAAGATCAGGGAGGTTCTGATGAATTATTGTTGATGCTCGACTACGGTATTTTCTATGAGTTCATAAAAACAGAAGATTTAGGAAAGTCACACCCAAAAGCGTATACCGTTGAGGAAGTTGAATTGGGGCAGAATTACGCGATGGTGATTACCACAAATGGTGGACTTTGGCGCTATATGATTGGGGACACAGTAATTTTCACTTCGTTGAAGCCACATCGAATTAAAATTTCTGGTCGAACCAAGCATCACATCAATGTTTTCGGTGAAGAATTGATGATTGATAATGTGGAAACGGCACTTCAGCAAACCTGTGAACGAACCAATTCCATTATTAAAGAATATACGGGAGCTCCAATTTTTATGGAAGGAAAATCCAAAGGCGCTCACGAATGGATTATGGAATTCTCCAAAGAACCCGAAGATTTTGAGGCTTTTAAAAGACATTTTGACGATGCTTTAAAGCAATTAAACTCGGATTATGAAGCCAAACGCTATAATAATATGACGTTACGCGAACCGGTTATTCATAAAGCAAAACCCCATCTTTTCTTCGAATGGATGTCGTCTCGTGGAAAATTAGGTGGACAAAATAAAGTACCGAGATTAAGCAACGATAGAGAATTTATCGAGCCGTTGTTGGCTTTAAATTCATAATCGATTTCTTTCTTAAACCAAGCTGTTCTTGTCAGCGTAATTCAATTTAAAGAAAATAGCCGTCATAATAGAGAATGCGAGTAGCGAACTTCCCCCGTATGAGAAATACGGTAACGGAATACCAACGGTTGGGAAAAGTCCCATAACCATCCCAATATTAATCGCAAAGTGCATTAACAAAATTGAAGCAAAGCTATACCCAAATACTCTGTTGAAGACATTCTTTTGTCGTTCTGATAAATAATAAATTCGACCAATAAACAAGGCGTAAATCAGGACTAAAAGCGTACTTCCAAAAAAACCCCATTCTTCACCAACAGTACAAAAGATGTAGTCCGTTTCTTGTTCTGGCACAAACTTTCCTCGAGTTACCGATCCTTCACGGTAGCCTTTTCCGAAAAATCCGCCCGACCCAATTGCAGTTTTGGAATACAGTAAGTTGTATCCCGACGTATCTCGGAACTTGGCTTCCCCTTTATATAGAACTTCAATACGCTCCCGTTGGTGCTTTGGAAGCTTTTCCAAAATTGTGGGTGTTGCTAATGCAAAAGCACTTAAAACCAGAACGACTCCAGCTATCGACGAAACAGAAACGATATTCCAACTCATTCTGTGGTAGTTGAAGAAAAGTAAAATTACCGTTAACAGGACAATTGCACCAACGACGTACCATGGATTTATAGCTAAAGAAACGAGGAAAACAGCGGCAAAAATTGCGATTACACCAAATACTTTTCCACTTAAACCTTCTCTATATAAAGCAAATGAAAACGCAAAGAAAACCAATAAGGAACCAACATCGGGAATCATTAAAACGACCGCTGCAGGAATCCCAACAATAAGTAAAGAAGTCCAAAGAGACTTATTGTATTTTAAATTAAAATCGGGTCCAGAAACGTAATTGGCTAACATTAAGGCAGTTCCAATTTTTGCAAATTCTACAGGTTGCATTGTGAATCCACCGAATTTATACCAGTTTTTTTGACCTAAAATTTCCGTACCAAATGGGAATAAACCAATGAGTAATAAGACGCCGCCGATATAAAAAATCCCCGACATATTTTCGAAAAACTTACTCCGTGTCAAGAATATAAAAACCCCAACAAGAATTGAAATTCCAAAGAAAATCAATTGTTTTTTACCCAAAGTTTCGTCCACAGAATAAATATTGGCAACAGCAAAGCTGCACAACAAAAGGTAAATTCCAATACCTAATTTATCTATTCCTTCGAAACTTCTCATCTGGTTTTTTTGCTGGTGTTGGTTTGTTTTTGAGGTTTATTTTCTAACTCAAGTTGAACTTGCTTTTTAAGGGCATCAACTTTTCGTATGCTATCTTGTATTTTCTTTAATTTAATAGAATCTGGTTTTGGTTCTTTGTACCAGCCTTTCCGTTTCATATCTACAACGTATTGACGTTTGTATTCAGGCATAAAGCTTGAGGTGATCATTTTATTGTATAAATATTCTCGTTTTACGGTTCCCGTCAAATATTTTTCTGCGATTAAAGTTGCCGCTGGTCCCGCCCAAGTTGCGCCAAATCCGGCGTGCTCCATAACGGCTGCGACTACGATTTTTGGTTTGTCTGCGGGTGCTATTAATACGAAAATAGAGTTATCTGTTCCTTGCGGAACTTGAGCGGTTCCTGTTTTTGCTAGTTGGGTAAAGTCATTAGATTTTAATCTTCCCGCTGTTCCCGCTAAAACTACTCTTTCCATTCCCTTTAAAACGGGATCGAAGTGTTTCGGATCAACCAGTGTTTTATGTTTTACCTTAAATCGAGGATCTGGATTTGGTTTACCATCAATCGATTTTACGATATGCGGTGTATAGAACCAACCTTTATTTGCAATGGCAGCAAGCATGTTGGCCATTTGTATTGGGGTAAGTAGAACATCCCCTTGTCCCATTCCGTTAAAAACAGCTCCTGTTGCTAAAGGATCCCAATTTTTATAGTCTTTATTTTTAAGTCCAGCTCTTTCGTTAATGTACTTCATACGGTTTTCATAAAATTCACCGCTTGGAATTCTTCCTTTGGCGCCAACCGCAAGGTCATTATTTAGGAAAACGCCTAAGCCAAAGCTATTCATGATGGCCTTCCACTCATCAATACCTTTGGAAGGATTTCCAGGATATTTATTCATGATTGCTAAGAAAGCATAGGAAAAGTGACAGTTACTAGAAACCTGAATTGCTGGAATTAAAGGATCTGCTCCACCATGACCTTTGATTCGTAAGCCTTTGTAATTGAATCCGCCTCCACAAGGGAAGATCGTATTTTCGTCCATCACGCCCATTTGCATTGCTGCCAAAGCGGTCACTAATTTAAATGTGGAACCCGGAGGATATCCCGCTTGGATAGAGCGGTCAAAAGTCGGACGATTATCGTAAATGGTATCGTTGGTTAGTCGATATAGGTTTTTTGATTTGTTTGGACCTGTAAATAAATTAGGGTCAATGTCTGGACCGGTTGCCATCGCTAAAATTTCACCATTATTAGGATCAATAGCTACAACAGCTCCGTGTTTGTTTACGAGCATCTCTTCGGCGAGTTTTTGCAAGTCGTAATCGATAGTTAAAGTAATGTCTTTACCGGTAACAACATCTTTGTCTAGCGTCCCTTCTTTGTACGGACCAACATTTCGAAGTCGAATGTCTTTCTGAATGTATTTTATTCCTTTTATTCCTCGAAGATCATTTTCATACGCTTTTTCAATTCCCGATTTCCCGATAAAATCACCTGGAAGATAGTAGGTTGAGTCTTTTTTAATTTCGCTTTTGTTAATCTCGTTGGTGTAGCCTAAAAGATTTCCAGATGTAGAAACTTCATATTGTCTTTGAGGCCTAGAAACGATGTTAAATGCTGGATATTTAAAGATAATTTCCTGAATTCGAGCCACATCTTCTCGACTTAAATTCTTCGCAAAAGGAATAGGTGTTAATTTACTGAAGAAGGTTTCTTTTTTAAGATTTGCGATTCGTTTTTCAAATTCCCCTTTGGAAATATTTAATAAACTACAAAAAGCAAGTGTATCAAAATCATCTCGCATTAAAGCTTCCGTGTACGAAATTTCGTACGAAGGTTGGTTTCCTACAAGAATTTTCCCATTACGATCGAAAATTACCCCACGTTGTGGAATAATGTACTCCGTTTTAATGGATGTGTTGAGTGCGTTTAAAGCGTATCGATCTGTAAATAACTGTAAATAAGCAAGCCTCGCTACGAAAATGGCAGCAATGATTCCTAAAGCTAATGTTATTCTGAAATACTGAGACTTCACACCTTTTGTTTGATTTTAAATGCGATCGCGTAAACTAAAATACAAAGAAAGGAGATTAAACTCGTTATTGCAACATTCAACATAATTTCGAAGAATCGAGTGAATTTGAAAAATTCAACATATTGCACTATGAGCTGATGAATGAAAATACTTGTTAATATGAACACGATAAACTGCGACCATTGCAAGGATTGAAACGAGAAAAAATCGGTTGTTGTATCGGTTGAAGTTCTAAAGATTAACGTTCTAAAATAAGCAACCGTGGTTGTTGCTAAGGCGTTGATTCCCCAAGTTCCCAAATTAGCATCAATAGCCAATCCAAGAAGGAAACTTAAGCCTAAGAAAACAAATTTATTTCTAAAAAAAGGATAGAACAAAACGAATAGAGGATACATCACCGGAACGTACTTTTGGGCAATCACTATTCGGTTGAGCACTACAATTTGCAATGTCACCAAAATAAAAATGATAATAATGTCCGACAGGATACTTCTACTAATCATTGTCTTTCTTTAATTCGACACTCAGAGTGTCTTGTATTTTTTGGATTTCTGCTTTTTTCAAGTTTTTAACTACGAAAATTTTGCTAAGATTTCCCATTTTTTCACTTAACTCCACAGAAATATCCCAGAAACCAGTTTTGCTATCTACTTCATATCCAGCAACGGTTCCAATCATTTTTCCTTGTGGAAAAATAGATGATTTTCCGTCGGTTACAACGGTGTCGCCCACTTTAAGAGAAACGTATTTCGGCACATCGGCAAGATGCATAATTCGAGAATCATCACCCGTCCAAGTTAACGTTCCAAAATAGCCTGATTTCTTTAAAGCCGCATTAATTCGAATTTTATTAACACTTAAAACCGATTGTACTAATGCATATTTGTCGGTGGTGTTCACAACAATTCCTGCAATTCCGTTGGGCGCAATAACACCCATTTTAGGCTGAACTCCGTCACGGCTTCCTCGGTTGATGGTGAAATAATTGTTCTTACGATTAATCGTGTTATTTACAATTTCGCCATCTACAATTGTGAAAATTTGGCCACCTCCAAGGGTATCATGAACTTTTCTGAAAACAGGTGTTTTCAGAGCGTCTTTTCCGTAAAGTTCTTGCATCAGTTGCTTGTTCTGACGAACCAAATCCTCATTGGTTTGTTTGAGTTTAAGATACGAAGTACCTTCGTCAATATACCCAGAAACCCAAGCGTTGAACGCCGTAGTTTGTCCTGCAAGCCACGACTGCTGCATCGAATTTCGAGTGAAAATCAGAATAATTGCGACTACTTGCAAGACCAAAAAGAACATGAATAAACTGTTCTTCGAAAAAAATCTTAACAAAGAGCCCATGGATTACGTGTTGTTGTCGAAATTATTTAATTAGGAAATTGAATTTGTCCATGTTTTTAAGGGCAATCCCTGTTCCGCGAACTACCGCTCTTAACGGATCTTCTGCTACAAAAACAGGAAGACCTGTCTTCTTGTGCAAACGATCTGCTAATCCACGTAACAAAGCTCCACCTCCTGCAAGGTAAATTCCTGTTTTGTAGATATCTGCAGCAAGTTCTGGTGGCGTAAGAGAAAGCGTTTCCATAACCGCATCTTCAATTCGGATGATCGATTTGTCTAATGCTCTAGCGATTTCCTTGTAGTTCACCATGATTTCTTTTGGTTTCCCTGTAATCAAATCACGACCTTGTACCGGAATGTCTTCAATCTCAACATCCAATTCTTCGATAGCAGAACCTACTTCAATTTTTACTCTTTCCGCAGTTCTTTCACCGATATATAAATTGTGGTGTGTTCTCAAATAATACGCGATATCATTAGTGAAAACGTCCCCTGCAATTTTTACAGATTTGTCACAAACGATACCTCCTAAAGCCACAACAGCGATTTCAGTAGTACCACCACCGATATCGATAATCATGTTTCCTTCGGGCTTTTGAACGTCAATTCCCACCCCGATAGCAGCCGCCATTGGTTCGTAAATTAATCGTACTTCTTTTGCGTTTACTTTTTGTGCAGAGTCACGTACTGCACGTTTTTCAACCTCTGTAATTCCAGATGGAATACAAATTACGATACGTAAAGCGGGTTGAAATAATTTCCCTTTGATCGCTGGAATTTGTTTGATAAACTCCTTAATCATGTGCTCCGAAGCGTGGAAATCTGCAATAACTCCATCTTTTAACGGACGGATGGTTTTAATGTCTTCATGTGTTTTCCCCTGCATGTGTTTTGCTTGCTCACCTACTGCAATTGGCTTTCCCGTAGAACGCTCGATAGCCACTATAGATGGCTGATCGATAACGATTTTGTTATTATGTATAATCAGCGTATTTGCCGTACCTAAGTCAATCGCAATTTCTTGCGTGAACATATCAAATAGACCCATTCTTTTCTAAAAATTTTTAAGATTACAAAGATATAAATTATATAACTCTCTTTATTACGGATTATTGAAAAAAAATGGTTAAAATTTTATTAAAATTCACATAAAAATCAATTAATTAGAAAGTTCTTGATTTGCCTTGAGCGAATTGTTTGGAATTCAGCAGGATATTGATTTTGGTGATACTTGTCATAAGCCTCCAAAATCTGTTCTAATAATTAAAAAATTCAGTATCTTTGTGCTTTCTGTATGGGCCAGGATTCTAACATACCTCAAACCTCGAATTTTACTGTTTTAAGCGTCAGTTACGAAAAAGCTGATGCAGAAACACGCGGTAAATTTTCGTTTTTTGACGACCATGTCAAAGAGTTTGTTCATAAAGTGAGCAACAACGATTTGGGCGACGCTTTTGTTGTGTCCACATGTAACCGAACCGAAATCTATACCACGACTTCCAATTACCTTTTAATCGCTGAAGAATTTTGTGATTCTGTCGGAGTTTCTCTTTCGGAATTTATGAAATACGCCAACATCATCAATCGTGAAGATGCTTTGAATCATCTTTTCCGAGTAGCTGGTGGATTAGAAAGTCAGATTATTGGTGATTTCGAAATTATTGGTCAGATTAAAAACGCGTACAGCCGTTTCAAAAAAGAAAAGAAAATTTCCAATCCGTATTTGGAGCGTGCGATAAACGCGGCGATTCAGATTTCGAAAAAGATTAAAAACGAAACGGGAATTTCCAACGGTGCGGCTTCGGTTTCCTATGCGGCAGTTCATTATATTCTGAATCATATTCAGAAAATTTCCGAGAAAAATATTTTACTTCTTGGTGTTGGTGAGATTGGTCAAAATACCGTTGAAAATTTGGTGAAGCACATTTATCAGCCGAAAATAAAAATCGCCAACCGTAGTTTCGAGAAAGCAGCAAAATTAGCTAGTAAATACAATATTCCGAATATTCCTTTTGAAAATTTCAAAGAAGAATTGGCGGATACTGATGTTCTGATTGTTGCTACGGGAGCAAAAGAGCCCATTGTAAATAAACTTCATATCCCGGAAGGAAAAGAAATGTTGATTATCGACCTTTCGATTCCGAATAACGTGGATACCAATGTGGAAGAACTTGATTCTGTTCAGCTAATTGATGTTGATCGACTTTCGCAGCAGATTCAGGACACAATGGAGCAGCGGAAAAAAGAAATTCCAAAAGCCGAAGAAATCATCAAAGACATGACGAAGGACTTTTTGGAGTGGGAGAAAACGAGAAAATTAGCGCCTAAGATTCACCAATTCAAAGCGGTGTTGAAAAATATGGAGCGCAACGAAATGCACAACATTCACAAAAAACATCGGTATGTTGAGGTGGATGATATGGAGCTTTCGGACAAAATGATACAAAAAATTACCAATCGATTCGCCAAATACATCATTGAAAATCCGATGAAAGCGGAAGAAGTGAGTAAGTTGATGCATGAGATTTTGGTAGAACAACCCAATAAAGAATTCCATGAAAAACATTAGGATAGGAACCCGAAACTCGCCTTTGGCTTTGTGGCAAGCGCGAGAAGTGGCACGACATCTTCAAAATCAGAATTACAAAACTGAAATTGTCCCTATTGTTTCTACTGGGGACAAAAATTTGCATCAACCACTGTATTCTATGGGGATTACGGGGGTTTTTACCAAAGATTTGGATATTGCTTTGTTGAATAATGAAATTGACATTGCGGTTCACTCTTTAAAAGATGTTCCTACGCAATTACCGAATAATACAGAGATTATCGCGTATTTGAAACGTGATTTTCCTCAAGATGTCTTGGTACGCAGCGAAGCAGCAAAAGATAAACCTCTTCACGAGTTGAAAGTGGCGACCAGCAGTTTACGTCGTCGTGCATTTTGGTTGAAGGAATTTCCGGAAACGGAATTTGTCGATATTCGAGGGAATGTGAATACCCGTTTGCAGAAAATTGAAGATGGTTTGGCAGATGCCACGTTGTTTTCACTTGCTGGACTAAAACGTTTGGCTTTGAATATTGACTATGAATTGCTTCCTTTTATGCTTTCGGCGCCGTCGCAAGGTGTTGTTGCTGTTGCTGGAAGACTTGATAATGAAGAGATTAACGATATTGTGAAAACTATCAATGATGCGGAAACGCAAAATTGTGTGGAGACGGAACGTGTTTTCTTAAAAACGTTGGAAGGCGGATGTACGGCTCCGATTGGGGCATACGCCGAAATGGATGGTGGAAAGATGAGGTTTGTAGGAAGACTTTGTTCTTTGGATGGTAAAAATTGCATCGAAACGGACGATATTTTTGAATTTCAAAACGCTATAAATCACGGTGCCCAATTGGCTCAATTAGTTTTGAATCAAGGCGGAAAAGAGATTATGGCTGAAATCAATTCCACGAAATAATTCCTTTTCTTACGATGAACAAAACAATCCTTTTTACAAAAAAATTAGATGAAGCTGCTGTTTCCCAAAAATTGGGAGCGGGAATTTCATGTGATTTTGAAGAAGTGATTGCAATTCATCACCATCAAGTAGCACCTTTTGACTTGAAAGGCTACTCTATTCTTTTCACGAGTGTTAATGGCGTTCGATCGTTTTTTGAAAATGGATTTCAACTGAATGAAAATTTTACGGAAAGCGATTACAATAAAGTATATGCTGTTGGGAACAAAACCAAGCAAGAACTTCGTAAACAAGGATTCGGAACGTTTAAGGTTTTAAATTATGCTTCGGAATTGTCCGAATTTATCACCGAACATTCTGTTCATGAGAAGTTTCTGCACTTCTGCGGAAACCTTTCGTTGGATGTTTTGGACCGAGCCTTGCCTTTACAAAATATTTGGTACAAGAAGATAGAGATGTATCGCACGGAATTGCTTTATCCAACCTTTGAAAAAGATTATTCAGCGTTGGTATTTTTCAGTCCAAGTGGTGTGCAAAGTTATATTAAGAACAATTCATTAGAGAATAAAACACTTTTTGCGATTGGGACAACTACGGAAAAAGAGTTGCAAAATTATACAGAACAACCTATTTATATTAGTCTAAAAGCCAATTTGGAGGAATTGTTAGGTGTTATTCGGGAGACACTTTCCCAAAACTAAACAAGATTATGATTAAGAACGATTTATATCTGAAAGCCCTTCGTGGCGAAACTGTAGAAAGACCACCAGTGTGGATGATGAGGCAAGCGGGAAGATACCTTCCAGAATTTATTGCTTTGCGCGATCAGTATGATTTTTTTACACGATGCCAAACGCCAGAGTTGGCGGCTGAAATTACGGTTCAGCCGATTCGCCGTTTTCCTTTGGATGCTGCGATTTTGTTTTCGGATATTTTGGTAGTTCCTCAAGCTATGGGAATCGATTTCAAAATGAAAGAATCTGTAGGACCTTGGTTGGATACGCCTATTAGAACGAAAGAACAAGTTGATGCCATTGAAGTTCCGGATGTAAATGATACGTTGGGCTATGTTTTTGATGCAATTGAATTAACGTTGTCTAAATTAGATAATGAAGTTCCATTAATCGGTTTTGCAGGTTCTCCATGGACGATTTTGTGTTATTGTGTTGAAGGAAAAGGATCGAAAGCATTTGACATTGCGAAATCATTTTGTTTCCAACAGCCAGAATCGGCTCATAAACTATTACAGAAAATCACCGATACAACGATCGCTTATTTAAAGAGAAAAGTTGAAAAAGGAGTTTCTGCCGTTCAAGTTTTTGACTCTTGGGGCGGAATGCTTTCACCAGCAGATTATCAAGAATTCTCTTGGCAGTATATTCAGCAGATTGTTGATGCTTTGGCTCCGTTAACGCATGTTGTTGTTTTCGGAAAAGGATGTTGGTTTGCTTTGGATACGATGATGCAATCTCCAGTTTCTGCCTTAGGTGTAGATTGGACGATTACACCAGAAATGGCTCGTCAAATAACGAACAACCAAATCACGTTGCAAGGAAATTTTGATCCAGCACGTTTGCATTCGTCGCCAGAAACAATTCGTAAGATGGTTCACGAGATGATTGATCGTTTTGGAAAAGATAAATACATCGCTAATTTGGGTCACGGAATTTTACCGAATATTCCATTAGAAAACGCCGAAGCTTTTATTAGAGCTGTGGTGGAATGGAAACCTAAAAACTAAAATAGAAAAGCGCCTTCAGGCGTTTTTTTTATGGATTTGAAGTTGTTGAACTTTGAGATTCAGCAGCTTTTTTATCGTCTAATTTTTTCTTTTCGGCTTCCTTTTTAGCCAATTCCTCCGCTTGTTTTACCAATTCCTTACGTTCTTTTTCTTGTAGTAAAACTTTGGTGACCGAATCCCGATAGGTTTTCGAGGCCATTTTAATATTTTGCTCAATATTCACATTGGACGCTCCCGTAGAAAATGAATCAACAGCGGTGGTGTCGTAGCGAATTTCAACATAAGCTCCTTCGTTCGGGAACTTGGCTGAGGCATCTTCTTTTTTGGAACAAGACACGAGAACTAAAGCACAAAATACAACAGCAAATGGTTTCATTATGGAATTTTAAATTCGGTTATTACAGGAAAATGATCGGATAGCATAACTTTTCGATCGATTTGATAAGATGTTGGTTTCAGATCTTTGCTTGAAAAAACATAATCAATTCGAATTGGAAATTTAAAAGAATGAAAACTCGTTCCCAAGCCTTTTCCTGCGATTGTAAACGGATCGTTTAATCCTTCACTTAAATGATAATATTCCCATGAATTCGGAACGGAATTAAGATCGCCACCAATAATGACGGGATGTGGAGAAGACTCGATGTACTGTTTTAAAACATCAACTTGGTTTTGATGTTTTTTAAACGTTGGAATCATATATCGAATCAAATATTTTGCTTTTTCTTGATTGACTTCGGTGTCGCTCGTTGGACGAACCATCGATTTGTCAATTTGAAAAGGCTCCAAATAGCCATTAATAAATCGAATGGTTTTTCCATTGATTTTAATGTCTGCAAATAACGATTGCCCGATTCCCGGAATATCGATGTTTCCCGAATTTTCAATTGGATTTTTCGAAAGTATGGTTACAATGGACGTTTTTTTAACGTTATAATCATTCGCGAGATAGTCTTTATTTCCTGTTTCTTGTAGGAAAATCACATCGGCATGGTGCATCTTTAAGTAGCGATTGATGTTTTCAACACCGTAATTTCCAGCTTTCACGTTGAAGGTAACCAATCTGAAATTTCCTTCCGATTGCTTGTTCCATGTTATCCAACGATTTGCCATAGGATAGAGAGGAACGGTTGCTAATAGAAAAACAAAGGCTCTTTTCTTCCAAGAAATAATCCAAAAAGCCGTAAAAACAAGATGGATAATCAATAAAATAGGGAACCCTAAAGCCAATAAACTCAGCAATGACGTAAAACTTGGTGGAATGTACGCGTTAAGAAACGTCGCTAACAAAAGCAATACGACCGCTAAATGCAGAATAAAGACAAGGATTCGGATAATTTTCATTTTATTGAATTCGGAATTTATTTTTATTCCAAACCTTAGCCAAAATGAAGCCAACTAGTGCGCCACCAACATGGGCAAAGTGTGCAATCCCGCTCATGCTTCCCGAAAAACCTAGATAAACAGACACTACAATAATAATTGGAAATAAATATTTCGCCTTTATCGGAAACGGAATAAACATGAACATCAATTTAGCGTCTGGAAATAATGTGGAAAAAGCCGCTACAACTCCAAAAATTGCTCCTGATGCTCCTACCATTGGTATTCTTAAAGCATTATATAATTGCTGAGCCAACTCTCTACTTTCGGGAGTTGTACCAGGATTGGCATTTGAACCATGATATCCAATTGCAGATTGTTCATATATTATGGAAGGATCTACACCCATTGATTTTAATGAAGAAACCAACGTTTGAACTTCATAGAAATTCCACAAGTTAAATAAAACAAAAGCGCCCAATCCACTTGCAAAATAGAGAATTAGATAGCGTTTTTCTTTTAAATATTGTTCCAAAACCGGTCCGAAACTCGCCAATGTAAGCATGTTGAACAAAATATGCATAAGTCCACCGTGCATAAACATATGCGTAACGATTTGCCATGATTTAAAATTCGGTGAAAATGGATAGTATGCTGGTAAAATCACGTCTAGTAACGGGATAAAGTAAGCAAATGCGAAAACAGCAACATTAAGAATGATGATATTTCGTGTTATTGGGGTTAGTTGTCCAAACATAATTTAAAATTTGTTTTTAAGCTCATCGAGCGGTAATTCTAGAAAGCAAAGCTTGCCTGTTGACGTATAATTGGACCAACCTAATTTAGCAAAGTCTTTTAATAAACTTTCCATTTCGTATTTATAAATAAAGTCGAAACGCGACTTCGAGTTTACCTTACTCCACTGATATTCATAATACAGCATGAATTCGTCTTCGGATTTGTATTCTAAAATCTCAAATATTTTCTCCAAAAATTTGATGACTTGTGATTCCTTCAAACCTTCAGGAACAGCATCAATACGCAAAACATTTTCTTGTGCAAGCGTCATATCAAAACCTAATGAAGGCAGATATTTCTTAATCGAACGGTATTTGTTTTTTTCAATTTCGTTGAGGTGATATTCCAAAGAGTACAAAAGTGGCTGGCTGTGTGAACTGCGTTTTGCTTCTTTGTTATTTTCAGCTTGGATGACGCGGAAAATTCGTCCTGGATCGAGCATTAAGGTTTTGTCGCCTTTATTGTAAATCCAATAGCCATTCGGTAAGCGTAACAAATCTTCTTCAAAATCCTCTTCTTCATCAAATAAATTTATTTTAGAAGGTTCTGCCGAAGGATCTTGTTGATACATTTCCGTAAGATTTACCATTTCCATTTTAGATGGTTTTACCTCATCTGAAAAAGGATTAAAGTCTCGTGGAACGGAAACGGACGTCGGTTTGTAATCCGAATTCGCCTTGGATGGTGTTCCGAAAAACTGATCCATCTGCGGATCTTTGTCGAAATCTAAACTTGGAGTGATGTTGTAAATTCCCAATGAACGCTTGATTGTTGATCGAATTAATGCAAAAATCAAATGCTCATCTTCGAATTTCACCTGTGTTTTTTGCGGATGAATATTGACATCAATTTTCTCGGGTTCGATTTCTAAAAACAAAAAGAAAGATGGAATATATCCTGGCTGCAACAAGCCTTCAAATGCTTCCTGAACGGCTTTGTTTAGGTATGCACTTTTGAAATAGCGGTTGTTAACAAAGAAAAATTGTTCACCGCGAACTTTCTTGGCACCTTCAGGTTTTGCCACATAGCCTTGAAAATTCACCCAATCCAAATCTTCTTTAATTGGAATTAAAAGCGGTTGTAATTTTCGTCCGAAAATCTCCACAATTCGCTGCATGGATGTTCCTTTTCGAAGTCTAAAAATTGGTTCGTCGTTATGAAACAAATCAAACTCAATATCTTGATGTGCTAGTGCAACACGCTGAAATTCATCAATAATATGTCGAAATTCAATATTGTTGTTTTTCAAAAACTTACGTCTTGCCGGAACGTTGTAGAAAAGATTTTTAACCGAAATATTAGAACCTTCCGACGTTTGAACGGGCTCTTGAAACTGCAATTCGCCCCCTTCAATATAAATCGTCGTTCCTAAAGGCTGGTCGTGCTTTTTGGTTTTTAATTCCACCTGAGCAACCGCCGCAATGGAAGCCAATGCTTCACCACGAAAGCCTTTGGTTGCAATGGAAAAAATATCTTCGGTCGTACGGATTTTCGATGTAGCGTGTCTTTCGAAAGCCAGTCGAGCGTCAGTTTCGGACATTCCGGAACCGTTATCCACGACTTGAACCAAATTTCGTCCAGCTTCGCGGATAATGAGTTCTACTTTTGTTGCTCCAGCATCAATGGCGTTTTCCAAAAGTTCTTTAACAATGGAAGCAGGCCGTTGCACCACTTCGCCCGCAGCGATTTGGTTGGCAACATGATCTGGTAAAAGCTGAATGATATCCGACATAAACTGATTTGTAAAAAGACGTACAAAAATAGTGAACCTAATGCGAATAAAAAATTTTTTATAAAATCTAGAAACAAGAATTGAAAACCAAGAAAAAATAGGAAAGAAGATAGATGTAAGGGTGGAAATTTATTATGAAAACTTGGCTAAAAAGTATTGTAGGGCTTTCTCAGTTACGATTAAAGTTATAGTATTCAAAAAAAACACCTCGCATTTTGCGAGGTGTTTTCATTTTACTTTTTATCAAGAAAAGTTATTTTTTTGCTTTAACATCCAATGCGATGTCAATGTCTTTAGAAATAGCCCAGTCTTTAGGGTCTCCTTCTGTGCCATAGGTCAAGTTCCAAGCGCTTCTGTCAACTGTAAAGTTAGCTGCTAGATCTACACCCGCCTCTGTAATTGAAATTTTTGCAGGAAAAGTAACATTAACCGTTTTGTCTTTTAAAGTAAGGTTTCCGCTAACAACGTTTGTTGCACCTTCCAATTTACTTATATCTTTTGTAGCATCAAACGGAGCTACGCCTGTAATTTCGAATGTAGCAGATGGATATTTGGTAGCGTCAAAAAAATCAGCCGATTTCAAATGTCCTGCAAGTTCTTCTGGTTTTTTGTCTGCTTCTGTTACCGAAGCTGGATCAACTACAAGAGAGTTGATATCGATGACGAATTTACCACCAGTTACCGCTCCATTATCAACTGCAAATGTTCCTTCTGTAATAGAAAGCGTCCCGAATCTTGGAGCAACACCTCCTTTGTGCGCTGCAGTCCACTTCACGGTACTAACGGCTTTCTCAGCAGTATATGTTTCGCCAACGTGTGCAGCAGCTTCTTGCTTTTCACCTGTTGAAGTCGTATCTGTTTCTGTTTTTTTACAAGATACTAGTGCTAAAGCTAATCCTAAAGCGACAAATGATAATTTCAAACCTTTCATTTTATTATTTTTTTAAATGTTTTCGTATTATTTAGGTGGCAAAGTTAGGATCTCCAAATCATATTCTTCTTGATGTATGATAATAAAAGCAAAAATTCCATTAAATATTTTTTACCACTTGAATAATTTTTCATCTATTTGTTTAAAACAAAATTATGGCACACCTAAATAAATTCTTAATCGTTGGTTTGGCGCTTGCGATGAGTTGTACAACGACAAAAGTCACGAAGAACGATTATCAAAAAGATGTATTGTTGCAAACCAATTATGGCGATATGGAATTGCGTTTAAGTGATTTAACGCCTCAACATCGTGACAATTTCATCAAGTTAGTGAAAACGAAATACTATGATGGGGTTTTATTTCATCGGGTGATTAAAAACTTCATGATTCAATCAGGTGATCCAGATAGTCGAAACGCAGCCAAAGGAAAACCTTTAGGTGAAGGCGGACCAGCGTATACTATTCCAGCAGAATTTAATTCTACTTTGTTTCATAAGAAAGGAGCTTTAGCAGCAGCTCGGGAAGGTGATGATGTGAACCCACAAAAAGCGAGTAGTGGAAGCCAGTTTTACATTGTTCAGGGAAAAGTTTGGACAAGTGGAGCTTTGGATACGTTGCAAACGAAACGATTAAAAGGCGCTGTGATTCCGCAAGATCGACGTGCTTCGTATATGAAAGAGGGCGGCTCACCGCATTTGGATGGAAATTACACCGTATTTGGTCAGTTAGTTAAAGGTTTTGATGTTTTGGATAAAATTGCCGCAACACCAACGAGCAAAGGTGAAGACAAAGATCGACCCTTAGAGGACGTTCGTATCATCAAGGCTAAGATGGTGAAGAGGAAGTAAGGTTGGCTGAGAGAGGACGATTACCAAATATAAACAAAGAATGGAGCAACAAAGAATGGAAATCAAAATCAAATAGAAAGATTTGGATAATCAAATTGAATTATATTAAAATACCTCTTTCGTGCATTCCTTTCAAGGAAATAAAATCTTTAGAGCACCTTAATTATGAGTATATCAATGCTTCTTATTTTTCTCTAAAAGAAATTAATGGACTTGATACTTGCTTGTTGTCTGTATACAATAGTTTTGATGAAGAAGTAAATTATGACAAATCAAATTTATTGTTTGGAAGGGTAGTTTCTGAAACACCCAGATTAAGAAATACAGGGAAAGCTATAAAAGTTAAAGATGAAGAGCAGCAAATTGACATTTCAACACTCCCTTATTTAAATTACAGTAATACTGATTTACCTGATGGAAATTGGTTTTATACAAAAGAGGGCGATTATTTTATGTTTTCTTCAATTGAATCTACTTATGAGTCTGTCAGGCATTTGGAAAGTATTTCTATTTATGGGGACATAATTGTAAGGCTGAGAATTGTTATAGAATTGTTGAAATTAAATATTAAGAAAGGTATTGTAGATTTATCTTTGACTGAATTTAAAGATATTGCTTTTAGAGTGCTGAAATCTGATTTTAATTCTAAAGGAGTGAGCGATGCTGATATTTTGGGTGGTGTTGAAAATTGGCTACCATCAATGTTAAATACACCGCTTTTCGAAGATATTCCTTATGAGATTCGTGAAAGACCTGTAGTTTTATAACTATATCCGAATAAAAGCGTGTGACCCTAAAAACAAAAAATACTCCGCAAAATTTGGTGCATTTTCTTTTGAAGAAGTAGTTGCAGGATGGAAAGTACAAGCTTGGATTGATGAATTATATAATAGTTGAAAATGGCGTAATTGTAGATTTAACAGTGTTTTAAATAATGCAAGTAGATATTTTTTTTAATCATTTGAATGCTCAATTATTAAAAATTGAACAAAAGTACTATTCATCAAGTGAAGGGATGATTTACCTTGGCTTTCCATCAATTGACTTCTCAAAAATGTCAAAAGAAGAACGATCATACTTTGTTTATTATTTATGTTTTTTCGTTGCTTTTGATCTTTTGGTTTTCACATATAATAATGAGAACTACGAATTGCAAAAAGGGAAATTACAACTTCCAAAATTTGAGTATGGTTTATCTAATGTATTTATTTATCCAGGTGCGATTTTTGAAAAGTTTAAAGTGAATTCCAATTCAGAAATTTTTGAAAATGTTGTTGAACTAGGGTTTGCTTATTTAAATAGTAGGGTTCAAGAAATAGATTCATTGCATATTTTTGATAATATATTTAGTGACAAAGATTTCTTAACAGGAGCATTTAATATTGAATTAAAAAAAGCAATTAAAAAATACTCACAAAAGTAATTTAGTAAATTGGCAAGAGTATTTTTTCTATATTAAGGAAACATTTACCCACTCCTGTAGTTCTTTTACTCCCCCTTTTTTTCGGCAGTATCCGCATCCCCATTCATCTGTATTGATATCGATGTAAATGTGATGGCTATTAGAACCGACGCAGTTGGCATAATAGAGTCCTTTTTCCGTATTATAGGGTTTAGGATTCAACATAAATTTTGTGAAAATTTCTAATAAAGGACTTGTGGTGAAACCCTTTATTTTGTCTTTAATAGAAGTTATAATTGTTTCAAAATCAGTGTCATTAAGGTGTTGTGATTTCCAATTGTACGGTAACGACTGAAAGGGTAATCTTTTATGGAAAATGTCTTCAAAACATCGGATTAAATTTTCTTGGAAAGACCTTCTAGCATTGTATTTGTATTGACTCTCAATTTTTTCCTCGTCTTTTATTTTACAATCTTCAACCAGCGCTATAAATTGGATGAAATTGTCTGCTGTAATTCGGTAATAGTATATCAGAGGAATGTCAAAACTTTGACAATCAACTTCAAGAGTGGCTAAGACGGTAAAATCATCGATCTTTGCTTTTCCGAATATTTCGTGAAAGGTTGTCCCTTCTTCTTGTGACATTGATGTGTGTGTACTAAAATTCATTCTACTATTAAAAAAGCGTTAAAAGGATTCCATTCATACGTTTTCTTATTTACAATATCTTGATAAGGATTCCATGTTTTATCAATACGGCATTCTTCCTTTAGTTCATTTCTTTCAGATTCACTTAGTTGATTATAGTATTGAATGAGCACTAATGATTCTGTCGTATAGGAACAATCTGGATATGAATAATAGGATTCATGTAAAGCAACCAATATCATATTTTTATAATCATTTGTTATTTTAGGCTCAATTTTCCTATAATATGAATTTACTTCTTTATTGAACCTTCGATCACATAGAAAGAAATACAACTCATTTGGGTTTTTAATGATAATAGCCTTCATCATTTTGTCAATTTCATCTTCACGATCTATGTACTCGGTATTGTCTTTAAAATCTACAATGCCTTCCTTCAGGTATTTTTGAATATGTTTTGAGAGACTTGTGATGGTTTTTGTGCTAAAGTATTTCATATAGCTTTCTTCCCACCAATCATTCTTGGTGTCATGAATAAGATCAATGGCGAATTTTTCATATACCTCTTCAGAGGATTCATCTTCTAAACATTTAGCCATGACGTCTACTTCATTAGCACAAAATAGCAGTCGCAAATGTGCTTCTACATTTCTATTGATGAAATTCTTAATTATCCATGCATTTTCATCTTTCGTGAAATCAAGGGATTCGGAAAAATAATCAGCTTTAATACCCGGATATGGATATAGAACCTCCATTTCGATATAATAGTTTTCGAAGTAGGTAACTTCCACAACTAAGAATTGACCGAGCATCCATTGAACAAATAATTTTGTCATTTTTTATGTTTTAGAGGTTTCCATACATCTTATTTGTTCTTTCAAAGAATTCGACGTTTAGCATTGGGTTAAAGTTTGATATTTTTTGAGAAGAAATTAACTCTGCTAGTATCTCAATTTTAGTTTTTTGATCCATTTTAGAATACAATTCTTCAAAATCTGGATTCAAAATACTCGGAGTTTGAATTTTTGCTTGCAATGAAAACTTCTTTTGTATTCCATTAGCCAGAATATGTTGATTAAGTACTCTTGTTAAATTACCCGTCAAAGTATATCTAAAAGCATTATGTCTTGGAAGTTCTGAGAAATAAATTTCTTCAAGAGTTTTGAGTTTATCGAAGTATTCGTTGTTTTGCCCATCTGAGTCTTCGATTCCAAAAAAACGTTCTTTTATGATTTGATAATAGTCTTTGATGATATCTTCGCTCTGCTTTTCTACTATGTCAGAAATTTGGAAGCAAATTTTGAGTATTTCCTTTTCCCAATATGCTGATGATTCTTTACAAAAAGCACCACTAAGTTTAGGAACTAAAGAAAATGCGATTCCATTGTATGGGTAGAGTAGTTTGATGCAAATCTCTCTTTTGTTTGAAACGTATTTTTGACCAATTAATAAACGGTCTTTATCATGCGTGTATACGATAGTGTTAGTCATCATTTTTAAATTTTATAGTTCACTAATTTGTAACATTATTCCAGCGTCAGGATTCATTAAATCATCTTCATCGAAGATCCAAACCGTATCATCGTATTCTTCTTCATCTTCGGCATATTGGAAGTCGGATAAGTCAACAATCACGCTATCTTTATATTTCATACTATAGGTAAATTGACGATTGTAAACTTCAATTTGTAATTCATCTTTTGAATAGGCCTTGTATTTTGATTTTTCCATACAGATATTCGCGAGCTCGACAGCACAATCTTTCGCGTCGCAATCTCCAAAATA
The DNA here is from genome assembly GCF_059509915.1 of Kaistella sp. CFF1-2. Lineage (NCBI taxonomy): Bacteria > Pseudomonadati > Bacteroidota > Flavobacteriia > Flavobacteriales > Weeksellaceae > Kaistella > Kaistella sp. CFF1-2. The sequence goes on from NZ_JCAKLF010000002.1 coordinate 714,326, forward strand.
GGGTGTTCCATAAGAATCATCGTCTGAATCATAAGTGATTGAACCTTCATATTGTATGACTTCTCCATCGAGGCATTTTAAACTTAAGTAGATGTCATCATCAGTACCCATAATAAGAGCTTTTCTTCCGAGGATTGTACTTAATTCTTGGTATAAATTTAAATCGTAGTCAAATATTTCTGTACAACGGTAATGCCCGTTTAGAAAAATTTCTTCTTCATAAATTTCAAATACTTTATTGTACGATTCTGCTTTTTGGGAACCGTATTTTGATGTGTGATAAAGTTCAAAATACCCTTCAAAGAACTTGAGAATGTCTTTGTTTTTAGCTTTTGCAATAATTGATGTGCGTTCTTCATAGCCGTCATTTTCATAAGACTCACCGCTTATGTAGTTGTTGTAAACCATGAATCGGACCATATCAATCGTTTTAAGACAATACTTTTCGCCTCGTACTTTTTGGAAGCCTAAGTGTTCTGGCTGTGTACTAGATAAATCTGTACTTAAATTGGTTGTAGACATATGATATAATTTATAATGTTTCAATTACAAATCATAACAAGAGAAAAATTGTGGGAAATAACCTTTTTTATTTTGGCAGGTTTGCCCTCATTCTATACCACCGTGGCAGGTTAAAGCTCGGTTGGTGTTCTGAAATAATCAGAATCTCTTGATGATATGTTGCAAATATAGAAATCTTTTTTAGAATTGAGTGCAAAAACAATAAAAATCCCTATTTTTAAATGTTTTCATTAGAAAAGTAATGAATTTACTATGATCAGCAAATAATTCTTTAGATAAGAGAATCAATAAAGTGTTTTTTTTTAACTATAAAAGTATTTTATTTGAAAATAATGAGCTACACACCAGAACTACAAAAGGTAATTGACCAACTAAATCTTAAGAAAGAGAATATTCTTTACTTAACTATTAAAAATGTTTACCTTGATGAAATGAGGGAACAATTAAAAAATGTTGAGTATCGAGATAATACGGAGTTTTTTAGGAGAAAACTTTTTATTAAGGGTAAAGATGGTTTACCATCTCATGAAATGAAGCCTTTGAAGTACATTTTATTTCAAGGAGGCTACGAGCCAAATAGTCCCAGGTTATTAATAGGCTTAAAAGGGTGGACCTTGGACAAGAAAAAGTTTCCAGATACCCTGGACATCCAAGGACATGACATTTATAAGGGCATTTGCTTATTACTTGATACTATTGTATTTGATTCTCAAAGAGGGCGGTTGTACCGGGATATTCATAACTTGAAGAAACCAGAAAAAGTTATGGCTAAAGTTCCTGATAAATCTGTTTTACCTAAAAAAGAATCAGTTAAGAAAGGAATGAAAAAGCACAAGCTAATTTTGGAAATTAGGAAAAGGAAAAAGAACATTTGATTTATTACAACGAGCCAACATGCACTTACCTCATTCCCAAAAACTTCCTGTAAACCTTTTGTCTGCTGTTTTTAATAGAACAACAGCAACATATAAGTATTATTGGTTGCTTGCATTAATTGAATCTGTAGAGCAAGGGAAGTTGGAGATTTCTAAACGAGAATTGTTTTCAAGAATGATTAGCGCTTCTTGGTATACAATAAACTATTTTCACTTGTCTTTTGGAGCTTTTGATATGATTGAAGATGCAATTCTGAAAATTAGAGAAACAGAAGGAATAACAATCGACGAAAATAGAACAGAAATACTAAATCAATTATTATCATCAAATAATAAAGAAACAGTAAGAGTCTTGAATCATTTTGATAAAAATGTTCCGCATTGGTTTCTTTCTCCTTGGTTCCCCAACAAATCAAAAAAAGATGTATATAATGCTTCTCAAGATTTTGAGAAGAAGGCAATTTACGGTTTAGAAAAGGATTTTATTAAGATAAACCCTTTGTGGCAGAACTATTTGACGAAAAATTCTAAAATTTTAAAAGAGTTTTGTTATTGGAACTTAGCTTTGTTTTTACAAACAAGAAACCCTAATGTTCCAGACATTCCAAATAAATTAATCAAGCCAGCAACTAGAAATAGCCTTGTAAATCAGACTAAGGATTATTGGAAGTTGGTTTTTAAAGAGATGGGATCTATAGAATGTATATTTACTGGAAACAGACTAGACTACTCTGAAAAGAATTTCGCTATTGATCATTTTGTTCCATACGCTTTTGTCTCACATGATCTAATTTGGAATTTAGCTCCCGTTGATAGAACCTTTAATTTGTCTAAAAGCGACAGGTTGCCATCGTTTGATGTCTATTTTCACAAGTTTAAGGAATTACAGAAGAATGCATTCGAAATACATTTAAGCAACAAGTCCAGTAGCAAATTTTTAGATGAATACCTTACAATATTTCCATCCATTAATTCTTTTGATGAAAAATTGTTTGAAAACACAATACAACCATTACTTACTATAGCGAACAATAATGGCTTTCTTTATTTTTAAATAGATCAAACTATTCTAAAATAAATTAGCCACCCTTTTGACCACCCTAAAAACAAAAAACCCTCTGTTAACCTAAGTTACAGAGGGTTTAAAGTACCCCAGACGGGACTTGAACCCGTACGTCCTTGCGGACACAGGATTTTAAGTCCTGCGTGTCTACCAATTCCACCACCAGGGCGTAGTGGAGCGAAAAACGGGATTCGAACCCGCGACCCCAACCTTGGCAAGGTTGTGCTCTACCAGCTGAGCTATTTTCGCATCGATTTGTGCGGATGAAGGGACTCGAACCCCCACGCCGTGAAGCACCAGATCCTAAGTCTGGCGTGGCTACCAATTACACCACATCCGCAAATTTTTATAAAGAACTCCTTTCTTTTTTGTGAGTGCAAATATAAAGCATTTTTATTTATACTCACAAATTTTTTTCAGAATTATTTTTAATAATAAATTTCATTTATTCGGCAGTACCATTCATTTTTGTTATTTTTACAAAATAAATATTTGCAATGGAATTACAAGGAACAGTTAAGAAGATTGGTGATACTCAGACGTTTGGATCTGGGTTTCAGAAAAGAGAAATGATTTTGCTTACGCAAGAACAGTATCCACAGCCTATTAATGTTGAGTTTTTACAAGATAAAATTTCTTTATTAGATACTATTTCAGAAGGTGAAAATGTGAAAGTGGGTATTAATATTAGAGGAAGAGAGTGGACGAGCCCTCAAGGTGAAACCAAATATTTTAATAGTATTGTAGGTTGGAGAGTAGAAAAAGTAATGGATGGCGGGGTAGAACCTACACAAGCGATGCCTTCGAGCGCCGCTAGTTCAGCACCTGCAAGCAACGGGAATCCTTTCCAAGAGGAAGAAGATGACGATTTGCCATTCTAATTAAGAATAAAGTTACAAAAACCGAATCCTCTTTTTTTAAAGGGGATTTTTCATTTATTTTGACCTATGATTTTTCTTTCGGATACGCATCCTAATTTTCCAGATCCTCATTTTTATCACCCACCAGGCGGTTTGCTCGCGGCAGGAGGAAATTTAAATGTCGATTATGTTTGGGAAGCGTATCAAAATGGTATTTTTCCTTGGTTTAATCCCGACGAAGAAATTTTGTGGTGGTGTCCCGATCCGCGTTTTGTTTTATTTCCTTCAGAATTGAAAGTTTCCAAGTCAATGCGGAAGATTTTTAAAGATGAGGTTTTTCAGTTTACGGAGAATGCTTGTTTTGAAGAGGTCATCCGAAGTTGTCAGGAAATTGAACGACCAGATCAAGATGGAACTTGGATTACCGAAGATATCATTAATGCTTTTTTAGAGCTTAATCTGCAAGGAAAAGCCAAGAGTATTGAAGTTTGGCATGAAGGTGAATTAGTCGGTGGATTTTATGGAGTAATTGTTGGTCGTATATTTTTGGGGAAAGTATGTTTTCTAGGATGAGTAATGCTTCCAAAGCGGGTTTCATTCAATTTGTTTTGAGATATAGCGAAGTGTTTGATGTTATTGATTGTCAAATACATTCTAGCCATTTAGAATCATTGGGAGCAAGAAATATCCCAAAATTAGAATTTTTAAAATATCTTAAAAAATAAAAAAGACCTCAATTTGAGGTCTTTTTTATTACTATAGTGTGTGTTCAGATTATTTCTTAACACCTCGTACGATGACTTTGTCAAGTTCCCAAGAGACTGAAGCTCCTGCAACAGATGTATATTTAAAAGCAATAACAACGGATTTTCCTTCGTATGCTTTCAAACTGATTTTTCCAGATGAGACAAAGCCTGCGAAACCGCCTAGGTCGGTGTCGTAAACCGCATTGGTAGCTTTTGCCCAAGTCGTAGTTGCCACGTTCCCTGTATAGTTTTCGGTTACATAAACTTCTAGTGGATTTCCATTGAATCGGCCATCGGTTTCAAAACTAAAGAAAGGGTCGGAGTAACCGCTTAATGCAATCGGTTTAGAAACTAACCAGTCTTCATTAGCTTGTCTGTTTCCGTCAAGAAATGCGCTTGGTCTAGGATTTCCGAAATTAGTCGTTGTCCATGTCTGTGTTCCTAAAACGTTTACTGCAGTCCAATTTGATAAGTTATCAAATCCTTCTTTGAAAATAGTAGCCGTTGGTACCGGAGTAGTTCCATCGCAACGTGGATTATCTAAATCAGCTCCTCTTAAGTTAAGAATCCAGATCTGATATTTTCCGTTATAGTAACTTAAGATACCCGTTACGTCTCCTTTTCCAGTATCAATATCCGTAGAGCTGGCTTTAAAAGGGAAGTCTCTTGTTCCAAAATCTGCATAACCCGACGTTGTTAAATCAATTTTGTTTCCGCTACAATCTTCAAGAGTTCTTGCGGTTGTATTCGTTCCTTCAGCATAGGTTTTTCCTAAATCCGTTTCAATAAATTGTAGATCTTTGATTCGGATATATCGGCCGACATCTGCTTTGGTAAGTTCATTAATTTTCTTAACCGTTGGAGTTACTGTCGTAATTGGACGATCAGTTCTGAAGAAGTGTTTATAGGTTTCTTCCGGATTTACTTGTCCAACATTTCCTTGGAAAAGCGCACCTAACTGTACTTCTCCATTTTTGTCATTGATGTAAAGATCTTTAAGGCCAATCGTTACGGTTCTACCAATTTGGAAACGACGATCTAGGAAAAGGTCATTAACATTAATATTAACTGCGATACCACCCGTTTCATCTTCTACGTAAACTTTTTTGAATAAGTTCCCTGCCGCATCATTACCAACAACTTTTGCTGTTAATGTTGCATTTTCTGTAATTTGATAAAGAGAACCTTTGTAGTACTCTTTTACTTGAGCAACTGTTTTTGGTGTTGCAGAAGCGTCCACCTGACAAGTTGCTGTTAATTTATCTAAACGAGGTCCTTTCATGTCCAAATCAGAATCGTTTACGATGTAGAATTGGTATGAAGAGTTGAATTTGCTTAAAATTCCAACAAATTTCCCGTTTCCTGAAGGTAGATTTTTGTTCGCAAATGTAGCGTAACCACTGTTTCTCACGACTCTTGTTGTAAGCGTAGTATTAGGGTCGTTGATTTGTCTGTCAATACTTATTCCCTCTGGAGCGTACTGCATACAAAGGGTTTTCTTGTCAAATTCGGCATTGTCGATTTGTACCAAACATCCCACGTATTGATCGTTTGCTGTTTTGAAATCAGCTAATTTCATTACTAATGGCTTAATTGTAGACTTTGGAGTCGTACATGATTTGAAGATTTTCTTTGGCAATGTACTTTCTGTAATACGTCCAAAAACTCCTGTCGTTGAGCTGTTTTCACCCAATTGAATGAAATTTCCATACGTTCCCAAAGAAAGTCCATCTAGTGTGATAGAAATTTTAGACCCTTGAGGATAATTTGCATACGTATTCACTGCATCAACACTGATGACCAAACCTTGAGTTGGATTTTCAGGTTTATCTTGAATGTAGATGTATTTATAAATATTTCCCGTTTCGTCAGATGAAGAAACGTAGCCTTCCACTAAAAGTTTTTCAGTGATTTTCGTTCCGGAACCCATTTTCTTAAGTGCGTCAAGCGTAATGGTTTTGTATCCATCAAATTGATCTTTACATTGGTACGCTTGAAGATCTGGGTTGTTGTATTTATCATCGTGCACACAAGCAGTAAGCAATAATGCCATCAATGCCCACGAGAAGATTTTAAAAGTTGATATAATCGTTTTCATAATGAATTTCTTACTGTTAATCTTAGAATCTTAAATAAATGTTCGCAAAGAAAGTTGTCCCTCTATCGTACCATAATTTAGGTCCGAAAAGTGGTGTTTCTCTTTGGCTTTCTACATAAGCGTCACGAAAGGTTGATCTTCTTCCTTGCTCGAATCCACCAGTAACATAATCTCTATTGTTCAAGATGTTGTTTACGCTCACGCTGATTCCCATTCTGTATTTACCAAGTAAGAATGATTTTCCTGCATTTGCATTTAGCATGAACTGATCTTCAAACTTACGCTGCTTCAGTAAAGTGGCAATGGCGTCTGGAGAAGCGGCAGGAACATCAATTCCTGATCCTAAATAGTCTTTTACAGCCGTGTAAGGATCACCTGTTAAATCCGTGTAAAAGATTGGCGTTCTTGTGATAGCTGAGAAATCTAAATATTGATCCATCAAATAATTTCCAGAAACACCTACCCACCAGAATTTAGGCGAATTGTATTTCAAACCAGCAGAAAAAGCTTTTTGTGGTGTTCCTCCAACTTTATATCCTTTGATATTTGCTTTTCCTAAAGATGAGAATCCTTGTGTTAAATTATCGCTATCTGCTGCATAATATACATTCGGGTTGTTTTCGTACGTATATTCACCCCAGCTTCCTACAGCGTTGAAGTTTAACGTTGGAGTTACTTTTACATCAACTCCTAATTCTAAACCTTTGTAACGCTTGTGAGCTCCTGAAAGAACTTCTGTAATGAAAGCATCACTTGACCTTACGTTTCCAGATTGTCCAAGTAATTCAATTCCTTCAGAATAGTATCTTGAAACTTCAATAGCGTTTTCAACATCCGTCCAGTATCCCGATAAACGAAGTTTTACGATTTGTCCTCTTAAGATATAACTTAACTCATTCGAGTTGATGATTTGATTTTCTAAACCAGGAACCGAAAAATCATTTGCTCTTGGATTCAAGAAAATTTCATTCAACGTTGGCGCAGTGCTGAAATACGTACCCGCATATGTAATGAAGTTTTTACCGTTGATTTTATACGTTACTTTTCCTTTAATTCCGGCGTTGGTGAAATCGTAAATGTCGCTCTTACCTTTTGAGTTGTTTTTGTACAAATGGTGACGGAAGTTACCATCTCTTTGCGATTCTGAATAGGATGCAAAGATTGAAGCAACCGCTGTCCATCTTGGTAAATCAACTTCTGTTGAAGCGTTTAAAGTGTACGTTTGTCTCAATAAATCGTAAGAATATTGAGTCCTATCACCTTCGTGAACTTGCGTATTAGGATTATCTACATCAAAAGCTTGATTATTCCCAAAAGAGTTCAGGTTGTTTGCATACGTGGCTCCTAAAAGGTCTTTAATGCTTCTGAAGTTATCGGAAACTAAGTTTTGATACGAGAAATTTAAATTCAATTTCCAGTTTTCATCTAGTTTCGTATCAAAATGCGAAACATAGTTGAATGTTTTATCTTTGTTCACGTCTTCTACAACGGAATAAAGCGCTCCTCTTTCAAGGTTATTTCTATTGGCGTTGTATAAATCGTTCCAGTTAATCTGACTGTTTGCTACGAAGTTGTCTCGTACATTGTCTATTTCTGCTTGCTCTGCAGCAGTGATATCGGTTCCGCCATCACTTCCTGTTTGTAAGAAACGGTCTGTCCAATAACTAGGTAATTTTCTATAATACGTTGGATTTGGGTCCGAAGCACGGAACCAGTCTAGTCGACTTCTTCCATCTCTACCAAACTGATACGAGAAGGTGTTGTTCCAATTACTTGTTTTACCCAATTTGTTATAAAACTGTAGTTGGAAGATTGGCTCAAACGTATTTCTGATTCTAGAATTTCGCTTTTCACCATCTTGCCATCCCCAATACGCATTGTAATTTTTACCCATTAAATCATAGGCTTCTTGCGTGTTCGGGCTATTTGTTGAACGATATGTTGGCGCTCCAAAAGCGGTTAAGTTTACAGAGAAACGATCAGAGAATTTCTTTTCGATAGATCCGAAATACGCGTACGAATCTTGGTAAACACCATGGATAATTCCACGATCTGCCCATCTTCTACTAGCGGAAAGTGAGAACGCCCATCCGTTTTTGCTCAACCCTGAGTTATATGTCGCCATCAATCGGTGGAAGTAACTTCTGTTTGTAAATGAATACGCCAAAGAAGTTCCTTTTCTGTACGATGAAGCTCTAGTGTTGTAATAAACAACGCCACCTAAATTTCCGAAAGAATATTCCGAAGGCGTGATGTTATCAGCACTTTCAAAAGGATAACGCGTTACATCATTAAGTCCACCCCAGTTTGAGAAGTCGATTCTACCATCATCATTTTTTGACATGGTTACTCCGTTAAAAAGAACATCCTCATACCTGTTATCAACTCCTCTTGGTCGGAACCAATATGCTCCCAATTCAAAAGCGGCCACATTTTGAAAAACATCTCTTCCGGAGCTTAATAAACCAACGGTTGGTTGCATTGAGCTACCTTCGTCGTCGGACATCGCTTCGTCAATTACAATCACACCAGCATCAGATGATCCCGAAAGTGGTAACAAGCTAATGACTCCTAAGTCTTTTTTCTTTTCCTTTTCTAGAACTTCAAATTTTAGAATTCTAGTTTCAAAACCTGGTTTAGCTACGTTAATTTCGTAGTGTCCAGGCAGCAGATCTACGAACTGGAAATATCCGATTTTATCTGCAACTTTATCGTTGTCAGACTGAAGAAGATCGATTTCTGCTCTCTCAATCGGTTTACCCTGAGAATCTTTCACATAAGCATAAACCGTTGTCTGCGCGTAGTAGAACGAAGCGGGCATCAATGCAAAAATGGAAAGCAATGATAATTTTCTAATCATGATAGTGGTATATGGGTTTCTACTGTTTTAAAAAAGGGATATAAAATTACGGCGATTTTTATAAAGTTCTTAATTTTTAACATATCTGTTCGTTGTATTTTAATAAGTCTTCAATCAATGCTAGAAATTTTTCGTTCTTGTAGAAACATATTTAAGTAAATTTGCATCGAAAGTTTAGTTCTATGAAAAAATTTCTAGTATTGGGCGCGATTTGCGCTGCCTTTTTTGCTTCAGCTCAACAAAAACAAGTTCAGCGAGCTACGGTTGCTTTTATGAACGTTGAAAACCTGTGGGATATCTATCCATCGGCCGATTACATTGATGGAACCAAGGATAAAAACAATCCTGCATTTCATAGAAGTGTTCCTATTGATTCTTTAAAATATCTTGAAGTTACCGAAGACTACAAAGGTGAATGGAGTGACGATAAGTTGATCGGGAAAAAGGTCATACGACATCAAATTCTTAACACCGATTTTACAGCTGACTCTCCGAAAAGATGGAATGAAGCCAGTTACAAAGATAAAATGGGCAAACTTGCGAAACTAATTTCTGAATTAGGAAGGCAGTATACCAATACCAATCCGGCTATCGTTGGTCTGATTGAGGTTGAAAATAGACAAGTTATTGAAGATTTAATTAAAGAGCCTTCGTTAGCAAAAGACGATTACGGAATTATTCATTACAACTCATACGACGCTCGTGGAATTGACATTGCTTTGATTTATCAAAAGAAACGTTTTATCCCAACAAATTCACTTAAATCGGAAATCAAAAATTATAACGACGATGGCAAAAGATCGTACACGCGTGATGTTGTCGTTGTTTCTGGATTATTGGACGGTGAAAAAGTAGGTATCTTTATGAATCACTGGCCGTCTAGAAGTGGAGGTGAAGCCGCTTCGGCGCCAAAACGAAATGCAGCCGCTGCGGTATTAAAAAAGCAAATGGATAGTATGCGTGCGGAAAATCCTGATGTGAAGCTTTTTGCAATGGGTGATTTTAATGATGATCCTGTAAATGCGAGTGTGAGCAAGCATTTGGGTGCAGTGGGTGATCCCAAGAAATTATCAGAACAATCGCCGTATTTCAACCCGATGTGGAAATTGTTTAAAAACGGAGTCGCTTCTTTAGCATACCGTGATGCACCGAATTTGTTTGATCAAATTATTGTTTCTAAAAATTTAGTTACAGAAGAAAAGTTAACGCCAACCTATTCTTTATACAAGGTAGAAATTTACGCACCGAAATATTTAATTACCGATTCGGGTCAGTGGAAAGGTTATCCGTTACGCTCGTGGAATGGCGATACGTACACCGGTGGCTATAGTGACCACTTTCCAGCGGTTTCTATCGTACAACGAGAATATGTAAAGAAATAAAAAAATACAAAACCACCATTTCGGTGGTTTTTTTTATCTTTAACTATCTAAAAATAAGGATTATGAAAGCGTTACCTATTTTTGTTCTGTTCCTTTTTATTGGTTGTGTTAATCAGAATTTGCCTGCTGGTGCCAAACCTCAATTTAAAACTGAGAAAAATGCAGATGATGAAGATAAATGGGAAGTCGTAGTTTTTGATCCTCAATACGAAACCTATTTGCTCACCATTGCAAGGCCGAAAGCCATGTTTTCTAACTCTTTTTTACAAGCTCGAAATCAAACTTTAGTTAGTGAGTGGAATTCACGCTATTACAGTGGTCGAAATCCAAATTTCTACGAAATGGCCATTGATTATGATGTTCACGAAAATTATGATTTGGATTTTAACTATCGGCTATACCAATTTTTCGCCTACCTCAATTATCGATATGGCGTTACATTTCAAGGGCTAAGCGGTGCTGATAAAAGGCGTTAATCCATTAGGACAACATTCGTTGGGCTTTCTTCACGCCTTCAACAAGAATGTCGATTTCTTCCATCGTGTTGTAAACGGCAAAACTTGCGCGTACGGTTCCCGCAATTTTGAAAAACTCCATAATGGGCTGCGTACAATGATGTCCGGTACGAACGGCAACGCCCAATTTGTCTAAAATCATTCCGACATCCGACGCGATTCCGATTCCTTCTAGGTTGAACGAAACCAAACCTGCCGTTGGTGCATTTTTCCCATAAATAGTAATTCCATCCAATGCAGAAAGTTGCTCTTTAGCATAAGAAACGAGCTGACTTTCATGTTTTTGAATCGCTTCATGACCAATTGAATTCATAAAATCAATCGCGGCTCCTAAAGCAATATTTCCACCCACATTTGGCGTTCCTGCTTCGAATTTAAATGGCAAATCGGCGTAGGTTGTTTTTTCAAAAGAACAGGTTGCAATCATTTCGCCACCACCGTGAAATGGATGAAGTTTGTTGAGTATGCTTTCCTTTCCGTATAAAATTCCCGTTCCCATCGGTGCATACATCTTGTGTCCCGAGAAAATCAAGAAATCACAATCCATCTTCTGCACATCAATTTTGAAATGCGGGACAGATTGCGCCGCATCGATAACGACGTATGCGGAAGAGTTTTTACGAGTTTTCGCGATGATTTCATCAATAGGATTTACAATTCCTAATGCGTTAGAAACCTGATTTACAGATACAATTTTTGTTTTTTTGCTAAGATTTTGATCCAAGAAATCTAAATGCAAAATTCCGTTTTCATCCATCGGAATCACCTTCAAAACAGCTCCTGTTCGCTCACAAAGCATTTGCCAAGGAACGATGTTAGAATGATGTTCGAGATACGAAATAATAATTTCGTCACCCGCTTTTATTTGATTCGTGAATGCATAAGCCAAAAGGTTGATACCTTCGGTAGTTCCTTTGGTGAAAGTAACCTCGTAATCATGCTTCGCATTGATAAATTGCTGAACTTTTCGTCTTGACAATTCCATTTCCTCCGTTGCCAATTGGCTTAACGTATGGATTCCACGATGAACATTGGCGTTGATGGTGGTATAATACTCTTCCCAAGCTTTCAAGACCGAAAGTGGTTTTTGGGACGACGCACCATTATCCAAATAAACCAAAGGTTTACCGTTAATCTCTTGATGTAAAATAGGAAATTGTTCTCGAATTGCTTGCAAATCAAACATGATGAAATGATCTTTGTTTAGAATGGTTCAAATTTACGGAAAATTTAACCAATCTAAGATTTTATCCGGTTTGAAATCAGAAATGAATTGTTAATTCTTCAAATACGAATCAACAATTTGATTAACAATGAAATCAACTTGAGTTGGGCGACCTTTTGTATCTGACACGATGTTTTCATTACTTCCCAAACGGACAATAACCAGATTTTTCTCCGGAACAACGATGGTGTATTGACCAAGAATTCCCCAGAAGTAATAATGCTTGTATTTCGCATCTTGATTAATCCAAGTGCCATAACCGTAGGCTCCATTTGATTCTTTCGTTGGCGTAATCATTCGGTCTAAATAATCTTTGTTAATGATTTGTACTGAATCTACTTGACCACCATTCAACATCATTTGACCTAATTTTGCAAAGTCACGAGCATTGGAGTGAATGCAACAAAAAGACTTTTCCATGCCATTGTCATCGGTTGACCAATACGCATTTTGTTCCATCCCAAGCGGGATCCACAATTTTTTCGAAGCATAAGAAGCTAGAGGTTGACCCACTGCCTCGCGAATGGCAAATCCTAAAAGCTGAGTCGCGCCACTTTGATACTCAAATTTGGTTCCCGGTTTGTCTTTAAAACCTATTGGAAAAATCGCTTTTCCAAGTGAGTTTCCATAATAGGCTTTCGCATTTGGAGCAAATGGGTTGTAATAACTTTCATTCCAATCCAAACCAGCTTCCATGGTGGTAAGGTTTTTAAGAGTTAATGTATTTCCATTTTCTTTGTTCGCATAATCGCTGAAGAAATTAGAAACCAATTGATTTTCCGATTTTATTTTTCCATCATCAATCGCTGCTCCCATTAATAGTGCGGTAACCGATTTTGCCATAGAAAAGGAATTGGTTTGCGACGTTTTTGAAAAACCATCCCAATATTCTTCATGAACTAACTTTCCGTTTTGGATAACCACAAAAGCGGCCGTTTTGGTTTGCGTTAAGTCTTGAACTAAAGCTTTCGGTAAACGAGATTTATTGTAGTTTTCGGCTAAAATCCAAGGTTTTTTATTCCCGGTTGGAATTTCATGTGATGAAAACAAAGGACCATCGGTAATTGTTGCCGATGTTTCGCCACGAAGGTAGGTTTTAGCGATTCCACTAAAAAGATAATCATAGCCAAAAGCGTAAGCTAATGCGATAACTAGAGCGATGATAATGGCTGTTACTTTAAGGAATTTTTTCATGCTACTGATAGAGTTTCAAATCTATAAAATTATTGTTTCTTTTAACCCAATCTTGAGCGCCTTTTCGCTGTTTGATTTTGGCGAGATTGATATCTTCTTCTTTTCCATTTTCATCTTGCATTCCCGTAATGACAAATCCAACTTGAGCCATTTGCTCAAGCCAACCTAAAGGCTCTTTGCGGTAATTTTGCCAGTATTTAGTAAAGCCTTTTGAATCGAGATTAATGACTCGTCGTGGTTGTGGGACCGTAAGTTCCTCGGCTTTTTTAATGTTTTGTACACTAATTAATTGAAACTGATAATACTTTTTAGAGTCCTCAAGTGAAACAATTTGACCGGGCAAACCTTTAAAATAATAGGGGCCTTCTTGCAATGGGATTTCAGTGGTGAACCATGCAGTCCAAGCTCTTCCTCCATAGTTGGCAGTTGCTTTTTGACATTCCCATTTTTCTATTTTCTTTTTTTCGTTTTCTAATTTCCAAGGAATGTTGAATTTATCTGTTATTTTAAAATTTAATTGATATACCTTTTCATAAATTGAAATTGCGTTTCCTTTTTTGAAAACTTGTTGAATAATCGACGGAGGCTCAGTACTTTCATTATATAACTTTGATAATGAATCTGATATTGCCATTTTGTTGCTCAAATAATGGGAGTTTTTGCCAACAACACTCAATCGCATTACTTCTGTAATTAGACTATCGGTTTTTGTTGAGTCTGGTGCAAATTTATAATCGTAAAGAAATTGGTAGTTCTGCCCTAGAAACCAGGAGGAAAAGAAAACGAGTATAAGAGCTATGTATTTCATTATTTTGGTTTCTACCAAAGCTAATAAAAAAAAGCGGAGAAGAACTCCGCTTGAATTTTGTATTATTTATAGAATCTTAAATCTTACTCAAAAGCGTTCTAAAATTCACTTTTTCGTCGATAATTCTTCTTAGTTCAGAAACCGGAACACGCTCTTGTTGCATAGTGTCACGATCACGTAAAGTCACCGTGTTGTCTGTTAACGAATCGTGGTCAACCGTGATACAGAAAGGCGTACCTAAAGCATCATTTCTTCTGTAACGCTTACCAATACTATCTTTTTCTTCATAAATTAAATTGAAATCATATTTCAAATCATTGAAGATTTTTTCCGCATATTCGCCCAAACCATCTTTCTTCATTAACGGCAGAATCGCAGCCTTTACTGGAGCCAAAGCTGGTGGAAGCGATAAAACTGTTCTTTCTGATCCGTCTTCCAAAACTTCATCTTTTAGACAATGTGAGAAAATCGCTAAGAACAATCTGTCAAGACCAACAGAAGTTTCTACAACGTACGGAACATAACTTTCGTTTCTTTCTGGATCGAAATATTGCAATTTCTTACCCGAATGTTTTTCGTGCGCGGTAAGGTCAAAATCCGTTCTCGAGTGGATTCCCTCCAATTCTTTAAATCCGAATGGGAATTTAAACTCAATATCCGCTGCCGCATTAGCATAATGCGCCAACTTTTCGTGATCGTGGAATTTATAATTTTCTTGTCCCAAACCTAAAGCCAAATGCCAGTTCAGACGTTTTGTTTTCCATTGTTCGTAGAACTCCAATTCCGTTCCTGGTGGAACAAAAAATTGCATTTCCATTTGCTCGAATTCACGCATTCTGAAAATAAATTGTCTTGCAACAATCTCGTTTCTAAAGGCTTTTCCGATTTGCGCAATCCCGAAAGGCAATTTATGTCTTGACGTTTTTTGTACGTTTAGATAGTTTACGAAAATCCCTTGTGCCGTTTCTGGACGCAGATACAAGTCCATTGCAGAATCTGCCGAAGCTCCCAATTTCGTCCCGAACATCAAATTGAATTGTCTTACTTCCGTCCAGTTTTTAGAACCTGTATCAGGATCAGCAATTTCCAATTCTTCGATCAAAGCTTTCACATCAGCCAAATCATTATTTTCTAATGAGCGAGCCAGTCTTTTCAGCGCTGCGTCTTGTTTCGCACGATATTCCAAAACTCTTGGATTTGTCGATTCAAATTCAGCTTTATTAAAAGCATCACCGAATCTTTTCGCCGCTTTTTCAATTTCTTTTTGCGCTTTATCTTCAAGCTTTGCAGCCCAATCTTCAACTAAAACATCGGCGCGGAAGCGTTTTTTAGAATCTTTATTATCAATTAACGGATCATTGAAAGCATCAACGTGTCCCGAAGCCTTCCAAATCGTAGGATGCATAAAAATCGCCGAATCAATTCCCACGATATTTTCGTTCAACTGCACCATTGCTTTCCACCAATATTGCTTGATGTTATTCTTTAGTTCAGCACCATTTTGTCCATAATCGTATATTGCCGAAAGCCCGTCGTACACCTCGCTAGAAGGGAAAATAAAACCATATTCTTTTGCGTGCGACACCACTTTCTTAAAAACGTCTTCCTGTTTTGCCATAGTTCCAATGAGTTATTGTGCAAAAATAGGCTTTTCTTTTGTCCTAGTCAACGGTCGAGCAGCAAAATTATTAGGAGCCAGGAACCTGCTTTCGCTACTCGCTATCTTGCTTTTTCTTTTCCACTGCTTTTTCCACGCAAGATGAGCACAAACACGCCGCTACAAAACGCAGTTTCGACGATTCAAATAAAAATAAATAATTAGGCAGAGTCAATCAGGGCTAGGAGATTTGGGCTATTGATGTCATTTAGGTGAAAATCACCTAGCATTGTACTATTTAAAGAGAAATGAATATCCTATTTTCTCCGTACTAAAACGAAATAATTTTCCAACACACTCAAATTAATCACGAAATTTGTACAAAATCAAAATTATGAAAGCAGGCTTTTTTCTTTTTATCGCGATTGTTTTTGAAATTATTGCCACCACGTTTCTCAAAAAATCCGAAGGTTTTACAAAGCTTATTCCTACTATTATTACAATTATTGGCTATGTAGGAGCATTTTATTTTCTTAGTCATACGCTGAAAACCATTCCTGTTGGGATTGCGTATGCCATTTGGTCCGGCGTTGGAATTGTGCTGATTAGCTTGGTCGGAATGTTTGTTTTCAAACAAGTTCCCGATCTTCCAACAATCATCGGAATGGTATTAATCATCGCTGGAGTTGTAGTGATCAATGTTTTTTCTAAATCTAGTGCTCATTAATTTTGATAATTTATAATAAACACTGAATAATTTTAGAACAAATTAGAAGTTCAACCGCTCGTCAGTTCGAGTGTTTTTCGAAGAAAATTGTATCGAGAACTTTTTAGTAACTTTATTCAAAATAGTCTTATACTTAAACTATTGTCGATTTTTTTATGCAAGTTTCACACGTTTATATCCTTTTGTGTTCCGATAACACATTTTATACAGGTGTTACGTCTGATATTGATAAGCGATTTATTGAACATCAACAAGGAAAATATTTCGAATCATATACTTACAAACGAAGACCTCTAAAACTTGTGTTCTACACATCTTTTACAGATATTAATCAAGCAATTTCATTTGAAAAGAAAATCAAAAAATGGTCAAAAGCTAAAAAATTGGCTTTAATGGAAAATCGCTATGAAGACTTACCAAATTTAGCAAAGAAACAGTTCAATAAGTAAAACTTCTCGCTACACTCCACTTCGTTCCGTTACTCGAAGTGACGACCCTTCACACTTTTTTATCGCCCAAAATGAAAACTTCCGTCAGTTCGAGTGTTTTTTCGAAATGCAATGAAGAAAAAATGTATCGAGAACTTATTGTGGAATTTCACTATACCCTGCATTTTTAGGCGTAACTATGATGATTAACAATTTTCAAAAACTTATATTAGCTTTGAAAAAATTACTTGTTATGAGAAAACGATTCGAATACAAAACCGTAGAAATTAAATCTAAAAGTGTTTGGAGTACAGAAGTTCCCACAAAAGAAATCGACGAAGTATTAAACCAGTTCGGTCAAGAAGGTTGGGAACTTGTGGCTGTAAAAGTTATTAGCTCGATGGGAACGTCTCTTTCTAGTATGTACACCTTCAAAAGAGAATTATAACGGATTGTCTTTTTTATTTCTGTTCCGTTTCCTTTAATTTTTGTTTCAAATCGTTGATTTGAGATTGTAGAAATTTTATTTCGCTGCTTGTGGATGTGGTTTGCTTGGAATAATGCCAAACCAATTCGATGTCTTTATTCAGCATATCGTGTTCGTATAATTCGTTTTTAGATAAAAATGTGGAATCGTTTAAAACTGTAATATCCAAATATTTCTTATCACCTTTTTTGAAAGCCTTATAGTTTACAATCGCTATTTCAGGTGTCCTGTCTTCAATTTTTTTGATGTATTGGTCGGCTTCAATTTTAAAATTTTCCTTGTTCCATTTTTTTACGGTCAAGAAAATACTCGGCGTTAAAACTAAAATCGAAAGCACGGTAATAATCAAAGTCGTGCGTCGGCTTTTCCCTTGTGAAGTTTCTAAATAATAGCGTTGGTACCCCAAAACTATGCTCAAAATCCACGTTCCAATTCCTATGAATACGCAATTCACCATATAATAATACAAACCGCCGAAAAAATAGTCCCAATTTCCGTTCGCCAAACCAAAACCAGCCGTACAAAGCGGCGGAATACAAGCCGTCGCAACCGCAACTCCCGCAATGGTTTTAATCGCTTCTTTTCGTGTAATCCCTATGAACCAAGCCAAACCTCCGAAAAGCGCAATCATACAATCGAAAACTGTGGCTTCTTTAAACGCCTCCAACTGACTTGTCTCCGAATGAAAAGGCGTAATCATAAAATAAATTGTGGAAGCCAAAAGGCTGGTAATAATCATGATGAACCAATTCCAAACCGAAAGCCGAATCAACTTTTTATTATGAATAGATAATCCAAAAGAAAGTCCCACAACAGGTCCCATCAAAGGTGAAATCAACATCGCACCAATCACTGCGGCTTGACTGTTAACATTCAAACCAATGCACGCAATTGCCATCGCGCAAACCAATAACCAAAGGTTATGACCTCGAAAATGAATGCCTTCTTCAATCTCGTTGTAGGTGTCTTTTTCCTCTTCTTCCTTAGAAAGCCGAAACAGGTTTATGATATTAAACAAACTCATCAAATTGATTTTATAACAAAAGTATGTAAAAATTGGACTTTCGCTTTTCATCATTTTATAAATTCTTTGTTTAAACATGGATTAAAAATTTCTAGAAGAAATCTTTATTTTTGCAAAATGTTAGAAATTCTGTATCGCGACGAGCATCTTATCGCCATCAATAAACCCAGCGGATTGTTGGTGCACAAATCCTATTACGCAGGACCTGCGGATGAATATGCGGTAGAAAAACTAACAAATCAAATTGGTCAAAAAGTACATCTCGTCCATCGATTAGACAGAAAAACTTCGGGCGTTTTGCTATTTGCTTTAGATAAAGAAACCCTGAAACTAATCAGCGACCAATTTATGAGTCGCGATGTTGAAAAAAAATACATTGCGATTTTACGAGGCTGGACAAAAGAAGAGGAAACCATCGATTACGACTTGGCTAACGAAAATGAAGTTATCCAAAATGCCATTACGTATTATCGCCGTTTACAAACTTCGGAAATCGACTTACCTTTTAGAAAACACCAAACTTCACGCTATTCATTAGTCGAAGCAATTCCAGAAACGGGAAGATTTCACCAATTGAGAAAGCATTTCAAACATATTTTACATCCTATTTTGGGTTGCCGAAAACATGGTTGCAACAAGCAAAACAAATTGTGGTTGCAGACTTTCAATATTACGGCGATGCCTTTACATTCGCATCAGCTCAATTTTATTCATCCAGTTACGAGCGAAGAAATCTCAATTAACGCGAGCTTAAACGTCAATCCAGAATTTTTAGAAATTGCAAAAATTTTGAGTTTTGATTTGAGTAAATATCTTTAGATTTAGAAATTATCCTATGATAATAGATTTTTGGTTTTAAAATGAGTATTTTTGTAAAACTTTTCTAGTATGTACAAAAGTATCATTCGACCAATTCTCTTCAAATTCGATCCTGAAGAAGTTCATCACTTTACATTTTCAATGCTTAAGAACTTTGGTTTTTTAACCAAATTGTTTCTTCCAAAACCTATTGTAGATAAACGATTGGAAAGAGAAGTTTTTGGTTTGAAATTTAAAAATCCAGTGGGTTTAGCCGCAGGATTTGATAAAAACGCTGTGCTTTTTAATGAATTGGCGGATTTGGGATTTGGTTTTGTAGAAATCGGAACCGTAACACCAAAAGCTCAAGCCGGAAATCCAAAAAAACGTTTGTTTCGTTTAATTGAAGATGGCGGAATAATCAACCGAATGGGTTTCAATAATGATGGTTTGGAAGCGGCAATTGAGAAATTGAAAGGCAACAAAGGAAAAATCATCATCGGCGGAAATATTGGAAAAAACACCAACACGACGCCTGAAAATTACACTCAAGATTATTTGGATTGTTTCGAAGGTCTTCATCCTTATGTTGATTATTTTGTTTTGAATGTGAGTTGTCCGAATGTGGGAAGTCACGCCAAATTGGAAGATGTTGAATATCTACGTGAATTGATTACAGCAGTGAAGAAAATCAATATTTCGAAACCGAATCCAAAACCTATTTTACTGAAAATTGCTCCAGATTTAAACAACAATCAATTGGATGAAATCATCAATTTGATTGCTGAAACGAAAATTGAAGGCATCATCGTTTCCAATACATCCGTTAATCGAGAAGGTTTGAATACTTCCGCGGAAACCTTAGCTGAAATCGGAAATGGTGGCTTAAGCGGAAAACCAATTCGTGAACGTAGTACCAAAATGATTAAGTATCTTGCGGATAAAAGCAATCGTGCCTTTCCAATTATTGGGGTTGGCGGAATTCATTCTGCAAAAGATGCGATGGAAAAATTGGATGCAGGAGCAAGCTTAGTGCAACTGTATACTGGTTTTATTTACGAAGGTCCACAATTGATTAACGATATCAACAACGAACTTTTAAAAAGAGCAAGTCGCTTACCTAGAAGTACTAAATAAAAAAGTGGGTAATTGTATAGATTAATAAGCCAACTAAACCGCCAACGATTGTCCCATTAACACGAATAAATTGCAAATCTTTTCCTACTTCAAGCTCGAGTTTTTCGCTGAGTTCTTTGCCTTCCCAATTTCCAACGGTTGAGCTGATGAGGTTGCCGAACTGATGTGTGTTTTTAAGAATATATTTGTACGCAGTGGTGCGAATCCAAGAATCAATTTTCTTTTGTAAAACTTCATCATGCTGCAAGTTATTTGCCCATTCGCCAATATTTCGTTTTAAATAGGCTTTAATACTTGAATTGGGCAGATTAAGCTCATCAACCAACGATTTTTTTATGGTTCGCCATATATCAGAAGCATATTGCTGCACTTTCTGTTCTGTTAGAAAATAGGATTTAATGTTTTGCAAGGCTTCATGATGTTGTTTTCCTTCTTTCAATTCAGAAGAAAATTTCACTAGTTTTTGGGTGATTTCATTTCGGATTTCATGATCGTTTTGAATTTCAATATCTTCAAAATACGAAGCCAGACCACTTACAATTTTATCTGCAATCGCATTATCCACAAATTTTGGAATTAAGGAGTAACTTTCTTTTTTCACGCGATCCCGAACCATTTCATCGTGTTCTACAATATAAATTTTTAATTGTGCGGAAATCTGTGTAATTAGTTTTTGATGCTCTCCGTTTTCAATTAAATATTCAATTCCATTTCCTAAAATCTGATCGAAGCGAAGTTGATCGCCCATTTCAACAAGTTTCTGTCCAATGAATTTTTCCACAGATTCATTTTCAAGTTTTTGTAGAATATCCAATATAATCGCTGAGCCTTCTTGAAGCAGCATTTCTTGATTCCTATCTTTGGAAAGCCATTCGCCAGCGATTTTAGAAACCTGAATTTTTTGAATATACGGTCTAATATTTTGTGGAGCGAGAAAATTATCAACCACGAAATTCCCTAAGTTATCACCAATTCGTTCTTTGGAGTTCTGAATTAAATTGGTGTGGGGAATTTTCAAACCTAACGGATAATGAAATAAGGCTGTAACCGCGAACCAGTCGGCTAATGCACCAACCATTGCCGCTTCGGAAAACGCTCTTACATAACCGATCCAATGCGAATCGTTGGTCTTTTGGAGTATGGTGGTTACAATGAAAATCACCGCCATCAGAATAAAAAGTCCGGTAGCAAAAGCTTTGTATTTGAAGAGTTGTTTCTTTTTAACTTCGTCGTTCATTGATTCAAAATTAGTATTTTTGAGTATGAAATTAGTTTTTTCAATAGTTTTTATTTTCCTCTTGCAATCATGTTCGCAAGTACATAAACCTGTTGAAAGAGCTTTACAAAATGCTACTCCTATGAATTCTACTGCAAAAAACAATCCATATTTTTCGAAAACGGATCGTACCAAATTGAATGTTTCCAATGAAGAGTGGAAAAAAATCTTAGATCCGGATTTATATGCTGTGGCTCGCGAAGCAGCTACAGAACGCCCATTTACGGGTAAATACAATGATTTTGATCAATTAGGCGAGTATTACTGCGCTGTGTGCGGAAATCATTTGTTCCGTTCAGATGCGAAGTTCTCTTCAACTTGTGGTTGGCCAAGTTTTTTTGAAGCCGATAAAGAAGGCGTGATTTACAAGCGTGATTCTTCACATGGAATGGAACGTATCGAAGTTTTGTGCAAACGTTGCGATTCGCATTTAGGCCATGTTTTCAATGACGGTCCGCCGCCAACGCATGTGCGTTTTTGTATGAATTCGGTAAGTTTAGAATTCGAGCCTGATGCCAAATAAAAATGTTAATAAAATTTAAACTTTAGTTAAAGTTTTGGTTTTTAAGTATTTGATTATGATGGTTTTGTAATTTTGCATCGTTTTTTAAAGTAAACTTTATTCATGAAGAATTTAATTCTACCGCTATTAGCTACTTTCACGATTGCAAGTTCGTTTGTGATCATGCCGAAAGGTGAGGAAGTTGCTGAAGCAAAAACGAAAATTACAGATACTTTGGCTGTTGATGCGGCGCATATCGATGTTAAAGCAACCACCAAAAGTACAGCAGATCTTATTTACGGTTCTCTTAATTTTGAAAACGAAGCAGCATTAAACAAAAATGTGTTTGACCTTGCCTTTAAAGGATACGAAAAGCTGAAAAAAGCGGGTCAACTTCCTTCGGAATCTCATTTGTTAACGGTTGTTGATTTTTCGCTTTCATCAAATAAGAAGCGTATGTGGGTTATTGATTTGGAACAACAAAAAATTCTATTTCACTCCCTAGTCGCTCATGGAAAGAATACGGGAGAAGAATTTGCAACTAATTTTTCCAACAGAGAAAGTTCGTTGCAAAGCAGCTTAGGATTTTATGTGACGGACTTCACCTATAATGGTGATAATGGATATTCTTTGAAACTGCAAGGTATGGATGCTGGGTATAATGATGCAGCTTTAAAAAGAGCGATTGTAATGCATGGCGCCGATTATGTAAGTGATGATTTTGCTAAGCAACATCAGCGAATTGGAAGAAGTTGGGGGTGTCCCGCAGTTCCGAGAGCTTTGGCTGAGGCGATCATCAATACCATAAAAGATAAGAACGTTTTGTTCATTTATTATCCGAACCAAGATTATTTAGACCAATCAGAATGGCTAAAAGCATAAAAAAAACCAGCATTTGCTGGTTTTTTTTGTTTTAGAACGCGATGTCGAGTCCGATGTAGTAATTCCCTGACATGATGGGTTTATAAATCATACCGGCATCAAAATAGTTTCCAAATGGGTTGGATGCATCCATAATAGGATTGTCTTGTTGCGTATTTGTAAGGTTCTCGCCACCAATGTAAAGTCGCACTTTTTCATTGATGTTTTTCGAGATTTGCGCATTCAAAGTACTAAATGTAGAACTGTATTGCGGAAGTTGAAACTCCGTTGGGTTCATCGATGTATTCGGGATTCTTTGTTTTCCTACAATGTTTAGCGTTGTATCAAAACTCCAAAAACCTCCTTTATCATTTTTCGCCGTACTATAACTGATGTTGGCAAATCCTCTATGTTTTGCCATAAAAGGAATTTCTTTTCTACCATCCATATATTGCGCTTGGACATCATAATATTTGTACGCCAAACGGAAATCAAGTCGAGTTACTGGTGAAAAATCCCATTGCGTTTGGAATGAATTAGCAAACGAGGTCCCATCTAGATTATAGAACATAATTTTATGGGTAGAATGGTCTAAATCAACAACAACTTGATCTTGAAAATCGGTTCTAAATAAATCTGCAATTATGGTTGATTTATTTCCGAAAAGTCTAAATTCTTGCTGAACACTTGCGCCGTAGTTCCAAGCAATTTCTGGTTTCAGACCATAAATTTCACCCTGATTGTTGATGATTTCAATCTGTCTATTTGAAGCGAAATAATGTTGATTTTCCGCGAAAACATTAGCCGTTCTGAAACCTCTACCAGCCGATAAACGCAAAATGGTTTTAGGTGTAATGTCGTATTTGAAATTCACCCTTGGTGTAAATTGCGTTCCTGCCAAATTATGGAAATCAACACGGGCACCAGCTACTAATGTGTATTTTAAACCGGTAAGTGTATATTCTCCGAATAAACCTGGTACGGTTTCCTCTCGTTTATACTGATCGTTAAGATATAATTCGTCGAATTTGTCATACAAGAAACTAGCTCCCACTTTATATTTGTGATTGGTATTGCCGAAAATATCCTCGTAAATTAAATTGGAGAAAAATGTATTTTGTTTTCCGAAATAATCGCGAAGCCCGAAAAAGCTATCTTGTTGATGGTAGGTATATTGGTTCATCCACCCAAGGCTTCGGAAGGGTTTTCCATTAAAAATATGACCGGTTTTATTCCAAACTTGAATTCTTGAAATGTCTATCCCAACACCGTAGGGCGATTGCTCGCTTTGCGCTTTCTTGGTGTCAAAATCTATTTGCCCTGCATTTCTTTTGTCTTTCAAAAAGTTAATTCCAAAATGCGAACCCCATCCAGAGTGTTCTAAATCAGAATAGTTTAATAAGTACGCAACGTTTATTTGACTTCCAGTTGGTTGGTCAAGAAATCCATCCTCATTATGATCAACTTTGGAAAAAGTTCCGTTTCCGTGGATTAAGATACTTTGACTCCAATGTTCTCCTAAAGCAGAAACTAGTGTAATATTAGTTTCTAAACGTGCATTGTTATCAGCGAATAAATTGAAAGTCGTTTCATCTTTTCCTTGATATTTTAAAAGTTCGGTGTTGATTTGTCCCGTGATGCTTTCATAACCATTGGTTACCGTACTTCCGCCTTTCGTAAGCTGAATTCCACCAATCCATCTTCCTGGAATAAAATTTAAACCATAAGCCGAAGAAATTCCTCTAATTTCTGGCAGCAATTCTTTTGTTAAACTCGTGTATTTCTGGTCAAGTCCAAGCATTTTCAGCTGTTTAGTTCCCGTTACGGCATTGCTAAACGAAACATCCACCGTGGCATTGGTTTCAAAACTTTCCGAAAGATTACAACAAGCAGCTTTTAAAAGTTCTTTTGACCCGATATTGAAAACCAGGCCCGCTTCCTTTTTACTTACAGTTGTAGCTTCTTTAATTTTGGTAATAGTAACACCAGAAATATTAGACTCTTTTCCATCGTTTCCATGATCGTGACCGTCATGATTTTCAACGTTTTCTTTTGCAGAAACTGTCGATTTTGAGGGAGTTTCTTCCATATGTACTAAAGGGCTTTTTACCCCTAAAGGAAGTACTCTGTCGTACAAACAACATCCTGGAAGACCTTTGTAAACAGCATCGGATGCAGTGAACATCTCGTTGTCGTGACCAACATCAGCAATTTTTTTAAGAATTTTTTCTGCAGTAGTCTTATTAGGATCAAAATCTAAGGTTACTTTTTGCGTTTCCGCATCCCACGAACTAGAGGTTGCTCCCGCTTCTTTTGCAGCTTTTTCAATTCTTGATTTACACGACCCGCAGTTACCACGTACGAAGTATTCATTTTCCTTTTTTACAGGAATTTGAGCTTCTGCTTTTGGTACATCGCGTTCGTAATGACAACATGCTGGTAGGTTTTTATAGGTTTCTGCAGATGTTTGAAATAGTTCATTATCATGACCTGCATCCGCTATTTTTCTAAGAATTTTCTCTTTTGATGTGTTTTGTTTATCAAAACTTACGCTTAAGGTTGTGTTTTCGGCATTCCATTGCGCATTTTGAGCACCCGCATCTTTGGCGGTTTTTTCGATGCGGTCTTTACACATTCCGCATAAACCTTTAACTTGATAATTTTCTGTAATTTTTTGAGCATTGACGATTCCAAATACGCCAATGAATATCCCAAGTAGTAACTTGGTAACTAGATTTTGTTTCATTTATAAATAGATTAATTATACAAAAATGTTGAATGCATTCCCATTGGAAACATTCAATTTCGAGTGTAATTAAGCTATTTTAGGCGGTTGCCAAATCGATGAGGTAAGTGAATATACAAAAGGGGTTTTGTATAAAAATTTAGGGTTATTTCGTAACGAAATAGACGCCTGAGAAGCATCCGTATCTACTAATTTGGAAACATAAACGAAACACGCAGGACAGTGGTGTGCTGTCGCACAACAATCATTGCATTTTTCTTGATGCTTTTCGTCTTTTTTAATGGGATCTTTTTCGCAGCATTCACTTTCTTTTTCAGAAGTACAACATTCTGTTGAAGTGGAATGGCTTTGGGCATAGAAATTTTGGACTGGCAATACAGTGATTGTCCAGCAAAGGCATAAAGTAATTAGCTTAATCCAAAATTTCATAGGTCAAAAATACAACTATTTTTCAATAAAAATCCGCTTTTGGTGAGAAAGCGGATCATTATTCAATTATTTATCTTAGTTCAAATTCTTTGCTAATGATTGGTAATCACTAATATGATTTTCGTTGATTACTCTTTGAGCGAAACGGTAACGAGGTCCCCAATATTTATCATCTAAAGAAGAAACCATCACACCTCTTGAGGTTGCTGAGTGAATGAACTTCACTTCACCAGTTTCTTTATTAACTTCATGAACGATACCTACGTGCGCAATTCTTTTGCTATGTGCGAAGAAAACTAAATCTCCTTTCTTCAACTCATCTTTAGAAATACGTTCTCCTTCTTGCGCTTGAGATGCTGCTACTCTTGGTAATTGGATTCCCATAGTTGCACCAAAAACAGAAAGAACAAATGCTGAACAGTCGATACCACTTCTCGTTGTACCACCGTAACGGTAAGGAGTTCCTAGGTATGTATCAGCTTCTGCTAGAAGTTCAGTGATTTTTTCGTTATATAAGTTAAGACCTGTTTTCTCAATTTCTTTATTTGTCTTTTCAATGTTCGCTAGAGTTGCGTCAATTGAATTTTCAGAATTAAGAGCGGTTTTTATGTTATTCAAACTTTTCGACGGGATAGTAGAAAGTTTGGCATTTGCTTTGTATGAAATAGGTTCAGAGACAACGTAATTAGTCACACAAGATTGAAGCGAAAAAAAAGTGACGATTGCTGTTATATAAAACAAAACTCTTTTCTTCATATATATTTGATTATCCGTGTTAGAATTATTTTTTGTTAATGACATAGCAAAAGTAGACAATGATGGTCAGGGGGGCTTAATTCTCGGATGATGCCAACTCTATTTTAACACATTTTAACATAGATTTTACTTATGTTAAAGAAAAAATTAGCTGCAGCGCCCTTATAGGACATTGCGGCTATTTTTTTTCTTAAGATTTTTTAACATATCTATAAACCTTATAAATGTTATCTATAATTATATAAATAATGTATCTCGCTGAAAATGAACGGTATGATTGTTGTTTTAGTCGTGTTTTGAACTAAAAAACGCCCTAATTTAGGGCGTTTTTCTTTGTTATTATTGATATTGTTTTATTAAATCTGTTAACGTATTAACGTCATGAACACCGCTGGCTTTCCATAGTAACTCGCCATTCTTATAAATAGCAAGGGTAGGGACGCCTCGAACGCCGTTATCAGCAGCGATTTGTGGATATTGATCGATATCAATTTTAATAATTCGTGCGCTATCACCAACGTTATCTTTTACCGTATTCAAAACCGATGACTGTACTTTGCAAGGTTGACACCAAGTTGCAAAAAAGTCTATAAGAACGGGTCTTTCAGATTGTATTAGTTCTTGAAATTTTTGTGACATACTTTCTTTTTTTAATGTTATACAAAGAAATCTAGCTCAATTAAGAATTTAATTTCTTTTGAAGATTTTGCCATCCACCGCCGTTGTAAACTTCGAATCCAGCATTTTGTAAAATACTTTTTGCCGAAGCGCTACGAACGCCACTTGCACAACAGGTGATGATGGGCTTTTTCAAATCTAACTTTTCCGAAGCTAGTTTCAAATCCTGCAACGGAATGTTTTGCGATTGTTTAATATGACCATTTTGATATTCGGTTGTTGTACGAACATCAATTATTTGGGCACCTCGAGATTTTAAATCTTTATAATCTACCGATTTTCCAAAAAGGTTTTTAAAAAAGTCCAACATGATTTTAGTCTTTCTTGGTTTTTGATTCTTCAATAATGGCTTTCACATTGCGCCAAGTTGTTCCATCATAAACATTGGTTGCTCCGTTTTTCAACAAAATTTCCATTGCTTGATCCGCTTGGCGACCTTTATTACAAAAAACTACCACTTTTTTGTGAGATTTTATTTTGTCTATGTTCTTTTCTAGCTCAGCTAAAGGAATATTTATGGCTTTATTTGATGCGGTTTCTGCGTTAAATTCTTCTGGAACTCGTACATCAACTAAAAGGGTTTCATCATCCACAACAATTTCCTTGATGTCGCCAACGGGTCTTTCAAGAGATTTAGCTGTTTTACAACCGATTAGAGAAAAGGTAAAGATTAATAAAATGATAAGATGCTTCATTATTTGAAAACTTTAGATTGACAAACGAAATCCGTGGTAGGGATTTTTTCTGCATTTTTGATTCCATTAAACCCACCTTCGATTTCCGTGAAATTTCGAATTCCTCTAGAGTTTAAAATACTTGCCGCAATCATACTTCTGTATCCACCAGCGCAATGCAAGAAGAAATGTTCCGTATCATCTATCGTATTTGCCCATTCGTTAATATAATCCAAGGGTTTATTGAATGCGTCGTTTACGTGTTCTGCTTCGTATTCCGATGGTTTTCTGACGTCGATAACCTTACTGTTTTCATTATATTCTGCTGCAAAATCGGCAGGTGTAATTCTATGAATGGTGTCTACTTCTTTACCCGCATTTTTCCACGCATCAAAACTTCCATCAAGATATCCTACGACATTATCAAAGCCAACACGAGCTAATCTTGTTACACCTTCTTCCTCGTTTCCCTTTTCTGTAACTAACAAAATGGGTTGTTTTACGTCAACGATCATCGCGCCAACCCAAGGAGCAAAATCTCCTTTTAAACCAATGTTAATGGAGTTTGGGACAAATCCTTTATGGAAATCTGCTGCCGGACGCGTATCCAAAATTAAGGCTCCAGTATCTTCCGCAACATTTTCAAAATCATTAGCATGAATTGCTTTTAAGGCTGTTTTTTTAACTTCATCAAAACTTTGATAACCACTTTTATTCATCGCTACATTCATTCCGAAATATTGTGGCGGCGGAGCCAAGCCATCTAAAACTTCTTTGATAAATGTTTCTTTATTAGGTTGATTTAAAGCGTAATTGGTTTTCTTTTGATTGCCTAATGTATCTACAGTTTCCTTTTGCATTTTCTTACCACAAGCCGAGCCTGCACCGTGAGCTGGATATACCGTAACATCATCACCAAGAGGCATAATCTTGTTCATTAAGCTGTCATAAAGGAGTCCAGCCAACTCTTCTTGAGTCATACTTGCTGCTTTTTGTGCAAGGTCTGGTCTTCCTACATCACCTAAAAATAGGGTGTCTCCGGAGAAAATTGCTGTTTCTTTTCCTTCTTCATCAATAAGTAAGAAGGTCGAGCTTTCCATCGTGTGTCCTGGAGTGTGTAGAACCTTAATTTTGATTTTTCCAACCTTAAAAATTTGGTTATCCTCTGCAATGATCGCGTCGAAATCAGGATTTGCCGTTGGTCCGTAAACGATTGGTGCTCCGGTTTTCTGACTTAAGTCTAAGTGTCCAGAAACGAAATCTGCATGGAAATGTGTTTCGAAAATATATTTTAAAGTTACCTTATCTTTTTCCAAACGATCTAGATACGGCTGTACTTCTCGTAAAGGATCAATAATTACCGCTTCGTTTTCCGAAACGATATAATACGCTCCTTGAGCAAGACAACCCGTGTATATTTGTTCAATTTTCATTTTAAAAAATTTCTAATTAATATTTTTAGCAAATAGCATACAATTTTGTTTATTTTCTATTGAATTCGTCTATCCTTGAAATATGGTTTCGCGAAGGATGACGTAAATGCCCATGATAAGGACAAACCAGCCAAAAAATGGGCGTAGTTTTTTTCCTTCAATTTTCTTTGCCAACCGAACCCCAACAATAATTCCAGCAATAGATAGCGCAGAAAATATCAGTAAAAAGTTCCAGTCAACAAGGAGTTTGTCCATCGAGCTTCCAAACCCGATTAAAGAGTTCATCGATATAATAAATAAGGAAGTAGCGACAGCTTCTTTCATATTCAGTTTCAGAAGCATCACCAATGCGGGAACGATTAAAAATCCACCGCCTGCGCCAATTAGTCCAGTGATAATTCCTACCAAAAGTCCTTGAGAAATTAATAAGGTGAAGTTAATATCAGTTGCTTTTCTAATAATACTGCGATCGGCTTTCGAAATCATCTTGTAGGATGAAATCAGCATCAAAACCGCAAATAAGAGAAGTAAAAATGTTTCTTTGGTTAAGACGATTCCCCATTTGTTAATAATGTAGTGGGGTAAGTGAGGTAAAATAACTCTTCTTGAAAAAAGGACTCCTAATATAGACGGAATTCCGAAAAGAAAGGCTGTTTTGTAGTTAACCAATTTCTCTTTCATAAAACCGCCAGCTCCAAAAAGACTGGTGATTCCTACCACAAAAAGAGAATATCCTGTTGCTGTAATTGCGTCATAATGGAAAAGATACACAAAAACCGGGACGCTTAATATGCTGCCGCCGCCGCCGATGAGTCCCATGACCAATCCAATTATGATTGCGAAAAAATATCCTAAGTATTCCATAATTATAGTGCAAAGGTAAAAAAGTAATTATTGATGCACGGTGACTTTGGTTACATTAGGATTCTTCTTCAATAAGTATCAATAATTAAAGTAGTGTTGATTTAATAAAGAGCCAAGATTTGATCTTCAGCACCAGCAAACTGAACTGAATCTCCTTTTTTCTTGTTTTTGAATTCTTGATAAATAGGAGCTTCTGCCGAAATGGAAATTACTTCTTTCTTATCTAACGTAAATTTTGGAACCGAAATTCCTACGAAAACGAAATGATTTTTCAGTTCTATTAAAGAACCGTTTTCTACAATTTCATGCTCTTCTTTAGGAAGTTGCTTTTCAACTAAAGTCAAATTATCTTTTGCTTCTTTTAATAAGGCTTCAAATCGCAATTGAAGATCTTTAAATTCCGCTTGTCTTGATAAATCATCGGGATCAATCGTGCTATCCTCGTCCAAATCTGATGCATTGACGTAACGATCAACTGTTTGCTGCATATTAGCAATCACTTTTTTTTGTTCTTCGATAATGCGATTTAAGATTTCGGTGCGTTTCATAATGCGATGTTTAGCGTGACTAACAAAGTTACGAAAAAAAGAGCAGGAGG
Organism: Kaistella sp. CFF1-2; assembly: GCF_059509915.1. Lineage (NCBI taxonomy): Bacteria > Pseudomonadati > Bacteroidota > Flavobacteriia > Flavobacteriales > Weeksellaceae > Kaistella > Kaistella sp. CFF1-2. Next base: position 745,489 of record NZ_JCAKLF010000002.1, read on the forward strand.
AAACCGACTTTTGCAACGACATTTTTTAGTACTTTTATCCGTTGAATTCATTTTTACAAAAACAAAACGATGGCAGATAAGGCTAAATTTATTGAAGAACTAAACGCTCGATATACTCCAAAAGGAGAGAGTATTATTTTGGGTAAAGGGATTTTAGATGGGGAAGTGGTGAAGGAGGTTAATGTAAGTATTCCGTTGAAAACGATAAACCGACACGGTTTAATTGCAGGAGCGACGGGAACTGGGAAAACCAAAACCATTCAAGTTTTTGTAGAACAACTTTCGCATGCGGGAATTCCTTCTTTAGTATTAGATATCAAAGGAGACTTTTCTGGAATTGCAGAACCTGGAAGCCGAAACGCAATTATTGATGAGCGTTATGCGAAAACGGAATTGCCGTTCGAACCGCAAGCTTTTCCTGTGGAGTTGATGTCCATTTCTGGTGAAGAAGGGGTGAAACTTAGAGCTACGGTAACCGAATTTGGTCCTGTTTTGTTAAGTAAAATTTTAGGACTTAATGATACGCAAAGTAGCATTATGTCTATTGTTTTTAAATATTGTGATGATAAAGGGCTTCCTTTAATCGATTTAGACGATTTGAAGAAAGTTTTGCAATACGTTACGGATTCTAAAGACGGAAAAGCAGATTTGGCGAATAATTATGGAGCTATTTCTCCATCTTCTCTTGGTGCTATTTTGAGATCGATTGTCGCTTTGGAGCAACAAGGAGCTTCTACGTTTTTTGGGGAACCAAGTTTTGATGTTGATGATTTGGTGAAAACGAGAGATGGAAAAGGCGTTGTGAATATTCTGCGGGTTGGAAATATTCAAAATCAACCGCAATTGTTTTCAACATTCATGTTGTCACTTTTTGCAGAAATTTATATGACTTTCCCTGAAGAAGGAGATTCTGGAAAACCAAAATTGGTTTTATTCATAGACGAAGCACATTTAATTTTCAATGAAGCTTCAAAAGCTTTGCTTTCGCAAATTGAAACCATGGTAAAACTGATTCGTTCCAAAGGTGTGGGGATTTATTTTATCACTCAGATTCCAGGAGATGTTCCAGAAAATGTATTGTCGCAGCTGGGTTTAAAAATTCAACATGCGCTTCGTGGATTTACAGCGAAAGATCGTAAAGAAATTACAAAAGCTGTTGAAAATTATCCAATTACGGAATTTTATGATGCCGCGAACTTAATTCAAAATTTAGGAATTGGTGAAGCTTTTGTAACGGCTTTGGACGAAAAAGGAATTCCAACGCCGCTTGTTCATACATTTTTGATTTCACCAGAATCTAGAATGGATGTTCTTTCACCAGCTGAGGTGACTCAATTAACGCAGAATTCTGCTTTGGTGGCAAAATATGAGCAAGCAGTAAATAAAGAATCTGCATTTGAGATTTTATCCAATCGAATGGGAACAGCGGTTGGGGCCGCTCCACAAGAGAAAGTGAAACCAGTAAAAGAAGAGCCTGGAATGTTTGAAACGGTGATGAAAAGTAGTGCCGGAAGAACATTTACCAACACATTGATGCGTGAAGGAGCCAAAGCAATCTTAGGAATGTTAGGACTAAAAAAAGGAAGATAGAAGAAAAATAAAAGAATGTATAGTATTGTCGATATTGAAGGAAACGGTGCAGGTTACCGACAAGAAAGCATCATAGATATTGCTGTTTTTAAGTTTGATGGACATGAAATTGTCGATCAGTTTATGTCATTGGTAAATCCCGAATCGGATATTACCCCTTTTGTGCAAAAATTGACAGGAATTACACCGAAAATGGTGAAAACAGCGCCAAAATTTCATGAAATAGCCAAAAGAATCGTCGAAATCACTGAAGGAACAACTTTGGTTGGTCATAATATTGATTTTGATTATCGTATGCTTCGACAGGAATTTAAAAAATTAGGTTATCAATTTAAAATCAATACGTTAGACACGATTCCTTTAGCTAAGAAGTTGCTTCCAGAAGCTGAAAGTTATTCTCTTGGGAAATTAGTGAAATCGGTTGGTATTCCATTACTTGAAGCGCATCGTGCAAGTGGCGACGCTAGAGCGACTTTAGATTTATTTAAATTGTTGATTAACAAGGATTCCGAGAATGGAATTATTCAGAAGCAATACGACGAAACTAATTCTAAAACCTATATTAATAAGGTTAAAGAATTAACTCAAGATTTGCCGAATGAAAAAGGTTTAATTTACTTTCAAGATGAGAAAGGAAAAATCCTTTATTCCGATTTTGTAAGCGATATTAATAAATCTGCAAAGAAGCTTTTTAATTCAAAATCAGTGCGTTGGGAGACTGTTCAGAAGCAATGCGAACAAATTCACTATGAATTAGCGGGCAATGCAATCGTTGCGAAATTACTTATGAAATCCAAAGGAATTAAAAAAGTAGAAAAGTTTCCCATTGGTTTGTTTTATCGAAAAGAGAAATATCTCGTTGAAAAATTGAGTATTAATAAAGAACAAGTTCCTATTTTAAAATTCAAATCGGTTACACAAGCCCGAAAAGCACTTCACTATATTTCAAGTCAAGGGAAATTTAAAGATGTTGAGGTTTTAAAGAAATTGGTTGATTTGAAGGGACGAAATGAAATTTGGTCTTTACCAGGAAGAACTCTTGGAGAAAAAGCTTTTTTGATTTTGGAAAAAGGGAAATTGACCGCTTTTGGATTTTACGAATACTACACGCAAATTCAAGACTTAAAGAAATTAAATCAACTAAAATTGGAGATTTCTGGATCAAAAATCGATTTAATTAACGATTTAAAGATAGGATTACTGAAAAATGATTTCGAAATTCGACCATTACCGACGAAATGAGCCTTATTTTTTTCTAAATTTGCACTTGCCTTAAAACAAACTGTTTAAGGAACTTATTATTAAATACCAGACAATGACCGACAAAGATCTTTTGAAAATCGCCGATGAGTTTGGGACTCCGGTGTATGTTTATGATGTGGCAAGCATCAAAGATCAGTACGAAAAGCTTACGTCTTCGTTCACTAAGAAAACGAGGTTTTTTTATGCTGCTAAAGCTTTAACCAATATTAATATTCTGAAATACGTCAAGAACTTGGGCGCCAACCTTGATTGCGTTTCTATTAATGAGGTGAAGCTAGGTTTGAAGGCTGGTTTTACATCGGATCGTATTCTTTTTACTCCAAATTGTGTTGATTTGGCGGAAATCGAAGAAGCGATGACGCACAAGGTGCATATTAATATTGATAACATTTCTATTTTAGAGCAGTTCGGGAATAAATACGGAAACTCGTATCCTATTTTTGTACGTATCAATCCGCATATTTTTGCAGGAGGAAATTATAAAATTTCAACGGGGCATATCGATTCCAAATTTGGAATTTCTATTCATCAACTTCGCCATATTGAGCGCATTACAAAATCAACTGGTGTTAATGTGGAAGGTCTTCACATGCATACCGGAAGCGAAATTAAAGATACCGACGTTTTCCTTCAAGGTTTAGAAATCATGTTTGAATTGGCAGAGCATTTCCCAAATCTAAAATATTTGGATATGGGATCCGGATTTAAAGTGCCGTTTCAAGAAGGTGAAATGGAAACCGATGTGAAATCTCTAGGAAAGAAAGTAGAAAAAGCGCTAGCGGAATATTCTAAAGAAAGCGGAAAGAGTTTTGAACTTTGGTTTGAACCAGGAAAATTCTTGGTAAGCAAAAGTGGAAACTTGGTTGTGAAAGCTAATGTGATTAAACAAACAACAGCAACCGTTTTCGTAGGTGTGAATTCAGGATTTAATCATTTTATTCGTCCGATGTTTTACGATTCGTATCATAGTATTGAAAATGTCTCCAATCCAAAAGGAACCGAGCGTATTTATACCGTAGTTGGAAATATTTGCGAAACGGACACTTTTGCGTGGGACAGAAAAATTCGTGAAGTTCGAGAAGGCGATTTATTGGTTTTCCGAAATGCAGGAGCGTACGGTTTCGAGATGAGCTCTAATTTCAACTCGAGGTTAAAGCCAGCGGAAGTGATGTTTGTTGATGGAAAAGCGCACTTAATTAGAAAACGTGATACCTTCGATGATCTGCTGAAAAATCAGATCGAGGTTTTATGATAAAAACGATACAAACTTGCTTTTCCGAAAGCAAGTTTTTTTATACCTTCCATTCAAATTTTCAAATGAAGTATTTAAGTCTATTTTTTATACTAATTTCCTCGTTGGTTCAAGCTCAATTTCTTTTAGAAGAGTTTGACGATAGCGATAGTTTTAATGAATTTGGAAGTGCGAAAATTCGGTTTACATTAAATAATCCACTTGAATTTTATAGAATTACGTGTAATAATCCAACGTATGCAGAATTTCCTGGGGGCGAACAGAAGTTCAAAGAAGTCCTTGCTCAAAATATGGTTTCGTATTTAGATAACGATGTTTACGCCGTAAACGGGGTTTTTAGTTTTGAATTTGGAATTGATTCTAAAGGAGTCATGAAAACATTTGAAGTAAAACCATCGGTTCAGAATGGAGCGATGTTTTACAAAGACCTTCAGTTTATTGTGAAACGACTTCCGGGAAATTGGAAGCCTGCAACGTGCAATGGCGAAAACATAGATTCGAAACTTCGCTTAAAAATTGATTTTAGAACCGAAAATATTGATCGATAAAAACAAAGAAAATGATGAAAATTAGCTTTTTACTACTTTTTTTTTATTGTCCATAATGGGGAACGCTCAGATTTTAAATCGGTATCCAAAAGATCAGAAAGCTTATAAAGGTGGATATACCGGTATGATTTCAGATTTTAAGAAGATATATTCCGAAGGGAGTTTTGCGGAGTGTGGTGATGAAATTGCAGAAATTCAAGTTGTAGTTTATCCTGATTCGCCAGAATATTATGTTTCTGATCAGCGATATACCAATGCTGAGTTTCCTGGTGGAATAGGAGCTTTTAGAGCTCTTATTGCTCGAAATGTCGATGTTTCGCGATATACAGCAAATATTGATTTTAGTTTAAAAGTACGATTCGAAGTAGGGACTGATGGGAAAATTGATAATATATACCTTTCTGAAAGTTCTGGAAACAAGGGATTTGACGCCGATGTCTTAAGGGGAGTGCAATATGTTACTAAAAAATGGAAACCAGCAACATTTTACGGAGTACCAACTACGGCAACATTCACCCTTCCTCTAAGTTTTAGATTTTAATTGAATTTGCTAAAATAAAATCTGCCATTCTGTCATGGTTTTTCGTTATCTTTGCGAATTAAATTCGTTTTAGGTTTCAGGTTTAATGTTTGCACTGAGCAAACTTTCAGACTTTGAACTTTGAACTCAAAACTTTAAAAAGTGCAAGAAAAATATATAGACGAAACCAAGCAAGGAGAGGCATATGCAATTGAGGAAAAGCCGGAAAATACCAAGAAGTTATTTTTGGAAAGTTACGGTTGCCAGATGAATTTTTCCGATTCGGAGATTGTTGCGTCCATTCTTAATAACGAAGGCTATAACACGACAACAAACGTTGAAGAAGCAGATTTGATTTTGCTGAATACGTGCTCTATTCGTGAAAAAGCAGAGCAAACGGTTCGTATGCGTTTGTCGCAATTTAAAAATCAAAAGAAAAATAAACCCAATCTTACTGTAGGCGTTTTAGGCTGTATGGCCGAGCGTCTTAAAACCAAATTTTTAGAAGAAGAACATTTGGTGGATTTGGTTGTAGGACCTGATGCGTATCGTGATCTTCCTAACTTGTTGAAAGAGACCGAAGAAGGTCAAGATGCAATTAACGTAATTCTTTCCAAAGAAGAAACGTATGCGGATATTAGTCCGGTTCGTTTAAGCGGGAATGGCGTTTCTGCATTTGTAACTATTACACGTGGTTGCGATAATATGTGTACTTTTTGTGTCGTTCCATTTACGAGAGGTCGTGAGAGAAGTCGCGATCCGCATTCGATTATTGAAGAATGTTTGGATTTATGGAATCAAGGCTATAAAGAAATCACGCTTTTAGGTCAGAATGTAGATTCCTATTTGTGGTACGGAGGCGGGCCGAAAAAGGATTTTTCAAAAGCAACGGATATGCAAAAAGCAACGGCGGTTGATTTTGCTCATTTGCTGGAAATGGTGGCTTTAGCAGTTCCGAATATGAGAATTCGTTTTGCAACGTCCAATCCTCAAGACATGAGTTTGGAGGTGTTCCATATGATTGCAAAACATCACAATATCTGTAAGTATGTTCATCTCCCAGTTCAAAGTGGAAGTAACACCATGTTAAAAGCCATGAACAGACAGCATACTCGTGAGGAATATTTAGATTTAATTGCAGAAGCAAAACGTATTGTTCCTGAAATCGCTTTTTCACAAGATATGATTATCGGTTTCTGTGGCGAAACAGAACAAGATCATCAAGATACATTGTCGTTAATGCAGGAAGTGGAGTACGATTACGGCTATATGTTTGCGTATTCGGAAAGACCAGGAACTCCGGCTCATAAGAAAATGGAAGACGATGTTCCTGAAGAAGTGAAGAAAAAACGACTTCAAGAAGTGATTGATCTTCAAGGCGAATTATCTACAAAACGTATGAAATCGTATGTTGGAAGAGTTCACGAAGTTCTTATTGAAGGCGAAAGTAAAAAGAACAAAGACCAATGGAAAGGAAGAAATTCTCAAAACGCGGTCGTTGTTTTTGATAAATTGGAAGGACAAAAATTAGGAGATTTAGTCGATGTTTTTGTGGATTCTAGCACCCGAGGAACGCTTTTAGGAAGTACTGTTCAGTAAGTTTTTATTCTAAAAAGTAATAAATGAAAAGTTTATCCTATATCATTATTTTAGTGAGTTTGATTGGTACATGCCAGTCAGGGAAGGCTTTTTGTGACCAAAATGAGGCTAAATGTTTAGCTTCAAAAATTGACAAAAATAGTTCTAAAGATGAGGTAAAACAGCTTTTGCAAGAGCTTAATTACCTTACTTCAAAATACAATAAAAAGTTTTCGCACATCATCTGTTCAAATGATGCGGTGTCACAAAAAAAACTTGATTTTTCATTTGGCTTTAAAAAAGTAAAAAGCGTTGAAAGTCAACATGATTTAATTAAGAAAATATCAAAAATTCGAAATAAAGATGATTTAACAGAAAAGTTTTTCGTATAAAATTCAATGAAGAAAAGTATGCTTTACTTTTTAATACAAAAACCCTTTAAATCAATAAAAAATGATCGAATTACAAAATATAAAAAACCGCTTCGGGATAATTGGAAATTTTCCCGCGTTGAATCGCGCTTTAGAAAAAGCGGTTCAAGTGGCTCCTACGGATATTTCCGTCTTGGTGATGGGAGAAAGTGGTGTCGGGAAAGAATTTATCCCAAAAATAATTCATGCCGAATCTAAAAGAAAACATCAACCCTACATCGTCGTAAACTGTGGTGCAATTCCTGAAGGAACGATTGATTCCGAACTTTTTGGACACGAAAAAGGAGCATTTACGGGTGCTACAGCAACGCGTAAAGGCTATTTTGAAGTTGCGGATGGAGGTACAATTTTTCTAGATGAGGTGGGTGAATTGCCATTGCAAACGCAAGTTCGCTTGTTACGTGTTTTGGAAAGTGGCGAGTTTATGAAAGTTGGATCTTCTCAAGTTCAAAAAACCGATGTACGTATTGTTGCAGCAACCAATGTCAACATGATGAAAGCCATTGAAGATGGACGTTTTCGTGAAGATTTATACTATCGTTTGAACACGGTTCAAATTGATATGCCGGCTTTACGAGATCGAAAAGGCGATATTCACTTGCTATTTAGAAAATTTGCAATTGATTTTGCTGAAAAATACAGAATGCCCGAGTTGAAATTAACCGAAGATGGCGTTCAGTATTTAGAAAATTATTCGTTTCCAGGAAACGTTCGTCAGCTTCGTAATTTGGTAGAGCAAATGACAGTTGTGGAACAAAATCGAGAAATAAGCGCTTCGAAATTAGCAGAATATATTCCGATGAATTCTCAACTTCCTGCAGTTATACAGAAACCAGGAACGTCAAATTCTGATTTTGGGTCAGAAAGAGAAATTATGTATAAGGTTCTTTTTGATATGAGAAGTGACATCAATGATTTAAAATCATTAACTTCGGAACTCATAAAAAATCGAGGGAATTCAGAATTTAGCCATCAGGAGAAAAATTTGATAAGCAGAATTTACACTCCAGAACCGGAACCAAGTGTTCCTGCAAATTCGCTTTTGTATTTTGAACAACCGACAACCACAACGATTCAGAATCCAACGATTATTACATCGCCTTCCGAAGAAGAATATGAGGTAGAAGATATCGAATTGGAGGAAGCACGACCAGAATCGCTTTCGCTTCAAAATAATGAAAAGGAGCTAATTGTTAAAGCGTTAGAAAAACACAATGGACGTAGAAATAAGGCGGCAAATGAATTGGGAATTTCTCAGAGAACGTTGTATAGAAAAATAAAACAATACAATTTAGAAGAATAAAAAAGTAACAAATTATGAATGGAAATGTAGTGATTGAGCCTGTAGATTTTAAATTAGGTGACTATATCAACAAAGGTTGGGAATTTTATAAAAACAATTTCGGAAAACTTATTTTACCAATGTTTTTTGTGTTTTTATTATGCATTATTCCTTTTGTAGGATTGATGGCGGTGGGTAATTTTATGAAGTTTTGTAAAAGACTAGAGGAAGGGCAGAATCCTTCAGCTTCAGAAATTTTTGACTTTTCTGATTTTTCGAAATACTTTGTTATCACGCTGGTTTTAGTAGGGATAATTTTGGTTCTGTATATACCATTTTTGTTTTTTATGCCATTTCTGATGAACAGAGAAAGTGACCCTAATCCTATTGTTTTTGTTTTAATGGGAATCTATTATTTGTTTTTGTTCGTAGTTCTCTTTTTGATTTCGATAAGAACATTTTACATTACACCATTAGTTACTTTCAAGGGTATGTCAGATTTCAAAGAAGTATTCAAAGCTTCTAGCGAAATGGCAAAAGGAAATTATTTACAAATATTTCTTTTCTCAATTGTAGCTGGCTTTATGGGAATGATTGGTATGATCGGATGTTATATTGGAGTGTTTTTAACATTGCCTTTGGCGTATACATGCTATTATTTTGCATATAAAGATGCACTACAACAAATTATTAAGGACGAAATTAATGAAATTGGTATACAACAGAATTTCTAAAAATTTAAAATGGGTAGCGATGCTTGTTGTCGCTACTTTTATGATACAATCTTGTAGCTATAGCTTTACAGGGTCGTCTTTGCATAAAGACATAAAGACAATGCAGATTAACGAGTTTATCGATAATTCTGCGTTGAAAAACCCGATGCTGGCGCAACAGTTTTCTACGGATGTTCAGAATCGTTTCAATCAAAGAACAACTTTGAAGGGAACGAAAACCAACCCGGATCTTTTAATTGAGGGTGAAATTGTAGATTATAACCCGAGCTCGCCAGCAACGGTTTCTTCCACGTCGGTTTCTACGACCAATGGTGGCTTGATACAGACCTCTCAAAATAAAATGACCATCACGGTGAAAGTTCATTATGAAAATAGACTTCAACCGGAAAAAAACTTCGATAGAACCTATACCGATGAAGCTGTGTTTAGCAGTGATCTCGATATTAACGCGATCGAGGCTTCGCAAATAAAAATTGTTACGGAGCGAATCATCAACAAAATGTTTAATGATATAATTGCAGACTGGTAATGCTTGTTTCTAGAACTTTAGAGTTGCTTCAAAATCCGAATCTTATTCAAAAAGAGGATATTGGGTTGCTCAACCAAGAAATTTCAAAATATCCGTATATCCAAAGTTTACGCGCTTTGCTTTTGTATGCAACGCATGAGCATCAGCAAGAGGATTATAAATCGTTGTTGACGTCAACCGCTGCGTATACAACGGATAAAAAGATTTTGTATCAGTTTGTTAATCAAATTCAAATTGTTGATTCTGGCGTTTCTGGAGAACCACTTCCAGAAGATGACTTGCCGCAAGAACCAGTTTCTCAAGCGGAATCTGATTTCAAAGAAGCAGCCGATGCTGAAAGTTTTACAAAGACTGAAATTGTTGATTTAGATCATCCAAAAGCGGAAGAACAAGTTAGGGATGAAGAAACAATTTCATTCCAAGAAGTTGAGGAATTAAATCCAAGCGAAGAAACTCCAACAGAAACTCAAACTCAATCAGATTTTAAAGAAGCTACTGATGCAGAAAGTTTCACAAGTACAAAAATTGTTGATTTAGAACATCCACAAGCAGAAGAACAAGTTAAGGATGAAGAAACGATTTCTTTCCAAGAAGTTGAAGAGTTAAATCCTAAGGAAGAAGTTCCGACAGAAACGCAAGTTGAATCAGATTTTAAAGAAGCTACTAATGCAGAAAGTTTCACAAGTACAGAAATTGTTGATTTACAGCATCCGCAAGCAGAAGAACAAGTTAAGGATGAAGAAACAATTTCATTCCAAGAAGTTGAGGAATTAAATCCTACGGAAGAAGTTCCTGCAGAAACGCAAGTTGAATCAGATTTTAAAGAAGCTGCCGGTGCGGAAAGCTTCTCGAAAGTTGAAGTTGTAAACCCGATTCAAGACGAACAGGAAATAGAAAAAGAGCAAAATGTTTCTTTTGAAAATAATGAGACGGAACCAGCTCAGGTTAGTTTTCACAAGACCGAAGACTTCTTGGCGCATGTTCCAGTAGCTTCTACGGATGCGTATTCTCAACCAGTTGTTGCAAAAGCAGCGAGTTCTGGAGATGACGCAATGAAGCGACTTATCGCGGAGGTGGAAGCAAAAATGAAAGCCAAGAAAAAGGATCAGGCTGCAGCTACAGTTGAAGTAGAAGATGTTTCAATTCCTAGTTCTGAAGTTATTTTTTCTGAAATTCAACATGACGAAAAACCAGTTGTTGAAGAAGTAAAACCTACGGAGCCGATTCAAAATAAGATTGAGGAAAAAGAAGAAATTCAAACCGAAGATACTACTGCAGAAACACAGTCAAACGACGCATGGAAACCTTTAGTTTTGGATCATAACGCACCCGATGCGTTGCTTTCAAAACCAAAAGCGGTAGAAGTTTCAACTCCACAATCGGTTGAAAAGAAAGTTGTAGAACCAATTTCATCAGAAGAAAAGGATAAAACTGATGTTCAAATTGAAACAAAATCAGAAACGGAACGCCCTGTTCTTAACGTTTCTTTCTTTTCCGATAGCGTTGCACCGATTGCACCGAAAGAAGAGTTAAAAGAGGATAAAAAAGTAAAACTAAATTCAACGTCTAACATTCCAACGTTTATTAATACGTGGCAAAGCTGGTTGAAGCTTGATAAATCAGATTCGGTGATTCATGGCGAAATTTCCATGGATGAAGAAGCGAAAGTTGAGCAGAAAAATAAAGCGATTGAAACGTTTATTGAAGCCAATCCGAAGATTTCCAAACTCAAGGAAGAAAGTGATTTCGTTGTAAAAGATCGCGGTGAAAATATCTCACATTTAATGACGGAAACATTAGCGAATTTGTATGTGGATCAAAAACTTTATACGAAAGCACTAAATGCTTTTGAGGTTTTAATAGAAAAACATCCTGAAAAAAAGGAGCATTTCGAAGAACGAATTCAACAGATAAAAGACCAAAAAGCAGGAAAATAATTCCTGCTTTTTTTATTTTGTTTAGTTTAGAATCTTCGTTTAGAGACTAGGCGTTGCCGTTTCGTCGGTATTGTATTTCTTGAATTTCTGCCAGATTTTTCTTCCGAGAACAATCACCGTTATTACTAGAGCAACGGCTGCGACAGCTGCTAAGACAGGGAATAGAAAAGACATGGCTGATAATATTCCTGCTCCTGCTGTTTCCGTGGTTGCTACGATTGAATTTCCAATTCCACCTGTGGTTGTCGATGAAGCGGCTCGCGTTCCCGCAAACCCAGCACTAATAGTTGCTGCGGTTCCTCCACCTGCAATTAAGGCTAATGCCCATTGAGGGAAAGCCTCCATTCCAGCGAATTGGCTCGCAAATAAAATAGTTCCCGCAACTGCGGCTAATGGAACGTTTATCGAATCTAAAATATTGTCGACAAAAGGGATGTAGTACGCCAAAATTTCGACCAACATCGCAATTCCTGTCGCGATTAAAGTTGGAAGTCCTGCTAACCAAAGAAAGTTTTCGGGAAGGTTTATCCAATTCATATAAGCAGCAAGGCTTAAGGCGAACATCGGCATAAACACGCGGAATCCTGAAGCTGCCGCCAATCCGATTCCGATAAATGCGCTTAATAAATAAGCCCAAACTGATACATCTTGAAACATCGTTTGTTGTTTTTAGTTTTAGATAAGGGAAATTACAAAAAATATGCAATTATTGTTTTTTCTGAGCCAATACTTGCAAAAAGTTTTTTTCTACCTCTTGAAAATCAGCAGGTAGCTTCGGCGAAACCCAGAAAAACATGATTAAAGAATGGTTTCCAAAAGCCGCTTCAAATTCGTTTTGATGCAAGCGATAGGCTTCTCGTAAAAGTCTTTTAACTCGATTCCTATCAACCGCTTTTTTGAAATAGCGTTTTGATGCAGAAACGCCAATTTTTGATTCGGCAAAATCAGGATGCGAATACGTGATAACACGGATGTTTCCTACGGTTTTCCATTTCCCTTTTTTGAACAAAAGTGAAATCTCATTTTCTTTTTTTAGTTTTTTAGACTTGGGAAATCCATTGCTTTTCACGCGTTATTGGTCTTGCTTTTTAATTAGGTACGTAATAACTTCGGCTGCAGCATACAATCCAAATAGTGCAGGAATGTAGCTAATTGTCCCGTAATAGGATTTTTTATAATTGCTTCCGTCCGTCATTTTTAGGCTGTCTTCGCTTTGCAATTCAGTAGAAAAAACACAACGAAAACCTTTATTAATATGCTCTTTTTTCAAACGTTTGCGCACTTGTTTGGCAAGATAGCAGTTTTTGGTTTTACTGATATCGCGAACCATCACTTTGCTCGGATCCATTTTTCCACCAGCGCCCATCGCCGAAATAATCTTGATTTTTCGACGTCTTGCCGCTTTAATTAAGGTGATTTTTGGAGTAACACTATCAATACAATCCAATACATAATCAAATGGAGTTGAATCTAAAATTGTTTCCATGTCTTCAGGAAGGAGAAATTGATTGATTTTTGTTAAATTCAATTCGGGGTTGATGTCCAATAAGCGTTGGGCAACAAGTTCAACTTTATGCTGATCAACAGTGGAGTGCAAAGCAGGAAGTTGGCGATTGATGTTTGTTGTATCAACGGTATCGCCATCCACGATGGTCATGTTTCCAACGCCGGCTCTTGCAATAAATTCTGCAGAAAATGAACCAACGCCTCCTAAACCAACAATTAAAATATGGGCATTTTGAAGTTTTTCAGCTCCCGCTTCTTTAATTAATAATTCGGTTCTTTCCAACCATTTTTTACTCATAAATTCCTCAATTTGTCGAAATTGTTTTGGATTTCATCGCTCAACGTTTCTATTGAAATTCCTTTAAGGTTTGCCACTTTTTCATACAGCTTTTCAATATCAAATTCAGCGGCATCGGTTTCCAAAAAGATTTGGCTTATCGGTGTTTCCTTCACAATTTCCTGCAAAGATACGTGATGCAATACCGCTTCACCAAACGATAAGTACATTCCTTTTTCTAAAAGAGGTTGGGCAACACTGCTTTTTTTGTTGAAACCATGAATGATAAAAGGTGTTTTCGTGAATTTGTAAAAATGTGAAATTTGTGAAAATCTTCGCACACAATGAATGGTCATTGGTTTGTTTACATCGTTTGCGAGATTAATCTGTCTTTGAAAAACACGTTCTTGATTATCTTCGGGAACATCAATTAATCCATCCAAGCCGCATTCTCCAATACTAATGCAGTTTGTTTTTACACTGAGTTTTTCCAACCAAGCCCAATCTTCATTGGTGACTTCGGGAATGTCTTTGGGGTGAATTCCCACAGAAAAATAAGAATTAGAAGGAGATTCTCCTAAACTCAAATTATAAACTCCGTTTTCTTTTGAAAAATGATGGTGATGGAAATCAAAAAACATAATTCAAAAATACTCATTAATCTTAAAAATCAATTTATTTTTCTGCTGTCAATATTGGAATTCCCTTGTAAAATTCAAGTTTTTTGGAATTGAGAAATGTCATTTATTCAAATAGATACAATAAAAAATTAAACAATTATTTAAAATGTCACTATTTTTGCTGTATATTCTATTAAACATAAATAGAGATGACGAAAAAATTTACCGATAAGCAAATCAAAATTCTGGATATTGCCGAAGAACTCATTGCGCAAAAGGGTTACGAAGGTACTTCTGTACGGGATATTTGTGCGAAAGCCGAAATAAATGTCGCCATGATTTCCTATTATTTTGGTTCGAAAGAAAAGATGTTAACGTATTTGTATCAATATCGGGTACAAAAAACACGTGATAATTTTGCCGAATTTGCCCATATCATCAAAGATGGCAAGCCTGAAATGCAGATGAAGGAAATTATCAAATTCATCATCAGCCAGATGTTTAAGTACAAATACTTTCATGGTTTTGTAAAACAAGAGCTTCGCAATACGGAATTGATGAATGATGAGTTGCAAGAATTCTATAAAATGGCGGTTTTGAAATTTGATGATGTGATCAAAAAAGGAGTGAGTTCTGGAGTTTTTCAATATGCGCCAAAACCTGAAGATGTCCTAACCATGATTATTGGAACGGCTTTGTTTGTCATTCGAAACAAAAAATTCTACGAATTGTATCTTCCAAATACCAATGAAGAAAACTATCTTGATGAAGCCGAAACTAAAATTAGATTGAGTCTTTATCAAACTATTTTTTCGCTTCTTGGCTATCATCCTGACTGATATTTTCGTTAAAGTATCATAAAAAAAAGAATGTTGCTAAAAAAGTTTTATTTTTGCAGATTGATTAACCAATGTAGATTTACTGCAGATAGATTTTTTATGAAAAAATTCAGTATAGTTCTTGTCGCTTCTTTGCTTTTACTTTCATGTAATAAAAAGTTCAACGATGCAATGAAGAGTGCGGATAAGAACCTCATCTTGCAAACAGCAAATGAATATTACGCACAAAAAAATTGGACTAATGCTTTGGCTCTTTATGAGCGAGTTACCAATTTGGTTGCGGGGACAGACGATTTCCCGAATGTAGGTTTTAACACGGCTTATGCTAATTATTATCAAAAATCGTATCGTTTGGCTGGTCACCAGTTCAAAAATTTTGCGGTAAGTTTTCCAGACGATCCTCGTGCAGAAGAAGCTTCGTATATGTCCGCACTTTGTTATTACGAAGGTTCGTATGATTACAATTTGGATCAAACGAATACGGATTTGGCGATTAACGAGCTTCAGAATTTCTTGAATAAATATCCAAACTCGGAGCGTTCTAAAAACATCAACACATTAATTGATGAGTTGATGTACAAGCAAGAGTTCAAAGCGTATGAAAACGCTCGTCAATACTACAAAATGGGCCAGTATAAAGCTGCGGAAATCACTTTTGAAAACGTTTTAGAAGATTTCCCAAGTACGAAATTGAGACCAAAAATCTATGATTTTATCAACAAGTCAAATTATGAATTGGCGATGTTCTCAAAATACGATCTAAAAGCAGAGCGTTTGGATAAAGCAATTGCGTATACTCGTTTTGTTGAAAAAGAACTTCCCGGAACCGATTACACTAAAACAGCTTTGGATTTCAGAAAGAAATTGGAAGATGAAAAAGTGAAATTTGCGAAAGTGCAGGAAACTGTAGAAAAGCAAAGAGCAGAATTTACGGAGAAACAAAAAGCGGAGGAGGCGAAAATAAAAGCCAAAGAAGAGGAAAAAGAACAACGTAAAAAAGAAAAGGACGATAAGGATCTTACAACGAAAGCTAAAATGGATAGTGCGGCAGCAACATCAACTCCAGCGTCAACTTTCAAAATTCGTAGATAATTCTTATCTTTGCAAAATCAAATTTAAATAAATCACTGAAAATGAGTGTAAAAGATACTAAAGCAGAAGTAAATACCATTACGTATGACAAAGACAAAATCGAAGAAAAAGTAGGTTCTATCTACGAAGCGATTGTCATTATGGGTAAAAGAGCGGAGCAAATTAATGCAGAAATCCGTACTGAACTTCACAATAAATTAGATGAGTTTGCAGTGCATAACACATCTTTAGAAGAAGTTTTCGAAAACAGAGAGCAAATTGAAATCTCAAAACATTACGAAAAACTTCCAAAACCTACATCGATTGCTGTTGAAGAATGGTTAAACGATGATATTTATTTCAGAAAAACAGACAAAAAATAATTTTCAAGTTTTTTTAGAAGCAAAAGTCGCAAGAGAGAATTCTTTTGTGACTTTTGTTTTTTAGAACTTCAAAAAAACGTATTTTAGACCTTTATTTCACACTTCATGAACTTAGAAAGTAAGAAAATCGTTCTCATTATTACAGGCGGCATTGCAGCCTATAAAATGAATTTGGTCGTTCGCGAATTGGTAAAACAAAAAGCAGAAGTCAAAGTTGTTATGACGCCTTCTGCGGAGCAATTTGTTTCGAAATTAACACTTTCCACATTAGCCAAAGGCGAAGTTTATACTACTTTTTTTGATGATAAGGGAACTTGGAATAACCATGTCGAATTAGCACTTTGGGCGGATTTGATTTTGGTGGCGCCGTGTACAGCAAATACGTTGTCGAAAATGGTTCATGGGACTTGTGACAATCTCGCTATTGCCGTGTATATGTCGGCAAAATGCCCAGTGATGATAGCTCCAGCAATGGATTTGGATATGTATGTGCATCCTTCAACAAAACAGAACTTGGCATTAGCCGAATCGTTTAGACATCATATTATTCCAGCCGAATCGGGCGAACTCGCAAGTGGCTTAGTTGGAGTTGGAAGAATGGCAGAACCTGAAACAATTGTTCAACACATTCAAAACTATTTTTCATCAGATTCTAAACAAGATTTTAAAGATAAAACGGTTTTGATAACGGCAGGACCGACGTATGAAGCGATTGATCCTGTTCGTTTTATCGGAAATCATTCGTCCGGAAAAATGGGATTTGCTTTGGCGGAAGAAGTCGCAAAACGAGGTGGGAAAGTGATTTTAATTTCGGGTCCATCAAGTTTGAATACGCAAAATCCGAATATTAATCTGCATCGAGTAACTTCGGCAAAACAAATGTTTGATGAGGTTTTTAAACATTATCAAAACGTAGATGTGGCGATTGCGAGTGCGGCCGTTGCAGATTACGCACCAAAAGAAGTTGCTTCTGAAAAGATCAAAAAGAATGATGATTCTTTGTTGATTGAATTGGTGAAAAATCCAGATATTTTGAGAACGATGGGCGAAAAAAAGCAACACCAGTTTTTGGTAGGCTTTGCTTTGGAAACGCAAAATGAAGAAGAAAACGCCAAAGGAAAACTAGAAAAGAAAAATCTGGATATGATCGTGTTGAACTCACTTCGTGATTCGGGTGCAGGTTTTAAAGGCGATACCAATAAAATAAAAATTTTAACAAAAGAAGGAAAACGAGAATTCGACTTGAAATCTAAAGATGATGTCGCGGTTGATATTCTCAATTTTGTTGTTGAGAAAATGGAAAATAAATAGCGGACAAATCCGTTTAAGTAAAAATTTTTTGATGAAAAAAATCGCGATTCTTTTATTGATTTGTATTCAGGCGACGTTGGTTTCGGCACAAGAATTATTGTCGGAAGTAACGCTCAATTACCAGCAAGTACAAGGAAGTAATGTGCAAACCTATAAAACCTTAGAAAAAAACCTTCGGGATTTCATTAACAATACAAGTTGGACTGGGAAGAAATTGCAAAATTTCGAAAAGATAAAATGCAACTTTGCGATTGCAATTAATTCTCGAGAAGGAAATAAATATACAGCGTCTATCGTAGTTCAGGCGGTTCGTCCGGTTTTTAATTCAACGTATACATCGCCATTATTGAATATCAATGATCGTGATTTTACGTTTGAATATACAGAAAATGAAAATTTAGTTTTCAACGAAAGACAGTTTTCAGGAAAGAATTTAATTGACGTAGTCAGTTTTTATGTGTACATGATTTTGGGGTATGATGGTGATAGCTTTCAACGAAATGGTGGCCAACCTTGGTTTGAAAAAGCATTGAAAATTTCACAAAACTCCCAGAACCAAAGATACAGCGGTTGGTCGGTTGTTGAAGGGCCTAGAACCCGCGGACAGCTAATTGATAATATGGTGAAAACCGAAGCCAATACGTTGCGAACGGCGTATTATAATTATCACCGTCAAGGTTTGGATAATTTGGCTAATCAAGGCGATCCTACGCGAGCAAAGAAAGCGATTTTTGATGCTTTAATGAGCTTGAAATACTACGAAAACAGTTTCCAAATGAATTATCCTTTTGATGTTTTTCTTCAAACCAAACGCAACGAAATCTTCGATATTTTTAATAGTGGAAACAACACAAGCTACAATATCAACGAGCTTAAAAATTTAATGACCATTTTCTCGGCAAAAGACAGCGAAAAATGGAGTAAATGGAAGTAGTAGAATTTGTAGATTTAAGATATAACCAATACTTTTGTAAAGCTTTAAGTCAGCACTTAAAGCTTTTTTGATAGCATGCTCAGACGAATTTTTATACAGAATTTTGCATTGATCGATACCTTGGATATCGATTTGGGAAAAGGATTGCAAGTGATTACAGGGGAAACAGGTGCGGGAAAATCCATTATTCTTGGTGCTTTACGCCTTATTTTGGGTGAAAGGGCCGATGTGAAATCGATTCAAAATTCGGATGCAAAAAGTATTGTTGAAGCCGAATTTGAGGTTTCGGATAAATTAAAATCGTTTTTTGAAGAAAACGATCTTGATTTTGAAAAACATACCATTATTCGTCGAGAACTTCTTCCTACGGGAAAATCTCGGGCCTTTATCAATGATGTTCCTGCGACTTTAGAAGTGGTAAAAAACCTTTCGGAACATTTAATTGACATTCATTCCCAGTTTGAAACGTCGAATCTTTTTTCCGAAGAATATCAGTTTAAAATCATTGATGGTCTTAGTGAAAACAAAACGGAAATTGTAAAGTATCAAAGCTTGTTTTCCGAGTATAAATCGCTAAAAAGAGAATTGACTGATTTACAAAACAGACTTTTGGAAGGCAATAAAGATTCTGAATACAAAAATTTTCTTCTTTCCGAATTGGTAGAAGCGAATTTGGATGAAACCAATTTAGACGATTTGCAAAGTCGTTTGTCGCTTCAAGAAAATGCGGAAAGTATTTCGCAAAATTTATCTGAAATTTTTCAACGAATTGATCAAGAAGAAGTCGGTTTGCTAGATTCTTTGTTGGATGTTCGCGCAAAACTTTCTAAAGTGGCTGATCTTTCGCATCAATTTACAGAACCAAACGATAGACTTGAGCAAATTTTTGTTGAGTTTAAAGATGTTTTGTTTGAATTGCAGAACAAAGCCGAAAAAATTGAGATGGATCCGCAGCTTTTAGATGAACTTCATCAAAAGGTAAATGCAATACAAATCTTGTTTTCCAAGCATCAAGTAGATTCGGTTTTGGGGCTTATTGAAATTCGAGATCTACTAGCTTCTGAGCAAAGTGGTTTTTCTGATTTGGAAGGAAATATTGCTCAAATTCAACAAAAAATTGAAAAAACCGAAGCGAATTTGAGCAAATATGCTAAAAAATTAGCTAAAAATAGAAAGGCGTCAGCGACAGACTTTTCTGAAAAAATGGAAGTTTTGTTGAAGAAATTAGGTTTGGAAAAAGCGAAAATCGAAGTAGAACTGAAAGAATCTACAACCTACAACGAATTTGGAAAAGAAACGATTGCAATTTTGTTTCAAGCCAATTCTGGTTTTCCATTAAAGCCAATTCAATCTGCAATTTCTGGTGGTGAACGTTCTCGTGTGATGCTTGCTGTGAAGAAGATTATGGCAGAAAATTCGGAACTTCCAACCTTGATTTTGGATGAAATTGACACCGGAGTTTCTGGAAAAGTTGCCGACGAAATCGGAAAGTTGATGCAAGAAATGTCACAAGACCTACAATTGATTGTGATTACGCATTTGGCGCAAGTTGCCGCAAAAGGAAATCAGAATTATAAAGTGGTGAAGTTTGATGTGGATGGAAAAACAAAATCGGATATTCGTTCGCTTTCTGATGACGAAAAACTTCAGGAAATTGCCCAACTTCTTTCGGGTGCACAGATTACAGATGCAGCTTTAATTCAAGCAAAGGAACTTATGAAGTAAAAATTCTGTAACATTTTTCTTAATTTTCAACTAATTATATAAAATTGAGAACATGTACAGAAAGCTCTTGCTCTTAGAACTCAAAAGTTTTTTTCGAAATCCATCTTTCGGAGCGAATCTCGCCTTTAAGATCTTAACATTTTTCGGATTGTTTTATATGGCGGCCATTTTAGTGGGTCTTCCATTTGCCTTATTTTATTTTAGTAAAGAAGAACTAAATGCAGATCCTTTACAGATTTTCTGTAAGTTTTTCATCTACTATTGGGCATTTGATTTAATTGTTCGGTATTTTGTTCAACAAATGCCAACGCAAAATATCAAACCATTCTTAACCATCGGAATTACGAAAAAGAAGTTGGTGAATTACACCATGTTGAAAATTCTAACGAACTTCTTTAACTGGGGTAATTTGTTATTTCTAATTCCTTTTGCAGGTTTGTTGCTTTTTGATGGCGGTTATTCGAGCATTTCCGTTCTCCTTTTTACATTGTCAATATTCTTCGTGTTTTACGGAAACAACTTCTTGAACATTCTATTAAATGGAAAAGATTGGGTTGTTTTTGTCGTTTTTGGAGCGATGACTATTTTGGCGGCTTTAGATTATTATCACGTTCTATCGCTTTCCGCACTATCGGCAAAAGTTTTTTACTTGTTCTACACAATGCCTAACTTAATCGTTGTTCCGCTATTGATTACGTGTGTATTAGGTTATTTAGCATATCGACAGATCTACGACAACTTTTATTTAGATAAAGGTTTAGAGCTGAAAAAAGCTGTTGGTAAAACGGAAAACATCGAGTTTTTGAATCGTTACGGCGTTTTAGGAACGTTTATTAATAATGATATTCGACTTTTACGAAGAAGTAAAGCAGCAAAATCGGCGGTTATTGCTGGTGTCGCTTTCCTTTTTTACGGTTTGTTGGTTTTCAATAGAGCGTATCAAAACGACTTTATGCAACTTTTCTGCGGGATTTTTGCTACTGGCGGATTTATGATGATGTTTGGGCAACGTGTTCCGGCTTGGGATTCGTCGTATTATCCGTTAATGATGACGCAAAATGTTCCTTACAAAGAATATTTACGTGCGAAATGGTCATTAGTTATTCTTGCAATTTTAGTATCGATGATTCTTTGTACAGGCTATCTTTTCGTGAGTTTAGACTTCTATCTTACGGTAGTAGCAGCAGGTTTGTATAATTTAGGTATCAATTCTTATATCACACTTTTAGCAGGTGCTTTCAACAAAAAACCAATTGATTTGAACTCCAGTTCCAAGTCTTTTGGTGGTGGTGGAAATAATTTTAACATGAAAATCATGTTGCTTTTGATTCCGCAGCTTGTGGTTCCGGTTGTTGTTTTTGGAACTTCAAAGTATTTCTTCGGGATTTACGGTGCTGTTTTGAGCTTAGCAATTCTTGGGATTATAGGATTTTTGCTTAGAAACAAAATCTTCGATAAAATCGTTCGTATTTATAAAACACAAAAATATTCCACCATTGAAGCGTTCAAAAAGACCGCTTAAGTATTAATTTGTAATATTCAATCCATGATTAAAATAGAAAATATATCCAAAGTTTACGGTACTCGAAAAGTACTGAATATAGAGCATTTAGAAATTCCGAAAGGCGAAACCTTTGGTTTAGTAGGAAATAACGGAGCTGGAAAAACAACATTATTTAGTGTTCTTTTAGATTTAATTGAACCAACAACGGGTTATGTTGCTATTAACAATGTTAAAGTAAACGAGTCTGAAGCGTGGAAATCGAAAGTTGCCGCATTTATCGATGAATCTTTTCTAATTGGCTATTTAACACCTGAAGAATATTTTTATTTTCTAGGAGAACTTCGAGGTCAAAATAAAGCTTCTGTTGATGAGTTTTTAAAGCAATTTAATGACTTTTTTAACGGTGAAATTCTGAATGCAAAAAAGTACATCCGTGATCTTTCCAAAGGAAATCAGAAGAAAGTGGGGATTGTTGGCGCTTTAATCGGAAAACCTGATATTATTGTTTTGGATGAACCTTTTGCGAATTTGGACCCATCAACTCAGATTAAATTGAAAAATCTAATCAAAGTTTGGTCTCAAGATTCCAATGTTACTTTTTTAATTTCGAGCCACGACTTAGCGCATACAACGGAAGTTTGTAACCGAATTGTTGTTTTGAATAAAGGAGAATTGGTTCGTGATATTCAAACCAGCCCAGAAACGCTTCGAGATTTAGAACAGTATTTTGCAGATCAAATTTCGCCAAGTGAATTGGTTTAAAATAGAAAACGCCTTCTAAATCAGAAGGCGTTTTTTGTTAGACTAGTTAGTCAACTAAGGTGACTTTCCAGCCTTTATTGGTTGTCGATGTAATCGCGGCTGACGTGGCATTCGCTTTTGTAACAAGTACTTCTTTGTTTGCAATATTCAGATTATGCAATGTATTAAGTGCCGATGTTAGTGCTGTTTGGTTCAAGGAAGTGCGATGAATTCGCACCAAACTTAGCTTCTTGTTATTTGTAAAAGAAGCGGACGTTAAAGGTGCATTTGACGCATTAAATTTCTCCAAATTGGTATTTTTCGATAGATCAATTGTCGCAATTTTTGTTGACTCAATTGTCAAATCCTCTAAAAGTGTATTAGAAGTAAGATTCAGAGTCGTTATTGGCGTGCGATACAGTCGTAGGGTTTTAAGTTTAGGCTGTTTTGTGACATTAATAGATGTCAGTTTTTCATTATAACTTAGATAAAGACTGCTTAACTCTGGATTTCCAGAAATATCTACTGCCGTTAAATTTAGATTATTTTCCAAATTTAGATTTGAAAGGAGAGGTAAGCTCTTCAAATCAATACTAGAAAGTTTGTTGTTGCTTATATTTAGTAGATTTAATATTGCTTTATTTGATAAATCAATACTGGTTAAGGCATTATTTTGCACGCTTAATGAGAAAAGGTTTGGATTTTTTGTGAGGTCAATAGTTTTTAAAAGTACGGCTGAAGCATCTGGAGTGGAAGGTCCATCGATTTGCAGATATCTTAAATTAGTAACCCGTGTAACATTAATACTTTCCACACCTCCTTCAACAAAAAATGTATCAACATCTCCAGGATTGTTGATGTAAATTTTCATGTTTTTGGAAACAATTTTTCCCGTTATTGCTTTCGAATTTTTGTCTGTTGCAAATTGAATAGGCTTTCCATCGCCAAAATCTACTGCAATTGGCTTGTCAGCTACTGTTGAAAGTCCGATTTCAATGGTTTTTCCAACGGCAAATTGCGGTCGAAATTCAATCGCCAATTTGTCTAAAGGAAGCTCTTCTGGATTTGTTCCATCGATCGTGTCATCATCAGAACTGCAGCTAAATGTAAATAGGAAAACAAAAAGTAAACAAACGATACCTAGATTTTTCTTTGTTAAAAATTTCATCATAATCATGTTTTAAGTTAATAAAATAACGAAAAATTTGTTTTTTTATTTTTTCACAAAGGCCAATTTCTGCTTATGTTTAACATAAATCATTCTAGTTTCAAACTAAAAATGCAAGTCTAATTACTCGATTCTTGCCACTATTTCAAATTTCCCACCATATCTTCAGGTTTTACCCAAGCATCAAATTGTTCGGGCGTTACCAAACCGAGATTTACGGCTTCTTCTTTTAACGTTGTTCCGTTCTTGTGAGCTGTTTTTGCAATTTTTGCAGCATTTTCGTAGCCGATATGGGTGTTCAAAGCAGTAACTAGCATTAAGGATTTATCCACCAACTCTTTAATTCTTGGTAGGTTGGGCTCAATTCCCACTGCACAATGATCATTAAATGAAATACATGCATCAGCAATCAATTGTGCAGATTGCAGAAAGTTGTACGCCATCACAGGTTTGAAAACATTCAACTCGTAATTTCCTTGCGTTCCAGCAAATGAAATTGTGGTGTCATTTCCTAAAACTTGAGCACAAACCATCGTCAATGCTTCATTTTGCGTTGGATTTACTTTTCCAGGCATGATGGAAGAACCGGGCTCGTTTTCAGGAATGTGGATTTCGCCAATTCCAGAGCGTGGTCCAGAAGCCAACATTCGGATATCTTGTGCAATTTTAAATAATGAAACTGCTAATTGCTTCAAAGCGCCGTGAGATTCTACAATCGCATCATGTGCCGCCAAAGCCTCGAATTTATTTTCTGCCGTGATGAAAGGATGTCCAGTTAATTTCGCAATATATTCTGCAACTTTTACATCATAACCTTTTGGAGTGTTCAATCCCGTTCCGACTGCTGTTCCGCCCAAAGCGAGTTCCGCAAGATGCGGAAGTGTATTTTTAAGTGCTCGTAATCCAAACTCCAATTGAGCAGCGTAACCTGAAAATTCTTGACCTAAAGTCAAAGGCGTTGCATCCATCAAATGCGTTCTACCAATCTTCACAATATCTTTAAATGCTTCGGATTTTTCTTTCAACGTAATTTTTAGTTTCTCAACTGCAGGAATCACGACATCAACCACTTTTGCATAAGCTGCAATGTGCATCGCCGTTGGATAGGTATCATTTGACGATTGAGATTTGTTGACATCATCATTCGGATGAATTTCAGATTTTTCACCCAACTTTCCACCATTCAAAACATGAGCACGGTTGGAAATTACTTCGTTAACATTCATATTCGATTGAGTTCCAGAGCCGGTTTGCCAAATTACCAAAGGAAATTGGTCATTTAGTTTTCCAGCCAAAATTTCGTCCGCCACTTTTCCAATCATGTCACTTTTTTCTTTCGGTAGTACACCTAAATCTGCATTAGTAAGCGCCGCAGCTTTTTTCAAATACGCAAAAGCTTCAATAATTTCGTGAGGCATCGAAGCTTCTGGACCGATTTTGAAATTGTTGCGGGAACGCTCTGTTTGCGCTCCCCAATATTTATCAGCAGGCACTTTTACTTCGCCCATTGTGTCGTGTTCTATTCTGTATTCCATATTTTTATTTATTTAAATTTTCTCGGGTCAGGATGAAGAAATTTGTACTTTAAAATATTTTCTAAATTTGTAGAAACGATTTTTCTTCCGAAACTTTCTTCAATTTCGGTTTCAATATTTTTGGTTTGAAAATCAACAACTTGTTGCTTTGTAGGATGCAAAGGCGCGACCAAATTGTATGTTTTCGATTGTAAATTTTCGTTAATCATTTTTTCAACAATTCTGGAAATATCTTCAAAATGAATGTGATTCACGATTTGTTGCGGTTCCTTGATTTTATATTTGCTCAAATATCTATCGTCACCCATCAATCCGCCCAACCGTAGAATATTGATTTGAGGAAAATTTTTTTTCATTAAATTTTCAATTCCGAAAATGTTTGAATTCAATAAATTTTCGTCCAAATTGTTTTCTGTAATTTCTTGTTCAATATGAGGATAAATTCCAATAGAACTCATCAAAAAAATAGGCTTTTCAAAATCTTTAAGGAAAGAACTTATGTTTTCGAATCTCTTTATTAAAACTTCAAAATCCGCAGCTTTAGAAAAAGGAATTGTAATAATAATGACATCTAAATTCAACCAAACATCACTCGATTTTAGAAATTCATCCGCATCAAAATCAATTTTAAACGTTTCAAAACCCAATTCAGAAAGCATTTTCACTTTATCATTGGAAGTTGTCGTTGCAAAAATTTGATTCGTTGGAACATAATATTTTGCCATTCTAAAACCCAACCAACCGCAACCGATAATACCTATTTTTTTCATTCCAAATTTTCGTTGTTTAAAATTAGGAAGAATAATTTTCAGAGCCAATTTATAATCATTATAAATATCAATCAAGCCAAATGATTTTACTCATTTTGTTCAAGTAGAGCATTTTTCAATGCTTAATTTTACGGGAATTAATTTTATTTCAGAAATCAATCATATTATGGAATTTTCTTATCAGGAACCATTTCCTATTTTAAAAGACGATACACAATACAAAAAGCTTTCTTCTGACTTCGTAAAAGTGGAGAAATTGGGCGACAGAGAAATTTTAACTGTTGATCCAAAAGCTTTGGAACTTCTTGCCGAAAACGCTTTGAAAGACGTTTCTTTCATGCTTCGTTCGGCTCATTTACAAAAGCTAAAAAATATTATCGACGATCCAGAAGCTACGGATAACGACAGATTTGTCGCTTATAATTTGCTTCAAAACGCGGCTGTTGCAGTTCAAGGTGCGTTGCCTTCTTGTCAAGATACAGGAACGGCGATTTGTGTTGCTAAAAAAGGTGAAAACGTTTACACTGGCGCAAACGACGCAGAATGGATTTCGAAAGGAATTTATAATACGTATCAAGAACAGAATTTAAGATATTCTCAAATCGTTCCTTTGACGATGTTTGATGAGAAAAATTCGGGTTCTAATTTGCCTGCTCAGATCGATATTTATGCAGAAGAAGGCGATGCTTATAAATTTTTATTTTTAGCAAAAGGTGGTGGTTCTGCCAACAAAACGTTCTTGTATCAAAAAACAAAATCTTTGTTGAATGAAGCTTCTTTGGACGCTTTCGTGAGAGAAAGAATTATGGATTTGGGAACAGCGGCTTGTCCTCCTTACCACTTGGCTTTGGTGATTGGTGGAACTTCTGCAGAAGCGAATTTGGCGGCGGTGAAAAAAGCAAGTGCAGGATATTACGATAATCTTCCGACAGAAGGAAATATGGGCGGTCAAGCCTTCCGTGATTTGGAGTGGGAGAAAAGAGTTCAGAAAATTTGCCAAGAAAGTGCGATTGGAGCGCAGTTTGGCGGAAAATATTTAACGCACGATGTTCGTGTGATTCGTTTGCCTCGTCACGCGGCTTCTTGTCCAGTTGGAATGGGCGTTTCATGTTCTGCAGATAGAAATATCAAAGGAAAAATTACCAAAGACGGTATTTTCTTGGAGCAATTGGAAACCAATCCTGAGAAATTCTTGCCTGCAACGCCGCCACATTTGGAAGAGCCTGTAACGATTGATTTGAACAAACCAATGCCAGAAATTTTGGCTGAATTGTCTAAATATCCAATCAAAACACGTTTGAAACTGAACGGAACTTTAATTGTTGCGAGAGATATTGCTCACGCAAAAATTAAAGAATTGTTGGATGCAGGAAAACCAATGCCAGAATATTTCAAAAATCATCCAATTTATTACGCAGGACCAGCAAAAACTCCAGAAGGAATGCCTTCAGGAAGTTTTGGACCAACAACTGCGGGAAGAATGGATGTTTATGTGGACGAATTCCAAGCAAACGGCGGAAGTATGGTGATGCTTGCGAAAGGAAACAGAAGTAAAGATGTAACTAATGCTTGCGGAAAATATGGAGGTTTCTATTTAGGTTCTATCGGTGGTCCAGCGGCGATTTTGGCGAAAGACAACATAAAATCTGTTGAAGTGGTAGATTTCCCAGAGTTAGGAATGGAAGCCGTGCGTAAAATCGAAGTCGTTAATTTCCCTGCATTCATCATTACGGATGATAAAGGAAATGATTTCTTTGCAAATTTGGCGCATTAGAATAATTTAAACTCAATCTAATTTCGAAAATAGGCTTTAAATCTTTTGTCAAAAAAGAAAAAAGTTCTATTTTTGCCTTAAATATTTAAGAAAATGATGTTATCAGCATTTTGGCCATTTTACCAGTTCCTTTGGACTATTTATTTCTTTACGATGTTCATTATCGGATTCTGGTGTATCTTTATGTTCGCTACGGTAGTTGTACCTATGTGGCTTACTGAAGGTCTGAGAGAATATTTTGGTAAGTCAAAACCATTTGATCCAGAAACGATCAGAAGAAAATTGATTACAGAGCAAGAAGGAGTAGAAGTTATCTATAGCGAGCCTAAAGGAAACGGTCCTTTCTTACATCACGGTCATCATTAATTTGGTGTCATCGCTTTGCTCCCTTAATTCGAGTGAAGTGATATCAAAGCAATACAATATATACAAAAGTTTCAACCTAGTTGAAACTTTTTTTGTTTGCTTGTAATCCTGGAAAACTAGAAATTTTCTTTTTTCAAAAAAACGTATCTTTGCACCCACAAAAATTCCATAATGTCAAAGTCATTAATTCCAAAGTTAGAAGCCATTAAGCAACGTTATAATGAAGTTGCCGATTTGATTATTCAACCAGATGTCATTTCAGATCAAAAAAAATATTCCTCTTTAAACAAGGAATATAGTGATTTGGGTAAAATTGTTAAGGTATATGATGAATATAAAGGTGCTTTAGATTCAATTGAAGAGTCTGATGAAATCATTGCAGATGGTTCTGACAGGGATTTGGTGGATTTGGCTAAAATGGAAAAGCTAGAGGCTCAAGAAAAAATTCCAGGTTTGGAAGAAGAGTTGAAAGTTCTTTTAATTCCTAAAGATCCAGCCGATGACAAAAACGTTATTGTTGAATTACGGGCGGGAACGGGAGGCGACGAAGCGGCTATTTTTGTGGAAGATGTGTATAGAATGTATACTATGTATTTCAAAACGAAAGGTTGGAGACATGAAGTAACCGATTCTAACGAAGC
Source organism: Kaistella sp. CFF1-2 (assembly GCF_059509915.1). Classification (NCBI taxonomy): domain Bacteria; kingdom Pseudomonadati; phylum Bacteroidota; class Flavobacteriia; order Flavobacteriales; family Weeksellaceae; genus Kaistella; species Kaistella sp. CFF1-2. The sequence goes on from NZ_JCAKLF010000002.1 coordinate 774,318, forward strand.
AGCAAAGGGCTACAAGGAATTAATCATGAAAGTGGAAGGCGATGGCGTTTATGGAGTAATGAAATTTGAATCCGGAGTTCACCGTGTACAGCGTGTTCCTGAAACTGAATCTCAAGGTCGTGTGCATACATCAGCTATTACAATTGCCGTTCTTCCAGAAGCCGAAGAAGTTGATTTTGAATTGAATCCTGCAGACATTGAAATGCAAACTTCACGTTCTGGAGGTGCTGGTGGACAAAACGTAAACAAGGTTGAAACAAAAGTTCAATTAACGCACAAACCTTCCGGTATGGTTGTCGTTTGTCAACAAGCACGTTCGCAGCTGGCTAACCGTGAATTAGCAATGGAAATGCTTCGTACAAAATTGTACGATATCGAGTTGCAAAAAGTTCAAGGAGATATTGCGGCACAAAGAAAATCCATGGTTTCTACAGGAGACCGTTCTGCAAAAATTAAAACATACAATTACCCTCAAGGTCGTGTTACCGATCACCGAATTAATAAGTCAATCTATAATTTGGATGCCTATATGAATGGTGATATTGGAGAGATGATCGATGCCGTAATCATGGCAGAGAATGCCGAAAAAATGAAAGGCGAAGAGGAAGGAATTTAAAATATAGAGCGGCTTTTTAAGTCGCTTTTTTTATTTATGTCAACCTATACTAAATTAGCAAAATGAACTTTTTGTTTTTTAAAAAAAACGTAACTTTATAAGCAATCAATTTCTTACAAAAAATGCGAAAAGCAATTACGAATACGAATCCTGATTTTAAGATAACCGCTTCAAATTTAGAAAACTACACCTTCGAAAAAGACGGTCTTCAATTGAAAACCCAATACACGAAAGAAGATGTAGATGCTGGCAAGAGCGAAGCTTCGGCAGGAATTGCACCTTATCTTCGTGGACCTTATACTACGATGTACGTTCAAAAACCATGGACGATTCGTCAATATGCAGGATTTTCGACGGCAGAGGAATCGAACGCGTTTTACAGAAGAAACTTAGCCGCAGGTCAGAAAGGTCTTTCCGTAGCTTTTGATTTAGCAACCCATAGAGGTTACGATTCCGATCATGCGAGAGTGGTTGGAGATGTAGGGAAAGCAGGTGTAGCCATCGATTCCGTGGAGGATATGAAAATTTTGTTTGACCAAATTCCTTTGGATCAGATCTCCGTTTCCATGACGATGAATGGTGCGGTTCTTCCGATTTTAGCGTTTTATATCGTTGCTGCGGAAGAGCAAGGAGTTTCTCAAGAACTGCTTTCAGGAACAATTCAGAACGATATTTTGAAGGAATTCATGGTGCGAAATACCTATATTTATCCACCAACTCCGTCAATGAAAATAATCGCGGATATTTTTGAATATACCTCGAAACACATTCCAAAATTTAACTCGATTTCTATTTCGGGTTATCATATGCAAGAAGCGGGTGCAACGCCAGTTTTGGAAATGGCTTACACTTTGGCAGATGGTTTAGAATACGTGAGAACGGGGATTAAAGCAGGAATGAATATTGATGATTTTGCACCACGTTTGTCATTTTTCTGGGCAATTGGGATGAATCACTTTATGGAAATCGCCAAAATGCGTGCAGCAAGAGTAATTTGGGCGAATTTGATTTCACAATTCAATCCTCAAAATCAAAAATCTTTAGCTTTGAGAACGCACTCTCAAACGTCGGGTTGGTCTTTAACGGAGCAAGAACCATTCAATAATATCACGAGAACGGCTATCGAAGCGCTTTCTTCGGCTTTAGGTGGAACTCAATCTTTACACACGAATGCTTTAGATGAAGCGATTGCTTTACCAACCGATTATTCTGCAAAAATTGCAAGAAATACACAGATTATTTTACAACAAGAAAGCCATATTTGCGATGTTGTCGATCCAATGGGTGGAAGTCATTTGGTGGAAGCTTTAACTCAACAAATGATTGAAGAAGCTATGAAATACATCGATGAGGTCGAAAAAGAAGGCGGAATGACGAAAGCGATTGAAGCTGGAATTCCAAAAATGCGAATTGAGGAAGCAGCAGCAAGAAAACAAGCAAAAATCGATAGCGGTGAGGAATTTATTATTGGTGTAAATTCATTCAAATCGTCCCAAAAACAACCAGAGTTCGATATTTTAGATATCGACAATTCCATGGTTCGTCAAAAACAAATTGATCGATTAAATTCCATCAAGGAAAAACGTGATAATAAAGCGGTAGAAGCTATTTTACAAAGAATTAAAGATTCTGCCATTAATCAAACCGAAAACCTTTTGGCTTTAAGTATTGAAGCGGCAAGAAATCGCGTTACTTTGGGCGAGATTTCCGATGCTTTGGAAACAGAATTCGGACGTTACAAAGCCAATATCAAAACCATTTCAGGAGTTTACGCTATGAATGCAACAAAGAACGAATATTTCGGAAAAGCCATCGATTTAACACAAAAATTCGAGGAGCAAGAAGGTCGCCGACCAAGAATTATGATAGTGAAAATGGGACAAGACGGTCACGATCGCGGTGCAAAAGTAGTTGCAACGGCATTTGCTGATATGGGATTTGACGTGGACGTGGCGCCACTTTTCCAGACGCCAGAAGAAGTTGCAAAACAAGCCGTAGAAAATGATATCCATATCTTGGGCGTTTCCTCTTTGGCAGCAGGTCACAAAACTTTGGTTCCGCAAGTTGTTGAGGAGCTGAAAAAGTTAGGTGCGGACGATATTACCATCGTTGTTGGCGGTGTAATTCCGCAACAAGATTACGATTATCTGTATGCAAACGGTGCCGATTTCATCTTCGGTCCAGGAACCAATCTTCCAAAATGCGCGGTAGATATTTTAGAAAAATTTTTAGATTAATAAAAAAGGAAACCAAATAAGGTTTCTTTTTTTTTATATTGAATCTTGGGTTGGGTCTTTCGGTTTCTTGTTTTTTCTAACGATATAGAAAATAATTCCTCCGATGAGAAAGATTGGCCAAAAAGGAATCAGAAACAAAAAGATTTCCTGAAGTACGTCCCAACCTTTTCCAAATGCCGAAGCTGATTTATTAGAAAAGGATTCATCTTCATTATTTGAGGTTGCAATCGGTTGATTTTTAATGGATAAGCTTAAATTCGTTATTTGTACCGAATTTCCATTTGGATATACGTTTTCAATGTCTTTTTGCTGAATTGTTCCAAAGTTTTGTAAATCCGATAGAAAATATTCTAATTTTTCCTGGGGAAGTCGAATTTGAAAATACCCATTTTCAGTTCCTGAATTAATGGATATTTGTTCCGATTTTAAAGTTCCATCATATTTATTGATGAGATTTCTTATCTCGTCTTTTGCTTCAGAAATTACTGGTACATGAAGAGAAACGCGCGCACTAGTTTCTTGGACTGAAGGCAGTACTTCTTTATAAACTGGTTCTTTTGATTCGGAAGTCGCGACTGGTTTATCACGGTAGATAATTTTTGTCTCTTTGACAATCTTTTCCGTTTTTTCTTGGGCTTGCTTTATTTTTTCATCGGCTACTTTTTGCAATGAATCCATTTGTTTTGGAATTTCCGAATAGCCTTTCAATATTTTTTCGGTAGAATCAATCGTCTTTTTAAAACTTTCCTGAATTTTATTCTTGTCTTTTTGAAATTTTTCGATTTTTACTTGAGCTGAATCCCGCACCGAACTCACGATGGAATCAGTTGTTTTTATTTGATTAGTAACAGAAGTGTAGGTGCTATCCATTTTATTAATTGTATCTCGAGCTTGTGAAATTTCGTTTTTGCTGCATGAAGTCAAACCAAGCAATGTGATACTGAGAATGAGTAATTTTTTCATAATTGATTATCTGATGTAAAACTATACCAAACAAATGCCGCATTCAAGAAAAGGAGATGTAAAACATTTTTAAAATTAATATGCTGATTTAATGCTTTTTACGTTTGTTTTACAATTGTTTTACAAAAAGAATCGGCAGTTTTATGTACTTTTAATTCGTTGAACAAAGTAGAATTATCCTTTTTTTAGAATTTAATCACGATGCAGTTAGCTTATTTTCAGAAAGAACTAAAATTAAAAGAAACGTTTGCCATTGCGTATGGAAGTTATGATAAGCGCGATGCTTTGATGGTTCAGTTGAGTCATGCAGGGAAAAAAGGTTATGGTGAGTGCGTAGCAATCAACTATTATGGAATTAATTTAGCCGAATTTGAGGTGAAATTAGAGCAAATTAGAAGCAAGATTGAATCGCATAAAATTTCGTATCCGACAGATTTTTATGATTTTTTAGTTTCACTGAATATTCCCGCATTCCTTCTTTCGGCTTTGGATTGCGCCTATTGGGATTTATTTGGAAAATTGGAGAATAAAAATTTTGCTGAATTAAATAAATTAGATAATTCTAAAATTGCAGAAAGTTCGTACACGATTTCTATAGCGCCTATAGAAGAGCAGCTTAAGAAAATGGAAAAGAGCGATTGGTCTCGCTTTAAGGTCAAATGCAATCACTTAGATAAAAAAGATTTTGAAGTTTTGGCTAATTTTCATCGCCCCATTGCTTTAGACTCTAATGCGAGTTTGAAGGATGAAGATTGTATTTGGATTCAAGAAAACCCTTTGGCTGAGAAGTTTTTATATTTAGAACAACCTTTAGCTGTTGGGAAATATCATCCTCTGAAGAATCGGGGTTATGCCAATTGGATGGCTGATGAAGATGTTCAGAATATCACGTATTTGGAAACATTGAGACCGCATTATTCGAGTGTCAATATTAAATTAATGAAGTGCGGGGGACTAACTCCAGCCTTGGAACTCATTAAAAAATCGAAATTTCTTGGTTATAAAGTGATGTTGGGATGTATGACAGAATCGTCCGTTGGGATCTCGGCTGGCTGTGCATTAGGTGGCTTGCTTGATTTTGCCGATTTGGATGGCGCCAATTTAATCTCCAACGATTACGCCAAAGGAAGTTATGTCGATCGTGGAAAAATTATCTTATCCGATAAACCTGGATTAGGAATCGAATTAGTATAAACATAAAAAACACCGTTTTCGACGGTGTTTTTTATTTATTGCTTCTTAACGGAAACGATATAGTCATAGACCATTTGGTGTTGTTCTTCGTTGAGTTTTGCTTTTGGTGCCATCGAATTCATAATTCCGACCCATTGTACAGACGAAAAAGAGGTTGGAACAGGCAAATCGTGGCATTTTTTACACGAGTTTTCAAATATAACTTTTCCTTGGGCTAATTTTTCCGCTTTTAATGCTTCTTCTTGCGCAATCGGTTTCTTCGTACACGAAACCAAACCTAAAACTCCAAAAGCTGATGCTAACAGTATTTTTTTCATATAAATATCTTTTCTTTCAAATTTAATAATTAATTTTAAACAATTGCAGTCTAGAGATTATGAAGTTTTCTATTGATGAGTTGGTTGCTGGTGTTCGTTCTGGTGATAAAAGGCTTTTAGGTAAGGCAATTACCTTGGTTGAAAGCAAAAAAGAAGAACATCGCACTCAAGCCGAATTGGTTCTGAAAGAAGTAATGCCTTTCACCGGAAATTCTGTTCGGATAGGTATTACAGGAGTTCCAGGAGCGGGGAAGTCAACATTTATAGAAAGTTTCGGTCAACTAGCAATTCAACAAGGAAAAAAAGTAGCGGTTCTCGCTATTGATCCTAGTTCGGCCCTCAACAAAGGTTCAATTCTTGGTGATAAAACAAGAATGGAGGAGCTTGCCAAAGAAGAGAATGCCTTTATTCGACCTTCGCCAAGTTCTGGTTTTTTGGGAGGAATAGCCAATACAACTTTTGAAACGATGCTCATTTGCGAAGCAGCAGGATATGATTATATTTTGATAGAAACCGTTGGTGTTGGGCAAAGTGAAGTTTTAGTTGCTGATATTTCAGATGTTTTTCTTTTTTTGAAAATTATTGGTGGTGGAGATGAACTTCAAGGAATCAAACGCGGCGTAATGGAAATGGTCGATCTTATTTTTATCAATAAAGTAAATCAAGACAATCTTTCTAAAGCTAAATCTACCAAACAAGAATTGCTTCGCGCGCTGCATTTTATGCCCGAAAAGGAAAAAGGGTGGAATGTTCCAGTTTTGTTAGGTTCGGCTTTGCAACACGAAGGTTTGGATTCTGTTTATGATAAAATTTCCGATTTTGTTGAGTTGAAGAAGAAATCAGGTCGATTTGATGAGGTTCGAAAGGAACAAGCTAAAAAACGATATGAATATTGGGTTCGCGAATTGATTTTGGAAAAAGCATCAAAACACGCCAAGGATGGCTTGTACGACGTGCATAAAAAAAATGCTTCCGAACTTTTGGCAAATCCCAGTTCAGAAGCAAAATTATTTGTAGATCAACTATTGTCTTAGTTTTTCACTTCATTTTTCATAATATACCCATCGTAAGAAATAGGTTGTTTGTCGTTAGATTCCACAGAAACGTACGCTTTTCCATTCTGGAAAATTTCCATTATCATTTTGCGAACTGTGTTTTGATCGTTAAATGAAATATTCAAGACCGTACTTCCTTTTTTGCCTTGGGATTTTTTAATATAAAAGTCTTTAGAATCAAAATCAAATCCTGTTTTTCTAGGATCAATTGGCGCTGTATAAGCTCGTCCGAAATAAGGAAGGTTTACGGAGACTTCATCTTTCTTGAAGACAATTGTATATCCATAATCCAAATTCATCACACGATTGGCAAAACCACCAGGAATAGAATTCATAATGGTATTGGCAGAAGTATCAAGCGGATTGGCACGTTGCGCCATAAAAGTGAATTCATTTTGCTCAATAACTTGCGTAAGTGTCGTTTTATCTAAGTAACTTTGAGTAGTACCACACGATTGTAGAAATAGCAATCCAAGTACAGCTGAGGTCAGTATTAGTAACTTTTTCATTGTTTTGAAATTATATTTTTTAAAATTAATCAAAAATTATGCAACCTTGAATTAATTTGTTGGAATAATAATTGTAAACGTTCAACTATTAAATTATAAAGCTATGAAAATAACATCCATTTTTAGTGTAGGCGCAGCTTCCTTGATGCTGATGGCTTGTACCACTAACCCTATTACGGGGAGAAAATCAGTTCAAATTGGTTCTTTGAATTCTCAAATTCAAGCTTCGGCAGTTCAGCAATATAAAGAGACTTTGGCTTCGAGCAAAGTTATCTCTGGAACAACTGCCGCTAATCAGATTAAAACAGTAGGTAACAATATTAAAAACGCAGCAAACAAGTACTATACAAGTATTGGTAGGGCGGGTAGTTTAGAAGGCTATTCTTGGGAGTTTAATTTACTTCAGTCCGATCAAGTGAATGCTTGGTGTATGCCCGGTGGAAAAGTTGCGGTTTATTCGGGGATTCTTCCAGTGACTAAAGATGCTAATGGAATGGCGGTTGTAATGGGACACGAGATTTCTCACGCTTTGGCAGGACATGGAAACGAAAGAATTTCACAAGCAGTTATCGCTCAGTATGGTGGACAAATTTTAGGTGGAGCTTTATCTTCATCGCAATGGTCTAATATCTTCCAACAGGCATATCCATTGGGAGCACAAGCGGTTTTATTAAAATATGGTCGATCGCAAGAATTGGAAGCAGATGAAATGGGATTGTATCTCATGTCAATGGCAGGTTACGACCCAAGAACGGCGGCGCCTTTCTGGGAAAGAATGGAGTCAATTTCTTCAGGGAACAGACCACCAGAATTCCTTTCAACGCACCCGAGCCCTGAAAACCGAAGAGCCGATATCAACAAACATTTACCTCGAGCTTTAGAATATTACAAAGCTGCAGGAGGAAAAATTTAATAGAATTTTAGTTTTCAACCAATTCCATTTCAAATTTTAGTATTTTTGAAATGGAATTTTAATTTTCAAAACTATGAGAAGCTTAACTCTTATTGGATTAATATTATTAGGATTATCAGCCATTTTATTCTATTTTATTCCAAATTTTTCGGTGGTAAAACTATTTGAACCCACAACTTTAATGGGAATTTTAGCCGGAATTGGGATTGGATTAATTATGGGTGGTATGGTAGGCTACGTTTCTAAAGGAAATGCGGTAAAACAAGCGCAACGTAAAAAAGAGTATTCCCAATTGCAAAAAGAAAAAGTGGAATTGGAAAAGCAAGCTGCCGAATTGGCGAAGCAACAAGCTCTAGAAAATAAAAATCCTCAGGTTTAACTGAGGATTTTTTATTTTAAATTTCGAATTCTTTTAGAACTGATATCCAAGACCAACGATGAATAATCCTTGTCTGTTGTCGTATCTAATTGTTTCGTTTTTATCAGCAAGTTGGCTAATGTACTCTCTTTGATCTTTACTGAAAGCACCTTCGTAACGAGCATTGATAAGTAGCTTTTTAATTTGTGCTTGTGCACCAAACTGATAACCTACTGTAAAGTTATTTTTTACATTTTCTTTGAATTCGTTGTAGGTATTTTCTTTGCTTAAATTGTAGCTAGCAACGGGACCAACATAAACTCCTAATGTTTTACCCAAAAGGTTGTATCCTAAAAGCACAGGAAGGTCAACACGGTTACTTTTCGCTTCGATAGTAACACCATTAACATCCGTTTCATTTTTGAAAGTTGTGTAATATAATTCCGGCATTACGAAAAATGCTGTTGGTGTATCAATTTTTACTGATAAACCTACGTTGAAACCTGTATTGTTTTTTCCTTTTTCGTCGATAGCGGTGTTTGCTGCATTTTTAATGTCTTTCCAAGATGCAGAACTTGAAGGGAAAAGTAAATTGGCTTTTCCAGCAACTGAAATTTGGGCTGATGCTAATCCTGAAATACAGATGCACGCCGCGTAAAATAATTTAGTCATTACTGTTTGGTTTAGTTATGATATTTTCAATAGATGTTTTGTTGTTTTCCATCAAGTATTCTCTTAATTCTTTAAACAACTCTGATGAATAAACGAAATCAATCAGGTTTTTATTGCCTGCCGTGATTAAGATATCTTTGTCGCCTTCCCATTCTTTAATTCCTTTTCTTAGATAGACAATCTTTTCACCAATCGTCATCACAGAATTCATATCGTGGGTGTTGATAATCGTTGTTGTGTTGTATTCCTTCGTGATCTCCAATAAAAGGTCATCAATAATATTTGATGTATATGGGTCTAATCCAGAATTTGGTTCGTCGCAGAAAAGATATTTAGGATTGTTTACAATCGCTCTAGCAATCGCAACCCTTTTTTGCATTCCCCCAGAAATTTCCGATGGATACTTTTTACTCGCATTATCTAGGTGTACACGTCCCATTACTTCGATAGCACGTCGTTTTTTCTCACGAAAAGTTAAATTCGTAAACATGTCAAGAGGAAACGTAATATTTTCTTCAACCGTTAAGGAATCGAAAAGTGCACTTCCTTGGAATACGGTTCCGATTTCTGCACGTAAACTTTGTTTTTCGTGTTGAGACATATTCATCACATCTCGACCATCAAACATAATGCTACCACTTGTAGGCTCATAAACGTTCAAAAGAGATTTTAGGAAAACCGTTTTACCCGAACCACTCTGGCCAATGATGAGGTTTACTTTTCCTGTATCAAATGTGGTGCTGATGCCTTTTAGAATCTCAACGCCATCAAAACTCTTCTTTAAATCTTTTACTTCAATCATTAGCTTAGAATCATTTGAGTTAATAGTAATTCAGAAATAATGATGAAAACCATTGTCCAAACAACCGCTTGTGTACTTGCTCGTCCCACTTCCAACGAACCACCTTGAACGTTATATCCAAAATACGAAGGAACCGTCGCGATTATAAACGCAAAAACGGCTGTTTTAATAAATGCATAATAGAAGAAAAGGTTCGGCATGTACATTTGGATTCCCGTTGTAAATTCAGCAGTCGTCCAATTTCCTGTAATCATTCCGGCAGCGTAACCTCCCAAAATACCAACAACCATACTGATGGCAATCAAAATTGGGTTAAAAATGATACACGCTAAAATTTTTGGAAGAACCAAGAAATTTGCCGAGTTTACTCCCATAATGTCTAGTGCATCAATCTGTTCGGAAACACGCATGGTTCCTATACTTGATGCAATATACGATCCTACTTTTCCAGCCAAAACTAAGCTGATAATTGTAGGTGAAAATTCTAAAACCAATACCGCTTTACTCGCATACCCCACAAACGAGGTTGGAATAGGGAAAGAAGAAGCGTTAAAGTTATTATACATTTGTATTGCGACAACCGCACCAACGAAAATGGATGTGAAAACGACAAGTCCAAAAGAGTTGATTCCCAAGTCGTTAACCTCCCGCATGAATCCTTTCCAGAATACGGAATTTTTTTGGGGAGCCTTCAAACTTTTCCCAACCAAAATCAGGTATTCTCCAAAGGCGTTCAAAAACTTCTTAATCATGCTGCTAAGGTAAGATATTTTGAGAAATTATTGTGCGTTTTTGTCACCAGTAATTAGTAAGGCGATGGTTTTCAGGATAATGACCATATCCAAGCTAAAGCTCCAGTTTTTCACGTAATACGAATCGGCGATAATACGTTTTCGCATCTGAAGATTCATGTCGCCCTTATCACCACGAAGTCCGTTTACTTGTGCTAATCCCGTGATTCCAGGCTTTACTAAGCTTCTAATGGCGTATTTTCCGATTTTAGGCTTATAATAATTGTCCACCAAAATCATGTGCGGTCGCGGACCAACAACAGACATATTTCCTACTAAAACATTGATGAATTGCGGCAACTCATCCAAACTTGAAATGCGTAGTAATTTCCCAATTTTTGTAATTCTGTAATCGTTTTCAGCCGTTGTTTTCTTGGTTGAATGCTCATTTTCGACCATAGTTCGAAACTTCAAACAAGTAAAAACATCTTCATGATAACCATGCCGTTTTTGTTTAAAGAAAATAGACCCCTTACTATCTAACTTGATGAGCAGAGCAATAATAGGAAATAACCAAGAGCAAATTCCTGCGAGAATAATCACCGAAAAAAGAATGTCAAAAGTTCTCTTGATAATGTCATTGGTATAGTAATCAAGCGGAAATTTCGCCGTGGTGAGGATCGGAACTAATTCTGCATATGAAAGTTCATACGAATAGAATTCCGGTTGATTCATCTTTGGAACAATCGAAATCGCTATTTTATGATTCAGAGCTTCTTTAAATAAATCCGATTCTTCTTGCTTTGATAAGTGGTGGTTGGACGGTAAAAAAACGGTATGAATTCCTTTTTCTTTCCAAAATTCTGTTAAGTGCTCTAAATTAAATCCCGAATTTGAATATTCAAACAATTTAAAACCGTAATCCTTTCTATTTTGAAAGGTTTCCTTCAAAATTTCCATATTGGAATTCAGCTCCAAAAACATGATATTTCGATGATTTGCGCCGGTTGATCGTAAGATTTTTAACGCAAAAAATATAGTGGATTTAATGAAAAATAGGCTTACAAAGAGCGTTAACCCTAGTTTGAATAAATCTGTGTTTAGAATTTGGTTGTGCGAAATTTTCGCTAATAAAATGACTCCAATAACAAAGGTAATAATGTGCGTAATAAGCCTTTCAAGATAGGATACATACGTGAAACTTCGAGGGATGGAGTATAATTTCGTTCTACCACTGAGAATCACCCAAAAAAACAAAAGGAAAACAAGGATTAAAACGGAATCTTCACTTACATAAACCTGTTTAACATTCTTATCACTGAAATAAAGTGCTAATAGAAAGCAAAATGCAACAACTACAATATCTATCGAAATGATCATCGATTTGAGATATCTGGAATATCGTAGTTGTTGCATGGAAAATTAGTTTGACCTTAAAGTTACGGAATGTTCAGATATTTATGCGTCTGAACAGACGACCTCCATCTTGGGTTGTTCATGATGAAGGATGTAATTTTAGGATAGATTTGATCTCGCTTGCCCCATTCGCTTTGCAGGAACAATTCGCATGATTCTGAAACTTTTGCGGCTTGTTCTTCGGCAAATTCTAAATCATGATTATTAAAAACAATGACTTTGAGTTCATTTGCCTTTTGATAAAATTCTTCTTTCGGAAGTCCGGTCTTCTTTGGTGAAAGCGTAATCCAATCTAAATGTCCACTCAATGGATAAGCCCCCGATGTTTCTACATGAATAGTACAGCCTAACTCTTTCAACTTTGAAGTTAAGATTTCAAGATTCCACATCATCGGTTCACCACCCGTTAAAACGACTGTTTTGCAATGCTTTGCCGCCATTTCAGCTACTTCAACAGCATCCATAACTGGGTGAATGTTGGCATCCCAACTTTCTTTAACATCACACCAATGGCAACCGACATCACATCCGCCTAAACGAATGAAATAGGCTGCTTTTCCTGTGTGAAATCCTTCTCCCTGAATAGTATAAAAATGCTCCATGACTGGGAGCATTTTTCCTTCATTTAATAGTATGTCTTGTTCTTCTTTAGTCATTATAAACAGATGTTTTGTAAGCAAGTAATGTGTTTTTCATTAGCATTGCTCTTGTCATTGGACCTACACCGCCCGGAACTGGAGTGATCCAAGCTGCTTTAGGTTCGCAACTTTCAAAATCAACATCACCAGCAAGATGGTAGCCTTTTTCGGTATCGTCATCAACACGTGTAATTCCTACGTCGATAATAACAGCACCTTGTTTAATCATATCGCCTTTTAAGAAATGAGGATCACCTAAAGCGGTGATTACAATATCTGCATTTCTTGTAAACTCCTCTACATGCGGCGTGTATGAATGCGTCAATGTTACAGTTGCATTTCCAGGGAAATCTTTTCTTCCCATCAAGATGCTCATTGGTTTTCCTACGATTCTTGAACGACCAATAATCACACAATGTTTTCCTTTGGTCTCAATATTATAGCGATCAAGCAACGTTAAAATTCCAAATGGTGTCGCTGGAATGAATGTGTCCATTTCCAAAGCCATTTTCCCGAAATTCGTAGGGTGAAAACCGTCTACATCTTTTCTAGGATCAATTGCGTTGATGATTTTTTCTTGATCAATTTGATTAGGCAACGGAAGTTGAACGATAAAACCATCCACTGCTTTTGATTTGTTAAGCTCATCAATTTTTTCTAAAAGTTCAGCTTCAGAAACAGTACTTGGAAACTTGATTAATGACGATTCGAAACCGACTTCGGCACAATCTTTCACTTTAGAGTTAACGTAGGCTTTGCTCGCTCCGTTGTTTCCTACAAGAATGGCAGCCAAATGCGGCGCTCTTCTTTTGGAGTCTAAAATTTTCTGAACTTCTACTTTAATTTCGGATTTTATTTGCTTAGAAAGCGCTAATCCATCTAAAATTTGAGCCATGATCTTGGTATTTCTTTTTACTTTTATTTCGATGCAAAATTACAAAATATAATTCTGAACCTTCTTTTAAAGACACGTCAATTTAGGAACGATTCTTTTTATAATAATTAATCAAACCGTTGGTTGAACTATCATGATCCGAAATAGTTTCACTATTTTTTAGTTCTTTAAGGATATTTCCAGCCAAAACTTTTCCTAATTCCACTCCAAATTGGTCAAAACTGAAAATGTTCCAGATAACTCCTTGAACAAAGATTTTATGTTCGTAGGCAGCGATTAATTGACCTAAAGTAAATGGCGTTAATTCCTTAATTAAAATAGAATTGGTCGGCGTATTTCCTGCGAAAACTTTGTGATTAAGCAATTGCTCAATCTTCTCCTCAGAAGCGCCTGATTTTTCTAAATCTTCTAAAGCTTCTTCTTCCGTTTTTCCAAAAGCCATGGCTTCCGTTTGTGCAAAAAAGTTAGCCAAAAGCTTATCTTGATGATCCGAAACTTGATTGTTGGATTCTACAAAAGCGATAAAATCGGACGGAATTAATTCCGTTCCTTGGTGGATTAGTTGATAAAAAGCGTGCTGCCCGTTGGTTCCTGGTTCACCCCAAATAATTGGTCCCGTTTCATATTCAACAAATTCGCCGTTACGATCCACCGATTTACCATTACTTTCCATATCGCCTTGTTGAAGATATGCCGCAAAACGATCTAAATACTGTGAGTAGGGTAGAATTGCATACGAAGTTGCCCCGTAAAAATTACGGTACCAAATTCCCAGCAAGCCCATTAAAACAGGAACGTTTTCCTGAAAATCAGCAGTTTGAAAATGGGTGTCTGTTTCGTACGCGCCTTTTAATAAAGATTCAAAATTATCGTAACCAACCGCCAAAACGATGCTCAAACCAATCGCGCTCCATAATGAGTAACGACCACCAACCCAATCCCAGAATTCGAAGATGTTTTCTTCTGCAATTCCGAAATCTTTTACAGATTTTACGTTGGTAGAAAGCGCTACAAAATGTTTTGAAACATCTTCTTGGCTTCCTTTTTTCAAGAACCAATCTTTTGCAGATTCTGCATTAGTCATGGTTTCTTGCGTTGTGAATGTTTTTGAAGCAACGATAAATAATGTTGTTTCAGGGTTTAAATTTTTTACCACTTCGGCAATGTGATTCCCATCAACATTGGAAACGAAATGAACGTTTAGTCTTGTTTTAAAATGCTTCAAAGCGGAAACCACCATTACCGGCCCCAAATCGGAACCACCGATACCTATATTTACAACATCCGTGATTTCTTTTCCTGTAAAACCTTTGTGCTTTCCAGAAATTACGGATTCTGAAAAGGCCTTCATGTGCTCTAAAACCGCTTTGATTTTAGGTTTGATGTTTTCGCCATCCACAATAATTTCCTTATCCGAAAAATCACGAAGTGCTGTATGAAGAACGGCTCTTCCTTCGGTTTCGTTAATTACATCACCCGAAAACATTTTTTGGATTGCGTCTTTTAATTGGCATTCTTCCGCCAAATTCAACAAAAGTTGCTTGGTGTTTTTATCCGTTAAATTTTTAGAATAATCGAACAAATAATCCGGTCTTTCAACATGAAATTCAGCAAAACGATTAGGATTATATTCGAATAAAGTTCTTAAATCAAAATCATTTTGTTCGAAGTGATCTTGAAGCGCTTTCCAGCTTTGGGTATGTAAAGGATTTATTTTTGCTAGCATATCGTTATTTTTCGATTGCAAAATTACAAAATTGAAGTTTAGGACTTGGTTTTTATTCGCACGAATCGGTATTAAATCCTATTTACATTTTTCAAAAGCAAAAACCTTCCCCGAAAGGAAGGTTGCATAATCACTATATGGTCTATATAGAGTCCTATATTAGGACGGATTTCCGACTTGCGCTCTTTTTCTCTTGCGTAAAAAATACACCACAACACCTCCGATTAATAAGAAAGGCCAGATTTTCATGAGTCCAATAATGAACAACTGAATGAAATGGAAGCCTTCTACAAACGAGTTTTTCATGTCGTAAAAGAAGTTGATTTTGTATTGATTATCCATGTTTTTGGTGTTAACAACAGGGATTTGTGCAACTTTCAAAGACGGTTCTTCCAAATTGATTTTTACGGTAGAGTATTTGATTTGATCTGTTCTTTCCATGCTGTACAATGCTTGCATGTTTTTATCCGAATCATTTTCGTTGCTTAAATTCACCTTATCCTTTCCATTTTTCAAGTTTTGGATGTTTCCTGAGTTGTTTTTAACACGTTGTTGTTCCAATTCAGCATATTTGATCGCTGCGGTAACGTCTTCGGCATTGATAACTCTCGCGTTAAGAAATAATTTTTGATCATTAATTTTTTGCAAAAGAACACCAAGATTTTCCGTAGGGACACGAACTTCCATGTTGTTTTCCGATTTGTATTTTTTGATCATTACAGCTTCGGTATCCGATGTGTTATAGGTGTTTTGCTCAACAATATTGGATGTTAAATTACTGTGTGTTACAAAACCACGAAGCTCCTGAACGGCACCTTCGATTTTAATGGTCGCATCGTAAACGTCTTTAACTTCCATATCGACGTCTGCAGTTTTTACGAATTTTTTGTCTTTCACCGTCATCGTCGCTGCGGTAGAAATACTGTCGGAAACCATTGCTGCGTCTGCGGATACCGCTTCAGATGAAGATTCTGTCGTGGAAACTCCTTCGTGTTTAGAACAAGCTGTTAATGTAATTGCTACCAATGCTAAACTTCCTAATTTTCTGTACGTTGCTTTCATAATGCTATTTCTTTGGATTTGTTTTACCAAAGGTCATACAGAATCGAAAAGAAGCTTTGTATTTTGATTTTCTAATGCTTGTAAATGAATTAAGCTTTTGTAAGTGTCAGAAAATCAATTTTTTGTAAAATAGAATTGGGTTTTGAAAAAGTTAATCTTTTTCTTCGAGTGTGATTGTTTTGGTGATTTTGTATTTCTTTTTAGGTCTTTTGCTCTTCGTTTCACCTAAAAGCATTCCCCAAGGTTCCAAACCTTCCACATGTTCGAAAATAATTTTTAAAATCGCAAGAAACGGAATGCTGAGGAACATTCCTGCTATTCCCCACAAAGATTCGCCTACCAATAAAGCGATGAAGGTAAATAACGCATTGATTTTAACTTTGGAACCAACCACCAACGGTAAAACAATATTCGCATCAATTGCATGAATCCCGATATAGCCTAAAGCTAAAAACAACAAATGGCTGCTTCCGCCCGTTGCAAATGCAATAATCGATACTAAAACCCAACTCGTGATGATTCCAACATAAGGAATGACGTTGAGAATACCCGTAAGCATCGCAAGAAGTATTGCATATTTTACATCCATAAAGGTTAATAAAATGGCGGTAAGTATGCTTACAATGATGATTTGTATGATTAATCCAAGGATATATTGCTTAATAACACGTTCTACATCTGTCGCGATTTCACGAACTTTTACTCGGTATTTTACATGAAACGATGTAGAAATGAATTGATATAAAGTTCGTCTGTAATTCAAAATAAAGATGAAAAACAACATCGTAAAACCAAAAAATGCACTCGTTGAAGCGAGCATTCCAAACGTAACACCTAAAATAAGTCCTGTGGCGTTTACTAATTTTTCTAAACCTTGATTAAGATAATCCATTTGTTTGGCAACATTCAAATCAAACGTATGCGAAACCCATGACTGCAATTGCTCTAATGTGGAACTTACTTGTTTCTGGACTTGCGGAAAATCATTGATGAAACCACTTAGTTGACCAACAAAGAAATAGCCAATACCAAATAGAAAAGCTGTAAATAATAAGAACGAAAAAATGGTTGAAATACTTCTAGAGAATCGAAAATGCTTTTCTAAAAAATTCGAAAGCGGAACGAAAAGTAACGCCAATAAAAATGCAAAAAACAAGGGCGCAAGAATCACTTTCCCGATTTTCACCAAAAAACCGAAAATTAAGATACTAATAAGTACTAAGGTCGTTTTTACGAGGAAAGGAAGTTTAATTTCTTGCATTGTGTTTTTTATGGTGGTATAAAAGTACAGGATTTTCTTATTAGAATAAAAAAATCCTCTCAAAAAAAGAGAGGATTGTATTTAGTTTTCCAGTGCGATTTTAATGACTTCAGCCATACGGTTTACGTAATGCACTTTCAAATTCTTCAAATAATTCGGATTAATTTCTTCAACATCCTTTTTATTGGCTTCACAAAGAATGACTTCTTTAATTCCAGCACGAGTTGCGGCAAGAAGCTTTTCTTTAATTCCGCCTACAGGAAGCACTTTTCCACGTAAAGTAATTTCGCCCGTCATCGCAAGATGAGGTTTCACTTTCTTGTTTTTAAAACTAGAAACCATGGAAGTTAGCATCGCAATACCTGCGGAAGGTCCGTCTTTTGGTGTTGCTCCTTCTGGAACGTGAACGTGAATATTGTTGTTTTCGATTTCTTCTTGAGAAATTCCTAAATCGGCATGTTTTGCTTTAATATATTCCAATGCAATGGTTGCGGATTCCTTCATCACATTTCCAAGGTTTCCGGTCATCGTAAGACTTCCTTTTCCTTTCGAAATAATACTTTCGATAAACAAAATATCTCCACCAACACTTGTCCACGCAAGTCCAGTCACAACACCGGGAACATTAGTAATTTCTGAAATGTTTTTTGGACGTGGAACGCCTAAGATTTCATCAATTTTTGCAATGGATATTTTAGGGTCGTATTCCTTCTCCATAGCGGTTTGCAAAGCAACCCAACGAGCGATGGACGCAATGCGTTTCTCTAAAGTACGTACACCACTTTCCGACGTGTGCGCTTCGATAATATGTTTAAGTTCTGGATTTCCAAGCTTAAAAGATTTTGATTCTAAACCATTTTCTTCCAATTGTTTTTGGATGAGGTGACGTTTTGCAATTTCAATTTTTTCTTCCAGCGTATATCCTGCAAGTTGAATGATTTCCATACGATCCAAAAGTGGCGATTGAATAGTAGAAAGCGTATTAGCTGTTGCAATAAACAAGACTTTAGACAAATCATAACCCATTTCAAGATAATTATCGTAGAACGATTTGTTCTGTTCTGGATCTAGAACTTCAAGCATTGCTGAACTTGGATCACCATGAAGACCTTGTCCAATTTTGTCTATTTCGTCTAAAACAATCACAGGATTCGATGTTCCTGACTTTTTAATGCTTTGCAAGATTCGCCCTGCCATCGCCCCAATATAGGTTTTTCGATGACCACGAATTTCACTTTCGTCATGCAGTCCGCCTAAAGAAAGTCGAACGTACTTTCTGCCCAAAGCATCGGCGATGGATTTCCCTAACGAGGTTTTTCCAACTCCTGGAGGTCCAACTAATAAAAGAATAGGCGATTTCATATTGTTTTTAAGTTTCAAAACAGCCATGTGTTCTAAAATCCGTTTTTTAATATCTTCTAATCCAAAATGCGCTTTGTCAAGCGTTTTTTGCGCTTTGTTAAGATCAAAAATATCTTTGGTAAATGTCTCCCACGGCAAATCTGTAAAGAAATCCATGTAATTACGCTGAACGTTGTAGTCTGGCGAATTTGGATTGTGTCGTTGAAGTCTTTTTAATTCTTTTTGAAAATGTTCTTCAATTTCTGGACTCCATTTTTTCGACTTTCCTTTTACTAAAAGTTCTTCGACATCCGAATCTGGGCCGCCACCCAATTCTTCTTGAATGGTTCGGATTTGTTGATTCAAATAGTATTCGCGCTGACTTTTATCAAGTTCGCGATTTGTTTTTTGATGAATTTGATTGCGAAGCTCCAGTTTTCTAAAATCCTCCAAAAGAAGCATATAGCATTTTTCCGCACGCTTAATCAGGCTTTTTTCTTCCAACAGAAGTTGTTTGTCAACAGAAGGGAAATTAGCGTTTGCGCAAATGAAATTCAGCAAATCGTCTCCTTTTGTAAGGTTGTTGATGGCGAAATTTGCCGCATTTGGAATGTTAGGATTCAGCTGAATAATTTTCAAAGCCAAATCTTTAATGTTCTCCAAAAGCGCTTCGTACTCTTCTTTTTTACGTGATGCCGAATCTTTTAATTTGGTGATTTCTGCACGGAAATACGGTTTGGTTTCTACAAATTTTGAAATTTTAAAACGATGCATTCCGCGTGTGATTGCGGTTGTGTTTCCGTCTGGAAGTTTAATGATTTTCAGGACTTTAACAACGGTTCCGATATCAAATAAATCATTTGCTTCTGGATTTTCTATTCCTGCGTTTTTCTGGCTGACGATTCCTACATATTCACCTTCCCTCTGTGCATCTTCCAAAAGAAGTTTGCTTTGTTCACGACCAGCGGTAATTGGTGTGATAACATTCGGGAACATCACCATATTTCGTACAGGAAGTATTGGGAAAACGGCTTGTTCTTCACCGTCTTTTTTCAAATCAGTTTCAGAGAGATCAATTTCACTGGCTACAAACCCGAAATTATCATCCAAAATGTCTTCAAAATTAAAATCTTCAAAATCTATCATATAATCTACTGACAAGATGTCATTTTTTTACATTGTGAAAAGAATACACACTGCCTTTTTCCTTTAGAACTAGGCATTGCTAAAACTGTCGTCTAATCTCCCAATTCTTATGCCATCGAAAATTTTGGGACAAAATTTCATGTGAAAACGAATACCCTTTGTGTAATTTCTTCTAAAGCCGATGCGAGTCTATAAAAAAACATCCTATTTATTTTCTAATATCTTTAAAATGTGTATTTTCGCAGACTGATAAAAAATACATTCTATAAATGGCAATTTTAGGAGAAATTAGAAAAAGACCAATTCTTTTGATGGGGATTATCGCCCTTGCGTTACTCGCTTTCTTGGTAAATCCGGATACGATTGACAAGCTTTTTGGAAAAAATCCAGATATTTTGGGTAAAGTAAATGGCGAAAAAGTAACTCGTGAAGAATTTAACGACCAGTTATTTGTATTGCAACAACAAGCACAACAGCAAGGACAACCAATTAATGGGTTGGAGGAGCAGGCTTGGCAAATGACCGTTCAAAGTAAATTGATCAAGCAAGAGTTTGATAAATTGGGATTGGATTTAAACGAGGATATGTTCTGGAATCAAGTTCAGTACGATCCGATGTTTGCTCAAAATCCAGGTCTTTTTGATGAAAAAGGAAATTTTAAGGTAAACGATCTTAAAAAAGAAATCGAAACGTGGAAAACGACAAATCTGGAAGCTTATAATAATTGGGTGAAAGTTCGTAAATCGATTGAATACCGAATCATGGCGAGACAACTTTTTGCAAACATTTCTCCTGGAGTTACAGTGAGCAAAAAAGAAGCGGAAACGATGATGAAGTTCAGAGATCAATTGGCGAATGTTGATTTTGTAAAAGTTGATTACGTAAGTTTCCTTGGTAAAAATCCTATTAAAGTTACAACGCAAGATCTAGCGGACTATATTAAGAGATTTCCTAAGAGATTCAAATCTCAACCTTCAAGAAATTTAGGTGTGGTTTATTTCGCAGCAAACGCAAGTCCTGCGGATGATGCTAAAGCTAAAGCTGAAATAGAGAACTTACTCAATGTAGGTAGCGAATCTTCAGGAGGAGCAGAAAACTTTAGAAATACAACGAATGACTCGATGTTCGTATCGTTAAATTCTGAAGCTCAGTTCGATCCAAGATATCATCCATTAAATCAATTGCCACAAGCATTACAGTCTCAAATTGCAGGTGCATCAGTTGGACAGATTTTTGGTCCATATAAAGAACAAGATGTTTATGTTGTATCTAAATTAGTTGGCAAAAAGCCCTCAGACTCAACATTAGCAAGACATATTTTGATTTCATACAAAGGAAATGAAGCTTCAGGTGGAGCTACAAGAACTCAAGAACAAGCTAAAAAATTGGCAGATTCTGTTGGAGCGGTTATCAAAGCAAATCCTGCGAAATTTGCAGAGTTTGTAAACCTTTCTTCAGACACAAATTCTGCGGCTCAAGGTGGAGCTTTAGGTTGGTCAGTTTCTTCTCAACCTCAATTTGTTCCAGCTTTCCAAGCGTTTGTAGATCAGTCTCCAAAAGGAGCAACAGGTGTTGTTGAAACGCAATTCGGGTATCATATTATCAACATTCAAGATAAAAAAGCAGGTAGCCAAACGTATAAATTAGCTAATTTAGTTAAGCGTGTAAAACCTTCTGAAACAACAGAAAATGAAGTTGATAAAAACTCAAGAAGATTCATCCAACAAGTTCAAGGGAAATCTTTCAATGAGTTCACTAATTTAGCTAAGAAAAGCAATTATCAGTATTCTAACCCGAAAGCAGCAAAGCGTTTTGATGGTAGAATCGAAGGTTTAGGAACTGAGAAAGATGAAGAAATCCTTGCTTGGGCCTTTGATAAGAAGCGTGAAAAAGGAGATACGGAGTTGTTTTCAATTGATGGAACAGGCGGTAAAATCGTTGTTCATTTAAATGGAAAATACGATCAAGAACTTGCTGATCCTGAAAGTGTACGTGGCCAAATCGAACCTATCGTGATCAACGAAATGGCAGCGAAGAAGATTATGGATAAGATTAATTCTGGGAAATTAACTTCTTTAGATGCTGTCGCAAAAGCTTTTGGAACGGCGAAGCAAAATGCACAAGTAAACATGCTAAACCCAATGGTTGGTGGAGCAATGGAGCCTAAAGTTGCTGGTGCAGCTTTTGGAGTTGCTAAAGGGAAACTTTCAAATCCGGTTGAAGGAATGACAGGTGTTTATGTAGTGGTTAAAAACTCAGAAACGATCAACAAACAACCAGGAGATGCTAAGCAAATTGCACAAGCCTTAACACAACAAAACGGACAAATGTTCGGACAGATGTTGATGAAGAGCTTGCAAGATAATGCTGACATCGAAGATTACAGAACAGAGGTTTGGGACAAAGTAAAACAACAACAGTAATTACGTCTCAAAAGCATAAATAAGAAAAGCGGCAACTTAATTGCCGCTTTTCTTTTGTTATACGAGTATTTGGAAAAATTAAAAATTAAATTGTAGTATATTTGTCACTTCAAAAAGTAACATTGTGAAATTTTCAAAAGAAATAAAAGCTGGGCTTATTGCCATTTTCTCAATTATTGGTTTTGTATTGTTGTATCAGTTTATGAAAGGGAAAAACGTATTCTCTTCGGACAATATTTACTACGCCAGATTTGATAATGTTGAAGGTTTAGAGCCTTCAAGCCCTGTATCCATCAACGGTCTGAAAGTAGGGCAGGTTGATAAAATCATTCCGTTTATCGGGAAAGACAGTCGAGTGAGTTTTGTGGTTCAAGTTCATGTGGACGATCAGTATCAGTTTTCCAAACAATCAACTTTAGAAGTTTTTGAGCCTGGTTTAATGTCCGGGAAGCAAATGCGTGTGAATTTGGTTTACGGGACACCATTTGCAAAAGATGGAGATACCTTGAAGTCAGGATCTGAACTTTCGATGCTGAATAGTCTTTCGTCTCAAGTTGGCCCCGTAAAAGATCAGTTGCAAAGTGTATTGAAACGAGTAGATTCGTTGACGAATAATGCAAACAAGCTTTTAGACGATCAAAACAGAGCCGAAATCAAAAGTTTATTAGCAAGTTTGAACAGAACGGTTGCTTCTTTTGAAGGAACGTCGAGACAAACCAATGCATTATTAAGTAATAATGACCCTCGTTTGCAGAAAGTTTTAGAAAACGCAAATTTAGCTACTGTAAGTGCTAAAAACGCGATTGACAAATACGGAAATGTTGCCGATCAAGTTGATGTTCAAAAATTGAATAACACGATTGATAAATTAGCAACAACCTCGGACCAATTGAATAATGTTATTGCTGGAATACAAAAAGGCGACGGTAGTCTTGGAAAATTGGTAAAAGATGAAGAACTTTACAATAACCTAACGAAAACGTCAGATAACCTAAATAAACTTGTAGAAGACATGAAGGCTAATCCTAAGCGCTACATTAACTTCTCTGTTTTTGGTAAGAATAACAAAGATTAAAAAGAGCCTTTATGCAATACATTGATAATATTTTATTTCTTGTTTTGTTTGTTGCGGGTGTCGGGTTTTTCATCAAAAGCCTGATGATCATTTACCGTAACATTATGCTTGGTAAAGCCATCAATCGTTCCGACAATAAATCCGAACGTTGGAAAGTCATGAGCGAAGTTGCTCTTGGCCAAAGCAAAATGACCAAACGTCCCGTTGCAGGAATTTTACACATCTTTGTGTACGTTGGTTTTGTTATTATCAATGTTGAGCTTTTAGAGATTTTTGTCGATGGTGTTTTCGGAACCCATCGTTTCTTGGCTTCCGTTTTAGGGAATACATTGTATTCGGCGTTTACAGCAACTTTGGAGGTGTTAGCACTTTTGGTTTTAATTGCGGTAATCATTTTCTATTTAAGAAGAAATTTAGTTCATCTCAAGCGTCTTAACATGAAGGAGCTTTTCGGTTGGCCGAAAAGAGATGCCAATTGGATTTTGGTTATCGAGTCTTTATTGATGTTGGCATTTTTCAACATGAACTCTTCAGATCTTATTTTGCAAACTCGCGGAGTTTATGAAGCACATGGGTATTTTCCAATTAGTCAAGCTATTTTTGCTCCGTTTTTAGAGTGGTTTAACCTTTCTAACGGATTCTTGGTTTTAGTTGAAAGAGGGGCATGGTGGTTCCATTTTGTAGGAGTTTTGTTCTTTATGAACTACTTATATTATTCAAAACATTTACACATTTTATTAGCTTTCCCAAATACATGGTATTCTAAATTAACACCAAAAGGAGAGTTGAATAACTTGGATTCAGTAACGAAGGAAATCAAATTAATGATGGATCCAAATGCTGATCCATACGCAGCTCCAGCAGAAGGAGAAACTCCAGCTGCACCTGAAAAATTCGGGGCAAGCGATATATTTGATCTGGATCGTGTTCAACTTTTAAATGCATATACGTGTACCGAATGTGGTCGATGTACATCGGTTTGTCCAGCAAATTTAACAGGGAAGCAACTTTCGCCTCGTAAAATTATGATGGATACGAGAGATCGTCTCGAAGCGGTATCTAAAAATATTGACAAAAACGGTTCTTTTGTAGATGATGGGAAGAAGTTATTAGACGATCATATTACAAGAGAGGAGTTGAGAGCTTGTACAACGTGTAATGCGTGTGTAGAAGCGTGTCCGGTTCTTATTGATCCACTTTCTATTATTATCGATTTAAGACGTTTTATGATTATGGAAGAGTCATCTGCTCCTGCCGAGTGGAATATGATGATGACCAATATCGAAAACAATGGTGCGCCTTGGCAATATAACCAAGCCGACCGATTAAATTGGGCTAACGATTAATTCTAAACCTATGAAAAATTGGCTATCAACCTTGTTTTTCTTGTTCTTCGTAAGCTTTACGTTTGCGCAGTCTCAACAAGAAACCAAAGATAAAATCCTTGCGGATAATAAAAGCATACTAGATGCGATGGATGCTAAAAATTACGATGCAATTTTAGATTTAACACATCCTGCATTATATAAATTAGTGGATCGCGAAATGCTGAAAGGCGCTTTCAAACAAATTTTTGAAGGTAATGATGAACTTAAAATTGAGATTTTAAAAAGTCCAAATGCACAGTTTACGGTTTCAGACATTATGAAAACCAAGGATAATGCTTCGGAATATGCTTTCGTAACGTATCCGATCTCGATGAAAATGACGTATTTGAAAAACTCGTTCGAGCCCAATCAATACGCGACGATGGAAGATATTTTCAAGCAACAAGGGATGAATGCGAAGTTTCTTTCTAAAAACGAAATGGAAGTAAGCAAGCTTTCGCTTTCGATTGCAGTGAAAGATGCGAGTACAAACAACCAATGGAAGTATGTGAACTATGAGCCTAATAATATGATGTTTGCTTCGATTATTCCAGAAGAAATCATGAACAAGGCAAAAGAATATAATACTCAATTAGAAAGCAAAAAATAGGCAATGCAAATAAAAACAATGGCAGAATATGCTGCCGAAGGCAAATCACCAGAAGTTCTTTTTTGGGTTGGTTGCGCAGGAAGTTTTGATGATAGAGCGAAGAAGATTACGCGTGCATTTTGCAAGATTTTAGATAAAATTGGCGTTTCATTTGCGGTTTTAGGCCAAGAAGAATCGTGTACAGGGGATCCAGCAAAAAGAGCAGGAAACGAATTTGTGTTTCAAATGATGGCGATGACCAACATTGAAATCTTAAACGCATACGAAATTAAAAAAATCGTTACCGCTTGTCCACATTGCTTCAATACCTTAAAAAATGAATATCCTTCACTTGGCGGATCTTACGAAGTGATGCACCATACACAGTTTTTGAAACAACTTATGAAAGAAGGGCGTTTGAAAATTGAAGGCGGTAAATTCGATGGTAAGAAAATCACGTTCCACGATCCGTGTTATTTAGGTCGTGCAAATGACGAATACGAAGCTCCAAGAGAATTACTTTCGAAATTAGACGCCGAATTGGTTGAAATGAAGCGTTGCAAAACAAACGGTTTATGTTGTGGTGCAGGTGGCGCTCAGATGTTTAAAGAGCCTGAAAAAGGGAAAGTTGACATCAATGTAGAGCGTACTGAAGAAGCTTTAGCAGAAAAGCCAAACATTATAGCAACAGGATGTCCTTTCTGTAACACGATGATTACCGATGGTGTGAAGCATTTTAATAAAGAAGGTGAAGTTGCGGTTAAAGACATCGCCGAACTTTTAGCAGAAGCAGAAGATTTGTAACTTTGTAGCAAATCCTTAAAAATGAGAATTGAAGAATCCAATATAGTAGAAACCAACGATTACCGAGTAATTATTTACCCGGCGTCAAGACCATTTTCACCAATCGAGTCCAAGAAAATTTCGGAGACTTTGTATGATTTTTTAGCCACTTGGGTAGCACACGGAAAGCCGTTGTCGTCTTCGTTTAAGATTGAAAAAAATCAGTTTGTGGTGATTTGTGTTGATGAAGAAAAAGAAGCCGCTTCAGGATGTTCTATAGATGCTTTGGGACAAGTAATGCGCAAACTGGATGCTGAATTTAATTTTGGCTTTTTCGATCGTATGAAAGCGAGTTTTGTGGAAAACGATGAAGTGAAAACAATGAAATTGCAAGATTTTAGATCTGCGTTGAAAGACGGTTCTTTGTCGCATGATATCGAAGTTTTTGACTTTTCTAAAAACACGTATGTTAATTTCCTTTCCGATTTCTTACTTCCCTTAAAGCGAAGTTGGGCCGGAGTTTATGTAGATTAACAACTCAAACCAAATACAAAACCCTTTTAGATTTTTCTGAAAGGGTTTTTCTTTTAAAATACTTACATTTGAGCGTTGGAAAACCAACCGTAATTCAAGGGTAAAAGGTGCTTATGCCGAAAAAAATTCTTTTTTTAACAACCTCGCATAAATATAATGATGATCGAATTTTTTATCATCAAGCACTTGAGTTAAAAGAACAAGGCTTTCGTGTCAAAATTATAAGCTTAAATTCCAATTATGTTGGAGAATTAGATGATATCGAAATTGAAGCCTATTCCATTATAAAGAAACCAATCAAGGATAAAATTCAAAAATTAGTTGACATCGGAATCAATTATCAACCGGGTTGCATTATTTGTTCAGAGCCTTTGGCGGTCGTTGCAGCAAATAAAATTAAGAAATTTCATTTCTGCAGTATTATTTATGATGTAACAGAGTGGTACCCTTCTCGGTCGATGTTAGTGGATATTCCAATTTATAAAAAGCCGTTTTCATACATTAAGTTTTTTGGTTTTAATCTTTGGGCGGGTTATCTAAGTTCCCACTTTATTTTTGGTGAAACAGAGAAGCAACGTCCTTTGACGTTATTTTTTCCTTTTAAGAAGAATCTAATTCTTCCGTATTATCCGGCCACAAAGTATCTTGTTGATAGTAAACATGCTTTACAGGATGAAATCAAATTGTGCTTCACAGGAGCTATTTCAGAAGAAAAAGGGATTTCAAATTTTTTTAAAGTGATTGAAAAGCTTCAAAATGAACATCAACTAAACTTTTCGGTTTTAATTATTGGAAAGCCAATTAATGATGAAGAAACGTATATTTTTAATTCGCATTTATCGAAGTTTCCCAATCTGAAAATTACAATAAAAGAACCGACCAAATTTCTAGAATTTTCGCAATCTTTAGCGGAGGCTGATTTGTGTTTTGATTTACGAGAATTGAATTTCGAAAACCATCATTCGCTTCCTATAAAGTTGTTTTATTACATGGGTTCAGGAAAACCGGTGGTGTATTCTAAATTGAAGGCGATAGAAAAGCATTTGGATGTTCATCAATTTGGTTGCCTTGTTGATCCTAAAAATACACAAGAAATCGTTAATTGTATTCTGAATTACACTAATAACAAAGACTTGTACAAGCAACATGCTGATAATGCGAGAAAATTGTATTTAGAGCGCTATACTTGGGAAAAAATTAGTGATTCGTTCGTCGATTTCGTTACTAAATCTGTAGAATCTTAGAGCGATGAAGCAATTAACGGTGGTAAAGACCTTCTTTTCTCGATTTTTTATCTTGTTTCTAAGTTTTGGTTTGGTGATTTTCACCACCAATATTTGGGGAAGCGAAGGAAAAGGAGCGATTGCGATGGTTATTGCTAATGTTGCCATGGTGACTTTTTTTAGCGGAATTTTCACTGGAAGCAGCTCTTCGTATTTTGCATCACGATTCAAAGTCGCGCAAATTCTACCTTTGTCGTATATATGGGCAATTTGTATTGGTTTAGTAATTCCTTTTGTCCTTAGTTTTGCCCAAATTCAAAGTGAGTTTTTGATTTATTTAATTGGGATTTCCGTTTTTTCTGCCTTGCTGAATACCAATATTAATTTTTTTATCGGAACTCGAAATATCAAGTTGTATAATACGTACACAATACTTCAGCTAAGTGTTCATGTTGTATTGCTGATGATTTTCTTTTTCGGCTTACATCGTCAAGACGTTTCCGTTTATTTTATTTCGCAGGTTTTAGCGTTGATTATCTTATTTGTGGTGAGTTTTTTTCAAATCATCAAACAAGAAAAGATTCGAAGATTTTCATTTTCCAAGGAGGTTTTCAATAATATGTTTGAATACGGATGGAAAACACAACTTAGCGCGTTTATTCAATTTTTAAATTACAGATTGTCTTTTTATTTTTTGGAATATTATCAAGGTTTAGCTGTGGTTGGGATTTTTTCGGTCGGAATTACATTTGCAGAAGCCATTTGGACGGTTACACGAAGTATGGCGGTTGTTTTATATTCCGAAGTGATGAATAGCAAGAGTTCCGCAGAATCCATTGTCAAAACCAAAAACGCAGTAAAAATTACATTTTGGCTTACGATAGTTTTCCTTTTATGCGTTTTAGTGATTCCTGAAAATGTCTATTCTTGGATTTTCGGGAAGGATTTTGGAAGTACGAGAATTATCGTACTCTACTTAGCTTTAGGTATCCTGGCAATAGCAACCAGCGACATGGTCGGACATTATTTTTCCGGAACCAAACAATTAAGAATTCTCAATTTAAAATCGCTTCTGGGATTGGTATTCACCATCATTTTTTCTGTTATTTTGATTCCAAAATACGGCGTTTTGGGAGCATGTGTTGCAACGTCAATTTCTTATTTCGCATCTTCCGGATTGTTGTTTTTTAAATTTTTTAAAGAGACTGAATTTCATTTCAATGACTATCTAATCACTAGAAATGAACTGAAAAGTTTCTTTAAAACTCTTTTTAAATGGTAGTGTAATCCTTATTTTTACGCCACTTAATTTCCATTTATGTGTGGCATTACCGGTTTTTTTTCACCAAAACATTTACGCAAAGCAGAAACTTGTGTGAAAATGAACGCTGCCATAAAACATCGAGGTCCTGATGATGAAGGATTTTGGTTGTTGCATGATTCCGTGAATGCATTTTATTCGGGAAAGGATTCAATGGTGGAAATTAAGTCTGCACTTCCACAAATTTCAACTAAGGAAGAATGTTCTATAGCTCTTGGTTTCATACGATTATCGATTTTGGAGCTTTCCGAAAAAGGACATCAGCCGATGTCCTCGCAAAACAAGAAGCTGATTATCACATTTAATGGAGAAATTTATAATTTTCGTGAAGTACGAATTCAATTAGAGAAGCTAGGACATTCATTTGAAAGCGAATCCGATACCGAAGTTGTTCTAAAAGGCTACCAAGAGTGGGGAACGGATGTTTTTGCGATGCTTAACGGCATGTTTGCAATATGTATTATCGATTTAGAAAAGCATAAATTAGTTTTTGCACGAGATCGATTTGGCTTAAAACCTTTATTTTACTCCGTTCAAGACGAAACTCTTTGTTGGGCTTCCGAAATCAAAGCGATTTTAGAATGCGAGTGGATCGCTCGAAAAATCAATTGGGAAGGCGTGTACACGAACTTTCTTTTTCAAACGACACTTTCGCCGCAAACCTGTTTTGAGAACGTATTTTCCCTTGAACCGGGAACGTTTATGGAAGTTGAAATGCAAGATGAACTGGTTTTAAAAACGAATTCATTTTTTACTTTTTCAAATGTTGAAACGCAAAACGAAGTTCATATTGAAGAGATTGAAAACTTATTCAAAGTGAGTGTTCAAAATCAATTGGTTGCGGACGTTCCGCGGGCGATTATGATGAGCGGCGGAATTGATTCTACTTTTCTTGCTCTTGAAGCGAATCAAATCGATTCGTCGATTCCTTGTTTTACGGTTGATTATCAGTTTTCAAATGAAGAAATTCAAAATGCAAAAAGCTTTGCAAAAGTAGAAAATTTAAATCATAAGACGCACCAAATTTCAAGTAAAACAATTCTAGCAGATTTAAAGCGAAAGATTCAGCATTTTGAAGAACCATATGTCAGTATTGAAGTTCTAATAAATGCAGCCGAAATTGCGCATAATAACGGATTTAAAGTGGTTTTAAGTGGTAATGGAGGCGATGAACTTTTTGGCGGTTATATGCATACGCAAAAACTAAATCGATGGAAAAGTTTTAAGGTTTTGAATCCTTTTGTTTCCACTTTACCCGAAACACTGATTCCGTCTAAGAAAATTCAAAATTATTTTGAACAAAATACTCTTTTCGACTTTTTTAGAAATGGACAAGGTGGAATGCGTCCGCATGAAGTGAAGAGTTTATTTAATATTGATAAATTAAAGTGGGTAGATACGTCATTGAACAAATATCAGGTAAGTGAAGGCGAATCCTATCAAGATTATTTTTTATTGGATATGCGATATTCATTGGGTTCGCATCATGCCTATCGGGACGATTTGGCGGCGATGATGTATTCAGTGGAATTCCGCTATCCGTATTTGGATAATCAATTGGCAAGTTATGTAGCTAGTTTGCCAGAGAATATTCGTTTTACTGGAAAAGAAAACAAACCACTTTTGAGAAAAGTTGCTTCAAAAAAGCTTCCAGAATCCATTTTAAACATGCCGAAAAAAGGTTTTTCTTTTCCTTTGGCTCGTTTTATCAACGAAAATGAATCTTTGAAAAACTTTGTTTTAGAAACAATTCAGCAACTTCAAGAACGTCAAATTTTGAATTCAGAACTAATTTCGGAATGGATGAATGAAGGAATTACAGAAGTCAATTCTTCCAAATTATGGCAATTGCTTACCTTTGAACTGTGGCTTCAAAACTATTTGGATCCGACAAATGAAAATTAAATGAAAAACACGTTTTTTATTCTGCTTTCTTTGTTTTTGTTGACGTCATGCAGCAATGCGGATGATGATTTGCAAAAGATTGATCAGAAAATGCATATTTATGTGGAAAATGCGGCTGGATTGGATTATCTGAATTCAGAGTTGGCGGACGGTTATGCTTCGGTAAAAATGACGGATTTGGGAGGCGACTACAATTCGCAGGCTATCAGTAATTTTAGTGTAAAAAAGGATTCGCTAGATCGATTTTTTATAGAATATTCGGCTGGTGCCGCTCGTAACTTTTTAAATGAAAGTGGAGATACTAAGATTTATGTGTCGGATATTGATATTTCTTTCTACAAGAAAAACATCACTACAGCTGATTTTATTGATCATTATCGAATTTATTATGAAAATAAACCTTCTGTTTTTCAAATTCAAAAAGTGGAAGTAAATGAGAAAGTGGTTTTTACCAAGCAAGAAGGTGAGCCAAATATCATTAAAATCGTGAAATAATTCCGTAAATTTGCCTGAATTAAGAGCAAAAAAGCTCTTTTTTATTTTAATACTCAAACGCATGTTACTAGTAAACTTTTTACGCGACGAAAAAGACCGTGTTATTGAAGGTCTTAAAAAAAGAAATTTTAAAGATTTAGGATTGGTAGATGCTGCGATCTCCACAGATGAAGAGCGCAAGAAAATCCAATTCGAATTAGACAATCTGAATGCGGAGAAAAATAAAATCTCCAAAGAAATCGGGTTGTTGTTAAAAGACGGTAAAAAGGAAGAAGCAGAAGCTGTAAAAGTTAAAACCGCGGAATATTCGGGTAGAATTAAAGAGCTGGAAGCTCAAAAACCTGAAATCGAAGAGAAATTATTATCTATTTTATATCAAATTCCGAACATTCCATATGAGAAAGTTGTTGCCGGAGTTTCTGCGGATGACAACGAAATTATTTTTCAATCTCATGAAGTGGAAGGTTTGGGCGAAGGTGCGATTCCGCATTGGGAATTGGCAAAGAAATTCAACTTAATTGATTTTGAATTAGGCGTAAAGATTGCAGGAGCAGGTTTTCCTGTTTATTTGGGGAAAGGCGCTCGTTTGCAAAGAGCGTTAGTTCAGTATTTCTTAGATAAAAACACGGATGCTGGTTATCTTGAGGTGAATCCTCCACATGTGGTTAACGAAGCTTCTGGATACGGAACGGGGCAACTTCCTGACAAAGAAGGGCAAATGTATTATATCAATGCAGATGATTTGTATTTGATTCCTACAGCTGAAGTTCCAGTGACAAATATCTATCGCGATACGATTATTGATGACAAAGATTTTCCAGTGATGAATACGGCGTTTTCTCAATGTTATCGTCGTGAAGCGGGAAGTTATGGCGCTCATGTTCGTGGGTTGAATCGTTTACATCAATTTGAAAAGGTAGAGATCGTTCGTATTGAGAAGCCAGAAAACTCGTATGCGGCTTTAGAAACGATGGTAGAGCATGTGAAAAGTATTTTAGAAGATCTTGAATTGCCGTATCGTATTCTACGTTTATGTGGTGGAGATACCGGTTTTGCGGCAGCGATGACGTATGACTTCGAAGTTTGGAGTGCTGCTCAAGAAAAGTGGTTGGAAGTTTCTTCAGTTTCTAATTTCGAAACGTTCCAAGCGAATCGTTTGAAGTGTCGATACAAAACCGACGGTAAAACGCAATTGGTTCACACACTGAATGGTTCAGCAATGGCTTTGCCACGAATTATGGCTGCTTTGCTTGAAAATAACCAAACGGAAGAAGGAATTAAACTTCCAAAGAAAATTGCTGACTATGCTCGATTTGAATTGATTAACTAAGAATCGGAATCTATAAAACTAAGAACGTCCATCATTTGATGGACGTTCTTTTTTTATTCTGTTGTAATGATAATTTCGGTATCAGAAAATTTCTTTTTAGTGTCTTTTTGTTCAAGATCATAGGTCAATCGTACGGTGTGATCATCTATTTTTTCAACCCAATCGTTTTTTCCTTTGATAGAAACAATTTTGTTTTCGAAATGAAGTGTTGTTTTAATTTTGCCAAACATCATTTGCATTAAACCACCAGCGGAATCTGCTTCATCCGTCTCTTCTTCACTTTCTTCATCCGAAGCTCCAGAGCCCATCATCATTCCGTCTTTTGAGGAAAGAGCTTTCAAGAGATTTTTTTGGATGTCATCCACTTTCAATGTGTATTGTTTTCCATTCCACGAATCAAAAACATCGGCTCCAAATCCTTTTCCAGCTTTTGGGTCCATTTTTCCAAGTTCCTCAAAATCCTTTTTTGTGAAATTGGCAAATTTAGCCGACATGCCTACCATATTTTCGCCTTCAAAGGTCCCTTTTAGGAACATTTTTTTCATCAATCGAAGCGAATCAGGATCTTTTACTTTCCCTCCAATACTGTCAATTTCTGCAATTGGCGTCCATACTTTTGGGAAATTTTTCATGGATTCAAATGCTTTTTTTCCAGAATCAGATCCAGTAGAATCCATTGCTTTCATAGCTTCTAGCATTTGTCTAAAATCAACTTCAACCTGTGAAGTGATTTCATTGTTTTTGTGAAAGGTAACGTCGTAGTTTACCTGACACGAAATTGCGGAAAATAGAATTCCGACTAGAAATAAAAACGTTTGTAGATTTTTTAATGACATGTTTCGCCTTTTTTATGGGTGTGATAATCGCCTTTCATTTGGCAATTGGCATCGTGTTCTGCTTTGAGTTCTAAAGCCTCTTTTGATGGTGAAATATACGGAATTCCGAGTTCTAAACCACGGAGGATAAACAAACTTCCTAAGATTAGCATTAAGAACGGAATTATTTTTAAAACGGTTGATCGAAAGGTTTGTGACATCATGTTTCCTGCGAGAACAACGGCAAACATAAAGGGTACGGTTCCCAAGCCAAAGAAAAGCATAAATAAGCCTCCTTTGATAATGCCGCCGTAAGCTAACGAAGCGGTAAGAGCCATATAAACCATTCCGCAAGGAAGTAAACCATTTAATAGTCCAGTAGTAAAACGAGAAGCGTAATTACTTTGTTGTAAATGTTTTCCTAGCGTCATTTTTACCTTCAACAAAGCTTTGTTTACGCCTGGAATTTTTGATGCAAAGTCTTTTCCTCCAATGGAGAAAAACGCCATGATAATCAGCGTAGCACCAACAAAAATGGTTAAATACTGTTGAAATCCTGCGAAATGCATTCCTTCTCCAATAATTCCGAGTAAAGCACCTAAAATAGAGTAGGTAAGGATGCGCCCGAATTGGTATGTAAGATTTTGTAAATAGAAATTAGCCCGTTGACTACGATTCAAGCCTAAAGAAAGCGCAATAGGACCACACATACCAATGCAGTGAAATCCAGAGGCAAATCCTAAGCCCAAAGCCGCAATAAACATTCCTATTTCCATTCGATGTCAAAGTCACGTTGGTACGTCACTTTATCTTTGGTCCATTTTAGTTTTAGGGTGTAATTTCCAACATGGATAACGGATTTCGGAATCGTAAATGAATTGTTATGATCCAAAGTCACATCTTTTTTAACATCCAAATTAGAATCGTTTGTACGGAACAGATGAAAATCAACTTTTGCATTGGTATTATTGATTTCTTTCGGAAAAAAAACGTCAATACCTTTTGCGGTGATTAGTTTTACCTCTGGTTTTTCAGCCAAAGCATCCGCTCGGTTTTTCGCATCAATAACTTCTTGATAATGAAGTTCTTCTTCGTAGTAATTTTTTGTAATTAACTCTGAATTTTGTTTTCCCATAGGAAAAAGAAAAATCATTCCTAATATAAAAAGCATGAAAGCCCCCAAGGCGATTACAACGCCATGTCCCCATGATATCTTCATTCTTGTACTTATAATTGCATTTTGAATGGTCCTTCGTAGTAGGTTTCGAACGAATCTACCAACTTACCATTCTGATCATAAACACCAATTTTGATGTTTTGTTTTGTTAATTTTATTTCTTTTTCTGGAAACTGAATATTGATGGTTCCCTTTGTGATATTATCTCGTTTCGCTTTAATAGTGCTATTTCCGTAGAAAATAATCTCACCATGTTGTGGTTCTAATACTTTAAAAGTTAATACTTTATCAGTATTTGACTTATTCAACAAGGTGTAATTATAGGTATTGTTGATTTTACCATCTTTAATGAAATACGTACTTCCTGCGGGTTTTATGAATTTAGCTTCAAAATCGCCTCGATTGTAAAGTAAAAATCCTAAAAATCCGACTAATAACGCCAAGAAAATAGCATAGGCTTTCATTCTTGTTGTGAAAACAAATTTGCTTTCATTTTCAATTTCGGCTTCTGTAGCGTAACGAATAAGGCCTTTTGGTAAGCCAACTTTTTCCATTACTTCGTCACAGGCATCAATACAAGCAGTACAGTTTACACATTCTAATTGTTGACCATTACGGATGTCAATCCCCGTTGGACAAACAACAACACACTGATTACAGTCGATACAATCACCTTTTCCAGCTGCTTTTCTGTCTTCACCTTTTCTCCATTTAGAACGGTTTTCACCACGTTTGAAATCGTAATAAACGTTGATAGTTTGTTTGTCAATTAAAACCCCTTGCAAACGTCCATACGGGCAAACCAAAGTACACACTTGTTCTCTGAACCAAGCAAATACGAAATAGAATGCCGCCGTAAAAAGAATCATGACTAGGAAGTTCGTCGGGTTGGCTAATGGACCTTCTTTGATAATACGTAAAACCTCCTCGTATCCTACAATGTACATAAACATGAAGTGGGTGAATACAAGAGAAATTAGAATGTAAATTCCATATTTCAGGGAACGTTTCCAGATTTTTTCTGAATTCCAAGGTTGATTATCCAGCTTTATTTGTTTGTTTCTGTCGCCTTCAATCCAGTATTCAATTTTACGGAAAACCATTTCCATAATGATGGTTTGCGGACAAATCCATCCACAGAAAATACGTCCAAATGCTACTGTAAATAAAATGATAAATACCAAGGAGGCAATCGCACCAAGTGCTAAAATGAAAAAATCTTGAGGATAAAATGGTTGACCGAAAATAAAAAATTGTCTATCTAAAATATTAAATAACAAAAATGGATTGTTGTTAATCTTGACAAAAGGCAATGTAAAGAAAACAATAAGCAGGATAACAGCTACAATAGTTCTGTAGTTGGTATATTGCCCTTTCGGTTTCTTAGGGAAAACCCACTTTCGTTTCCCCGATTGTTCCATTGTACTAACGGTATCTCTGAATGTTTCAGCAGAAATAACCTGGCCTTGTCCACCTCTTACTTCTTGATCTTGATCAATCATCTCTTAGGTATTTAATAAAAAAAACATAATTCGCCCTTGATGTGTTGCATCTCAGGAGAATTATGCTTTCATAGTTTTAGTAATAGTTGTTATTGCTTTTCCCAGTGTGCCTCTGTCCCTTGTGGGGCAGCACCTCCTTCTGCAACCGTAATTGGAGCTTTTTCTTGGTTAATATGGTATACATAAGCAGCAACATTCTGGATGTCTTTACCTGTCAATACACCATTTTTACCAAATGCCTGCATCGTTGGATTGTTTGGAGATCCGTTTTCAGCCATGTGAAATACATTTTTGAATAATGTTTTTTCTGGCTGATTGATCCAGAAATTATC
Source organism: Kaistella sp. CFF1-2 (assembly GCF_059509915.1). NCBI lineage: Bacteria > Pseudomonadati > Bacteroidota > Flavobacteriia > Flavobacteriales > Weeksellaceae > Kaistella > Kaistella sp. CFF1-2. Next base: position 811,041 of record NZ_JCAKLF010000002.1, read on the forward strand.
AGTTAAGTTAGGTCCGATACCTCCTTTACCGCCTTCCATATGACATGATACACAGTTTGTTTTGAAAACCTCTTCCCCTGCTGCAACATTATCCTCTGAGAAAACTGCAGTTTCTATGTTAATTTCAGGCTGAGTTTTTTCATAAGCCTCAATACTTGCAATTTGTTTTTTGTATTCTTCGTCGTACTCCTTATATGGATGTGCAAAATCGGTGAATGTGTACGAAAGCAAATAGATCACACAATAAGCAACACCGAAGTAGAATAACCCTAACCACCATTTTGGTAACTGGTTGTCAAGCTCCATAATTCCATCGAAACCATGGTCGATAAGTATGTCTTTCTCTTCTGTTGCAGATTGTTTTTTGAAAGCACTCTTGTATAGGCGAACCCAAAAGTTAACTTTCTTTTGCTCTAAATAATCTTTTTTCTCAGTATCAGTTAATGTTTTGAACTGATTATTTTCTACTAAATCTCCTAATGCATTATGAATTAATGCAATTAAAATACTAATTACAGCAGTTCCCCAGAAATACGGAGAAGATAAAAAGTCATTGTTCTGTACAAACATGTAGAACAAGATATATAGCAATGTAAATATGATTACAATATTTACGATAACCGGTGTACGTTGTTTCATTGTCTTAGTCGTTTAATTGGTTATTATCATCATCTAAAGGAGCATTTTCCTCGTCATTATAATATTTCTTTGGACGGCTTAACACACGCCAAACAATAGCCAAGAAGAACAGGATGAACAAAATCATTGCGATGGTATTAAAAATACCAGTATATTCTCCGTTGGATATAATGTCCTTAATACTTTGAGGGATCATACTCCTTTAAATAATTTTAATTGTTACTTGCTGTTTTTACTTCAGTAGTCTTAATATCGGTTCCTAATCTTTGTAGATACGAAATAAGCGCTGTAATCTCTCTATCTTCAAGTGGAATAAACTCACCACCTTTTGCTGTTTTTTCTGCATCAAACTGCTTTTTAATGTCGGCAGCTTCACTAAAGATATCTTTAGCAATTTTCTTAGATTGATTGCTTGCCCACACATCAGCTGAATCAATTTCTGCTTTTGTATACGGAACATCGAACACATTCTTCATTAATGTTAATTTATCTTTCATTAATGAGCGGTCATGTTTTGTTGCAATTAACCAAGGGTAACGTGGCATAATAGAACCTGCAGATGTTGATCTTGGATTGTACATGTGTTTGAAATGCCAAGAACTTGGGTTTTTTCCACCTTGTCTTTGCAAATCCGGTCCTGTTCTCTTAGATCCCCATAAGAATGGTCTATCGTAAACGAATTCACCTGCTTTAGAGTATTGTCCGTTTTTACCGTTGAAACGTACAACTTCATCACGGAACGGTCTAATCATTTGCGAGTGACATGCGTTACATCCTTCACGGATATAGATATCACGACCTTCTAATTCTAATGGTGTATATGGTTTTACCGCTGCAATCGTCGGCACGTTATCTTTAATTGTAATTGTTGGTAGAATTTCTAATGCTCCCCCAATCGCCACCGCGATGAAAGATAGAATACCCAATTGTACTGGCATTCTTTCCAACCAAAGGTGGAAACCTTCGCCTTCTTTTCTAGCGTTACCGATATTCGCTAATGCCGGAGCTTCAGCAGGAACGTTTTTCTGGAATGAACCTTGTTTCGCTGTTTTCCAAAGGTTAACAACCATTAAGATTGCTCCAGCAAGGTAAAGAATACCTCCAAAGAAACGCATCCAGTAGTATGGAAGAATTACAGTTACAGTATCCAACCAGTTTTTCCACATTAATGTTCCATCTGGGTTGAATTGTTTCCACATTAAACCTTGAGTGAAACCTGCTACATATAAAGGCACGGCGTAGAAAATGATACCTAAAGTACCTAACCAGAAGTGCCAGTTCGCCATTTTAACAGACCATAGTTTCGTTCTCCAAAGAATTGGTACCAAATAATAAATCATACCAAATCCGATGAAACCATTCCAACCAAGTGCACCTAAGTGAACGTGACCGATAACCCAGTCTGTAAAGTGACCGATTTTGTTTAATGTTTTTGTCGCCAATAATGGACCTTCGAAAGTTGCCATACCATAACATGTAACGGCTACAACAAAGAATTTCAAAATTGGATTTTCTCGTACCTTGTCCCAAGCTCCTCTTAACGTTAATAGACCGTTAAGCATACCTCCCCAAGATGGTGCGATAAGCATGATCGAGAAACCTGTTCCTAAAGCTTGAGCCCAAGCTGGTAACGAAGTATATTGAAGGTGGTGCGGACCAGCCCAAATATAAACGAATATTAATGACCAGAAGTGGATAATCGATAATTTGTATGAGAATACTGGACGATCAGCTGCTTTTGGTAAGAAGTAATACATCAAACCTAATACAGGAGTTGTTAGTACGAATGCTACGGCGTTGTGACCATACCACCATTGTACTAATGCGTCTTTTACCCCAGAATATGCTGAGTAAGACTTCCAACCTGTGAACGATAATGGAACTTCTAAGTTATTAAACACATGAAGCATAGTTACCGCAACCCAAGTTCCTAAATAGAACCAAATAGCTACGTATAAATGGCGTACTCTTCTCTTGGCAATCGTACCAAACATGTTGATACCAAATAAAATCCAAGAAACAGCAATTAAAATATCAATTGGCCATTCGTGCTCAGCGTATTCTTTAGAGGTATTGATACCCATTAAGAACGTGATCACTACAGCAACAATCATAATTTGCCATGTCCAGAAATGTACCCATGATAGCGTATCGCTGTACATTCTCGTTTTTAGAAGTCTCTGCATTGAATAGTAAACTCCCGCAAATACGTAGTTACATACAAATGCAAAAATTACGGCACTGGTGTGTAGCATTCTAATTCTACCAAAACCGAAAGCACCATGAGTGTTAATTAGTCCCTGAAGGTTCCCCTGAGCCAAACTCTTAATGGTTGGGTCATCTGTACCAAAGAAAAACTCTGGTAATTCAGGATAGAAAAGCATCAATGCAGCGGTAAGTCCCAAAAGGAAACCAACGAGTCCGAAAACTACGGTGGCAATTAGGAACGCACGTACAATGCTGTTGTCATAACTAAACTTTTGTGTCTCCATATATAAGATTATCTTTTTTTCTCTTCTTTTATTTCTTTTTCTTCCTCAGAAGTCGGTTCGTCCTGCTTTGGTTTTTCCTGTTCCGGCGGGTCTTCGAATAGGATTCTTACCGCAGGTGACTCGTCGTCTTCAAACTGTCCTTTTTTCACGTTCACAATGAATATGATCAGGAAGACCACGGCCAGCGAAGCGCTGCACAGAATCATTAAATAGAGTATATCCATTGCGATGACAAAATTAGAAACTAAAACGTGCCCAAATTTAGTGAAAAATAATGATTTTAATCAGTAGACGTTAAATTATGTTAATTTAAATTTCTTCTAAATAAGTCATTTTCTTCTATTTAAAATATTTTCTCGATGCATACCAAGTTGCCAACGTGGTGAAAGCCACCACGGTAATAGAACTTATCGGCATCAGGATTGCGGCAAATAACGGAGATAAATGTCCGGTAACTGCATAACTCAATCCAATAATATTATATAAAAAACTTATTCCAATCATTATTTTGATGATTGTAATAGCATCTTTAGTTAAGGCAAAATAGTCTTTTAATTTTGGAAGCATCGCTCCGTTCATAATCACATCCGAAGATGGCGTGAAGGAATTGGTGTCATCCGCCACCGCAATTCCTACATCACTTTGTTTCAGGGCTCCCGCATCATTCAGTCCGTCACCTAGCATGGCAACTTTGCTGCCTTGATGTTGTAACTCTTGGATAAATTGCAATTTATCTTCTGGAGTTTGATTAAAAGCTAAGCCCGAAATATGTGGAGCCATTTTTCTTAAAATAATTTCCTCAGCAGCATTATCCCCACTCAAAATATATTGTTTGTAGTGATCCAATTCCTTAAACATCGTGTCTATCTGCGGCCGATATTCATTTTTGAAGACAAATTTCCCTAAAAACTCTTCATTTTTTGCCAAATAAACGGCGGTTTCCATGTTTTTAGATTCCGTTCCGATGAATTTTGCCGAACCAATTTTATAGGTTTGATTTCGTACTTGAGCCGAATAGCCTTTTCCAGAAATTTCAATATAATTTTCAATCGGGAAATACCCGTCCTTAAATTCTAAATGCTCGTAAAGCGTTTTTGATAAAGGGTGATTGGAGTTTTTAAGCAACGATTTCAAGTTTTGAAGATCAAATTCAGCCAAAGGATTTCCTTCGAAATGGATTTGCGTTTTCTTACTTTGAGTAATCGTTCCCGTTTTATCAAAAACCAAAGTGTTGATTTTGGCTAATTTTTCAATTGTTAGTGTATCTTTTACGTAGAATTTGTTTCTACCTAAAATTCGCATAATGTGTCCCAACGTAAATGGAGCCGATAAAGCTAATGCACAAGGACAAGCGATAATCAAGATCGCGGATACCACTTGGAACATTTTTTCCATGTCAATTCGAGCCCAGTAAATTCCTGAAACTAAAGTGATAAGCAAGATGACAATCGTAAAATATTTACTTACGGTATTGGTTAAAGTATCTAATCCGGTTTCGTGCTTCTTGAAAGCTTCTTTGTTCCAAAGTTGGGTAAGGTAACTTTGATCTACGTTTTTAATGACTTCCAATTCCAAAATGGAGCCGACTTGCTTTCCACCCGCAAAAATTTTATCACCTGGTTTTTTAGCAATTGTTGCACTTTCTCCCGTGATAAAGCTGTTGTCAATATTTCCTTCACCGTTAATCAAAATCGAATCTACCGGAATGATTTCTTGATTTCGAACCATAATTCGGTCGCCGATTTTCAAATCGGAAAGTAAAATATTTTGCTGTTCACCGCCTTGTTCTACTTTCGTAACGGCAATTGGGTAAAATGATTTGTAATCACGATCGTAGGAAAGGGATGAATAGGTTCTTTTTTGAAATATTTTCCCTAAAAGCATGAAGAATAAAAGTCCACAGAGCGTGTCGAAATATCCTGGACCATAATCAGTTAAAACTTCGTAAATGCTTCTTCCGTACAATACAAGGATTCCTAAAACAATAGGAACATCGATGTTGATGACTTTATTTTTTAATCCGTACCAAGCCGATTTGAAATAATCCGAAGCCGAATAAAAAACAACTGGAGTCGCCAAAAGGAACATGATTAAGCGGAATAAATTCTTGTATTTATCCATCCAAAAATCATTGGTGCCAATAACATCCGCTGCATATTCTGGAAAACTGAAAAACATGCCGTTTCCAAAAGCAAAACCTGCAATTGCTAATTTGATTAACAAAGTTTTATCGAAAACTTCTTCTTTTTTCTCCGAAGTTTCTAAGCTAATTACTGGTTTGTAACCCAAATTGGTTAAAAATTTGGCTAAAGCACTCAATTTCAATTCTTGATGATTGAACGAAACTTGAAGTGTTTTTCGAGTGAAATTAACTTGAGAATATTTGATATTTGGATTTAGCGTGTGTAGACTTTCTAGCAACCAAATACAAGATGAACAATGGATTACAGGTATTTTGAAGGTAATTAAAGTGGTATTGCCTTCTGAAAAATCAGTGATTCGGTCGAAAATTTCTGGTGTATCCAGGTAATCAAATTGCGAAGTATTGTCGTCTGGTCTAATACCCGACTGCCTGTTCAGTTCATAGAAATTACCCAAATTATTCATGTTGAGAATCTCGTAAACTGACTTGCAACCATTGCAGCAAAACTCTTTGTTGTCAAAGGAAATGCGCTCTTTGTCTATCGTTTGCCCGCAATGAAAACAATTTTCGTGGGTCATATTGCTCATAAAGACTGCAAAATTAAGACAAAAATAATTGGGAAGTAGGGCTAAAAATGTTAATTTTGCTGACAAATGTCATACTATGTTGGATAAACAATCTGCTATTGAAAAAAGCCTTCACGATGCTTTTAACGACCAAGAACTTCAAAAAAGATTGACGAAAGAAGACTACGAAAAATTTTCCGGCTCCAAGAAAAATCTTCACTATCAAAAAGGAGATATTATTTTCGAAGATGGAGAAACGCCAAAAGGGGTTTACTTTTTAAATAAAGGGACGGCAAAGCTATCAAAATCGGGAGTTTACGGAAAAGATCAAATCTTGAGATTTATAAAAGAAGGTGATTTGATTGGTTATCGTTCGTTATTGGTTGATGAAACATTTCAGGCGAAAGCAGAGGCGATGACTGATGTGGATGTGATGTTTATCCCGTCCGACGTTTTCCTTTATTTGTTGGAAGTTGATTCTAAAATGGCGTATGCGATGCTTCAAAAAATTGCATATGAATTAGGAGAGTCTTCGAATACAATTACGTTCTTGGCGCAAAAAACGGTTCGTGAGCGTTTGGCTGAGATTCTTTTACTTCTTGAATTGAAGTTAGGAACGGATCCCGAAGGATTTATCAAAATTTCGCTTACTCGTGAAGAAATCGCAAATTTAATCGGAACAGCGACAGAAAGCGCGATCCGATTGATTTCTGAATTCAAATCGGATAAACTCATCGAGGTTGATGGACGTAATATCAAAATCCTGAATCACGAAAAACTAATTAAATTAGGTCACGTTATTATGTAATGAGTTTTTGCTCATACAACTAAAATAAAATCGTAAAAATCATGTCTGTACATTCTGAAATCAAGAAAATTACCACAGAGACACTTCGCAAAATGAAGTTTGATAAAGAGAAAATCACCATGCTTACGGCATATGATTTTACAACCGCTAAAATGGTAGATGCTGGTGGAGTAGATGCGGTTTTGGTAGGAGATTCGGCGGCAAATGTAATGGCTGGGCATGAAACAACACTTCCGATTACCTTAGATCAAATGATTTACCATACCCAATGCGTGGTTCGTGGTATTGATCGTGCTTTGGTTGTTGCTGATTTACCTTTCGGAACCTACCAAAGTAATCCTGAAAAAGCATTAGAGTCAGCGGTTCGAATGATGAAAGAAGGTGGCGCTCACGCGGTAAAAATCGAAGGAGGAAGTGAAATTGAGGAGTCGATTCGGAAAATTGTTAATGCAGGAATCCCTGTAATGGCCCATTTAGGATTAACACCACAATCAATTTATCAATTCGGAACCTATAAAGTTCGTGCTAAAGAAGATGATGAGGCCGAAAAGCTAATTGCAGATGCAAAATTGGTAGAATCTCTAGGGTGTTTTGCTTTAGTTTTGGAGAAAATTCCAGCCGATTTAGCAAAACGAGTTTCAGAAAGTATTTCTATTCCAACAATCGGAATTGGAGCTGGACCTGATTGTGATGGTCAAGTTTTGGTGTATCATGACATGGTAGGCATGAACAAAGGTTTTTCTCCGAAATTTTTAAGACGTTATTTAGATTTATATACGGAAATCACAGGAGCGGTTTCTCAGTATGTGAAAGATGTGAAATCTTCGGACTTCCCGAATGAAAATGAAAGTTATTAATGAACGAAAATATTAAAAAATACAATGCCATACTTTCGGTATTGGTCTTAGGATGTTTTGTTGTTGGTTGGTTTGACTTGCTTTCGCCGCAAATGAACGAACTTATCTATCGCAGAATATTATATGTTTTGATTGGGGTAAGTTTTATTTTCCAATCTCGAAGTTTAAAAAATCAGTCGTTTTTGTATCCGTTGTACATTTGTGCTGCATTGTGTATCGTTGGGGCATTTTTGCCTTTAGAAAATCGTTTTTCAGCTATAAAAACCATTGGTCTTTTTGCTGGAGTGATGATATCGCTTTTCAATAGACAGCGTTAAGATGAAAGATCAAGGTTTCGAGGCTTCCCAAATCGTCTATGAAGACAACCATCTTTTTGTTGTGAATAAAAAGGTTGGTCAATTGGTGCAAGGCGATAAAACCGGTGATGAATCGTTACTTGAGTTAATCAAAAATTTTATTAAGATCCGAGATCAGAAACCTGGAAATGTGTTTTTAGGTCTGGTTCATCGTATTGATCGGCCAACGTCTGGCTTGGTGATTTATGCAAAAACGTCCAAAGCACTTTCCCGTTTGACTCAAATGGTGAAGAATCGGGAAATCAAGAAAACGTATTGGGCTTTGGTGACGAAAGAATTAGTTCCGCAAAATCAACGCTTGGTTAATTATCTGAAAAAGAATGAGAAAACCAACAAAGCGATTGTTTTTCCAAAACCTACGGATGGTGCAAAAGAAGCTATTTTAACGTATCAAATTCTAAAATCGTTAGATAATTATCAGCTTCTTGAAGTTGATTTAGAAACAGGAAGGCATCATCAAATTCGGGCTCAACTTTCGAAAATTGGCGTGCCCATTAAAGGTGATTTGAAGTACGGTTCGCCACGATCAAATCCCGATGGCGGAATTTCACTTCACGCCAGAAAATTGGAATTTGAACATCCAGTTACAAAAGAACCAACGCTTATTGTAGCGCCACTTCCGCAAAATGATGCGGTATGGCGGGCATGCGAAACAGTATAAAAAGTAAAAAAGCATTTAGAACATTCTAAATGCTTTCTTTTTTATAAAGAGTGTATCAATTATTTTTGATTCATCATTCCACCGTTATCTTCTTTTGGCGTTTCCGTATTCAAAATAGTTTGATCTACTTTGGCCAATTTATTTTTAGTCGGAATTTTATAATTCAATGAGAACCCAAATGTGCGGCTATCCCATCTGTTTTCTAGATAAATAGGTGTTGCCGTGTTCACCGTTTTAAAGTTCATTCGGCTGCTATTGAAAATATCATTCGCAAACACACTAACTGTTAAACGATCTTTGTTGAATTTCTTGCTGAAGTTCAAATCTACACGGTTCATGATAGGTTGTGTCGCCTGGAAGAAATAGTAATTTCCTTTCGTTGAATACGAGAAGTTTGGTGTAAACTTAATGTCGTATGGAAGGATAAATTGTCCTGCAACGTTGAAAAACCACATTCCTTTTTTATTCACCACTTCTTTAATGTCTTGGAACTGATATCCAGCATAGAAATAAACGAAGTTGATTTTATCAGGGTTGAAGTTGAACTTCATAATTTCACTAAACGGCTTTGAGAAAACCATTAAAGGCAATGGTAATCCCACGTTGAAACTATGTTGTGTAAGACTTTTGATATTCACATTGGTTTGCGAAAGGTTGTATCCGTCGCGCTCAACGTACATCATTACCTGATCCTGAACTCGACTCATGTTATAACTTACAAAAGCATAATCAAAAGCGCTGATTTTTGCTTCGAAGTTGTTGTAAATTGTTGGTTGAACATTTGGGTTACCCGAGATATCTACGTTTGGATTTTGAAAGGTCGTGTTGTTCGGGTTTAATTGACTGGTTGAGGGCAAACTGATTTTTCGGTTGTAATTTAAATTCAAATACAATGATTTTGCAAAATCATACTGAACGCTCGCATTCGGGAATAACTCAAACTTGTTAAACGGCGTAAGATCATCCCATTTTTTATCTTTATAATTATACGATTGACCGGAGATGTCGTAATCTTCCGCACGAAGACCCGCGATGAAACTGAATTTTTTCAGTTTTGCGTTCACTTCAGCGTAGGTTGAAGCGGTTTGTCTTTCGTAGTCTAAATTCTTCATACCCAAAAAGTCGGTTGCAAAATCAACTTTTTCGTACAAACCACCGATGCTGATTTTCCCTTCATCCAATAGATTAATTGGTTGTGAATAATCTACACGAAGGTTATAGAAATTCTGCTCCGACTTGTTGTTAGAATCGCTTACATAGCTTTTCGTTCCACTTGGCACAAAAACCGTGTTGACAGATGCTTGGTCAAATTTAGAAACGAAATTTGAATAGCTCCCTTTAAAATCTAGCTTTTGATTCTTGTCGTCAAATCGCTTTTGATACGTAGCCGTAAATTCATTTCGATCTCCTCGTGACTTGCTGCTACCAATATTGGTGTAATCTGCCGGAACAAAATTAGCAGAGCCTTCTGGGCTTTCAAATAAAGCGCGGCCGTCTGAATCGTTTTCGGAGTCGTTGTTGGACGTGTATAAATCGTAATTCAGTAACAAACGATCTTTTCCAAGATCAAATGTTAATGCTGCTTTTGCAAAATAGCCACGTGAATATTTATCGGCAAAACCACGAGTTAAATCGTCCATTTTGTTGCTTGAAAACGATTCTCCATACGTTTGTCCACCGCTAAATTGCCATCCGAACCACTTGTTTCTGGAATTTAAAACAATACTGTTGTTGAATCGGCTTCGGAATTTTTCATAATCTGAAAAACGGTACCCTCCAGAATACGTTGCTGTTAAATAACTTTTAGCTGATTTTGAAGTGATGATATTTAAAATGGCTCCACCAGAAGTTGCAGGAAATTCGGCTCCGGGCTGCGTTACAACCTCGATTCTGTCAATCGCTGATGCGGGCATTCCTTCCAAAAAAGCCGATAAGTCGTTCGAAGAGATGTTTAGCGGCCGTCCGTCCATATAAACTTGCAAAGGTTTTCCTTGGTACATCATACCTGCGATATCTGTAACCACCATTCCAGGAAGTTTTTTAATGCCTTCAAGGGAAGAACCTGCATTTAGATTCGGTTGTTCGGAAAAATCAAATATCGTTCTGTCTGCTTTTTGTTCAACTGCTTTTTTAGTTTTTACCAAAGTAACGGCTTCAATTTGCTTTTCTTTAGTTTCGGTTGTGTTTTTTGAGTTTTCTTGTGCCCAAGCCATTTGACTACAAAACAAAAGGCCGGCAAGAATTAGAGTTTTATTCATAAAGTTTATTCTATCCCATTAGACAACGGTTTCTCGTAAATGTTACAAAAAATGCTTTTTTTATTGACTTTATTTGATTTCGGTAGTTTAACTCGTTCAAATTCATATTTTTGTAGTTCATCCAATTAAATTAATTCGATTTGAGGATTTTCTACTTTTTACTTTTTATTTCAAGTTTTGCTTTTGGGCAATCTAAAGTTGATGTTTCCAAACAGAAGCAGTTTTTCGATCTGTTTTATAAACAAGAAAAAACGGTGAATTATTCATTCGATAACGGGAATAAGCTTCTATCCTTGGCACAAACGAAGTATGAAAAAGCGGTTGCTTATATGATGATGGGTGAAGGGATGTACAAGGTTGGCGATTACGTGAAATCTGTTGAGTTTCTTGAAAAAGGGGAGAATAATATTACCATTGAAGATACCTTAAATCTAAAATTCAGAATTGTTAATCAGTTATTGGTTTCCTATCGTCGAGCGGGTTTGGTAGAGAATTCAAATCAAAAATTCAATCAGTTAAAGCAAATGGTTGTAAAGCTCAATCAAAAGCAGCGAGATTATTTGTTATTAGTAGCTCAAGCAAAGATTTATGAGGTTGATGGAGATAATTGCAAAGCGGCGGATGTTCGTAGTCGTTTTTATCAAAATATGCTTACCTATCCTTTGGGAGAGGCTTTTAGGACGAAATATCTTTTCGGAGTTTTGTCACAACTGGCGTACGCTCAGATTAAATGCGGACGTATTTCCGAAGCACGGGAATCCGTGAAAAAAGCAGAAGAGTATAAAGCGAAGGTTGACCCGAAAGAGAATTTGCTCTTAATGGATTTTTACTACATGAATAAGGCTTTGCTTTCTACTTATGATAAAAAAAATGATGTTGCGAGAACGTATTTTGATTCGGCGATGAATGAAAGTAAAACCAATCAGAACAACATGATTTTGAAGTTGGTTTTGTCGGAACGTTTGGATGCAGATTTAGATGATTCTGGTGAACAGTTAAAATTTGCCCATATCATCAAAGATATTTCCGAATCGGAAACTCGTGTCACCAAAGATTTGATTTCCAAGGAAAGTAGAAAGGCCTTTCAAATTATAGAAGATCGCGAGCGCAAACAAAAATACTTGATTACTATAATTGGTGTTGTTCTTTTGTTGATCGTGGCTGGCGTTGTTTTGTATTTTAGAAATTTGAAAACGGTAAAAGGGAATTATCAAAAAATTATTGATGATTTAAAACGTCAAGAAGTTGAAAAGGCAGTAGAAAAACCGGTCGAAAATTTTAAGTCTGAAACCAAAATGAGCCTTGAAACAGAACAGGCGATTCTAGCAAGTTTGCAGAAGTTTGAGGAGAAAAAACTCTACACGAAAAGTACGATTTCGCTTGCTCAAATGGCGGTTTTGCTCAATACAAACACGAAATACCTCAATTATATTCTTAAAAAATATAGAAACGCTGATTTTAACGCGTACATCAATTCATCGCGAATTAATTACATAACGAAAGAGTTGCATACGAATACGCAACTCCGTAATTATAAAATATCGGCGATCGCTGAAATGTGTGGTTACAGTTCGCACAGTCAATTTACCAGCATTTTCAAAGCACATACTGAGATTTCACCTTCTCAATTTATTTCGATGTTAAAACAGGAGCATTGTTAGCTGTTATAAAGTTTCGGCGCAGCCAAAGGCCGCGCCGAAACTCCAAAAACAAGTTTGGTTTTTAAAACCCTTGTGCGATTAAAGAATTGGCGACTTTTACAAATCCCGCGATATTCGCACCTTGATAGTAATTGATGTTGCCTTCTTTTAAATCTGCGTGACTTTTACATTGTTTGTGAATGTCTTGCATAATTGTTTTCAGCCTTTGATCAACTTCTTGTCGAGTCCAGCTTAGTCGCAATGAGTTTTGGGACATTTCGAGTCCAGATGTTGCTACACCGCCTGCATTGGCAGCCTTTCCAGGTCCATAAAGTATCTTGTGATCTAGGAAGAAGTGTACCGCTTCAGGTGTGCAAGGCATATTGGCGCCTTCTGCTACAAGTTTGCATCCATTTTTGTAGAGGATCTTTGCGTCCTCTAGATTGAGCTCATTTTCCGTTGCATTTGGTAATGCGATATCGCACGGAATTTCCCAAGGCGTTTTCCCTTCCACAAATTTTGCGTTCGGATAGTATTTTACGTATTCACTAATGCGTTCGTAATTTTCAAATTTTATTTCTGCTATCTTATTAAGTTTTTCAGTAGTAATGCCTTCTTCATCATAAATATAACCGGAAGAATCGGATAGTGTAAGAACTTTAGCTCCCATTTCGATACATTTTTCTGCGGCGTAAAAGGAAACGTTTCCAGATCCTGAAATAACAACTGTTTTTCCTTTTAACGATTCGTTTTTCTCATCAAGCATGCACTCGACAAAATAGAGTAGTCCGTAACCTGTAGCCTCGGGACGAATTAAAGAACCTCCATAATCAAGCCCTTTTCCTGTTAGGACGCCTGTGAATTTGTTTCTCAAGCGTTTATAGTGGCCGAATAAAAACCCGATTTCGCGTGCGCCAACACCAATATCGCCCGCGGGAACGTCTGTGTTTTCATCAATATGTTTTGACAATTCTTCCATAAAAGCCTTACAGAATCGCATAATTTCCATATCGGATTTTCCCTTAGGGTCGAAATTGGAGCCGCCTTTTCCGCCGCCCATAGGTAAAGTCGTCAAGCTATTTTTGAAAACTTGTTCAAAGGCAAGAAATTTTAGAATTCCCAAATTAACGCTCGGGTGAAATCGTAAGCCTCCTTTGTATGGGCCGATGCATGAATTCATCTGAATCCGATATCCTTTATTAACTTGAATCTCATTTTGATCGTCATGCCATGTTATTTTGAATTGAATAATTCGCTCGGGCTCTACCAATCGGTCTAAAACTTTATGATGAATGTATTTTGGATTTTTGTTGATATACGGAATTAATATCTCGGCAACTTCATGAACCGCTTGGTGGAATTCGGGTTCGTTGGGGTTTTCTTTTTTCACTTTTAGCATGAAATCTTCTAAATTCAATTTCTTCTCCATAATCTCAATATTTAAATTTAATTAGATACGAAATTAACAAAAAAAATAAAAAGACTACAATAAATTAACATAAAAAATATTTAAGTTGTATAAAAAGCGTACAATTGTTATTTAAAACAAAAAAAACCACCCCGTTATGGAGTGGTTTCAATTTTATATTGAAAGCGAGATTAATTTGCTTCCATTCTTTTAATTAAATTCAATGCAGAACCTGCTTTGAACCAATCAATTTGCTGATCGTTGTACGTGTGGTTTGCCATAACGATATCTTTAGTTCCATCGTTGTGAACAAATTCTAAAGTCAATTGTTTTCCGGGAGCAAATTTGTCCAAATCAAGGAAGTTAACAACGTCATCTTCTCTTACTTTGTCGTAATCGGCTTTATCAGCGAACGTAAGACCCAGCATACCTTGTTTTTTAAGGTTGGTTTCGTGGATACGAGCAAAAGATTTTACCAAAACGGCTTTCACACCAAGATGTCTCGGCTCCATTGCAGCGTGCTCTCTTGAAGAACCTTCACCGTAATTTTCGTCACCAATAACAATCGACGGAACACCTGCTGCTTTGTAAGCTCTTGCTACTGCAGGAACTTCACCATAAGCACCAGTTAATTCGTTCTTAACGTTATTCGTTTCCATGTTGTAAGCGTTTACGGCTCCAATCAACATATTATTCGAAATATTATCCAAGTGACCTCTGTATTTCAACCAAGGTCCAGCCATAGAAATGTGGTCGGTTGTACACTTGCCGAAAGCTTTAATTAATACAAAAGCTCCAGTAATATTCAGTCCGTCCCAAGCTGGGAATTCTTCTAACAATTGAAGTCGATCCGAAGTTGGACTCACAACAACTTGTACATTAGAACCATCTTCAGACGGCGCTTGATAACCGTTATCGTCCACTGCGAAACCTTTTGCAGGAAGTTCAGAGCCTTTTGGCTCATCTAATTTTACTTGCTCACCAGCTTCGTTCGTTAATGTATCTGTAATTGGATTAAAATCTAATCGACCCGAAATTGCAACCGCCGCAACCATTTCTGGAGATGCCACGAAAGCGTGTGTATTTGGGTTTCCATCTGCTCTTTTTGCAAAGTTTCTGTTGAATGAGTGGATAATTGAGTTTTTCTCCGCTTTTTCAGCGCCTTCTCTATCCCATTGCCCGATACAAGGTCCACAAGCGTTGGTGAAGATTCTCGCGTTCTCGAATTTTCTAAATGAATCCAAGAAGCCATCTCTTTCCGCTGTAAATTTCACTTGCTCAGAACCTGGGTTGATTCCCAAAATTGCTTTTGGCTTCACACCTTTCGCAACCGCATCTTCAACAATAGAAGCTGCTCTTGATAAATCCTCATAAGATGAGTTGGTACAAGAACCGATTAATGCCCATTCCACTTCCAAAGGCCATCCGTTCGCTTCCGCTTTTGCTCTAAATTCTGCAACTGGTGTCGCTAAATCTGGCGTGAAAGGTCCGTTAAGATGTGGCGTTAATTCAGAAAGGTTAATTTCAATAACTTGATCGAAATATTGTTCTGGATTTGCATAAACTTCAGCATCACCAGTTAAATGTTCAGCTACTTTATCAGCAGCGTCAACCACTTCTTGTCTTCCTGTTGCAGCCAAATATCTTCTCATAGAATCATCATAACCGAATGTAGAAGTCGTTGCTCCGATTTCCGCCCCCATGTTACAAATAGTTCCTTTTCCAGTTCCAGAAAGAGATTCTGCACCTTCACCGAAATATTCAACGATGCAACCAGTACCACCTTTTACAGTTAAAATACCGGCAACTTTTAGAATAACGTCTTTTGCAGAAGTCCATCCGCTCATTTTACCCGTTAATTTAACACCGATCAATTTTGGCATTTTTAGTTCCCAAGCCATTCCAGCCATTACGTCAACGGCATCAGCTCCTCCAACTCCGATGGCTACCATTCCTAAACCTCCAGCATTAACGGTGTGAGAGTCGGTACCAATCATCATTCCTCCTGGGAAAGCGTAGTTTTCTAAAACCACTTGGTGAATAATCCCCGCTCCTGGCTTCCAGAAACCGATTCCGTATTTATCACAAACAGAACTTAAGAAGTTGAAAACCTCCGAGTTCTTATTAATTCCTTCTTGTAAATCTGCTTCAGCACCAACTCTCGCTTGGATCAAGTGATCGGCGTGCGCTGTAGATGGAACTGCAACTTTCGCTTTTCCAGCTTGCATAAACTGCAATAACGCCATCTGCGCCGTCGCATCCTGCATCGCAACTCTGTCTGGTGCGAAATCTACATACGAGTTTCCTCTTTCATAAGCTTGTGTTGCGTTACCTTCCCAAAGGTGTGCATAAAGAATTTTCTCAGCAAGTGTCAAAGGTTTTCCCACAACTTTTCTCGCAGCAGCGATTCTTTCTGGGTAACGTTCGTACACTTTTTTGATCATATCAAGGTCAAAAATCATACTTTAATTTTTTAATATTATACTTTGAAATGTTTTAAAATCGACTTCTAAAATTAGTGATAATTTAGAACTTATTCGGTTTCAGTTTGTTATTAAGATTGATTTTAAATAAGAATCAAAATTGACAATCTAACTTCTTTATTTTGAATTGAAATCAATTTTAAAAGCCTTAATTAGGATGAGAATTCTATGCCAAGCGAATTTGTGTTCAGTTGATAATGCCTATCGCGACAATTTTAGGATTTGAATGAAACTAGTTAGACTTTTTTAATCGCAAGGTTAAACGATGCTCAGGTATTATTTACTATTATTTAAGAAAGACAACAGTGTTTCACTTATTTTTTTTAAATACAAATTTTTCAATCCTATGAGAAGCGAAGCGACTTTTTTTTTCATTTAAAGTAAGCATTAGAATTAAATTTTGTTTGTCTTTGCATTTAATTAAATAATTTCCAAACAAAAAAGACTGCCCAAATCGAGCAGTCTTTTGTTTATATTCAAAGATTTCTTAGTGGCAAGAAATCGGTGTGAATTTCGTTAAATTGATACCTTCAACAGCATCTTGGTATTCCTCGATATTCGGAATTCTACCCAAAATAGCCGAAAGAACAACCACAGGAGTAGAAGCCAATAAAGATTCACCTTTTTTACCATCTCTATCTTCCACCACACGACCTTGGAAAAGACGCGTAGAAGTCGCCATTACGGTATCTCCTTTTTCCGCTTTTTCTTGGTTACCCATACAAAGGTTACATCCCGGACGCTCTAGATACATGATGTTTTCGTATTCTGTACGCGCTGCATTTTTCGGTGCATCGTCATTAAATTCGAATCCAGAATATTTTTGAAGCATTTCCCAATCGCCTTCTGCTTTCAATTCATCGATGATGTTGTAAGTAGGCGCTGCAACCACTAATGGTGCGTTGAATTTAACTTCACCTTCTTTTTTCTCAACATTTCTCAACATTTGCGAAACGATTTTAAGGTCGTCTTTATGAACCATACAAGAGCCTACGAAACCTAAATCCACCGCTTTTGTTCCGCCGTAATACGTCAAATCACGAATCGTGTCGTGCGTATAACGTTTAGAAACATCTTCGTTGTTAACGTCTGGATCGGCAATCATTGGCTCGTTGATGATGTCCAAATCAATTACCACTTCAGCGTAATATTTTGCATTTGCATCAGGTTGAAGTGCTGGTTTAGAACCCGATTTAATTTCTTCGATACGCTTGTTTGCTTTGTCGATAAGACCTTGAAGAACTTTATTATGATTATCCATTCCTTTATTAATCATAATCTGAATTCTAGATTTTGCGATTTCTAAAGATTGAATTAAAGTATCGTCTTGTGAAATACAGATTGACGCTTTCGCTTTCATTTCCGCCGTCCAGTCCGTGAATGTAAAGGCTTGGTCTGCCAACAAAGTACCGATATGAACTTCGATAATTCTTCCTTGGAAAACGTTTTCACCATCAAATTGCTTCAACATCTGCGCTTGAGTTGCATGAACCACATCACGGAAATCCATGTACGGTTTCATTTCACCTTTGAAAGTCACTTTCACAGATTCTGGAATTGGCATAGACGCTTCACCAGTCGCTAAAGCCAAAGCCACAGTCCCTGAATCGGCACCAAAAGCAACACCTTTAGACATTCTTGTGTGCGAATCTCCACCGATGATAATTGCCCATTCATCAATTGTAATGTCATTCAAAACTTTGTGAATAACGTCGGTCATTGCATGATATTCACCTTTTGGATCTCTTGCTGTAATTACACCGAAATCATTCATAAACTTCATCAATTTAGGAATATTGGTTTGCGCTTTTTTGTCCCAAACCGAAGCGGTGTGACATCCTGATTGGTAAGCTCCATCAACGATTGGCGAAATAACTGTCGCTGCCATAGATTCAAGCTCTTGAGCCGTCATCAAACCTGTTGTATCTTGAGAACCAACGATATTTACTTTTACACGAACGTCTGAACCTGCGTGTAATGTTTTTCCTGGCGTTACGCCAACAGCATTTTTGTTGAAGATTTTTTCAACCGCTGTTAAACCTTGACCTTCTTTTGAAATTTCTTTTGCTGGAGCAAAAACCATTGGCGCTTCAATACCTAAAGTTTGTGCTGCAAAAGTTTGAATTTTTTTTCCGAAAACAATCGCGTAAGAACCACCCGCTTTGATGAATTCCATTTTTTGCGGTGTTAAAGAACGAGCGATGTCGATTAATTCTTGGTCGCCGTTGTATAATTTTTGAGTCTTCGTATTAATTGTTAAAACCGTACCTGTCGCAACAGAATAAACTTCTTCTAAAATAGGTTCGTCATTTTCGTTACGAACAACGTTTCCGTTTTCATCTACTTTTTTAGTCCAGTTTTTAAGGTCGATACCGATACCACCAGTTACGTCAACTGTTGTTAAGAAAATCGGTGAAATACCATTAGTCCCTCCAACAATTGGAGCGATATTCACGAAAGGTACGTAAGGACTCGCTTGTTTTCCTGTCCAAAGTGCAACGTTGTTAACACCCGACATACGAGAAGAACCAACGCCCATTGTTCCTTTTTCTGCGATGAGCATCACACTTGCATCAGGATGTTGTGCTTGTAACGCACGAATTTGCTCCTGAGCTTCTGGGGTAATCATACATTTACCGTGCAATTCTCTATCAGAACGGGAGTGCGCTTGGTTTCCTGGAGACAATAAATCCGTAGAAATATCTCCTTCACCAGCGATGAATGTTACAATTTTAATTTCTTCTGCAACTTCTGGAAGCTTTGTGAAGAATTCTGCTTTTGCGTAGCTTTCAAGAATGTCTTTTGCAATTGCGTTTCCTGCTTTGTAAGCATCAGCTAAACGTGCTGTATCTGCATCATACAAGAAAACCTGAGTTTTAAGAACGTCAGCCGCTTGTTTTGCAATCGCTTGATCGTTTCCTAAAGCCAAATCCAAAAGAACTTCGATAGACGGGCCGCCTTTCATGTGCGACAACAATTCGAAAGCGAAACTTGGCGTAATCTCCGCAACTGCAGTTTCACCAAGAATAATTTCTTTCAAAAATTTAGCTTTTACACCCGCTGCAGGCGTCGTTCCTGGAAGCGTGTTGTAAATTAAAAACTGAATAGAATCTGCTCTGTTTGGGTTGTTAGCATCTTTGATCTGCGCGATGATTTCGCTTGTAAGTTCTGCTCCGTCAATTGGTTTTGGATGCAAACCTTGACCTTTTCTTTCTTCAATCTCTTGAATATAATCTGTATAAACGCTCATAATACTTGAATTCACTCTCTTTTGATGTGCCCATCAAAAGGGAAGTTTTTGGGGTATGTTAAATATTGATTTATAGGCTGCAAATTTACAAAAATTTACTGGGTATCGGAAGGTTATTAAGGGTAGAATTGTCGTAAATTAAAGTGAAAAATAGAGTTTTAAAGCTCAAAATGATGTTTTAATCATTGATAGAATTTTTCACTTCGTTAATTTGATAAGGTGAATATATTCGGATTCGGCTCTATCAAGGGGTTTGTCTGGGCTTTTTTAGAACACCAATTGTTTTTCCTATTTTTGGCCAAAAATTTGAAAATACAAACAAGTATGAAATGGATTTTAGTAGTCCTGGCTACTTTTATGTGTGAAAATAGTTGGGCTCAAAATAATGATATGCAACGATTTGCAAAACTAGAAGATTTGGGTGCGGACCCAGCGCAAATCGTCGTGAAAAGTGATTCTATTCCCTTATTAATTCCTCGAAAAAAGAACGGATTATTTGGTTTTGTTAATCAAAATGGGAAGTTTGTGATTCAACCGCAATATTCTAATGTTGGTTTCTTTGCGGAAGATTGTAATTTGACAAGTTCGTCCAATCAAAATGCTCGAAAATACGGCAGCAATCAGTATGCTTCTGTGCGAAAAAATAACATCGATTACCGTATTGATGCGAAAGGTCGTAATGTGTACAAGTTTGTAGATTCGGATCTAGCAAGTTGCCCACCGCAATTTAAGAAGCAGAAATTCAATGCTTATACGCAGAACGGCTTTTATGGAATTATCAATAATCAAACGTTTAAAGATCCATTAGATTACAAGCAGTATTCAATTTATCCGCAGTATCAATATTTATATATTTTAGAAGGCGACGATCTTAACAATCCAATGATTATCGCGGTTCATAACAATATGTTCGGAATTGTTGATGTGCATAATAACATCATCGTTCCCTTTATTTATGAAGATATCAAGCGAAATTTCAGTTGGAAACTCGCTCGTTTATTTGAAGTTACTCAAAATGGTGTTGATTATTTCTATGTTGATCAACATAATCAGCGATATTAAAATAAAAAGACTACATTTGCCCTGAATTTTAGGGGTGCTGTCAAAGGCTGAGATTATACCCAAGGAACCTAGAACAGATAATGCTGTTTAGGGAGCAATCTGAATTTAGCGCTGAATTCGGAACTGGTATTCTAACTTATCGAACCCCTTTTATTCCAATAAATTTTAACAAACGAAATTTAAAAGAATGAAAGGTTTTTTATTTATGGGACTATCCATTAGTTCCTTAGGTTTTGCGCAACAAAAGGCGCAAGACACTGTAACGGTAACCGAAATTGAGTCGGTTAACTTCACCAAAAGGCTTCCTGTGGTAAAGGAAGTTATCAATGTTCAAAAAGAACTTAATTACAAAAATTTAGGTCAAGACCTACCGATTTTGTTGAAAAATCAAGCCTCTGTTGTTTCGACTTCGGATGCGGGAAATGGCGTTGGCTACACGGGATTTCGAATTCGTGGTGTGATGGGCACGAGTATCAATGTGATGATGAATGGAATACCTTACAACGATTCTGAAAGTCAAGGAACGTTTTTCGTGAATGTTCCCGATTTAACGAGTTCGGCTTCGCAAATTATGATTCAACGTGGTGTAGGAACTTCCACCAATGGTTCTTCGGCGTTTGGAGCAAGTGTGAATGTGATTTCCAAAGATCCAGAAGAGACGTTTTATATTAAATCCGATAACAGTTACGGTTCATTTAATACGTACAAATATTCAGCAGAAGTAGGTTCTGGGAAATTCTGGAATAACCGTTTGTCTTTGATGGGTCGATATACTAAAATCCATTCAGATGGCTATATTGATCGCGCAAATTCGAAATTGGATTCGTACAATTTCACTGCTTTATTCGAAGAAAACAATACGAAAGTTCGGTTGATGGCTTTTGGTGGAAAAGAAAAAACCTACCAAGCTTGGAATGGAATTGATCCTGAAACGTATAAAACCAATCCGAAATACAATTTTTCAGGAGCAATTTACGATGCTAATTGGGAAAATATTGTCGGATTCTACGATAACGAAACCGATAATTACAGACAAAATCATTATCAATTATTGTGGGAGCAGAAGTTTTCGGATATATGGAAATTGGAAACAACACTTCATTATACAAAAGGAAAAGGCTACTACGAAAACTACAAGCAAGACGCTAAATTTTCGAAATACGAACTTCCAAATCAGATGGTTAATGGAGCTGAGGTAAAACGAAGTGATTTCATTCGTAAAAAATGGTTGGACAATGATTTCTATGGTGTTGTTTCTACATTATATGGACGTTTGGAGAACGTCGATTTGAATTTTGGAGTCGTTGCTAATCAATATTACGGAAGACATTTTGGAAATATAACGGGCGTTTATTTTCCACAAATTCAAGAGCATGAATACTATCGAAATCGTTCTGTGAAAAACGAAATTTCAGGTTTTGCCAAAGCGTTGTATAAAATGAATCGATGGGAGCTTTTTGGAGATCTTCAAGTTCGAAATATTGGCTACAATACGTTGGTTTTAGATGCTGGTGACGGCGAAGGTTTTAATTTTGATAAAAATTGGATGTTCATCAATCCAAAAGCGGGAGTAAATTATAAAATCAACAATGGAAAGATTTTCCTTTCCTACGCAATCGCTCAAAGAGAGCCGAATCGGGATGATTTGGAAGAAAATAACAATACCAAAGCTGAGTTTCTTCAAGATTGGGAATTGGGATTTGAAAAACAAGTTTCGCCTAATTTTTCTTGGACGGCCAACGCATATTTCATGAATTACAAAAACCAATTGGTGTATTCTGGTGTGATCAACGATATTGGAGAGTTTGTTCGTGAAAATGCCGATCATTCCTATCGCGCGGGTGTCGAAATCGCTGCCATAGCAAATTTGACTTCAAAATTTCGAGTAAATGGTAATTTGTCCTTCAGTAGCAATAAAATCAAAGAATTGAATTCTTTAAAAAATGATGAATTGGTTGTTTTAAAAAATGTTGAAACCTCCTATTCACCTAATGTTATTGCGAATTTAGGTTTGCATTACGATTTCTCAAAAGAATTTACAGTTGGGTTAACCAACCAATACATAGGGAAACAATATTTGGATAATACTGAAAACGAAAACTTTAGATTAAAAGAGTATTTCTTGTCGGATTTCAATGCAAGTTATGTGCTTCAACTTCCAAAAAACACGTTTGAATTTAAACTTTTAGTTAATAACATATTCAACAAAAAGTACGTGAACAATGGTTATGTTTATGGTGATACACCTTTCTATTTCGCGCAAGCAGGAACTAATTTCATGTTTGGCGTAAGTTGGAAATTTCAATAAAAACACATTTCATATAAACTAAAAACGGAGTGGTCATTTTCGGATGACCATTTTTTGTACGAAATAGCTTAAATTTGCCACGCTATGAATACAGTTTCTTCTTCAATTTTAGACTATTTGAAAAGCTACGAACGAGCTCAAGTTGCAGGTTTGGGCACGTTTTCAATGATTCAATCGGGAGCAAAAGTGGTTGATGGTACCAAAAACATTCTTCCGCCAGCAACCGAAATTGGTTTTGTGTATGATGAAACCACTTCTGATCAAGGTTTGATGGATTATGTTTCGTCTAAAACGGGTTTGTCTTCAAGACAAATTACGACTCAGATTGAAGATTGGAAAATTGCATTGATCAATGCGAGAGAGATAGAACTTCCAAATCTTGGAAAGCTTACCAAAGAGAATGATACACTTCAATGGAAAGGAGAGCGAGTAGAGTCATTAAGCCCAGATTTTTTTGGTTTAGAAGAAATTAATTTGGAACAACTTAACTCGAAAAACTCAGGTTCCGAAGGAGATTACAAGCAAAATAAAGCAATTTTGTGGACGTTCTTAGTTGCTATTCCGATTGCAGGAATTCTCATCTTAGCGTATTCGCAACGTGATCGAATTCTTGGCAGAAAGTCGTTTGACGTTTCAGTGAAAACATCAACGCATCGTATTCCTAAAGCGGCTCCTGTAAAGATAGATAGCCTACAACAAAATCAAATAAAAGCAGACAGCTCAAGCGTTTCTGCACCCTAATATTCTTTTTTATGGTAAAAACCAAAACGGCTCAAGAATCGCTTACGATTATGACCAATATCGTTCTTCCGAATGAAACCAACTCGCTTCGAAACCTTTTCGGCGGAGAGCTTTTAGCAAAAATGGATCGTTGTGCTTCAATTTCTGCTGCAAGACATTGCGAAAGACGTGTGGTAACGGCTTCGGTGAATCATGTTTCTTTTAATCATCCGATTCCAGAAGGCGGAATTGTTGTTTTGGAGTCGAAAGTGTCTCGCGCATTTTCAACCTCGATGGAAATTTATGTAGATGTTTGGTTGGACGACCCAATTGCAGGAGTGAAAACCCATACAAATGCGGGTATTTATACGTTTGTAGCGGTAGATGAGTTTAATAAACCGGTTCCAATTCCTGATATGATTCCTGAGTCTGATGTGGAAATTGAGCGTCACGCTGCGGCAATGCGTAGAAAAGAACTTTCTTTAATTCTTTCAGGAAGAATGAAGCCGCAAGAATCAATTGAGTTGAAAAAACTTTTCTGCTCGAATCCTGACTAATTTTTTCTCGATAATTTTGAATTGCTTGCTATGAAAATTCTTCAGCTCGACAAAAATCATCCTTTAATTTCGGAACAGCTTACCGCCAAAGGATTTGATGTGGTCGAAGATCATCATTCATCGTACGATGAGGTTCTTACTAAAATTCAGGATTATGAAGGTATTATCATTCGTAGTCGAATTCCTTTGGATGAGCAATTTTTAAGAAAGGCAAGTCATTTAAAGTTCATCGCTAGAGTAGGAGCGGGAATGGAGAATATTGATGTTGTAGTTGCTGATGAATTGGGCATTGCTTTGATCAATTCACCAGAAGGGAATCGGGATTCTGTTGCCGAACATGTTGTCGGGATGCTTCTTTTGTTGATGCATCGTTTGATGATTTCGTCTCTTGAAGTTAAAAATGGAATTTGGCTTCGTGAAGAAAATCGAGGCGACGAATTGCTTGGAAAAACCTTCGGAATTATCGGCTATGGAAATATGGGAAAAGCAACGGCTAAACGACTTTCGGGCTTTGGTTGCGAAGTTATTTTCTATGATATTTTACCAAATCTTTCGGATGAATTTGGAACGCAAGTAAGCTTAGAAGAATTTCAAAATAGAGCAGAAGTTGTTAGTTTGCACGTTCCCATTACGGATGAAACCTATCACATGATTGATGCGGATTTCATTTCCAAAATAAAAAATTCGTTTTATTTAGTCAATACCGCTCGTGGAAAAAATATCAAAACGAAAGATTTAGTTGAAGCGCTAAAGTCAGGGAAAGTAAAGGCTGCGGCTTTAGATGTTTTGGAGTATGAAAAGGCTTCTTTTGAAAACCTTACCGAGTCTAATGACGATTTAGATTATCTATTACATTCGGACAAAGTTATCGTAACGCCACACATCGGTGGATGGACTGTACAGAGCAAAGAAAAATTAGCTCAGTTCATTGTAGATAAGATTTTACGCTTGTATTCTTAACAAATCTTTATGATTTTCTCGCCCTCGTTTTGGAATAAATTATGTTAAATTGCACGACTTAATTTTATTTGAAAAGAGAGAAAATGTCGTCTATCAAAAGCATATTTCTATTTAGTTTTATAGCTATTCTTAGTATTTCTTGTAAGAAAGACAATCAAGATCAAGCAGGAAAATATTCTTCAAATTTACCCAACTACGGAAACGTCGATGTGAATTCTGTTTTTACGGAAGCAGATTCTCAAGTTCAGGATGAAGGTTTTGTACAATCTTTTCTGGACCAATATTACAAATCCGTTTGGGTAAATGGCGATCTTTGGGGTGGGATTCTCGTAGCGAAAGGTGATAAAATTTTGCTAGAAAAATATAGAGGGTTTTCACAAGATGGAAAGCAAAGTCCGATTGACGATAAAACGCCTATGCATGTTGCGTCAATCAGTAAAACATTAACGGCAATGGCTGTTTTAAAATTGGTTGAAGCTAAAAAAGTAGATTTGGACGATCATGTAACGAAATTTTTCCCTGAATTTCCTTACCCAAAAGTAACTGTAAAAACGCTTCTTAATCAACGAAGTGGACTTCCGAAATATGAGTATTTTCTGAATCAATTAAGTCCGCGTCCGATGACGTTGGATAAAAAATTCTTAACCAATCAAGATATTTTAGATTTATTGATTCAGTTCAAACCAGAATTGGCTCGAGAAACCGATACCGGATTTATGTATTGCAACACCAATTACGCAATGCTTGCTTTAATTGTTGAAAAGGTTACCAAAACCAAATTTCCAGAAGCAATGCAAGAAATGATTTTCAAACCTTTGAGGATGCAACATACCTACATTTTTCAAGAAAAAGATACAGCGAAAGCGGCGAAATCATTTTATGCACGTGGGCCTCGCGTTTATCCATACGATCAATTGGATTTAATTTATGGTGATAAAAACGTATTTACAACACCACGGGATTTATTTACGTTTTCTAAAGCCATGTTTTCTAAAGATTTCTTAACTGCGGATCTTAAGGAACAAATCTTTACGCCGTATAGCAATGAAAAACCAGGCGTGAACAACTACGGTTTGGGTTTTAGAATGAAAATATTCGACGATCAAAGAAAACTGACGTATCATAACGGTTGGTGGCACGGTAGCAACACGGTTTTTGCCCATTTACTAGATTCTAAAGTGACTATTATCGCCATTGGAAATAAATATTCGAATCGTGTGTATTCGGCTTTGGCTTTGTCTGCGTTATTTGAAGATTATCCTTTCGAACGTGAAAAGTTGCAGAAATCCATTCAAGGATCAGATAGTACAAATCTCGATACGACAAATACAGCTTCTAACGGAATGTATAGCGAATAAACCTTAAATTTGCACAAAACATCGTATGAAGAAGGTTCTTTTTTATCTGTTACTGCTCGGTACTTTGTATTCGTGTGCGCGTGTTGGTTCGCCTAATGGTGGGATCAAAGACAGTATTCCACCGAAATTGGTGGGTTCTAATATCGACACGACTCGTATCAATGTTCCACGAACCATTAAGCAATTGCGTTTGGATTTTAACGAGTATGTAACCCTTAAAGAAGTTCAAAAAAATCTGATTATTTCACCTCCCATCAAGTACAAGCGTATTCTTCCGACAACGTTGGGAAATAAGTATGTTTTGGTGGAGTGGGATGAAGATTTACAAGAAAATACGACCTACAATTTCAATTGGGGAAATGCCATTGCCGATCTTAATGAAGGAAATGTTTTGCCTTATTTTAATTTTGCTTTTTCAACAGGAGATAAACTTGAAGAAACCTACATCAGTGGTGAGGTGAAATCTGGTTTTACTATGGCAAAAAAAGGGGCAACAGATAAAAATGAGTTTGTCGTAGGCCTGTATCAACAAAAAGATACGATGGACTACACGAAAAAGCCTTATTACATTACAAAAGCCGATCCTGATGGGTATTTTGAACTCAACTATTTAACACCTGGAAAATATAGAATTGTCGCTTTTAACGATACCGATCAAAATTCTGTTTTCACGCCAGGAAAAGATGATGTTTATTTTCAGAATGAACCTTTGAATGTTGAAAAAAGCATTTCTGGGATGAAAATTAAGACCTATCCTTCGCAAATGAGAGTGAAATTTGTAGAGTCTAAAGAGCAAAACGGAGGCGTTTTGTTCAAGTTTGAAGGTGGGCCTGAAAAAGTTGAAATGATTTCCCAAACGGAGAAATTGAAAGACTATAAAGTAGAACATCAGAAGTTTTCAGATTCGGTGATGGTTTGGTTTGATGATAAGCAACTTCAGCTTCCAGAAGCTAATATTAATGAGAATTTGAAGTTCTCGTACGTGGCTGATACAGTGAAAGGAAACGTTTCTTTGTATTATAAAGCCAATGTAAAAGAAGAGTTTACACTACGTAATTCGGTTCAGGGATTGATGCCTCCAACGGGTGAATTGGTTTTAGAATCGACGAAGCCAATAATGGAAATTCAACCTGAAAAATGGGTATTGAAAGTCGATAGTTTAACACAGCAAGCGTTCACTGCCGAAATCGGAAAGCTGAATAATCGTAAAATACGCATTCAATCCAACTGGACACCAGGAAAAAAATACGAGTTGATGATTCCTAAAGAAACGGTAAGCACCTATTATCAGAAACTTCCGAAATCACATCAAATCAATTTCGAATTTGATAAACCTGAAAACTACGGAAACCTGGTCGTGAAACTGGTTTCGAAACCGAATGCTAAGTTCTGGGCGCAATTGCTTTCGGAAAATGATGAGGTAAAATACACGCAACTTGTAAATGAGCAAGAATTCAAATTTAGTGGTTTAAAGCCGGGAATGTATTATGTGAGGTTGCTCGTAGATAATAACGACAACGGACATTGGGATTCTGGAAATTTATTGGAAGGACGACAGCCGGAACAAGCTTTTGTTTACGATAAATTAATTGAAATTAGACCGCTTTGGGATAATATTGAAGATGCATGGGATCCATTGAATTCAAATGTACAAACAGAAGTAAATGAAACACCCAATCGTTAAAATTCTCCTAGGAATTATCGCTTTTTTCGCTATTATTCAGTTGATTCCAGTTGATTTTACGAATAAGCCTGTCAAGAAATCTGAGAATTTTGTTGATCTTTTTCAAACTCCGGGAAACATCCGTCAGACCTTGAAAAATTCATGCTATGATTGTCACTCCAATGAAACGGAATATCCGCAATATGTAAAAATTGCGCCTATTTCGTGGTCTATTAAAAATCACGTGAATGAAGGGCGAGAACATCTTAATTTTTCCGAATGGGGAACGTTCAATCAGGATTTGAAACGAAATATGCTAGAAAATGCGATTGCTGATTTGCAACAAAAACGAATGCCCAAAGAAGGTTATGTTGCACAGCATCCGGAAGCGAGAATGTCTCCAGAAGCAAAAACAGATTTAATCAACTACCTTTCTGAATTATTGAAATCAGGAAAATTTTGATTGGTATTTTTTTAGGAAGGTTTTCTGCGACTCAAAAGCGAGTTGGTCGAAATCCAAATCTTTAATCGGAACCCAAACCGTTTCAGAAATTTCATCTAAAGCTAGTTTTACACTCATTTTTTCTTCCACTTCGTATTCGAAGAAAATATCGACCGTATTGTAATCAAAACCTTTGTAATGATAAATATTGGGCTGCGTACCTAAGATTTTTAAACGATTAAGGTCAATTGAAATTTGCAATTCTTCGTATAATTCACGAGTGCAGGTTTCTTCTGCCGATTCTTTCGGGTCAACAAAACCGCCCGCCAAATCGAGTAAACCTTTCTTAGGATCTTGATTTCGTTTTGTGAAAAACAATTCGTCTTGATACCGAATTAATACTGCCACAGCTGCAGCGCAATTATGATAATAAACGTAATCGCAAGAGGAGCAATTCCATTTATTAATTCCGTTCCATTGTAGTGTGGTTTGGCCGCATTTGGGGCAGTATTTCAATTCAGTCATAAAATTTTATCGTGCGTTTCGAGGATGATAATTCAAAATTACTTCCCTCAATTCTTCTGTTTTTAAGTGGGTGTACACTTGCGTTGTTGTGATGCTCGAATGGCCTAACATTTCTTGTATAAATCGCAAATCAGCACCATTTTGAAGCAAATGCGTCGCAAACGAATGTCTAAATGTATGGGGCGAAATCTTTTTGTTGATTCCCGCCTTTTCTGTAAGTTCCTTAATAATAATGAAAACAATCACTCGAGAAAGACTAGATCCTCTAGAGTTTAAGAATAGATAATCCTCGTATCGTTTATTGATTTTACCTTTTGCTCTAACGTTATTGATGTAATTTTGAACCAATTTCAAAGTATATTCAGCTAAAGGAATAAAGCGAACTTTACGTCCTTTTCCTTCCACTTTCATAAAGCCTTCTTTGAAGTTGATGTTTGAAATTTTAAGCTCGATTAACTCAGAAACTCGTAGCCCACAGCCATATAAAACTTCGACAATACAATGGTTTCTGATGCCGAGATCTGTTGACATGTCAATGTTTTTTACGATACGTTCCACATCTTCGTAGCTCAAGGTGTCGGGTAAATACAATCCCAATTTTGGGCCTTCTAATAAAGCAGCAGGATTGTCTTCTCTGATTTCGTCTTCCACTAAGAAGCGGAAAAATGCTTTTACGGAAGAAATCCAGCGAGCTTGAGATCGTTCACTGAATTTTTCTTTCGAAAGTTTGAATAAAAATTCTTGCAAATGTTCATGCATGATTTTATCTGGAGTCAGGCCGTCTAAATTCTCCACTGCGAATTCTTTTAGTTTCCTAATGTCTCGCATATACGCCTCTAGCGTATTGTTTGAGAAGTTTTTCTCAAATTTTAGATAATTGATAAAGTCATCAATTTTCTCATCCCAATTCATCATTCTTTGTGTTTTTTTTGTTTTTTTCTAAAGTCCCATTTGTTCCATGGGAATTCTGACGACTTCGATGTTATTGTCTTTTAAAAAATCGACGCCTTCATGATCCGAATATTCGTTTATATAAATGACTTTTCGGATTCCTGACTGCAAGATCAGCTTGCTGCATTCTTTGCATGGCGAGAGGGTGATGTACAAGGTTGCGTCTTTTGCAGATTGGGTAGATTTAGCCAATTTCAAAATTGCATTAGCCTCAGCGTGCAGGACATACCAGTGTGTCTTACCATTTTCATCTTCACAAGTATTGGGTGCACCCGAAGGCGTTCCGTTGTAACCATCCGAAATAATCATTCGGTCTTTTACAATTAAAGCGCCTACTTGTCTTCTCCCACAATAGGAAAGGTTGGCCCATTCTGCGGCCATTTTCAAGTAAGCGATGTCAAATTTATTTACCGTCATTTTAAAATTTAAATCTAAAATTCAGGTTTTCGTTTTTCTAAAAAGGCAGCAACACCTTCCTTTTTGTCGTTTAAGTCGAACAGTTCTCCAAATGATTGAATTTCAGTGTCAAATCCATAATCCGTGTCTGAATTATTAACGGCAGCAATGGCTTTTGAAATCCCCATCGGAGAGTTTTTTGCAATAACATTTGCAGTTTCTAACGTTTTTGTTAGTAATTCTTCCAAAGGAAAAACTTCATTCACTAAACCAATTTCTTTCGCTCGCTGTCCAGAAATCATTTTTGCTGTAAAAATCATTTCATTCGCCATTCCTTTTCCTACCAATTTTGGGAGTCTTTGTGTTCCTCCATAACCAGGGATAAGTCCTAAAGTAACTTCAGGAAGTCCTAATTTTGCATTTTCAGAGGCATATCGGAAATGACAAGCCATCGCCAATTCTAATCCTCCGCCTAATGCGAATCCATTAATAGCAGCAATGACTGGTTTGCTCATGCTTTCTATTTTGTTGAAGACTTCGTCTTGCCCCGTTCTTGCTAGATCTTCTGCTTTTTCTTGTCCAAAATCCGAAAATTCTTTAATATCGGCACCCGCAACAAACGATTTTTCTCCTGCGCCAGTTAAGATAATTGCACGAACCGAATCGTTATGATTAAGTTCATCCATAACCGTACTTAATTCCTTTAAAGTCTGCTTGTTTAAGGCATTTAAGCTTTGTGGTCTATTTAAAGTAACGATAGTAACTTTTCCTTCTTTTTGAATTAGAATATTTTCAAATGACATAGTTTGGTTTTAAAAACGTAATGTAGAAGCCAAAGTATCACTTTTTTTTGGATATCAGAAATTTATTGCGACGCATTACTTCTGAAATCCAATATGAGATATTTCGTCTAAAAAATAGCGACTTTATTTTATCAATTTTATTTTGTGTGAGCCATCATATTGGCATCGATGTTAACATGTAATCCGGTTGCTATTTTCATTCCTAAATCAATGTTTGCCCGGAAGAAATGACATAATTGTCGATTAATAATTTCGTTTCGTTTTGGACCATCAATTTTACTCATATGCCCAACAATATTTTGAATTAATCGATCTCGATCATCTGCATTCATGGCTTTGGAGTAGAGTAAACCGGGTTGTGTATAATGGTCATTGTCGTTCTCATTTCGGTCGTAAAAAGCAACTTTATGTACTTCCAGTTCTTCATCAAAGCCAGAGTAATTTGAGTCTGGTTTTACGGTTCCAAAACTATTTGGATAGTAATTTGGAGCATCTTCATACGACGAAGAATCTGCCATGAAACCATCTCTCTGGAAATTAGAAACGGAGAACGGACAACGGTTTACTTCTAGCTGATGCGCGTTGACACCCAAACGATAGCGGTGTGCATCAGGATACGAAAACAATCTTCCTTGAAGCATTTTGTCAGGTGAAAACGAAATTCCATTCACCAAATGGCTTGGAGAAAATGCCGATTGTTCTACATGAGCAAAATAGTTTTTAGGAATTTCATTCAGTTCCAATTCGCCAACTTCAATTAAAGGAAACTCATCATGGAACCAAACTTTCGTTACATCAAAAGGATTCCATCGGAATTGTTTTGCCTGATCTTGCGTCATCACTTGAATGTATAGAGTCCACTTCGGGAAATCATTGTTTTCAATCGCATTAACCAAATCTTCTTGTGCAAAATCAGGATTTGTTCCACCCATTTTTTCTGCATCAGCATCTGTGAAGTTTTTGATTCCTTGCTTGGTTTTGAAATGAAATTTAACCCAAACACGTTCGTTTTCAGCGTTAATCATCGAAAAGGTATGGCTTCCAAACCCATGCATATGTCGGTATCCGTAAGGCGTTCCACGATCGGACATCAAAATAAGAACTTGGTGCAAACTCTCAGGATTTAAAGACCAAAAGTCCCACATCATCGTTGCACTTTTCAAATTTGATTTTGGAAGTCGCTTCTGTGTATGAATAAAATCGGGGAACTTTTTAGCGTCTTTAATAAAGAAGACAGGCGTGTTGTTACCCACTAAATCCCAATTACCATCTTCGGTATAGAATTTTAAAGCAAACCCACGTGGATCTCTAGCGGTATCTGCGCTTCCTTTTTCACCTCCAACGGTAGAAAATCGAGCAAAAACTTTGCAGGAATTGCCAATACTTGAAAAAAGTTTGGCTTTGGTATACTGACTTATATCATGTGTTACCGTAAATTTCCCATAAGCCCCCGAACCCTTCGCATGAACGATGCGTTCTGGGATACGCTCTCTAACAAAATGAGCAAGGTTTTCTTGCAGCATGAAGTCTTGCAATAGGACGGGGCCTCGCGGGCCAACTGTCTGGGAATCTTGATGTTCAAAGTATGGTGATCCAACTGCGTTTGTTAACTTTTCATTTTCCATAATCGTCTATTTTACAGGTAACGTTGAGATAGTAAATTTATTCAAAAAAACAGAAACATAGCGAAATCTTCAATATATTTGTCATCGATAAAACAAATCAAATGAACATCCAGCAATTGGAATATCTTATCGCGGTTGATAAGTACAAACATTTCGGAAAGGCAGCTCAAGCATGCTTTATTACACAGCCTACTTTGAGTGCTATGATTCAGAAGTTCGAGGATGAATTGGACGTGAAGATTTTTGATAGAACGACGCATCCCATTCGTACCACGGATATCGGAATTGAGATCATCAAGCAAGCCAAAGAAGTGATTGACTCCGTAAACGAACTGAAAAACAAGGCGAGTTTGCTGAATAATGTCTTAGCTGGAAAGTTGAATTTAGGAATTATTCCAACGGTTTCTTCTTTTATTTTGCCAACCGAAATTTTTGATTTTCTTCAACAAAATCCGAAAATTGAGTTCAATATTAAAGAAATGACCACAGAAAACATCATCAAAGGTCTTAAAACGGGAGAATTGGATGCAGGAATTATCTCAACTCCTTACGATGCTGCTCAAGAATTTTACAACGATCCTATTTTCAATGAAGAGTTGTTGCTTTATACATCGGGAGATTTGGCTAAAGACGGTGCATACATCGTTCCTGACGAAGTTGATGTGGAGAAAGTTTGGTTGTTGGAACAGGGAAACTGTCTTCGTACTCAGTTTGAAAATATCTGTCATTTGAAAGAAAATTCGTTAAAACCAAAGAATTTAGAATTCTTAGCTTCGAATATTAATACGTTAATTCAAATGGTGGATAAAGTCGGAGGAATGTCCATTTTACCGGAGTTGGCGGTTCATCAGTTAGCAGCGGAGCAGAAGGCAAAAGTGCATCATTTTAGAAAGCCTTTTCCGTACCGAGAGATCAGTGTAATTTATTATAAGCCAACCTATAAACAAAAAATCATTGACGAATTGGTTGCATTTATAAAAAATTCTGTTGAAGAAAAACTGAATTATACTAAGGCTCCCGCGGAATTTGAACCTGTAAAACCACAATAAGTAAATTTATTTTTGGAAATTAAAATATAGGTTGTAAATTTGCAACAGAAATTTCAAGAGGAAAAATTTGACTGATTGCGACCTCAATAAAAAATGCTAAAACTGAATTATTCTTTTTAGGCTTTACTGCAATCGTTTTATTTTTTCCGAGTTTTAACAATCATAATTTTTGATATTATGTCATATTTATTTACATCGGAATCGGTGTCAGAAGGGCATCCGGACAAAATTGCAGATCAGATTTCTGATGCGCTTATCGATCATTTTTTAGCTTATGATAAAGACTCTAAAGTAGCTTGCGAAACTTTAGTGACAACAGGACAGGTGGTTCTTGCTGGTGAAGTAAAGTCAGAAGCTTATCTAGACGTTCAAACGATTGCTAGAGACGTTATTAACAATATTGGGTACACCAAAAGCGAATATATGTTCAATGGTGATTCTTGTGGGGTGATCTCGGCAATTCATGAGCAGTCTCCAGATATTAACCAAGGTGTTGACCGTGCAAAAGAAGATGCGGATTTCGAAACAAGAGCAAATGCTCAAGGTGCGGGTGACCAAGGGATGATGTTTGGTTATGCAACTAACGAAACCGACAATTATATGCCTTTGGCGCTTGATCTAGCACATTCTATTCTTAAAGAATTAGCGGATCTTAGAAAATCAGGAACAATTCCTTATTTGAGACCCGATGCGAAATCTCAAGTTACTATTGAATATTCGGATGATCACAAACCAATTCGTATTGATTCTATCGTAGTTTCTACGCAACATGATGATTTTGGTTCGGAAGAAGCAATGTTAGCGAAAATCAAAAATGACATTGTGTCGATCTTGATTCCGAAAGTTAGAGAGCAGCAAAAAGAAGAAATTCGTGCGCTTTTCAATGATCAAATCAAATATCATATTAACCCAACAGGGAAATTCGTAATCGGTGGTCCACACGGAGATACTGGTCTTACGGGTAGAAAAATTATCGTTGATACCTACGGTGGGAAAGGAGCTCACGGTGGTGGTGCTTTCTCAGGAAAAGATCCATCAAAAGTAGATAGAAGTGCGGCATACGCGACACGTCATATTGCTAAAAACCTAGTTGCAGCTGGTGTTGCTAATGAAGTTTTGGTTCAAGTATCGTATGCGATTGGTGTAGCTGAACCTTGTGGGTTGTACATCAACACATACGGAACATCCAAAGTTGGTTTATCTGATGGAGAAATTGCTCAAAAAGTTCAGAAAGTTTTCGATTTGAGACCGTATGCAATCGAGCAAAATTTGAAATTGCGTAATCCTATTTATTTGGAAACCGCAGCTTATGGCCACATGGGGAAAGAGTATTACGTGGGTAATAAGACGTTTAACAAAGGTCATAAGAACGAAAAAACGATCGAAGGTCTAGAATTCTTCACTTGGGAGAAACTAGATAAAGTAGATGAAATTAAAAAAGAATTTTCTTTATAATACCGAAAGCTGCCGCAAGGCAGCTTTTTTTATGAAAGCTATTTTTTTTACCTTTGGCGTCTAAATTTCAACTCGATGAAAATTGTATCCAAGATATTTTTAGTTATGTGTTTGTCTGTGAGTGCATTTGCTTTCTCGCAAATGACGATGCATAAATTGGTGAATGTAGGTTACGTTTACCAAAATCAAAGTTTTGGAGAAGTCGGTGGAAAATTGTTGTTTTTGAACAATGATGATGTCGTTTATCGTTTGGGAGCTTCCGCGTTAATGGGTTTCACGAATGGTGAATTTGCAATTATGCCGAAAGTTCAAGGCGATATACTTCTTAATTTCGAACGAAATGTCGATTTTTTTCACTCCTATTATTTTCTTGCGGGTGCTGAAGTAACAACAAAATATGCTGCTCCGAAAATTGGAATTAACATTTTAGGAATGTTGGATATTACTGGCGGTTATGCCTTTTCTATAGATAAAAAAGGACTCAATGGAAAGGAATTGAAAGGCTTTAATTTCAATTTTACACTCAATATTCCAACCGTGATGATTCACGATTTACTAAGCAAATAGCATTTTAAAACGCTTGAAAAGTTATTTTTTTCAAAAAAGTGTTAATTTGTATTAAAATATTGTGTACTTTTAGCCGCAGAAACACAAATTCTTACTCTATCGATAAAAAAATACTCAAAATTGTTTAACGACTAATACTCTTGGTTTTACATGAACCATGCGTATTTTATGATGTAAATAGTATGAGTATAATTGTAGATAGTCAGTTGATACTTCAGTATCAAAAAGGCAATGAGGCAGCTTTGTCTGCATTAATTGAGAGGCACGAGAAGGAGCTTTTTACCTTCATTTTTTATAAAGTGATGGATACCGAGCTTGCGAATGATATCTTTCAAGATACCTTTGTTAAAATCATTATTACTTTAAAAGAAGGCCGCTATAACGAAGAAGGAAAATTCATTCTTTGGGCAAAGCGAATTGCGCATAACTTAATCATCGATCATTTCCGATTAAAATCAAAAAATCACAAAGTTTCTGAAACTTCGTTTGAAAGTGATGAATTCAGCATTTTTGATTTGATTCGTGAGCCGTCTGAGAATATTGAAGATCAATTGGTTACTGCTCAGATTTTTGAAGATTTACATAAATTGATTTTGTGTTTACCAGACAATCAAAAAGAAGTGGTGAAACTTCGTTTTTTTGATGGATTAAGCTTTAAAGATATTGCCGAACATACGGGAACGAGCATCAATACAACATTGGGGCGCGTTCGTTATGCATTAATTAACCTTAGAAAAATTATGGAGGAAAATAAAATGGTCCTCACGAAATAATAATTAAAAAAAATATTCGTTTTAATGTCATAACTTATTTTTCGCCTATGAAAAAACTTGACATTTTAAACGGAAAGAATTTTCGTCCCAAAGCTAAGACGATCAAATTTCTTCTCGAGTTCTCCAAAAGTATCGAAGTATTACGAAAAGGTAACCAAACCTTCCTCGTTTCTAAGAACTAATCGGATATTATTTTAGTAAATTTGTGCCCTATGAAAAACATAAGGCACATTTTTTTTGATCTGGACAATACATTATGGGATCATCGTAAAAATGCGTATCTCGCGCTAAAAGAAATTTTCCACAGAGAACAAGTTGGAAAAAAATATCAACTCGATTTTGAAGAATTTCACAACGAATATTATACGATTAACGAAGATCTTTGGGCAAAAATTCGTGACGGAAAAATAGATAAAGAATACCTTCGTAAACACCGTTTTTACGATTCTTTTTTGTTTTTCGGAATTGATGATTTCGATTTATCAATGAAGTTTGATGCCGATTTTCTTGAAGTTATTCTGAATTATAATGAATTGGTTGAAGGTGCTTTTTCTCTTTTAGAATACCTTTCAACAAAAGATTACGAATTGCATATTTTGTCGAATGGTTTCTATGAAGATACCAATAGAAAGGCAGAATTGTCTGGAATTAAAGGCTATTTCAAAACCATTACCAGTGCGGATGAAATCAATATCAGAAAGCCTCATGCAGAAATCTACCAGTTCGCAGTCGATAAAGCCGGAGCCAAAATTGAAGAATCTATAATGATTGGTGATGACTGGATTGCCGACGTGGAAGGCGCTTTAGCTTTTGGTATGGAAGCCGTTTTCTTCGACGTGTTTTTAGATCAGAATGAAGGTGATAATTTTATTACGATTACCAAGTTAGAAGAACTTAAAGCGATTTTATAAAAAATAAAAACACCTAAATTTGGGTGTTTTTTTAATCTAATTTTTTTATGGCGCCTCCAATTTTTGCGATTTTGTTGGCGTTATTTTCAAAGACTTCAATAATATAATTTCCGCGTTTGAATTCGGTATTATCCCATTCAAAATCCACTGTTTTCTTCGATTCCTTGCTGTAATTTATCCAAATTCGATCCGAATACGAAAGGCGTTTTCCATTGGTTGCAAAGCTTCCCGTTGGTGCATTTTGAAATGTGGCTAATTTTCCATCAGGCTTGTAAACCACAATAAACATTTCCTTTTTTCCAGACGAGGCAAGTGGATTTTCATTGATGTCGAAACTTACTTTTATCTTATCAATTCGAGATGCTTTTTCGGTTTCAATTTCTCTACCGCTGTTTCTTATTTTAAAACTTTTTAGGGTGAAATTAGATAAGGAAAGGGTAGAGGTGTTTTCCAAAGCGCGCATTTTTCGCTCCACATCCAAACGATCTTGCTCGTATTTGGAAGCTATTTTTTTATTGGAATTTTCTAGATTACTGATTTTTTCGTTCAAAACCGCCAGTTCAGTGTCGTTCGTGTGCTGATTTTGTACCAAAAGTTCTTTCTCACGTTGTAAACCACGAACTCGTAGCTGATATTCTTCCATAACGGATCTAGAAATGCTTTGCATGATTTTTTTTGCTTCCGCAAGTTCACGTTCTGTTAGTTCGTTTTTTTTCAGCAACGTTTCGATTTTGCTTTTCTGAGAAGCGATAACTTCGTTACTAACCTGAAGCGAATTCAAACTTGATTCTAAATCATGCTGTATAAGTGCATAGTCTGACCTTAGGTCGTTCATTTCACTTTTAACTTCGGCCGTCGACAATCCATTGCTGATTTGGTCGTAGGCCAAATAACCAGACAAGGAGAGAACTAAAATGGTTAATATGATTAGGATTTTATCCTTCATTGTTGCATTTTTTTACCAAAAGAAGTTGCAAAAATACGGTTATTTATTGAATTTAACGTAAAAAGTGGTTCCAACGCCTTCTTTGGTTTCAAACCAAATTTGTCCTTTATAGTCTTCCACAATCTTTTTTACCATGGATAAGCCGAGTCCCATCCCCGTTGATTTCGTGGTAAAATCCTGTTCGAAAATCTGATTACGATGTTCATCCGAAATTCCAGAACCGTTATCCATAATCTGAATGACGAAATCATCTTGATGATCTATAAGCTGCACTTTGATCTCTTTATCGATGAAATCTTGAGTGGCTTGAATTCCGTTTTTTACGATGTTGGTTACAATTCGTGTTAAATACAAACTGTCCATTTGATAATTCAGATAGTCAACATTTGAGGTGAATGAAACAATGGTTGGCGGGAAAATATCGAGCGTTCTTTTAATCGTTTCTACAATATCAATTTCCTCGTCCTGATTCGAAGGCATTTTTGCAAAATCCGAAAACGACTTGGTAATGGACGAAATCATATCAATTTGGTGAACGACAGATTCTGTCAATGCTCTAACTTTTTCTTTGTTGTCAGGCGCGTCAGGATC
Organism: Kaistella sp. CFF1-2; assembly: GCF_059509915.1. NCBI lineage: Bacteria > Pseudomonadati > Bacteroidota > Flavobacteriia > Flavobacteriales > Weeksellaceae > Kaistella > Kaistella sp. CFF1-2. Next base: position 850,264 of record NZ_JCAKLF010000002.1, read on the forward strand.
GTATCTTCTATGGAAATTTTGAATCGTTAATCGTAACGGAGTCAATGGATTATTGATTTCATGTGCGACTTGTTTCGCCATTTCCTTCCATGCCTCTTCTCGTTCGCTTTTTTGGATAATCTGCGTTTGGTATTTCAGTTTTCCAAGCATGTTGTTGTACGCATTAACCAAAGGTTGAATTTCGTCATTTTGTTGATAATCAATAGGTTGGTCAAGAATCCGAACGTCAGTAGCTTCAAATTTTTCCGAAACATTGTGGATTTTTGCCGTCAAACCTCGAGACAGAATCCAAGCTACAATTCCAGAGATAAGAACAAGAAAGATAATAGCAAAAATGTAGTATTTAAACGCTTCCATCAATTGCAAATTCAACGAGGTGTTGGACACGATGTTTTGCGTGTTGAGAATAGCGAGATTCTTTCCATTCTTTGTTAAATAAGAATACTTGCTAAATACGGTTTTTCCCGTGTCTTTGATCAGGCTGTCTTGCGCATATTCAAAATTCTTGCTTAGTTCACTGCGAATTTTTGATGGTAGAAAGTCTGTTTGCAATCGGTTGCTTCCCAACAAATTTCCGTCCAAATCGTAGATGTTTATATTGGTTTTATGAACGTTCGAAAGTTCAAAAACACGTTGGGTAAAAGCGTATTTCAGCTGGTCGTAATCGGCAGTATCCGTACTCGAATTCAAAATATAGCGATACGTTTCTTGAACACGGCTGTTTACTCGCTCGATTTGATTGAGTTTGGATTGTCGAAAAGCCTTTGCGTTTTGACGGTAATTAATATAAGCCATTAGCGAAACAAAAACCGCGCTCGTCACAACAATGGCGAGAAAAATTCGATTCCTAAAAGAATTAGAATGTTTCAAATGGCTTTAAATTCAGATACTTCAAAAGCTTACAAACCTAAACTTTGTCTTACTTTATCCAATGTTTTTTGAGCGATTGGACGTGTTTTAGCAGCACCTTCTTGAAGTTTGGCTTCCAATTCGTCCAAATGATCCATATAGTAATTAAAAACCTCTCTTTCTTTTGCAAAACGCTCTAGAATAAGGTTTAAAAGTTCCGTTTTTGCATGTCCATAACCAAAGTTACCGGCAAGATATTTTTCACGTAACGTTTCCGTTTGCTCTGGGGTTGCAATTAATTGATAAATCGCAAAAACCTTATCTGTAGCTGGATCTTTAGGTTCTTCCAAAGATTTAGAATCCGTTTCAATGCTCATCACTTGTTTTTTCAATTCCTTTTCAGGAAGGAAAATGTTGATGATATTCCCGATAGATTTTGACATTTTTCGGCCGTCTGTTCCAGGAACGTATTTTGTATCTTCTTGCAATTCAGCCAATGGAAGTGTAAGAACTTCACCCATTTGACGGTTGAATTTCTCGGCAACATCACGTGTGATTTCCAAATGCTGAAGCTGATCTTTCCCAACAGGAACGATTTCGGCATCATACAATAAAATATCGGCAGCCATCAAAATCGGATAATTAAATAATCCAACATTTACATCCGCCAAACGATCGGATTTATCTTTGAATGAATGAGCTAGTTGAAGTCTTTGGAAAGGGAAAAAACAATCCAAATACCATGTTAATTCGCAAGTTTGTGGGATATCACTTTGTCTGTAGAAATATGTTTTTTCCGTATCTAAACCACACGCAAGCCAAGCCGCTGCAATCTCGTACGTGTTTTGTTTTAGGGTTTCGGCATCTTTAATCAACGTTAAGGTATGAAGATTCGCGATAAACAAAAAAGATTCGTTTTCTTCCTTTTTAGAAAGTTCGATTGCGGGAATAATAGCACCTAAAAGATTTCCTAAATGCGGTGTTCCGGTAGCTTGAATTCCGGTTAAAACTCTTGACATTTTTATGGTTTTTTAAAAGAGCGAAATTACGGAAATCTTATGGAATGTGAACTTTATCGCCGCCGAATTTTGGTTCAACACCCAATGCAAAATCCAAGAAAACCTTTGCGCGAGCAAATTTTTCTCGAAGATTGGTTTTGAAACCTGAATACGCATTCACATCTTTAGCATTGTATCCATATGCTTCGATTCCGTTTTTCTGCGCTAAAAATATCGCTCTTTCGTTGTGAAAACGCTGTGAAATAATGATAAATGACTTTTGACCAAAAATTTCTTTAGCTCGAACCACAGAATCCAAAGTTCGGAAACCAGCAAAATCTTCAAAAATTTGACTTTCTGGAACCCCATTCGCCATTAAAGCGAGTTTCATGTCTTCTGGTTCGTTGTAGTGTTCCACGGAATTATCGCCACTCACAATAAAATACTGGACTTTTCCAGCTTTATAGAGTTCGGTTGCGGCATCAATTCGATATTTGAAATACAAATTCACTCTTCCGTCAGACAAGGTTTTACTTGTTCCCAATACTAAACCCACTTTTTCATTGGGAAGATTCGTAAGATTATACGTATTATAATCTTCGGTGTCGTATTCAATCGTTGAATTGGCCCACCAAACAAAAAGGGCTGATACAATGCTAACTATCAGTCCTATTAGTAGTATTTTCTTTAGAAATTTCAATGCAGATCGTGTTTATAAAGGTTGTTATTTGAAAAGTAAATAATAGATTACTGCCCAAATCGCAATAAAGAATAAGCCAGGGTACAAAATTGCTTTGGCTTTCTGGTAGTCTTTTCTGAGAAGCAGAACCCCAAGATATCCAACAAATAAGATGATCAAAACTGCTGCGATAATTGGATAAGTCATGACAATTAGTTTTTAGCCAATTTACAAAAAAATCCTATCGACTCAATTTAATCTTTAGATTTTCAAGTATTTGAGGTTAAAAATCAATTCCGTTAGGAAAGGCTTTTTTTCTGAAAATAAACAGAAGAACCGCGCCAACCGTAATTGCAGAATCTGCAATATTAAAAATATATTTGAAGAATTCTAATGGTTTTCCGCCTACAACAGGAACCCAATCTGGCCAAGTTGTGTCTACCAATGGGAAATGAAGCATATCAACAACGCATCCTTTCATAAAGTGTGAGTAGCCTTCGCTAAAAGGAACCACTTTGGAAATTCCACCATATTCAATCCATCTACCGATGCTTTCGTCGAAAACCGTTCCGCTATCGAAGATCATTCCGTAAAACATGCCGTCAATCAAGTTTCCAATAGCTCCTGCGAAGATAATAGACATTGGGATAATTAAATAATTGGAAGCTCCTTCTTTAAGCCATTTTTTGAACAGATAAACCATTCCACCAATTAAGACAATACGTAGAATAACGAGTGCATATTTTCCTAAAAGTCCACCAAACTGAACGCCATACGCCATTCCTGGATTTTCTACAAAGGTTAATCGTGCCCAACTAAGGCCGAAAATTTCAACGCTTTCACCAAGATGAAAATGAGTTTTGATGTAAAATTTTGAAGCTTGATCTAGTAATAAAATCAAGAATGTAATCAGGGCAATTTTCTTCATTACGACCCTTTGTTTGGATTGTTTTTCAAGTTCTTTACTGATTTTTCAATCTTCTTATCGAAAATTTTCTTTTCAGTTTTCGGACTTTTACTAGAACTTCTATGATTGTTTTTTTCAAAATTAATGTTCATGTCCTTTAAAACACGTTTTAAAGCGGTCATTTCCATTGAATTTTTAGGATAAACGATAATGGATTCCATTTTTTAGTTGCTATTTTTTTGAAAGTTCATCGAGACGCTTTCGTTCACGAGAAGAAAGGTCGTCTAAACCATTTGTACCAATTTTGGAGAGTAGAGAATCAATTTCTTTTTCTCGATCTCTCTTTTCGGAATTGTAACGATCGTCTAATGTATAGTTTTTTGCTTTGGATGGACCTAGTTTCTCCTTAATCTCGTTTCTGAAATAAAACCCAAAGATCGCAGCTGTCAAAAGCACTAAAATTACAATATCCATGAATGTATACTTAAAATGTACAAAGTATATAGCATCTTAGAAAAAACGCATCATACTTTGTACATTACTACATTGTATTTTGCACGAATTTATCGTTGCATATTTTTAGCCTCGATGCTCAAGGTTGCATGAGGAACAGCCATAAGTCTTTCTTTCGGAATTAATTTTCCGGTTACTCGACATACGCCGTAGGTTTTATTTTCAATACGGATTAATGCGTGTTTAAGGTCACGAATAAACTTTTCTTGACGACCTGCCAAAATTGCATTTTGTTCTTTGCTCAACGTTTCTGCTCCTTCTTCAAATGCTTTGAAGGTTGGTGAGGTATCGTCGGTTCCGTTGTTTTGATCGTTTAGGAAGCTTTCATTAATCAATGTTAAATCTTTTTCAGCTTTTTCAATTTTTTCCTGAATGATTTTCTTGAATTCCTGCAAATCCGCGTCACTATATCGTACTCTATCTTCTGCCATATTTTTTTTAATTTGATAATGTGGTAATGTGTTAATCTGATAATTCTGAGGTAAATAATGAAATTTCGTCTCATTATCTAATTATCTCATTCTCAAATTTTCATATTCTTACATTTTGTTTACACTTACTTTAAAACTTACTTCATCGATTTCGATTTCGTCGAATGAGGTTAGTGAATTTACAAATTCTATTTTATCCGACAACACTTCAGCACAAATATATGCTTCATTGTTGATAAGTTCTGTTTTGAACGGAGAAGCTTCTTCCAATTGAATTGATATTCTATCCGTTAGCTCAAAATCTTTTTCTTTTCTAAGGTTTTGAACGCGGTTGATGAATTCTCTTGCAATTCCTTCCGATTTCAATTCGTCCGTTAACGTCAAATCTAATGCCACAGTGATTTTTCCTTCACTTGCCACCGTCCAACCTGGGATATCTGATGTGAAAATTTCAACATCATCAATCGTGATTTCGTGTCCAGAAACTGTAGCTTTTCCAGTTTTTTCAAGATCTGCGATTTGCTCACTGGTGAAAGCAGAAATCTCTCCTGCAACGGCTTTCATATCTTTTCCTAACTTCGAGCCTAAGGTTTTAAAGTTCGGTTTTATTTGTTTTACAATAATACTTGCCGCTTGTTCTGCATTAATTAATTGAAGTTCTTTTACGTTCACTTCTTGTTTAATTAATTCCGCAACAGCATTAATTTGTGCTTCTGTTTTAGCGTCCAAAACTGGAATCATCACTTTTTGAAGCGGCTGACGAACTTTTTGGTTTTCTTTTTTTCTTAAAGAGAATACCATCGACGTGATTTGTTGCGCCAAATGCGTCTTTTCAACCAAATCGGTATCTATTAAACTTTCATCAGCAACTGGGAAGTCTGTTAAATGCACAGATTCGCCGTTTGTTTTTCCTGTTACAGCATTCAAATCTTGGTACAATTGGTCCATAAAGAATGGCGCAATTGGAGCCGAAAGTTTTGCAATTGTATCCAAACATCTGTATAAAGTTTGGTAAGCCGAAATTTTATCATCGCTGTAATCGCCTTTCCAGAAACGTCTTCTGCATAAACGAACGTACCAGTTCGATAAATTATCGTTCACAAAAGTATTGATCGCTCTTGCCACTTTTGTTGGCTCGTAATCTTCGTAGAATGCTTTTACGTCTTTAATTAAAAGATTTAATTCGGATAAAATCCAACGGTCGATTTCTGGACGGTTTTCAACGTCTTTTTCTGAATAATTAAATCCATCAACGTTTGCATATAAAGCGAAGAATGAATAGGTGTTATAAAGCGTTCCGAAGAACTTTCTACGAACTTCATCAATTCCTTCGATATCGAATTTTAGATTTTCCCAAGGATTTGCATTCGAAATCATGTACCAACGCGTCGCATCAGGACCGTAAACCGAAAGTGTTTCAAAAGGATCAACGGCATTTCCTAGACGTTTCGACATTTTTTGTCCGTTTTTGTCTAAAACCAAACCGTTAGAAACCACATTTTTATAAGCTACAGAATCGAAAACCGTCGTCGCAATCGCATGCAGCGTGTAGAACCAACCACGCGTTTGATCCACACCTTCCGCGATGAAATCTGCTGGATAGGCTTTTCTATCGTCGATCATTGCTTTGTTCTCGAATGGATAATGCAATTGTGCATAAGGCATCGCTCCAGAATCGAACCAAACGTCGATTAAGTCGCTTTCGCGCTTCATAGCTTTTCCAGATGTTGAAACCAAAACGATTTTGTCCACCACATTTTTGTGAAGGTCGATGATTTCATAGTTTTCTTTCGCCATGTTTCCAATTTCAAAACCTTTGAAAGGATTTTCCGTCATGAAACCTGCTGCAATCGATTTTTCGATTTCGTTGTATAATTCTTCAACCGAACCAATGATGATTTCTTCTTTTAAATCCTCAGTTCTCCAAATCGGCAACGGAATTCCCCAATATCTTGAACGAGAAAGATTCCAATCGTTTACGTTTTCTAACCAATTCGCAAAACGTCCTTCACCGGTAGATTTTGGCTTCCAATTAATCGTTTCATTCAATTCAACTAAACGGTTTTTAACGGAAGACATTTTCACGAACCAAGAATCCAAGGGATAGTATAAAACTGGTTTGTCCGTTCTCCAACAATGCGGATAACTGTGGACATATTTTTCTACTTTGAAAGCTTTGTTTTCGGTTTTTAGCAAAATCGCTAATTCCACATCCCAAGATTTCTCAGGCGCCGTTCCGTCGTCGTAATATTCGTTTTTAATATATTTTCCTGAAAATAATTCAGGGACATTTTCACCTTTAATGAAACGACCTTGCAAATCCACCAACGGCACCAAATTGTCGTTTTCGTCTTTCACCAACATTGGCGGAACACCAGCGTCTTTAGCCACTTTAGCATCATCTGCACCAAAAGTCGGCGCCGTGTGCACAACTCCCGTTCCGTCTTCCGTTGTCACGAAATCTCCAGGAATTACGACAAAGGCTTTTTCAGGATTTTCAGCTGGTAAAAACCAAGGAACCAATTGCTCATATGTCGTTCCAACCAAATCTGAACCTTTGAATTCTGCTAAAACTTGGTAAGGAATTGTTTTAGATTCCGCAGTGTAATTTGCAAAATCTTCACTTGTTCCTTCCACGAATTTTTTCCCGAATTGTTTTGCTACCAAAGCTTTCGCCAAGATAATATTTATCGGCTCGAAAGTATATTGATTAAAAGTTTTTACTAAAACATAATCGATGTTCGTACCAACCGTCAAAGCCGTGTTAGAAGGCAAAGTCCAAGGTGTTGTCGTCCAAGCCAAAATGTGAATTGGCTGCTCTTTTTCATTATCAAATTCTTCCCAATGTAAAGCGCCACCACATGTGTTTTCTGCAATATCACAAGCTTCAACTTTAGTTTGACCTAATTTCGAAGCTACTTTTTCAGACAGTTTTTTAACTTTAAATTGAGCCACAACTGTCGTATCCGAAACGTCGCGATATGTTCCTGGTTGATTCAACTCGTGAGAAGAAAGTCCTGTTCCCGCTTTCGGCGAATACGGCTGAATGGTGTAACCTTTGTACAACAAGTTTTTATCATACAATTGCTTTAACAACCACCAAACCGACTCCATGTATTTTGGTTCGTAAGTGATGTATGGATCTTCCAAATCTACCCAATAACCGATTTTTTCGGTAAGGTCATTCCAAATGTCGGTGTAGCGCATTACCGCATTGCGACAAGCTTGGTTGTATTCTTCAATGGAAATTTTCTTTGCGATATCTTCTTTGGTGATGCCTAATTCTTTCTCAACGCCCAATTCCACAGGAAGTCCGTGTGTGTCCCAACCTGCTTTACGGAAAACTTGTTTTCCATTTTGCGTTTGGAAACGACAAAAAATATCCTTAATCGCTCTCGCCATAACGTGGTGAATGCCCGGAAGTCCGTTTGCAGATGGTGGTCCTTCGTAAAATACGAATTCTGGATGCCCTTCGCGGATTTCCACGGATTTTTTGAAAGTGTCGTTTTCCTTCCAGTTAGCAGCAACATTTTCTGCAACCTGACTAAGGTTTAGGTTTTTATATTCGTTAAACTTCTTCATTGAGATGTCTCTTCTTACTTTAAAATTAAGTTTGCGAATATAGTGAATTTTGATGAAAAATCATTGCATAAAACAGTTGATAAATAATGTTTTATCCTTCATTTTTATGATTTTATAAACGTGTGAAATTCATTTCCTTAGTAATATGTTAGAAAAAAAGTATGCGAAAAAAAAGCATTTAATAAAAAACTTCTACTTTTGCAAAAAATTTCAGAATGTCCAAAAATCTAGTTATCGTTGAGTCACCAGCAAAAGCAAAAACCATCCAAAAGTACTTGGGGAAGGATTTCGAAGTGAAGTCCAGCTTCGGTCACATAAGGGATTTGCCGAAAAAAGGAATGGGAATCGACCTGTCGTCTTTCACGCCAGATTACGAGGTTTCTGCCGATAAAAAGAAATTGGTTGCCGAGTTGAAAGCTGCTGTCAAAAAAGCCGAAATGGTTTGGCTAGCATCCGATGAGGACCGCGAGGGAGAAGCAATTGCTTGGCATTTGGCAGAAGAACTGAAATTAAAACCCGACAACAGAAAACGTATTGTTTTCCATGAGATTACAAAAAATGCGATTCTGAAAGCAATCGAAAATCCAAGAGATATTGATCAAAATTTAGTCAATGCGCAACAAGCAAGACGCGTTTTGGATAGAATTGTAGGTTTCGAAATGTCACCTGTTCTTTGGAAAAAAGTAAAACCAGGACTTTCTGCAGGTCGAGTTCAATCGGTTGCAGTGCGACTAATTGTTGAGCGTGAAAAAGAAATTAGACATTTCAAGCCAACAGCAAGTTTCAAGGTTGATGCGGTTTTCTTAAACGATGGTAAGCAAGAAATCGCTGCTAAACTTAAAAAAGACTTTTCTAAAGAATCCGATGCGGAAAACTTTTTAGAACAAGCAAAAAATACAGATTTCAAAGTTCTTAATGTTGAAACCAAGCCAGGAACACGTTCTGCGTCGGCGCCGTTTACAACTTCGACTTTGCAACAAGAGGCGTCTTCGCGTTTGGGTTACAACGTGACCACAACGATGCGTTTGGCGCAGCGCCTTTACGAAGAAGGTTTCATCACGTATATGAGAACGGATTCCGTGAATCTTTCTCAGGAAGCGATTAATGGTGCAAAAGCGCAAATCCTTTCGGAATACGGTGCAGATTATTCTCAACCAAGAAATTATACGACCAAATCGGCGTCTGCACAAGAAGCACACGAGGCGATTCGTCCAACGGATTTTGGTGTTAAAACAATTGGTGATGCGCAATTGAGCAAATTGTATCAATTGATTTACCGCCGAACTTTAGCGTCGCAAATGTCAAATGCTAAAATCGAGAAAACTGTTATCGAAATCGGAAATCCAAGCTTGCCGCAGCATTTTGAAGCGCAAGGAGAAGTTATTGTTTTTGATGGTTTCCTTAAGGCTTACGGAATTGTGAAAACGGAAGAGGACGATGAAGAAAACAACGAAAAACTGCTTCCGAAAGTTAAAATCGGAGAAGTTTTAGACTATAAAAAAATTACAGCTTCAGAAAAATTTACCAAGCCAAGTGCGCGTTACACGGAAGCTGGTTTGGTTAGAAAACTTGAAGAATTGGGGATTGGTCGTCCATCGACGTACGCGCCGACAATTCAGACGATTCAAAATCGTGAGTATGTTGACAAACGCGAGATTGAACCACAAACGCGAGAAGTTGTTCGTATTTCGTTAACGAAAGGGGCGATTAAAAAAGAAGTCCTTGACGAGAAGTTTGGTGGTGATAAAAACAAATTCGTTCCGACAGACATCGGTGAAGTGGTTAATGACTTCTTGATTGACAATTTCCAAGAGATTTTAGATTACGGCTTTACGGCGCGTGTTGAAGGAAGTTTTGACGAAATTGCAGATGGTTCTGAAGAATGGAAAAAAATGATGACGGATTTCTATTCCAAATTCCATCCGAGAATCGAAGATGTTGAGGAGAATGCGGAACGTGCAACTGGAGAACGTATTTTGGGTATTGATCCAAAATCTGGGAAGCAAGTTCATGCGAGAATTGGTCGTTTTGGACCGATGATTCAGATTGGTGAGCAAGATGATGAAGAAAAACCAATTTTTGCGTCATTGTTAAGCGGTCAAAATATTGCAACAATTTCATTGGAGGAAGCTTTGGAATTATTCAAACTTCCATTCGAATTAAATGAATACGAAGGTCAAACTGTTGCGATTGGTGTTGGACGTTTTGGACCGTATGTGAAATGGGGCGAAACTTACATTTCCATCCCGAAAGGTGAAGATCCATTGTCGGTTGATCAAGATCGTGCCGAGGAAATTATCAAAGAAAAGCAAAAAGCAGATGCGCCGATTGCAAGCTATAAAGGCGAGCCAGTAACGAAAGGAACTGGGCGTTTTGGACCGTTTATTAAATACAAATCGATTTATGTTAATGTTCCTAAAAAGTACGATTTTAACAACTTGTCGCAATCGGATATTGTTGAGTTAATCGATGCTAAATTAGAGAAAGAAGCCAATCGTTACATTCAACAATGGGAAGATGAGAAAATCGCTTTGGAAAATGGACGTTGGGGACCTTTCATCAAATTTGGAAAAACGAATCTTAAAATTCCGAAAAGAGCAGACGGAGAAAAATACGATGCCGAAGAATTAAAGCAAATGGATTTGGAAACGGTAAAAGCTTGGATTAAAGAGCAAGACCCGAAAGCTTTTGAGACCAAGAAAAAAGCGCCAGCCAAAAAGACCGCTGCAAAAAAAACAACCACAGCAAAGAAAGCGACGACAACCAAAAAGGCAAGTCCGAAAAAATAAAGAAAAGCCATCTGCAAGTTTTGTAGATGTCTTTTTTATTGGTAAATTGGAATGGTCGACTTTTTTTAAGTTTATTTTTAGATAGGAAAAGATTAAGTTTGCGAAAAGTTTTTTATGAATTTAGATGATTTCATCATTCCACCGAGGGCTTTCAAAACAGAGCCATGGCAAGTGGGAAGCCTGATCCAAAACGAAATAGTAGAAAACAGCATCATTCTCGTTTTTGCATCCGATTATCGTGGTGCGCGAGGTGAGGCTGAAATTCAAAACTTTACGACTTTTAGAAAGTATTTTTACAAGTTATCTAAGTTGGATTTTGAACTTCCAATTTGTGATTTGGGCGATTTAATCTCTGGGAAATCGCATGAAGATACGCATTATGCTTTGCAGGAAGTGGTTTCCGCTTGTTTGTATAAAAATGCAATTCCAGTCATTATTGGTGGAAGCTCCGATTTGGCGTATTCTCTTTTTTATGCGCTTAATTTTCATCAAAAAAACATTCGATATACACAGATTTCAAACATAGTTTCCCTTGTTGACGAAGGTGAGGGAATCAATGAAAAGAATTTTTTGAATAAAATCTTCAGTACCAAAAATTTTTCGTTGAAAGATTTCCATCTTTTAGGATATCAAAAGCATTTGAATGAAGTTGATTCGGTAAAACTGATTAAAGAAGTCGAATTTGATGTCATTCGACTTGCCGAAATGATGGGGGCTACTAACAAGATGGAACCTTTTTTCCGTTGTGCAGATTTAGTGACGTTGAATTGCGATGCGGTGGAAAGTTTCCAAGAACCATTCTCGATTCATCCTCAGGTAAATGGACTTAATCGTAGAGAGATTTGCGCCTACATGCAAGAAATTGGAATAGGTGAAAATTTGAAAGCTTTTGGCTTATTTAATTTCAATTTTGATGCAGATTCGGTATTGAATCATCAATTGTTGGCTCAAATGATTTGGTATTTAATTGAAGGGATTAATATCCAGAAATCGCATCCAAAAGAGCGTGAATACGAGACATTTGTTGTTATGGTAAATGATTCCTTGTATTCCTTCAAGCGAGATACGTTTAGTAATCTATGGTATTTCGGTGAAGGCGAAGCAATCGCAGATTGGACTCCATGTTCGTCGGACGACTACGAACAAGCGAAACGAGGCGTTTTGAACCCAAGATTGAGATAAATAAATATTAATTTAAATAGTAAAGGATTTTTCTTTACATTTGAAAGAGTTGGACGTTTAAAACTTTTAAATATCCAACTCTTTCATTTTTAGTATAAAAACACAAATGCTTATGAAGAAAATTCTATTTTCTGGGCTATTCTTATGTTCACTTTTGAGCATGGCCCAAACTAACGATTATCGTTTTGCGCCCAACAGTTATATTTTTGAACCCAATCAGGTTAATGATGGTATGTATATTCCTGTTGCGAAAGCCTATGCGATGTGGAGTTCAGGTGATTATATGGGAGGAGCTGCTACGCCTTCTGGAACAATTACAGCAGATGTTTTGTGGGAAGATGTTCCAGGTCTGATAAAATCGGGAACTAATTATTCGCTTGATATTATTGGTTGGGGTACTGATGCAAAGATTAAAATCCCAATAGACAAATCCAAAAAAGGAAATGCAGTTATTGCATACAAAGTTAATGGTGAAATCCTTTGGTCATGGCATGTTTGGGTAACAGATGATCCCACACAAGGTCCTACCTATAAAAGTTTTGACGCGCTTAAAAGAGAAAAAAGTGATGGAACTGTGGAGTTAATTCCGTCTTCGGATTGGCAATGGATGGATCGGAATTTAGGTGCAGTAGGAAGTTCTATAACTTCTGGAAATTGGATAAAAAATGGAGGATTGTTGTATCAGTGGGGAAGGAAAGATCCTATCCCGCCTTTATTGTACAAAGGGAATGATTTCTATGAAGTGACAGGATCTGCTGGTAGAATTCGACATCAAGGTTTTATTGATAACACGGGTACTACAACGTGGACGCCAATTAATGCTTTGACAAAATTGGTGAAACTATCAGATGCTAATGTAAAAGATAATATCAGGTTGGCGGTTAAGAACCCTCTTAGTTTGATTTATGTTAATAAGGACGATAATTCTGGGCAGGCTTTGTACGGAAATAATGCCAATTTGCCCGTAAACTGGTTTGGGAATTTAACAGGACTGGATCCGGTTAATCTAAGTCAATTGAATTTGTGGTCCGATAACTCTAAAGGTTTAGCAAGCAATACGAATTACAATGATGATGCAAATGCAGCTCCTTATCGCAATAAGTCATCTTTTGATCCTTGTCCAAATGGATGGCGAGTTCCCTCAATGCTCGTTGCAAATATTGGAGACGTACGTTTAGATTTTAGCCCTTACGGGATTAAAAGAAATATGAAGCAAAGCGATTTGGATTTATTTGGTGGAATTCGAATGTATTTAATAAAACCTAATGATACCAATGTCCCATCGTATTTTAAAGGATTTAAGGTTTACTCAAATTTTGGGATTGACATGAGTAAGGTTGGAGGGAACAATATGGGTGTTTTTCCTGGTACCGGTGCTATTTTAAGAAATTATCACAACGGACAATATACCGATCAGCATCATGTTGGTCTTTGGACGGCAACCATGGTTAAATGGGCGACTAATGACACAAGTGTGGTTAGTGCAGCATCCTTTGGTTTAACTCCAGATAAGAGTCAAGGAGATATTCCGGATCCCTCATTGCCAAATGTTACGGGAAGATTTAATTATAACCCAATTGGCGGAAGTGTAACTTCTGACGCAATTGGATGTCGATGTGTAAAAGACCCTTTGTTTGTAGTTAATAACTATAATTTCCCAACGGAGTTTTTTAATGATGAAGTGGAGTACAAAGAGGGAATGAAAAATCCGAATAGCTATACTTTAGTAAAATCCGTGACAGAGACCATGCTGTCTATTCCGATAAGTAAAGCATTTTCTGTTCAAAGTTCTGTGTTAGGGAACAAAGAAATTTTAAATTCGGCAAATTATAAAGATTTAAAAGCGAATGTTTTATGGACGGATAATCCTTCTTTGGTTACCAAGGTTACCATTGCAAATCCATCTCCTGCGTCGCTAGCCGCAATAACAAATACAAATATTGATGTTAAAATCGGTGCAAATCAAAGTGGGAATGCTGTAATTACCTTACATAATGGAAGTTTGACTAATCCAGTCTATTGGAGCTGGCATGTTTGGGTTACTAATTCTGAAATCACAACAGTTCCCTATGTAACGGATGTAGCTGTTGCAGAAGCTTCTAACTATCTAAATTATGTAAAACCTGGAAATGTATTAAGTACAGAATTTATGGATCGTAATTTAGGAGCAAGAGATGAGTTTCCAACAATTTCGGGAACACCAAATGCAACGAATTTGGCTAAAATTAGACAATCTGGAGGTTTGCATTACCAATGGGGGCGAAAAGATCCGATTCCTTCATTTGTTAATATTGGTCAAGCGTCCTATAGTATTTACTTAGGAAAAGTTGCGTCTGACGGAACGGTAAGCTACCCAACAACAATAGACGGGTCTACTTATAATACATCGTATGTGGTTCCATCTAATACCTACAATACGTCGTCTAATATCTTAGCTACCGATAAAATTTCGGCTAAGATTTCAAAAATTTTGACGTATTCTGTCAATAATCCATTAGTTTTTATGATGCCTAGTGCCAAACAACCTTACCAAGCAGGATATACAAATGGAACGGATTGGTTGAGTATGGAAACAAATTTGGCTGCCAATAGATGGGGTAGAGGCGAGGAGAAATCTGTCTTTGACCCTTGTCCTGAAGGTTGGCGAATTCCTGATGTGTTAGGAACTTCCTTAGCCAATGTTAATTACGGTCTTACGCCTTATTATAAGAAAAATGTGAATGAATCTGCATACGCTCCTGTAGCAACGACTTTTCAAGGGACGTATTTTACATACAGTGGGCATTGGGGATTTCTATTTGATAATGCGGCATACAAAATTGGTAACTACCCAATTTCGGGGATTAGAGGTTCTCGTTCGGTATATGACAACAGCGCAAGTGTGATCAACTCTACCGTTGATATTGGTTTTTATAAAATGTGGATGGCGGGAATGTCTGGAAGTTATGGTAGACCTATAAGTATGGCGGCTAACGTGAGTTCAAAATACATGGCAACCTACGACGATAATGCGGATCCTTATTTTGGAGCGAGTTGCCGATGTGTGAAAATTAAACCTATAGTAAATGGAATTGAAGGAGGTCCACTAGAAATTTTACCTTTGGATGGAGGTACGTTAGGGACGGATGATAATGCATCCCAAGAATCTAACGATAAACTGAAGGCGTATCCTAACCCAGTAAGTTCTATTTTAAAAATAAACGGAAACAGTAATAAGGTTTATACTTATCAAGTTGTTGATATGACAGGAAAAGTGGTTAGGTCTGGGAAGTTTTTACAGAACGAAACCGATCTTTCGGGATTGCTTCCTGGAGTATATTTACTTAATATTAATAATCGTGAAGCGGTAATTAAGATTTTAAAACGATAAATACGAAAAACGCAACTTAAAGTTGCGTTTTTTTTACGATTACTACCTAGTCCGTAACACATTCCTTATATTTGCGCTCATTGTTTTGCCAATACCCAAGGCGAATGATAAAAACTACACATTGATGCATCAATTTATTGAAAGGAATTCGATAAAGAAATTTCCTTGGTCAATCTTTTTTATTGCCATTTTTATCTGGTTAGTTTTAGCCGGTGCTAATTTTTATTATCAGCATTTTCATGATGGCTATACAGGAACTGGGATTCTGTTTCCTTTTTCTGTGATTTACCCGAATGCTTTTCTTTGGTCAAGTTTTTTCTTCGCGACAGCATTTTTAGTTTGCGGGATTTTTTCTTTAAAATTTCTTGACAAAATGAATGTTTTTGTTTTAACTATCTTTTGTTTTTTCTTGGTTGTATTGGGGAATTTAAGTCAGGGAAGTTTTTCGATAGGTTTTATGGAGCCTATTTATTTAAAAGGGAGGCAATATTACACCGATGCTATTGCGATTACGAACGGAGATTTGTGGTTAAAAGATTTCAGCAAAAACATTGAAACCTTTCAGTTGCACACGAAAACACATCCACCATTTACAACTTTATTGCATTATTGGATTTTACAAACATCCGGTGGCAGTATCGCCTCTATCGCAATTGTTTTTTCAGTTTTGGGAGGGCTGTCCTTTCCACTATTTTACAAAAGTATGTTGAATCTTAATATTGCGAAGGAAAGAGCAAAGCAATTACTGCTTTTATTTGCGGTGATTCCTTCTGTAAATATTTATTTATTTGTTTCTATTGATGCATTGGTTTTAACGTCTACGTTGATTTTTATTTTAGGAATTACGCGTTTTATAAATCGTAAAAAGATCGATTTTTTTTCGGTTTTTTATACAGTTTTAGGTTTGTTTTTTACAAACATGCTGAGTTTTTCAGGATTGTTTTTGTTCGCTGTTTTAGGGCTTATCACACTTTATTTCTTATTTAAGAGAAAATATGATTTTTTTATTTTTAGTTTGATATGTGGAGCAAGCTTCTTAATTGGACTGATTTTATTGTTTGTGTTTACGAGCTATAATCATTATGAAGTTTTTCTGCTGGCATCCCACTCCGAAAACCCAAATGGTTTTAGGCTTTTGCATCAACCTTTAATTTACTTTTTTACTAGAATTGAAAATATTGCTGAAATCCTTTTGTTTCTATCATTTGGTTTTATTGCCGTTTTGTTTTCGAATAAAAGTAAATTGACATCGGATGATCTGCCGGTTAAAATAATTAGCATTTCTGGAATTCTTGCTTTGGCTGTTATGTTTTTGACAGGGGCTTATGGGACGGGTGAAACGGCAAGAGCATGTTTGTATATCGTTCCATTTTTTGTTCTCTTGTTAAAAAATATCACCTCCGAAAATTTTTCCATTCTTTATGTTTTATGTTTGTTTCAGACGTTCGGTATGCAAATGATAGGTAATTTCTTTTGGTAAGTTTTGGTCCTTTAAAAGTTGATACTTTTAAGCTGAATTAGTTTGCCTTTTCATTAATTTAGAACCCGTAGGAGATAATTTATTTAATATATTTGCCCATCTGATTTTGAAAAAATAATTTATAACGTTAAATGGCAGTTTTACACCCAATTTTTACTCTATTATTTGTCTTTCTGGTACTGTACAGTATTGCAGAAGTAAATGGTAGAGATAAGAAAAGTACGACAATTGTACTTTGGATTGTAGGTGTCTTTATGATACTTGCCATTGGACTAAGAAAGTCTGTTGGGGCCGATTATCCGGTGTATGAGCAGATGTACTATCTCTATTTTCCAACATTAGAGATTTCTGAACTCATTGATAAAGGTTTGTTTAGAGATACGAATATTGAGATAGAATGGCTTTACATTATGTTAAATAAGCTTGTCTTTTTCTTTGGAATTTCTCCATTTTTTGTACTGACTCTAGTAAGCGCTATCATTACAATTTCGATAAAGTTTATTTCATATTATCGGAACTCAGCATATCCGGTTTTTTCCATTTTGTTATTTTTGATTCCTGCTTATTTTATTGCGGATAGTGGACATATGAGGCAAGCTTTAGGGATGGTGTTTTGTTTGGCTTCTTTTAAATATATTAAGAATCGGAATGTTTGGATGTATTTATTGTGTATCTATGTAGCGATAGGTTTCCATAAATCAACAATAATTTTTCTTCCAATGTATTGGATTGCGACGGTCGTAATGAATCCGACACGTATTTTCGGTATTATTGCCATAAGTATTCTCCTTTCACCTTTGCAAATCTATAACTACTTTTCTTCAGTATTGGACACTGTTGATATAAAGGATTTATCAGACGGTTATAAAGGGTATATTAGCTACGAAGCAGAAGGGTCTCTATTTAGTGACTTGTCTATCGTTGTTTACTCCTTACTACTGCTTGTGTTTAATGAAGTGGCTTCAAAAAAAATATATTATTATGAGTACATGCGTAATATTGTACTTTCAGGTATTTGTCTTTATTTTATTATGAGAGATAATCCTGTATTTTCAACAAGATTAGTAGGAAGTTTTCTAGGGTTTGTTCCTCTTGTTATACCGAATATAATTGCTGCAATTGATAACGAAAGGACGAAAAGGGTAATCTTCTTCTATTTTATTGCATTTTCTATTTTTTACTACTTTGTATTTGCTGCATATCAGGGTGCGAGTAATAGGTTTACGCCAGATTCATATAATAATTTCCTTTGGAGTAAATAATTTTTTTGATGAGGAACAAAAATCTAGTTTTTGGAGTTGCGGTTTTACTTTTCACAGGATTAGTAATTTATAATATAGTTGTCGTATTTGATTTTGCTGGAAAGTATATTTATCCATTAGATGATGCCTATATCCACTTGTCGATTGCAAAAAACTTCGCCGAATTTGGAATGTGGGGAATCACACCTTATGAGTTTTCGTCTACAACGTCATCTCCTTTTTTTACTTTATTATTATCCATCCTGATAAAAATTTTTGGGAATTGGGAATATCTGCCCATTGTGCTAAATGTTTTAGGAAGTATTTGTTTGTTAGTTGTATTGCGTAACTATTTTATGCGCTACTCTTTAATTGTCTATAGTCTGGTTTTAATTGGAGTTGTACTTCTTGTTCCACTTCATTTGAATGCATTGGTCGGGATGGAGCATATCCTTCATGCTTTGACTTTAATACTTTGTTTGATATACTTTCAAAAATATATTCTTGATGGAAGCTGGACGAATTTTTTGTATTTAGTTTTGTATTCTATTTTGGCAACAGGATTTAGATATGAAAGTTTGTTTTTTATCTTTTTCATGTGTGTTTATTTGTTTTTTATTCAAAGAAAGTATGTGCAGAGTTTTGTTCTTGGGTTATTGGCAATATCACCTGTGATAATTTATGGCTTGATTTCCATGCAACAAGGTTCCTTCTTTTTGCCGAATTCTTTAGTTCTCAAGGGGAATACAAACGATGGTATTTTAGGATTTGTTATGCGAGTGGCTGGAAATGGATATCGAGCGCTTTCGGTGCTTTTCCTTGTATTTATTTTAATTGTTTATCTTTTTCAATATTTAAAAACTTCATTTAAAGCAAAAGGTTTAAAAGAGATCGCGGTACCCTTGGTTGTATTCGCAGGTTTTAGTATTCACTTACTATTTGCAAATTTTGGTTGGCTTCTTAGATATGAAGCTTATTTGGTAGTTGTCGTTTTGTTTGCCGTTGCCCCTTTTTTAGAGGCTATTTTTCAGAAATCGAGGACGAAGTCTATTTTAAGGTATTTAGTATTAGCATTGCTTTTGGTCAGTTTTTCGATGAGATTTATTCCCATGTTGAAATACCAAAAAAATGCTTCTAAAAATATATTTGATCAGCAAATTCAATTATCGAATTTCTTACATGAATACTATAGTAATTCGTATGTAATTGCTAATGATATTGGCGCTATAACCTATTTTAACCCAATACATTTGTTAGATACGTATGGCTTAGGAAGTATCGAAGTTGCGAAATTGAGAGAAAAAGATCACGGTAATTTCACCGATAATAAACCGCTTCAAGATTATATCCAAAAAATGGCTGAGGGAGGGCGTTTTGAGATAGCGATGGTTTATGAACATTGGGTGAAAATGCCGAGCACATTTGTAAAAGTTGGGGCATTAGAAATCAAGAATAATTATATTTCTGGCGGAAGTGTAGTTTCCTTCTATGCCACTAAACAAGAAGATGTAGATAAAATCAAAAATCAACTACAAGAGTTTTCAAAAAAAGTTCCTAAAGATGTAATGGTTACTACAGTGGATTGAAAATGAAGTTTTAATAACACAGATGAAGAAAAAGAGTATCTATATTATTTTAATAATTGCATGTGTATCCATTATTTGGGGGATATCGTATTATCGCGAAAAATACGCGTATGCAATAGCTAAAGAATATTACTCTGTTCCACCACAAAAACAATCAGATCTCAAAGTAGGTATTATTGGAGATAGTTGGGTAGTACGACAAAATTTAGAAAAGTTAGTACAAGAAAAGCTTAACAGTAAAGGTGTAAAAGCACACGTTTTTTCGTCCGGAAATCCGGGTGGTCGTTCTAAAGACATCTATGAGAATCTTTTTAAGCCAGAGGGAGAACTTTATTCTTCAAAGAAAGTTATTGAAAATCAACCTAAATATTGTGTGGTGCTAGCAGGAGTTAACGATGCGATTACGCAATCTGGTCCAGATTTTTATTCGCACCATATGAGGATGATTATAAATACATTATTGCACTATAAAATAACTCCCATTATTGTCAATGTGCCCCATGTTGGTCTTAACGAAAATTTTGCTGAGAAAAATGGTTTTATAAAGTTGAGTAATAAAGTTTCTTCAAAACTTATAAATAAAGGCGAAGATTTGACCGTTGATGATTATCGAGAACAACTTATATTAGACTTAAAGGAAAATAACGTTTTGGATAAAGTAATTTTAATCAATCCTGATGAAGTAGATATAAATTTTTATACGAATAAAAACTGGTTTGCTGATCCTTTACATTTGAACCACAAAGGCTATGATATTTTTAGTAGTTTTTTAGCACAAAAAATTAGTGATTTTGAAAAGTAATGTCGTTATCTCAATTATTGTACCCGTTTATAACACCGAGAATTATCTTTCGCGATGTTTACAATCTCTGGTACAACAAACTATTGACTCTATCGAAATTTTGGTTGTAAATGATGGCAGTACAGATGGTTCTCAAGATATTATAGATGAATTTCAAAGCGATTATTCTGACAAAATTTTTCCATTCAAAAAAGAAAATGGAGGACTTAGTGATGCGAGGAATTACGGACTTGATAGAGCTTCTGGAAAGTATATTGGTTTTGTTGATAGTGATGACTATGTAAGTCCTACAATGTTTGAAGAGATGGTTAATCTAGCTGAAAAACATGAAGCTCAAATAACGATTTGCAATATTCAGAAAGTTGATGAAAAAGGAGTTGTTCTCCAAAAGTTAACGCAGCTTCCCAATTTCCCCGAATGTGTTGAATTGAGCAAGAACCTGTCTTTATTCTCCGATATTAGTTATTTTGCTTGTAATAAGATATTCAAAAGGGAACTTTTTAACCAAAAACGATTTAAAAAAGGAATTCATTTTGAGGATATTCAACTAATCCCACAATTAGTTTTGGAATGTGAAACGATTGCTCAGACTCAGACATTTCACTATCAATATTTTGAACGTTCTGAATCTATTTCCAAATCCCACACTTTAAAGGGATTGGATATTCTACATGCTGTTGAAGATGTTGAAACGGTATTTTTTACTTCCAAATTTAAACAGGAGAAAGAAGCACTAGATAATTTTAGAATTCTAGAAGGGGTTTATACTTTTTTGGCCTATCTAGCTTTTGTCAACGATAAAGAAAGCTATACGATTATGGCAGCTAAACTTAAATCGTTTAGAAAAGAAAGAGGATTGTCTTTGATTAAAGTGTTGAAATATAGACGTTTTGGCCAAAATTATTTAATGTCTTTACCAATTCAGAAACAGGTGTATTATGTTTTATTTTTTCTAGGACAGGAAAAAGTAGTAAATGCACTACAGAAAGTAAGAAAGTAAAGGAGAAATAATATTGATACATATTAGTAATGAATTGTAAATAAAGCGAGTGTAATTGAGTTTTTTTTAATAGTTTTGTGCGCACAATGATGAAAAATAGACCAGGATTAAGTGGATTTTGTATTAAATTCATTGTGATTAATATTAAGAAAGTTTTTTAAGCGTTTTTAATGGAGATAGTAGATGATTTTATAAAAAATCTTGGATTACCCTTATTTTATGTAAAGCTTATTGCAGGCTTTACATTTGCTTTTATTATTACATTTTTCTCTATCCCAACAATCATCAAGATTTCAAAAAGAAAAAATCTTATGGATGAGCCAGGGTTTAGAAGTTCGCACCTTAGAAAAATTCCCAATCTTGGCGGTATTGCCATTTTTTATTCGATAGGAATATGCGCTTCTATTTTTGCATATGAATTGTTTGAAATCTACAAATTTTTATTTGCATCGCTCATTATTCTGTTATACATCGGTGTGATGGATGATATTGTCGTTATCCGCGCTTACAAAAAATTACTAGCGCAAATTTTGGTTTCGGTGCTCATAGTTGTGGGTTCTGATGTTCGAATTAGAAGCCTTTTTGGGGTTTTTGGAATCTTTGAATTAAATTATTATGTAAGTGTATTATTTAGCGTCATCACGTTTATTATTCTAGTTAATGCATTTAACTTGATTGATGGGATTGATGGTCTTGCTGGCGGATATTCGGTTCTATGCAGCTTGATGTTTGGGATAAGTTATTTTAGACTAGGTCCTTACAATTATCCACTTGTTGTATTTTGCATGGTAATTATAGGCTGTGTTCTAGCTTTTTTATATTACAATCTGTCGAATTATCGAAAAAATAAAATTTTCATGGGAGATACAGGGTCTATGATTTTGGGATTTTTATTAGCATTTACGGCAATATGTTTTATTGATATTTTTATTGATAAAAAAATTCCTAATGTCCCAAGGTATCATCTTCAGTCGGCTCCTGTAATTGCAGTCGCTATTTTGATTCTTCCAATAATTGATACGCTTAATGTAATTTTCGTAAGGCTTTCAAATAAAAAATCCTTATTCGAAGCAGATAAAAACCATATCCACCATCGTTGCTTGGCATTGGGAATTACGCATAGACGCTCCACTTTTTATATATTAGTATATTACCTTTTTGTTGTTGGTATAGCCTATTTTTTTAGACATATTAATAACAATGTGTTATTAGTGATTATTGTAGGTTTAGGCTTTATAGGAGCATATCTGCCGAGTTTAATCCTAAAACTTCGAAAATCATAAATAAGTTTTACTTTTGTAAACATTTTAAATAAGATGAAAAAATTAAATTATATCATTATACTTTTTGCAGCACTGTTGCTTACATCTTGTATAACAACAAAAGAAGTTCGATACATGCAGCCGAGTGAAAGTCTGACACTTAATGAAGAGGGACTCATTCCTTATAATATGCCGGAATATCGAATTACTAAAAATGACATATTTACCTTAAACATTATCACAACTCCGAAAGGTGACGCTGCACAATTTTATTCTAGATTTAATACAAATACTAGTGGAGGTACAGGTGGAGGCAATGCTGGGTCGTCAGGAGGAGCTGATGGGAGATCCTCTGGATTTGGCGGAGGAGATGCGCGTTTTTATTTTAATGGTATCAAAGTAGATAGTAACGGGGAGATTTATATTATTGGAATGGGATATCTAAAGGCTGAAGGAAGGTTAATAAAGGATGTTCGTGATGAAATCCAACAAAAAGTAAATGAAAATTTTTTGGAAGATAAAACCGAAGTTCGTTTGAATATGGATGGTATAACGTATTATGTATTAGGAGATATTGAAACTACTGGGGTAACGGGTGTTAAATCATCGTATGCACAAAGTATAAATTTGTTTGAAGCGCTTGCACAAAATGGAGGACTTAATAGGACCGTGGATCGTAAAGCAGTTACGTTGATGAGAAAATATCCAGAAGGAATCAAAAAAGTGACTTTGGATTTAACACGTGAAGATATTTATAATTCTCAATATTTTTGGATTCAAAATGGAGATATGATATTTTTGAATACCAGACCAAAGAGTTTTTATGGATTTGGAAAAGATCCTATGCAAACACTAACTACGGGAGTTTCTCTTTTGACTACCGTTATGTCTATTTATTTACTTCTAACCAAATTATAATTTCTCAGTATGATTCCTAACTCTAAAACTCTTAATAGCAAAGAGGAAAACGGAAGTAAAACTGAAAAAACAAGTGGATTTGCTTTTTTTGATCTTGAATTGTTTTTACATCGTTTACTGAAAAACTGGTATTGGTTTGTATTAATGTTTGCCATTGGATATGGTATTTCCTATGTTTATAGCAAATATATAGCACAACGCATTTATGCCTCTAAACTATCATTAAGTATTTCTAGTAATACGGCTAGCTATTTTACTCCAAATCAGTCAATTAATTTTATTTGGGGGCAAAGTTCTAATAAAGACGGTGTTTTTCTAAAGAAGATGATTTTATCTAGATCTCACAACGAATATTTGGTAAAAAAATTAGCGCTTTACACCAATTACTCAACAAAGGGATTAATTAAAGAAACGTATTTGGACAAGTATGATTCTCCAGTTTTTTTAGAAGTGGATGAGAATCACTTGCAACAAGTCAATTACCCTATTACTTTGGTTCCTAAAGGAGGTGATAAATATGAAGTAGTCCTGCCAGAAGATGGACAATCAACCTCTTTGTATAACTATAAAATTGAAGGTTTTCAGAGCATTTCTGAATACAATAGATTGGAGAACAAAATAATAAAAATTGGAGATTGGTACTCAAGTCCAAATTTGAGATTTAAGTTGGTTAAAAATCCAATAGAGCCAATTGTCAAGATGGACAAAGTTATTGTAAAGTTGTCCACTGTAAATCAAGCAGTAAATTCAATTGTTGGTAATATTAATGTAGAATTTGATCCCGAGCTACCAACCATTATGATTATCACAAAAAAAGGTTATAATCTTAATGGTACGGTTCAGTTTTTAAATAGGACTGTTGAGGAACTTATACAAAAAAGGTTGTTTGATCAAAATACTGTTGATCAAAATACAGTGAAATATATCGATAAAAATTTATTGAGAATAAAGGCTAAATTGGATTCAGCCGCTGGTAAGTTGAACGGAATTAAGATAAAAGATCGCCTGTTTGATGTTGAAGGCAAAGACATGAAGGTTCTTCAGGAGCTTACAGATCTAGAAAAAAAGAAGGTAGAACTTCAAGAAAGACTAAATACATTGAACACAATTCGGAGTTCGGTTTTGTCGTCAAATCTTGATAATTTGATAAGCTTAAACGCTGCAGGTATTGAAGATGGTTTGTTTACAGCTAGTATGTCTGAGCTAAAAGCTTTATATGCTAAACGAAGAGAAATGGCCTCGATTTACACTCCCAATTCTGAGCCAATGCGAGAAATTAATCGTTTAATTAATGAGGCGAAAAGCGGTTCTCAAAATGGTTTAAAAAGATACTATTCAGATTTTATTTCTGAGCTAAATAAGGTTAATGAACAAATAAATCAAGCAAATAATTCCCTAATTAATCTACCTGATCAACAACGAAGATATTTGGATGTTCAGAGAGGCTATACAATAATTGAGAATTCCTACAATACGTTATTGTCAAAGCAAGCCGAAACTCAAATGCGTGTGGCAACGAATAAATCCGACTTAGTAGTTATTGATCCTGCTAAAAATTTAGGTCAGGGACCGATTGCACCGGATATAAAAAAGATAGAAACCATGATTATTGGTGGGCTTCTTGCAATTCCATTGCTATTAATTCTAATTACGACGTTGCTTGATAATAAGATTCGAAATGTTAAAGAATTAGTTTCTGTTACAAAAATGCCGTTATTGGGTGTTGTTGGTAAAAATAACCATGAAAATAATTTAAGTGTTTTAGAGCAGCCTAAATCTTCAATATCTGAGGCATTTAGGGGGCTTCGGGCAAATTTAAGATTCCTATATGATGAAGATGGTTCCAGTAAAGTTATTCTTGTAACTTCATCAATTGGTGGTGAAGGTAAAACATATTCATCCATCAATATTGCTTCTGTTTTGGCCTTAAGTGGAAAAAAAACAATATTATTAGGTATGGATTTGAGAAAGCCTAAGATTTTTGGTGATTTTAAAATCAATAACAAAAATGGAATCTCGAATTATCTCACCGGAGAAGCGAGTTTGGATGATATTATTAATAAAACGCAAGTTCCTTCTTTAGATGTGATTACTTCAGGACCAATTCCTCCAAATCCTTCGGAGTTATTGATGAGTCCAAAGAATATAGCATTGATTGAAAAGTTACGAACCTTATACGATTTCATTATTATTGATTCGCCTCCAGTTGGCCTAGTTGCCGATTCATTCGAATTGATGAAATATGCAGATGCAAGTATATATGTTGTACGTCATGAATATACAGAAAAGTATATGCTGAGAATGATTACGGAAAAATATGCAGATAAGGAAGTTCAACATATCGGTATTCTTTACAATGATTATCAAATCAAACAAGGGTATGGCTACGGTTACGGATATGGCTACGGATATGGCTACGGCTATGGTTATTTTGATGAAGATAAAAATTATGATGAGCCAATGCTTATCAAAATTAGAAATAAGATCAAGCAGGTTTTTGGTCGATAAAAAGTACAAAACAAAAATTCCAAACCTAGGTTTGGAATTTTTGTTTTAATCAAAGAATGATTCTTTCGTTTAGAATAAAAAAAAACTTTTGCCGTTCTATGCTTAAATTTATGTTTTTTTATTGCTATTTAACTAATCATTAAGAATTTTACTAATATAAAAATGTTATATATTTGCACAAATTTCAAGGGTTTGGTATATAGGAACGTGATTTCCCTTAAGCGATTTTTTATCATCGGTTTTTGTGTAGTCGGTCAATTTGTATTTGGCCAGCGACATGAGATTGGTGCATGGCTCGGGGCGAGTAATCTCGTTGGGGATATTGGACGTACCAATTATATCATGCAAAAACCTATCATTGATAAGGTCAGTGAACATGGATTGCCGTTTTATGCGGGAATTATGTATCGTATGAATTTTAATCCCTATCAAACAGTGCGTTTTGATGTTGGTTATAGTCATATTCAATTTGATGATCGATATGCAAAAGAACAGTATCGTATCAATAGAGGTTTGTGGGGGACGAATTCTGTCTATCATGCAGATGCCGTTTTTGAGTATAATTTTTTTCCAGTTAATGATGAGCAGAAAAGTATGCTAAGTCCGTACATTTTTGGAGGAATTGGAGCAGCGGTTTTTAGTGCAAGACAAGTTACTTTTAATTTTGGATTTTATAAAGATGCAAATGGAGAATTGATTCTGCCAACGGAAAGTGACCCTGGGAATTTTGAAAAAAGTCCAGCTGTAACTTCTTCAAAAAATAAAATGGTAATGTCAATTCCTTTTGGAGTTGGTTTAAAATATAAGTTCAATTACAATTGGGCACTTTCTGGAGAATTTAGATTCAGACCTACTTTATCCGATGCTGTAGATTATAGTGTTATTGAAGATAAAGATGTGAAGCAGGTTTTCAATACAGAAATATTGCAAGATGGTACCAATAAATCGTATTTGAATCAGGAGCCGTATCGTACGGTTGCTAATGACCGAGTAAATGAATATTTACAGTCAAGAAATGTGGGTAATATGAAGTCTAAAGATTGGGTAAATACAGTTAGTATTGGTTTATCATACTCTTTTGGACGTATGCCTTGCTATTGTGATTAATAAAAATGAAATCCTTTAAAGACGAAATTTTACTAGATAAATTGCCGCAACACGTTGCCATCATCATGGATGGAAATGGACGTTGGGCAAAATCTCGAGGCGAGAAAAGAACCTTTGGGCACCAAAACGCCATCGACTCTGTTCGTAATGCAATTAACGCTTGTAACGAAATTCATATTCCGTATTTAACGTTGTACACTTTTTCTTCTGAAAACTGGAATCGTCCAGCAGACGAAGTGGATACATTAATGGGATTGCTTTCGCAGACACTTTTATTAGAAGCAGAGGAAATCTTCACAAAAGGATTAAGAATGCACGTTATTGGTGATGTCAGCCAATTGCCAGACTTGGTTCGTGATCAATTACTCAATGTGGTTGATCTTACCAAAGAAAACACAAGAGGAAATCTTATCCTTGCTTTGAATTACGGTTCTCAAAAAGAGATTTTGAAAGCGGTAAAAGAAATTAGTCAAGAAGTAAAATCTGGGGAACTCCAGATTGAAGATATAGACGAAAAGGTTTTTGAAAACCATTTATATACAAAAGACTTTCCGCAGGTGGATCTTATGATCCGTACGAGCGGGGAAGTTCGCATAAGTAATTTTCTACTATGGCAAATCGCCTATGCAGAATTGCAATTTTTAGATGTTCTTTGGCCAGATTTTACCAAAGAAGATTTCTTTAAATGCATTGTCGATTATCAGAAAACCGAAAGGAGATACGGCAAAACAAGCGAACAAGTTCAACAATAATTAGAAAAGAGTTAGAAGTATTAGGAAATGAAATTAAGATTCATCCCAATCATCATGTTTGTAGCTTCTGCCCATTTATATGCGCAGGAAACGCCACAACAAGGTACCACAACACAAGAAGCGGTGCAGCCAGCTCAGCAAGGAGCGTATTACCTGAAGGATATCGTAGTAGATGGTGTTAAGAGATTTTCGCCAGCGCAAATTTTGCGTTTTACAGGGCTTAATAAAAATGAGCAAATCGAGATTCCAGGTGCAAAAATTAGCAATGCCATTAAGAAATTGTGGGAATCTGATAATTTTTCGGAAGTTGAAGTTTATGTACAAAGCGTTGAAGGAGATCAGGTTGTCTTGAAATTCAATCTTCAAGATTTGAAGGATTTGGGTGAAGTAGAAGTTACCGGAAAAGGAATTGGAAAATCGAAAAAGGAAAAGATCATTAAAGACAATGATTTGAAACCTGGGAAAAAGATCACCAATAACTTGATGTCCACTTTACATACGAAAATTCCGCAAGATTATATCTCGAAAGGTTTTTCAGACGCGAAGATTAGAATCATTGATAAGGTAAATGCTTCGGATCCTAATTTGGTAGACTGGACGATTGAGGTTGATAAAGGAAAACGAGTGAAAATTTCTAAAATTAGTTTTGAAGGAAACGAAAACGTTTCAGCCGCTAGTTTAAGAAAGAAAGGTTTCAAAGATACCAAGCAAAAAAGATTTGGTATTGGAGGGATTTTAAAGCCATCTAAGTTTATCAAAGATAAATATGACGAGGATAAAAAGAATTTGATTTCGTATTATCAGTCTTTAGGTTTCCGTGATGCGAGAATTGTAAATGATTCGGTTTATCGTAACAAAAGCAACGATTACAATATCGATATCAAACTTAGCGAAGGTAAAAAATACTATATCGGAGACATCACGTTTGTGGGAAATACAACGTATTCGACAGAAGTTTTACAACGTGTTTTAGGATATAAAACGGGTGATATTTACGACGCAGTTGGTTTCAACAAAAAAGTTGGTGAAGACGGCGGTAAAGAAGACGATTCGGATATCAAATCAATGTATTTGAACAACGGATACTTATTCTCTAACGTAACACCGGTAGAAAAATCGGTTGTTGGTGACTCGGTTAATTTAGAAGTTCGCGTTCACGAAGGTGAAAAAGCATCTTGGAATCGTGTGACTTGGTCTGGGAACACAACAACGCATGACCACGTTATTCTAAGATCATTATACACACGTCCTGGAGATTTATTCTCTAAGGCAGAAATTAAGAAAACATATTTTGGATTGGCTCAAATGCAGTTTTTTGATCCTCAACAAGTTGGTCAAAACATCAATCCGAATCCGCAAGATAATACTGTAGATATTGCGTGGACTTTAGTAGAAAAAGGTTCTTCTCAGGTTCAGTTGCAAGCAGGTTACGGTGGTAACTCATTCATTGGTACTTTAGGTTTAACATTTAACAACTTCTCTTTAAGAAATTTCTTAAAGTTGAAAGGATTTAAACCTGTACCACAGGGGGATGGACAAACATTCTCTATTACAGCGCAAGCAGGACAATTCTTCCAAAACTACGGTATCGCATTTATCGAGCCTTGGTTATTCGGAAAAAGACCTTCAGCTTTGTCTGTTAACTTGAACTATTCAAGGGTGAAAACCTATGTAGATAATTACGGAACAATGGGACATTTGAATATCCTTTCTGCTTCAACAGGTCTTTCTAGACAGTTGAACTGGCCGGATAACTGGATGTCTTTATATACGGGATTACAGTTCCAGAGATATGACTTCAATAACTATCCATTCCAGTTTGGGAATACAACGGAGTATTACGGATCAGCAAACAACTTCTCACTTAATATCGGTTTAAGTAGAAACTCAGCTGGTTTCGACCCGATTTTCCCAACACAAGGATCTAATATTGAAGCGTCGTTGAAATTAACTCCACCATATTCATTATTGAGTGATAAAGATTACTCATCAATGAGTAATACTGAGAAATACAAGTGGATGGAATTCTATAAAGTGAAGTTAAAAGCAGATACCTATAATACCGTAGTTGGAAAATTGGTATTAAGAAGTACTGCGGAAATGGGCTTTATGGATGGGTATAATAAGGAATTGGGAGCACCACCATTCGAAAGATTCTATATGGGAGGTGTAGGTTTATTCAACGGCCGTTATGACGGACGTGAATTAATTCCTTTACGTGGTTACGAAAATGCATCTACAACGGGTTACGCATCAGGAGTTAGTACCGATATTACCCCTTATGGAGGAGGAACAATTTATAACCGTTTCTCATTAGAATTACGTTACCCGATTTCCATGAATCAAACGGCAAAAATCTACGGTTTGGCCTTTGCTGAAGGTGGAAACGTGTGGAACTCATGGGGGAAATACAATCCGTTCCAGTTGAAAAGATCAGCAGGTGTGGGTATCCGTGTGTATATGGGAGCATTTGGTCTTATTGGATTTGACTTCGCGTATGGATTTGATAAACCTCTTGGAGCGCAAGAAAAATCTGGATGGCAGACGCATTTCTTGATGAACCAAACGCTATAACAAAAGTTTTGAGCACCATGATAAAGTCGAAATTATTATTTACATTTGCGCTTTTCGTATTCTCGTTAGCTTCAGCACAGAAGATCGGAGTAGTGGATACCAACTATATTTTGGAGAAACTACCCCAATATAAAGAAGCTGAAAGCAGACTAGATCAACAAGTGAAAACTTGGGAAGGAGAGATTCAAGAATTGCAAAAGCAATACGATGCTAAAAAATTAGCATTCGAGAATGAAAAGGTTTTATTAATTGGTGATCAATTAAAAGATAGAGAAAAAGAGGTTAATGAGTTGGATAAGAAAATCAAAACGCTTATTAATACTCGTTTCGGGACTAAGGGAGAAATCTCTGGAGCACGAGCAAGCTTAACTAAACCTTTCCAGGATCAAATCTGGAATGCCATCCAGCAAGTGGTTGATAAAAATGGTTTGGGCATAGTTCTTGATAAAAGTAACAACATTAGTGTACTTTTCCTTGATAATAGGTATGATTACACGGATAAAGTTTTGGATGTTTTGTTGAAAAATACATCAGATGGTCAAAAATCAACACCCACTCAAAACAAAAGAAAATAGTATAAAAAAGAATTAAATTTAAACAGTACTCATAATTATGAAAAAATTAAGTGTTTTATTCGCAGCGTTATTTGTCATGGTAGCAACGACAACAATGAATGCTCAGAAATTAGCTTCTCTTGATGTAAACGCAGTCCTTAACTTGATGCCGGATAAAAAGAAAGCAGATGAAAAATTAGAAGCTTTATCAAAAGTAAAACAAGTTGAAATCGATAAGCAAAGAAAAGATGCAGAAGAATTATACAAAAAGTATTCTGAAGATGCAGCAAAACAAACTCAGCAAGTAAACGAACAAAGAAGTCAAGAACTTCAAAAAAGACAAGAGCAAATCCAGCAAATGATGGCTACAGCATCTAAAGATCTTCAAGAGAAAACAGATGTTGAATACGGTCCAATTGAAAAAAGATTTCAAGCAGCTGTAGACAAAGTAGCAAAAGCTAACGGATGGGATTTCATCGTTGATGCAAATACACCAGTCCTTATTTACAAAGGAGGTCCAGATGCAACACCACTTGTTAAAAAAGAATTAGGACTATAAAAAGTCTTTTTAGCAAAATATTAACCATCCGCTTCGGATGGTTTTTTTATTTTTGCACCATGAATAACGAAATAGCTTCAACAACCAAAGTGCGTTTTGGAGATTGCGATCCCATCGGGCATCTCAATAATGTAAAATATTTGGAGTACATGCTCAATGCCCGCGAAGATCATGTTGAAAATTTTTACGGCTTTACCTACGAGCAATATCTTAAGAAAACAGGATGTACGTGGATTACCATTCAGAATGAAATTGCTTATCTGAAAGAAGTTAAAGCTAATGTAAAGGTTCAGATCACAAGCAAAACAATTCAGATTTCAGACCGTTTAGATAAAGTGGAACTGTTAATGAAGAGTGAGGATGGTTCTACTATTCATGCAGTTTTATGGATCACCGTTATTTATTTTAATTTGAAAACAAGAAAATCCGAAATTCAACCTCAAGAAATTCAGGATTTATTTAAGAAAACATTGGTGGAACTGGATCAAAATACGTTTGAATCGCGAGTTCAATTTTTAAGAAAAGGAAATAACAGAAAATGAATACAAGAAAAAAAATCATCATTACTGGCGGATACGGTCAGCTAGGTCAATGCCTTCAAAAACTTCAAGATCAGTATTCGCTGAATTTTGATTTTCAATTTTTGGCATCTGCAGATTTGGATATTACCAATTTGGATGATGTTGAAACTTTTTTTGCAGAAGCAAAACCTGATTTCTGCATTAATGCAGCAGCATACACCGCGGTGGATTTAGCTGAAAAGGAAGAAGAAAGAGCGTATGCAGTTAATAGCACAGGAGTTGAAAACTTGGCAATTGCTTGTAAGAAAGTTCAGGCGACCTTGATTCACGTTTCTACGGATTATGTTTTCGATGGGGAAACCTATATCTCATACGATGAAGATAATTTCACAAACCCAATTGGTGTTTATGGAAACAGTAAAAGAGAAGGGGAAGAAAAAGCTTTGGAAGCGAATCCTAGAACAATAATCATTAGAACTTCTTGGCTGTATTCAGAGTTTAGTAAAAACTTTGTAAAAACAATGCTTCATTTATTCAAAACTCGAGATGAACTTAATGTCGTTGCAGATCAGTACGGACAACCTACGAACGCAAATGATTTAGCGGAAGCAATTTTAAAAATTGTTGAAACTCCAAATCCTATTTATGGGATTTATCATTTTTCCAATTATCCAGAAACGTCTAGGTTTGAATTTGCGAAGAAAATTGCTGAATTTTCTGGAAGTGCGGTGAAAATTAATCCATGTACAACGGAAGAATATCCTACACCAGCGAAAAGGCCAAAGAGAAGTACGATGGCTTTGGATAAAATTGAAAAGAATTTTTCAATTGACCTTCAGCATTGGGAAAATAGTTTACAGTCGTGCGTTGCAATTTTAGAAGAAAGTGATGAAAAATAGAATTTGGACTTTAATAGCTCTTTTACCATGGACCGTTTTTGCACAAGCGGTGAACCTTATGGAAGCAAAAACAACCAATGAAAATAACGATCAACGCTTGTATAAACTAGAACAAGCGAATGATGCGCAGTATTTAGGAAAGATTGAAATTCTTGGACCATTAGAAAATGGACCAGCTGCATTTCAGAAGTTTTATCAAAAAGCTCGAAGCCTAGGAGCAAACGCATTCATTTTTCAATCCAAAAAGAATCTCGAAAATCAAGAGGTTGTTTCTAATACACGAGAGATTGCACTATATTATAGTCAAACACTTCCTGAAAACGCCAATTCATATTTGGTTTTTAATGACAGTAAAGGAAAAGAGATATTGGTAAACGGAGAAAAGGTTTCCATTCCGCAGGCATCTTATTATGAAGGAAAAATCGTTGAAGGAGAAAGTAATTACATCGCAACCAAGAAATTTTTAGGTTCACGAGTTAATCTTTATTATAAAGAAGGACAGCCACAGCAAAATTTTCAAGTAATTTCTGGCGGAGTTCGCTCGGATAAATCAGGAGTTACCGGAGGTTTAATTTTAAAGACTGGCGACCTCATTGTTCTTGAAAGATCGTATGCGAATTTCCTTTCGATGTTTTTTTTGAAATCGAATTAAAATTTATTGCACTGAAAAACAGTGGTTTTTCAAAATTATGAAAATTTAATTTTCAAATGCTTGTTTAATTCCGAATTAATTACATACCTTTGCAACCGCAAATCAGAAATGAAAAGC
>NZ_JCAKLF010000003.1:0-413069 GCF_059509915.1 Kaistella sp. CFF1-2
TATGCACAAAAGTCACGAAAACCAAAGCATGAAAGATTGCTACAACACTACAACAAGTACTAATCAAGAATAAGACAACAAATACACATCCAATAACCAAACGAAGAACCTTCAAGGTTCAACGTTTAACGTTTGGAGTCTGAATATAGTTTAAGGTTAAAACGTTGAATTCTAAGCTTATGTACGCATTAATTCAAGCAATATATTGTTAACATAGATTATCTATTCTTTAGATATATCCACTGTTGTTTTGTAACCTTTACTTCATTTTCTTCATATTCTGCGATAAACCAATAGGTATTTGTCGGCAATGAAGCTCCATTTTTCGTCTTACCATTCCAAAATAATTCCGTGTTTATCTTTGGATAGATATAGATTGGTTTTCCAAAACGATCCAAAATGTAAATTTTTAAATTTTGTTTTTTGGCTAGTATTTGAAAATCTAGAACGTCATTTACACCATCACCATTGGGAGAAAAGAAATTAGGTAGCGTAACACTATGATCTAGTATTGGTTTTATTAATTCAATTTTAGAAATCTTTGAGCAGCCATTTGCTATATTGCTTACTGCATAAATGAATTGTTGGTTAGATTGAAACTTATCTGGATTTTGTATTTTATTAGTTCTATTCTCAGCATTTTCTTGAGTTTGGTAAAACTTTATATATTCATTAGCTGAGTTTTCAATGGAGAAATTCAAATCATAATAATAGTCTCCATTTTCATTAATTGCTTCGATTGATTTTTTAAAGCTTGCTTTAGAATTTGATAATAATTCAAAATTTAGTTTTTGTATCTCATAAAAGCCTGTAGTAGACGTTATTTTTATCACTACTCTATCTACTCCATAATAATCATTGTATGATCCTAACAGTAAATCTTGGCCTATTGCATTCGCTTTTGCGTATTGAGGATTAGTTACAATTTCCCAATTTTTTACTGTCAGATTTTCGTTAGGTGCCGAAAATTTGAGTTGATACTTTAAAGTACTGCATGTTGTTCCCAAATTAAGCTCTGTTACGCTATAAGGGCAGTTAATAATCCTCACTTCCGGTGTTGTATAAAAATATCCACTATAACCTATTTTGCATGTGTAATTACCGCTTAAAATGGGCTGAAATGTAAATTCAGTCGCATTCATGATGTCGACACCATTTAGTTGCCATTGAAAAGTTTCAAAATCGGTATTCGTTAAGGATAAGGTGATGCCCTCTTCGATACAATTTCCATTGATTTTTATTTTGGGATCGTTACTAAAACCCTTATAAAATCCTGCAAACGAACCATTTTTCGAGGATGTCAAATCTTCGGTTCCTCCAATTACTCCAAGTATGATTGAACCATCTGATTGGAGGCTTACATCTTTATTGGTATTGCGTATTTGATATAATTGCCAATTCGTGGTTCCGATTGGTTCTGGACCGTCATTTGAAGGTGTTGTTGAATTGTTTACAAATAATTGATTACCATTCGTTAAAACATGAAGTCGAGTATCCAAAGAATAAGAGTTAATCGAACCCACATCATTAATGAAGTCTATTCCATTCGGTAAATTTGTATCCAGCGGAAGTACAAGTGCCATTGCTGGAGTATTGAAAGCATATATTTCTAGCCGACCACTTCCGTTATTCCCACCAATAAATTGGTTAAAATATACGGGTTTATCAGCTTCGATTAACATTCCATTATTTTCAAAATAGGAATCGGTGAGAAGTTTAAATTCACCTTTTTGTAAGAGAATGCTTTTTTTCCCGTTAACCGTAATCTTCGTATTATTTTCTGTTGCTACTACTAATCCCGCTTCAACTTGTTTATCTAAATCTGTAAACCCTTTTTTTATATAGTAGCTTTTTCCAATATTTTTTACTGGAAGCGTTTGATCTAACATGATTTTACCGTAACCTTCCAAGAAATGATTTCCATTAAAACCACCGTTAGACACAACTATGGGATAATTACTCGTAATTTCGGAGCCAATAAAGGTGTCAAAATATTCGTATTCATATTGTGGTATATCTGCAGGTTTATCATTTTTTCGAGCGACAAAAGCATAAGATTCGCCTTTGTTTAGATTAATTTCAATCCCATTAGGATATTGCTTACCGTCACTAAATATAATTCTTGAATCGTAGCCTGAAATTTTAATTTTTGTATGATCTTTTGTTGCAACAAAGGATGTTTGATGATTAATTAGATTATTTTTTGTATTCGATTGATACGGTGGGTTTGAAGAAAAAAAATGAGTTCCCAATGCAGTTTTTCCTTTTGAAGTTATCAGCTCTGTGTCCCGTCCACGGTTAAAATTAACCCGAAAGCTAGAATAAAAACTATTCTCACCAACAAGATGTAATCCTTTGGTATTGACTTGCATACCTGAATATTTACTTATCAAAATCTCACTTGGTGGAATTGCAACTCTTAATGGTTGCGATTTTGAGAGCATTTCATGGAAGATTTCTTGATGTTGTCCGTTAACTATTTTTACGGCAAAAGGAGTTTCATGAGGTGTGGAGAGATATACATCTAAAGTTGTTATTTCGGCAACCGACTCAACATAAATAGGAGCAAACCAATGTTCCAAATCCAGTTGGGCAGCCGCTTTATTTGGAAAAAGTAACATCAAAATGAGCACACACCAAAATCTCATTAACTTCATCTAATAAAAATACAAAAAAAACTACTCCCAAATGAGAGTAGTTTTCCGTTTTAAAAGTTTGCTATGAATGTTTCTTTATTTCATGTTTTTAACTGATCCACTGCTAGAAACATCGACATTCGTGTTTTTAGGATTTCCAAAATAACGAATCGTTGCACTTGAAGACGCTTTTGCACCTAATGTCTCGCTTACACTTACTTTGGCCGTAGATGCCGAACTTGATTTAATAGTTAGTTTAGCTAAACTCAAGTTCTCAGCGTTTAAACTTGTTGCACTCGAAGTTTCCATGTCTGCGTTGGTTACTTTTCCGATAAGTGTTACGGTTGATGCACTGCTACCATCGTAATTTAAGTATGGACTTTGAACATCAATTTTCGATGTAGAACCTGAAGTAGCTTTTATAGTTACTGATTTTTGTGCTGAAAGTTCAGCAAATAAGGAAGCTCCTGAGGTTACTTCTACATCAATTTTATCGGATGATACTCTATTTAAAGTTGAGAAATTAGAACCCGAAGTTGCTGTTATTGAATTTAATGTGGGTGCATCGACGGTTACTAATATCTTATTTAAATTCAAATTACGTTCGCCTAGATTATCAATGGAAATATTTAAAATTCCGTTTTCAATGTTTGTTTTAATGTGTTTTAGTTTTCCAGGATCTGTTTCTACAGTAATTCTTTGTGTTGGTGTTTGCGTGAAGTTTACTTTGATTCCACTCGCTACTCGAATCCCGCTAAATTTTCCAATTTTTCTTTCCTCCTTGTTTGATCTATTCCCTGGTTCGTATTTTGAACTTTTCGACGAAGAGTTTAGTTGAGCTTCGTTTGCTAGATTATTTACATCTTCCATAGAAAGATTTCCATCAAGCATCATCAAAATACTTCCTCCGGAACTTCCCGTAATATTCATAAGAAGATTGTCAATCATTCCGTCTTTTGCATCTGCTGCAAGAAACTTCATTTTTGCATTTTGATTATTAACAGTCATCAATTCTTGATAGTTCAATTTGTTTACTGCATTTAGGATGCTTGAACTTACTCCTTTTAAACTAGGATTTTTCCCTTCATCCTCGATGATGATAATTTTCAAACTATTTAATTTTGATAAAACAGGTTTAATTTGGCTTATCTCGGAATCTTCTATATCTAAAGCTTTTAAAAAGCCAAACATCGGCTTGGTAATGTTAATCGAAGTGACTCCTTCGGTTTTTTCATATTGCTGGAAGATGTTTTCCAGTTCTTTCTTTTGCGCTTTTAGTCCTAAAATAGGCACAAAAAGTAAGGCGAAAAGTATAATCGTGTTTTTCATTGTTGTTGGTTTCTTAAGTTAGTCTATTGAGTTTTCTTGGATGCGCGCCGTCGCGATGCTTTTTGACATTTTATCTGCTAAAAGCTGCACAGAGTATTTCGTAATGTCAATCGCTTCTTGCTCGTCTTTTATTTTTTGGCCATTTACGGTTACGTAACTTTCTTGATATTGATTTTGTTGCATTTTGTTTGATGTTTTTACAGGTTCATTTTCTGAATAACGCTCACGTGTAATTTTTTTAATTCTTCCCTTTTTAGGTAGGATTTGGTCCATCAATTTCTTTTCATCTATAGAATTAGTTGAAGCAGGATTTTCTGCCTGAACGCTGTCTTTAGAAGCAGTTACGCTATCTGGAGACTTTGTATTCGCAGCAACACTTGTTTCTGCAAGGAAATCATTTTTTTGTTTTTGAACTTCTTGCGCTAATTGAGCATCATCTACTTCTAATCTTGTATTTTGATTGAAAGCGATATACAATCCAACTAAAAGAATAACACTTGCAGCAGCCAGCCAAACGTAATTAGATTTTTTCTTTTGTCCTATTCTTGGTGCTGAAATGGGGATAATCTTTTCATCTTCACTTTCTTGAGCATTCGCTTTTTCTAGGAAGCTATCAAAATCCCAATCCATTTTTTCTTGCTTTTCTTCTTTGAAAAACTCGAAAATAGAATCTGTACTTTCATTTTTCAGAAGTTGTTCTTCTTCAGTCGAAGTTTCTCCTTGAAAGTATTTTTCTTTTAATTTTTTATAATGATCTGCTTTCATAAGCCATCAGTTGCTTTATTTGTTCTTTAACTTTTTGTCTCGCTCGCATGAGGTTGGCTCGCACCGCATTTTCTTCCATCT
The DNA here is from genome assembly GCF_059509915.1 of Kaistella sp. CFF1-2. Taxonomy (NCBI): domain Bacteria; kingdom Pseudomonadati; phylum Bacteroidota; class Flavobacteriia; order Flavobacteriales; family Weeksellaceae; genus Kaistella; species Kaistella sp. CFF1-2. Next base: position 4,812 of record NZ_JCAKLF010000003.1, read on the forward strand.
CCATTACTTCAGCGATTTCCGAGACTTCATATTCTTCAACATCTTTTAAGTGAATTACCATTTTCTGTTTTTCAGGCAAGTGGCTAATAAACTTTAAAATGTGGTCTTTCAAATTGTTGACATCATTCTTATAATAATCAACATTAGATATTTGTACGGATGCAAAATTCATTTTTACTTCATGATGTTTGAGTCGGTTCAAGCATTCGTTTTTTACGCAACGTAAGGCAAATGCTCGCACATTTTCATACTGAGCCAGCTCTTCACGTTTTTGCCAGAACTTCATCATAAGATCTTGTACAACGTCTTCTGCTTCATCTACACTAGACACAAACCGTTTCGCAAAACGATACATTTCATCTTTCAATGAAAATATGTTTTTTTTGAATGTTTCTTGGTCCATGTGCTCGTTTGTAAGTAAGACAACCTTGTCTTCGGTTTTATTACATTAAAAGTAAAAAAACTTCAGCTTTTTTTGCTGAAGTTTTGTAAATTATTGATATTCAAATAAATATTAATATACATTGTAGATGTATTCTAGTATTTTTTTGTCTGCTGATGTTAACTCAATTTTCCGTCTTTCCATTGCTTTTTCGGCAACTTCATACGCTTTTTCGAGTTTAAACTTTTCATCGTCCTTCATTCCGCCCCAAGAGAAATTCGAAATTAAATTTGGAGGAAATCCAGATTTGAAAATATTTGCGGCAACGCCAACAACGGTTCCGGTATTCAATTGGGTGTTGATTGCGGTTTTTGAATGATCGCCCATAATTAAACCCGCAAATTGCAATCCTGAATCTAAGAAACGTTTTTTCTTATAGTTCCAAAGTTTTACAGATGCATAGTTGTTTTTTAGATTGGAAGAATTAGTATCCGCGCCCAGATTACACCATTCGCCAATCACGGAATTTCCTACAAAACCGTCATGTCCTTTATTGGAATATCCGAAAATGATGATGTTATTTACTTCACCACCAACTTTACAATGCGGACCAATGGTCGTTGCACCATAAATTTTTGCTCCCAAATTGAATTTAGAATCTTCACAAAGTGCAATCGGGCCACGAAGATGGCAACCTTCCATGACTTCGGCATTTTTTCCGATATAAATTTTTCCTGTTTTCGTATTTAATGTTGAAAATTCAATCTGTGCACCTTCTTCAATAAATAAGTCGTCCGCGTTCCCCAAAAAACCATTGGTTTCTGATAAAGGTTGAGATGTTCTCCCTTTAGTTAATAAATCAAAATCAAAATCAATTGCTTTTTGATTGTGCGAAAACAAATCTGTCGGTTGTTTGAAAAAGTGTAAATCTTCTTCAATATCCGTCATTTTTTCGATTTGATTCAAGCTAAAATTTTTCATGTTGATTCTCGCTGCGATCAATTCATTTTCATAAACCAAAGCTTCACCAAATTTCAAATCTTGAATTTGTTTCAAAATAGATTCGGATGGGAGAAAGTGAGGTACTAAAAACAAACTTTCCTCTTCTTGTGGTCTTGGGAACTTATCTTCTAAAAATGCTTCCGTGATGTACGCGAAGTTTTCAATATCTAATAATTTCTTCCAACGTTCTGTAAACGTTAGAATTCCGCAACGCATTTCAGCGATTGGACGAGTAAAAGTTAGTGGGAGAAAATCTTCCCAAAATTGGGCATCGGAAAATACTATTTGCATATGATTTTTCTATATTGTCAGAACAAAAATACAATAAAAAAAGTCTTTCAGAATCCTGAAAGACTTTAATTATAATGTAAAATACAAAAATTACTTAGCGAATTTTTTGTATTTATTCATGAACTTGTCAACTCTACCCGCTGTATCTACAAGTTTTACTTTTCCTGTGTAGAATGGGTGAGATGTAGAAGAGATTTCCATTTTGATTAATGGATATTCTTGTCCTTCATACTCAATTGTATCTTTTGTGTCAGCAGTTGATTTGCAAATGAAAACTTCATCGTTACTCATGTCTTTGAAAGCAACTAATCTATAATTTTCAGGGTGAATTCCTTTTTTCATGATATGCTAAAAATTACTTTATTACGTATTTATTTTAAATTGGATAAAAGTAGTAATGGATTTTTTATCCGTTATTTTAGGTGGCAAAAATAGTACTTTTTTTTGAACTTGCAAAACTTATTAAGAATAATATTTTGATGATAAAAGAGTTCAGTAAAAATAAGTACCTTTGAACTACGAATATTCATAGATTGATGAAACTCAGATTTTTATTTATTGCAGCCTTCTGGGCGCTTCTTTTAACAACGGCTTGTAAGAAGGATGAGATTTCATTCGATCAACCATCCAAAGAATTACGATTTTCTAGAGACACGGTTTTTTGCGATACGATTTACAATCAAGTTCGGTCAGAAACCTACGCTTTTAAAGTTTATAACACCGAAAATAATGACGTCATCATTCCAAAAATTTCTTTGAAAGGAGGGACTTCGTCCCCATACCGTATTAATGTGGATGGAAAAGCTGGAACAGATTTTCAAAATATTCCGCTTCGTAAAAAAGACAGTTTATACGTTTTTATCGAAATCGCACCGGTGTCTAATGCTAAAGAAGCGATCGCGGAAGATCAAGTGGTTTTTGAGGGTGGAAGTCTCAATCAACATGTGACGTTATTGTCTGTTGTTCAAGATGCTGAGTTTTTTATTGAAAGCAAGACCAATCCGAATATTCTTTCTCAAAATACGGTTTGGACAAACTCCAAAGCTAAAATCATTTACGGGGATTTGACTGTAGCCGAAGGAAAAGAACTTCAGATACAAAAAGGAACCAAAGTTTATTTCACTAAAAATAGTGGAATGAAAATTTCTAAAAACGCTAAATTGACTATCGAAGGAGCATTGAATGATGAAGTGGTGTTACGTGGTGATCGGAATGACCTTAAATACGATACCATTCCTTTAAATTGGAATGGTATCCGTTTTGAAGAAGGCTCGAAATTATCCATGAACTACGCTCGTGTTTTTGGAGGAACAACAGGTTTTACCTTAAATAAAGCCGAAGCAACAATTCAAAACTCGTTTATTCATACGTTTCAAAATTATGGTATCGAAGCCGTTCAATCTGTTGTTAAAGCGGAAAACTTGGTGATGAACAATTGTGGTAGCGCAAACGTTGGTTTGTTTGCAGGAAGTACAGCCGATTTTACGCATGTGACATTAGCTAATTATTGGCGTTTGAATTCCTCTTTACCGGGACTTTCTTTAGTGGCTTCCAATGAATGGAAAAATACTTCTGGAACAACGTTGAATGGTGATATTAAATTAAATCTTAAGAACTCAATTGTTTATGGAGTTAACTCAAATTCGATTCTTTTTAGTCCAAAATCAGGGCAGAATTTCACTTATACGATCACCAATTCTTTGCTGAAATATACAGATCAAGCAGGATTTGTTTTCGATGGAAATCCGAATGTTATTAATTCCTTGAAAAATGAAGATCCGAAATTCCTTTTTCCGTATATTTCAAAGATGAATATGCGTTTGGGAGAAGATTCTCCGGCTAAGAATAAAGGAAATGTAACAATTGCGAATATTGTTCCGAAAGATTTAGTTGGTGTTTCGAGAACGTCAAATCCTAGTTTAGGCGCTTATCAATAACATATAGTTTTAAAATTCGAAGAGGAAATGGAGATTACAAAGCTTCAACACGAAGTTGATGAATGGATAAAAACGATTGGCGTTCGCTATTTCAATGAGCTAACCAATATGGCGATGCTTACCGAAGAAGTAGGTGAAGTTGCCCGAATTATCGCAAGAAGATACGGCGAACAAAGTGAAAAGGAATCTGATAAAACAAAAGATTTAGGTGAGGAATTAGCCGATGTTTTGTTTGTGACTTTATGTTTGGCGAATCAGACAGGCGTTGATCTTCAAGCAGCTTTTGATGCGAAAATGAAAAAGAAAACCGAACGCGATTCCGACAGACATCAGAACAACGAAAAACTTCATAAAAAATAAAAAACGCAATACTTTTTTAAATGTATTTAAAAAAAGCACTACTCAAAGACCATCAAACCATACAAATTACCGGTTCGAAAAGTATTTCGAATCGTTTGTTGATTTTAAAGGAATTGTTTGGCAACATCTTGATTGGTAACCTTTCGAACTCTCAAGATTCTCAATTAATGCAAAAAGCATTAGCATCCGACGAAACCACGATTGACATTCACCACGCGGGAACCGCGATGCGTTTTTTGACGTCTTTTTTTGCGATTCAAGAAGGGCGAGAAGTTATTCTTACGGGTTCTGATCGTATGAAACAGCGACCAATTCAGTATTTGGTTGACGCATTACGAAAGTTAGGTGCCGATATTGAGTATTTGGAGAACGAAGGTTTTCCACCGTTGAAAATTGCAGGAAAGAAGCTTTCTAAAAGTCTAGTAAAGATTCCAGCCAATATTTCATCGCAATTTATCACGTCCTTATTATTGATTGGTGGGAAACTAGAAAATGGATTGGATCTTCAATTAGAAGGAAAAATCACCTCGCGACCATATTTGGAAATGACATTAAAAATTCTTTCCGAAGTTAGCATTAAAAGTGAATTTGAAGGAAATCGCATTCGTGTATTTCCATTCAAAAAAGAGCATACCATGTCTTCGCTGATTCATTATGAAGTAGAAAGCGATTGGAGTTCGGCGAGTTATTTTTACTCATTGGCTGCAATTGGAAGACAGCCGATTACGTTGAAAAGTTTCAAAACGTATTCATTACAAGGTGATTCGCGTTTGAAAGAAATTTATTGGGATTTCTTTGGTGTGAATTCGGTTACGGATGAAGCAGATTTCTCTTTGAGTTTATTTCCTGAAAATTATTTTCAAATGCCCGAAAAGGTTTCTTTGAATATGAATGACTGTCCCGATATTGCGCAAACGCTTTGTGTAACGGCAGTTGCTTTCAAAGTTCCGTTTGAAATTAATGGTTTAGAAACATTGAAAGTAAAGGAAACCGACCGATTGGTTGCGTTGCAAAATGAGCTTCGGAAACTCGGTTGTGAGACGGAAATAACGGATGCTAGTATTCGCTCTATTTCGTTTAGTAAACCTCAATTTCCGGTGAGTATTGCGACATATAACGATCATAGAATGGCGATGAGTTTTGCACCGATGTGCTTGCAAATTCCATTAACGATTGAGAATGACGATGTTGTAGAAAAATCGTATCCTGATTTTTGGAACAATCTAGAATGTATTATAGAAACGATAGCGGATGGAGAATAAAGTACTTGTGATAACCGGAACTTCCACAGGAATTGGTTTCGTTATGGCGGAATATTTTGGAAAAAAAGGAAATCAAGTTTTTGGTTTGAGCCGAAAAAATGTGGATTCACCATACTTTAAAACGATTCCGACAGATATTACAGATAAAGATCAAATTCAAAAGGCGATTGATGAAATTCTTTCGCAAACAAATCGAATTGATGTTTTGATAAACAACGCCGGAATGGGCATGGTTGGTGCAGTAGAAGATTCTACGAAAGAAGATATTACTAAGCTTTTTAACCTCAATTTGATTGGAGCGGTGCAAACCATGAGCGCGATTATGCCGTCGATGCGAAATCAAAAAAGAGGTCAAATTATCAATGTTTCCAGTATTGGATCGGAAATGGGTTTGCCGTTTCGTGGCTTCTATTCGGCTTCAAAATCGGCTTTAGATAAAGTGGTAGAAGCAATGCGTTACGAGGTTTATCCTTGGAATGTGGATGTTTGTTCCTTGCATTTAGGCGACATCAAAACCAATATTGCGGACCATCGTGTGAAAACTTCGGTTTCGGAGCCATATCAGAAAATATTTTCCAAAGTGCATAACTTGATGAATTCGCATGTGAATGATGGAACAGAACCTTTGGATGTTGCGGTTTATGTTGATAAATTGCTTCAAAAGAAATCTTGGAAAGCCCATTACTATTTTGGGAAAATGGGGCAGAAAATTGGTGTCCCTTTAAAGTGGATTCTTCCGCAAAAGGTGTACGAAAACTTAATGAAAAAATACAATCATCTAGATTAATAGCATGAAAGCACGTTTCTTTTTTATCGCTTTTACTTTTTCAGTTTTTGCATTTGCTCAAACGACAAATGCTAGTTTAAACAAGACGCTAAAGGAATATCGACAGAATTTGTTGGCCGGAAATTATGAGTCTTTGGTAGATTATATGTATCCAAAGGTTTTTGCTATGGTGGGTGGAAAACCCAACGTGGTCAAAATGCTGAAAATAGCAAGTCAGAAGACAAAAGAGGAAGGCGTTTCCATCAAAAGTATTTCGCATAAACACGGTGGGAAAATGGCTAAAAAAGATGACGAGATTCAAATTCCGATAATAGAAACTACGGTTTTGGAAGCTTCGAAAGACAAAAAACGTTTTTCAACGCAATTGATGTTAATTGCGATTTCCGAAGATCAAGGAAAATCGTGGACGTTGATTAACACGATGAATCAAAAGAAGGAACAAATACTAATGTTTTTCCCGAATTTGAGTTCCGATTTAGAAATTAAACAATTCGAAGCGCCTAAAATGAGCCCTTCAAAATAATATTCCGGACGCGATTCAGTTATTGGAATATGACCATCTCAAAGCAAAATAACCAATTCTTCGTTTCTTTTTACAAGGAAACCCGGTTTTGGATTTTTGTTTTTCTAATGGGAAGTTTTTGGTTACAAGCTCAAAAGAAAACCTTTCAACTAATTGATGTCGAGACGAAGATTTCGAAGCCAAAGAAAGATTCGCTTTCGGCGGCTCAGTTTTTAGATTCCCTTTCACAGTCGAATTATTTCTACACGAAAGTGGTTGATGTCAAGGAAACGCCGAATGAAATTCAAATTTTCTATGACAAAGGCGATAATTTTAACGTAGCAGATGTTCAATTGGAAGGAAGTCTAGCTGATGAATTGAAGAAATCAAAAACATTTTCTACGTCGAATTTAGATTCCATTCGCAAAACGATCAACCAGCATTTTGTAGCAAAAGGCTACGCATTTAATCGTGTAAAAACGGAATATCAAGGCTTAAAAAACAACCGTCCGCAAGTCAAACTTTCGGTTGATTTAGGACAAAAGCGTAAAATTGATGGTTTGGTTTTGAAAGGCTATGAAAAAGTTCCGAAGCGATTCAAAAAGAATTTAGAAAAGGATTTTGTAGGAAAAGATTATGAAGTTGGGCAGCTTGCAAAACTTCAACAAAGTCTTCAAAATCATCCCTTTGTTTTGTTGGAGCAACCACCGCAAACGTTGTTTACGAAAGATTCTACACAAGTTTTTTTACAATTCCAGAAAAAAAAGTCCAATACGTTTGATGGAATTATTGGTTTTGGAAACAACGAAAGCGATAAATTTTCCTTTAATGGAACGCTGAATATTGCTTTCCGAAATATGTTCAATGGTTTCGAAGATGTGAGTTTATATTGGCAACGAAATCCCAACAAAGGTCAAACTTTTGATTTGAAAACGAGTATTCCGTATTTGTTTAAATCCAATGTGGGTTTGGATGTTCAGATGAATATTTACCGCCAAGATTCCACGTTTGCTAATGTGAAAATGCATCCTGGACTGTTTTATCAAATGACGCAAAAACAAAGGATCGGTGTTCGCGGGAATTTTGAAGTGTCTTCTGTTTTGGATTCATTGTATACCGCAGCGAAAGAATTTAATCGAAGTGGAGCGGGTATTTGGTACGAGTTTCAAAAGCCAACGGATGTGGAACTTTTTGTTTTTGATTCTAGAATTCGAGCCGAATTGGATTTTCTTTCGACTCGTTATGATGCCGACCAATCCAAAGGCTCAGTGGTTCGCTATTATATTTTAGGGGAGAAGAATTTTCATTTAAAAGGTAGGCATTATCTCAACATCAAAGCGGAATCTGCCTTATTGAATTCTAAAAATGATTTAGCCGAAAATGAATTATTCCGAATTGGAGGCTGGAACTCGCTTCGAGGATTTAATGAAAACGCCATTCTCGCCAATTTTTATGCCTATGGTGGTGCTGAATATCGTTATTTGGTGAATCAACAAGCGTTTTTTGATGTGTTTGCCCAGTTTGGTCAAATTCAAAACAAAACCTTAGGAGCCGATCCTAAATTCTACAGTTTCGGTTTTGGATTCAATTTCTTCCTACCGATTGGACTCATGAGTTTCCAAATTTCAAACGGAAGTCAGGTCGGAAATCCTTTTAATTTCCGCGATACCAAAATCCACTGGGGAATCATTAGTCGTTTTTAGATTTAAGATTTTCTTTGTTTTTGCTGTAATAATTAGATTCATTTCGAGTATTGATATCGTCTATTGCATTAATTTTAATTTACATTCCTAGAAAAATTTTTCATTTTCATTAAAATAGACTAATTTTGCACAGAAAGTAAAGATGTCTATACATAACAAAATTGTAGAAGAAGCGATCACTTTCGACGACGTTCTTTTGATTCCTTCTTACTCGGAAGTTCTACCTTCACAGGTTTCTTTAAAATCAAGATTAACAGATAAAATTACCCTTAACGTTCCTATTGTTTCTGCGGCTATGGACACCGTAACCGAGGCGGATCTGGCTATTGCATTGGCTCGTGTTGGAGGTCTTGGTTTTATCCATAAAAACATGACTATTGCAGAGCAAGCAGCTCAAGTAAATAAAGTAAAACGTTCAGAAAACGGAATGATTTCGGATCCGGTAACACTTTCGAAAGACCATACTTTAGGTGAAGCGAAAGAATTAATGCAACGTTATAAAATCTCAGGTTTGCCAGTTGTTGATGTTGAAAATACATTAATCGGAATCATCACCAATCGTGATGTAAAATATCAAGAAAACCTTGCCATGAAAGTGGAGGAGTTGATGACGAAAGAAAACATCATCACTTCGGATAAAAATACAGACTTGGAGCAAGCGAAGAAAATTTTGCTTCAAAATCGTGTTGAAAAACTTCCTATCGTAGATGCAAACAATAAATTGGTTGGTTTAATTACAATTAAGGATATCGATAATCAAATGGAATATCCAAATGCAAACAAAGACCAAAACGGTAGGTTAATCGTTGGTGCTGGCGTTGGCGTTGGAGTGGATACGATGGAGCGCATTGAAGCATTAGTTGCTGCTGGAGTGGATATTGTAGCTATTGACTCAGCTCACGGACATTCGAAAGGAGTAATTGATAAAATTTCTGAAATTAAAGCAGCATTCCCGAATTTAGATATTGTTGGTGGAAATGTCGTAACGGCAGAAGCTGCGGAAGCATTAATTGATGCAGGAGCAAACGTAATTAAAGTAGGAGTTGGACCAGGTTCTATTTGTACAACGCGAGTTGTTGCGGGTGTTGGTGTTCCTCAACTTTCTGCAATTTACAATGTGTACGAATATGCAAAAACGAGAAATGTAAGTGTTATCGCTGATGGTGGTATTAAACTTTCGGGAGACATCGTTAAAGCTATTGCTTCCGGAGCGAACGCTGTTATGTTAGGATCTTTATTTGCAGGAACGGAAGAAGCGCCAGGTGAGGAAATTATTTTCCAAGGAAGAACTTTCAAATCCTATCAAGGTATGGGGAGTCTTTCAGCAATGAAGCGTGGTGGTAAAGAACGTTATTTCCAAAGTGAAGCGAAAAAATTTGTACCAGAAGGTATTGAAGGTCGTGTACCATACAAAGGAAAATTAGAAGATGTTGTTTTCCAATTGACAGGTGGTTTACGTGCTGGAATGGGATATTGCGGAACAAAAGATATTCCTTCACTTCAAAAAGATAGTAAAATGGTGAAAATTACGGGAAGTGGCTTGAAAGAATCACATCCACATGATGTCATCATTACCCAAGAAGCTCCAAATTATTCTTTGTAATAGGAGAGTTTAATAAATTAAAAGTCGCATTTTATGCGGCTTTTTTTATTTTGATACTTAAAGAAAGGATCAATCCAAGAAGCAACAAGCCTAAACCAATGTAATACGAAAATACACCCGCATTTTCTGGAAAGTGATCACTTAAATACGCGGTAACTTGTGGACCGATAATTCCGCCAAATCCCCAAGCAACCAAAACAATTCCGTAAAGTGAAGCCATAAGTTTTACTCCAAAACGTTCCTTAATTAGGGATGGAATCATTCCAAATCCGCCACCATAACAAAGTAATATCAAACAAACGACTGCAAAAAAGATCGTTGGATTTTGAGTGAAAATTAAAACGACAAAACAGAGGATTTCCAAAATCAGCATCCATCGAAAAGCCGTTATTTTTCCTATTTTATCGGAAAGACTTCCCCAAAAGAATCGTCCAATTCCATTAAATACTGCACTTACGGCAATTAGTGTTGCTCCTTTTTCACTTAATGTTAATGCATCGCTTATTCCATTTTTCATTAAAAGATTCTGTAGTAAAGGCGATTGAAAAGCAATAAAAATCATTCCTGCAACGATGTTAAAGAGAAAGATCAACCAAATAAATTGATAGTTTTTTGATTTTAAAATGGATGATATATTTTCATTTTTTTTCGTTGCCGCATTCACAACTTCAGGACTTGCTTTTAAAAAAGAAGCCGAAATTGGAAGTAAAATGAGTAGAATGCAACCGACGCCAAGAAAAGTATACGCGAGATTTCCATTAAATAAACTAAGTAAAAGTGGTGCTAAGACTTTAGACATAAGAAAAGCTCCCAAACCAAATCCCATAACCACCATTCCTGTTATGAACCCTGATTTTTTAGGAAACCATTCCGAGACAGCTGCAACGGGTGTTACGTATGCTATGCCTAAACCGATGCCACCAATAACTCCAAAACCTAGATAAAGTAAAGGAAGTAGGTGATAATGTAACGCAAAAAAGGAAATAAGGTAGCCCAAGGCATAGAGAAATCCACCGAGAACGGCTAATTTTTTCACTCCAATTTGGTGAATTCTACCTCCACACCAAGCTGCGGTAATTCCCAACATGAAAATCGAAATACTAAAAGCCCAAGCAGTTTCAGATTGAGTCCAACCAAAAGATTCTGTTATCGGTTTTTGGAAGAAACTCCACGCATAAACTGTTCCCAAAAGTAAATGGGTACAAGTAGCCATACTAGCTATAATCCAGCGATTGGTTTTCAACTTCGACATTACTCAAAGCTAGAGACATTCTGTTTGATGCTCAAAAATTTAAGGATGAGAAAATTCAGTTAATGAAAAAAGACCTCAATTGAGGTCTTTTTAAATTCTATTTTGATTGATTTATTCATCTAAATCTTGCTTGAATCGGTCGATTCGATGGTCGGTGAGATAGTTTCCTTTCTCAATTTTTTCTTTGGAATAGAGTCTGAAATCGTTTTCTGTTTTCTCAAGTAAGAAGTCGTATGGTCCGACACTTGAAATCAGTTTCACTAAAACGGGAGATATTTCGAGACAAATGAAAAGTCCCATGATAAATGCGGCTGCAAGAGCAATTATTTCAGAATTTTTACCAAGTTCGTCTAAGGCCTGAAGTCGAGCCGCAAATCCGTTAAATCGATCTTCAATTGTTTCAGTTTTCGTTCGCTCCGTTTGGAGATTGGTATAGACTTTTGAAATTTCTTTATCCAAATACTCCAATCGCGGCGTCATTTGTTTTTGATAATTTTCTAAATCGAGTTTACGTTGTTCCTTAAGTTCAGCTTTACGTTTGGCGTTAGATCCGTAACCTTCTTTACCACTTGTTAAACCTGTTTTTGTTCCTAGAATTTCTCTTTCCAATTCTACGGCTGCAGAGTCATACGAAGCTTGGTAAACAGCGATTTTTTCCGAGATTTGTTTCTTTTCTGTTTCAAATGGCGTTGATTGTTGAAGGATTCTTCCGTTCATTTCCCCTTCCAATTGTTTTTTATTTCGTTGAATGATGGTATTTAATTGCTTGTTAACCTCTTTTTCAAAGATTTTCAATTCTAAAGGTTTTGAAATGATAATTCCTAAAAACGTAGCCAAAATCAAACGTGGAATTACCATTAAAATCTGATTCCAAACTGTTCCTGTTTTTTTCATCGATGAAACGATGTAACGGTCAAGGTTGAAAATCATTAATCCCCAAACGATTCCGAATCCTACCGCAACCCAAATATTATCAAAGACCGTAAATAAAGCATATCCCGCAGAAAGCGTTGCAAAAACAGCGGTAAATAAGACAATACCACCAATTCCTGCAAATTTATTCCATTCACTTGGGGTTTTTTTTAGCAAATGAATATTGGCTCCCGAGCACAGCATCATAAACTTCTGAAAACCATTTATTTCATGATTTACGGGAGTGGGTTGAATTTTATTTGTTTTCATTATTTCTAAAATTAGTTCCTAATTAGTCTGCAATAATTATGACAATGTTACGGATAGTAGTAGGTTTTGCCTAGTAAATCAGTTATAAAATAATTTTACAAATAAAATTACTGAAAATCAACTAGATAAAAATTAAATTATTTTTTCGTATTTTTATTTTACAAACACCTAAAATCAAAATTCCGATGAAAGATGTAGTTTCCATTCTTTCCGTTTCGCTACTTACGCTTTTAGTCTCGTGTAAGAAAACGCCTTCCAATGAGATTGCTAATGAGTTAAAAGAGACGGCAGATTCTATCAATAAGGTTACGCCACAAGAAATTAGTGAAGGTGTGCGTCTGGATTTTGCGAGTGTCGATGACGAAAAAACTATGCATTATCACTACACGTTAACACTTGATGATCCAAAAAATATGGATGAAGCGTATTACGAAAACTCCAAACCTTTGCTAAAAAAGGAAATGATCGAGTTAATTAAAACGTCTCCCGACTTGGAGGATTTAAGAAAACAAAAAGTGACTTTCAAATATTCCTATCAAGATATAAACAAAAAACCTGTTCTGGAATTGGTGATTACACCAAAAGATTATCAATAGATTCATTATTTAATTCGATCTGGGTTTTGCTTTAGAAATGCATCCCAGCCGGAATACGATTTTTCATTGGTGATCCCACCCGAATTAAAATGATGACACACAGCTACTGCCAATCCATCGGATGCATCTAAATATTTGGTGGGGAATTCTTTCAGTTTCAAAAGGTTTTGAAGCATTCCTGCAACTTGTTCTTTACTGGCGTTTCCGTTTCCAGTAATGGCCATTTTTACTTTCTTGGGTGAATATTCGGTAATAGGAATGTTTCGGTATAAACTTGCAGCCATGGCAACGCCTTGTGCACGCCCTAGTTTCAACATGGATTGTACGTTTTTTCCAAAAAATGGTGCTTCTAGTGCAACTTCGTCTGGATGGAACTCGTCAATTAGAGCCAACGTTCGTTCAAAAATACACTTTAGCTTGGTTTCGTGGTTGGGATATTTTCGTAAAATAAGTTCGTGAATGGAAAGCATTTCCATTTTTCCTTTCTTGATTTTGATTAATCCATAACCCATAACCGTCGTTCCAGGGTCGATTCCTAAAATAATTTTTTCTACTTCCACAAAGCAAAGGTAAGGGTATTTCTAAAATATTATACATTTTGTTTGATACATAAGAAAATTATATATAGATTTGTTATGTATAAGAAAATTAGGTATGATAAAGAAGAATAATAAATTATACAAGGGAACCTTACAAAATATTATATTGAAGCTTCTCGCTCAGAATGTGAAAATGTATGGCTATCAAATGACGCAACGTGCGAAAGAACTCACCAAAGGTGAGTTGGAAATGACAGAAGGTGCGCTCTATCCGCTATTGCATAAATTGGAAGCGGATGGGTTGATCGTTTCGGAACTTCAGAATATTAATGGTCGTGACCGAAAATACTACTTACTAACGGAAAAAGGAAAACGGCAACAACTGCTTCATGAAGAGGAAATGAAAACCTTTATTCTGAATCTTAATTCTATTTTTAATTAACTATTTACGATGATTTCAAAAGAAGAAGATAAAATAATTATCAACTATTTGGTGAACAAAAAGCTTTCGTACGATCTGATGTCGGAAGTTTACGATCACATGACCACGCAGATTCATGAGTTGAAAACTAATGAAAATATGAGTTTCGAAGAAGCTTGGCAAAAAGTACAATTTACTTGGATTGACGAGCTTAAAATGACCTATGATGTTCGATTTAGTTTGGATGATATTTCTGTATTAAGTAAAAGAATTATGAGTCAAAGAAATCGACAATTGTGGCCAAAAGCTGTTGGGATCGGGATAAGCTTAGCATTTCTTTTAATGCTTTTATTTTCCTTTTCTTCAAATTCGTGGGTAGTTCCCATTCAAATTACGTTTTGTGTTTCTATGTTAACGATGGTCGTTTTCTTTTTGGTGAGACTAAATCAACTCAAGAGACAAAATGCAAAACTTTCTAAGGATTCCAATTTCTTAACGCAGTTTGAAGGGATTATGGCGATTCCAGCAAGTTTGGGCGGCTTTGTTGGTATTTTTGCTTCATCAGATCGTTGGATTGATATCCATAATCTATTGCAAACTGTCACAAGTAGTTTTTCATCGTTGACAGGCTCTGATTACGGATTGCTAGCACTTAGTTTTGTCGCACTTTCACTTTACTGTACGTTACTTGCGATGTCGTATCTTGGCTTTATCGGACATCGAAAATATTACCAACAAGCGCTTTCGTTCAAAAAGAAAGTAGAAGAAGTTTTAATTTAATTCAAATTCAATGATGATAACACAAGTTCAAAAACAAGAAGTTCACGATTTTTTACATTCAAGAAAAATCCCCGTGGATGTTTTAATTGAAATGGAAGATCATTTTGTTAGTCAAATTATAGACGTTCAAAACGAAAAATATATCGGTTTTAATGAAGCCTTCATCTATGTGAAAGATCTTTGGAAGGACGAGTTGAAAATGAAATACAGTTATTGGCTGAATTTACATGCGCCGAGTTTTCTTATGAAAATTATAAATCGAGAATTTTTTAAAACATTCAGAAAAGCTGCAGCTTTTTCAATATTCATAATCGCATTAACAATAGTATTTGCAAAAACACTATCAAATGAAATATTTGCAGAGGTTTACTTAGGAATTAATGTTGTGTTTTTTGCTATTCCTTTTTTGGTTTTGATTTTCTTTTTGCTTAGGGATTATAAGTATTTTAATACGAATAGGAAATCTTTGCAATATTCAGTTTATCAGAGAAGTGGCATTGTTGTTTTCTTAGCATTCTTTTTTCAATTTGGTAAATTTGGAGAACCAGAAAAATACGCAAATGTATTTTCAAATTATTTTTCTGGTCAAACAACCGCAATTAATTTTTACGTTATGATTTTCGCTGGGACTTTTTTGATGACTTATTCCATTTTTGGATTTTTAAATTTACTTCAACATCAAAAAATTGTGAGTAAACTGAAAAATCAACTTAAAAAAGCGAATTAATTTAAAGTTGCTGTTGGTGAAGCACTTTCAATGGCATCAGCAGCGGTTTTCAAATCTTTATGAGGCTGAAAAATAGCATTCTTTCCAATGCCTTCATTTGCAAAATTAGATAAGATAATTAAGGACGTTTTTGTTTTCGGATAATAGACATTCAACGAAGGTGCTCCTTTAATATACCCAGAATGGAAATAGGATAGAGGCTCCGTTTTACTCATCATAATACCATATCCATAGCCCATTTTCCCTAAAACTTGATGGTTTCGCTCGGCACTTTGAGTTTGAAACTTTTTCAAAAATTCGGCATTGAGAATTTTTCCACCGTACAATTTTTGATTCCATTGATGCAAATCATTTATGGATGAAAGGATACCACCCGCAGGAATAGAAATAGATTCGTCCGCCAAACGTTTAGGCATTCCCGGAACTGCTTGCGCTGTTTTTAATGTTCCGATATGAGCACTTGCAAAATTTGAACCTGTAAATTGATCTGCTGTATACGTAGAATTTAAGCCAAGTTGTTTAAATAATTCTTGAGCGTTTTGCGAGTAACTTTTTCCTGTTGCTTTTTCCAAAACGTCACCCAAATAAAGAAATCCTTTATTTGAATAATTAAATTCGGCTCCCGGTTTTGAAACCAAATTATTCGCAGCATCGCTAATTCCAGAAGTATGATTCATCAAGTGTTCGATGGTAATTTTGGCTTTATCGCCTTGGCTGAAACTTGGAAGATACTTCGCAACCGGATCCTGAACGTTTAACAAGCCTTCTTCCGCTTTTTTTAGAATTAAAACCGCCGTAAACTGCTTGCTAATCGATGCAATCGGAAAAATCGAAGCATCTGAAATTTGAGTTTGAGATTTGAAATTTTCAAATCCTTGATTTTTGCGATAGATTAGAACACTATCTTCAAAAACACCTACTGACGCATTGAAATCATACTTTTTAAAAGCACTATCGACGGCATTTTTATACAAATTGGTTTTGAACTGAAAAACGGCTTCTTGGGCAGTAAGTTCTTTGGCTTTTTCATCCGTTTTTTCTTGCTTGCAAGCTACAAATACGAAAGGTAGAGCTAGGAAAAAGCTCCAAAAGTGTCGTTTCATCAAGTTCATTTTGCGTAAAGGTACAAAAGCCTTTCAAAAAAAGGAAATCGCTATCTTTTTATATGCGAATGTTGGTAGTTTCGAATGACGAAATTAATTCCCGTTTCCAAGACTTCACCCATCGATTCACACTTTTTGAATTGCGAGTTGTATGTTAATTTCTGCAAGCCGCGTTTTAGTTCTTCGACTTTTTCGGGAGTAGAAATGGTATCCAATTTCAAAATATTTATTAGATCATGAAAACGACGGTTACTACTTAAAACACGTTTTGCAATAACAGAACGCACTTCCTTTCGGTATTGCTCGATGGAATTGGGTTTCAATTTGTCATAAACCAAATCAACCATCGCCGCATTTTCTTTAAAATATTGTGGGAGATATATTTTAAGATTCCCTTCAAAACACTGCTGATCAAAATCAATGGCTCGAATTCGATACACAACTTGATCAAAATCGTGCGTTGGAATCACCACGTAATTGTACGAGCGCATATCGCCCAAAAGTCCAATCATACACCGTTCGTTGAATTTGACAAACTCTTTTGCAATCTGAGATTTTTCATGATGGCTACACCCCTCTAAATGTTTATCAATAAAAACATCGCCCGGAATTCCTAAAATATGTTCTTCAATCAATGTGTCTTTATGAACCAAGAAATTCATTCGGTTTTGTGTAAGAATTTCCTCCAATTCCAATCCATAAATACGAGAAGCATCCGCTTTCTTAATGTAGAAATTAGTGTAATTATCGTTCAGAATATTTCGTACGCGAATCCGAAATGGTTTTGAATTTCCAAAGGTGCAAAAATGAATGGAATCTACCGTTAAATAAGGCAAAACGTCCTTGTCGCCATCCGAATGTAAGTAGGTGTAAATCTTATTGAGATTTTCCTCAATTTCCTTATGTTCCGACTCGGAATAATAGACGCTAAGCCACAAAGTGTCTTTTCCTTCCTTGTCTTCCACCGCCGTGTAGCCCGAAAAACGTAGAAGATCATCGTAGAAAAATCGAATTTCGGTCAACCGATTATGCGTGTCCAAATACGCTTCCAACTCTGGAATTACGGGATAAATGGGTTTTCTAAATTCAATTTTTACGTCTTTCATCGTTTAAAGTTACTAAAAAACCTCATCACTTGGATGAGGTTGTGTTATTCTATAACTAGCAAACTTAGTTTTTCGTTCCAACATATTGAACACCGCTAAGCGCTTCTTTTGTATTAACTTTAACCCCGTTTTTTCCAACGGAAACATCGCCATAATCCGACTGTGAAATCCCAAAACAGTTGGATTTATTATTCAAAGCAATGGCAACTTCATTTTCTTCCTTGTCAAAAACAACGCAGCCCAATTTAACCGCATAGCCACCAACGGTCTGTGCAGGAACATTGTAAACAGCCTTTCCCTCGTTGCTTGCATTGGCAATCGCGTAAAAAGTAGACTTTCCAATAAGATTTGAGATCCAAATTTTATTTTTCTGCGTTTTGTCTGGTGTAATTTTGACATTCGTTTGCGCTGCATCTCGAATTTGATCTGGAGCTATTAATGCCGATTGTGTGTATGAACCAATGACACTTTGCGCGAATGCTAACCCAAATGCTCCGAATAACGAAGCTGCTAAAAACACTTTTTTCATCTTTCTATTATTTTTTTGTGATATTAAATAGTACGAGGAAAAACCGTTTTTATTTGAGAACGAAAGTTAATTTTAGGTTAAATAAAAAAAAACCTCGCCGATTACGATGAGGTTTTTAATTATAAATAACTTTTACAGTTAGTAGTATTTATTGTCTGTGCGACACGCACTACATATTTCTTCTGTATTTACCGCCAACTTCGAAAAGTGCGTTGGTAATTTGACCAAGAGAACAGAATTTAACGGCATCCATCATCACTTCGAATAAGTTTTGTTGGTTGATAGCAGCGTACTGAAGCGTTTTAAGCGCTTCTGCAGATTTGTCGTCGTTGGCATTTTGGAAGTTGTGCAAATTCTCGATTTGAGCTTGCTTTTCTTCCTCTGTAGAACGGATAACCTCACCTGGGCGAACCGTTGGCGAACCATCTTTCCCAAGAAACGTATTAACACCGATAATTGGATATTCACCAGTATGTTTTAGCCATTCGTAATGCATCGATTCTTCTTGGATTTTCGAACGTTGATACATGGTTTCCATTGCACCAAGAACGCCACCTCTTTCCGTAATTCTGTCGAATTCTGCATAAACCGCTTCTTCAACCAAATCCGTCAATTCTTCAATAATGAAAGAACCTTGAAGTGGATTTTCGTTTTTCGCCAAACCTAATTCTTTGTTGATAATCAACTGAATCGCCATCGCACGTCTTACAGATTCTTCCGTTGGCGTGGTAATCGCCTCATCATAAGCATTCGTGTGAAGCGAGTTACAGTTATCATAAATCGCATACAAAGCTTGAAGCGTCGTTCTGATATCGTTAAAATCAATTTCTTGCGCGTGAAGCGAACGACCAGAAGTTTGGATGTGGTATTTCAACATCTGAGAACGCTCGTCAGCTCCGTATTTAAACTTCATGGCTTTTGCCCAAAGTCTTCTTGCCACACGACCAATCACCGAATATTCTGGATCGATACCATTGGAAAAGAAGAACGAAAGGTTAGGTGCAAAATCGTTGATGTCCATTCCGCGAGACAAATAATACTCAACATACGTGAAACCATTTGCCAATGTAAATGCCAACTGCGAGATAGGATTTGCGCCAGCTTCCGCAATGTGATAACCTGAAATTGAAACCGAATAGAAGTTTCTAACTTTATTTTTAATAAAATATTCCTGAACGTCGCCCATCAATCTCAAGGCAAATTCCGTTGAGAAAATACACGTATTTTGCGCTTGGTCTTCTTTCAAAATATCCGCTTGAACCGTTCCACGAACTGTAGCAATCGTTTCAGCTTTAATTTTCGCATAAACATCTGCAGGAACCACTTCATCTCCAGTTAAACCTAATAATTTCAGTCCAAGACCGTTGTGAGATGGTGGCAATTCGCCGTTGTATTCTGGACGTTTCAGACCTTTGGCATCGAATTTTGCTTTTAAAGCTTCTTCAATTTTACCTTCAAGACCGTTTTCTTCTAAATATTTTTCAACATTTTGGTCGATTGCAGCATTCATGAAGAACGCCAACAACATTGGTGCAGGACCATTAATCGTCATTGACACCGAAGTCAAAGCATTAATTAAATCAAATCCTGAATATAATTTTTTGGCATCATCCAAAGTTGCAATCGAAACTCCAGCGTTCCCAATTTTACCGTAAATATCTGGTGGTAAAGCAGGATCTTGACCATAAAGTGTCACCGAGTCAAACGCCGTTGACAAACGTTTTGCAGGCATTTCCGCAGAAACATAATGGAAACGTCTGTTGGTTCTTTCGGGGCCACCTTCACCCGCAAACATTCTCGTTGGATCTTCGCCCGTTCTTTTAAAAGGATAAATTCCCGCCGTGTAAGGGAAGCTTCCTGGAAGATTTTCTTGACCTTTCCAAGCAATTAAATCGCCCCAATCATGGTATTTTGGAAGTGCAATTTTCGGGATTTTAAGATGTGATAAAGATTCTGTTGAAGTTTCAACTTTAATTTCTTTTCCTCTTACGAAATACGAATAAAATTCCTCGTGGAAAGCTTTTTTAGTGTCATCCCAAGTTTTTAGAAAGTCGATATTTTCTTGTTGAAGTTCCTTTTCCGCTTTTACATATTCAGCATCTAAAACTTCATTTTGAATTAAATTTTTAACACCATCAATGTGGTACATTTTACGAGCCAAATCCGCTTGTTTCAAAACTTGTTGGTCGTATTGGGTGTTGTTTTCAACGATTTCAGAAAGATAACGAACTCTTTTTCCAGGAATAATCGTGGTATCGCTCGTAATCTCTTGTTCTAAAAACTCTTGAAGACCTGTTGAACTAAATTTTTCGTTTACTTTTTTAACTAAAGTATTGAATAATTCTGTTGTTCCATGATCGTTGAACTGAGATGCTTTTGTAGCAAAAACTGGCATTTCGTCCAATTGATTTTCCCAAAGCAAATGATTTCTTTGGAACTGCTTTCTCACCGCTTGCAAAGCATCCAAAGCGCCACGTTTATCGGATTTGTTTAAAGCAATTAAATCAGCATAATCCAACATGTCGATTTTTTCTAATTGCGTTGAAGCGCCATATTCAGGGGTCATCACGTACATAGAAACATCCGCAATATCCGAAACTTCAGAACCTGATTGGCCAATTCCCGAAGTTTCCAAAATAATAACATCAGGATGAGCTAATTTTAAAACATTCAAAGCGGTATGAACGAAAGGAGAAACCGAAACGTTGTTCTCACGCGTCGCCATCGAACGCATAAAAACGCGCGGATCGTTGATAGAATTCATACGAATTCTGTCGCCCAAAAGTGCTCCACCTGTTTTCTTTTTAGAAGGGTCGATTGAGATAATTGCAATTTTTTTATCAGGATTCGAACGCAAGAAACGTCTCACCAATTCGTCTGTTAATGAAGATTTACCAGCACCGCCAGTACCTGTAATCCCAACAATTGGAATATTTAAATCTTTTGCTTTTTCATTGATTGCGGCAACCAATTCTGGCTTTTCATCAGAGAAGTTTTCAACAGCAGAGATGATTTGCGCCAACTTTGCAGAATCTTCAAATTTTAAATCATTAACATCAGCAGCCGTAATTTTTTCACCTGTTGCGAAGTCTGATCTTTTCACCAAATCATCGATCATCCCTTGAAGTCCAAGCTCGCGACCATCGTCTGGAGAATAAATTCTGTCCACACCATAATCCATTAAATTCTTGATTTCTTCAGGCAGAATTACACCGCCACCACCACCAAAAATTTTGATTTGTGGTGAGTTTTTCTCTCTCAAAAGATCATAAATGTACTTGAAATACTCGTTGTGACCACCTTGATACGACGTCAATGCAATGGCGTTAGCATCTTCCTGAATCGCAGTGTTTACCACTTCCTCAGCAGATTTGTCGTGTCCGAGGTGGATCACTTCGCATCCCGAACCTTGGATCACACGACGCATAATATTAATTGCTGCGTCGTGCCCGTCGAAAAGAGCCGCCGCAGTTACAATTCTAACCTTATTGTTAGGGGTATATTTTTGGTTTTCCATATCTTAATAAGCAATCCTCCAAATATAAGGATATCCATGTAAATTTTAAAATCCCGATGTACAGGTTTTGTCGTGTTATTTTAGGGTGATTTTCTTTATCTTTGCAGCTTCAATTATTTGCAATTATGGGAAGAGCGTTGATGTATTTTGCGATAGGAACCCTGGCTAGTTTTCTTGGGAATTATTATTTTTTTGGAACAGGACAATGGAAATTAGATTTGTTTTATTCTGCTGCTTTTGGGCTAGGCTGGGGATTGGCCTATTTTGTTGATCATCCAGAATGGCCGCTGGCGAAGAAAATGATGATTTCCTTTATCGGTGTTGCAGTCATTTTAGCATTAGGATTTTTATTTTTCGACTTCATTATTGTGATTCCATCGATTATCCGCTTTTCAACAGTTTTTGTAGCCTATTATTTAATTGCAAGTTTTAAAGAAAGTAAATCACTTCGCTATTAAGATTTATAAGTTTAAATAAAAAAGAAGTCCACTCTGATTCGAGTGGACTTCTTTTTTATTTAATGCATCATTAATGCACTTATTAATATTAAAAATATTAGTAAAAATTCAAAAGTAATAAAGTTTATAACGAAAATGATACTTCCAATGACTACGCTATAAATTCGACTTGTTTTATAGACGCGATGGTGAGCCAAGTAAAAATAAAGGACGCTATAGCATAAAATGGCCAAATAAACTAAGTAGGATAGGACTTTGAAAAATATGTTTTCAGGTAAAAGATGAAACAGCTTATAACTAATCATGGTAAAGAAAACCATTAATAGTAGAAAGGAAAAATAGTGTAATGTGAATACACCATGATCAAAATACCACCATTTCTTTTTACTGTGGAATAACCATAAAATGAAAGCAAACAAAGGCATATAAATAAATAGTGCTTTCGGGATGGTGTGAAAAAAGGTCATCGTGAAATTATTGAGAATATCTGCTTTTGATATGCCTTGTTCTCTATATTCAAAATACTTTTTAGCAAATGGTCTTTCAATATTTCTTTGCAAAAACGAGTTGCTTTTGTAGATGGAATCGTACTCTTTCATGTTATCTGCACCTTTATACTTTGCGTCTTTGTCAAGCGGTTTTTTCATATCAAACATGCTAGGAATTTGGTCTTTAGAATTCTCATCTACTTTAAGTGTAGAAAATGTATTCATTATTAAAAGTGAATCCTCTTTAGACACAGGGCCTTTCTTCTTTTCTTCTTCAAGAATTTTGACTGGATCAAGTCGTTCAACGACTGCCGCAGTTTTGCTGTCTTTCTTGTATTTTAATAAATTATCTGCACGTAAATCACTAAACGCAATTACTAGGAAAGTGACAAAACTAATGAAGATATAGAGTTTTACAGGCGGTACATAAACCTGTCTTTTCCCTTTCAAATAGACGTTGGTTAATTTTCCTGGTTTGAAAAGTAAATTTTTAATTGTTCCCCAAAACTGTCCGTCGTAGTGCGTTAAGTCTTCAAAAAAGTGGGTAAATAAATAATGGAACGGCTTTCTCGGTTCGGTATTTTCTTGTCCGCAATGTGGGCAAAAGCGTTCTTCAACATGATGGCCGCAGTTTAAGCAGGTTTTGTTCGTTCTTAATTTTCCGTGATGACTCATTTAATCGTTTGCTTTGAGTTTTTTAATAATGCAAAATACTAAAAGAATGAGTACGATTACTATTTGGAATAAAAAAAAGAGACGAAATAAAATTTCGCCTCCCAAGTTAAAGTACTATTTCAACTTTGTGTTTTAGTACTCGTCCGAAATCAACAACTATGCCATGACAAAGAGTTTGTTTTTTCGCTTTTTAAATAAAGAAGATTTAGATACGGCTATTAAAAGGAAAATTCAGGATATTCCTAAAAATATTTTTTCCTTCCAAAAAAAATCTATACCTTTGCACACCCTTATTGGGAAAATTATGTTTAATCGTTAAACTTATAAGTGTGAATACATTAAGTTACAAAACTGTATCAGCGAACAAAGCTACTGCAAATAAAGAATGGGTTGTGGTAGACGCTGAAGGACAGCCGTTAGGAAGACTAGCTTCTGCGGTTGCAAAGATTTTGAGAGGTAAGCACAAAACAAACTTTACGCCTCACGTAGATTGTGGTGATAACGTTATTGTTTTGAATGCAGGAAAGATTAGTCTTTCAGGAAACAAGTGGGCAGACAAAACCTACATTTGGCATACAGGATATCCAGGTGGGCAAAAGTCTATTACTGCTGAAGATCTTGCTAAGAAGAATCCAATGAGACTTTTAGAAAAGTCTGTAAAAGGGATGCTTCCTAAAAACAAATTAGGATCTCAGTTGTATAAAAACCTTTATTTATATGAAGGGACTGAGCACAAACAAGAAGCTCAACAGCCTAAAGTTATTAACCTAAACGAATTTAAATAGTATGTCTACAGTTCACAAAATCGGAAGAAGAAAAACTTCTGTAGCGAGAGTGTACGTTAAACCAGGTAGCGGAAACGTTACTATTAACGGGAAAGATTCTAAAGTATACTTTTCTACAGACGTGTTAAACTACAAGGTTAACCAACCTTTTTTACTTACTGAAACAGCTGGACAGTACGATGTTACTGTAAATGTTTTCGGTGGAGGGATTACTGGTCAAGCAGAAGCTATCAGACTGGGTATTTCTAGAGCACTTTGCGATATTAACGCAGAGTTCCGTTTGGCACTTAAGCCAGAAGGTCTATTGACTAGAGATGCTAGAATGGTAGAAAGAAAGAAGCCAGGACAGAAAAAAGCGAGAAAAAAATTCCAATTCTCAAAACGTTAATTATCAAGATTCAAGCTATCAGATACAAGATTCAAGACCATTTTGGTTTTTCTTCAATCTCGATACTTGGTTCTATTTTGTAACAAAAATATTGCCCGTTACGTTTAGCATCCAAACGCTTCTCCCATCTAAAGAAGTTGTTGATTGTTTAAAAGACGGAAAGTAAACTAACAAAACAGGAAAACATGGCAAAAGTAAATGTAAAAGACCTTTTAGAGGCAGGTGTACACTTCGGTCACATGACTAGAAAGTGGAATCCGAATATGGCTCCATACATTTTCATGGAGAAAAATGGTATTCACATTATCGACCTACATAAAACAGCTGTAAAATTAGAAGATGCTTGTAGTGCATTAGAAAAAATTACTTCTGCAGGTAAAAAAGTTCTTTTCGTAGCAACTAAAAAGCAAGCGAAAGAAGTAGTTGCAAAGCACGCTGCTGAACTTAACATGCCTTATATTACAGAAAGATGGCCAGGAGGTATGCTTACTAACTTCGTAACGATCAGAAAAGCGGTTAAGAAAATGAACGCTATTGATAAAATGAAGAAGGACGGTACTTTCGAAACGCTTTCTAAGAAAGAAAGATTACAAGTTGACAGACAAAGAGCTAACCTTGAGAAGAACTTAGGTTCTATCGCTGACATGGTGCGTCTTCCATCTGCAATCTTCGTAGTTGATATCATGAGAGAGCACATCGCAGTTACGGAAGCTAAAAAATTGGGTATTCCAGTTTTCGCTATCGTAGATACCAACTCTGATCCTAGAAAAGTAGATTACGTAATTCCAGGAAACGACGATGCTTCTAAATCTGTAGATATGATCTTAACTATTGTAGCTGATGCTATCAAAGAAGGACAATCTCAAAGAAAAGCAGACAAAGAAAAGTCTAAAGAAGAAGGAGAAAAAGTAACTGCTGATGCAGATAAAGATTTTGAAGATCAATAAGATTTCAAAAACGCTAAAATAAAAAAGGTCTGAATTTATTCAGACCTTTTTTTTGTGCTTTATTTTTTAAGTGAAATGATATATATCTTAATTAGAAGCTCCTTTGCCATTCGGTTTTGATAATGTATTAACGGTTGTTGTCGTAGGTTGTGTTCTGTGATTTAAAGCAATAATAACGCTTTTGTTGAGGTTTTTTGTTGAAGTGTAGGGTACGTTACAAACAGAACTTTGAATGGTGTAATTGGCTTTCTTAACAACCACAAAGTTTTTAGCTCTACTAGGCACGGCAAGACTGTATTTTTCTGGGCCATTAATTCGCATAACCAAATTACAATCCGAATTATTTTCTACTAAAATTATCGCTTCTTTGGAGTTTTTCTTATCGCTGTCAAACATGGAGTTCAGTAATTGAACCGTTTTTGCTTGATGCTCTTTCGGTGTTAAAGACATGAGCCTTTCAAACTCTGCTTCCTCCGGATTTTTTATTAAAACGGTAATTTCTTTTTCGGGTTTAATGCCATTTGGAATCGATATCTCTGCTGTTTTCTCAACTGCAAAACTCGCTTTCATTGGGTTGACAGGAACTAAATTAGCAACCGTTTTAGGTGTGCTTACTTTCGTTGGTGTTTTTACTAGATGACCTTTAGACCACGTTTCATTCTTGATACGAACTAGTTTTTTTCGTAATAAATTTCTTCTTGGATCGTCAGGATGAGCACTCGCTAAGAACGTTTCAATTTCTTTAACGTTCGTCGAATTCATGATTTTGTCATTACCATTTTTTTGCCCATAAACATTCGTAGAAACACCTAAACCTAAAGCGAATACACCGCACAAAAACACTTTTCTCATTAATGTACGCGGAATTTGATATAGGTAATCGTTTTTCCTTTTGCCGAAAATAGCTCTTCGTAATAGGTTCTTACATCGCGCAATAGTGGAGTCCCTGGTTCGTATTCTGGAGCTCCGTAAATATCGTGGTGTGCCGTTAGGATTTCGTAACCTAAACCTTGCAAAAGTCCCAATGTATAGCCGTGCAAGAACTCGGAATCTGTTTTCAAATGGATGACACCACCAGGTTTTAGAATCTTTTTATACCGATCCAAGAAATCAGGATGGGTTAAACGATGTTTTGTACGCTTGTATTTGATTTGAGGATCGGGGAAAGTAATCCAAATTTCGTCAACTTCATTTTCACCAAAAAAGCAATCAACCAATTCAATTTGGGTTCGTAGAAAAGCAACATTGTTCATATTATCAACTGTGGCCTCTTTAGCACCAAACCAAAATCGAGCTCCTTTAATGTCAATTCCGACAAAGTTTTTCTCAGGAAATTTTTTAGCAAGACCAACGGTATATTCACCTTTTCCACAGCCTAATTCTAAAACAATAGGATTTTCGTTCTTAAAAAAATCACTTCTCCATTTTCCTTGCAAATGAAATCCAGCAAGTGCTTCGTCGCGAGTAGGCTGGATGACATTTTCCAAACGCTTGTTTTCTTCAAAACGAGCAATTTTATTCTTTCCCATGTATTATTCTTACATGCAATATTACAGAATTTCTGCGGATTATTACAGAATTTGCTTGAATTTTTACTTCGCTTTTTGGGCTAAAGCGGCAGGATTTCCTAAGGCAACCATTAATGCTTTTTGTACGGTTTTTTGAGAGGCATATTGTGCACCGCAAACGAGACTCGTAAATAAATAATCTCCTTTCGGAATTACAATGGAGTTTTCGGTATGCATGGGAATTGCTAAACGAAAATTCGAGGTTCCACGCCCTTCCATACGAACGATAATGTTGCAATCGGATTTGTTTTCGATCATCACAATAACGTCTTTGGCATTCGGGTCATTATCAAAAAGTGAATTCAGGAGTTGAACGGTTTTGTTTTTATGCTCAACAGGATTTACTTGCATCAGCATTTTAAACTCGTCTTCTTCGGTATTTACGAAAGCTGTTGGTGTTCCCGTGCTCGGTTCTTGATAGGTTGACGGCGAAGCTTTGTATGTGTAGCCATAGGGCGCAATAGGCGTGGCTTGTTGGGTGTTGATTTTCCCCATACGAGCTAGCTCGGCTTGCATTTTTTGAATTTGTTTTCGTTTGATGATTGCGTTCATTTCATCAAACGATATTTTTGTGGAAGGCCTACTTCTCAACAACGCAAGCATTTCCTGCATTTGCTTCACCTTTTGGTCGCCTTCTTTTGCCTCGCGAATGTATTCTTTCATCATTTTCATCACTTTCGGCTTCAGAACAGATCTTCTGGGATCGTCCGGATGCGCATCGCGTAAAAATGCGTTGATTTCGTAAATGTTGGTACTTCTAAGTATGTTAGAATAATCTTTCGTCTTCTTCTGGGAAAAGCTAAAACAGCTTACCAATAGGAATAAAAAGAGTATACATTTTTTCATCACAATTTGATTTTTGAATTCCTTTTTTGTGGAATGTTTCGGTATTTCTACTTAACAACGCAAAATACCAAAATTAATTGTAATTAGATTAGGAGAAAACCCCTTTCTAATCTTGTATTGACATCTTTTTAGAGGACTCTAATCGTTTAAGATAAATAGGTAGGTATTTTTCAATTGAAGTTCGAGTTCCTTCTAAATTTCCAGCGTCAAAATAATGCGAAATGTTATCTGAAGTGTAAACAAATTCTAAAAAATTATCAATAAGATTATTCGGGATTCGTAATTTTTGGAAATATTCCGCACCAAAATAGGCCTTCATGGCTGATACATTTTTAGCCATTTTTTCGTATTGATACAATCTGATTTTCTTTTTATGTTCTCCTGAAACCAAATCAAAAATCGTATCCACGCTAAATGTAAGACCTCCTCCAGCTAATGCCACTGGTGGGTTAACAGGAGATGTACCATCGCCTTTTGGCTCTGGTAAGCC
The DNA here is from genome assembly GCF_059509915.1 of Kaistella sp. CFF1-2. Classification (NCBI taxonomy): domain Bacteria; kingdom Pseudomonadati; phylum Bacteroidota; class Flavobacteriia; order Flavobacteriales; family Weeksellaceae; genus Kaistella; species Kaistella sp. CFF1-2. The sequence continues at coordinate 33,038 of NZ_JCAKLF010000003.1, forward strand.
AACAATTTTTGCAATTTCAAAAGACTTTTCACTTGATTTCAAAGCCATGACATCTTTTTTAAGATTTCCCGAAGGCTTAAAACGGATAACAACTTCCTGAATCTCATGGTACATCGGACTTAGCTGAATAAAATTATTGGAATTATTCAATAAATCTTGATTCAACGTATATTCTTTACGGTCGGTTAAAATGGATGTAAAACGCACAATGTCCCCCGGTTTTGCTTCAATGATAAAATGACCATTGTTTTTTGTAAGCACTGTTTTATGCGTCGTAATGTTCGTAACGTAAATATGATTTAGGAAAACGTACGAGTCTTCTTTCATATAAACTTGCCCCCGAAATTCTTGGGCTTGAAACCAACTGTAAATAAAAAGTAAACACCCGATAAATAGATTCTTCATTATGCTGCAAAAATATCGATAATCTTATGATTAGTCTTCTCTTTAGATGCTTTTTAAGGGTTAAAGTTATATTAAAGTTCTTCGAAAACTGTTAATTAATCGCGATTTTTCACCAAAATCCAATTGGAATAGGTTACTGGGAGGTTGGTATCTGGTTCTATCCATTGAATCGTGTACCAATAGGTTCCTGTTGCCAATGGTCGCCCATTTCTTTTTCCATCCCATATATAACTATCAGCTGGCGAATCATATTGAATCACTCCATAACGGTCAAAAACTCTGATATGAACATCTTTTTTAATCCTCAAATCGGAATAATCTAATACGTCATTTTTGCCGTCATCATTGGGTGTAATGATGTTGATTAGATTAATTATTAAAAATTCTTTACTTATTGGGCTACAATTGTCTTTCGATTTTACGTAAACAGTATGTATGCCTCTTTCAAGATTTGTAAAAGTAGGAGAAGTAAACCATTCTACTTTATCTAGTGAATATTGCAATGAAGGAGTGGCACCTTTAGTCACAATAGTTGCTGTATTGCCTTTTATTTCGATAGATTCTATGGTTGGAAGTTCAGCGGCAAATACACGAACTTCTTGTCTGTAAACACATCCATTTGCTGTCAAATCAACCCAATAATTTCCTGGAGCAACTTGAATTTGAGATAATGATGTTCCTTCTTCTCCCGTACTCCAATGATAATAATCGTAACCTGATCCTGCATCTAATACCGTTTTTGATTCTGGACAAATGGTTTGATCAACCAAAGTTTCTGATTTTCTCGAAGATTTCATCTGAATTTTAACGGCTGCAATATTTGCACAATTTATACCATCGGATACTCTTAGATAGTAGATTTCACCATCTTTAACCGTTGGATTTGAAATCGGATTTGTACTTTTCTGAGCTTCTAATTCTGTTTTAAAAATTGAAGAGCTAAGCGTAGGACTTGTCGTTAATAATGAAAGAGCAGATTTAAAATCGTAGGTTTCAGAACCATTTAGGTCAGAGTCACATACGGGTTGAATAATGGAATTTGATACTAACGACGTTCTCGACTTAAAATCAAAGTGAATTTCGCCAAAAGCAGGAGTACAATTTGCTCCCTTAGAATCAACGCGAACGTAAACCGTTGTAGGAGCTGTATAACTCCAATTTGTTGGAAGTGTTGAAGTATTTCCATTTTGCGCATCCGAACTACTTAAATAGTACTGAACATTAAAATAGTCCGATTGATTAACAATTTGTGAAGTAACCAAATTGAAATCAATATGTACTTTTTCATCAAAATCATCATCGCAATTTACAGGATTTAGTTTTGATGTATCTATATTCGGAGACGGAACTACCTCAAGATCAATTTTACTTGTTGCACTACATCCATAAATGGACGTTATTTTTGCATAAACGGTTGTTGTCAGGGAAGAATAAGCAGTGGGATTTGTTATTGGTAAATTAAAATCAGAATCTTGGAAATACGCAATTTTTGTATCTACTTCTTGAGTAACAACTGCTGATTCAAGATTAAAAATGCCTTTTCCTGTTGCGTCGGAACATGATTTTAAAGTTGCATTTTGAACTTTTAGAAAATTAATTTTTACATTGACTCTAAAATATTCAAAATCTGCCGGGTCTCCATTTCCTTCCACATAAAATACAAACATATCTTCTTCATCTTGAGTAAGATTAGAATTTACTTTATAGTTTACTAAACCAGTTGTGGGGTCAATTGTTACAGTTCCGAAAACTGGATTTACGATTATTCTCGAATTATTTGGAACCAAAGTCTGCGTAGAAGTTGTGAATTTTGGTTGTATGTTGATTTCTTCGCAACTACCAATCGAAAATGGAATGTTGGCTATGGGGGGACAAAGTGTATAGTCGTAGGGTTTTGTCGTTTCGGAACCGCATAAATTTTTTGAAATTTGACACGTATAAGCTCCTGAACCTAAAACTTCAGGATTGATAAAATAAGTTGTTGCACCTGGAATGGGAGCTCCATTAAAATACCATTGATACGTGTCGTAAGAATCATCAACTTGGAGGAGTGTTCCAGAAAAACAATCGCCTGTTTTTGTAATTGAAGGGATCGAAGAAAATCCTGCAAAATAACCACCATAGCCCACGGCGCCGTTTCCAGCAGCAATTCCAGCAGTAACTGATTTTGTTGAGTTTACGGTAATATTTCCTGATACATTAGGGACTGAATAAGTTTCCCAATCGGGATTTCCCGCTACTGGGAATGGTCCATTACTTGAATTTAATGAGCTACCATTAACGGTAATAACTCCGCCCTTTTGAGATAGAATATTTAGTTTAGTATTATAATATTCGTATCCTATTTCATTAATATAGCCTATTTCATCAACCTTACTTGGAAGGAAACAATTTAGAGGAGGAATATAATTGAATCCTCCAGTTGCATAGATGGAGCCGGAGCTCGTTCCACCAAGTAATTGATAAACATATAGGTTTTTACTCGTCTTTATACCAATATTATAGTTTCCCATACCATGAGATACATATTCAGTACTTTGGATTGTATAGTTTTCTCCTTTGTTTATTGTAATAATGGGAGTGGTAGCTCCATTTACAAAAACATCTGTATTGTCTTCAGTCGCAACGAGTAATACAGCTTCCATTCCAGAGGTTATATCTCCATTTCCTTTAATAATGGCAAAATCATTTCCTAATCGATTAACAGGAACTGCTTGGTCCATTAAAATGTCATTATTAGTGAAATTATTCCATGTATAAATTCCATTAAAATTACCATTCGTTACGGAAATAGGGTGATTTGAAACGATATGAGCTCCTATTAATCCAGCTTGATTTGCTTGTTCTCTTACAGAGTTAGCATCAATAATGTAAGATTGCCCCTTATTTAAAATGACTTTTAAGTCGTCATCGGTATTGCCGTTGGAAAAAACGACATCAGAGTCATAATTTGAAATGGAAACTTCAGTATTGTCCTCAGTTGCTAAAATTCCAATAGTTGCATTAACGTATTCTGCAGTTCCAGAAATGGGAGCCATCGCCGCATAAAATTCTGTCCCTATTCCTGCTAAGCCTTTGGACGTAATGATTTCCGCATGATTTAATACGGAAAATCGATAATTAGCAAAAAACTTTTTAGTTCCTTTTACGTATAGTCCTTTGGATGTAGGAGTTAGTATTTCAATTGGATTTACGGTGACCATAAATTCTTCAGGGATTTGTATTTTTTGGGGATTCCCTTTTACAAGCTGTACATTGGTGAAAAGTTTATTGCTATTGTAAACGTCCACTCGAAATGGAGTGGTTTCATTGGTAGATAAATATAGATAGGAGTTGAAATTCGTTAATGTTCGAGAATTGGCAGCGGCCATCGGTGCAAACCAATGGTCCGTGTCTAATTGAGCTTTTAAGGAAACGGCAGTAAATACAAATACTAAAAGGAATAGAAATTTCTTCATTCACGAAATGAGTTAAGAAATCAAAGTTACTACTAAATTGCTTTTATTGATTGACTTAAATAAAAAAAACTCTTCCTTTTGGAAGAGTTTTGATATTGTTTTGTGAGATTTTACTTATGATAAAGCAACTCTTACAAATCCTACAACTTTAAGATCAGCACCACCTGTTTTTACATACTCAGCAACAGAAACGTTTCCGTCTTTGATGAATGCTTGGTGTACCAATGTATTGTCTTTGTAGAATCTTTGCATTTTACCTTTCAAGATATTCTCGATGATGTTTTCAGGCTTACCTTCTTTAAGCAACAATTCTTTTTCAATTTCCAATTCTTTGTTGATGATCTCTTGAGAAACTTGAGTTTCATCTAAAGCGATTGGGTTCATAGCCGCAACTTGCATAGAAACAGCGTGAGCGATTTCAGAAGCGTTGTCTACTTTTGAAGAAAGAGCAGTAATTGCAGCAATCTTGTTACCCGCGTGGATGTATTCTTTCAAATAAGCACCTTGGATAGATTCGAAAGCACCGATTTCAATTTTTTCACCGATAACTCCAGTTTGCTCGATTAATTTATCAGCAACCGTAATTCCGTGGAAATCGGTAGCCAATAATTCTTCTTTAGATCCAGCAGTAAGAGCCATTTCTGCCAATTCGTAAGCTAATTCTACGAAAGCCTCATTTTTAGCAACGAAGTCAGTTTCACAGTTTAATGAAATGATTGCACCTAATGTGTTATCTTCATTAACTCTTGCGATTACAGCTCCTTCAGTAGATTCTCTATCGGCTCTGTTAGCAGCAACTTTTTGTCCTTTTTTTCTAAGGATTTCGATTGCTTTTTCAAAGTCTCCTTCAGCTTCTACTAATGCTTTTTTGCAGTCCATCATCCCTGCACCTGTCGTGTTTCTTAATTTAGCTACGTCTGCTGCTACTGGTGTATACATAATTATTGTTTATTTTTATTAAAATTTAGTTATCTTATGATTCCTTTTTTTGCCCTGCAAAGATAATGATTTTCAAATAAACTAAAAACAGACTTTTAACGTTATACTATTTTATTTATCTAAACTTTACAAAAATACAAATGCAATGAAAAGAGGTTTATTTCTTTTGTTTTTCTCATTCACTTTATTGGCGTTTTCACAGCAAGTTCAACGTATTGATGTTGTAGAAAAATCCAATGATGTAACGGTTATTGCAGCTTTTGTAAAAGCGAACCCAACGCATCCCAAAGTTCCGATGTTGAAGCGTAGAATGGCTACTTTAATGTCTCCAACCGGAGCAGGTGAGGCGAGTGCAAAGCCAATAGTGAAACCATTGAACACGGATAAAATGGCGAAAACAGTGAATAAAAATTCTGGAAGTGGACAGCCAAGTGCTCAAAATCAAAAAACAGCAGAGCTGCTGACGCATATTTTCAATAACGACCCGAATCGAAAAGAAGCCTATGTTCGAATTATTAATAAATCGAAATGCCGATTGGTGGTGAAATTAAGTGGTAAAAAGTTTTACAATCTCGATGTTCCTGCTAATAATGATAATTACATTTTGGTTCCCAAAGGAAAGTATGTAATTACAACTTCCGTTTGTGATGCCAAATACTCGTCATCGAAAGATATTAGTCAAGATGTGGAAATCACATTGAAAGGCAAATAAATAAAAACTCCACTTGAAAAAGTGGAGTTTTTATTTATTGTTTATGTTCACATTTAGCCTTTAAAACGACCCATTGCAATGAATTTTTCTTGTCTTTGAGTCATAATTTCCTCTTTAGAAAACTTCTTGAATGCATTAATGTTTTGTAGGATTGAAGCTTTTAAATTTTGATAAGCAACGCTAGGGTCGTAATGAGCGCCACCAAGAGGTTCCTCAATAATCCCGTCAATTAATTCGTTTTGCAACATATCATTTGGCGTTAGTTTTAACGCGTTTGCCGCATCTTCTTTGTGATCCCAGTTTCTCCACAAAATTGAAGAGCAACTTTCAGGAGCAATTACCGAATACCACGTGTATTGCAACATATAAACTTTGTTACCTACACCAATTCCTAAAGCACCACCACTAGCTCCTTCACCAATTACGTACGTTAAAATTGGAGTTTTTAGTTGTACCATTTCGAAAATATTTCTCGCAATAGCTTCGCCCTGTCCTCTTTCTTCCGCTTCAAGCCCTGGATAAGCTCCTGGTGTATCTAAAAATGTAATGACAGGAATATCAAATTTTTCCGCCAACTTCATTAATCGAAGCGCTTTTCTATACCCTTCAGGATTCGGCATTCCGAATCTTCTTTTTTGTCTTTCTTTTGTTGTACGACCTTTCTGCGTTCCGATAATCATTACTTTTTGACCGTCAATTGTTGCCATTCCACCAACCATCGCTGGGTCATCTGCAAAATTTCTGTCTCCATGCAATTCTAAAAAGCTTCCTTCATCAACAATTCCGTTGATGTAATCTAAGGTATAAGGACGATCTGGATGTCTTGAAAGTTGTACCGTTTGCCAAGGTGTCAGATTTCCGTAGATTTCTTTTTTAGCTGCGATAATTTTATCTTCGATTTGGCTGCACGCTAATTTCATGTCGATACCCGCGTCTTCACCAACGATAGAGCAGGTTCCTAATTGCTCAACTAAATCTTTTATAGGAAGTTCAAATTCTAAATATTCCATAGGGATACAATGATCTTTAAAAAATCAAATTTAAGAAATAATTAATAGACTAGGATAATTTGCTTAATGCATTTTGAATTCGGGCGATGGTTTCGTCTTTTCCAATGACCTCCATTATATCTGGTACGTCCGGTCCTTTTAGCTCTCCAACTAAAGCCAGACGTAACGGCATCATGATTTTACCCATTCCAACACCTTTATCTTCTGCAATTTGATGCATGGTTTCTTTCAAAGAAGCTGCTTCAAATGGGGTGTTTTCAATTTTTGAAATCAATTCAGTAAGCAATTCTCCCGCTTGATCATGCCACGCTTTTTTCGCTGCTTTATCTTCGTAAGAATTTGGTGCTTCAAAGAAGAATTTTCCATTTTCGTAAATGTCTTTCACGAAAGTGGCTCTTTCCTTCATCAACTCAACAATTTTTTCTAGCTTATCATTTGGAATTGATATATTTTGAAGCTCTGGAAGCGCTTTCAAAAGACTTGTCAATTCGGGAACGGATTTCATTTGCAAATACTGGTGATTAAACCATTCTGCTTTTTCTTTTGAAAACCGAGCTCCTGCTTTGTGAACTTTATGCAAATCAAATTCTTTTGCCATTTCATCTAAACTGATGATTTCTTTATCGTCCGCAGGACTCCATCCTAACAACGCAAGGAAGTTGATAAACGCTTCTGGGAAATATCCGTCTTCACGATAGCCTTTTGAAACAATTCCGGTTGCTGGATCTTTAAAATCAAGTGGGAAAACTGGAAATCCAAATTTATCACCATCTCTTTTGCTTAATTTTCCTTTGCCCTCTGGCTTCAAAATCAAAGATAAATGAGCGAATTCTGGAGCTTCCCAACCCATTGCTTCATACAAAAGAACGTGCAGTCCCATTGAAGGAAGCCATTCTTCCCCACGAATAACGTGCGAAATTTTCATTTCGTGGTCATCAATGATATTGGCAAAATGGTAGGTTGGCATGCCGTCATTTTTCACCAAAACTTTATCGTCTTGTATATTGGTGTTCACCGAGAATTTTCCTCTGATGATGTCTTCTAAATTCAAAACACGATCAAACGGCATTTTGAAACGAACGACATACGGAACATTTTGGCTTTTTAATGCATCAACTTCTTCTTTTGAAAGCGTTAAGCTATTTCTAAGACGTTCTCTCGTTTGATAATTGTACGCGAAAACGTCTCCTTTTTCTTCAAATTCTTTACGAATCGCATCCAATTCTTCGGGCGTGTCAAAAGCGATATATGCGTAATCTGTTTTTAAAATTTCTTCCGTGTATTTATCATAGATATCACGTCTTTCCGATTGTCTATAAGGTCCGTAAGGCCCACCATGTTTCGGACTTTCATCTGGAATAATACCGCACCATTCTAGGGCTTCCATAATATAATCTTCTGCACCTTCTACAAATCGAGTAGAGTCGGTATCTTCAATTCGAAGAACGAAGTCGCCGCCTTGGTTTTTTGCAAATAAATAATCATATAAAGCGGTTCTAGCTCCACCTAAATGCAACGCACCGGTTGGGCTGGGCGCAAAACGTACACGTACCTTTTCCATTTTGAAATTTTAGACTGCAAAATTAAGCATTTGTAAAGTTTTAGTTTTCATCAAAATGATAATTTTTCGATGGAAAACAAAAAACTTCAGCGGAATGCTGAAGTTTTGTATGATTTTAAGCTTGATATTTTAAAAATGTTTTTTCAATAATCGCTAAACATTCTTGAACTTGATCTTCTGTAATAACCAATGGTGGCGCCAATCGGATGATGTTTCCGTGCGTTGGTTTTGCAAGAAGTCCGTTTTCTTTTAGATTTAAACATAAATTCCAAGCTGTTGAGCTTTCTGGTGTATCGTTAATGATAATTGCATTTAACAAACCTTTTCCACGAACGTTTTTAATTAAATCCGTTTTCTCCATGATTCTTTGAACGCCTTCACGGAATTGTTGACCAAGAATTTCTGCTTTATTCGCTAAATCATCATCTAAAACGACATCCAATGCGGCAATCGCAACTGCACAAGCCAATGGATTTCCCCCGTAAGTAGAGCCATGTTGACCTGGTTTAATAACATTCATAATTTCATTGTTTGCTAAAACAGCCGAAACAGGATACATTCCCCCTGACAGTGCTTTTCCTAAAATTAGAACATCTGGCTGAACGTTTTCGTGATCGCAAGCCAGCATTTTTCCTGTTCTCGCAATTCCCGTTTGAACTTCATCTGCAACAAATAAAACATTTTTCGCAGCACATAATTCTTTTGCTTTCGCTAAATAGCCGTTATCAGGAACATAAACGCCTGCTTCTCCTTGAATTGGTTCAACAAGAAATGCACAAATATCTCCAGAGTTTTCTAAAACTTGCTCTAACGCGGCAATATCATTGTAGGGAATTCGGATAAATCCAGGTGTGAAAGGGCCATAATTGAAATTGGCATCGGGATCATTCGAAAATGATACGATAGTTGTGGTACGACCGTGGAAATTGTTTTCGCATACGATAATTTTTCCTTGGTTATTTTCAATTCCTTTGACTTCGTATCCCCATTTTCTAGCGATTTTCACAGCTGTTTCTACCGCTTCGGCACCAGAATTCATGGGAAGAACTTTATCAAAACCAAAAATAGAGGTTATTTTCTTCTCATAAATTCCCAAATTCGAATTGTAAAATGCTCTCGACGTTAATGCCAATTTTTGAGCTTGCTCCGTTAAAGCTTGAACAATCTTCGGATTCGAGTGTCCTTGGTTCACCGCTGAATAGGCGGAAAGAAAATCGTAATAACGCATGCCTTCAACATCCCAAACAAAAACACCTTCACCACGATCCAATACTACAGGAAGTGGATGATAATTGTGCGCTCCGTATTCGTTTTCTAAATCGATGTAAAATTGTGCGTTCTGATTTTCTGACATGTCAATTATATTAAGGTTTCCTACAAAATTAACTTATTTTGGGCGAAAAAAAAACTGCTTCCGAAGAAGCAGCTTATCTTAATTATAATCGTAATCTTTATTAAGTTCGAAGGTTTCCATAAACTTCGTTGTGTAGTTTCCAGCTAAGAAATCTGGATCTTCCATCAACTGTCTGTGGAAAGGAATGGTTGTTTTCACGCCTTCAATATAGAATTCGTCTAAAGCACGTTTCATTTTTGCAATAGCTTCTTCACGAGTTTGAGCCGTGGTAATCAACTTTGCAATCATAGAATCGTAATTAGATGGAATAGTATAACCGGAATAAACGTGTGTGTCTACACGGATACCATGTCCACCAGGAATATTTAAACTTGTAATTTTCCCTGGAGAAGGACGGAAATCATTGTATGGATCTTCCGCATTGATACGGCATTCAATCGAATGTAATTTCGGATAATGGTTTACCCCAGAAATTCGTTCACCAGCAGCTAAAAGAATTTGCTCTCTGATTAAGTCGTAATCAATTACTTGTTCCGTGATTGGATGTTCTACTTGGATACGAGTGTTCATTTCCATAAAGTAGAAGTTACGATGCTTATCTACCAAGAATTCAATCGTTCCTACACCTTCGTAACCGATGAATTCAGCAGCTTTTACTGCAGCATCACCCATTTTTTCACGAAGCTCAGGCGTCATAAATGGAGAAGGTGTTTCTTCTACCAATTTTTGATTTCTTCTTTGGATAGAACAATCTCTTTCCGAAAGGTGACATGCTTTTCCATATTGATCGCCCGCAATCTGAATTTCGATATGACGAGGTTCTTCAATAAGTTTTTCCATGTACATACCGCCGTTTCCAAAAGCAGCAATCGCTTCTTGAATTGCAGATTCCCAATGTTCTTTAAGATCTTCCGCTTTCCAAACAGCACGCATTCCTTTTCCACCACCACCGGCAGTTGCTTTAATCATTACTGGGTAACCAGTTTCTTCCGCAATACGAGCCGCATCTTCATACGATTCGATAAGACCGTCAGAACCTGGAACACAAGGAACACCAGCAGCTTTCATTGTTGCTTTAGCATTCGCTTTGTCACCCATTTTTTCAATTTGCTCAGGAGTTGCACCGATAAATTTGATTCCGTTCTTTGCACAAATTCTAGAGAAGTTGGCATTTTCAGAAAGGAAACCGTATCCAGGGTGGATCGCATCGGCATTCGTGATTTCTGCTGCTGAAATAATATTTGGGATTCTTAAGTAGGAATCCTTACTCGCTGCAGGGCCAATACAAACGGCTTCGTCTGCAAATCGTACATGTAAGCTATCTTTGTCAGCAGTTGAGTAAACAGCTACTGTTTTGATTCCCATCTCTTTGCAAGTTCGTAGGATTCGCATAGCGATCTCCCCACGGTTTGCGATTAATATTTTTTTGAACATCTTTATTAATTTGAAAATTAGATAATTTGAGAATTTAATAATGTCATTAAAATGTAGAATTTAATCTAACATCTAATGTCTAACATCTAATTTCTATTAAGATGGATCTACTAAGAATAATGGTTGATCGTATTCTACCGGTGTAGCGTCGTCTACCAATACTTTAACGATTTTACCGCTAACTTCAGATTCAATTTGGTTGAAAAGCTTCATAGCTTCGATTACACAAACTACTTTTCCAGCGCTTACTTCGTCACCAACGTTGATGAACGCGTCTTTATCTGGAGATGGTTTTCTGTAGAAGGTACCAATCATTGGCGCTTTGATAACGATGAATTTGCTGTCATCAGAAGCTGCTTCTGTTTTCTCACCGCTTGCAACTGCTGGTGCAGCAGCTACTGCTTGAGGAGCCATTGCTTGTGGTGCTTGGTAAACTGCCGGCTGTGGCATATAGCTTACTTCTGAACCTGCAAGTGGAGTCTTAATCGTGATTTCGAAATCTTTTGTTTTGTATTTTACTTCAGATACTTCTGCTTTCGATACAAATTTTATCAAATTTTGGATGTCTTTAATGTCCATTTCGTAGTTGTTTAATTTTGGTCAAATATAGTAAAAAGCAACAAAAAACCACTCGTTTTTATCAATTTCGAGTGGTTTTTGTATCAAAACGTGTAAAAAACACGATTTATGTCTTAGTTTTCTTCAGAAGTTTCTACTTCTTTTTCCAATACTACTTTACCTCTGTAGTATAATTTTCCTTCATGCCAGTGAGCTCTGTGGAAAAGGTGTAATTCACCAGTTGTAGCATCTTTAGCTAATTGAGGAGCAACAGCTTTATAATGTGTTCTTCTCTTATCTCTTCTTGTTGACGATTGTCTTCTCTTTGGATGTGCCATCTCTAATAATTTTTTTAATTTGATGAGCGATGAGAAGATTTTCACCGTCTCATCATATTGTTAAACTATTTATTTTTCAATTTTTTTAATGCGTCCCATCTTGGGTCTATTTCTTCGGAAGCGTTGTCTTCTGTTTCTTCTTCCACAATTTTGGGACTGAATTGATCTAAAAGATCCAAATCTTTTTCTGAAACATTAGGCGATAGCTTCTTCATCGGAACCGAAAGCATTACATCTTCATATATTAATTGTGCTACATTAAAAGCGTAATCTTGCATGGGGATGGTAATAACATTTTCGTCAGAATCATCATATTCTTCACCAAATTTTACTAAAACTTGAATGCTATTCTCAAAAGGGTGATCAAAATGTTCGCCCGTAATGTCACATTCTAGCCCGAGAGTACCATTGGTGGTAATAACAAACTCTAAAAATGTACTGTGTTTCTCCAAAAGCACGTGTGCCGTGATTTTAGCATCAGTAAATTCTTTTTCCGTATCAAATAGATCAAAGAACGCTTGAGTGATTTCAAAATCAAACTCATGTTTCCCATTTTTAAGACCGCTGAACGCAATGTCGTAGTTTTTAAACTTGTCCATAAAATGAGTGTGCAAAACTATGCATTTTTTTTAATATTACAAATTATATTTCCTCTTTTTTTTAGAAGAATTTCATTCTGAAAAATTAATTTTCCGAATATTCTGGAAGATCTTCATCTACGCCGTGATCGGTAACCGCTTTCCTTAGTTTGTTTGCAACCAATTCACGGTATTCACTTCTATTTTTGAAAATTTTAATTCCGCTAAAAATAGCTTCGGTAAAACTCTGTTCATTCGCTACGTTTTGTCCTGCAATATCATAAGCAACGCCATGATCGGGCGAAGTTCTAATAAATGGAAGTCCCGCTGTGTAATTCACGCCTTCTTCGTAGGCAATTGTTTTGAATGGTGCTAAACCTTGGTCATGATACATTGCTAAAACCGCATCGTAGTTCTTGTACTTTTCAGGCTGGAAGAAGCTATCTGCAGGGAATGGCCCAAATGACATGGTTCCTTGGTTGAATAGTTGATTCAAAGCAGGTTCGATAATTTCAATTTCTTCTTTACCAATAACACCACCATCGCCAGCATGTGGATTCAGTCCTAAAACTGCGATTTTTGGTTTTTGAATGCAGAAATCTTCTTTTAAACATTGCGCAAGCATACGAACTTGAGAAACAATTTTCTCTTTACTAATATTGTTTGCAATGTCTGCAACAGGAATATGATGTGTGGAAACGGCAACTTTTAAGTCTTCTGTAATTAAAAACATCAATCCCTTTTTGTTCATTTTTTCTTCAAAATAACCTGTGTGTCCCGCATGTTTGAATCCATACTTCATCATTTCGTCCTTATTAATAGGAGCGGTAACCAAAATGTCAATTTCTTTATTCAATAAAGCTTCGGTTGCGGCTTCCAAAGAATCAATCGCCATTTTCGTAGACTCTTCCGTTGGTTTCCCGAAATCAACATTTACATTGTCTTTCCAAAGATTCACCATGTTTAGTTTTCCTGGTTGCGCTTGCGAAGCCGAATTGATGTAATTGAAATTTACATTCAACTTGAAAATGTTCTTTTGATACGTGAACAGCTTTCCAGAGCCAAAAATCACAGGGGTGAAAAAATCGGTAATGTTCTTGTCGCTCAAGCTTTTCATGATGATTTCTGGACCAATTCCATTGAAATCTCCTACAGAAATTCCGACTTTTACTTTATGATGTTTTGAACTCATTTGATTATATTTGAAGAATTATAACATACAAAGTTAGCAATTTTAAAAATATGTTTACGGGAATTATTGAAGGAATAGGGGAGGTTGAAAAAATGGAACGTGAAGGTTCTAATCTCAATTTTACGATAAAAAGTTCATTTACAAACGAATTGAAAATAGATCAGAGCGTTGCTCATAGTGGATGTTGCCTTACTGTGGTGGAGATTTTAGGCGATTCGTATGTGGTTAATGCAATTGATGAAACGCTTGAAAAAACCAATCTAGGAACTTGGCAAGTGGGAAGTTTTGTGAATTTGGAACGTTGCACAAAAGTTGGCGATCGTCTTGATGGGCATATTGTGCAAGGTCATGTGGATCAAACTGGAAAAATTGAGTCGATTGAAAATTTAGACGGAAGTTATTTGATTACCGTTGGTTTTCAGGAGTCTACGGATTTTACAACTGTTCCTCAAGGTTCAATTACGGTTAATGGAATAAGTTTAACAGTAGCAAAAAGTGAAATTGGCAAGTTTTCTGTAGCTATCATTCCGTATACCTGGGAGCATACCAATTTGCAATATCTAAAAATCGGAGACCAAGTTAATTTGGAATTTGATATTGTCGGAAAGTATGTTTCCAAACTAATGAAAAAACAGAATGCCGCTTCGTAAATACAAGGGATTAAGTCTAAGAAATAAGATTTTCTGGGGGTTTTTAGTCATCTGTGGGCTCAGTGTGGGCGCTTCGGCGGTATTGTCGTATTTTATTTTACGAGATAATGCATTGCAGCAAAGTAGCACGGAGCAACAAAATAAAGCCGATGTGGTGATGGCCTCTTTGGATTATGCTGTAAGTCATTCCGAAGTTGAAACCGGAGATCTTCCTCAGATTTTAGGGAATAAAATCTATGAAATAGCGGATATTAGCAAGCACGATTTGGTGATTTATGATCTCAACGGAAACTTCATCATGTCCAATAAAGATCCGAATTTAATTGCGCAGAAGAAAATTGATCTTCCGATTCTTAATCGGGTTTTGGCGGGTGAACAACGCGTTGATGTTCCCACGTTTGATTCTAGTTTAGACGCAAATGTTATCTCATCGTATATTTTGTTGAAAAATAATATGCTGGAGCCTATCGCGGTCGTCTATTTTCCGTATTATCATTCGGATTCAGCGTATTTGGATGTGTTTAATCGCTATTTAAAATACATCATTCTCATCAATCTATTTATTGTTGGATTCAGTGTTTTGTTAAGTTGGATTATTTCTAACAATGTAACTAACGCGTTACGTAAGTTTTCAGAACTTATTGCCCGAATGTCTTTATTTGACACAGGAATGCGTCCAATTAAATATTATCATAACGACGAATTGTCGTCCTTAGTGAAGTCATATAATAATTTGATTCTCAAGATTCAAGATCAAAAAGAACGCTTGTCTTTTACCGAAAAAGAACATGCGTGGCGTGAAATGGCAAAACAGGTAGCTCATGAAGTGAAGAATCCGTTGACCCCAATGAAATTGACGATTCAAAATTTTGAACGCCGATTTGACCCGGAAGATCCGAATATCAGAAACAAAGTGAAAGCGATGAGTGCTACGGTAATTGATCAAATTGATTTAATTGCTTCGGTGGCAAGTGCGTTTTCTCAGTTTGCACAACTTCCTGAAAAGAATAACGAAACCTTCGATTTGAAGGTAGAAATGGAAAATATTATTCAGCTGTTCAGTGGTGACCGTATTTTTTTGCATTCAAATAAAGGAACTATTCAGGTGAATATGGATAAAATCTACCTGAATAGAATTATTACCAACCTAATTACCAATGCGAAACAAGCGGAAAGTCCAGATCGCCCATTGATTATCAATGTGGATATGGAGCAAATTCAAAAAAAGGTAAAAATCTCTGTTGAAGATAATGGTGTAGGAATCCCAAATGAAATGTGGGAACGCATTTTCGAGCCCAATTTCACATCTAAAAATTCGGGAATGGGACTTGGTTTGTCCATGGTTCGTAAAATGGTGGAAGACTATAAAGGAACGATCGTTGTGGATTCCGAAGTTGGAAAGGGAACTACATTTACGATTCTTATTCCGACCAATATGTAATGAAAGCTTTTCGATTTCAACAATTTGATATTCAGCAATCCAAAGATGTTTTTCGGGTTGGGACGGACGGTGTTTTACTGGGTGTTTTAGCTTCGGTTTCGGATGCGAAATCAGCTCTTGAAATCGGTGTTGGTTCGGGCTTGATTTCATTAATGCTTGCCCAACGAAATTTAGAACTTCAAATTGATGGAATTGATGTCAATCCACAATCGGTTGAATTAACTCAACAAAATTTCAAAGAAAGTCCATTTTCAGAACGATTGCATGTTTTTTTGTCGGATTTCAATAAATGGAAACCGAATCGAAAATACGATTTGATTTTTTCTAATCCTCCGTATTTTGAAATCAATGATTCTGAAAAAGACGTTTTAGCAAGACAGCAAAAAGAATTAAGTTTTAGTCAATTGGTTTCAAATGCATCCAATTTGTTATCAGAAAATGGTTTGTTTTCGGTGATTATTCCTGCAGAATCTTCTTCAGAATTCGAGAATTTAGCGATTGAAAATGAACTTTATTTAAATCGAAAAGTGTCCATCTTTGGAATTGAAAATGGTCCTTTAAAACGAGTTGTTTTAGAGTTTTCTAAGAATAAAAAATCGATGATAGAACAAGATTTTATTATAGAAAAAAGTCCGAGAAAATACTCGGACCATTATCTTGAACTCACCAAAGAGTTTCATATTTTTTCGTAAACTCGAATAGGAATTATTCGAATAATTCAGTGGTTTCCAAAACCGTAACTTTTCCATCTTCGCAACGAATGGCTTCTCCAGGAAAGTTTTGAATCATGTGATAATCGTGCGTTGCCATAATTACGGCAGCTTCATTTTCTAAAGCGACACGTTTTAGTAATGACATAATTTCGTTAGATGTTTCAGGGTCTAAGTTTCCAGTAGGCTCATCAGCAAGAATCAATTGCGGATGATTCAAAAGTGCTCTTGCAATGGCAACACGTTGCTGCTCGCCACCAGATAATTCATGCGGCATTTTGTGCTTCTTACTTTTCATGCCAACGCTTCCAAGAACTTCGTTAATACGATCGTCCATCTGCGTTTTGTTGTTCCAACCTGTTGCTTCAAGGACGAACATAAGATTTTTTTCAACTGTTCTATCGGATAGCAATTGGAAATCTTGGAAAACAATTCCAAGTTTTCTTCTCAAATTCGGAATGTCAGAAGGACGCAATCCTGCCAAATCAAAACCAGCAATTTGTCCAACACCTCCCGCTAAAGGAATATGCCCGTAAAGTGTTTTTAGTAAAGAACTTTTTCCTGAACCGGTTTTCCCGATTAGGTAGCAGAATTTACCTTTTTTAATGTGTAAATCTACATTGTTCAGTACGGTAAAGCTTTTTTGAGCGATTTTAGCGTTCGAAAGTTGAATAATATTTTCTCCTGATTCGTTTCTGTGCGGCATTGGATCTTGATTTAATTAATTACAAGGAAGTAATTCTCAAAAATACGTATAACTTTTATGAGTACGAAAAGTTTTAGCAATTTTTAACAACAAAAAATGCCTGAAAAATTGACTTTTCCAAGCATGTTTTGTATATGATAACCCAGAAATTATCTCTTAGCGCGTACTGCACTTACAGTTAAACTCTTTCTGCCTTTTGCTCTTCTAGCTGCCAACACTCTTCTTCCGTTAGGTGTAGACATTCTTTCTCTGAAACCGTGTTTGTTTCTTTTCTTTCTCTCTGATGGTTGGAATGTTCTTTTGCTCATTACTTTAGTATATTATAAAGTGTCCGTAATTTTTCTAAATTCAGGTTGCAAAGATAGTGGTTTTTTTTAATTTCGCAAACAATTGTTCAAAAATCAACGCTTTTTTTCGGAACAAGTTTCAAATTTCTAAATCTTTAGCTTTTAGCAAGGTTGTTCACTTGGTTTTCACCATTTATTTACCCGCAATTTGATCGTAATTGTAGCAAAAGTGCAACTTTCTGCGGAAGATATTTTAGTATCTTTGACCTCTTTTTAAAAATCAAATATACAACTTCATGTTTACAAATACCGAGCTGGAAGAAATTAAAGGAATGTTGGTTCCGGGTAAGAAAATTGTGATTACAACGCATTATAATCCTGATGGCGACGCGATTGGAAGTAGTCTTGGATTAAAACATTTTCTGAAAGCGAAAGGTGTTGATGCTGAAGTATTGGTGCCGAATGATTATCCAAAATTTTTAAAGTGGATGCCCGATGCGAAGCAAATTACCATTGCAGATTATAAACGCAAAAAAGCTTGGGACTTGTTTACGGAAGCGGATGTTATTTTCATTTTAGATTTCAATGCCGCGCATCGTTCTGGTGATTTGGTTTCGCAAATGTTGCAAAAATCAAAAGCAACAAAAATATTGATTGATCATCATCAGATGCCAGATCAGTTTGATTATGTGTATTCGGATACTTCGGTTCCGGCAACGTGTCAGATGGTGTATCATTTTATTTCGGCTTTAGGCGAAACGGATTTGGTTAATCGTGACGTTGCAGAATGTTTGTATACGGGAATTATGACCGATACAGGCGGTTTTCGTTTTCGTTCAACAAGCGCAACAACGCACCGAATTGTAGCTGATTTAATGGATAAAGGTGTTGATCCATCGATTATTTCTTCCAACGTTTTAGATACCAATACCGTTTCACGTTTGCATTTGCTTTCGTTGATTTTGGGTCGAATTGAAGTTGTTGACGAAGGTCGTGTGGCGATTTTATCATTAACAAGAGAGGAATTAAAGCAATACGGTTTTGAAAAAGGAGATACCGAAGGTTTTGTGAATTATGGTTTGAGCATTGCAGGAACCAAAGTTGCTGCCTTCTTTATGGAAGATCTTTTTGATAATTTTATTAAAATATCGTTCCGTAGTAAAGGTTTGGTTGATGTAAATCAGTTTTCAAGAACCTATTTTAGTGGCGGTGGACATATTAACGCTTCTGGAGGGAAATCGTATCTTTCTTTAGAAAAAACGATCGAAGAATTTAAAAATAAAGTTGAAGAATCTGGACTTGCTTTGGATGGAGAATAGTAGATTCTGAAGTAATAAGTAAACAAAAAAGCACCTTCAAAGGTGCTTTTTTTATGTTAATTCGGTGTTAATAATCGCGGCGCAAATTTCGGGTTTTTCCCAATGCCCGTTATGTCCACAGTCCAAAATATACGTTTTGATATTTTTTTGATTCGGAATCTTTTCAAAAAACAAATCTGTTTTCACGGCGTTGTCATGTTTTCCAGCAATAACAACGATTTTTCCTTTGAAGTTTTCTAAAACGGAAGTTCGATCTGGTCGTTCAGCCATACCGAGTTGCGACGCTTTTACACCTTCAATTGGAGTTTGCAATGCAATATCTTTCGCGACTTGAATTTCGTTTTTCAGTTCATCCAAATCATATTCAGAAAAAAGATTCGGAATGCTATTGTTTACAAATAGCGAGTAACTTTTATCAATCACATCAATACTTCGACGACGGATATCTTTCTTTTCTTCATTATCAGCCAATGTGGTAGAGAAAAATAGAGTCAACGATTTTAATTTTTCGGGATAGCGTTCTGCAAATGCCAATCCAGCATATCCACCCATGGAATGTCCTAAAAGGTGAACTTGAGAAAGTTGTAAATCGTCAAGAACTTTATTTACTTCTTCTGCCATTAAATCCATATCCTGAATTGGAGCCAAAACATCTGATTTTCCATGTCCTGGAAGGTCGATTTTAATTAATGTGAAGTTTTTAGAAAGATCTTTCTCCATTTGATTCCAAATGCTTAAATCCTCCATAAAACCGTGAAGTAGAACCAAGTTTTCTTTTCCGTTATGCGTTATTTCAAAATTCAACATAGTTTTCCGTTTTCGTTATTTAGAACTTATTTTTGTAACAAGTTTCCTCTTCAAAAATAACAAAATGGGCAGAAACTGCCCATCATGTTTAGATTAATTAATGTAGTTTTTTCAAATACGCTGTTTTTTCGGTGTCTTTAAGATCGGTAATGCCATAACGTTCGTTTTGTGTGATGGCGATTTGATCTAGCATATCAACAAAGTTTTTATAATTCGCATCCGTTGCTGGTTTCACAATGATGGTGAATAAATCCTTTTTCGGCGCTGCTTGCTTGTACGAATTGATGATTTTAGAAATTTCAATTCCTTCCGCACTTACTTCCTGTAAATCGCTAGATTGTACTGCTTGCGCTTCTTTTTGATAATAAAAAACTCGATTGTCAGCTCCTAAAATAAATGTAATTTGATTTTTAATGTCAATTACATTTCCAATAGGAGTGGATTCTTTCGCAGGTAGACCAAGATCCATAACGTTGGGTTTAGAAAAGTTGCTAATCAGCATAAAAAAAGTGATTAGCAGAAAGCCCAAATCAACCATAGGAGTCATGTCTACATGAATGTTCTTTCTAGGAGAAGCTCTGCCCTTGCTTCTGTCTTGAATAAGTACTTCAGCCATTTTTTAATTTTTTAAGGTTAAACTTGTAGAATTTTGAAACAATCGATTGTGTTCTGAGTTGTGAATTACAAATTATATACCTAAAATCGTATAATTGTTAAATTATTGATAATTTGAATGTTTAAATGGTATGCGTGTCGTAATAAAATAAAAAAAGCCTTGCGAATATTCACAAGGCTTTGTATTGTTTGTTGAGTTTTTTATTTTTTCGATTTGAAATAATTAACCCCACATTCCAAGAATTTTTTGAAATCTTCTTTAGGCATGTATCCCGAAACAGGATCGTTAATTACTTTTCCATCCGGCGTTATTAAAACGTAGTGCGGTTGCGAATTGTTATTGAAATTCACTTGCTGGAACATACTCCAACGGTCACCGATTGTTTTGATACGTTTCATTTGTCCACCACCCATATCAATTCTAGTTTGTTGATCTTCTGGTAATTCTTCCTTATCATCAACATAAAGCGAAGCTAAAACAACGTCGTTCTGAAGTATTGGAAGAATATCCGGTTCACTCCAAACGAATTCCTCCATTTTACGGCAGTTTTCACAACCATAACCGGTGAAATCTACAAGAATCGGTTTATTTTCTTTTTGAGCCAATTCTATGGCATTGAAATAGTCATGTTCAGGATGCATTCCTAAAATTCCATCTTTTTCATCGTGGAAATAACTCACGTTGATTGGAGGCAAAATTCCACTTAATAATTGAAGTTTTGGTCGATCACTTGGGAATAAACCTTGAATTAGATACACCAAGAAAGCAACACCGGCAACACCGAAAAGTTTTCTTCCTAAAGATATTTTTGGTTTTTTATCGTCGTGTGGGAATCGAATTAATCCGAATAGATACAATACCAATCCAAGAGTGATGATGATCCAAAGTACGATGAATAGTTCTCTTTTTAATAAGAATGTCTTAGAAACTAAATCGGCTTTTGATAAGAATTTTAATGCTAAACCTAATTCAATAAATCCTAAAACGACTTTCACGGTATTCATCCAACCTCCCGATTTTGGTAAGCTCTGCAATGCTTGAGGAAATAATGCTAATAACCCGAAAACAATAGCCCAAGCCAATCCAAATCCTGCTAACGCAAATGTTAGTAGCATTGGTACGTCGGTAGATCCTGTTACAGCACTTCCTAATAAACTTCCTAAAATTGGTCCAGTACATGAGAATGATACAATTACTAAAGTAAGAGCCATGAAGAAAATCCCGATCAAGCCGCCTGCTTCTTCTGCTTTTGAAGATTTGTTTGCAATGGCACTTGGTAACGTAATATCGTAGTATCCGAAGAAACTTCCCGCGAAGAAAATGAAGATTACAAAGAAGAAAATGTTTAACCAAACACTTGTCGAAATTTGATTAAAAATATTTCCAGCAATTCCATCAATAATATGGAATGGTACACTTAATAGGACGAAAATGATAAAGATGAAAAATCCATAAATAAGGGCATTTCTTCTTCCTTTTGCTTTGTCTTTACTTCCTTTTGTAAAGAAAGAAACCGTAAGCGGAATCATTGGGAAAACGCATGGCGTAAGCAAAGCGATCATCCCTCCGATAAATCCTAGGAAAAGATACGTCCAGTAATTTTCACTTGTTTTTTGCTTTTCGGTTCCACAATCGGTTAAAGGATTTTGGAAATCTAAACTAGCAACCTTTAAGTTTTTAGGATCTAATTTCTGCGTTATTGTTGCACCTGCTTTAGCAGAATCTGCTCCAGCAACGGGAACAACTTCAGTTATTGTTGTTGCAACAGAATCGGATTTTGTTTCTTCCGTTTTTGTATCGGCTGCGGCTACTTTTCCAGCAACATCTTTGGTGAATTCTAACGTATTTGGAGCCAAACAAATTCGGTCATTACACGTTTGGTACGTGATTTCCGCAATGACTTCAGCAGCTTTTGTAGGATCTTTTAATTTGAATTTTTGCTTGAATTGTGCTGTGTTTGCATAATACGCAATATCGCCCATAAAGGCTTCTGAATATTCTTGAATTTTCTTTCCATGCTCGGTGAACTTACCAACAGGAACGATATTCGCACCACTTACTTTGAATTCAGTTGGGATGGCGCCCACTTCAGGATCGATGTCTTTTGAGTTTACGTGCCATCCGCTTTCAAGCGTGGCTACAAGAACGGCTTCGTATTGATCGTTGCCTATTTCTTTTATATCAAATTTAAATTTTACTGGGTTTTTTATTTGCGCATTCGCCAAACTCCCAATCATTACTAGGAGGAAGAATATCCAATTTCTAAATTTCATTTTACTTTTTTACTGATTTATTCTGCAATTTTTCATTGCACTGATTCTAAAAACGTAGCTGTAACGTGTTGTTTCCGACTTCATTTTGAGCAAAACGCCCATCTTGTCGTTGTGGGATAATCCCTAAAACTCGATCTTCGCCATCACACAAGAGCCATGTTTTTTGCTTCGCTAAAATAGAAAATTTTTCATCTTTAAAAAACTTAGAGACCTTCTTTTTTCCATCCATTCCAATTGGGTAGAAGTAATCTGCGGTCTTCCATTTTCTAATTTTTATAGGAAATACGAGCTTTTCAAGGTCATAAAGCCAAATGTTATTCACTTGTTTTTCTAAACCTAAAATTTCTGCCGAAACGAAAAATTTTAACGAAAAATCCAAGTCGTTTTTAGTTGGAATGAGAATGACTTCTTGTTCTCCTTCTAGGTTGGTTTCTAATGGTGTAAATAGTAATTGATCTCGATTAATAAAGATTTTATGACTTTTAGACTGAAAATATTTTCCTGTTTCGGATGTGAATAGTTTTTGATTTTCTTCTGGATTTTTAAATCCAAATTTCTTTAAAATTTCATATTGCAAATACGAATTCGCTGCTTCCAATTTTGATTTTTCAACTTCAAATCGGTTTTCAATTTTTGAAAATTCTGATTTGAAAAAGAGTTCCACTTGTTCTTGGGCAAATTTTTCGACAGATCGCAAATGCGAAATACTTGTTTCAAAGTTTTCTAAAAACTGAGAATTCGTCTCTTTTAAATTCGGAATGATTTGATTTCGAAGCTTATTTCGTAGATAATCGTCTTTTTTATTGGTGTAATCTTCTCGGAAATCGATTTTTTCTACTTCAGCAAAATCATAAATTTCTTGCTTCGAAAGCTTGGAAAGCGGGCGATACACTTTTTCGTTGGAAGGAATTCCGGTTAAACCTTTAATTCCGCTTCCTCTTCCTAAATTAATTAAAAATGTTTCCAATTGATCATCCAGATGATGGGCGGTAACCAAAATATCAAAATCATGTTCTTTTTGAATTTTTTCAAAAAAAGCGTAACGTAAGTCGCGAGCCCAAATCTGAATAGAACCTTCTGGCTTTTCATCTTTTTCGGTTACGGTATAACTGAAAAACGGAATTTGATTAAGCTCAGCGAAATTTTTAACAAGTTCTTCGTCCAAATTAGAATCTTCATCCCGAAGATGGTAATTAACATGAGCAATTCCGAACGGAATTTGTAACGAATTGAAAAGGTGAGCAAGAACCATAGAATCAGCACCACCGCTCACGGCTAAAAGAAAACGATGCCCTAGAAAATTAGGAAAATCAAGCTCTATTTGTTGCTGAAATTGCGCTACGGTAATCATGTTTTGAAGTATTAAAATTTGGTTAAAACACACAAATATAGGCATCTTTTAAAAACTTATTTGTATTTTTGGCTTATCTGAAACCTTTTATGAGAGGCTTTTTCAGATTCAAATACAAAAATTTTAAAATAAAGTATATGAGATTAGGAAAACTTTTCGTCATTGGAGCGGCCGCTCTTACCTTGACGAGTTGCGTAAGCAAAAAGCAGTACGATGCGCTCAACCAAAACTACAAGCAGAGTATTGAAAATCTTGCGGAAAGACAAAGGGAAATTCAAGACTTAAAGTCGGCGAATTCTGGTTTGACGAGCGAGAACAATTTGCTTAAAAATCAAAATGACGCTTTAAAATCATCCCTAGACGCTTGTTTGTCTAACACGGGGAAATCTTCGGCTAATATTGATAAATTGGTTGGAGAAATCAATGCTTCGAATTCGTACATTAAGCAGTTAATTGCTTCAAATTCTAGAAACGATAGTTTGAATGTGGCTTTGTCTAACAAATTAAAAAGATCATTGGACAACATTGCAGATCAAGATGTTGATGTAAAAGTATTAAAAGGAGTGGTGATGATTTCACTTTCGGATAAAATGCTTTACAATGTTGGTAAATTCGACGTTTTACCTGCTGCGCAAGACGTGTTAGGAAAAGTAGCGAAAGTAATCAACGATTACGATACGTATAGCGTTTTAATCGAAGGTAACACGGATAACACACCATTAAGTTCTGGAAATGTTCCTAGAGATAACTGGGATTTATCAGCGCTTAGAGCAACAGCGATTGCAAAAGTTCTACAAACGCAGTTTGGGGTAAATCCACAAAGGATTACCGCTGGTGGTCGTTCAGAATACAATCCGAAGACAACCAACGCTTCAATTTCTGGTAGAGCAGAAAACAGAAGAACGGAGATTATCATTATGCCGAAGCTTGATGAATTCATGAAGTTGATGGATATTGCTCCCGTAAAAAAATAAACGAAACCTAGATCGTTAAAGAAACCTTGCTAATTTTTTGGCAAGGTTTTTTGTTGATTTTACCTATTTTTGACAATTAAATAGAACTTCATGAGTTTTTTTGAAGAAATAAGTCCAGAAATGGATCGGTATCTTGAAAATCACGCTTCCCAAGAGTCGGATATTTTGCGACGTTTGAGAAGAGAAACGTTTCAGAAAACCACACAACCGCATATGATTTCGGGCTATCAGCAAGGACGTTTGTTGAGCATTATTGCAAAAATGAATGCACCCAAATTGATTTTAGAAATCGGGACTTTTACGGGTTACGCGACACTTTGTTTAGCAGAAGGCCTTCCCGAAGATGGAAAAATCATTACACTCGATGTTAATGAAGATTTGGCGTATATTCCAAGAAAATATTTTGCTGAAAGCGATTACCGTAATCAAATTGACTTTCGATTACAAGACGCTAAAGAATTTCTGAAAACGACCGATTTGGTTTTTGATTTGGTGTTTATTGATGCGGATAAAGAAAATTATATCGAATATTTGGAGCTTTTAAAACCGCATTTGAAATCGGGTTCGGTTCTTATGTTTGATAACGTTTTGTGGTACGGAAAGGTTTTGGAAGAAAATCCGAAGTTGAAATCAACACAGATTATACAGGAATTAAATGATCGTATTGCGAAAGATGAAGATTTTGATAATCTAATTTTACCTTTGCGTGATGGGGTTAATTTTTTAAGAAAAATTTGAATTTTAAATAGTTGGAATTGATGAAAAAAGGAATTTGCGTTGTTACCGTTGCTCCTGTGAGAGCAACTCCTTCTGAAAAAGTAGAAATGGTTACTCAAATGTTGTTTGGGGAATCGTGTGATATTTTGGAAGAGCAAAAGCATTGGACGAAAATTAAAATTCATTACGATAATTACGAAGGTTGGATTGATGCGAAACAAGTTTCCTCCATTACGGACGAATTTTTGGAGAATCGAAAAGTCTCGGTTGTTACTGAATGTTTTTCTTCAGTAATAATGAAGGATGGTCGAACGTTGCTTTCCATGGGTTCTGAAGTAGAATTCCAGATTGTTACTTCGCAAAGAAGTCATAATCTTCGAGAAAGTATTGCACTTACGGCTCGCGAGTTTTTGAACATCCCGTATTTATGGGCAGGAAAAAGCTTTTTCGGGGTTGATTGCAGTGGTTTGGTTCAGTTGGTTTATAAAATTCATAATGTAAAACTTCCTAGAGATGCGTATCAGCAGGCAGAAGTTGGCGAATTGTTGACTTTTGTTGAAGAAAGTTTGCCAGGTGATTTAGCGTTTTTCGAAGATAGTGATGGTGATATTGTTCACGTTGGAATTATGTTGGAAAATCAAAAAATCATTCATGCTTCTGGAAAGGTAAGAATTGATGTTTTAGATAGCACAGGAATTTACAATCACGAAAGAAAACAACATTCGCATAAGTTACGATTCATAAGACGCGTTCTCAATTCTTAAATCAAAACCTTGCATTTTTTTTACAACATATTTGTTAGCTTGTTGATTTTCGGAATGAAAATCGGTGCACCGTTCAATTACAAGCTGAAGCGAGGTTTGGCGGGCCGTAGACAAAGTTGTAATCGCGTGAAATCTGCCTTTTCTAAGGATGATAAAGTTATTTGGATGCATGCGGCAAGTTTGGGCGAATATCTTCAAGGTTTACCGGTTTTAATTCGATTGAAAGAAGAGCTTCAGAATCATAAAATTTTAATTACTTTTTTCTCGCCGTCTGGTTATGAAAATGTGATTAAAAAAGAAACTATTGCTGATGTGATTTGCTATTTGCCTTTTGATCGTGAAAAGTGGATTGAGGAATTTACATCGCATTTCAAAACCGATATTTTCTTCACCGTTAAATACGATTATTGGTACAATTTATTGGCGCATCTTAAGAAAAGCGGAGCGAAAATGTATGTGATTTCAGCCTATTTTTATGAAACGCAAGTTTTCTTTAAACCCTACGGAAATTGGTTTGTCTCAAGTTTAAAAAACTCAATAGATTGGTTTTTTCACCAAACAAAACATTCTACGGCGTTGGCAAAAAGTGTTGGACTTACCAATTCATCAACGTCTGGTGATACGCGTTTCGATCAAGTAAAACATAATTTAACTCGAAATAACGAAGTGGCAGGTTTGTTTCGTTTTGTGAATGGAAAAAAAGTAGTTGTTTTCGGAAGTTCGTGGCAAGCGGAAGAACGTATTGCTGAAATTGTTTCCAAGAAAAATTCGAATGTAAAAATCATTATCGCTCCGCACAATCTAAAACGTGTTGAATCGTTGATTTCGCAATTTCCAAAAGTCATTTTATACAGCGATTATCTAAAATCTCAAGA
This sequence comes from Kaistella sp. CFF1-2, assembly GCF_059509915.1. Taxonomy (NCBI): domain Bacteria; kingdom Pseudomonadati; phylum Bacteroidota; class Flavobacteriia; order Flavobacteriales; family Weeksellaceae; genus Kaistella; species Kaistella sp. CFF1-2. Next base: position 60,067 of record NZ_JCAKLF010000003.1, read on the forward strand.
AACTTCTCAATTTTTTGAATGGGATGCTCCCGTTTTAATCATCGATTCTATCGGGCTTTTATCCAAATTGTATTCGTACGCAGACATTGCCATTGTTGGTGGTGGATTTCATTCGGCAGGATTGCATAATATTTTGGAAGCTGCCGTTTTTGGCGTTCCGGTTTTTTTCGGTGATCAGTATCAGAAAAATCCTGAAGCCGATGAATTGATCGCAGAAAATGGAGGTCGCGCCATGGAAGATGAGTTTTTTGCGGCTCAATTTATTTTAGAACTGCTTGCAAACGAACCTTTGAGAAAAGAAATGGGCGACAATGCGGGACGATTTATTTCTTCCCAGCCCAACGCAACAGAATATGTCGTGAAAAAAATTCTAGCGTAAAAATCCTTGACTTTTAATGTCTTTTACGATGGCGTCCAAATTGTCTGGAATGTTTTCCGATTGCAACCAATTGAAATCAAAACTATTATTCACGCAAAGCTTTTCTAAGAACAAGATTTGGTGAATTTGTAAATCGATATCACGAAGTAGTTCATCAAATTCCATCCAATAATCTTCGTCCAATTTCTTTATCAGAATTAAGGCTTTCAATAATTTATTGATGAGGTACATGTGAAGTTTGTACACCATGTCAAAACGTTCTCTGTTGAGTTTTTCGTGATATTCCAAAACTTGACTTACAAGAAGTAAATTCAAACTTACGTCACCAAATTTATCCGTTGTAATTTTTACATGTTCGGTGATTTCTGCACTTAGTTTTCGGATAAGCGTGAGAAAATATTTCGGATTGGAAATGTATTTCGAAGCGGATGAAATTCGTTCCTTGATCAATTCTTCCATCGCATTTCTTTTATCATCCGTCGTTTCTTGATCGATAAGTTCGAAATACAATTTTTTAGAAAGTAGTTTGTCTTTCTTCAACAATCGAAAAATCAATCGATCTTTTTCAATCGACGAAAATTCGCTCAATGCTTGTTTAAATTCTTTAGAATACTCCATTAATTAAAGAGTTTGGAATATTTTTTAAAACCATTAAAAGCCCAATTAGCCGTGTAATACATCGATTTTAAGGTCGAGTAGTGCATGTAATCTTTGTAAACCAAATACTGATCGAGCATAATGTTGGTTTTCTTACGAGAAATACTTTGTGGATGCATTCTGTACTTGGCCATAGTTTTGGGAAGTGGCTTTCCAATAGGGATTTTCTTCAGCAAATTCAACCACATGACATGATCTTCACGTTTTGTTCCTTCTGGAAAATATTCTTTACCAACACGGCTGCTATCATACATTGTCGAAAGCAAAGAAAGTCGGCATGTTTTTAATAAATTGGAAAAAGTAACATCTTTATCAGCAATAAAATCTGCAATTTGAGGATTCAAATTTTCGTCGCAACGAGCGTAATTAGAATAGGCAAGTTCTGCATTTTCACGCTTCATGAAAGTCACCATTTCTTCAAGAAAATTGGGTTCCCAAAAATCATCTGCATCTAGAAATGTAATGTATTTTCCAGTGGCTTCTTGTAAGGATAAATTTCGTGCATGTCCCGCTCCGCCGTTCTTTTCAGCAATGACGAGTTTTATTCTCGGATCCGGAAATCGCTGAATAATTTCTACTGAATTATCCGTGGACTTGTCGTCTGTAAGAATCCATTCCCAATCTTGAAAAGTCTGATTAAGCACACAATTTATCGTGTCCTCCAAAAATGGTGACGAGTTGTAAACAGGTGTGATAATAGATATTTCCGCCATTGTATGCTATTTGTGCACCGCAAAAATAGGATATTTCTTCAAATGCCGTTTTTTCTTACCTCAAAAGTGCGTAAATTTGTGTCTTTGTAAAGAATCAAGTAATTAACTATAAAGAAATTCGAAGTGTTTTACGATCATCAGAAGATAGAAAAAAAGTGGCAAGAATACTGGGAGAAAAACCAAACGTATAAAACTAACAATCAATCGGGCAAACCGAAATTTTATGTTTTAGACATGTTTCCGTATCCATCTGGGGCGGGATTGCATGTTGGACATCCGCTCGGATATATTGCAAGTGATATTTATTCAAGGTTTAAAAGACACCAAGGATTCAATGTATTGCATCCCATAGGTTACGATAGTTTTGGTTTGCCTGCGGAGCAATATGCCATTCAAACGGGTCAACATCCTGCGGTAACAACAGAAGAAAATATCAATCGTTACGAAGAGCAAATGCGTCGTATTGGTTTTTCATTTGATTGGAGTCGCGAAATCAGAACGTCAGATGCATCGTATTACCAATGGACGCAATGGATTTTTATTCAATTTTTCCATTCTTGGTATAATAAAGCAACCGATAAAGCAGAATCTATTGATTCGTTAATTGCTCATTTTGAAGCAAACGGAACAGAAGGTTTACAAGCTTCGCAAACGGAAGAACTTTCTTTTTCAGCAGATGACTGGAAAAATGCTTCTGAACTAGATAAGCAAGATATTTTGTTAAACTACCGTTTAGCTTTCCGTGCAGAAACGACAGTGAATTGGTGTCCAGCTTTAGGAACGGTATTGGCGAATGATGAAGTGAAAGACGGTAAGTCGGAAAGAGGCGGATTCCCCGTTTTCCAAAAGAAAATGATGCAGTGGAGTATGCGTATTACAGCATATTCTGAAAGATTGCTTTCTGGATTGCAAAATATAGATTGGCCACAACCGCTGAAAGATGCTCAAGAATATTGGATTGGAAAATCGCAAGGTGCTTCTGTGGAGTTCAAATTGGATGGTCATGATGAGGTTATTGAAGTTTTTACAACGCGTCCTGATACCATTTTTGGTTCTACTTTTATGGTTTTGGCGCCAGAACACGGCTTGGTAGAAGGAATTACAACGCCTGAGCAGAAAACTGAAGTTGAAAACTACATCGAAGAAACTTCGAAAAAAACAGAACGTGATCGTTTAGCTGATGTGAAATCTGTTTCGGGAGCGTTCACAGGTTCGTATGCGATCAATCCATTTACTGGGAAAAGGATTCCAGTTTATATTTCAGATTATGTTTTAATGGGATACGGTACGGGTGCTGTAATGGCGGTTCCGGCTCATGACGAACGTGATCACCGTTTTGCGAAGAAATTCGGTTTGGAAATCGTGAAAGTCGTAAACACAGATGTTGATATCCAAGAAGAATCATTTGATTCCAAAGATAGTACGTGTGTAAATTCGGATTTTCTTGATGGTTTAAACTATAATGAAGCGAAGTCTAAAATTATTTCAGAAATCGAAGCTCGCAAAATTGGAAACGGAACGGTTAATTTTAGACAACGTGATGCGATTTTCAGCAGACAACGGTATTGGGGCGAACCCGTTCCTATTTATTATAAGGACGAGATGCCGTATACGTTACCGGCTTCGGCTTTGCCATTAGAATTACCAGAAGTTGAAAAATATCTTCCAACGGAAGATGGTGATCCGCCATTAGGAAATGCAAAAGATTTCGCTTGGGATGAGGCGAATCAAAAAGTGGTTTCTGTTGATTTAATTAATAATGAAACGGTTTTTCCTTTGGAATTATCAACGATGCCAGGGTGGGCGGGAAGCTCTTGGTATTTCCTAAGATATATGGATCCACATGATAATCAAACGTTTTGCGAAAAATCGATTTCCGATTATTGGGGACAAGTTGATTTATATATCGGAGGAAGCGAACACGCAACTGGTCACTTATTATATTCGCGTTTTTGGAATATGTTCTTGAAAGATCGTGGGTGGATTTCGCAAGAAGAACCATTCAAAAAGTTGATTAATCAAGGGATGATTCTAGGAATGAGTGCCTATGTTTTCCGAATTGATGGAACGAATACATTTGTTTCTAAAAGTCTAGCCAAAGATCATCAAACGCAAAAAATCCACGTCGATGTTTCTTTATTAAAAGGAGCAACAGACGAATTGGATACGGAGAAATTCAAAAATTGGCGTCCAGAATTTGCTGATGCTGAGTTTGTTTTGGAAGACGGAAAATACATGACCGAAAGGGAAGTAGAGAAAATGTCGAAATCCAAATTCAACGTGGTAAATCCAGATGATATTTGTGAAGAATATGGGGCAGACTGTCTTCGTCTTTACGAAATGTTTTTAGGTCCATTAGAACAATCAAAACCATGGAATACGCAAGGGTTAAGTGGTGTTTATGGATTCTTGAAGAAATTCTACAATCTTTATTACGATGGCGATGTGCTTTCGATTTCAGAGGAACAACCAACGAAAGAAGAATATAAAGTATTACATACCCTAATTAAGAAGGTGATTTACGATATTGAGCATTTCTCATTTAACACGTCGGTTTCACAATTTATGATTGCCACAAACGAACTTCAGAAGTTGAAAACGAACAAAAGAGCCATTTTGGAACCTTTAGCAATTTTGGTTTCACCGTATGCTCCACATCTTTGTGAAGAAGTTTGGGCAGCGTTGGGGCATGAGCAAAGTATTGAGTTTGAAAGCTTTCCTCAATTAAACGAGGCGTATTTGGTAGAGGATGAAATTCAGTATCCAGTGAGTTTTAACGGGAAAATGAAGTTTAAACTAGCTCTAGCGGCAGATTTGGAAATCAAACAAATTGAAGAAGCGGTGATGGCTGACGAAAGAACAATTCAGCAATTAAATGGAAATAACCCAAAAAAAATCATCGTTGTACCTAAAAAAATTATTAATATTGTGATGTAAAAAAAAATAAGAGGGAAAAACTATTACTGATTTCATAAAATCTAGCGAGTATTTTTCAAAATTATCAACGTAAATGAAATTTTAGGAAAATAGAATTAAAAATTAGATAAAAAAATGAGAATTCTGTAATTTTTCCGCAAGGCTTTTGCTAACATGGAAACATGAAGTTTTGGTAAAATACTTGCAACTTAATTTTTTTTGACTTTAATTTACACGCTGTAAAAATATATAACAAGTATAATTTAGTTTAATATGGAAATGAATGTTTCAAACACAGAAGAGCAAGTAGTTGCTAGAAAAACGGGTGGTCTTAATCCATTTTTAATTATCCCAATCATATTTCTTGTTGGGGTTTCAATTTATTGGTTTATTTTAGGTAGTCCAGGTAATTTTAAGCCAGATGACAGAATCAAAGATGCGTTATCAGTTGCTTTCACAGATGTAGAAAGATCCGAATTTCAACCAGAAGGTTTTATGGGAATTATCTACATGGGAGGTATTATCGTACCTATCCTAATCTCTTTCATGATTATCGTAATCGTGTTCTCTATCGAGCGTTTCTTCGTTTTGAGCAAGGCTCAAGGTAAAGGTAATGTTGATAACTTCGTACTTACAGTAAGAAAGTTAGTAAACGAAAACAAAATCGACGAAGCTCTTGAAGAGTGCGACAGACAACAAGGTTCTGTTGGTAACGTAGTGAAAGAAGGACTTATCTCTTACAAAGCTTTAGCAAAAGATGGTACTTTAAATAAAGAGCAAAAAATTATTGCACTTAACAAGTCTATCGAAGAAGCTACAACGCTTGAGATGCCAATGCTTGAGAAAAACATGATGATCTTATCCACATTAGGTACAGTTGCAACATTAGTAGCATTATTAGGTACGGTAATCGGGATGATCAACGCGTTCCACGCATTAGGTTCAGGTGGTGGTACACCAGATTCAGCTAAACTATCAGTAGGTATCTCTGAAGCACTTGTAAATACAGCTTTAGGTATTGGTACTTCTGCAGTAGCTATTATCCTTTACAACTATTTTACTTCTAAAATTGATGGTTTGACATTCAAAATCGACGAGATCGCAATGTCTATTCAGCAGTCTTTCGCTGAGCATAACTAAGAATAATGGGGCAACCCATTTTCGAAAATTAGAAGTTTAATAAAAAAGATTTAAATAATGGCGAGAGTCAAACCAAAAAGACATAATATTCGAGTAGATATGACGGCGATGACCGATGTGTCATTCCTTCTACTTACGTTCTTTATCTTGACGGCTCAGTTTGCTAAGCCGGATGTGGAGACAATCACGACGCCATCTTCAATTTCTGAGACGCTTTTAGGAGAAGGAAGTGTCATGACAATTCTTAGTACTACAGATGGTAGATTTTACTTTACACCTGTAGATAATGGAACTGAAAGAATTAGGCTATTAGATAATATGGCCAAGAAGTATGGACTAACGTTTACACCAGAAGAGAAATCTGCTTTTGCAAAAATCAAATCAGTAGGAGTTCCTATGAACCAATTAAATGGTTTCTTGAAACTATCTGAAGATGATCAAAAAGCATATAAAGTTCCTGGGGTTCCAATGGATAGTACAAAAAAGGAATTAATAGATTGGGTACAACAAAGTTTAGCTGTTAATGCCGATGCAAAACTTGCATTGAAAGGTGATACGCAAACCAAATACCCAAGAGTAAAATCCTTGTTTGAAGGACTTAGAGATATCGATTTTCTTAAGTTTCAGTTGATTACAAATCAGGAAGTTAATACTAATAAATAATAGAAATGGCAGAAGTACAAGTAAAAGACTCAAGCGCCAAAGGTGGTAAGGTTCGCTCCAAGAAGCTTAACCCTAGCGTTGACTTGACACCGATGGTGGATTTGGCATTTCTTTTGATTACATTCTTCATGTTGGTAACGACATTTTCCAAACCGAATGTAATGGATTTAGGACTTCCAGCGAAACCTAAAAATGATGCACCTCCTCCAAAAACGGAGATTGACCTTACTAATTCATTAAGTGTAATAATTGGTAAAAACAATAGAATTTTCTATCATCAACAAGACCAAACAGGTTTAACAGAACAAAACCTTCAGGAAACTAATTTTGATAGAGAAGGAATTACAAAAGTAATTGAGCAAGCAAAAGCTAGAGCAAAGGATCCAAGTAAATTTACTGTGATCATTAAGCCTACAGACGATGCAGTATATAAAAATTTTGTCGACATTTTAGATGAAATGGCAATCACCAAAAACGAAATCTACGGGGTAACCGATATTAAACCTTACGAAAAGGCGATATATGATAAGAAAGTTGGAGGAGCAGCGCCAGTAACACCTACGCCGGCAAATTAATACTAACTCTTAATATATTTTAATTAAGATGGCAAACGAAATAGAGTACGATAAAAATCTAACTTTAGATGAAATCGTATTTGAGAATAGAAACAAAGAATATGGAGCTTACGATTTGCGTTCATCGTATCGCAAAGTTTTAACAAAGTCTTTTGTTTTAGGAACAATCCTTTTCTGTGTGGTTGCAATTACTCCATTTGTTGTAATGAAAATTAAGCAAATGAATGCAGCTGATAAAACAGAGGTAAAATCAAATCTTATTGATATTTTACCAGAAGAGGAACCTATCTTAGATCAACCAGAAGATACGCCACCTCCGCCACCTCCGCCACCAGTGGAGCCACCGAAGATCGAGGTTATTCAAAACGTTGTTCCTGAACCAGTGAAAGCGCCTAAGGTGGAAACTCCACCGCCGCCAATCTCGGATCAGATGAAGACACAAACCGGTTTACAAAACCAAGAAGGTGTAAAAACTCCCGCTTATACACCTCCACCACCACCACCATCTACAGGTACTTCAACAAGTACAGTAGAAGTTAAGCCACAAGTTTCAACAACGGAAGTTTATGAGACGGTGGATCAAGGTGCAGATTTTGGTTCTGGAGGAATTGCAGGATTCAGAAAAAAATTCCAAGAAGGATTTGATAACGAATCTATGGAAGGTGAAGGTTCTGTAAAAACAGAGATTACTTTCGTTGTAGAACGTGACGGGTCTATTTCTAATGTAAAAGCTACAGGGTCTAACTCTGGGTTCAACAAGGAAGCAGAAAGAACGATTAAAGCTATTAAAGGAAAGTGGTCTCCTGGAAAAGTTAACGGACAACCTGTTCGTTCTCGATTCAGATTCCCAATTACAATGCAATTTGAATAATTTTAGAATTATTTAACATAAAAAGAGAAGCTTAGGCTTCTCTTTTTTTATTACATTTGTAACATATGGCGTTTAATTGGCTATCAATGATTACGGGCGTTTTCTATGTTGTCTTAGGAATCGTAGTTATTGTATTTAAATTTTTTGTAATTCAGTTAGATCCTGGTGTGGCATATTCACTTGGAGCTTTACTTGTGGTGTATGGGCTTTTCCGTGTTGGTCGTGCTATTCACCGAATCAGGATGTCCAATCATGAGAAAAATTCTTAGTTATTTTATCGTTTCTATTTTCGTAGTTGCAAGCTGTTCTAAAAAGAAGGAAGAGCCTAAATCTGCTGAATTTAATCAAGGTGAATTAGTTGTTCTTGCGGATGACTCGTTCAAAAGTGTTGTCGAAGGATTGGCGCAAGCCTACATGATTAACTATCCCTCAACAAAAGTGGAAGTTAAAGTTCAAAAAGAAGATTTGGCTTTTTTGGACATGCTTAACAATCATGCGAAAATGATTGCGATTTCGAAACCTTTGAATCAAGAAGAAATTCAGGAATACGAAAAAGCAACGAATACCAAGTTTCACCAAGATTTTTTTGCTATTGATGCTGTATTGTTCGTAGTAAGCAAAAACTCGACTCGTACTTCATTAAGTATAGAAGATATTAAGAAAGAATTGCTTTCGGGCGAAAAGAACCTTATATTCGACGGGAATAATTCAAGTAATTTGAATTTCGTAGCCAATAAAATTGGGAAAAAACCATCCGAACTTAAATACGCGACTATTGTTGGTAATGATGAAGTTGTGAAAGAGCTAGATCGGTATCCGAATAAAATTGGAGTGATTAGTTTAAATACAATTAGTCGTCCCTATGCAAATGAAGCTACTAAATTGCGGGAAATGATTAACGTTTTACCAATTGAAGAAAAAGGTAAGGTTATATCATATGAAGGCGAAGGATTAACCAAAATGAAATATCCATTCGTAAGAACAATTTATTTCTTAACCAATGAAAATGGATTTGGTATAGCGAAAGGTTTTTTACGATTTTCATGTACCCAATTAGGACAAATCGTAGTGAGCAAAGAAGGCTTGCAGCCGTACTTTTTGTTCAATCGTGAAGTGCAAATGAGATAAACCCAAAATTATGGAACGATAATTGTGTTATCTTCAATAAATTAGTATTAATATAATTAAATAAGATAGATAAAATGAACTTAACTAAGAAAATTGTTTTGACTGCTGCAGTGGGCTTCTTCGCTAACGCTGCATTTGCACAATCTGTACAAGATGGAATCCAGTATGTAGATAGTCACAAATTTGCAAAAGCAAGAGATAATTTTAATCAATTAATTACAGCAAATCCTAAAGAAGCAGATAACTACTTTTATCTTGGGAATACTTATATAACTCAGTTTGAACCGAACTTCGAAAAAGCAGAAGAGTATTTCAAACAAGGTCTTGGGATTGAATCTAAAAGTTATTTAAATAAAATCGGTTTAGCGAGTATTAAATTAGGTAAAGGCGATCGTTCAGGAATTGTAGAAATCCAGAATATCGTAAAAGATTCTAGAGAGAAAGATCCAGAAGTTCTTTACCGTGCTGCCGAAGCATTAACCTTGTTCGAAAAAACAAGTGCACCCGATACGGCTATCGATTATTTAACTAAAGCAATCGAGAGAGGTCAAAAAGGTGGAGTTCCAGCAAATTATTATTATGCGCTTGGTGATGCGTACCGTTTGAAAAAAGATCCAGGAAAAGCCATGTCAGAATATGATAAAGCTTCGGCTGTAGCTCGTAACAAAGCGTCTGTTTTCACAAGAATGGGAACACTTTGGATGGCTGCACAACAATGGAAACTTGCAAAAGAAAATATTGACAAAGCAATCGCTGTAGATCAATCATATGCTCCAGCATACAAAGCAAAAGCAGCTTACGATATCAAATATCAGCAGAACGCAATGGCAACTCAAGATTTATTGAATTATGCTAAATATGCAGATGAGGATCCGTATACGCAATTAGAAATTTCTAAATTGTTCTTCACAAACGAAGATTATGCAAATTCAAAAGCGACTTTAGATAAAGTATTTGACAAAGTTGATGATCCTATTAAATACAAATTGAGAGGGTATCTTTCTTTCTCTGATGGAAATTATACGGAAGCAAAACAAAATATGGATAACTTCTTATCTAAAGTAGATAAATCTAGAGTTTATCCAGGTGATGAAGGTTTGCAAGGGCTTATCGCAGCTGGTTTGGCTAAAGATGAAGCAGATGCAACTAAAAAAGCTCAATTACTTGCAGATTCTAAAACCAAAATCGCTATTGCTAAAACAGCAAAAGATGAAACAATGAAGTGGGATCAAGAATTAGCTAAAATCAATGGTGCAAGTGGACCTTCTGAGTCTGAAGTGAATGCGGGACCAACATCTCCAGAAATCGATGCTTTGAAGAAGAAAGTAGCGGCTAATCCTCAAGATTCTGATGCTTTGTTCCAATTGGCAACAAAATATCAAGACGTTAAAAACTGGGCTGGTGCGGTACTTACATGGCAGAAAATGATCAACTTGTTACCAGATTGGGCTCCGGCTTATTACAGTCAAGGATATTCGTATCAGCAAGCTCAAAATAATGAGATGGCGAAATTAGCTTACGAAAACTTTATTTCTAAAGTAAAGCCAGCTGATGAGCAAGCGAACAAAGAAACGTTATCGTATGCATTATTTGCAGTAGCGTACTTGGTAAAAGAATCAGATCCTGCAAAAGCGAAAGCATATGTTGCTAAGTCTGTTCTACTAAATCCAGGGTATGAAGACGCTGCAAAATTGAATAAAGAATTAAACCCATAATTGGTTTTTATATATTCTATAAATCTCCCTTCCAAGAAGGGAGATTTTTTTTGTAATTTTGATTTATGAAAGTTGATTTTTTAGCCATAGGAGCACATCCTGACGATGTTGAATTGGGTTGTGGTGGTACAATTGCAAAATTGGTTTCGGAAGGGAAATCAGTAGCGATCGTTGATCTTACTCAAGGTGAGTTAGGTACTAGAGGAAGCGCCGAAACTCGTGCACAAGAAGCCAAAAAGGCGGGCGAAATATTAGGAGTTTCGGCTCGTGAAAATTTGAAGTTGAAAGATGGATTTTTGGTGAACTCGGAAGAGTATCAAATGGAAATCGTCAAAATGATCAGAAAATACCAACCCGATGTGGTTTTAGCGAACGCGATTGATGATAGACATCCTGATCATGCTAAAGGAGCGAAACTTGCATCAGATGCATGTTTTTTGGCTGGATTACGACGAATTGAAACAACATTGGATGGCGAAGTTCAAAATGCATGGCGACCAAAACATGTTTTTCATTACATTCAATGGAAAGAAGTGGAGCCGGATTTCGTTATTGACATCAGCGATTTTCTTACTCAAAAGATTGATTCTTGTATGGCGTATTCATCTCAATTCTATGATCCTACGTCTAAAGAGCCCGAAACGCCAATCTCCAATCGTGATTTTTTCGAAAGTTTAACGTATCGTGCTCAGAATTTGGGAAGATTATCGGGAGTTGCTTATGCTGAGGGATTTACCTACGAAAGGCTGATTGCTTTGAAAAATTTTGAAGGAATAGTTTTGTAGTAACAAATAAATTTCTATATTTGCACCCACGAAACGGTGATTGTAGCTCAGTTGGTTAGAGCGCCGGATTGTGGTTCCGGAGGTCGTGGGTTCGAGACCCATCATTCACCCTAGATAAAGAGAAGTATAATACTTCTCTTTTTTTATTTCTTTCCTTAAAAACTAGAGATTGGTATCATTTTTTCTTAGTATGTTGTATAAAATTTTTTATTATGACTAAAAAAAGTATTATCTCGGTTTTGGGATTAGCAACAATTATGGCAACATCTGCATTTACGGTACAGTCATGTACAACACAGAATACAGTTGGAGACACAACTCAAGTGTCTGTAGATTATAACGGGACTTACCGTGGTACTTTACCTTGTGCAGATTGTCAAGGAATCAAAACGACAGTTTACTTAAGTAAAGATAATACCTTTAGAACCATTACTCAATATATCGGTTCTGAAACGGAAGATGTAGATACAGGAAAATTTACTTGGGATAAAACAGGAAGTATTATTACCCTGAACGGTAAAGAAAAGGCTAAATATTTCGTTGGTGAAAACACACTTACCAAATTAAATTTGGATGGTAAAAAAGTAGAAGGTTCTTTGGCTAAATTCTATATGTTAACGAAAGACAACTACGCTGTTCTAAATAAAAAGTGGGATTTGGTAGAATTGAACGGGAAAAAATTTGATGCAAGTCAAACGACAAAGAAAGAAGCATTCATTATGTTCAATGATGCAGAGAATAGATATGTTGCTTCTGCAGGTTGTAATACAATCTCAGGATCGTTCATGGTGAATTCGTACAACCATTTGGAACTTGGTGAAGGAATGTCAACAATGATGGCATGCCCGAATTTAGAATGGGAACAGCAATTAATGGAAGTATTAAAAACTGCAGATACGTTTTCTATCTCAGGTGATGAACTTCACTTATTCAAGGGTAGAATGAGAGCGATGGCTGTTTTCAAAGCAGGAATGCAACCAAGATAATTAATCGTGATACTATAAATAAAAAAGACCAGCATTGCTGGTCTTTTTTATTATTTTGCTTTTTCTTCTTTTGGATCTACGTCTGGAAATCTTGCCAGAGTAAATTCTTTAGAAATCGCTGCTTTTTCAAATTTCAATTTTCCTGAAAGTGTTTCGATAATAACACCATCTTCTTGGATCTGAGAAATTCTACCGTGCATTCCTGAAGTTGTTACAATTCGACTTCCGATTTTCAAAGATTCTTGGAAGTTCTTTTCTTGCTTTTGTTTCTTCATTTGCGGACGAATCATCACAAAATACATAAATGCGATAAAAACACCGAATAAAAGAATCATTTGCATTCCACCTCCTCCAGTTGGAGCAGCTTGTAAAAATATTGAGATCATTAAACTAAATTATTTAGGTTGAACATTCGCCGAAAAAGTAATCACCATAGGTCCTTTTTCAACGTTTGCATAAACTTCTGCTTGTTTATGTTGCGCACCATCAAAACTTGACGAGTCAAATTTCAATGTGATTTTTCCTTTCTTACCAGGTAAGATAGGCTCTTTTGTAAAATCTGGAGCTGTACATCCACATCCTGGAACCACTTTAGAAATAATCAAAGGATTGGTTCCTGTGTTTGTAATTTCATAATCGTGTTGTACACTCTCACCTTTCTTAACATTTCCAAAATCAAAATGACTTTGCGCTAAAACAACCGAAGTTAAAGGTTGATTAGATGCAACTTCTTCCGCTTGAGTTTGCCCTACTGCTGAAGCAGTGTTTGTCATAGCTGCTTCATCAATAGCTGGATCTGTTGTTGTAACTTCTGATGCAGCAGTTAATTCTGATGCGTTATTTTCTTTTTTACATGATTGGGTAGCTAATAACCCGGCTGCAAGAAAGCTTGCAAATACTAACTTTTTCATATTAATTGCGATTTAAATCTTTAACATATTTGTCTAGAATACCATTGATAAAGATATTAGACTTATCTGTTGAATACACTTTTGAGATTTCAATATACTCATTAATAATCACTCTTGAAGGTGTTAATGGAAAATAATCCAATTCTGAAATAGCAGTAATCAAAATGATTTTATCCATTAAAGAAACACGTTCGATTTCCCAGTTTACCAATCTTTCAATAAGTTTTTTTTCCGTTTCTTCCCAATGATTTAGGGTCTCACGAAGAAGTTTGCTTGCAAAAGAACGATCTTCATCATCTTTAATCATGCGGATAAGCGTGTTGTACGTTTCGCCATCCTTCATGAATCCAATTGTTTTTTGGATCATTGAGTTTGAAATATGGTAATCATCTGCCCAACTCATTTCTTTATCCTCAAGGTGATCATGAAAATCATCATTTTCCGCGATATAACGAAGGAAAAGTTTTCCCATGAATTTCTGATCTTCCTCGAACGAGTTTTCACCAGAACTCATATAATCCGTGTAACGCTTTCCACCAACAATTTTCTGAAAGGTTTTCACCAAAAGATCATCGTGTAGATCCCAGTTGAGTTCCTTATGTTTTGCTGAAAATGCAATACGTTCAGAATTATTCTCAATAAGTTCTAAAACACGGTTTTCAATGAATTTTCTATTGGGATTGATGTCAGACTCCGTCTTGAAATACTTTTTACTGTTGATTTCCATTTGGTCTTCGGCTAATTCTTTTAGCGCGACAAAGAAGTTCAACTGATAAATATATAGATTGAAAATTCTATCAATCTCCGAAAACATGTTTTTCTCTAAAACATCGATCTTAATTGGGTTTTGGCTGTAAGAGTAGATAGATTCTACCACTTTTTCCCGTATTTGTCTTCTGCCTAACATTCAAAGAGCTTTTATGGGTGCAAAGATAGGTTTTTTTTGAGAAATAGAGAATGTCCATAAAAAGGATATTAGGTAGAAAGAGTATTTTTTTCACTATTTTTGTAGGTATTTTCTAAACGAACCGAATGAAAGCATTAAAAACACTTAACCCCTATTTTTGGAAACATAAAACACTACTTTTATGGGGTTTTCTGTTTATAGTAGCGAGTAATTTCTTCCTTATTTATAAGGTTCAATTCGTAGGGAAGTCGGTGGATCAACTCGCTGATTCTGGGAAACTTGGATTCAATAAAGAAATTCTTATTTATGTTTTAATTTATGTTGGTTCTTCTCTTTTAACGGGTTTTTTCACCTTTATGATGCGTCAAACAATCATCGTCGCATCACGTAGAATTGAATACGAATTGAAAAACAAAATCTACAGACATTATCAAGAAATGTCACTTACGGATTTCAAAAAAACTACGATTGGAGATTTGATGAATCGTTTAAGTGAAGATGTTGTTGCAATCCGAATGTACTTAGGACCAGGCGTGATGTATGTGGTTAATACATTGGTTTTGCTTGTGATTACGAGTATTTACATGTTGAAAACGGATTTTTCGATGACATTGTGGTCGTTAATTCCACTTCCGATTTTATCTTTTGTTATTTATAAAGTTAGTTCGATTATTAATCGAAAATCCAAAGTAATGCAGAAAAGCCAATCGGCGATTTCGACATTTGTTACAGATAGTTTTTCGGGAATTCGAGTGATTAAATTCTTTGCGAAAGAGATTTATATTAATCAAAATTATAAAGAGAAAGTTACCGATTATCAAGATCGAGCGTTGGACTTAGCAAAAACGGAAGCCTACTTTTTTACCATTATCCTTTTTGTGATTGGACTTTTAAATGTCGTGATTTTGTATGTTGGTGGACAAAAATATATTGCTGGAGAATTGAGTGTAGGAAAAATTGCTGACTTTTTCATGTACGTCAATATTCTAATTTGGCCCTTTTCAATGGTTGGTTGGGTAACGTCGGTCAATCAACGTGCAGAAGCTTCCATGCAACGTGTGAACGAATTTATGGATATGAAATCCGAAATTATCAACACCAATCATTCGCAATACGAAATTAGAGGTGATATTGAATTTAAAAATGTCACTTACGTGTATCCTAATACGGGAATTAAAGCTTTGGATAACGTCAGTTTTCATATAAACGCAGGCGAAAGTCTTGCTGTTATGGGGAAGACGGGCAGTGGGAAAACAACAATTGCTCTTTTACTTGCTCGTTTAATTGACCCAACTTCTGGTGAAATCTTATTGGATGGCAAGAATCTAAAAGAGCATAATTTGACTTTAGTTCGTGAATATTTAGGCTACATTCCACAAGAAAGTTACTTGTTTTCGGATACCATTGAGAATAATATTGGCTTTGCTTTAGATCAACCAAATCATGATCAGGTTGTTCGTTTTGCAAAGATTGCCGATGTTGATAAAAACATTGTCAAATTCAAAGATCAATACCAAACGATGGTGGGTGAACGAGGCGTGATGCTGTCGGGTGGACAAAAACAACGAATTTGCATTGCTCGTGCTTTAATAAAAGAACCTAAAATTCTCATTTTTGATGATTCGTTATCAGCTTTGGATACCGAAACGGAAGAGAATATTTTGCAGAATATTGATACAGAAATTGAAAATGCAACGTCAATTATCATCACTCATAGGGAGTCTAGTGCAAAAAGAGCAGACCGAATTTTAATACTTCCTTAACATTTTTAATGATAATTTAACACTCTAGTTGTGTAATTATCACATAGTTATCCATAATTTTTAGCTCAAAATAAAAAAAATTTTGCAGTTCCGATAATTCTTTTAAATTTGTTTACAACAGATTACTAAAATTATCGTACAATGAGTGATTATAAGGAACGCCACGAAAATGAGATTTTTACGAAGGTGTTAAAAGCAGGAAGGAGAACCTATTTCTTTGATGTGCGCGAGACGAAAGCGGGCGATTATTATCTTACCATTACCGAAAGCAAAAAGAACTTTGGAGAAAATGGAGAGGCGTCTTTTGAGAAACACAAAATCTACCTTTACAAAGAAGATTTCAAGAGTTTCCAAGACTTGTTCAAAGAATCTACAGATTTTATCGTGAATGAAAAAGGAGAGGACGTAATTTCTGAAAAACACGACAAAGATTTCAAAGCACGTTCGTTTACTATTGATAGTGACGACGAGGTTTAATCAAGACACACCAAATTTTATATAGAAGGTATCTCATTTTTGAGATGCCTTTTTTATGTTACTAACAGAATCAATAAACTTGCTGTAAATATTCGGAATATCGTTACCAACGGATACACTTGCGCATACGTCTGAATTGGAACATCACTATCCAAATAATTCGTACTGAAAGACAACGCGGCTGGATCGGTATAACTTCCGCTTAAAAGCCCAGCTAATTGAAGGAAATTCATTTTCAACCACCATTTTCCAAGGACTATCATAAAAAGCAATGGTATAAAGGTGATTGCACATCCATAAAGAAGGAACGTCCAACCATTATATTTCACAAAATTTTCATAGAAACCATCCCCAGCATGAATTCCTACCGCTGCGAAGAATAAGCAAATTCCGAAATCTTTCATAAAGTGAATAGCACCCGTATTTAAGTAGGAGTGAATGAAAGAAATGCTACCAAATCTTGAAATAATTAAGGCAACTAAAAGCGGTCCCGCTGCAAATCCAAGTTTAAGAGGAATCGGAAGTCCCGGAATTAAAATTGGAATGGAACCGACGATAACACCAATTAAAAGCCCACCAAATAAGGAAAGGAAATCAGATTCGATAATTTTCTTTTCTTGATTTCCGATAATTTTTTCAGCATCTTCAATAGCTTCTCTCGAACCAATAACCCGTAAAACATCACCATAAAATAACTCCAAAGAGGGACGTGGAATCATTTCTTTTCCAGCACGGAAAACACGAGTTACCTTCAAATCATAAATATTGAAAAGCTCCAAATCATTCATGTTTTTATGTACAGCCGAAGATTTGGTTACATAAATATTCTTCTTGTCCAAATCAGAATCGGACTCGATAAACAAATCAGTTGAAGGTCTTCCAAGTAATTCTGTGATTATTTGAATGTCTTTTTCTAGCCCAACCATCATCAAAACATCTCTTTCTTGAAGTTGCATATCTACCGTAGGTGAAGTAACAACTTCACTTCCGCTATGTTTTAGTCTCGAAAAAATTAGATGTTTTCCCGTTTCGTTAAGTATTTCTTGAAATGATTTTCCAAAATATTCTGGGTTGGTAACTCGTATTTTTTGATGGATTAAAGGTTCTTCACGATTAATTTTTTTCAACCGAAACTTTTTCATTTCGTCTTGGTTGTTTACTTTTAGAAGCACTTTTGCGATAATAATTGTCGCAATAATTCCAAAAACACCCAATGGATACGTAATCGCATAACCAATTGCTGGGTCGTCAAAAGTCCTATTGGGCATAGTTACCGCCAGTTCCTCAATCGTATTTTTTGCAGCTCCCAATCCAGGTGTATTGGTTACCGAACCGCTCATGATTCCAACTAAATTTTCAATGCTTAAACCCGTAAAATTGAAAAGAAGATAAGTAATCACACCACTTAAAATCACACCGGAAACTGCGAGAATGTTGAATTTCAAACCTTCGTTTTTAAACGATGAAAAAAATGAAGGTCCCACTTGCAATCCAATTCCGTAAACAAATAAAATAAGTCCAAAATCTCTGATGAAATCAAGGATTTGTATATTGATTCGATAGCCTAAGTGACCTAGAATTAACCCCATAAACATCACTCCCGAGACGCCAAAACTAATTTTTCCGAGTTTCAATCGTCCGAGAAAAACTCCCGTTCCTATGGCCAACATGACTGTGATTAAAGATTGAACGACGGTTGGAGTTGCAGAAGGTAACAAGAGGGTTTGAAGCCAATCGAACATAGTTTAGTTTTTTTTGAAATACACTCAAAGATAGGAAGATAAAAGAGCTTAATGAAATTAGTAAAGCTGAAATATATCAAGGACTAAAAACATAGTTTATGGAATTTTGAAATTAACAAATATCTTTGCACTATGATGAAGCCAAATTCTAAATCCGTTCTTATTCTTGGAGCTAATTCCGATGTTGCTAAACAAGCGATGAAACTTTATTTGCAAAAAGGTTTTGAGGTGATGGCGGCTTCACGGGATTTGACTTCACTTGAAAAATTTTCTATAGAAACTCATTTAGATTTATTGAAAACTCAGTTGTTGTATTTTGATGCTGCCGACTTTTCTTCGCATCAAGACTTTTATAATCAGCTTCCGACAAAACCGAATATTGTCGTTTATGCTGCTGGTTTTTTAGTTCAAAATGAAACAGCATTTCATGATTTTAATGCAACTTTTCAAATGATGAAAGTGAACTATGCGGGAGCCGTTTCAATCTTAAATATTATTGCTTTTGATCATTCAAATAAAAATTTAGAACGAATAATTGGTTTGTCTTCGCTTTCAGGCGTTCGTGGTCGTAAATCAAATTTCGTATATGGAAGTACAAAATCTGCTTTTACCCAATATTTAGCGGGACTTCGTCAAGAACTTAATTCTCGTAATATTAAAGTGAATGCGCTGGTAATCGGCTATATCAATACAAAAATCAATGAAGGCTTAGAGTTGAATAAAAACTTAATTATGGAACCTGAATATGTGGCAAAACATATTGTAGAAGCAGGGAATACATTCACCATCGTCCCAAATTGGAAATGGAAACTTATTTATAGCATTCTAAAAGTCCTTCCAGAAGGACTTGTTTCAAAACTCCCATAGCTTTATAGCACGCAATTTGCAAGTTTCTTTGCATGGATAGAGGAACTTTCATTAAAACCACAGCTCTAGGAATTGGAGCTTTGTTCTTTTTAGGAACTCAAAATATTTTAGCCAACTCATTTTCAAATATTGAAACTACAGAAGAAAACCAGCCAATTATTATCATTGGTTCGGGTTATGGTGGCGCAGTTGCGGCTTTGCGTTTATGCGAAGCTGGGAAGAAAGTGTGTATGCTGGAAATGGGCTTGAATTGGGAAAAATCTGGAATTCCTTTTTCTAAAATGCAAAAACCAGGGAAAAGTGCAGCTTGGTTAAAAAAGCAATCTATTGCGCCTTTTTTCAATTTATTTTCATTGAAACCTTTTACCGGTGCCTTGGATCGATTGGATTTTAAAGATATTAAAATATGGGTTGGACGTGGCGTTGGTGGTGGTTCTTTGGTCAATGGTGGAATGGCAGTTCTTCCCAAACGAGATTATTTCGAAGAAGTTTTTCCAAATTTGGATAGTAAATTATTTTTTGAAAAATATTTCCCGAAAGCACAACAAGAATTGAAAGTAAATGTTGCCCGCGAAGATTTTCTTAATGATTGTAAGTTTTATAAATTCAATAAAGTTGGCGAAGCAGAAGCGCATAAAGCAGGTTTTAAAACTATTCGAGTTCCTAATGTCTATGATTTTGACTACATGGAAAAAGAATATCGAAATGAAGTTCCAAGATCTGCATTGGATGGGGAAGTGATTTACGGGAATAATCACGGAAAAAATTCTTTGGATAAAACCTATCTGAAAAAGGCTTTGGCAACTGGAAACTTAGAAATTTTGGATTTACATTCAGTTCAAAATATCAAAAGTGAAAACGAAGGTTATCGTTTAGAAATTCATCAAATTGATACTTCTGGACAAATCGTTGCTAAAAAATTGCTGAATTGTCAACAACTTATTTTGGCTGCTGGAACGATGGGAACATTAGAATTGCTTTTAAAATCTCATGCTGAAAACGGTTTGCAACTCAATGACGAAGTTGGAAAACATTGGGGAAACAATGGGAATTTTATGACAGGACGAAACTGGGTAAAGGCGTTTTCTGGAGGTTTGGGATTTCAACATTCGACGATTCCAGTTGGCGGAATTGATAATTGGGATGATCCTAAACATACCTTTTTCGCCGAATTGGCGCCACTTCCTATGGGAATGAATGTTGCGACCGCTTTGTATTTGATGATTAACAAAGTTGATCAACCAGGAAGTGTGAGTTTTGATGCTTCAACGAAAAAGCTCGTTTTAGATTGGTCAAGGAAAAATACATCTAAAATGGAAGAAAATGCTAAGTTTTTCCTTCGCAAAATGAATAAGATAAATGGTGGAACTAGAAGTCACATGCTTTTTCATAACGGTTTAGGTTACGATGTTTGTTATCATCCTTTGGGTGGCGCCGTTTTAGGTAAAGCAACCACAGAGTTCGGACAATTAAAAAATCACAAAAATCTTTTTGTTTTGGATGGTTCGTTAATTCCAGCGAGTATTGGTGTTAATCCATTTCTTACAATTACAGCTTTGGTAGAATATTGTATGGAAAATTTGCTTAAGCAGAAAGCATTTGGATAAAAAAAGCGAGGCTCAAAAAACCTCGCTCTAATTTATAAATATTTTTGAATTTAAACTAAGCTTTCAAATCCAATTTCAATTCTAATTCGTCTAATTGAGCATCAGCAACTGGAGCTGGAGCGTCGATCATCACGTCGCGACCAGAATTGTTTTTCGGGAATGCAATGTAATCTCTAATCACTTCATTTCCATCCAAAATCGCAACTAATCTATCAAATCCGAATGCTAAACCTCCGTGTGGCGGCGCTCCGTATTTGAACGCGTTCATTAAGAATCCGAATTGCGCTTCCGCTTCTTCCTTCGTGAATCCTAATAAATCAAACATTTTGGATTGCAATTCTTTATCGAAAATTCGGATAGAACCACCACCTATTTCGTTTCCATTAAGAACTAAATCGTAAGCGTTGGCTCTTGCTTTTCCTGGATCGGCTTCTAATAAACTAAAATCTTCGGTTTTCGGAGACGTGAATGGATGGTGCATTGCGTGGTATCTTCCAGTTTCTTCGTCCCATTCCAAAAGAGGAAAGTCAATTACCCAAAGTGGTGCAAATTCATCGCCTTTTCTTAAACCTAAACGATTTCCAAGTTCCATTCTCAACGCAGAAAGTTGTGCTCTTACTTTGTTTTCAGAACCGGAAAGAATTAATATCAAATCTCCAGCTTTCGCTCCAAATTCCTCAACAATTGCTTTCAAAGCTGTTTCGTCGTAGAATTTGTTTACGGATGAAGTAATCGTTCCGTCAGCTTGATACTTAACCCAAACCATGCCTAAAGCTCCAATTTGTGGGCGTTTTACCCAATCTGTAAGCTCGTCGATTTGCTTTCTTGTATATTCTGCAGCACCTTCAACATTAATTCCAACAACCAATTCGGCATCATCAAAGATTTTAAAATCTTTTCCTTTTGTTAAATCATTTAATTCATGAAACACCATTCCAAAACGAATATCAGGCTTGTCGTTACCGTATTTTTTCATGGCATCAGCAAACGTCATTCTTGGGAAATCATGGAAATCTTTTCCTGTAATGTCTTTCAATAAGGTTTTTGTCATGCCTTCGAAAACATTTATAATGTCTTCTTGCTCCACAAACGCCATTTCGCAATCGATTTGCGTAAATTCTGGCTGTCTGTCGGCTCTTAAATCCTCGTCACGGAAGCATTTCACAATTTGGAAATATTTGTCCATTCCGCCAACCATTAACAATTGTTTGAAAGTTTGAGGCGACTGTGGAAGTGCATAAAACTGTCCCGGATTCATTCTACTTGGAACCACGAAATCTCTTGCACCTTCTGGCGTCGATTTAATTAAAACGGGTGTTTCAACTTCGATAAAACCTTCATCAGAGAGATAATTTCTAACTTTTTGCGCCATTTTGTGACGGAAAATCAATTTGTCCTTCACTGGATTTCTGCGGATATCCAAATAGCGGTATTTCATTCTCAATTCTTCACCACCATCGGTTTCGTCCTCAATAGTGAATGGTGGCAACTGAGATTCATTTAAAATCGTTAATTTTTCAACCAAAATTTCAATATCACCAGTTGGGATTTTTGGATTTTTAGAAGCTCTTTCAATCACTTTTCCTTGAACTTGAATCACAAATTCACGGCCTAATTTCTTTGCTTCTTCCATCAAAGCCGCTGTTGAACGCTCTTGATCGAAAACCAATTGTGTAATTCCGTAACGATCTCGCAAATCGATCCAAATCATAAAACCTTTGTCACGAATGGTTTGTACCCATCCTGAAAGTGTAACTTCTTCATTTAGATTTTTCAGCGTCAATTCGCCATTGGTGTGTGTACGGAACATTTTTTATTTAGATGTTAGATATTAGACTTTAGATATTAGACTGATAAGCCGTCTAAAAACTCGTTCGCAAAGATACTGAATTGCAATAAGAATTTATACGGCGACGATTATTAATTGACGTTTAATTTAATTCGCAGATTCCCCAAAAGTAAGTAATGTTCCGTTTGGGTCTATGAGTGAAAATTCTTTTTGTCCCCAAGATTTTACTTGTAATGGTCCATTTGGATGGATTTCAACTTCATTATCCTGCAAGTTTTGATATAGATTTTCAATTTCTACACATCGAATATACAGCATGAAATCTGATTTTTCTTTTTCTAAACTTGGATAATGAAAGAAATGAATTTCCAACTGATTGTTTTCTAAAATGAGATAATCCCCATAATCCGCAATAAGCTTAAAACCTAAATTTTTATAGTAATTCAGTGTTTTTTCCTTATCAGTAAAAGGAATTTTGGGCATGATGGTTTGTAGCATTTTCTTTGTGTTGGTTGATTCATAACAAATTTAGTATTCTGTTAAAATATATTCCACAAAAAAAGTATAATTTCGAAAGAATGAAGATTTTGTATTCCATACAAGGGACGGGGAACGGCCATCTGAGCCGAGCACGAGAGATTATTCCGCATTTGAAAAAGCATGGCGATTTGGATTTGTTGGTGAGCGGAACACATGCTGAGGTTGGTTTGGATGATGAAATTAAATATCGTTTTAATGGATTTGGATTCGTTTTCGGTAGCAAAGGGGGAATTGATTTTAAAGAAACATGGCGAAAGTTTAATTTTCAACAATTTTTAAAAGATTGTAAACAAATTCCTATAAAGGAATATGATGTGGTCATCAATGATTTTGAACCCGTTACAGCTTGGGCATGTCGTTTTCGTGGAAAAAAAAGTATTGGTTTGAGTCATCAAGCGGCTTTTTTATCACCGAAAACACCTCAATTAAAAGGATTTCATTGGGGAAAGCAAATTATGAATCATTATGCGCCTTCAAATTCGCAGATCGCTTTTCATTTTGAAAAATACGACGACTTTATTCATACCCCCGTTATTCGAAGTGAAATTCGAAATTTAAATCCTCAAAATTTAGGACATTATACGGTGTATCTTCCTGCCTATTCGGATGCTTTTATTCTGAAAATGGTTCAAAATTTTCCTAAAATTCAATGGAATATTTTTTCAAAACATTCAAAATCGAAGTATGAAAAAGGAAATGCGTTGGTTTCGCCCATCAACAATGCGGAATTCCAGACATCCTTGAAAAATTGTTTTGGATTTTTAACAGGTGGTGGTTTTGAAGGTCCAGCCGAAGCCTTGTATTTAGGGAAAAAACTTTTGGTTGTTCCCATGCATAAACAATATGAACAACAATGTAATGCCTTGGCTCTAGAAAAAATAGGATTTCCTGTGATTTGGAAAGAAGCTGAGTTTTTAGAAAAACTGAAAATTTGGGTACACGATGATCGACAAAAAGCTTTTGATTATCCGAATGAAACCGAGACAATTATTGAATCTATATTTAAAAATCCTTTGTTTTAAAGGTTTTCTTTGATTGATGTTTTGAAGTTTTTTTGTTTTCAAAAAATTTGTAACTTCGTATAAATCATCAAAATATCATTTATGGGAAAAGGAGATCAAAAATCAAGAAGAGGTAAAATTAACGCAGGTAGTTATGGGAAGAAAAGACCTCGTAAAACAGCAAAAGCAGCTCCAGTAAAGGTTGAAAAGGTTGCAAAAGCGCCGAAAGTGGAAGCTGAAAAAAAAGAAACCAAGCCGAAAACAACCAAACCAAAAACGGTAAAAGCCGAAACTGCAGAAGAAAAGCCAAAAGCAAAAAAGACAACAAAAAAGACCGAAGAATAATCTTCGGTCTTTTTATATCTCGTGTCTGAAATTATTTTCCTCCTAAGATGCTTCCTAGCAAACCGCCAAGACCACCTTGTTGAGCTTGTTGTTGGTTTCCGCTACCCAAAACGCTTCCTAAGATATCGTTTAATGGATTTCCTGAAGATTGCGCTTGGCCACCACCAAGAACACTTCCTAGAATATCGTTCAAAGGATTAGAATCTTGAGCTTGCGCTTGTTGAGAAGCTCCACCTAAAATTCCACCCAACAAATCACCTAAACCACCTGCGTTTACATTGTTTTGTTGTTTTTCTTTACCGATATATCCCATGATTACAGGCGCTAACATCGCTAAAATTGGACCAATTTTGTCCATAGAAATTCCCGTGTCTTGCGAAAGCTGATTTTCAACATTCACTTTATTACCACCGAAAATGTGGTCCAAGATAGAACCTCCTTCTGCTTGTCTTGCATCCGCTTGAGAAATATCGTTTAAGATACTTCCGTCGTGGTCTCTATCTAGAGCATTGTTCAAAGATTCTGCTTCTTTTTGATCTTGAGATTTATTTCTTAAATACGAAATAATCAACGGCGCAGCAACAGCTAATAAAGCAATTACTTGGTTTTTTTGAATTCCGAATTTGTTCTCTGCTTGGCTTGCAACTTGACTTCCAGCTGCTCCACCGATAAGGTCTAATAGGCTCATAATTTTTTTGTGTTACTTGTTTGTTTGATTGTTATTTTTTTTCGTGCGTTTTGATTAGCAAATTACATTCCGAAAATTTAATTTTTAAAAATCGGAACATTGGAACAGGCTTCACCAAACATTAGCGTTTTTACAACGGGTCGCAAAGCTTCCACCAATTCAACATAGGCGTTTTCAGGAATGGTGTTGTCGGAACAGCCTTTTACCAAGACACGTTTGTCTTTCAAGGTTTCAAAATCATATTCTAAAATAGCGTCGTGCATTAGTAAAACTTCCAACTGATCGCGATCTCCATAAACTACTTTTTTGGCAACTTCAGCAACTTTGGACGTTATTAAAAAGTACGCCCACAAAGGAACAATAGCATCTGCAGAATTGTAAATGTATACAAATTGACCTTCAAAAGGGGTGATGTCTAAATTTTTTATTTTTTCGCGGAAATCTTTTTCCTTTAAAATAAGTCCTTCAAATAAGAAATCTTTCAAATCAATTCCTATTCTATTTCCTTTTGGAAGAAGGCTTGTTATATCGAAATTCACCAATCCACTATCGGCAACTCGGTTTTTTATTTCGTATTCTTCGTTCATCTTTTTCTAACTTTAAACAAATTTACGCTTATTTTTGCATACCATTAGGTGAGTGCCTATTGTTTTATCTATTATCATTATGAAGTATTACATCATCGCTGGTGAAGCATCTGGAGATTTGCATGGAAGCAATTTGATGAAGTCTATTCTGAAAGAAGATTCTCAAGCAGAATTTCGTTTTTGGGGTGGTGATTTGATGCAAAACGTTGGCGGAAAACTTGTAAAGCATTACCGAGATCTTGCGTTTATGGGTTTTGTTGAAGTGGCGATGAATCTAAGAACCATTTTGAAAAATATTGATGTTTGTAAAGCAGATTTGAAGGCTTATCAACCCGATGTTTTAATATTGATAGATTATCCAGGATTTAATTTACGTATTGCAGAATATGCGAAAAGTCTTGGGATTAAAGTCGTGTATTATATTTCGCCTCAACTTTGGGCTTGGAAGGAAGGTCGAGTAAAAACGATTCGCAAATTTGTAGATGAGATGCTCGTAATTCTCCCTTTTGAAAAGGATTTTTATAAGAAACATCAGGTAGAAGTCGAGTTTGTTGGTCATCCTTTATTAGATGCGATTTCGGATTTGCCGGATATTAATGTTGATGATTTTAAAACTCAAAATGGATTGAACGATAAAGAAATTATCGCTTTGCTTCCTGGTTCTCGAAAGCAAGAAGTCGAGAAAATGCTAGAGTTGATGTTATCCGTACAATCGTCTTTTCCCGAATATCAATTTGTGATTGCCGGCGCGCCAAGTTTGCCGAAAGAGTTTTATCAAAAATATGTGGATGATTCGGTTCATTTTGTATCCAACAAAACCTACGATCTATTGCGTTGTTCCAAAGCGGCTTTGGTGACGTCGGGAACGGCAACTTTAGAAACAGCTTTGCTGAATATTCCTGAAGTGGTTTGCTACCGCGGAAATTTCATTTCGTATCAAATCGGAAAACGTTTAGTCGGAAAAAACATTAAGTATATTTCGTTAGTGAATTTGATTATGGATCGCGAAGTGGTTACGGAATTGATTCAAAATGAGCTTACAACCGATAATTTGATAAAAGAATTGAACCTTATTCTTGGTCAAAATCGCAGCAAAATGCTTTCTGATTACGCCGAATTACGTGCAAAACTAGGTGGTAGCGGAGCAAGTGATGTTGCTGCAAAAATAATTGTAAAAGGTTAGGTTTTTCATTCTGTTTTTTTATGTAAATTCACTTTGACAAACAGTGTGTTGCATGAAAAAAAAACCTATTTTCTTTGTTTGCATCGCTTTTATTTTAGGTATTGTTTTTCAAGACACGTACCCGCAAAAGTTTTGGGTTCTTTTTAGCGCATTTTTACTGATTTTTTCAGTATCTATTTTCATTTATTTCTTCAAAAATCGATTTGTAGAATACTCATTGCTGATTCTTTTTTTCTGTTTTGGAACGCTTCTGCATCAAATTCAGGAGCCGAAATCTCCGAATGTAGAAATCAATGCTAAAGATGTTGTTCAATTTCAATTAGTGAAAAAGTTGAATTCTAATGCTTTTAATAGAAGATACATCGTTGAGGTTTTTTCAAAATCAAATGCTTTTTTGGCTGTGGTTTCCATCCCAAAAGAGCAAAAGTCCTTGGATTTTGAACATCAATATCAAGGTTCGGGCTTTATTCGCTTGGTTGAACCTCCGAAAAACGATTATCAATTTAACTATCAAAAGTATTTGAAGAGACAAGGTGTTTTCTATCAAATGTATTTTCGTAAAGAGATTCAATCAGCCAATGTTTCCTCGATTTCTTTTTCAACGAAAATCAAGCAATGGCGGTTGAATATTCTTAATTCAATTTCCGATTTGCCAGAAGTTTCCAGTTCAAATAAAGAACTTTTAAAAGGAATTATTTTGGCTGATCGAACTGAAATGGATGCTATGGTGGTTTCGGATTTCAACAAAACGGGTTTGGTGCATATTCTCTCGATTTCGGGTTCCCACATGGTGGTTATTTTTGCGCTGATTTATTTTATCTTTTCAAAGATCAGGCTTCCTAGAAAAGTGGTTATCATCATTTCAGTAGTTTGCATTTGGTTGTTTTCTATCCTTATTGATTACGGAAATTCGGTTGTTCGCTCGTCTTTAATGCTAACTATTTATTACGTCTATGTTATTTTAGAGCGAAAACCTGATTTGATTCATTCCTTGAGTTTGTCGGCGATGCTTATTTTACTTTGGGACACGAATCAGATTTTTGATGTAGGATTTCAACTAAGTTTTGTTGCGGTTTTAGGAATTTTTTGGTTAAATAAACCTATTTCGAATCTTTTTCCAGAAACAAAGAATGTTTTTCTAAACTATGCGAAAGCGGTTTTTAGTTTGACCTTAAGTGCACAATTGGCGACACTTCCTTTAATTATCTATTATTTTCATCAATTTCCGTTGATTTCTATTTTGGCGAATCTGGTTATGGTTTTTGTTGCTCAACTTTTTATCGTTTTCTCGTTTTGCTATGTTTTATTGATCGGTTTTGGACTTCAATTTTCAATTTTGAATTGGTTTTATGACCATTTTGCAACACTATTTCTTCGATTAGTTCACCTTTTTGGAAGTTTTGATGGACAATTGGTTGAGAATATTTCAATGAATTGGGTTGAGGTTGTATTGCTTTTTGTTTTGTGCTATTTGTTGAGAAGTGTTTTGGTTAAACGTTCGATGAAAGATATTTTGCGATTTTCATATTTACTATTGTTGTTCTACTCAGTTCGACTTTTTTCAGATCATATTGCTTTTCAAAAGTCAGAATCTATTGTACATTCTACATATAAAACATCTTTATTCTCTGTAAAACAAGGCGATCATGTTGATTTTTACATTCCAGAAGATGCTAAAATAAGTGATGTTGAAAAGTATTCCATTCAGCCGTATATCGTTAATCGACGGGTGAAAACGTATTCTGTCACGATGTTTCCGAGCTCTACTTCTCAGGTTTCATTCCAAGGAAAAGACTATAATTTGAAGCCTAAATGAAACTAAATATTATGATAAATTGGAATGACGCCTATCTTCCTTATTTAGAAAAGTTATAAACTAGCAAATTGTGAGGATTCTCATTTTTAAGAGTCTTTAACATTGTCTAACTTTGTGCGAAATCAATTTTTTAAAGAAAAATTATGTCAGGATTCTTTAGTTCTACAATCGGTAGAAAATATGCAATGGCATTATCAGCAATGTTCCTGCTGATATTTTTGGTTATGCACCTATCAGTAAACATGATATCGGTATTTAGCCAAAGCGCCTTCAATGATGCGTCGTACTTCATGGGGTACAACCCGTTGGTACAGTTTCTAATGCAGCCTATCCTCATTTTTGCAGTGTTTTTTCACTTCATTATGGGTTTTATTTTGGAAGCAAAAAACAACAAAGCGAGGCCAGTAAAGTACGCGGCAAATGGTGCTGCATCTAATTCGAGCTGGGTTTCTCGTAACATGATCATCTCTGGATTGGTTATTTTGGCGTTTTTAGGATTGCACATGTATGATTTTTGGGTACATGAAATGCAATATAAATATGTTCCAGGATTAGGAGATTCCACAGACACAACACGTTTCTGGGGAGAACTTCACGATAAATTTGCAGATCTTTGGAGAGTTATTTTCTATGTGATTTCTTTCGTATTGCTAGGGTTACACTTAGCGCACGGATTTCAATCCTCTTTCCAATCGATCGGAGCAAGACATCCTAAATATACACCTGTAATTATGGCTTTAGGAAGATGGTATTCTATCTTAATTCCTGCAGGATTTATTTTTATAGCAATTTTTCATTTTGTAACTCAATAATATCAAAAGTACGATGAGTAAGTTAGATAATAAAATTCCTGCTGGACCTCTTAAGGACAAATGGAATAATCATAAAGATCATATGAACCTTGTTGCACCAAACAACAGAGATAAGATTGATATTATTGTTGTAGGTACAGGATTAGCTGGTGGTTCAGCTGCAGCTACTTTAGCAGAGCAAGGATATAATGTTAAGGCATTTTGCTACCAAGATTCTCCAAGAAGAGCGCACTCTATTGCGGCTCAAGGAGGTATCAACGCTGCGAAAAATTATCAAGGAGACGGTGACTCCATTTATAGATTGTTTTACGATACTATTAAAGGAGGAGATTACCGTGCAAGAGAAGCAAACGTATATCGTTTAGCTGAAGTTTCAGGAAATATTATTGACCAATGTGTGTCTCAAGGGGTTCCTTTCGGACGTGATTACGGCGGTCAGTTAGATAACAGATCATTTGGTGGGGTTCAGGTAAAAAGAACATTCTACGCAAAAGGTCAAACAGGACAACAGTTATTATTAGGAGCGTACTCAGCAATGAGTCGTCAGATCGGGAAAGGGCGTATCAAAATGTACAACCGTCACGAAATGATGGATATCGTTCTTGTAGATGGAAAAGCGAGAGGTATTATCGCTAGAAACCTTGTAACAGGTGAAGTTGAAAGACATTCGGCTCACGCAGTTGTTATTGCATCTGGAGGTTACGGTAACGTTTATTTCTTATCGACAAACGCGATGGGATCAAACGTTTCTGCAGCTTGGAAGATTCATAAAAAAGGAGCGTATTTCGCAAACCCTTGTTATGTGCAGATTCACCCAACGTGTATTCCGGTTCACGGAACACAGCAGTCAAAATTGACGTTAATGTCAGAATCTTTAAGAAACTCGGGTAGAATTTGGGTTCCTAAAAATATTGAAGATGCAGTAGCTGTTCGTGAAGGAAAGTTGAAGCCTGAAAACATCAAAGAAGAAGATAGAGATTACTATTTGGAGAGAAGATATCCAGCTTTCGGTAACTTAGTGCCACGTGACGTAGCTTCTAGAGCTGCTAAAGAAAGATGTGATGCTGGTTTCGGAATTGAAAACAACTTAACAAAAGAAGGTGTTTTCCTAGATTTCTCTACAGAAATTATGAAAAAAGGGCGTGAAGCTGCGATTGAAAAGCATATTCACAATCCTTCAGATAAACAACTTTACGATCTTGGAAAAGCGTGGGTTGAAGAAAAGTATGGTAACTTATTCCAAATGTATGAGAAGATTACGGCGGATGACCCATACAAGACACCAATGAAAATTTATCCAGCAGTTCACTACACAATGGGAGGTGTTTGGGTTGATTATAACTTGCAGTCTACAATTCCTGGATGTTTCGTAATCGGTGAGGCTAACTTCTCAGATCACGGTGCAAACAGATTGGGAGCTTCTGCATTAATGCAAGGTTTGGCAGACGGATACTTCGTACTTCCTTATACAATTGCAGATTATCTTTCAGCTGATATTAGAACGGGAGCAATCCCAACGGATTCGGAAGCGTTCAACCAAGCTGAAGCTGGAATTCAAGAAAAAATCAAATTCTTCCTGAATAATAACGGAACACATTCAGTGGATCATTTCCATAAAGAATTGGGTCACATTATGTGGAACAAAGTTGGTATGGGAAGAACGCCTGAAGGTCTTCGTGAAGCTATTAAGGAAATTGAAGAATTACGTGCAGAATTCTGGAAGAACGTTAAAGTTCCTGGTGATGCAGATGGAATGAATACCGAATTGGAAAAAGCCTTCCGTGTTGCCGATTTTATGGAGCTAGGTCAGTTAATGGCTATGGATGCATTACACAGAAATGAATCTTGTGGAGGTCACTTCCGTGAAGATCACTCAACTCCAGATGGAGAAGCAGAAAGAGATGACGTAAACTATAAATATGTTGCAGCTTGGCAGTATGAAGGGGCGGATATCAACAAAGAAGTTCTTCATAAAGAAGACTTGGTTTATGACAACATCGAAGTGAAAACAAGAAGTTATAAGTAATCTCCAAAAACAGTAAAGAAAAATGAGTACAAAAAAAGGACTTAATCTGACTCTGAAAATTTGGAGACAGAAAAATAATAAATCAAAAGGTCAATTTGAAGTTTATAAAATTTCCGATGTTTCTACAGACTCTTCATTCTTAGAAATGTTGGATATTCTAAACGAAAATTTGATTAACGAAGGAAAAGAGCCAGTAGCTTTTGATCACGACTGTCGTGAAGGTATCTGCGGTATGTGTTCTCTTTACATCAATGGTAGAGCCCACGGTCCAGATACAGGAATCACAACGTGTCAGTTGCACATGAGAATGTTCAAAGATGGAGAAACCATTACGATTGAACCATGGAGATCAGCAGCTTTCCCAGTTATTAAAGACTTAGTGGTAGATAGAAGTGCGTTCGACAGAATTATGGCTGCGGGAGGATTTATTTCCGTAAACACATCTGGTAGAACAACGGATGCCAACACGATTCTTGTTCCTAAAGAAGATGCCGACCGTGCGATGGATGCTGCAGCTTGTATCGGATGTGGAGCGTGTGTAGCGACTTGTAAAAACGGATCAGCAATGCTTTTCGTTGGTGCTAAAGTTTCTCAATACGCATTATTACCACAAGGGCAAGTTGAAGCAAAACGTCGAGTTCTGAACATGGTTGAGGCTATGGATGAAGAAGGATTCGGTAACTGTTCGAATACGGGAGCTTGTGAAATTGAGTGTCCGAAAGGAATTTCTCTAGAAAACATCGCTCGTATGAATCGTGAGTTTCTTACAGCTTCATTAGATAAAAAATAGTAGAAATACATACTGATACTTCGTCTTCCAACTTGGGAGACGAAGTTTTTTATAAAAAATCATAAATAACAATAAAAAATCGCTTTCAATTGGTTGAAAGCCTTATTTTTGCTCAAATTTTAAAATCATAAAATGAAAAAGTTTTTTTTAATGCTTTTATTCGCTGTTTTAGCGGTTTCATGTACGAAGAACATTGAAGTAAAAGGAAAAATAGCTAATGCAAATCCACTGGCTCGTGTTGAGTTTATCGAGGCTTCAGGTGTTGCGACATTGCCATTAGCAAATTTAGGTGTTAACGATAAAGGAGAGTTTCAAGGTTCTTTCGAGTCGCCAAAAACAGGAATGTATTTAATTACATACGGAAACAATATGGCGATGATTTTTCTTAAGAAAGGACAATCATTAAATATTTCGGGTGACGCAGCTACGTTCCCATCTGAATATGTGATTACAGGGGATGGAAAGGCAAATAACGACTTTTTGAAAGCGGCAGACAAAGGATTTGAAGACTATGCGAAGAAAATTCAAATGGAAGCTTTGTTGAATAAAAAGGAGCCTGAATTTATTAAGGATTTCCAAAAAGTTGAAGCAGATTTACTGAAAGAAGTAGATAAGCAAGCAGCAAAATTTAGCGCTGATTCTGAAGCGGTGAATTTCAAGAAATTGGATATGAGAGCGAAGTTACTAGGACTTTTGGATGCGTATGAGCAAAACCACGGAATGATGACGGGGAATGCTAGCTTCAAAGTTTCAGAAAACTTCAACAAAGTGAAGAAAGAATTGGTTAAGGATGAAAACGAAATGATTCGTGAGATTCCTGTGTACAGAGAGTATATCTTAGGAAAATTGAATGGTGAATTCCAACAATTTGCAACGCCGAAAATGCAAGATCCAGCCAAAAGACCATTAATGTCAGAGATTTTTGCAGAGTTTCTTAAAACAAAGAAAGACCTTTCGCCATTAGCTAAAGATTATTTGTATGCGTACGTTGTTGCTCAGTCGGATATCAACTACAATAACGTAAAAGATTACGATAAAATTACGAAATTAATTGAGCAGAATATCTCGGATGCAAACGTTAAAAAAGACGTTTTGAATCTTCAAAAAGTATTGATGGGTCACAAAGAAGGAACAATTCCTAATTTGAGATTAGAAGATGCAACAGGGAAAAAAACCAACCTTTCTGAATTGAAAGGAAAGCCAACATTGGTGATGTTCTACGCTTCTTACAGCCCAAATATTTCCATGTCAACAGTTCCTGTGGTTAACGAAATTGCGAATTTTTACAAGTCAAAAATGAACTTTGCTTTGGTGAATATTGATGATACGCAAGAACAATTCAAGAAAACAAGCAGCACGATGTTCAAAGGATTTCCAGGAAGCAACTATTGGATTCAGGGAGGGATTAATTCGGAAGATGCTAAAAACTTCGGATTATACGCATTTAAAGTTCCAAGTTTTATTATTTTAGATAAAGATGGTAAAATGGTCGGAAGACAATTCTACAATCTTGGAGAAGAAGAATTTGTAAACACAATGGACAAGGTAAGCGGATTGAAAGCGCCACAAGTGCAAACGCAAATGCCTCCACAAATGCAAATGCCCGTAGAAACGCCTGCTGATTCTGCTCACGCAAAATAATTTTAAGACAAATATAAACTACTGAAACGGGCGAAAGCCCGTTTTTTATCATAGATAGGAAATGAAGAAAAACAAAATACTACAAAATATACGCTTGTTTGCAGCGGGTGCCAAAGGGGTAGCAATTGGGAAAACTGAGGAAGGGAAAACCGTTTTGGTTACCGGAGCAATTCCAGGAGATTTGGTAAACGTTCGTGTGAAGAAGTCCAAATCCAAATATGTTGAAGGTGATGTTGCCGAACTTTTAGAACCTTCTGAAGATCGAGTAGAGCCAAAATGTATTCATTTTGGGGTTTGTGGAGGTTGCAAATGGCAAAGTATGAGTTATGACAAACAGCTTTTCTTCAAACAAGATGAGGTGGTGAATAACATCAAACGAATTGGCGGAGTTGATTCTTTTGAGTTGATGCCCATTTTAGGTGCCAAGCAGCAGTATTTCTATCGTAATAAAATGGAATTTTCGTTTTCGGATTCTCGTTGGTTAACGCAAGATGAGATTGATTCGGCTTCGGATTTTACAGACCGCAACGCGCTTGGATTCCATATTCCAGGAATGTGGAGCAAGATTCTTGATCTTAAAGAATGCCACTTGCAAGAAGATCCTTCGAATGCTATTCGATTGGCAGTGAAGAAATTCGCAAGTGAAAATAAAATGGCATTTTTTGATGTTCGTAACCAAGATGGTTTTTTAAGAACGTTGATGATGCGTCAAAATTCCAAAGGAGAATGGATGGTGCTTTTCCAACTTTTCCGTGAAGAGCCAGAAAATCAAAAATTATTGTTTGATTTCTTGTTGAATGAGTTCCCGCAAATCAAAACGTTGGTATACGCAATCAACCCAAAACCGAACGATTCTATTTATGATTTGGATATTCAAGTGTATTTTGGAGATGGATTCTTAATGGAAGAAATGGATGGGCTTCAATTTAAAATTGGTCCAAAATCTTTCTTTCAAACCAATTACGATCAAGCATTAGAATTGTATCGTAAAACGTTAGAATTCGCTGATTTAAAGGGGGACGAAGTTGTTTACGATTTATATACGGGAACCGGAACAATCGCACAATACGTGGCTCGAAATGCAAA
This sequence comes from Kaistella sp. CFF1-2, assembly GCF_059509915.1. NCBI lineage: Bacteria > Pseudomonadati > Bacteroidota > Flavobacteriia > Flavobacteriales > Weeksellaceae > Kaistella > Kaistella sp. CFF1-2. Next base: position 95,173 of record NZ_JCAKLF010000003.1, read on the forward strand.
ACACGTTATCGGAATTGAATCGGTTCAAGAGGCGATTGATGCTGCGATTGCGCATGCTAATTTGAACGGCTTAGAGAATACAACGTTCTACTGCGGAGATATGAAAGAAGTTTTCACCGAAGAATTCCTTCAAAATCATCCAAAAGCAGATGTTTTAATCACTGATCCACCTCGTGATGGAATGCATCAGAAAGTCGTCGAGCAGATTTTAAAATTGGCTCCAGAGCGTATCGTTTACGTAAGTTGTAACTCGGCTACCCAAGCTCGTGACATCGCTTTGATGAAAGATGTCTATGAAGTGGTAAAAATTCTGCCTGTAGATATGTTTCCGCAGACACATCATGTGGAAAATATTGCGTTATTAAAAAAGAAATAGATAAATTTGGGAGAATAATCAAATTAAACAGAATAAGAAATGAAGAAATTCTCCGTAGCGCTCTTGGTAGCCGTTATTTTTTACAATCAGCCAAACTTGTATGGGCAGGTTAAAGATTCAACAGCGGTAACGAAAGAGGCCGAAGTTGCTAAAAAAGACGAACCCGCAAAGAAACCGGCTGGTGGTGTAAAACCTTTTAAAGATGTAATCACTGCCAAAGCAGTGTCTGATGATGGGGTTTTTACGGTTCATAAAGTAGACGATAAATACTATTTTGAAATTCCAGATCAAATGTTGAAAAAGGAATTCTTGATGGTAACACGTCTTACCAAAGCAGCAGCGGGAATGAGAACAGGAACTACGGGCTACGCTGGGGATCAAATCGGGCAGAATGTAATCGCTTTTGAGAAAGGTCCAAAAGATAAAATCTTAATGCGATCAATTTCGTTTGTAGATTATGCCAAAGATTCGACGTCGGATATGTATAATTCGGTAACTCGTAATAATGTTCAGCCAATTTTAATGTCGTTTGATGTTAAAGCCTATGGCGACAAAAAGAAATCATCCGTTATTGATATTACTGAGATGATTAATGGTGATAGCGAATTGGTTTCGTTTTCTACTCAAGTGAAAGATAATTTTAAGGTTGGAAATTTCCAGAAAGACAAATCATTTGTTAATTATGTAAAATCCTTCCCAACAAATATTGAAATTAACACAACAAAAACGTTTGCTAGAACGTTGGGGACGCCTACAACGCCAGCAATTCCTGGTCGTCCAACTCCAAAAGTGAGTGGAAATCATACGGTAGAAATTAATTCATCGTTTGTGATGCTTCCAGACAACAAAATGCAACCTCGTTTTTACGATCCGCGAGTTGGGTATTTCACAGTTGGTTATACCGATTTTGATGCTGATCCTCAAGGTGTAAAACGTGTTTCTTTAGTGAAACGTTGGAGATTGGAGCCAAAACCTCAAGATGCTGAAAAGTATAAAAAAGGAGAATTGGTAGAGCCTGCGAAACCTATTGTTTTCTATATTGATCCAGCAACACCTAAGAAGTGGGTTCCGTATTTAATTCAAGGGGTTAATGATTGGCAACAAGCGTTTGAAAAGGCTGGATTCAAAAATGCTATTTATGCAAAACTTCCAGATCCAAAAGTAGATAAAGAGTGGAGCTTAGAAGACGCACGTTATTCAGCGATTGTTTATAAGCCATCGGATGTTCCAAACGCTTCAGGACCGTCAATTTCGGATCCAAGAACAGGTGAGATTATGGAAAGTCATATTAACTGGTATCACAATGTGATGCAATTGTTGAGAAACTGGTATTTCGTTCAAGCGTCACCAAACGATCCTAAAGCTCGTAAAATGGAGTTTGATGATAAGTTGATGGGGGAATTGATTCGTTTCGTGTCTTCGCATGAAGTAGGGCATACTTTAGGACTTCGACATAACTTTATTTCAAGTGCAACGGTTCCTGTAGAAAAACTTCGTGACCGTAAATGGTTAGAGCAAAACGGACATACGCCTTCAATTATGGATTATGCGCGTTTCAATTATGTGGCGCAACCTGAGGATAAAGTGACTGAAAAAGGAATCATGCCGAGAATTGGTGATTATGATGATTGGGCAATTGAATGGGGTTACAGAAGATTTCCGGAATTCAAAACACCTGAATCAGAGAAAGCGCACTTAAATAAATGGGTAATCAATAAAACGAAAAATCCTAGATTGTTATTTGGAACAGAATCCAATCCTCTAGATCCTCGTTTGCAAAGTGAAGCCGTTGGTGATAATGCTATGGTAGCAAGTACGTATGGTGTGAAAAATCTTCAACGAATTGTCGATAATTTAGAAGATTGGACGGCGACGCCAAACGAAGATTATAGAAATTTGGAGACCATGTATGATCAAGTTGTTGGTCAGTTCAAACGCTATTTGGGTCACGTTTCCAAGTATATTGGTGGACAAACGGAAAGTCCAAAAACGGCAGAACAATCGGGTGCTGTTTATGAAGCGGTAGCTAAAAAAGATCAAAAAGAAGCCTTGAAATTCTTACAAGATCAGGTTTTCACAACGCCTAAATGGTTGTTAAAAGATTCTATTTTTGAGAAAACTGGGAAAACTCCGGTAAAAACAGTTGAAGATTTACAATCAGGTGTTTTAATGCGAATTTTAAACCCAATGGTTCTTCAAAGTTTATATGAAATGGAATCTATCGACAAAAAGGCTTACGGTTTAATTGAATATATGCAGGATTTGAATGGGGCAATATTTACCAACTCAAATGCCGATGTATATTCTCGAAACTTACAACGTAATTATGTTGATACCCAAATTAAACTTTTAGGAAATAAAACCGATAAATCTGACGTTACTGCTTTTGTAAGAGGAAACTTAAATCAAATTAAAAAGAATTTGGATTCCAAATCCAATTCGGGTGATATAGCAACGAGATATCATAATGAAGATTTAGTTTTCCGTATTAATCAAGCTTTAGACCCTAAATAATAATTCATGAAAAGAATTGGTTTATTTTTCATTCTTGGTTTATTTGCTATTTCTTGTACAAGTGACGATGATATTTGTATGAGTGGTGAAGCAACGCCGAGAATGAAAATTAAATTCAGAGATACTCAAAATCGAGCATATCGAATTCCACATATCAGTATTAAAGTTGATTATGGGGATGGTAAATACGGTCTTTTGGAAGCTGCAAATGTAGACTCTGTACTTGTTCCGCTTCGTATTGACGAATCTACGTTCACCAATTTTAGTGTGAGCAAATCCGAGCAAGTTGCCCCTTCGAATGTCCTAGTGAGTTACACCACAAAAACCGAATATGTAACGCCAGCCTGCGGAATGAAACGTGTTTATGAAGGTGTTTCCACGAGTTTGCAATCTACGACTACCGTAAAAGAAATTCAATCGGTACAAAACGAAATCAAGAATGAAGAACAAACGCATTTTTATTTTATTTTCGATCCTTCTTAGTGCCAGTTTTTTTGGTCAAGATAGTTTAAAAGTAAAGCCTCAGCGACATCTTTCGTTGGGAGTAGATATTCTGAATGCAGGATTGTCCTTCTTTTCGGATCAGAAAACGTATCAAGCTTTTGCTTCCTACAATATCAATAAGAAGATTCATGTTGTTGCTGATGCTGGATTTGGCAAAAACACCTACGAAAAGAATGGTTATGATGCCGAAGCTTCAGGCGTTTTTGTAAAGGCTGGAGCAATTTATATGATGGTTCGTGATCCTAAAAATGACTATGACGGTTTCTATGCTGGACCTAAATTAGGCGCTTCATTTTACAAGCAAGAGTATCATAAAGTTCCGGTTCGTGGTTTTGAAGCAGGTGATTATTTTGTGAGTTTTCCAGCTAGCAATCAAACTGCTGTTTGGTTAGAAGCAAGTTTGGGAGGTCGCGTTCAGTTGTTTAAATCCAATTTTTTTGTGGATGTCCAATTGCAACCGAGATACCTACTTTTTTCAACGAAACAAGAGGATATTAAACCAATGATTGTTCCTGGTTTTGGGAAATCATCTACAGGGTTTAATTTAGGTTTCGCTTGGAATATTGCGTATCGATTTTAAAAACCAATTTTTGTAAAAATAAATTACGCCCCGGCCAAAGGATGGGGCGTAATTCGTTATATGTTCAATCAAATTAACCTAAAAATTTATCTTTGATAGCTTCAACGATACTTTTAGTTTCAGATTCTAATTCTTCTAGATTTCCGTTGTTGTAGATAATGAAATCTGCTTTACGGCATTTTTCTCGCTCCGACATTTGTTTGTCCATCACATTTTCAACTTCACGGTAGGTTTTCCCGTCGCGGTCCATAACGCGCTTCATACGAATGTTATCGTCTGCGGTTACAAGCAAAGATGCATCGGTCTTTTCGTGAAGTCTCAATTCAAACAATAAAGCGGTTTCTTTGAAGAGTAGCGGTGCCGTTTGAGAGTGAACCCAATGTGCAAAATCCAATGCCACAGCGGGATGAATTAAAGAATTTAGTTTTTCTAGTAAATCCTTATTGTTGAAAACCAAATCGCCTACATATTTGCGATCATATTTTCCTTCGTTATCGTAGGCTTTTTCCCCTAAAAGCGAAACGATTTTAGATTTTAAATCATCATTTTCGTTCACCAGTTCTTTCGCTCTGGTGTCCGAGTTGTATACAGGAAAGCCCATTTCCAGTAGGAATTTGGCAACTGTACTTTTTCCGGATCCTATTCCTCCTGTTAGTCCAATGACTTTCGGTTCGGGTTCGGGTTCTGTTTGATTTTCCATTTATATTTTTAAAAATTAATATCCAAAAACTTCATTAAAACTATACGTTTGATCGAGTCGAACGCCTTTTTCTGTCATTTTTACACTCGCTAATTCATTGTGCGCATCATGTTCAAAAAACAATAAATAATCGTTATCAACACATTGTTTCAAGAATTTTTCCTTTTCAGCAACCGTTAAAAGTGGACGCGTATCGTATCCCATTACATAAACCAATGGTAAATGTCCTGCGGTCGGAATTAAATCTGCGGCAAAAACAATCGTTTTTTCTTGATATTGAATCACCGGAAGCATCTGCTTTTCCGTATGTCCATCCACAAAGATAACATCCATTTTAAGATCGGGAGCAAATCCATAATTTCCCGTTGTTGGAAGTGGTAAAAAATTCAATTGACCACTTTCTTGAATAGGCAGAATATTTTCCTTTAGAAAACTGGCTTTTTCTCTCGGATTTGGATCAACAGCCCAATCCCAATGATTTTCGTTACTCCAATAGTGTGCGTTTTTAAAAGCAGGACGATAGCCGTTTCGTTCATCATTCCATTCAATAGCGCCACCACAATGGTCGAAATGCAAATGCGTTAAAAATACATCTGTAATATCTTCACGGACAAAGCCGTATTTCTGTAAATTTTTATCTAAAGATTCGTCTCCATACAAGGAATAGTGACCGAAGAATTTGTCATCTTGCTTGTTTCCTAAACCACAATCCACCAAAACGAGTTTTTTTCCATCTTCAATAAGGAGCGAACGCATCCCAAGATCGATTAAATTGTTCGAATCGGCTGGGTTTGTTTTTTGCCAAAGTGTTTTAGGAACAACACCGAACATCGCACCACCATCAAGTTTAAAATTTCCGCATTGTATGGGATATAGTTTCATAGAGATTATCTTTTTTACTAAAGTAAAAATTTTTTCAGGAGGAAAAAAACTTTGTCTTCAGTTCTTTTGGGTTTTTACTGATTTAAAACAATTCTCCGGGACGAGTAGGTCGTTCAATATTGAGGTGCTTATACGCTTTTTCGGTAACTTCTCTTCCTCTCGGACCACGAATAATAAACCCTTCTTGAATTAAATACGGTTCGTAAACTTCTTCAAGGGTTTCAGGATTTTCTCCAATGGAAGTTGCTAATGATGAAATCCCTACAGGTTTTCCGCGAAAGTTTTCAATCATCACTGTCATGATTTTGTTATCCATATCGTCCAATCCAAATTCATCAACATTTAATGAATTTAAAGCGAACTTAGTGATTCCTATTTCGATTTCACCATTACCTTTAATTTCAGCAAAATCTCGAACTCTTCTCAATAAAGCATTGGCAATACGAGGCGTTCCACGACTTCTTCTTGCGATTTCTAATGCCGCATCTTCGTAGATTTTAATGCCTAACACACGAGCACTTCGTTCGATAATCATTCCGAGAAGTTCTACATTGTAATATTCCAATCGGCATTGAATTCCAAATCGAGCTAACATCGGTTTGGTGAGCATTCCGCTTCGCGTTGTTGCGCCAATTAACGTAAATGGATTTAAAGCAATTTGCACGCTGCGCGCATTCGGACCCGTTTCCAGCATGATATCGATTTTGTAATCTTCCATGGCAGAATACAGATACTCCTCTACAATTGGGGACAAACGATGGATTTCGTCGATAAACAAAACATCATTTTCTTCCAAATTGGTAAGTAATCCGGCAAGGCTTCCAGGTTTATCCAAAACCGGTCCTGAAGTAACTTTGCAACCAACGCCCAATTCATTAGCAATAATATGAGAAAGTGTCGTTTTTCCCAGTCCTGGCGGGCCATGCAAAAGAACATGGTCTAACGCATTGCCTCTGTTTTTAGCAGCTGCAACGAAAACTTCAAGGTTGTCCATTGTCTTCCGTTGTCCAGCAAAATCACTGAAACTCTGGGGACGAATTTTTTCCTCTTGTTGCAAATCTTCGTGGGAATAATTTTCTTTATCGGGATGCAGAAAATCCGGCATGTATTCTCTATTTTGATGTAAAGATAACGCATTTTGAGCAATGTGTTTATTTCTTAACAGCTTTCATTTTTCTAAAGTTTTAGAATTGACTAATTTTACACAAAACAGATTTTTTATGGTATTAATTGGCCCATTCAAACAAATTGTAACGATGCGTAATCTCCCAATGAAAGGAGCTTTGACAGATGAACAATTGGAAGTGATTACCAACGGAGCGGTGTTTATTGAAGAAGATGAAATTCTTGATGTTGGCGATTTTGAGTATTTGCAGCGAATTTATCCAAATGCCAAATTAGATAAAATAGAAGGAGATCAAGTGTTGCTTCCAGGTTTTGTAGATTCCCATACGCATATTTGTTTTGCAGGAAATCGTGCTAATGATTTTGCCATGCGTAATGCTGGGAAATCGTATTTGGATATTGCTCAAAGTGGTGGCGGAATTTGGAGTTCCGTACAACATACACGTCAAGCCTCGCAAGAAGAATTGGAAGCAAAAATGTTGGAGCGAATTTCATTTTTAGCTAGCCAAGGAATTACGACAATCGAAGTGAAAAGCGGTTATGGGTTGAATGTTGAAAGTGAATTGAAAATGCTTCGTGCCATCAAAAATGCAGCAGAAAAAACATCGGTTACCTTGGTTCCAACGTGTTTGTCAGCACATCTAAAACCAAAAGATTTTGATGGTTCGGATGAAGCGTATTTAAATTACATTTTGACCGAAATTCTTCCTGAAGTTAAAGAAGAAGGATTAGCAAATCGTGTCGATATTTTTATTGAGAAATCGGCATTTCAGCCAGAAGATAGTAAAGCTTTTTTGTTGAAAGCAAAAGAATTAGGATTTGAAGTTACGGTTCATGCAGATCAGTTTACACCAGGAAGTTCTCGAATTGCGGTTGAAGTTGGCGCTTTTTCTGCGGATCATTTGGAAGCAACTTCGGATGACGATATTGATTTTCTTGCAAAGTCAGAAACGGTCGCCACGGCTCTTCCGGGAGCAAGTTTAGGACTTGGCGAACCTTTTACTCCAGCTCGTAAATTATTGAATGCAGGAGCTTGTTTAGCAATTGCAACGGATTGGAATCCTGGTTCGGCACCCATGGGGAATTTGTTGACGCAAGCGAGTGTTTTAGCAACTTTTCAGAAATTAACAACCGCTGAGGTTTTGGCTGGAATTACGTTTAGAGCAGCAAAAGCGTTGAATCTTTCGGATCGTGGAAGTATCGATTCAGGGAAAAAAGCAGATTTGGTGGTGTTTAAAACGGATAATTTTCAAAATATTTTATACCAACAAGGAAGTTTAATGCCTAGCGCAGTTTATGTTAACGGTCAAAAGTTGAAATCATGATTTGGGATGGGCGAAATGATGGCGAAAGCCCATTGCATCATCGGATTTTCCAACGAGTAGAACTGCTTTCGGAGTATACTCAAGTTCAAGAAACGGATTTTGTGCTTCACGGATTTGCGGTTGATGAAGGTGTTCGAAGAAATAAAGGTCGAGTAGGAGCGAAAGCCGCACCAGATATTATTCGTGCTCAAATGGTGAATTTTCCAGTTGTGAATTCACAATTTAAACTTTGGGATGCTGGAAATATTGAATGTGCTGGAAATCAACTTGAAATAGCTCAAAATGAATTAGCAGAGCGTGTTTCTAAGGTTTTGAAAGCAAAAGCAAAATCTGTTATTTTGGGGGGTGGGCATGAAGTTACGTTTGCCCATTATTCCGGAATTAGAAAAGCTTTTCCAAATTCTAAAATTGGAATTATCAATATCGATGCGCATTTTGATAATCGAAAACCGGAACACGGTGCAAGTTCGGGAACGGGTTTCTGGCAAATAGCGGTAGAAGGTGACATTCATTCGTTGCACATTGGGATTCAACGAAATTCAAATACGTTACAGCTATTCGATACAGCGCATCAGATGGGAATGAAATACATTCTTGCTGATGAACTTTTTTACGAGAATTTGGTTTCCATTTATGAACGAATTAACGTTTTGGTACAAGAAGTAGATGTCGTTTATGTAACGATTTGCATGGATGTTTTTAATGCGTCAATTGCGCCAGGAGTTTCGGCTTTGGCGTATAATGGAATTTTTGCCGATGCGACGTTTATGACGTTTTTTAGGCATATTTTAAAGCAGCCCAAATTAGTTGCGTTAGATGTTGCGGAAGTCAATCCAGAGTTTGATATTCAGAACAGAACAGCAAGATTAGCCGCAGCTTTGATGAACGAATGGTTTATGATTTAAATTTTCATCTTATAGAATTTACAAAACCAATCATAATTCAAAAGTCTAGGAATACAAATTGCTTTCAAAAAGTCAAAATTAAAAAATGAACAAGCACTTACAAGATAAAGTTGAGTTAGCACACGACGCGTTTTTAGAATGGCGAAAAGTACCATTTGAAGTGCGTCAAAAGTTAATTGCAAAAGCCGCAATGTTAATAAAAGAACGAGCGGAAGACTATGGTAAAATGATTACAACCGAAATGCATAAACCGATTTCGCAATCCATTGCAGAAGTTGAAAAATGCGGTTTGATGATGGAATATTATGCAAAGGCAGAAAACGTTTTACAAGTCGAAAAAATCGATTCTGAACTAACTATTTCTGAAGTTCATTTTGTTCCGAAAGGTGTTATTCTTGGTGTAATGCCGTGGAATTTCCCGTTTTGGCAAGTCTTACGTTTTGCAATTCCAGCGATTTTAGCTGGAAATACAACACTTTTAAAACACGCTTCTATTTGTTTCGGAAGCGGAAATGCGATCGAGCATCTATTTTTAGATGCGGGTTTTCCAAAAGGGATTTTCCAGAATTTGGAAATCGGACATGACGAAGTGAAAGAAGTTTTGGCTCACAAAGCCGTTCAAGCTGTTTCGTTGACTGGAAGTGAAAAAGCAGGTGCTGATGTCGCTAGCCAAGCCGGTAAATTGATTAAAAAATCTCTTTTGGAATTGGGCGGAAGCGATGCTTTTATTGTTTTGGATGATGCCGATTTGGATAAAGCTGCGAATGTAGGAGCTTTGGCTCGACTTCAAAATTGTGGTCAGACTTGTGTTGCTGCCAAACGTTTTATTATTGAAAAGTCTGTTGAAGCAACGTTTCTTCCAAAATTTATTGAAGAATATCAGAAATTCTTACTTGGTGATCCATTTGATAAAACGACGAAACTTTCTGGAATGTCTAGAGCTGATTTAGCAGACGAATTGGAAGTTCAGTATACAAAGGCTTTGGATCATGGAGCTGAAGTTATTTTGCCTTTAAAACGGGTTTCTAAAACGGGTTTTGAACCGGGATTAATCAAAGTTCAAGAAGGGAATCCAATTTTGCAAGAAGAATTATTTGGTCCGCTAGGAATGATCATGATTGCGAACGACGATCAACATGCTTTGGAATTGGCGAATGATATTCCTTTTGGATTGTCAAATGCGGTTTGGACAAGTTCAAAATCCCGTCAACAGTTTTTTATTGAAGATTTAGATTCAGGAACAGTCAATATTAATCGAATGACGAGTTCGGATCCTCGTTTTCCTTTTGGTGGAACGAAAACTTCGGGGTATGGTACCGAACTTTCACTTCATGCTTTGAAAGAATTTGTTACGGCAAAAACCATTGTCGGAAATTCATAAAACGAAAAAGCTCCTCAATTTGAGGAGCTTTTTTTATTTAGATAAACGTTAATCGTAACGTATTTGTTTTGGCATCGTCGTGAGCTGGCATCGCGTTGATGTTTACCACCATGTCGCCTTCTTCAACAAATCCACTGTTGTATGTTAACGCGTTTACTTGGATAATTGTTTCGTCCGTTGATTTCTTCATGTCGTAAAAGAAAGCACGTACGCCCCAAAGTAAATTCAACATATTGATAACTCGTCTGTTTGAGCTATAAACAATGATATGAGAGTCTGGTCTGTGGGATGAAATTTGGAACGCCGTATATCCTGAATAGGTAAGCGTGATAATCGCTTGTACATCGGTACTTTTTGCGATTCTTACCGCTGCTAAACAGACACGGTCTGTAATAAAACGTTCATCAATACAGTTGAACTCTTTTTCGATAATCGTATTCTTAGACTTATAAAATTCGGTTTGTTCAATGTTTTTAATAATTTTCGTCATGTTGCTTACCACTTCAACCGGGTATTTACCCACCGAAGTTTCGCCAGAAAGCATTACTGCATCGGCACCATCCAATACAGAATTTGCCACGTCATTAACCTCTGCTCTTGTAGGCGTAAGGCTGTTGATCATGGTTTCCATCATCTGCGTTGCAATAATTACGGGCTTCGCATGCGCTCTTGCTCTTTCTACCAAGTTTTTCTGAATTGCAGGAACTTCCTCCATTGGAACTTCAACACCTAAATCTCCTCTAGCAACCATTAAACCATCACATTCCATTAAGATTTCGTCGATGTTTTTCACACCTTCTGGTTTCTCAATTTTAGCGATGATTGGCGTTTTGAATTTATTGGTTGGGTGCTTGCTGATCAATTCTTTAAGATCAATAATATCTTGTGCATGTCTTACAAAAGAAAGGGCAATCCAGTCCAATTCTAAGTCCAACATGAAATTAGCATCCTGAATATCTTTTTCAGTTAAAGCAGGAAGTGATACATTGGTATTAGGCAGGTTTACCCCTTTTTTAGAACTTAAAGGTCCCCCTTGGATGGTTTTCGCTTTTACAGTATCAACACCGTTTGTCTCTAGAACTTCCAAAACCAATTTGCCATCATCAATCAAGATTCGCTCACCCACTTTTACATCTTGTGGGAATTGCTGGTAGGTCATGAATACTCGAGTAGAGTCACCTTCAATTTTTTCATTGGTGAATGTTAATACATCACCAGGATTCAGGTAAGAACCCTCCTTCACCACGCCAACTCGAAGTTTCGGACCTTGTAAGTCTCCTAAGATTCCTACGGAGTAGCCAAAGTCTGCATTGATTTCTCGAATGGTTTCAACATTTTTTCTAACCAGATCATAATCTGCATGAGAAAAGTTGATTCTGAAGATATCTACACCTGCCTTGATTAAATCAATAATCACCTCTTTGCTTGAAGAAGCTGGCCCCAACGTTGCAACAACCTTAGTCTTCTTTAATCTTTTACTCATAATATTGTATTAAATGATAGAACTCTTCTTCCGAAGTCAGTTCATATTCTTGTATTTGAAACATCATATTTTCGGGCAACAAAATTACGGAAAATTCATCAATATTGTCAGATGTTTTAATAATGTAGTCTACATCTTGAAAATTTGGTAATAAATAGTTAACATCCTCTTCATCTGTAAAGAGCTCAACGATCTCTTTTTTTTTGGTGTGGACGATGGATTTATTACTGATGAACTGAATGCAATTCTGTACCCCTTGATGGAATGCCGTGAAAACGGAATGCGAATACGAGTGGTATTCTTTTTCTATAGGGAAGTCATCAATTCGTTGAAAACAAAGGTCATTAATCTGATTGATATGAAAGAATAGTTCATGATCCTGAACGGGCTTTATAAGTCGTACTAAGCCTAAAATGATGCTAGCATCATCTTCATAATCAAGAGTTAATCTTTGGTTTTTCAAGAATGTTTTGTTTTTTATTTAAAATATAAAAAGCGCGTTGCGCTGCTTTTTCTTCTGCTTTTTTCTTGGAAGCCGCTGTTGCATTAGAAATTTTCACATCACCCAACCAAACAAAACTTCGGAAGGAAGGTGTGTTGTTCGGAAGAATTTCTTCTAAGGTTTCATAACGTAAAATGTTCTTTTTCTTTTGCGACCATTCCAAAAGTAAGCTCTTATAACTTACAATTTTATTCTCTAATTTAAGAATTTCATTTGGAGTAAGCAGTTTTTTCATGACCACTTTTCGGCATGTTTCGTAATCAACATCCAAAAAGACGGCGCCAATTAGGGCTTCAAGAAGATTTCCCGAAAGATTTTCACTCAAAGTACTGCTTCCATCATTTCGCAACATTTCGGCTAAACCAAGTTCGTCTCCTTGCTTGTTTAGATTTTTACGATTAACGATCTTCGATTTCATTTGGGTCATATACCCTTCGTTCGCTTTTGGGTAATTCTCGTATAAATAACAAGAAATTATGGATCCCAAAACGGCATCACCTAGAAACTCTAATCGTTCGTAATTTTTTCGGCTTCTGTCTGAGGAACCTTTTAAAGAAAAAGCTTCGATAAAAAGATGAGGTTTATGAACAGTATAGCCCACAATTCGGCTTACTTTCTCAATAAACTTTTGGTCATCTTTAGAAAGTGGAGTGGTTTTTCTCTTTTTATGTAGAAATTTGGGAATGTATTTCCGAAACCTCATTGATTAATGGAATTAATCAGACTTTTTTGAAAAGGACACAAGCGTTATGACCTCCAAAACCAAACGTGTTACTCATCGCAACGTTTACCTCTTTTTTCACCGGCTCGTTGAAAGTGAAGTTCAATCTATTATCAATTCTCTCATCATCTGTGAAATGATTGATAGTAGGTGGAACAATACCTTCTACAATAGTGTGAAGAGCTGCAATTGCTTCAATAACTCCGGCTGCACCTAGTAAGTGACCTGTCATTGATTTCGTTGAGTTAATTTGAATATTAAAGGCATTTTCTCCAAAAAGTTTTGCAATAGCATTTGCTTCTGCAATATCACCTAATGGAGTAGAGGTACCATGCATGTTGATGTGATCTACATCAGCAGCTGTTAATCCTGCGTCATCAAGACAGTTTCTCATAACCATATACGCTCCAAGTCCTTCTGGATGTGGTGCAGTCATATGGTAAGCATCAGCGCTCATTCCACCTCCTGCAAGTTCTGCGTAAATGGTTGCGCCTCTTTTTACAGCGTGTTCGTATTCCTCAAGAATGATGCTTCCTGCTCCTTCTCCTAATACAAAACCATCTCGGTCTTTATCAAAAGGTCTAGAAGCGGTTTTAGGATCGTCATTTCTTGTAGAAAGTGCCATCATGGAATTGAAACCTCCAACACCACTTGCTGTTACAGCAGCTTCAGAACCACCACAGACGATAACGTCTGCTTTTCCTAGTTGGATAAGCATTTTAGAATCGATAAGGGCGTTTGCAGATGATGCACAAGCAGATACAGTTGTGTAGTTTGGTCCATGAAAACCGTATTCCATAGAAATGTGTCCTGGAGTAATATCCGCAATCATTTTCGGAATAAAGAATGGGTTAAATCTTGGGATGCCATTTGAAGCAGCATAACCTAAAACTTCCGTTTCGAAAGTTTCAAGACCACCAATTCCTGAACCCCAAATAACGCCAACTCTGTTTTTATCGACGTTGTCCTCAATAAGACGTGCATGAGCAACGGCTTCACGAGCAGCAACTAAACCTAGCTGTGTATTACGGTCCATTTTTTTTGCCTCTTTCTTGTCGAAATACTGCAAAGGATCGAAATCCTTTACCTCGCAGGCAAATTTTGTTTTGAAATTTTCGGAATCGAAAAGCGTAATTGGAGCAGCACCGCTCACCCCTTTAATAAGGTTTTCCCAGTATTCTTTTGCATTTTTACCAATTGGCGTGATCGCACCAAATCCTGTGACAACTACTCTTTTCAATTCCATAAAATTATTCTATCTTCTTTAGTATTATTTGTTTACTACTTCTTCGATGTAAGCAATAGCGTGACCTACAGTAGTAATTTTTTCTGCTTGATCATCAGGGATTTGAATGTTGAATTCCTTTTCAAATTCCATGATTAATTCTACAGTATCCAAAGAATCAGCTCCTAGATCGTTTGTGAAGCTAGCTTCTGGAGTTACTTCTGTTTCCTCAACGTCTAGCTTATCAGCGATGATAGCTTTTACTCTTGATGCAATGTCTGACATAATATATGATTTTATTAGTTGTTAGATAGGTGCAAATATATAAAATTCTTTAACATTTAAAATTCTTTTCGCCATCAGAATGATTTTTTTTCCATCTTTTTTTCCAATTAACTGATATCAACAAGAATTCTTTTTCCCTTCTCTCCTAAAATACGTAATTTTGTATTCTTAAATGCTAAATTATGGATCATAATTTTGATAATGATGACGATCTTTTTACAGGAAAAGAGCATACTCCTATTCGTGAGGATGCGTTTAAACTAACTCCTGCGGAAAAGATTGATAAAATACAACGACTATTCGGAGAAATTATGCAAACGTTAGGTTTGGATATGACGGATGATTCATTGAAAGACTCACCTAGACGCGTGGCAAAAATGTATGTGAATGAAATTTTTGGTGGTTTACTTCCTGAAAACAAACCAGGTATTTCTACGTTTTCGAATAAGTATAAGTACAGACAAATGCTAGTGGAAAAAGATATTACCGTATATTCCTTCTGTGAACATCATTTTTTACCAATAATTGGGAAGGCTCATGTAGCGTATATATCAAATGGCGAGGTGATTGGTTTATCAAAAATCAATCGTATTGTTGATTATTATGCGAAACGCCCTCAAGTTCAAGAGCGTTTGACGATGCAAATTGTGGATGCTTTAAAAGAAGCTTTAGGAACAAAGGATGTGGCTTGTATTATTGATGCAAAACATCTTTGCGTGAACTGTCGTGGAATTAAAGACACCGCAAGTTCTACGATTACAGCTGAATTAAGCGGAATTTTCCGTACCAATCCAATTACAAGGCAAGAATTCCTTCATTATGTAGGAAGTCATGCAACGATTAATTAAATGGATTTTTTTGTCTAGAAAAATATACGATGACCAAGTTTAAGAAAATATCGAATACCATTTATATCACAACGATTATTTGTTGTGGATAGTTCCTTATTTTAGATTTTACATCAAGTATTTTTTCAATCATTTAATATAGAAGTATAATGCAACTTAATATATACAATTCACTTTCGGGTGAAAAAGAAGTTTTCAAACCAATTTTAGAAGGAAACATCGGGATGTACGTTTGTGGCCCAACGGTTTATTCTAATGTTCACATGGGGAACGTGAGGACGTTTATGTCTTTCGATTTCATTTATAGAACGTTGATGCATTTAGGGTATAAAGTACGTTATGTGCGTAATATCACGGATGCAGGGCATCTTACGGATGATGGTTCTGTTGAAAACGATCGTTTTGTGAAGCAATCGCGTTTGGAAAAATTGGAACCCATGGAAATTGTTCAGAAATATACGATTGATTTTCACCAAGTTCTAAAAATGTTTAACAATCTTCCGCCCAATATTGAACCGACCGCAACGGGACATATTATTGAGCAGTTGGAGTTAACAAGACTTTTAATAGACAAAGGCTTTGCTTACGAAAGCAATGGTTCAGTATATTTTGATGTCCATGAATACAATGCTCGTGGCGGAAATTATGGTGAATTAAGCAAGCGAAATATCGAAGAACTTTTTGCAAATACCCGTGATTTGGATGGGCAAGGTGAAAAGAAAAATCCACAGGATTTCGCTTTGTGGAAGAAAGCTTCACCAGAACATATTATGAAGTGGCCTTCGCCTTGGGGGGAAGGGTTTCCGGGATGGCATTTGGAGTGTACAGCGATGAGTACGAAATATCTTGGTGATCGATTTGATATTCACGGTGGTGGCATGGATTTGAAATTTCCGCATCACGAATGTGAGATCGCGCAAGGAAAAGCCTGCAATGATACGCCTCCAGTAAATTATTGGATGCACGCAAACATGCTTACGATGAATGGTCAAAAAATGAGTAAGTCAACGGGAAATACCATTCTTCCAATGGAATTGGTTACCGGTGATAATAGCTTTTTTGAAAAAGCATTTCATCCTTCTGTCGTTCGATTTTTCTTTTTGCAAGCGCATTACAGAAGTGTGGTCGATCTTTCTAACGACGCTTTGGTGGCGAGCGAAAAAGGTTTCAATCGTTTAATGGAAGCAGTGAAATTGTTAGATAATTTACCAACTTCAACACAATCGTCGATCAATGTAGCCGAGTGGAAGCAAAAAGCTTACGAAGCTTTAACCGATGATTTTAATTCACCTATTTTAATTGCGCATTTATTTGAAGCTGTAAAATGGATTTTTGCGATTCAAGATGGTAAGGAAACAATTACATCGGAGGATTTAGCAGAGTTGAAGTCGCTAATTCATGGTTTTGTTTTCGATGTATTAGGTTTGCAAAATGTAGAAGAAAGCAATCATCAAAAATTAGATCAAACATTGCAAGTTTTGATTGATTTGAGAAACCAAGCGCGTAAAGCGAAGAATTTTGAACTTTCAGACCAAATTAGAGATCGATTGCTAGAAGAAGGTATCGAATTGAAGGACGGTCGTGACGGAACTTCGTATCAAATTAGCTAATCAAACGATTTAAAAAAATAAAAGAAACTCCTTTGAAATTTTCAAAGGAGTTTTTCTTTATTCCCTCATTTTGAGGGAATGAAGTTTGTGAGGTCTTGAAAGCGGGTTATTTTGCTTTTTGACTCAGTTTCATCAAGTTGATTTGTGTCATGTTTCTCCGTAAGCTTTGTAAATTATTGTAAATCAACAAATAAACATAAAATTAATTTTTGTTTTTTTTCACTGTAAATAGATGGGATTCTAGAGAATTTCTATAAATTGCAATTCGTAAAATTCCCCTACTATGAAGTTATTCTTTCACATTAATTTCAATACGCAATTCGGAGAAAAGCTCCAATTGATTATGATTGAGAATCATCAAGCGGTTAAAACCTATGATTTAAAATACGAAAACCACGGTTGGTGGACAGCTGAGATTGATTATTTCTCAAAAACGTTAAGCTACAAATATCAAGTAGTTACAGACCAAGGTGAGATTTTGCATGAAGAATATTCATTGCACGAACTTGCTTTGGCTCATTCGTATGATGAATTTGAAATCTATGATGTTTGGAATAACAAAAATTATCCAGAGAACTATCTTAACAACAAAATTCTAAAGAATAAGTTAGGAAATTTCAAAGCGGAAAAAGTTTCGCTTTTGAAAAAACATACCCATCATTTCAGGATTGAAGCACCTTTGTATCATCCAAATTGGAGAGTGGTATTGCTTGGAAGCTCTGAATCACTTGGAAATTGGGAATATTTGAAAACGGTTCCCATGTATCAAACGGATTACGGAGTTTGGGAAGCGGGTGTAACGATTCCTGATCAAAATCTGATCTACTACAAATACGGAATCATGGATACCGTTTCGGGTGATGTAATCGATGTTGAATACGGTGATAATCGTTGGGTGTATCCAAATTCGGAAGATGAAATTTTGATGGTGAAATCCGATCATTATTTTAGATTCAAATCGTGGGAATTGTATCATGCAGCGGGTGTTGCTGTCCCGGTTTTTGCCTTACGGTCTCAAAGTGGATTTGGTGTTGGTGAGTTTCAAGACATGAAATTATTGGCAGATTGGTCGCACCAAACGAATTTAGGAATCATGCAGATTCTTCCAATTAATGATACAACGGCAAATTATTCTTGGACAGATTCATATCCGTATGCGGCGATTTCGGTTTATGCGCTTCATCCACAATATATTTCGCTAGAAAAATTGGATTTTGAGATTCCAAAAGCGAATATTGAAGCTTATCAGAAAGAAAAAGAGGAGTTGAATAGCTTAGAAGTCATCGATTACGAAAAGATGATTTCTGGAAAATGGAAGTTTATTCAAGCTGTTTTTGAAGCGAATAAAGTTCAGATTTTAAAAGATAAAAATTTCAAAAAATTTCAAAAAGAACAGGAAGCGTGGCTGATGCCGTATTCCGCTTTTTGTGTTTTGAGAGATAAATATAACACACCGAATTTCAACGACTGGAAAACGCATAAGAAATATATTGCAGGAAAAGTTTCTGCGATTTTTGCTCCAAAAAGTAAGGATTATGAAACGGCGATGATGCATTCTTGGGTGCAGTATCAACTTCATTTGCAATTGAAAGAGGCGATTGACTACGCTCATGGATTGGGAGTTTCTGTAAAAGGCGATTTACCGATTGGTATTTACCGCTATTCTGTGGAAGCATGGACGGAACCTGAATTATTCGGAATGGATTTCCAAGCTGGAGCACCACCGGATCAGTTTACCGATTTAGGTCAAAATTGGGGATTCCCAACCTATAATTGGGAAGCAATGAAGCAAGACGGTTACCAATGGTGGAAAAATCGTTTCAAAGCATTGGAACAGTATTTTGATGCGATGCGAATTGATCATATTCTTGGGTTTTTCAGAATTTGGAGAATGCCATTTTCGGCAACTCAAGGTATTTTGGGATATTTCTATCCTGCAATTCCAGTAACGATAAACGAGTTTAAACAAAAAGGGATTTCTTTTGATTACGATCGTTTTTGTACGCCTTTTATTAACGATCAAATTTTATGGAATCTTTTCGGCGAAGAGAAAAATCCAATTGCCGAGTATTATTTGAATGCAAAAGGAGATGGAACGTATTCATTTAAAGAAGATTTTAATACGCAACGAAAGCTTTCAGAACATTTTGAAGAGAATCCACATTGGGCTTCTGAAAAGTTGATTTCATTAGCAGCAAACATACTGTTTCTTACTGAAGATCGTGATGGCGAACAAGTGTATCACCCGCGATTTAACATCAATAAAACGGAATCGTATAAGTTTTTACCGATATCAGTTCAAAATGAATTGTACGCTATTTATTTAGATTATTTCTTTAAGCGCCAAGATGAAATGTGGGCGAAAAGTGCCATGGAAAAGCTTCCGATGATTCTTAACGCGACGGATATGCTTATTTGTGGGGAAGATTTGGGCTTGGTTCCAGATTGCGTTCCTGTAGTAATGGATCAACTGGCGATTACGGCACTGAAAGTTCAGCGTATGCCTTCGGAAAATATCCTTTGGTACGATCCAAAAAACGCGAGCTATATGAATGTTGTTACGGCTTCGTCACACGATAGTTCTACGTTAAGACAATGGTGGCAAGAAGACCGAGATCTTTCGGTGAAATATTTTAAAGATCAACTTCATCAGCATGGAACGGCGCCTTGGAGTTTAGAACCTCAGTTGGCGGAAGTGATTATGAAACAGCATTTGTTCAACGATGCAATGTTGGCGATTTTTCCAATTCAGGAGTTTTTGGCGACAGAATCGTATTTGACGCATCCAAAACAAGATTTAGAGAGAATTAATAATCCAGCGGTTTTCCCGCATTATTGGAGATACCGTATGCATCTGAATTTGGAAGATTTGGTTAATCAAAAAGAATTCAATACCAAAATCGGACAATGGGTTTCCGATAGTGGAAGAAAATAAAATATTTCTGAATATCAGAAAGTTAAAGGAAGTTTTATCGAGAAGATTTAACTTCCTTTTTGTTTTTACATCATACTAATAGAATTCGATGGAATTCTTTAACCAAATTAATGTGAAAAAAAATGAAAAAAATAGTTTTACTCTTAGCGTTAGGAAGTTTAGGCTTAGCTAATGCTCAATATTATCCAAACTCTGGATATCAGGATTCCTGGTATGATACGTATGATGAAGGAAATTATTTCTCCGACGATTACTATTACGAATATCCACAAGATTATTATGATGATGGGTATTATGAAGATATGTACAGCGATTATAGACGAAGTGTTTCTCAAGTAAATTGGGATCGTTTCTTTACCCAAATGAGGTTGAGTCCGCAGCAAATTAGTTTGATTATTGATTTGAATAGACAGTTTCCTTCGTATGGAGTTTGGAATTCCTATTATCGAGTGAATCCAGTTCGTTGGTTTTATGATCGTTTTTATGCTTTAGAACGTATTTTGGGACCACGTGTGTTTGTTGTTTTCCAAAATAGATATTACAACGGATATTCGCCAGTGGTTTATTATACAAATCATTGGACGAATTACTACGGACCAAGATATCGAGTTCGTCCAGCATACACGCATGTAAATATTAATGTTTACCATGTTAATAGAAAAGATTTCCACCAATATTCTGCGAATCGCTTTGGATGGAATGAACCTAGAAACTACAATACGAATAATGTAAATGGATTTAGAGCTTCTAATAATAGAGCCGAAGCTTCTCAACGAAATACGGTTCGTAATGATGAAGTAAGACGAAATTCAAATAGTGAAAATAGAAACGAAAGCTCTCGAGTGAATTCGAATAGAAATCAAGGGATTTATCAAGGAAATTCGAATCGTGGAAATGTTGAAACGAGACGAGCAGAAGCTCCTAGACAAGATAATTCAAGAAGAAATTATGGCGAAATAGAAAGAAATACGCGCTCTAATGAAAACCGTGGAATGCAACAGCAACCTTCACGCAGCCAACAAGAACGACGTGTTACGCCAAACCCTTCTAGAGGAGAATCGGGCAACTCCACTAGAAGTCAGTCTCAATCTCGAGGAAGCGTTCAGCGTTTTACTCAGAGATAAGATAGACCATTCAATTTTTTGTAATCCCGATTTATTTTAAATCGGGATTTTTTTTTAGAAAAATTTAGTGGTTTTTTAACAAAAAATTATGATATAACTATTTAACCTTCAATTGGTTATTGAATCAAATAAATAGAAAACAGAATTAAAAATTTAGATAATAAAATGAAAAAATTAGTATTAAGTTTTGCTTTGGTAGGTTTAGGAACATTAGCCATGGCTCAACAAACTCAGAAAAAAGAAATTACGCCAGAGCAGAAAGCGAAGTTCGAGCAAAAAAAAGCAGAGCGTTTTGAAAAAATGAAAGCCGATTTGAAATTATCAGACGCTCAAGTAAGCCAAATTAAAGCCTTGCAAGAGCAAAATAAAGGGCAACGAGAAAAAATGATGGCCGAAAGAAAAGCGCAAATGCAAGAGCATAAAGCAAAAAGAGAGCAAATGCAGGCGGATATGAAAAAGATTTTAACACCAGAACAGTATGTGAAATGGGAACAAATGAAGAAGGAAAATATGCAGAAAAAGACCACAATGGTGCAGAAAAAGAAAATGCACAAACCTATGCAATAAGCCAACAATAAGCATAGTTCATAATTTTAGTTTTTTTAAAGTGAAGTGGGATTCGTCCCACTTTTTTTTGTACATTCCCTAAAGATAAATGTGAAAATTTTATGGTCAAAAAATTTAGACTTGGCATCGTCCTTTTCTGCTTTTTGTCTCTGCATTCGCCCATGAATGCTCAAAAGTTAGAGAAGGTAAACATGCAAGACTTTACAAGTTTTGTACATACTAATGGGACTCCAGCGATTATTTTGTATCGCTATGTAGTTCATGAAGTACGTGATAACGGTAGTTTTGATATTACGAATACCCAAAGAATTAAAATATTTGATGCAGAACTAGCCAAAGATTTAATTTTTTATCAAATTCCGCTTCGTAAGGGGAATTTAGGAACAGATCGCATTGTGAAATTTCAAGCTACTACCTATAATTCAATTGATGATAAAATCTATGAATCGAAAATCACTTCAAAAGATTTAGAGGAAGAAAAGTTTCCGTATGGAAGCATCATGACGTTTTTTCTGCCTCAAGTTCGTGATGGATCCGTGATTGAATATTCTTATACCATAAATACCATGGAACCCAATTTGAATGTAGACGTTCAACTCGATTACCCGCAGAAGCAATTTGAATATTCAGGAATTGTTCCTGATGGTTGGAATTTGGATTTTAAATCGAAAGGAGATTTACTCAATGCTGAAGCTAAAAAAGGAGGGAAATACCGTGATGAAACGAAAATTTCGCTTAAAGATATACCTGCTTTTACTTTGGAACCTTTAGCAATGGGGCAAGAGGGGAGAAGGATGGCTTTTATGCCCATACTTACAGGAGGATTCCAAAGGTATTCTGATGAAGATTTATGGAATAATCTAGCGGAGTTTCTGGGTACAAATAGTGATTTTGGAAGAGCGCTGAAGCGAACTAAAATGATTGATAATGTATTGCCAACGTCTATTTTGTCTGAAAACGATACGTATTCTAAAGCACAAAAGATTTTGGAATTTACGCAGCAAAATTTTAGATTTAACGGTAAGGAAGGGATTTTTACAGAAGAAGGAATTCCTAATTTATTGAAAACACGTTTGGGGAATTCGGCAGAGATTAATTTGTTGTTGACAATGCTTTTTAGAAAGGCTGGACTGAAAGCATACCCTGTTTTAGTTCCGGATATTTCGGACGAAATTGTAACAACATGGCCAACTATAGACAATCTTCAACATGTAATTTCTACAGTTGAATTTGGTGGGAAGTATTATTTTTATGATGCGTCCAATCCTATTTTGAAAGTCAATGAGCTTCCAGAAGTATATTTTAACAGAATCGGTTTGATGTTGGACGATAAAAAACCGGTTTTTATACGAATTGATTATCCTCAGAAAAGTACTCAATCCACAATTGTTCACGCAAAAATTTCGAAAGATGGTCAATTAACAGGAACCTTTAAAGAAGAAAAGACGAATCTGTTAGCCACTTTTGCAGATGATAAATATTTCAAGAACAAGTACGAATTTTTTAAAGATTATGTCAATAAATTGCCTGTCGGGATTGATGAGCCAAATGTTCAGAAAATCGGAAATACATTCACCTATAACTTTAGTTTTGATGAAAAGTATGTAAATGTTGGCAAGAAAGGTGAGATTGAAGTAAAACCGTTACTTTTTTTAGTGGAAGATTATTTTAATTATTCTCAACAAAAAGGAATACGCCAAAGTCCTGTTCGTTTTGAAAGTGCTCAAGATTTGAAAAAGGTTGTACGAATTGAGTTTCCCTCGAATTATCGAATTCAGAATCTTCCAAAACCGTTTAAAGTTCGTACTTCCGATTCCGAAATTTCTTATTTGTATGAACTGAGTAGCCAAGCGAATGTTTTGGAAGCCAAAGTGACGCTGAGTGTAGCGAAACAAACCTTCCCTAAAGAATTTTTCTCCTATTTGAAAGAGGTTTTGGATAACGCACTACAAGCAGAAAATGTAAAGGTTATTGCCAAACCACAATAAGAATTTTCGTAACTTTATCTTGTTTATTTACAAGTAAAAATAGTATTTTTAACAAAATTTTAAGATTATGATCAGTGAAAAAATTTCATCATTAATTAATGAACAAATAGCGAAAGAACAATATGCTGCCCAGTATTATCTGTCAATGTCAGCTTGGTTTTATGCACAGGATTTAGATGGAATTGCCAACTATTTTCGAGTTCAAAGCAAAGAAGAACTAATGCACGCCGATAAAATGTTTGATTTTTTAACGGATGTAGGAGCTAATATCGTGATTGGGGAAATTCCTCAGCCACCACACGCTTTTGCCGATGCTTTAGATATTTTTGATAAGGCATTAGAGCATGAAAAAATTGTGACTAAATCCATTTTTAATATTGTGAAAGCAGCTAATGATGAAGGTGACTTCGCAACTACCTCTTTCTTGCAATGGTTTATTAACGAGCAAGTAGAAGAAGAGGCGAACGCATCTCAGCTTTTAGCAAAAATTAAAATGGTAAAAGATAACCCTTCTGCATTATATTTATTCGATCAAGAACTAGCAACACGCGTTTTTGATCCTGCCGCAGGACAATAATATACGTTATGAAGGCTTTTATCCTATTATTTTGTGCATTTGCGACAGCAAATGCACAAAATGTCTCTAGTGAAGTGATTCCGGATAATATGAAGTCGAATGCCTATGTTGTGGTCCGTGAAAATACAGAAGATTATACCATTAATTCAATCGATAATATTGAATTAAAAAAAGCAAAAGTTTGGACGATTCTTAAAAAAGAAGGCGACAATCAAAGCCAAATTGTTTTGCATTATGACAAAAATACAAAGCTGAATGATATCAAAGTAGTTGCTTATAACGCTGCAGGGAAAGAAATTGAGAAGTTTTCTCGAAAAGATTTTGCCGATTATAGCAATACACCTTCATTTGCTTTATATGATGATAACCGTGTTTTAGTACTCAAAGTAAACTCCAATACCTATCCTTATACGATCAAGCTTTCCTATACAGAAAATTCGTCTGACACTGTTTTTATTTCTGATTTTGTTGGGATTTCGGCATACCATACCTCTGTTGAAAGCTCAATACGCAGAATAGAAAACAAATCCGGAATTCCATTACGAACTAAAATTTCTAATACATCAATTGCAAGTGTTCAAGCAACTGAAAATGGTAATTCCTACTTCTACGAATACAAAAATATTCCTGCTTTGGAGTTTGAGAAATATGCGCCATCTTCAAAATACATCACGCCAAGCGTTGAGTTTTCTTTGGAAAAATTTTCATTAGCAGGAAAACAAGGAGATATTAAAGATTGGGATGGGTTCGGAAAATGGTACTACAACAATCTTTTAATTCCGCAAAGCGTGGCAACACCTGAATTGAAGGCGGAAGTAGCTGCTTTGAATTTAACAGGAACAACGGAAGAGAAGGTAAAAAAAATCTTCCAACACATGCAAGATAAAAATCGCTACATCGCTGTGGCAATTGGTATTGGTGGTTGGATGCCCATGACTGCCGATGATGTTCGTAAAAAACGTTATGGCGACTGTAAAGCGCTTACCAATTATATGAGAACGATGTTGGAAGTTGCCGGAATTCCTTCACAGTATGCGTTAATCTATAGCGATGAATCCTCGTTAAGCTTTGACCCTAAATTCCCAAAAATGGGTGGTAATCACGCTATTTTGTACGTCCCGAATGGAGACAAACCGATCTGGCTGGAAAATACCAGTCAGACCATTGCTTTTAATCACCTTTCGTATAGTACAACCAATCGAAATGTTTTGGCAGTGAGCGATAAGGGAACGCAGATTATTAATACACCTGTTTTACCAGCAGAAAAGAGCAAAGAGCAAATTAGAGCTAAAATTAAATTAAACGCCGATAAAAGTATTCAAGTGACTTCCGCACATCAATATACAGGCGGCCAATATGATTTTAGCTCAATCTTAGTGGGGTTTTCTAAAAAAGAAATGGAAGATCATTTGAAATCCTATTATGGGGCTTTGGCTTTTTCTCAACTAGATGTTTCTAATTTTAAGAATGATAAAGACGACGCCATCATATCGTATGATGTTAATTTCAAATCCAATGATTATGTTAAGAAATTGGGAGATGATTACTTTTTTGGGGTAATTCCATTTTCTGATTTTTCGATGAATACTTCAGATTCGGAACGTAAATTACCTTTCGAAACATCGTATGCATACCAAGATGATTACGAGATTGAGTACGAAGCGCCAGCAGGATATAAATTTTCGGATTTACCTTCAGAAAAAGAATTGAAATCCGAGTTCGGTACATATCAAATTAAATACAGAATGGATAATGCGAAACTTATTGTTCATCGAGTTTTAACGATTAATAAAGGAGTTTATCCGAAAGAAAAATACGCTCAGTACATTGATTTTCGTAAGAAAACAATAAATCAGGATAATGTGAAAATTCTTGTTACTAAAATCTAAAACACCATTATATGAAAAAAACTCTACTTTTTTTGTTCGTTTTACTATTTCAATTTGGGTTTACTCAAAAGAAATTTAAAGAGCTTTCAAAAATTTCTCCCGAGGATTTTGGACAGCAAAAATCGACAATTACTCCAGATGCGCCAGCCGAATATTTGTATCGATCGATGCGTAACGTTATTCAAACGGATGGGACTATTGAGACCACGTATATTTCTCGAATGATAATTTATGATAAAGATAAAGCAGATTCTTATCTTTCACCAGAGTTTTCTATTTATGAAACAGATGACAGAGAGCGTGAGAAAGTTTTAAATTTTAATGCGGTTACGTATAATTTAGAAGACGGAAAAGTGGTGACCAATAAAGTGGAAAAAGATTCGAAATTTCGTTCCAAAGAAGATAAAAACTACACAGTAACCAAATTTACCTTTCCGAATGTTAAAAATGGTTCTATTGTAGAGTACAAATATGTCATTGGTGCACCATCTCGTTTTTTATGGAGTATTGATCGATTTATGATCGAGACTTCCTTGCCACAGCGTTATGTAGATTACTTTTTAGATTCACCTAAATATTTAGGTTACAACATCAACTATAAAGGAGATGTTACGCCCAAGGTTCGTGAAATGCAAGCGATGAACATATATGGAAGTGAATATCAAGTATATCGTTTTGGTTACGAAAACGTTCCTGCCTATAAAGATGAAATGTTTGTCCTAAACGATAATAATCATAAGACTTCCATCAAGGCAGAATTAAATTCAACCATGATTAACAATGGCTACAAATCGTACGCAACATCTTGGGAGGATATTCGCAAAAGACTAAATGATTTTGAGGATTTTGGTGGGCAAATCAAAAAAGCCAACTTGGTGAAAGATCTTCTTCCGCAAGATGTAACGAAAATTGTAAGCAAATTAGATCGTGCCAATGCGATTTTAAAGTATGTTCAAAATAATTATACATGGAATAAAGAAGTGAGTGTTGCTGCGGATAAGGGAGTCAAAAACTTAATTTCAACAAAAAGTGGAAACTCGGCAGAAATCAATATGCTTCTTTTAATGTTGATGAGATCTACAGGTTTAGATGCTAATCCTGTCGTTTTATCTACCATTGATCGTGGTGAATTGTTAGGCTATGTTCCTTCTATTGCGCAGCTAAACTATGTTTTTGTTGCGTTAGAGTTGGATAAAACATTCTATTATTACGATGCGACATCTAAAAATGCACGTGTTTATGAACTTCCGAGAAGAGTATTAAATAAAACGGGCGTTCTGATGACGGATTCGAGTGCGAAAGTAGTTGATGTGTTTTATCCGAAAAAGAGTGCAACCTATCTCAACGTGAATGCACAATTGCTTCCTGACGGTTCTTTCTCAGGTAAATTTTCGGATAGAGACACCAACCTCTATGCAAATATGGTGAATGAAATGTATAATGATGGGAAGGAAGAGCATGTGAAATTGTATAAAGAAAAATACAAATTTGCGCTTTCTGACATCAGCAGCAAACTACGTGAAGACGGTGATTTTGAAACAACTTTGAATTTTAATTCGGATTCATTTGTGGATGCAATTGGAAATAAATTAGCTTTTAATCCACTTTTGTTTTTATATGCTAAAAACCATGATTTTAGTCAAACAGATGCGCGAAGAGCACCAATTGATTTTTTTACAGCAAATGAAAAAGTAAAAAAAGTGGAAATCGTTTTGCCAGAAGGTTATGTTTTTGAAAACGTTCCTGCAGCCAAAAAATTCAGAACGGACGATGATTCAATTCAATATTCTTATATTCCAACATTGGAAGGGAATAAGCTGACTCTAGAAACGAAAGTAACAATTGGAGATTATACATTTCCGAAAGAATACTATCCAGCATTCAAACAGATTTTTGATAACATTACAAAACTCGAAGGACAAGTAGTTACAGCTGTAAAAAAGAAATAAAAAAGAAAAAGCCGACGATCGTCGGCTTTTTTTATCGAATATAAATGATTTTCTTTTCGATGACCGTTTTACCCATTTTTTCAAGAATCGATTGATATTGATCTAACTGGGCATCGTGCTTTTCTAGGTTTTCTTCTCCAGTCTTATAATCCACAATAATCCAGCCTTTTGGGGTTTCAATTAAGCGGTCGGGACGGAAAATTTTGGTTTCTCCTTGATTGGAAATCATCATGTCTTTCTCCGTAAAAACGGTGTTTACCTTATCAAAATAATGCGCGTATTCTGGATTGGTTAAAATGCTTTTTATCTTATCAGATATTTTGATACTTTCCCCTGAACTAAAAATCCCGTTGAGAACATACGTCGTAATAACGCGATCTAAATCCTCAGGATATTTTATTTTGGATAAGATTTCATGTACAAATATTCCTTCTTTAACATGATCAACGGTCTTTTGATAGTTTTTGGAAGGAGTCGCAATTCGAATATTATCTAAATGTTTTTCGTTTTGTGAAAGGCGTTCAATTTTCCAACTGTTCTGCTTTTTCGCCTCTTTTTTCGCTTGTTTTTTTAAATCATCGGGACTCGTTGGGTACAAATCAAACGACGTTTCACTAGCAAGATTTCCTGCTTTGTGTTGAATGAATTCGTATATTTCATTCGCTTTTCCTTTATCAGAAGGCTTTTGTAAATATAAAAACAGCTGTTCCACGGGTCTTGTCGTTGCAACATAACTCACACAAAGCCGATCAATCGTGTTTTTGTACGTGTTTTTTTCGTTAAATTCTTGAATTTTTGGATCGTACGTAGCCAGCAAAGATTCAAAATTGCTGAGGTTAATCGTTTTTAAAGCGTCTTCTTCCAAATCAAACCAATTGCTGAATCGAGAATCTTTTTGTTCGTTGGTCAACGGTAGAAACACCACAGGAAATTCCAATCCTTTTGCCGAATGAATGGTCATCATGTTGATGGCATCAATATTTTCGCTGGCTTGAACGGAAATATCTTTGGCTTCTTCTTCCCAGAATTTAAGAAAGTCTTTCAAAGTGGCTCCCGCATTTTGGGTAAATCCAAAAACGACTTCTAGAAAGTTTAGTAAGTAATCGGTTTCAAGAGTCGGAACCGAAAATTCTTGAAGAAAATATTCTATATAATTATACAAATTCAATTGCGGACTGTCTCCTAAATCCAGTTTTAATTGAAATTGATTTTCTATCGCTTTTTGAATGGTTTCTGCATTTCGAGATTCAAATAAAACGCTAACTTCTTCCGTAAAGTCTCGCATTTTAATTCTTCCCAAATCGTGTAAATGATACAAAAATCGAGTTGCGTATTGCAGGTTTCCAGGTTCTAATTTCCATTGCAAAAACTCGATTAATGCTTTTAGGGTATTGGAAATTTCTAAAGTCAAGCCTTTTTCCGAGATGCATTTTATTTTCTGCGTTTTTCCTTGATAGTCAATATCTTTTTGACCTAACAGAGAAGAAAAGCTTTTGATTTCTTTACTTTTTCTACAAATTATCGTGATGTCCGAAAGCGAAAATCCATTATTAATGCATTCCTGAATGTCTTCGTGCATTTGGATGCTCGCATTTTCAAAGTACGGATCTGCTTTTCTGTCGTATTCCGAAAGGTTGATTTTTACGCGTCCAGGATGTGTTTTTACTGAATTTTGAATTCCCAAAACGCCAAATAAATTTTGATGTTCTTCTTTTAGATTTTGAGAAACGTATTGATAAAGTTCATTGTTGAAATCAACGATGTTTTTAGAGCTTCGCCAGTTATTGCCTAGGTTTTCAACTTGGGCTTGGAGTAAACTTTCTTCTTTTCCGTTGAGAATGTTCAACATAATTTCGCTGTCGCCACCGCGGAATCGATAAATACTTTGCTTCGGATCACCAACCAAGGTAAACGAGCTGTTTTCTGAGGAAACCGTATTGTCTTTTAGAGGAATAATGTTATTCCACTGCATTTGCGAAGTGTCCTGAAATTCGTCAATAAAGAAATGCTGAAATCGAGTTCCGATTTTTTCATAAAGGAAATCGGAAGGTTCGTTTTTTAGATTTTCATTAATCAAAATGTTGAATCTGGAAAGTAAAACCAAGTCGTTTTCATCTTCAATTAGCTGTAATTGATCTTGGATTTCTTTATTGAACTTGAATGGCAACAGTTCTTTTAAAATCTTCTCCGCTTTTATTTGATCAATATAATTCTGAATAATTTTCGTTCGAAACTCAAGTAAGGGCTCAACAAGAGCAGCAACCGAATTTTGAACAGAAACATCTTTACTTGCGCTTCCTTTTCGGAAGGTTTCTAGTTTTTTTTCTTCGTCTCCAGGAAATGGAAAGGTATCTCTACTACCATCATTAAAGTGTTTGTAAGAAATGAAAAAAGCACCAAGTCCATTGCTTTTTCCATGGAAATCATCGGTTGATACACCATTGTTTTGGATGAGCTCTAAGGCTTGTTTCGCGAGTTCAAGATTTTCTTTTTTTAATTCAATAATACGCTTGCGAATCTGATTTTTATACTCTTCATACGCGGGCCAATTGAAATTTTGATTTTTCTGCAATTCATGATAATGAACGTCGTTTGCTAGATTTTTTGCTTTGTGATAAAGGGTTTGACTAACATTTGCTTTTTCATCGTTTTCCAAATTGTATTCCACCAAATCCATAAAAGCATCCGAAATCGGATTTTCTTCTCCAATTTCGTTCAGAACGCGATCTACAGCTTCCAGAAGGAAAGGTTCATTATTGATTTCAATGGAAAATTGGTGTGGAAGTCCAAGTTCGTAAGAGAAATTTCGCACCAACTTTGAGTTGAATTTATCGATGGTGCTAATATTCAACGTAGAATAATGATGCAGAATGTAATCTAATACTTTTTGTGAACGCTCATGAAGTTCAGCAATTGAAACGTTTATTCCTAATGACTTTAACTCACTTTGAATACCCTTTAAATCTATATTTTGCTCGTAATTATCCTTTGTAAAAGCTTTCAACCAATCTAAGATTCGAGCTTTCATTTCACTCGCCGCTTTATTGGTGAATGTCAAAGCTAAAATATGCTGGATCGCATCATGCTGATGAGGTTTGCTTAAACAAATTAATAAAATTCGCTGCACCAAAGTATAGGTTTTCCCTGAACCAGCAGATGCGTTGATTGCTATGTAAGGATGCGCTGTAGCCATTCTTGCGATGTTATATTAGAACCGAAAAGTACAAAAATTAGTCACTAATTCCAATGGTGTTCTCAAAGGATTTTGAATTTTTATCAAAATGATTTGGTGGTTATTAAATTAAATTCTATTTTTGCAATCCAAAATGAGATGTAAACTATGCTAATTATTCCAGTAAAAGACGGAGAGTCTATCGATAGAGCTCTTAAGAAATACAAAAGAAAATTTGACAAAACAGGTGTTGTTAAGAAGTTAAGATCTAGACAGCAATTCCTTAAGCCGTCTGTAACAAACAGACAAGCGAAGTTAAAAGCCGCTCATAAGCAAAGAGAATTAAGTAAAGAAGAACAAGCTTAATACAAGCTTTCTTTTATAATATATCACTTCCCATTGTGTATCTTTGGGGAGTGATTTTTGTTTTATGGCTACAGCAATTGATAAGTTTTTAGAGTATTTGGAAGTAGAGAAACGCTACTCCAAGAATACCATTATTAGCTACAAGAAAGATCTTGGTGATTTTTTGGATTTTGTAGCTAGGGTAGAGGGAAGTGAGGATTTGTTATCTGTAGATAAAAAAGTAGTTCGCAATTTTATTGTTGAAATCAGCAATCAAGGTTTGTTGAAGCGTAGTATTAATCGAAAATTGTCTGCTTTACGTAGTTTCTATCTCTTTTATTTGAAATTGGGTTCTATCTCAATTTCGCCATTAGAAAATATTGATTCATTAAAATTCTATGCTGAGAAGCAAGTTCCCATGTCGGAAGATGAGATGCTTCAACTAGAACAGGTTCTTGATGGGGATTCCAGTCTTCTAGAAAAGTTAATTATCGAAATTCTATATCAAACCGGAATGCGTAAAGCGGAGCTCTGCAATTTACTTTACCAGAACGTTGATTTAGGTTTGTGTGAAATTCGAGTACTAGGGAAGGGGAATAAAGAACGTGTTGTTCCTTTTTCAAAAGAATTAGCTGCATTAATGGGTGGATATCTTAAAGAGCGTAAGCCAAGTCTTGGTTCCGAAATCTATTTTCTTGTCAATAAAAACGGGAAAAAACTCGGCGAAAAATTTGTTTATTCTGTCGTAAATTTCTACCTTAGTCTTGTTACTACCAAGGAAAAGAAAAGTCCGCACATTCTTCGGCATACTTTTGCTACGCATGTTCTTAATTCGGGAGCGGAGATATCCAAAGTGAAGGAAATATTAGGGCATTCTAGCTTGGCGAGTACACAGGTGTATACTAATGCGAATATTGAGCAACTGAAAAAAGTGCTCAACGCAGCGCACCCAAGAGCGATTAAGAAAGATAAGTAGAAAGAAACTTCAGGTTTCTTTGATGTTTAACTGATAAATAGAATAGATTATGAAAATTACAGTGCAGTCTATGGGACTTACTCCTCATGAACCATTAGAAGGGCATATTGAGAAAAAATTGGCTAAGTTGGATACGTTCTATGATAAGATTATTGAGTGTAAAGTTATCTTGAAAGTAGAAAACCGATCTGATCGTGAAAATAAAACTGCAGAAATCATTTTGGTAGTTCCGGGTGATGATATCGTTGTAAAAAAGACAAGTTCTAGTTTTGAGGATAGTCTTGATCAATGTGCTGATACTGCTAAAAAGTTACTAATCAAGAAGAAAGAAACGGCTTAAAAAATAAGTGTAAAAAAGTCTAAAAATAATTTGGGAATTTCAAATAAACTGCTTTATCTTTGCCACCGCAAAACAGAATAGTAGTCTTTTGAAATTCTCAATTTTTTGTTTGAAGGAATTCAAAAGAAAATAACTACTCGAAAAAAAAACTTAAAAAAAGTTTTGGTAGACAAAAAAAACATTCTATATTTGCACACGCAAAAAGCGAAAGGCTTTTTCAAGAATAGAGATCTTTAATAGAAAAAATATTTTGCCTCCATAGCTCAGTTGGCCAGAGCACGTGATTTGTAATCTCGGGGTCGTGGGTTCGAATCCCTCTGGAGGCTCAGTAAAAACTTTGGGGAGATTCCAGAGCGGTCAAATGGGACTGACTGTAACTCAGTTGCTTCGGCTTCGCAGGTTCGAATCCTGCTCTCCCCACTTTTTTATAAAATAAAATGTTGCAAGGTTAAAAAGTATTTTTTACATTTGCACACCGTTTACCAACATAGTTTTTGGAAACAAAAATGCGGAAGTAGCTCAGTTGGTAGAGCGTCAGCCTTCCAAGCTGAATGTCGCGGGTTCGACCCCCGTCTTCCGCTCATAGAAAATCACACCAACCAATTGCGTGTGATTTTTTTTTGCCGACGTAGCTCAGGGGTAGAGCGTTTCCTTGGTAAGGAAGAGGTCGTGAGTTCAAATCTCATCGTTGGCTCAAAAATCTCTCAGGGAACTGGGAGATTTTTATTTGGAGAAATACAGGTTTCAAATACATTCTTAGTAGTGTTCTATAATAGAAGTGTGTTTAGAAAATCTTAACAAGAATTTAGAATTTTCAATTCGAGGTTTTTCAAAATTTGTCTTACCTTTGTACCTCCTTAATAAGAATTAAGCTGGTTTGTAAGGTCAAGTGATTGAATATTAATTTTTTTTGACAAAAATATTTTTGATATTTAAAAAATCACTATATTTGCACACCGAAATTTTAAAATTTAATAATTAAAATAACTTTAAATCATGGCAAAGGAAACGTTTAATCGTAACAAACCACACTTGAACATTGGTACTATTGGTCACGTTGACCATGGTAAGACTACTTTAACTGCTGCTATCAGTAAAGTATTAGCTGATAAAGGTCTTGCAGAAAAAAGAGACTTCTCTGCAATTGACTCTGCACCAGAAGAAAAAGAAAGAGGTATTACTATTAATACTTCACACATTGAATACGAAACAGAAAACAGACATTACGCTCACGTAGACTGTCCAGGTCACGCCGATTATGTTAAGAACATGGTAACTGGTGCTGCTCAAATGGATGGAGCTATCTTAGTATGTGCTGCAACAGACGGACCAATGCCTCAAACAAGAGAGCACATCCTTCTTTGTCGTCAGGTAAACGTACCTAGAATCGTAGTATTCATGAACAAAGTGGATATGGTTGATGATCCAGAATTGTTAGAACTTGTTGAAATGGAATTAAGAGACTTATTGTCTACTTATGACTATTCAGAAGATTCTCCAGTAATCGCTGGTTCTGCTCTAGGTGCCCTTAATGGTGAACCAAAATGGGTTGCAACTGTTGATGAATTGATGAACGCTGTTGATACTTGGATCGAGCAACCACAAAGAGATCAAGATAAGCCATTCTTGATGCCAATCGAAGATGTATTCTCTATTACAGGTAGAGGTACTGTAGCAACTGGTAGAATCGAGGCTGGTGTTATCAATACTGGTGATCCAGTTGATATCGTTGGTATGGGTGATGAAAAATTAACTTCTACTATTACAGGGGTTGAGATGTTCAGAAAGATCCTAGATAGAGGTGAAGCTGGTGATAACGTAGGTCTATTGTTGAGAGGTATTGAAAAAACTGACATCAAGAGAGGTATGGTAATCGCTAAGAAAGATTCAGTAACGCCACACAAAAAATTCAAAGCTGAGGTTTATATCCTTTCTAAAGAAGAAGGTGGACGTCACACTCCATTCCACAACAAATACCGTCCTCAGTTCTACGTAAGAACTACTGACGTTACAGGTGAGATCTTCTTACCAGAAGGTGTAGAAATGGTAATGCCTGGTGATAACTTGACAATTACTGTAGAATTGTTACAACCAATCGCTCTTAACGTAGGTCTTAGATTTGCGATCAGAGAAGGTGGTAGAACAGTAGGTGCTGGTCAGGTAACTGAGATCTTAGACTAATCATCTAATTATACAAAAGTTCCGTAAGGAAACTTACGGAACTTTTTAATCTACGGGCATCGTCCAATGGTAGGATACCGGTCTCCAAAACCGTTGATCTGGGTTCGAATCCTAGTGCCCGTGCAAATTTTTATTATGAGTTCACTAGCAGAATTTATAAAAGGTTCTATCAACGAATTTAAGAATAAGGTAGAATGGCCGAAGTGGCCAGATTTACAATCATCGACCATAGTTGTTACTATCGGTACGGTATTGTTAGCTTTGTTTACATTTGGTGTAGATACTGTATTTAGCAAAGCAATCACAAATACTTTATCAATGTTGATTAACGCATTCAATTAAAAAAATCGTATGAGCGAATTGAAGTGGT
This sequence comes from Kaistella sp. CFF1-2, assembly GCF_059509915.1. NCBI lineage: Bacteria > Pseudomonadati > Bacteroidota > Flavobacteriia > Flavobacteriales > Weeksellaceae > Kaistella > Kaistella sp. CFF1-2. The sequence goes on from NZ_JCAKLF010000003.1 coordinate 130,552, forward strand.
ACGTGCTGAAGTCAGTAAGTGGCCAAGAAAGTAAAGTAAAAAACTATATTGAGAACGAGATGAGAAGGTTAGGTTTCGAATCATTTGTTACTCAAGTAGTAATTCCTATGGAAAAAGTAATCCAGATTAGAAATGGAAAAAAAGTTCCTAAGGAAAGACCTTACTATCCTGGTTATTTAATGGTTGAAGCTAACCTTATCGGTGAAATTCCGCATATTATTAAAAACATCCCTGGAGTTATCTCATTTTTGAGTTTAACAAAAGGTGGAGATCCTGTTCCAATGAGAAAATCAGAAGTGAACAGAATGTTAGGTCGTATGGACGAGCTTTCAGAATTTGCTACAGAAATGGAGATTCCGTATGTAGTAGGTGAGAGCGTAAAAGTAGTTGATGGTCCATTTAATGGTTTCAACGGTACGATTGAGAAAATCTTGGAAGACAAGAAGAAATTGGAAGTTTCAGTACTTATTTTTGGTAGAAAGACTCCAATGGAATTAAGCTTCATGCAAGTAGAAAAAGTATAAGTTTATACATCACAAATAGAGAAGCTGTTGTTTTTGCAACAGCTTTTTTTTATGCATTTTGTTTTGGATTTCATTTTCAGTATTTTTGATGAAATCGTTAAAATCACGATATAGTTTAGTTATGATCAAATTCGGAATTATAAGAGAAGGAAAAACGCCACCCGATAAACGCGTTGTTTTTACACCAGCTGTTTTAGCAAAATTTAAAAAACAATTCCCTGAAGCTGAAATAGTCGTAGAATCTTCTGATGTTCGAATTTTCAAAGATGAAGAGTATCGTGAAAAAGGATTTGAAGTAACTAACGATTTGTCAGATTGTGATGTTTTGTTGGGAGTTAAAGAGGTTCCTATTGCGCAGTTAATTTCGAACACCAAATACTTCTTTTTTTCACATACTATTAAGCAGCAACCGTATAATCGTGATTTATTGCGCGCTATTTTAGATAAGAATATCGAATTGTACGACCACGAAGTTTTGGTTGAAGCAAATGGAAATCGTTTAGTTGGTTTCGGTCGTTATGCTGGAATTGTAGGTGCATACAATGGTTTTCGAGCTTATGGTTTAAAGCATCATTTATATACACTCCCTAAGGCTGAAACGTTGCAGGATCAAAATGAATTGATCTTCGAATTGAGACAAATTCCACTTCCTAACATTAAAATTGTGCTTACTGGCTCTGGAAAGGTGGCTTTCGGTGCTAAGGAAATGTTGGATGCTATGGAAATCAAGCAAGTTGATGTTGATTCTTTTCTTAATGAAGAATTTGATTTTCCAGTTTATGCTCGAATTGATATATTAGATTATAACATTCATAAAGAAGGTAAGAAAACGGATCGTTCCCATTTTTACCGAAATGCTTCCGAATATAATTCTGATTTTGGAAAGTTTTCTGAAGTCGCTGATTTTTTTATAGCGGGACACTTCTATGCTGATGGTTCACCTTACATATTAACTCAAGAAATGTTAGCTTCACCAAAGAATAAAATTTCAGTTGTAGCCGATGTTTCATGTGATATTGATGGTCCTGTTGCGTGTACAATTCGTCCGTCCACTATCGCTGATCCTATTTATGGTTATGATGCCAAATCTCATTCTGAGATTTCCTTCTTAGATAAAAATAGTATTGCTGTAATGGCGGTTGATAATTTGCCTTGTGAGCTTCCCCGAGATGCGAGTGAGGGGTTTGGTGAAATCTTTTTAGAGCAAGTAATTCCTGCTTTTTTTAATAAGGATCAAGATGGTGTTCTTGAACGGGCGCAAATGACCACTTCAGATGGGCAATTAACCCAAAAATTTTCCTATTTAACAGATTATGTAAAATAAGTTTTTAGATAAAAACATGCTTTTACGTTATTTTATTGAGGATTTACACTATTTATAGAGTAATACTTAGTAAAATTGGTTTGTAGTTAACATAAAATAAGTATATTTGTGTAAACTAATAACCTAAACCAAATGAAAACAAATCTATGCATAGCTATGCTATGTCTTAGCGCTGTATCCTATGCGCAAAATTCTCCAATAGGAAAGGTTGGGATTAACACAAAAAATCCCGAAGAGAAGTTACATATTAAAGGTAACATGAAAACAAAAGGAGCTCAATTAGAGGATCCTTACTCGAAACTTGGCGCTTCAGAAGGCTACAGCTTCTTAATTAAATCGCCCGCGCCAGAAAATAGAATTACTTCTTATAATCAAACTTTTTTACCGCAATCACCTGCACCATTGAATTTGATTCAATTTAAAATTACATGTGATACTAAGGATAACGATTGGGTAAACCAATTTGATACGAAGATTAGTTCGACGAAATTTAACGTGATCATTGCATCGTATGGGTATAATCTCCCGACTTACAATAGTAATAGTAGGATGACACCTGTTCCTCAGATTTACGCCTTTGTTCCCGCTGGGAAAAATACATGGCATTTGAAGGCTGATTATGAATCTTTCACGCCGAAAAATAAAACCACAAAAGGAGTGTGGACATTAAACCTTGTCGTATTTGATAAGTCGTATGCAAGTTCGGTAACAAAGGATTATGATGTTAGCGGGAACGCCACCTATACACCTTCGGGTTCCTTATTGAATTAATAAAACTAAAACTAATAACCATGAAAATTTCTTTATTTTTTGGCTTCCTTTTAGGAGGCTGTGTTCTTGCGTACTCACAAGTGGGTATAGGTACCACAACACCTAGAGGAACATTAGATGTTTCCGGAAATATTCTAGTTGATGGATATTTAAGAGATGACATTAATATTGATGCCGCGGATGATATCAATACCTTTCTCTTGGTAAGATCCAAGGTTTCCTCTCCAGTTGGCGAATTAAAACTTCTTGATGTGAGTATGAGGAATGTAGGTCCTGTTAATAAATACACCGTTAAAGTAAGTAATGTAGATGATGATAAAGTTGCAGGATTAGTAACCAACCTTCCTGAGAGTAAATATGTGATTGCAATAACAGATGCTCGCTTTTCAGTTGCAAATAGTGCTATAACCTCAGATAGTGAATATGGTTCTTTTAGTACTGAAATTACAAAAGTTGTGCGAGGTGGGGTTAGCTACAATGCAATTAATCTCGACTTTACGGGTTCTACTACAACTTCTGGGACTAACGGAACGTGGGAGCTGAGCTTGGTAGTTTATGAGCGTGAATTAGTAAAGGATTGGGGAACCTTTACAGGAAGTGTTTCCAATAGTGCAACACCCAATTACAGCGGAGTATCAAACGTGACTCCACAAGGATTACAATAATTAGTACGATATATTCCAAAAACAAAAACCATGAAAAAAAACAAAATTTATTCTTTTATAGCATTTTTATGCTGTAGCCTAATTATTGCACAAACGGGGAATGTAGGGGTTTCATCAACCCCTTTTGTTCCTCAAGAAAATTTAGATGTTAATGGAAAAACATATGCCAATTCTGTTTACTTAAGGGATCCTGGGGAACCTTTAGAAACAGGAGGGAAATTTTTGGCTTCGGTTGCTGATAAAGCGGTTCGTAATTCTAAAGATACGCCGTTTACCAAGTATTCAGGAAACAAACCTTTATTTAATTATATACAATTGAATCTAAATAATGTTGCTTCTTCGGGTATAACAGATTTTAATACCAAAATTAGTACGAAAGAGTTTGTTTTAGTCATTCACAATTATGCGTTTAAAAACTATAGCTCGAACTCTAACTCTAGTATTAACGGAACAACAACAGTGACCTTAAAAAATACCAATGCAAATGTACAAGGATCCCCCAACATAACCGCTTATAAAGGTTCTGACGATTTTTGGCATATTCGTGCAAACTTTACCAACAGTACATTCCGACGTGTTTCGGATTTTGATACGAATTCCTATCGTTTCCGTATCGAGCTGTATATGATGGCATATCGTTATCTAATTACAAAGCAAAATATCGAAAATCAAAGTGTGAACTTAGGTGGTAACGACGGTTCTGCTAGCACATACTCTGTACCTAAACCGACAGGTTTTTAGTTTTATATATTTATTTTTGTAATACATCGCTAAAAAATAGCGATGTATTTTTTTTGTATATTTGTTTTTAATGGATATTTTTTTAAAATATGAGTAACGAAGAGAAAAATATTTTAAACACTGAAAAATGGGGTGATTTGGTTATTAGCCAAAAATCCTATTCTTCTAAAGACAATCTTGCAAAAGAAGTTGAAAAAATCACCTCGTATTTTTTTCTATTCGATTCTTTTTCCAATCAAGTAATCTTTACGAATTCTGCTTTTGAAACCATTACGGGGTATAAGTCATCCGATTTTACGATAGATTTATTGTTAGAGATCATTCATCCGGAGGATCGGGATTATTTTTTTGAGTGTGAAGAGCGAGGTTTGCATTTTACAAATTCGCTGAGTTTTAATCAGCATTTTAAATATACAATGAACTATACGTACCGAATTCGAACAAAATCCGGGAAATATATTATGATTCAACAAGAGTGTCAAGCGATCGAAGTAAATGATTCAGGGCATCTTACCAAAACGTTAGTTAATCACCGTCGGATTCCTATGTATGCAGTGCGACCGGAGCGGGATTATAAAATTTACGACAAGACTAAAAATATTTTCATTGATTCGGATAATTGCTACAATCTTTCCGATCGTGAATTTGAGGTTCTTTCATTAATCCAAGAAGGGAGAAATAGTGGTGAAATTGCTGATTTATTGCATATCAGTAAAAACACAGTGATTACCCATCGAAAGAATATTCTTAATAAAACCGACTCGAATAGTTTTATTGAACTGATAAAGAAATTAAGTTTTTCTCATATCGCAGATTAAAAAAAGGCTCTGAAAAGAGCCTTTTATCATTCGTGTTATAGAAATCTCGTGAGGTGAAAACCGTTTAAAAAATTGTTTTCATGGTTATTGGTTTATTAGTCCTGCAAAATTCTGAAATATTAAAGCAGCGTTCAATACCTCATATGGGGGATTTTTTCGATACCAATTTTTCTGAATTTATTTTTTCTGTGAACTTTCACAAAATCAAGTGATTTAGGTTTTGCTATTTCAAAAAATAGTTTTATTTTTGCAAACCAAAATACTGTCTTGTGATGTGAGAAGAGCAAGCAGTAGAATAATAAATGCTTCCAAACTCATTTAGTATTCAACAAAAAACAAATTTAAAATGGCTAAAAAAGTCTTTAAAATGGTAAAACTTCAGGTGAAAGGTGGCGCTGCTAACCCTTCTCCACCAGTAGGTCCAGCTTTGGGTTCTGCAGGTGTGAACATCATGGAGTTTTGTAAACAATTTAACGGAAGAACCCAAGACAAGCCAGGACAAGTTTTGCCTGTAGTAATTACAGTGTACGAAGACAAATCTTTTGAATTCGTAATCAAAACTCCTCCTGCTGCAATCCAGTTAATGGAAGCTGCTAAGATCAAGGGTGGTTCTGGAGAACCAAACAGAAACAAAGTAGGTGCTGTATCATGGGCTCAGGTTCAAAAGATCGCTGAGGACAAAATGACAGACCTTAACTGCTTTACGTTGGATTCTGCACTTACAATGGTTGCAGGAACAGCTAGATCTATGGGAATTAGAGTAACAGGAACTAAACCAACTAACGCTTAAAACTTATTGAAATGGCAAAATTAACGAAAAAGCAAAAAGAAGCTTTAAGCAAAGTAGAAAAAAATAAAGCATACTCTTTAGAAGAAGGTTCAGCTCTTGTAAAAGAAGTGAACACAGCTAAATTTGATGCTTCTGTAGATATCGCTGTACGTTTGGGTGTAGATCCAAGAAAAGCGAACCAAATGGTAAGAGGTGTTGTATCTCTTCCTCATGGTACTGGTAAAGATGTACGAGTTTTGGCTCTTGTAACTCCAGATAAAGAAGCTGAAGCTAAAGAAGCAGGTGCAGACTATGTAGGTCTTGACGAATATTTAGATAAAATCAAAAGCGGTTGGACAGACGTTGACGTTATCGTTACGATGCCAGCTGTAATGGGTAAATTAGGTCCATTAGGACGTGTGTTAGGTCCAAGAGGTTTAATGCCAAACCCAAAATCAGGTACAGTTACTATGGAAATCGGAAAAGCGGTTTCTGAAGTAAAATCTGGTAAAATTGATTTCAAAGTAGACAAGTACGGTATCATCCACGCTGGAATTGGTAAAGTATCTTTCGAACCGGCTAAAATCAAAGAAAATGCTCAGGAACTTATCCAGACATTATTGAAGTTGAAGCCAACTGCTGCTAAAGGAACTTATGTGAAGTCAATCTTCTTGTCTTCAACTATGAGCCCAGGTATTGCAATCGATACAAAATCTGTTAACTAATATTAAATCCTAAAACAATGACAAAAGACCAAAAAGTTGTAGCAATACAAGAGATCAAAGATTTGCTTCAGGATGCAAAAGTAGTATATGTTGCAGATCTTGAAGGATTGAACGCTACACAAACTTCAGAATTTAGAAGACAAGCTTTCAAAAACAATATCAAAGTAAGAGTTGTAAAAAATACACTTTTGCAAAAAGCAATGGAACAGACAGAAGGTGTAGATTACGCTGAAATGTTTGAATCGTTCAAAGGAAACTCTGCATTAATGATTGCTGAGACTGCAAACGGTCCTGCAAAATTAATCCAAGGATTCAGAAAAAAGGCTGAAAAGCCAGCTTTGAAAGCAGCTTTCGTACAAGAGACTATCTACGTAGGTGATGAGAATCTTGGTGCATTAGCAAACATCAAATCTAAAGAAGAGATGCTTGGAGAAATCATCGGATTACTTCAATCGCCTATCCAAAGATTGGTATCTGCTTTACAAAACAAAGCAGAAGGTGCAGCAGAAACTGCTGAACCAGCTGTGGAAGCAGCTCCAGAAGCTCCGGCAACTGAAGAAGCTCCAGAAGCAAGCGCAGAAGGAAGTGAGGCTCCTGCTGCTGAATAATTACACTCAAGAAATAATATAATCGTACAACAACAAAAACATTACAACAATGTCAGATTTAAAAAATTTAGCTGAAACGCTAGTAAACTTAACAGTAAAAGACGTAAACGAATTAGCTGCTATCCTTAAGGATGAGTACGGAATTGAGCCAGCTGCTGCTGCTGTAGTAGTATCAGGAGGTGCTGCAGGTGGAGATGCTGCTGAAGAAAAAACTGAATTCGACGTAATCTTGAAATCAGCTGGTGCTTCTAAATTGGCTATCGTTAAATTAGTAAAAGATTTAACTGGTGCAGGTCTTAAAGAAGCTAAAGATATCGTAGACGGAGCTCCTGCTGCAATTAAGCAAGGTGTTTCTAAAGACGAAGCTGAAGCTCTTAAGAAGCAACTTGAAGAAGCTGGAGCTGAAGTTGAATTGAAGTAATTCCTTCCTCACCAATCAAAATAACCCTTACTGAAAAGTGAGGGTATTTTTTGTTTTCATATATTATCAATAGTAACCCTAAAAACTGTACAATGATATAATACAAAGATGAGAATCTCCCGAAAAGCAAAAATTTTTAATTTAAAAATGACCTTCGACAGGCTGATTTTTTTTATAAAATAGATTTTTTTATTAATTAGAAGGTCTGTAAATGAAGAATAACATGGCATTATTTTATATTTCTGTATAATTTAATTAACAAAAATTAACAGATTTATTATAATAAATCAAATTTTGTTAGTTTAGTTAAAATTAAATTATCAATAAGTTAGTGTTGTGATTATTAATTTTTTTTCAATAATTAATAAGTTATTAATTATTATAAAATAAAACTGATTTTATAATGAATAATTTATTGTGAATTGGGTGTTTTTGAAATCTTAAGAAAGGTGTTTTCACCCTTTTTGTTGTGCAATAGAAAATATTTTAGAATTTCTTGTGTAGAATATCCTTTGTGTTTATTACCTTTGATGAAAATTATTTCTTTAAGAAATGATTTGAAAAAAAACACAAACACAAGCATGAAAGAAAAATTATTCTTTAGAGCAACAAAATCAATAATCGAAAATTGGAAATTTAATTCCTTTTTTTTGAAATTGATTTTTTTGCCTCTTCTTTGCATATCTTCATTTTTTAATGCGACTGCATTAGAGATTAATGAGCCGCAGCAAGACCAACAACCTATAATTTATGTTTCGGGTGCTTCTATTGTAATTGAAATAGGAGAGGCAACTAACTCAAAAATTGTAAAGATAAATGATTCTTTGGATGGTAAAATTGCTAAAGAAGTTCGAACGGTTAAGATCAAGAAACAGATACCCGTTTCCAAGGAAGAATCTAAAAATCAAATTAAAAATCTCCCGAAAACTCCTGCGCCCAGATTTGTTTTTAAAAGTACCAAATTAGAAGATTTTTTTAATACAGCTACTTTTACCAATACTAAAAACTCCGTAATTTCTCTTACTTCTTTTTCAAAGAATATCGTTGCTTATTCTGTTATTTCAAGTAATATTCATGTGTTCACCTATTTAATGAAGATTTATACAGTAGATTTTGAGAAAACAGAAGAGTTATCCCAATTTTTGTTTTCCAGGCCGCCACCTACTTGTTAATGTAAAAATTATTTCTAAATGACATTATATACAAACAATTTACTTTTTTATAGTTTTCATTTTTTTTAATACAAAATATTAACAAAACATACAAATTCATGAAATTAATAATATACTCATGGCAAGAATCTCTACGTTTATTTCGCGTAATGATGATTTTTGCCGCCATTCTCTGTAGTAATTCTCTATTTGCAGATGGTTCCAAAGATCTTTATCCATCCGGAGCTACAGGTGTACGTGCCTATCTTCGATCCAGCAACACACCTACGGTTAACTGGCCTTTTCCAAACCAAGGATTTCATTATGTTTATGCCAAAGCTGGTGAAAGGATTACAATGGCTTCTAGTGCACAAAATACCGGAGGAAATGCCAAAATAAGATTGTATTCTCCTAGCGGAACTGTATTAGTTGATAATACTTCTGCTGGAGTAATAACTAATCGTACGGCAGAATTAGCAGGTCCGCAATTATCTGGACAAACTGGTGGGAATAGATATACACCTATCTATTATTTAGTACCTAATGGAGGTGATGGAATTTATAGGGTAGAATTTGTAGCAAGAGCAACAAATGATCCCCAAAATACTTTTAATGCAAACGCTAATTGGACTCAAAGTACTGGTGATGCAGGTATTATGGCTTGGGACGTTTCAGTAATCAACCCCGGCAATACCGCATTTATTCCTGGAAGGGTTTATACTAATGTTCTAAATTTAACTAACGGAACGGGGCAAGTTAACTCTAGTGGCTTTTATGGGAAATTATACACTCTTACCAAAGATGGCTATACCTACAGGGTGAGCAATAATGGAAATAATGGTATTTACTTTACTTTTTTTGTAAATAACAATGGTTTTTTGGATGCCAATACTCAACTTCCTATTTATAATAGTTTGCCGAGTTCTTTAGCATCAAATTTAGTGGGAAGAGTGCAAAACCCAAATAATGCAGATACTAACCAAAACATTACTCACAAAATGTTTTATACTTTGCCAAGCTCAGATTTGCCTGCTTCATCTGCTGGTGCAGTTCCTGGTAATACAACATGGTTGAAAAACGCCGTGGTGACACCGCAAGTTAGTAATGTAACCTTAACCGGGGTTGAAGGTACTCCGGGGCAGGTGAGTAATAAAGGGGGTTATATTAAATTCAATGCAGATGTGCAAGGCAATTACACCATCTCAATTACGGGAACTCCTGCAAACCCAAGTTTTGTAACCCGTGTACTCACAGGAGCTTCTTCAGCAGGATTAAATCAAATTTATTGGGATAGCAAAGATGGTGCTAATAACGCATCCCCAGTAGGCACGTTTCCGGTTACAATTACCATCAGATTACACGGTGCAGAAGTGCATTTCCCTTATATGGATATGGAATACAATAGATTTGGAACTATTGTAGAATTATTGAATTATGCCAATTTGAATCAAGTTGTTTCAGATATTGTTTATTGGAATGATAGTAATATCCCAAATTCGTCAAATGGTTCTAATCCAAATCCTAAAAACAACAGCCATTTGCCACCTGCAAATAGCACGGGACTTAGCAGTAATACAAATGGTCATATCTGGGGAGTTGGAGGATCAGGGTTTTTTGATCAATTTGGAGATAATCGAGCTATTGATACGTGGACATTTATTAAAGGTGAAGAAACATCAGTATCAGCAAGTGTTGTAGTAAAAAGTGCAGATTTAATGGTTTCTTCAATAACTCCTGATCAAACAAACCTTCATCAAGGTGATGCAGTAGCCTATACTGTGAAAGTGAAAAATGGGGGGCCAAGTGATGTAACGGGCGCTCCTTTTACCTTTAAAATTCCGAGTGGTTTGTCGCCTCAAAATATTCAGTTTATTGCAAATGGATGCGGAAGCGAAAGTGTGGCATTGAGTTATAATGCAGGTTCAAATACCTATTCTTCGTCTCTTAACCTCCCAAATGGTTGTGAAATTACATACGTTATTACAGTAACGGTAAGTAATACTGCAACAGCAGGAAATCAATTTGTAGAAGCAGCAATTCTGCGTACCAATGATGTTACAGATCCTGATGCTACGGATCCCAATATTAATACGCTTCCAACAAGCGCTCAATCTGAATGTGCTAATAATGGATTAGGAGGTTCTTGTAATAATATTAAGAGCAATGATGCTGTATTAGTAACACTTGCGTGTTATAATAATCCAAATACAACAAATGCTGGAGTCCCAGTGGTACACGGTATTACCTTGTTGAAAAGAGCTGGCGCCGACAACGGAAACTGGCCGATGATTAGAAATTCGGCGTACACCGTTTTAGAATCCAATACCAAAGGTTTGGTTATTACAAGAATGACATCTGACCCTGCACAATCTGCGGCAGCTAATTATATTACCAAAATAACAAATCCTGTTGAAGGGATGATGGTTTACGATACCTTCAGCAAATGTTTGAAAATTTACTCAGAAGGTGCTTGGAAATGTTTCAACAAACCCGCTTGTCCGTAATAATTTGTGAGAAAGAAGCATCTGCATAATAAGGATGCTTCTTGAATCCTATTTTAACATTAAATATCATTAAAAATGAAAAATTTATTAATCATAATAACAGTAGTATTTTCGGGGACTCTATTTTCTCAAGTAATTATTGGAGATAATATAGGAACTGCAAGCAATAAAACGTCGGTTTTGTTGGAGTTTGCAAATACCAATAACAAAGGCTTGATTCTTCCTTATGTTCGGACTTTAGCAAGTAGCCCAACACAAGGTGCTATCGTTTTAGATGCTTCTAATTCCTCAGATGCGAGAGTGAAATATTATAACGGTGGTTGGGTAGATCTTAGTGGGCAAGGCGCAAACATAACAACTGTTTTATCCAGCCAGCCAACAACTGCTCAGGTCTCAGAAGCTGTAACAGCTAAAACCATTATTGGCGCAACTTCTTCTGCCGTGAACGATGGGGTTTTGGTTTTAGAATCAAATACAAAAGCAATGGTTTTACCCCAGGTTTCGGATGTTAACAATATCCCAAGCCCTTCGCCGGGTATGATGGTTTATGTTAAAGGAACGGGAACCAGCCCAAAAAAGAGATTAGCCGTTTACAACGGAAGTAAATGGAGTTTTTGGAAACCTTAAAATCTAATATTTTTTATAAAAGTCACTAAATTTTGGTGACTTTTTTTATAATAGATTACGATTATCAATTGGGTGTTTTTACTTCGTGACAGCATCCCCCTTTTAGGGTAAATTTGTTGTATTTACTTTTTAATTTATTAGTTTTCTCTTTTCGATAAATTTTCGTCAGTAATTATTTCTATCTTTGTGAAAATAAAAACACAAAATATGAATGAAAAAAACTACTTCTTAATGGAGTCTTTCTAGAGATTCTAAATTCTTAAAACCCCACGTAATTACAATCGAATTTACTTATACAAGAGTGTAGGTAAATATTGTCATGTCTAGCCGTTTTCCCAGTTAGGGAATGGGAATTTGATAAAATACTACAACCAGATTTGAGAAAAATACATACTAGTTCTAGTCAATTAATTGATTTTGTTGTCTTCCAAAATAGAATGCGGATGGGAATTCTTGTATTTATACTTTTTCTTATTTCCGTTCAATTTTTTGATGCTCAAAAATTAGAAAATACAAGCATTAGTCTTGGGGAAATTTATGTACAAAGTGATGCTTTGTATTTTAATAAAGGAGAAGTAGCGGGCACTATCGTTTATGAGAAAAAATCATTTCATAATGAACGAAATGCCGCCAAAAAGACAAATTCTCTACATCATAATAAAAAGGAGAAAACAAAACCAGTTGCCGCTGCAGAAACGAAAACTAAGAAGAGTGCAGTGAAGCTTCCTAAGAAAATAAATTATACCTATTTTCCTAGTAAAAGTTCTGACTCCTTTTCGACAAAATCAAGCAACGTTTCGTGTGCAATCAATCAAGTTGAACATTTTATTAAAAAAGTACGAGGAAAATCAATTGAAGGAAAAATTGATGCTGCTTCGTTCTTACTTCAAATAAAACATACATCCGTAAATAGAGACTATGTAAATAATTACAAGTTATCCTACTATTTGCGAACGGCTTCGATTCGGCCTCCTCCAATGGTCTAGTTTCTAAAATCTTTTGACTAGGGTTTCAAATCCTATTTAGTCATCATTATTTAAAATGATGAAAATGTTTTCATATAAAAAATAACACATTTATAAAATTTAAGATGATAAAAACTCTAAATTTTAAAAAAACAATTACTTCATTGATACTCGTCTTTTCGATGGGAATATATCAAAGTCAAGTAACATCTACAACGGCGCCTGCTGGTTATGAACCTGCACCAAATACAAGTGGTAACTCACTTGTTGTAAATGGTAAATTTGCAACTACTGGAGGTGACACAGGTGGAGGTGTTGTCGCAACAAGTAATCCAGCTACAACAGTTGGGGGGCAAAATTCTACTTCGAATATGTGGAGCCAGGCATATCATTGTACTGACTCACCAAATGGTACAATAAGAGCTGAAGATTCCTGTCCTGGTTTTTCTACTGAAAATGCAAATTTTGCAAGGAATAAATACAATTTAATGGGAGGAACTTGGCCAAATTTAACTGCTAAACAATTAAATATTATTCCTTTTCCTGGTGATCCAAGCCTTAATGTAAACCCTAGTAATACGTATTTATATTCTAATGGTAATGCTTTTGGAGAGGGGTATCTAGCTAAAAGAGGAAGTAGTGGTAATCAACCATGGGCAGTTCCTGAATATTTAATTTGGCAAAATACAATTACGGGTTTACAAGTTGGAAGATACTATACTTTTTACGCTTACGTAAAGAATGCATTGGATGGTACAGCTGGGGCAAATGCTCCTGCTTATCCAAGAACCCGATTAAGAACGGGTGGTGCTGATGGACTTCCTGATGGAGTTGAGCATGCCTATATAGAGCTTCTTAATCTTACAGCTGCAGATAAGGCTTCCGCGTTAAAAGGTTGGAAGAGGATTTCAGTAACTTTTCAAGCATCGCAAACTTCAGAAAAGTTTAAAGTAACCAGTGCCGCGCAAGGTATAGACGGAGATGATTTCCAAATGACAGCCGTTGAAGTTGTACCTTATGTACCGGCTTTGGCAGCTACTGCTACAAGCACCAATCTATGCGTGGGCAATACTCTTAATTTACAAGCAACCTCTCCGATTACAAGTGGGGTAACTTACTCTTGGAGTGGTCCTAACGGATTTACATCAACGCAGCAAAATCCAACAAGAGTCAATTTATCAGCTGCTGATTTTGGTACCTATACGGTGACATTAACAGATCAATACGGCATTACCAATATTAAGTCGATTGATATTACACAGGCAACAACGGGTTGTAATACCGTTCAAGCTAGAAATGATGGGTACAATACACCGTCCGTAACCAATACCAATGGAGGGGTTGTAGGAGTTGTAACGGTGAATGATATGATTAATCAACAACTAATTACATCACCAACACAAGTAAATATTACTTTAACCAATAATGGTGGTATGAATGGTGCTACTTTGAATGCAAGTGGTAACCTTACAATACCAGCGGGAACGCCAGCTGGAGTTTATATTTTAACCTATCAGATTTGTAATAAATCAATTCCTACCGATTGTTCGACAGCTACAATTACGGTTGAAGTTTATTTAGATTCAGATGGAGATGGGTATGCCGATGTTGTAGATTTAGATGATGATAATGATGGTATTTTAGACACAGATGAAGCGTCGGCTTGTTCCGCATTTACTCCTTTCTTTGTTGAAAATTTCGGAACTGGTGGTAGAACAACAACCAATTACACCAATTACACTTACATGGCAACTCCGTGGGATTTTAATACAAGTACAGGTGGTCAATTAAATGATGGTTTTTATGCCATTATTAATAGTATTGGAGATACGGCAAGTTGGGCGCCATGCGCTTGGATGAACTTAACTCAAGATCATACACCTGGTGATACCAATGGTAGAATGGCATTTTTCAATGCGACATACAATCCTTCGGAAGAGTTTTATAATAGAAGCGGAATTACAGTTCCTGCAAATACGCCAGTTCGTTTAAGTTTCTGGGCGCTAAATGTAGATGCTATTAATAATACTTGCGATGCTGGTAATTATAATAGAGTTTTACCAAATGTTCGAGTTTTAATAAAAACGAACGATGGAACAACTTTAATTAAAGCTTTCTCAACGGGTAATATCGCTAGAGATGAGCAATGGCATCAATATTCTTTCGATTTCAATCCAGGAAATAACACACAAATTCGATTCATTTTAATGAATGATTCAGAAGGTGGTAATGGTAATGATATCGCGATTGATGACATCCATATTGTAAGAGTTTGCGATACCGACGGAGATGGAATTCCAAATGATTTAGATTTGGATTCTGATAATGATGGATGTTCGGATGCAATTGAAGGTGATGAAAAACTAAGATCAGATCACTTACTAGGAAATGGCGCAATTAATGTCGCTGCAAATGGTAGTGTAGGTAATTTACCTTCAAACCTTGGTGTTCCAAATATTGTAAATTCAGGGACATTTGATATCGGAAACGATGTTGGTCAAGGTCCAGGATCGGCTTATGATAAGACAATTAATCCATGTTTAATGGATGCGATTGATGATGATTTCTCGGCAAATTGTGTTTCTTCAATTACAGGTGGAACCGCAGGTGATGTTAGTGCAAACGACTTAATGTACGGGCTTCCAGTGAATGATGCTTGGATGACATTTACCGTTACCAATAATGGCGGAATGACTGGTGTTTCCATCGATGCTAATGGAAATTTAATCGTTCCAGCGGGAACTCCAGAAGGAACTTATACGATTACGTATCAAATTTGTAAAAACAATTGCGATACTGCTCAAGTAATTGTTAAAGTTTGTCGAATTTATGCGGTAAACGATATCAATCAAACTCCGCAAGGCGTTTCGGTTAACGGAAATGTGATTACAAACGATGATTCTACCAATGGAGCATTAACAGTTCAATCTGCAACATATTATAATTCATCAGGTGTTTTAACTGATCTACCATTAGGAACGGCTACAACAATTTATAATCCTGGTGGAACAACCGCTGCGGGAACAATGACGTTGAATCCGAATGGTACTTATACATTTGTCCCAGCCACTACTTTTGTAGGAGAAGTTCCGGTGAATTATGTTGCGACAAATGGAAGTGGTTTAACTGATGCGGCTATTTTAACCATTCAGGTTATTCCAGCTACAAATTCATCTACGAACGACAAACCAATTGCTCAAGACGATACTTCATTTACTGAAGTGGGTGTTACAGTTACCAATAATGCATTAGCGAATGATAGCGACCCTGATGGAAATACGTTAACAATTACAGCAGCAAAACAAGGTGCAAATACGATAACCATTGGAACAAGTTTCACTGTTGCGGGTACAAATCCAGCAGGTGTTGCCGTTGCGAATGCGGGTACAATTACAATTAATCAAAATGGTAGTTATACATACACTCCTGCAGCAGGATTTGTAGGTGATGTTAATCCTATTAATTATACCATTTCCGATGGAAATTCAGCAACCGATACAGCAAATATTTACATCACGGTAAAACCAAATGTTGGTAATACTACGTTTGCAAATGATGATGCGAATTCGGCTCCGAAAGGAATAGCCATGAACGGAAACGTCTTAACAAATGATACAGATCCGGAAGGGGATTCACCAAGTGTAACAGGTGGTGTTTTCTTTGGTGGTTCTAATACTACGGGCGTTACCCTAACCTTAGGAACTGCTTCTCCAATATCAGGTGTAGGAAGTGTTACCTTAAATGGTGATGGTACCTACAAATTTACACCAGAAGCTAATTTTGTAGGAACAGCTGAGGTTATATATACAAAATGCGATAATGGTTCGCCTCAAGCTTGTGATAAAGCGACATTGTATTTAACGTCTCTAGGTGTTTTCGATCTTCAAGTTTGTACAGATCCTAATGTGATTTATTCTGTAGGAGCTTCGGGTATTGTGCCAGTAAATGTATCTACGGGCACAACAGGAACTGTATTCCCTAATACTACTAGCGTATCGCCAAATGCATTGGGCTATAGTGTAATTTCTAAGAAGTTCTACTATTTTGAAACAAGTAATAATCCATTAAGCTTCGTGTCTTATGATCCATTAACCAATGTGAAGACATCATTAGCTACACCTTATGCATTCCCGCATGCAGGAGGAACAGTTCCTAGAGGAGTTGTTACAGCAGATGGAACAGGATATTATTTGTTAAATGAAGGTGTTGAGTTGTACTATTATAACATTGCTGCAAATACATGGACATTGATTACCAATAAACTTGTTGATCAAAACGGAAATGTAGTTACGGTTATCAAGGACAAGGAAGTAAGTGGTGATATTGCAATTGATGGTCAAAATAACCTTTGGATTTTATCATCTGCTTATGGAACTAACCCTTCAGGAGCTACTCACAGCTTATTTAAAATTAGTGCACCGCTTCCAACGACTTCTGTTGCAAGTTTAAGCACTGCTTTATTGCTTTCTTCAGCACCAAATGCAAATAGCGAAACCTTTACAGGTATTGCATTTAACGCATCCGGACAAATCTATTTAGGAACTCCTAATCGTATCTATCGTTTAAATAATGACTTTACGATTACTCAATTGGCTAATGTTAGTGGGGCTTCAGATTTAGCATCTTGTAGTATTCCAATTACGGCGTTCCCACAAGATATTTCGGGTAATGTATTTAATGACGCGAATGGTTTAGGAGGAACTCCAGCAAATACAATTGATGGAGTAGGAACCAACCTTGGTGGTACTTTAAATGCGGTGTTAATCGATAGAAATAACGGAAAAGTTGTTGCAACAGTTCCTGTAGCTGCAAACGGAACATACAGTTTCCCGCAAACATCTGCGGGTATTTATACAATCCAGATTACAACGGCTACCGCAACGGTAGGATCTAATCCACCAGCAGTGACTTTACCAGCAGGTTGGTCGAATTTGGGTGAAAAGCTAGGTACAGGGGCAGGTACAGATGGTACTCCAGACGGAAAATTGAATGTTGATGTAAACGGTGCTCCAGTAACCAACGCTAACTTTGGTGTTAGAGGAGTAATTGATGCAGTTGATGATTACTATAATAATTTTAATGTTTCAAATACATTGGGTGGAACTGTTGGGGTTATTACAGCTAATGATACTTTAATTGGTGCTGCTATTACATCACCGTCAACACAAGTAAATATTACGTTAAACAGTAACGGTGGCATTGCAGGTGCAACAATTGACGCTAATGGAAATGTAAATATTCCAGCAGGAACTGCTCCTGGAAATTATGTGTTGAATTATACAATTTGTGATAAAGCAAACCCTACAAATTGTGATTCAGCCAATATTTATATTCAAGTTTTCTTGGATTCTGATGGAGATGGCTATTCTGATGAAATCGATTTAGATTCTGATAATGACGGAATTAAAGACATTCTTGAAGATTGTAATTCTTTCAATATTCAGATGATAAATGGAGTTTGGAGAGGTAAAACATCAAGTAACTTTACAGCTACTCTTAGTTCTACTGCTTATAATTCTGGATGGACAAGTTCTAGTTACAGCACGTTGAAAAATAAGTTTATTATTAACAACCCAGCTGTAAATGCAGATCCATTGAAATCTATTAGAAATAATACGATGCATACGGTTACTTACAACTTCAGTACCCCTGTTCCAGCAAATGAAATTGGAATTTTTGTAGCAGATATCGATGGTGACCAAGCAACTACGACACATTTTAAAGTTCAAATTAATGGTGGTACACCAATTAATCATTTTGCGCAACAACCTTTAGTTGGAAATCCAAACGGAGCACCTGCTGCAAATTATAATCCATTAACGGGTGATATTACGGTTAATCCAACAAACACAACAGCAAAAGATCAGTTTGCGTTGCTAAAAGGTTTTGGAACTCAAATGGTTTCTAGCATCACTATTCAGAATTTGGATAATAATTTAGATTATACTGATTTTGGTATTTTCTCTTATGTTCCTTGTGATTTAGATGGTGATGGAATTCCAAATATTTTAGATTTGGATTCTGATGGAGATGGTTGTACAGATGCAATTGAAGGTGCAAACAACATTACAGTTTCACAATTGGTTACTGCAGGTGGAAATCTTACTACTCAAGTACCAAACCAAAACTTGTGTAATTCTGCATCTTGTGTTGGTACAACTGCAGGAACAAATTTAGGTGTTCCTACTGTGGTTGGTAACGGACAAGGTCTTGGAACTTCGCAGAATGCAGCAGTTTCAGAATGTTACATTGAAGCTATTGATGATGTCAACCAAACACCGCAAAATGTTCCAGTAAGTGGAAGCGTGGTTACAAATGATAATGCTGCAACAGCAATTACTGTTCAATCTGCGCAATTCTACAATGCATCAGGAACTCTAACTAATTTACCAGTGGGTACGGCAACAACTATTTATTCAAATGGAGTTGCATCAGGAAGCATGTTATTGAATGCAAACGGAACATATACATTTACTCCAACTGCAACATTTGTAGGTTCAGTTCCAATTGTGTATACAGCTAGAAACACTTCTGGTTCAACAGATAGCGCAACATTAGAAATTCAAGTGATTCCACCAGCGAATTCAGTTCAGAATGACAATCCAGTTGCGATTAATGATGTTTCAAGAACGGAAATGAACACTCCAGTTTCAGGAAACGCATTAGCAAATGACAGCGATCCAGATGGAAATACTTTAACAGTATCAGGAATTAGCTTCGGAGGAGCTTCCGTAACACCAGGAACTGCATTTACGGTTTCAGGAGTAAATGCTGCTGGAGCAACCGTTTCTAATGCAGGTTCAGTTACTTTAAATCCAAACGGAACGTATACGTACACTCCAGCTACAGGATTTGTAGGAACAGTAAATCCAATTACATACACTGCAAACGATGGTAATGGTGGAACAGACACCGCATTCATTTACTTAACGGTAAATCTGGAATTAGGAAATACGACCTATGCAAATGATGATGCGAACTCTGCTCCTAAAGGAACTACAATGAATGGAAATGTTACAACCAATGATTCAGATCCAGAAAATAACCAAACAACGGTTACCGCAGGAACATTCAACGGAACGGCATTAACAATTGATAGCCCAACAACTATTGCAGGTGTAGGAACAGTTACTTTGAATGCAAACGGAACTTATACCTATGTACCAGATCCGAACTTTGTAGGAACCGCGCAAGTTGTTTATACAAAATGCGATAACGGAACTCCGCAAGCTTGTGATACCGCAACTTTATATCTTACAACAATTGATACAGTTGCAGGTTACTGTTATAAATTCCCAACTACCAACACAGGTGTAAATGTTCCAACAAAACATGGAATCACGGCGTTGAGTAGAGCAGGTGAAGCAAACGGAAACTGGCCAATGGTAAGACAAAGTTCTTGGACAACGTTAGAAGCGAAAACAAAAGGTTTCGTAGTGAACAGAGTAGAATTTGATACAACAGGAAAACCTGTAGGAATCAGCACTGCAAACTATGTAGAAGGCATGATGGTTTACGACACAACCAACAACTGTCTGAAAATCTACAACGGAACAGTTTGGTCTTGTTATTCAACTCCGGCTTGTCCATAATGTTTAATTTAAAATTCAATACAATGAAAAACGTATTAGCAATATCAGCTTTTCTATTTTCTACTTGTGCATTTGCGCAAGTAGCAATAGGCAAGTCTAGCGTAACAAACACTTCTGTTTCTTTAGAATTCGGAGATTATGTTGCGGGACAAGGTAAAGGAATTGTCGTTCCTTGGGTAACTTCTGCGGCAGCTGTAACAGGTGCTGAAAAAGGAACCATCGTTTTTGATACCAATGATAAAATCATGAAGTATAAAAAAGCGGACGGGTCTTGGTTTAATTTATCAAAAAATGAAACCATAACTGTAGATGGAACCCAGAATGTGAACACAACGGGAGTTGTAAACACTGTTTTACAAGATGCTTTAACAGATAAACCCAGCGCAAAAGCCAGTATCGGAACACCAACTTCCACACCCGGAATTTTGGTTTTAGAAGATACTACCAAAGCAATGATTTTACCAAAAGTACCAAGTCCACACTTAAACATCGTAAACCCAGAACCGGGAATGATGGTGTACGACACCACAAGCAAACAACTTGCTGTTTTCAACGGTAAAGTTTGGTCTTTTTGGAAACCATAATTTTAAAAATTAATTTTTTTAAGCCTGCATTTTATGCGGGCTTTTTTTCTTTTTTAACTTGAGTGCTAACAGTTTAAATAATAGTTTTCGTACATTTGCACGCTCATTAGCAAAATAAGCAAATCATGTTCTTGTATATGCGCAAGTAGGGAATTGTTTTTTTTTGCTAGTAGAGAAATTTAAGACACAATTTTATTATGAACAAAAATCTATTGAAGATCTCATTACTATTTGTAATGACTTGCTTTTTTAGCATTTATGCTTTTGCACAAGCAAAGGCGGATTGGGAAATGCTAGGCTCTACAAGTAATCCTACTACTGGACAAACTTTATCAGCGACGGCTACAATGTCTTACAATTCTGGTAATCCGACCAATAACGATGTAATTAATTTTCCTAATCCTTTACAGACAACTGTTACTCTAAAAAACCATCAATTTGACTGGGGTAGTCAGGGAAGAACGAAATCTAATGTAATTGCAGGATCAGGTGGGACTGTTTTAAACAATTTAGGGTATTTAGGAACTCCTAGTAAATCAATGTATACATCTAACGATGCTGCAGCTGGAACGGGCATTGATATTGCAAATAATCAAGCTTTTGTAATTAATAATTATACAGCTCCTTTAAGACAAAATAAAATACCTACATTAAATAGAACCTACATTGGTGATCTTGAAATAACATTTAATAGACCAGTTAATAATCCTATTGTTCACTTAGCTGGTTTGGGAGGAAATGCATTAAATAATCTCAATTTTTCAACAGAATTTGATTTATTGAGTACTAATGTTAGGTCTGCATCACTCTCGAAATTATCTGGAAATGATGTAATGATTGTAACTAATAACCAAATTAATAATAATGCTACCACAATGAATGGTACTAATGGGGCAGCATCAGGTTCAGTTCAAGTAAATGGTTCAGGAATTACTACGATAACATTTAAAATGTATCTTCGTGGAGATAAAGATTCTAGTTCAGATAATTGGGCTAGTTCAGATACAGCAGTAACTTCTACAGACGGTTTCACATTATCAGTTTCCGCAGTTGAAGATATGGGTTACATTTATGTTCATAAAAAAGCAGTTAGTGAGGTTGCGTCGGTTGATTTTGATTATACTTTGGCTGGGACTTCTGGAAGCAGTTTTTTAAATTTTAAGCTTAATGATAAACCAAATTCTGTAGGAAATGCTTTTGATCTTGGTAATAGCCATGGTGCAGGCGAAGGTCAGTTGTGGGCAGTAATTCAACCAAATAATAATTCTCAGGATGTTCATGTTGTTACCGGAACTCTTTATACAAGACCTGTTGCTGCTCCTAATTGGATTGCTACAACGGTAACCAATGCAAGATCTGTAGATGGTATCGGATCAGGAACTGCTATTTATTCGGATGAACTAGGTGCGGTTTACTTATATGATTCTGGTTCTACAAAAATTTGGGATCCTTCCAATCATTCAGGTGTAAAAATTCTTGATGTTGCTTCTGGTGGAACAGGGAAAGTTTTAGCAGCGGTTGGCGATGATGGTAAAATTTATAAATATTCCGGAAACGGTTCCAATGATACTTGGCAAGTTTTCACAAATGTTGTTCCCGATTTAAGTGGTGCAAATCCATTAAAAGCGTATCGTATTGATGTTCTTCCTTCTACAGAAGATATTTATTTTATTAGAACTGGTGGAAGCGGAAATATATGGAAGGTACCTAGTGCTAATCCTGCAACGGCAACACCAACTATTCTTTACAATACACCAAGTGGAGGAAATGCTGTTTCAGATAATAGCCGAGATATTGCTGTTAGTAACGACGGAACTGTTTTTTCAACCTATTCTGAAGCTATTTATTGGAGAAGTCCAACAGGAAATTGGGTTACTAGTAAAATGACAAGACGATTGTATGGTTTAACTGGTGGTTCTGGAGATCAAGCGTGGGGAATTAATAAGAATAATAGCACATTAATAGAACATAGTATTTATACAAAAGCAACTGCTCCAGTTCCTGCAGGTGAAGAAGCTGTTTGGTTAGATGACGAACGTGTAAGGACGAATTTTATTGGGAATTCTATTATGATTCCAGTTCCGGCAGGTACTTATAAACTCTCTGAAATTGATAATGCAGCATGGAATAATAATTACATTAATATCTATGATCCAACCAATAATTCAAGCTATAATCTTGCAAACAGTGAATCTACAATTAATGTAGCAACAGGTGAAGTTGTAAATGTAGTATATACAAATGCTCTTAAAAATCAAGTTAATGTACCTAATGTTTGTACTACAAATTATGTTGTTACATTCGGAGGAAATGCATCTAGCCCAACCAATGGTCCTGCAATTAATGGTTTTACATCTTACCATTATCGTTATGATAACAATGCAGCCGATGGATATTATATTATCACTAAAAATAATTCGGGATGGTGGGGCGGACCGCCAACGACAAATTTAAGAGATCACTCTGTGGATGCAAGTGGGAATCCTGTAAATGGTTATTTTGCGATTTTTAATGCATCTTATTCTAAAGACGATTTTTTCAGACAGACGGTTACTGGTTTGGTTCCAGGCGTTGTATATGAATTAGCGTTTTGGGTAGCAGATGTCGGTGATAAATTTAGTATTCGACCAAATGTAACAATGGGTATTTTTGATCCTGCAACAGGTCAAGAGATGGCTACTCCAATTAATACAGGTGATATTTCTGCCACTCAATGGAAAAGATATTCTGCTCAGTTTACTGCAACTGCAGCAACTGCAGAAATTTATTTACGAAATAATTCAGTCGGAGGAAATGGAAATGATTTAGCGATTGATGATATTTCCTTTGCACCTGCGCCTCCGCCATTACCACCAATACAAGCTCCGGCTGGATTTACTATAGCTTGTAGTAGTAAGAGTTCAAACCCAGATCAATATCAATTTACGATTGCAAATCCAGGGTCTTCTGGAACTGGTGTTTGGAGTACCGATAACACGAATTTAATAACAATTAATCCAACAACCGGACTAGCAACTGCAGTGTACGGAAAAACAGGAACAGCCGAAATTATTTATCGTTTCACAAGTAATACAGGTTGTATGAGTGAAACAAAACTTGTAGTAAATATTGGAAATTGTGTATGTAATAATCCAGTTACCAACTTCGGTACACCAAATAAAACAAAACATGGAATAACATTGTTAAAAAGAGCAGGTGGAGACGACAATCAATGGCCCATGAACAGACCTTCTGCGCATACCGTATTAGAGTCGAATACGAAAGGTTTTGTCCCAACACGAGTTTCTAAAAATGATCTAGAAACTGTTAAAACAATTAGCAATCCGCAAGAGGGAATGATGGTGTATGATATCACAGATAAATGTTTAAAAATTTATTCTGATGGAGTATGGAAATGCTTTAATACACAAACGTGTCCGTAATTTTTATCAATTAATTTGAAATGTCATGAAAAAAATATTCATCATAAATTCACTTTTGTTAGTTAGTTCATTCAGTTTTGGACAAGTTATTATTGGAGATGCCGTAGGAACTGCAACCGATAAAACATCAGTGCTGCTAGAGTTTTCTAAAGAGAAAAAAGGATTGGTTTTGCCCTATGTAAGAACGATGCCAACAACTGCAACGGGCTTGGTAGAAGGAACAATTCTTCTTGATGCATCATCTTCTGGAGGCTCAAGAATTAAATTTTATAATGCGAATACAACAGCAGGAACTGCTGGTTGGAAAGATCTCAACGGAGAAAATGGAGACGTTGCTACTCAGTTAGCAAACCAACCAACAACAGCGGAAGAAAATAGCTCTAAAGCAATCATTGGTGCAGCGACTTCGTCAGCAAATGGCGTTCTAGTTTTAGAATCCAATACAAAAGCGATGGTTTTACCGACCGTTGCCGATGTTAATGAAATTCCAAGTCCCGCTCCCGGAATGATGGTTTTTGTGAATAAAAATAATGCAAAAAGATTAGCTGTTTTCAACGGTAAAGTTTGGTCTTTTTGGAAACCATAGAATTTAATTCTTAAATAAGGAATCCACCTCGAAAGAGGTGGATTTTTTTATTTGAATTTAGTTGAAGAAACTCTTCTTACATTAAAATGAGATTTAAGAACTAAATCAAATTGTATTTTTTAGCCAGAGAAACCAAGTTGACCGTTTTACTGACTTCAAATTTTTTCATTAAATTTTTTCGGTGACTGTCAACAGTTTGTGGACTGATAAAGAGTTTTTCGCCAATTTCTGTTGAGGTTAAGCCTTCCGCAAGCCAACGCAAAACATCTTTTTCGCGCATCGTTGTTGGTGGAATATTTTGACTATGAATTTTCGAAAATTGAGTTAAAGCCAACTGAGCTTCACGTCCCAAATGCATATCGCCGTTGTAAATACTTCGTATCGCCGTTTCAATTTCGGTTAAGGGTGCGTTTTTGACTAGATATCCAGAAGCGCCGTTGTTCAGCATCTTTACAATAGTTTCTTGATCATCAAGATTGCTTAATCCGATCACTTTGGTATTTGGAAATTTCGAGGTGACTTCAGCGCAAATTTCAACGCCATTTTCTTCTTTTAAATTAATGTCTAAAATCACCACATCGGCTGCATTTTTTTCTAATAATGAAAATAATTCTTCACTTGAAGTAGCTTCACCAAGCATTTCCATGTCTTCTTTATCCTTCAAAAAATTAGAAATTCCTGCAATAATTAAAGGATGATCATCACAAATGATAATTTTTATTTTTTTCATAAATGACATTCTATGTTTACAAAAGTACCATTCCCAGGCGTGGAAGTCCATTTTACGTTTCCGTTCAAAGATTTTACTCGATTTTCAACGCTATTCAGTCCGAGATTTCGTTGCACAGTTTCGAGATCAAAGCCTTTGCCATTATCTTCTACATCAATTAGTAAAACGGGTTTGTCGTAGGTTATTTGCGCCAATATTTCGGTAGCTTCACCATGACGAATGGCGTTAGTAACCAGTTCTTGAACAATTCTATAAATGTTAAGCTGTTGAAACCGATCCGTAATTTCGTCGAGGTTGCTTCCATAAAAGGAAACGGTTGTTTTTTCGGAAGTTATTGACGAACAAAAATGCTGCACCGATTTTTCTAAACCTTGCGCCAAAAGTGTTTCTGGCATTAGGTTTCTAACGATTTGTCGAAGTTCGACAATCACTTTATCGAGTTCGCTCACACTTTTTTGAACGTTTGTATTTTCTTTGAAGGCTTCCGACGATTCTAAATTCATTTTTACGCCTGTAATTCGGCCGCTCAATCTGTCGTGCATATCTCGTGCGATGCGTTTTCTCTCTACCAAACCTCCGTCAATCGTTGCATTAGCAACTTCCAGTTCTTTGGATTGTTGTAAAATTTTAATTTTTTGAGCGTTTCGTTTTTTCCTCTGATTAATCGCGTAAAATGAAAATCCAGAAATTCCTAACAAACTCAATACTGAAGCCCAAATAATGGTGCTTTGCAACCTCGATTTGCTTTCCAAATTCAGGATTTTATTTTCTTTGGTAGCCGTGTCGTATTTGGTTTCTAGCTCCTGAATGTCTTTTTGCTTCTTATTGGTGTTGATGCTGTCATTCAGCTTTTGATATAAATTTTGATAGCGATATGCCTCTTTATAATTCTGCAATTCGTTTTGTAACCACGCCATTTCACCTAAATATTTGAGCTTGTTGTTGGGGTTTTCAAGATAGTTTGCATGCAACAATTCCTCAAGAATCAATTCGGCTTCGATGTATCTTTTTTGAATTTTTAGAAGCTTGTATTTTTCAAATTGAAGACTCTCCAAATCATACGTCACTTTCAGTTTTTTGCATACATCAATACCTTTATCAATGCTTTCAATCGCTAAATTTTGGTTTCCTTTGATGTTTTGAAGATTCGCTAATTGCAAATAATAGTAAGAAGTATATTCTGAATTTGGAGTGGTTTGTAAGATTTTCCAAGCCTCATTTAAACGAGTTTCTGCTTTTTCCAACTGCTTAGAATTGATGTACATATTGGCAATATTCAGCAAAGTCCAAACTTTCGCGCTGTATTCATCCGTTTTTTGATTATCTAGAATTTTGAGGGCTTCGAGAAAATATTGTTCCGATTTTTTATACTCTTTCGTGTTATTCATCGTACTTCCAACATCGGTGTAATAGCTTGCCAAAATTGTTTCGTTTTTGGCTTCTTTCGCTAGTGGAAGACTTTTTTCGATAATAATTTTCAGAAATAAATAATCGTTTCCTCGAAGCTGTTCCAAAGCTGCATAATTATGCCATAAAATAGCTCTGTCTTCGGCAACATGTTTTCCTTTGGCGTTTTTTAGAATTTCGTCGGCTTCTTTATAAATTTCAAGACTTCTTGGGATGTCGTTATCGTAGATAATTCCAGCTTTATAAATCAGTTTTAAACCTTGTAACGCTTTGTTATTTTTGATGTAAGGATCTGCTAAATCTAATTGTTTGAATGCTTTTACGGTGTCGCGATACGCCCAAAAATTAGAAAGCTGCATTATTTTACGGGCTTTCTTGTACGCGTCTTTTTCTTTATTTATTGCTTGTTGAACGCTATCTAAATATTTTTTATCATCTACTTGAGCGAAAAATTTAGAGATTGGGATTGAGACTAGAGATACTACTAAAAATTTCCTAATGATAGAATAGCAGATTGCGAACCCGAAGTTTCTGAAACCCATTGATGGCATGTTTTACAAGTTAACGAAACAAAATGGTCTGAAGATGTGGCACATCAGATTAACAAATGTAAATAAATAAAGTTTGAAATGCAATATTAGGGATTGGTATTCTTATCATATTATCCCCTTTTTAGGGTAGAAAATTGCCCCCGTTGATGGGATTTTAAATCCCTAAACTTACACGTAGCTTTGCAGTATAAGGAATTGGTATATAGTTTTTGATTGTCAATTGCTTATAAACACAAATGATGAAATACAGATACTTAGCTTAAATTTCGTCAGATTTTTAGGCGTATCTGTTTTTTTTTGTGGTTGATTTTCAAGACTTAAGTAAAAGTTATGATAAAGATAAGTCCGAAAATCGAGTGTAACTAATTAAGAGTATTAAATAGATTTGCAGTCCCAAACCCTACATATGCATAAACGATTTTCGTTGGAAAAATTATGTTTAAATGCTGATGTTGTTTGTTATAATGACGGTTAATCAGAATTCAAAACTCACTTATTAATACACAAGTATAATGCTGAATCCAATTGGTAATTTAAAAGACATTTTTATAGGAAAATACATTGAAGATCGAATCAAGGAATGTGGTATTTCTTATGATCGTATTGCTAGATTTATCGATTGGCCAGAAAAGGATCTACCAAAAATTTTTGAATCAAAATCGATAGATACCGATACGCTTTTGCGACTAAGCAAAGTATTGGAATATGATTTTTTTAGGTTGTATTCTCAGCATCTTATTTTTTATGCGCCAGTTGCAGCAATTAATCCAGAGCCAAAGGAGAAAAAGACCGCTCTGCCACAATTTCGCAAGAATATTTACACCCAAGAAGTGATAGATTTTGTTTTAAGATTAATTAGAACAAATGAGAAAACCATTTCGCAGGTTATTGAAGAATATAGAATCCCAAAATCAACACTATACAGATGGATAAGCAAGTATTAACAGGACCTAATTATCAGAAAATATTTCAGGACATTATTGCATACGACTTTCCCGATGTGAAAAAGGAATGCAAAAGTATTTTGGCTAAAGCGAAACTATCATCTCGAGATGTGATTGCGCTGAATCAGAAGATTTTTAAGTCAAACACCAAAGATCACATTGAAAGCTCAAAGTATCGATCGTATGATTTGCAATCCATTTCTGAAATTTTAGAGTATCAACGTAAAAATGAAATTAATGATAGTCAATTAGCGGCTCATTTTTCAATAAGTAGAAATACGGTGCGACGTTGGAAAAATCATTTTTCTTCAAAATAAACTTTAAAATCCATCTTATAGAGGTGGATTTTTTAGTAATCTGCTGATCTCGTAAATATTTGTATATCAAATAATAATTTTGTATCTTTGCACCTCTTTTGGCGCTAACATTGTACGAAACACTTTAAAAATAAATCATTGGGACTCTTTCATTTCATGAAAGGGATTTCGTGTTTATGGTGGTTTCGCCTAGTTTATCGTCCTTAAGAAATAAAGAAAATATTTTGCACTACTCCGTGAAAAGATATACCGGCGTTGCAATTAGAAATTAGCAATAAGAAACTAGAATCAAGAACTAAGACTAATTCTGATAGCGCCAAAAATCAAAAGTCTTTCCTCTTTTTTTCTTTTTCTCCATTCTATTTCTGATATTTTTTAGTGAAAATCAAAATATTTTTTAACCCTTTCTAAACATTTTATGAGTAAGACAACTGCTAAAACTCAGCAAAATCAAAGAATTAACTTTTCTGCGTCTAAAGGAAAGGTGGTAACACCAGACTTTTTGGATGTACAGATTGAGTCATTCAAGGAATTTTTCCAATTGGATACCTTGCCAGATGACAGAACAAACGAAGGTCTATACAAGACTTTCCAAGAGAATTTCCCTATCACGGATTCTAGAAACCAGTTCGTACTTGAGTTTTTAGATTACTTGGTAGATTCACCTCGTTATTCAATTGACGAGTGTGTGGAGCGAGGTTTAACATACTCGGTTCCATTAAAAGCGAGATTGAAATTGTACTGTACAGACCCTGAGCACGAGGATTTCCAAACCGTTATCCAAGATGTATATTTAGGTCCAGTACCGTATATGACCCAAAGTGGATCGTTCATTATCAATGGTGCAGAACGTGTTATTGTAACACAGTTGCATAGATCTCCGGGTGTATTCTTTGGACAAACATACCACGCGAACGGAACGAAGTTGTACTATTCAAGAATTATCCCTTTCAAAGGATCTTGGATGGAATTTACAACGGATATCAACAACGTAATGTATGCGTATATCGACCGTAAGAAAAAATTACCTCTTACAACATTGTTAAGAGCTATTGGTTACGAGTCTGATAAAGATATTCTTCAGATTTTCGACCTTGCAGAAGAAGTGAAAGTTTCTAAAGCAGCGTTGAAGAAAATTGAAGGTAGAGTATTGGCTGCGAGAGTATTGAATACTTGGTTCGAGGATTTCGTAGATGAAGATACAGGTGAGGTAGTTTCTATCGAAAGAAACGAGATTATCTTAGATCGTGAAACGGTTCTTGAAAAAGAACATATTGATATGATTTTGGATTCTGGTGTGAAATCTATTTTGATTCACAAAGAAAATTCTAACGAGTTCTCTATCATTCAAAATACATTACAAAAAGACCCTACAAACTCTGAAAAAGAAGCTGTAGAGTATATCTATCGTCAGTTAAGAAATGCAGATCCGCCAGATGAAGAAACGGCTAGAGGAATTATCGAAAAATTATTCTTCTCAGAACAACGTTATTCATTAGGAGAAGTTGGGCGTTATAGATTAAATAAAAAATTAGGACTTAATATTCCTGTTGATACAGAAGTTCTTACAAAAGACGATATCATCGCGATCGTAAGACACTTAATCGAATTGGTAAACTCTAAAGCAGAGGTTGACGATATCGATCACTTATCAAACCGTAGAATTAAAACGGTTGGTGAGCAGTTAGCAGGACAATTCGGTGTTGGTCTTTCAAGAATTGCAAGAACAATTCGTGAGAGAATGAACGTTCGTGATAACGAAATCTTTACACCAGTTGACTTGGTTAATGCCAAAACATTAACATCCGTAATTAACTCGTTCTTTGGTACCAACCAGCTATCTCAGTTCATGGACCAAACCAACCCACTTTCAGAAATCACGCACAAGCGTAGACTTTCTGCATTAGGGCCTGGTGGTTTATCAAGAGAAAGAGCAGGTTTTGAGGTTCGTGACGTTCACCATACGCACTACGGACGTATTTGTCCGATTGAAACTCCGGAAGGACCAAACATTGGTTTGATCTCTTCTTTGGGTATTTATGCGAAAATCAACACGTTAGGATTCATTGAGACGCCGTACAGAAAAGTAGAAAATGGAAAAGTAGAATTAGATGCAGATCCTATCTATTTAAATGCGGAAGACGAAGAAGATAAAGTAATTGCTCAAGCAATTGTTGATATGGATGCGGATGGAAACATCTCTACAGATAGAGTTATTGCTCGTTTGGATGGAGATTATCCAGTAGTTGAGCCTCAACAAGTAGATCTTATCGACGTTGCACCAAACCAGATTTCTGGTATTTCGGCTTCATTAATTCCATTCTTGGAGCATGATGATGCAAACCGTGCGTTGATGGGATCTAACATGATGCGTCAGGCCGTTCCATTATTGAAAGCGCAAGCTCCAATTGTAGGTACTGGTCTGGAAAAGCAAGTTGCTGCAGATTCTAGAATCTTAATCAATGCTGAAGGAAATGGTACTGTTGAGTATGTTGATGCAAACAAAGTTGTTATCAAATACGACAGAAGCGAAGATGAAAATCTAGTTTCTTTCGAAACAGGAACAAAAGAATACAAACTTCCAAAATTCAGAAAAACCAACCAGTCTACGACAATTACGTTGAAGCCAATCGTAAGAGTGGGTGATACAGTTGAGAAAGGTCAGGTTCTTTGCGAAGGATACGCAACTGAAAACGGAGAATTAGCATTAGGTAGAAACTTAGTAGTAGCCTTCATGCCTTGGAAAGGGTATAACTTCGAGGATGCAATCGTAATTAACGAGAAAGTTGTTCGAGAAGACTGGTTTACTTCGATCCACGTTGATGAATATTCACTAGAAGTTCGTGATACCAAATTAGGTATGGAAGAATTGACAGCGGATATCCCGAACGTTTCAGAAGAAGCTACAAAAGACCTTGACGAAAACGGTATGATCCGTATCGGTGCAGAGGTGAAGCCTGGTGATATTATGATTGGTAAGATTACTCCAAAAGGAGAATCAGATCCAACTCCAGAAGAAAAATTACTTCGTGCTATCTTCGGTGATAAAGCAGGTGATGTAAAAGATGCATCATTAAAAGCAGATTCTTCTTTAAGAGGTGTGGTTATCAACAAGAAATTGTTTGCTAGAAACATCAAAGACAAGAAGAAGAGAACAGAAGAGAAGTTGAAACTTGAAGAGATTGAAAACAAATACAAAGCGACTTTCGACGAGCTTCGTACGACGTTAATCGAGAAACTTCTTACGCTTGTAAACGGAAAAACTTCGCAAGGAGTTATGAACGATTTGCAAGAAGAAGCAATCGGAAAAGGAGTGAAGTTTACACTGAAACTTCTTCAATCTGTTGAAGATTATGTAAACATCAGCGGTTCAGATTGGACGGTTGATAATGACAAAAACGAATTAATCAAACAATTAATTCACAACTATAAGATCAAGTACAACGATATCGCAGGGATCAAAAACCGTGAGAAATTCGCAATTTCTATCGGGGATGAGCTACCAGCAGGTATCATGAAGTTGGCAAAAGTGTATATCGCGAAAAAGCGTAAGCTGAATGTAGGAGATAAGATGGCGGGACGTCACGGTAACAAAGGTATCGTGTCACGTATTGTTCGTCAGGAAGATATGCCGTTCTTAGAAGACGGAACACCAGTAGATATCGTATTGAATCCACTTGGGGTACCTTCTCGTATGAACATTGGTCAGATCTACGAAACCGTTTTAGGTTGGGCAGGTCAAAAACTAGGATTGAAATTTGCAACACCAATTTTCGACGGTGCAGATCTTGACCAAATCACGGAGTACACTGAGAAGGCTGGACTTCCGAAATTCGGAAATACACACCTTTACGATGGTGGTACTGGAGAGAGATTTACACAGCCTGCAACGGTTGGGGTAATCTACATGTTGAAGTTAGGACACATGGTTGATGATAAGATGCACGCGCGTTCAATCGGACCATACTCGTTGATTACGCAACAGCCGTTAGGTGGTAAAGCACAATTCGGTGGTCAGCGTTTCGGAGAGATGGAGGTTTGGGCACTAGAAGCATTTGGAGCATCGAACATCTTGAGAGAAATCTTAACCGTGAAGTCGGATGACGTGATTGGTAGAGCGAAAACGTATGAAGCAATTGCAAAAGGAGAATCAATGCCAGAACCTGGTATCCCAGAATCTTTCAATGTATTACTTCACGAGTTGCAAGGTCTTGGATTAGACGTAAGACTAGAGGAATAATTGACTAGAGACTTAAAGACATGAGATAGGAGACCAATAAAAGGTCTCAAGTCTCAAATCTCTTAATCTTTTAATCTAAAATTAAACAAATGTCAAATAAAAATAAATCAAGTAGATTTACTAAAATCACCATCGGTTTAGCTTCACCAGAGTCTATCCTTCAGGAGTCTAATGGAGAAGTTTTAAAGCCGGAAACGATTAACTATAGAACGCATAAGCCAGAAAGAGATGGTTTGTTCTGTGAAAAAATCTTCGGTCCTGTAAAAGATTACGAATGTGCCTGCGGAAAGTATAAGAGAATCCGTTATAAAGGTATCGTTTGTGACCGTTGTGGGGTAGAAGTTACCGAGAAAAAAGTAAGACGTGAGCGTATTGGGCATATTGGCCTAGTAGTTCCGGTTGCTCATATCTGGTATTTCCGTTCGTTGCCTAACAAAATTGGGTACCTTTTAGGATTGCCTTCTAAGAAATTGGATATGATTATCTATTACGAAAGATATGTCGTTATCCAGCAAGGTATTGCTAAAAAAGCAGACGGATCAGACTTCGAAGACAAAGAGTTCCTTACTGAAGAAGAATATTTGGACGTATTGGAAACGCTTCCAGTTGAAAACCAATACTTAGACGATTCAGACCCGAATAAATTCATCGCGAAGATGGGTGCAGAAGCGGTTGAAGAATTGCTAAGAAGAATTGATTTGGATGCTTTGTCTTTCGATTTGAGACACAAAGCTCACAATGAGGGTTCTAAACAAAGAAGAACAGAAGCTCTTAAAAGATTAAATATTGTTGAAGCATTGAGAGGTGCTAATACAAGAATGATCAACAAACCAGAGTGGATGATCATGAGAGTTCTTCCAGTTATTCCACCAGAATTGAGACCGTTAGTTCCACTTGATGGAGGACGTTTCGCAACTTCGGATTTGAATGACCTTTATAGAAGAGTAATCATCAGAAACAACCGTTTGAAGAGACTATTGGAGATCAAAGCTCCAGAAGTAATCCTTCGTAATGAGAAGCGTATGCTTCAAGAAGCGGTAGATTCATTGTTCGATAACACAAGAAAATCTTCTGCAGTTAAGTCGGAATCAAACAGACCACTGAAATCACTTTCAGATTCATTGAAAGGGAAGCAAGGTCGTTTCCGTCAAAACTTATTAGGTAAAAGGGTTGACTACTCAGCTCGTTCGGTAATTGTCGTTGGACCTAGCCTACAATTGCACGAGTGTGGTCTTCCAAAAGATATGGCAGCTGAACTTTACAAACCATTTATCATTAGAAAACTAATTGAAAGAGGAATTGTAAAAACAGTGAAGTCTGCTAAGAGAATCATCGACAGAAAAGAGCCTGTAGTTTATGATATCCTAGAAAACGTGATGAAAGGTCACCCAGTTCTTTTGAACAGAGCACCTACGCTTCACCGTTTGGGTATCCAAGCATTCCAGCCTAAGATGATTGAAGGTAAAGCAATCCAACTTCACCCATTGGTAACAACGGCTTTCAACGCCGATTTCGATGGTGACCAGATGGCGGTACACTTACCTTTAGGTCCAGAAGCAATTTTGGAAGCTCAGTTATTGATGTTAGGTTCTCAAAACATCCTAAACCCTGCGAACGGTTCTCCAATTACGGTACCTTCTCAGGACATGGTTTTGGGTCTATACTTCATGACAAAACAATTGGATTCTACAGAAACTATGAAAGTTAAAGGTGAAGGTCTTGCTTTCTATTCTCCAGAAGAAGCAGAAATTGCTTACGCTGAAGGACAAGTTTCTTTGAATGCTAAAGTAAAATGTAAACTTCCTGTTAAGGTAGATGGTGAGTTAGTTTCTAAAGTAATTGAAACAACCGTTGGTAGAATTATCTTCAATCAAATCGTACCTAAACAAGTAGGTTATATTGATGAATTGTTAACTAAGAAATCTCTTAGAAACGTTATCGGTAGAATTCTTGCAGACACGGATTTCCCTACAACAGTGAAGTTCTTGGATGACATGAAAGACTTAGGATATACGAACGCATTTAAAGGTGGACTTTCGTTCTCATTAAGTGATATCGTAGTTCCAGCAGAAAAGAAAACCATGATCGCGAAAGCTGTAGAAACAGTAGACGAAATCAAGGCGAACTATAACATGGGTCTTATTACCGATACAGAACGTTATAACCAAGTAATTGACGTTTGGACGAACACCAACGCTAGTTTAACAGAGATGATCATGAGCAGAATGAAATCCGATCAAGGTGGTTTCAACTCTGTGTACATGATGCTTGATTCTGGTGCGAGGGGTTCCAAAGAACAGATTCGTCAGTTATCAGGGATGAGAGGTTTGATGGCAAAACCACAAAAAGCAGGTGCAGTTGGAGCAGAGATTATCGAAAACCCAATTGTAGCGAACTTTAAAGAAGGTCTTTCCATCTTAGAATACTTTATCTCAACTCACGGTGCTCGTAAAGGTCTTGCGGATACCGCTCTTAAAACTGCCGATGCGGGTTACCTTACTCGTCGTTTGGTAGACGTTGCTCAGGATGTAATCATTACAGAAGCAGACTGTGGAACTTTGAGAGGTACAGAAGTTACGGCTTTGAAGAAAAATGACGAGATTGTTGAAAAAATCTCTGAAAGAATCTTAGGTAGAATTTCACTTC
Organism: Kaistella sp. CFF1-2; assembly: GCF_059509915.1. NCBI lineage: Bacteria > Pseudomonadati > Bacteroidota > Flavobacteriia > Flavobacteriales > Weeksellaceae > Kaistella > Kaistella sp. CFF1-2. Next base: position 166,184 of record NZ_JCAKLF010000003.1, read on the forward strand.
ATGATATTTACGATCCAGAATCGGATGCAGTAATCGTTCACTCTGGTGATTTGATTAACGAACAACTTGCAAAAGCTATTGAAGCAGCAGGTATCGAAGCTGTAGAAGTACGTTCACCTCTTACTTGTGAAGCTAGAAAAGGTATCTGTGCGAAATGTTACGGTAGAAACTTAGCAACTGGTAAGATGATCCATATGGGAGAAGCTGTTGGTGTAATCGCAGCACAATCCATCGGGGAACCAGGAACTCAGTTAACGTTGAGAACCTTCCACCAAGGGGGTACAGCGGGTAACATCTCAGAAAACCCTTCTATCGTTGCAAAAAGAGACGGTATTGTAGAAATGGATGAAGTAAGAACAATTACTTCTGAAGATGAAAACGGAAACAAAGCGGAGGTTGTTGTTTCTCGTTCTACAGAATTCCGTTTGGTTGCTGATAATGCGGCTAGAACTCCATTGATGATTGCTAACGTACCTTACGGTGCTATCTTAGCAGTAAAACCTGGAGACAAAGTAAGCAAAGGTGACCTTATCTGTAAGTGGGATCCGTATAACGCGGTTATCATTGCAGAAACTGCAGGTAAAGTAGAATACGAGGATATTATCCAAGGGGTATCTTTCCAATTGGAAATTGATGAACAAACCGGTTTCGAAGAGAAAGTAATCTCAGAATCTAGAAATAAGAAAGCCGTTCCTACATTAAAGGTTGTTGATGCTAAAGGTGTTGAACAAAAAGCATACAACTTACCAGTAGGAGCTCACTTAATGGTTAACGATGGTGAAAAAATTAAGGCGGGTAAAGTCTTAATCAAAATCCCAAGAAAATCTGCAAAAGCAGGGGATATCACCGGAGGTCTTCCAAGAGTTACCGAATTATTCGAAGCTCGTAACCCATCAAACCCAGCTGTAGTAACAGAAATCGATGGTGTAGTTTCTTACGGTAAAATCAAGAGAGGTAACCGTGAATTGATCGTTGAGGCGAAAACTGGGGAGAGAAAAATTTACTTAGTTAAATTATCAAACCAGATTCTAGTTCAAGAGAATGACTTCGTAAGAGCGGGATCGCCATTGTCTGATGGTTCTATCACGCCAGACGATATCTTAAGAATTAAAGGCCCAACTGCGGTACAAGAATACTTAGTAAACGAAATTCAAGATGTATATCGTTTGCAAGGGGTAAAAATTGATGATAAACACTTCGAAATTATCGTTCGTCAGATGATGACTAAAGTTTCGATTGTTGATGGAGGAGATACTCAGTTCTTGGAAGCAGCTTTAGAGCACAAATACGATTTCTTAGACGAAAACAACCGAGTATTCGGATTGAAAGTAGTTATGGAAGCTGGAGATTCTAAAGTTTTCAAACCAGGTCAAATGATCACAGCAAGAGAATTGAGAGACGAAAACTCGAAATTGAAGCGTGAAGATTTGCAAATCGTTGAAGTGAGAGAAGCACTTCCTGCAACGGCTACGCCGGTATTGCAAGGGATTACAAGAGCCGCTCTACAAACGAAATCATTCATGTCTGCTGCATCATTCCAAGAAACAACCAAAGTTCTTAACGAAGCGGCGGTTTCTGGTAAGGTAGATTACTTAGGAGGTCTGAAAGAAAACGTTATCGTAGGACACAGAATCCCTGCGGGAACAGGTCTTAAAGACTACCAGAATGTGATCGTAGGCTCTAAAAAAGAGTTCGAAGATATTAACTAAAATAGTTGGTTTTTAGTTTCAGGTTTCAAGTCTAAAGTTTTATCTTGCAAACCTGAAACTATCAACTTTAAACAATAAAAAAAAATTAAAATGGACAACAATCAAAATCAAGATCCAAACAACATTAACATTCAATTGAACGAAATGGTAGCTGCAGGTGTTTATTGTAACCTTGCTTTGGTTAACAATTCTCCATCAGAATTCGTATTGGATTTCATCCAGTTAATGCCAGGTGTACAACAAGCTAACGTAAGATCAAGAGTAATCTTGGCTCCTCTTCACGCGAAGAGAGTTTTGGCTGCACTTCAGCAAAATATCGCTAACTACGAGCAACAATTCGGAGAAATCAAAGAAGTTGAGCCGTTCGTATTAGGTGGAAACAACGTACAAGCGTAATTGGATCTTTGTTTCAAGATACAAGAAATCCCGACCAATGGTCGGGATTTTTTATTGTTTTAATTTGTGAAGTTTTTACTTCTTCAAAGCATTTTCATAACGTTTTGAAACTTCGTTCCAATCTACGACATTCCAAAAAGCAGTAAGATAATCGGCTCTTTTGTTTTGATATTTTAAATAATAGGCATGTTCCCAAACATCAATTCCTAGAATCGGAGTTCCTTTCACTTCCGCCAAATCCATCAACGGATTATCTTGATTGGCTGTTGAAGAAACAACTAATTTCCCCGATCCATCAACCGATAACCAAGCCCAACCAGAACCAAAACGGTCCGCTCCAGCTTTGCTCAACTGCTCTTTTAGTTTAGTGAGGTCACCAAATTGAGTTTTAATGGCTGCAGCAAGTTTAGCCGACGGTTGCGTATTTTTCTGTGGCGTTAAAATCGTCCAAAACAACTCGTGGTTGTAATGTCCACCTGCGTTGTTACGAATTGCTGGACTTAGCGTCGAAATCTTCCCTAAGATCGCTTCTATCGATTCTTTTTCTTGTGGAGTTCCCGCAACAGCTTTATTCAGATTGTTCATGTAACCCGCCGCATGTTTGGAGTAATGAATCTCCATCGTTTGGGCATCAATAGACCCTTCTAATGCATTGTATGCGTACTTCAATGGGGTTTGACTAAATTGTGCAAAAACACCTTGTGCAACGAATAGTGCAGCTAAAGTTGTGATTTTAAAAACGTTCATAACTTTTATTATTTTAATTAGACTCTTTTAATAAGGTATGGATATCCTGAATCAACTTTTCGCGATCAGGATGATATTTTCCATCCAGTTGGGATTCTTCGCCTTTTGCATCCGAATAATTCAATCCAGAATAATACAAAATAGGCTGGTTATTCTCATCAAAACGACATCGTAGCTTTCCTTTTTTATCTACCAAAGCAAACATTCCGCTGTGGTTTAAACTTTCGGCGCCGCTTTCATCTTTACCGACGTAAATATCAAACTCATCAGCGATTTTTCCAATATATTTACGGTCTCCAGTAAGAAAATGCCAATTCGGATTTTTGATTCCTAAACTATCGGCATGCTTTTTCAAACGTTCTGCCGTGTCTTTTTCAGGATCAATCGAAATCGAAATCACACCAAAGTTTGGATTGTTAATTTCTTGATCGATATGCCGAATATTACGATTCATCACAGGGCAAATCGTTGGACAGGTGCTGAAGAAAAACTCAACAACATACACTTTTCCTAGCATGTCTTTGTTGGTAATGGTTTTCCCATTTTGATCCGTTAATGAAAAGCTAGGAACATCCATCACCGTAAAGAGTTCTTTTTGGAAATATCGTTTTCCAAAAAATACAAGCAACCCAATCCCTGCCAATAGTAGAAAGGGCAATATGCGTTTTGACAAGGTCGATTTTTGAGACATTAGTCTTTTTTCTTCAAATATTTTTCGGGGTTTTTAGCGAATTCCGTTTTGCAATGTTTACTGCAAAAACCATAAGTTTTCCCTTTGTAAGCAACGGTTTCCGTTGTGTTTTCATTTGTTTTCATGTCGCAAATAGGATCAATCGCATTGACGATTTTCGTTTTTTTAGTCGTCGTCTGCTTTTTAGGAGATGAAGTTTGCGGTGCTTTTTGCTGCGAATTCATAGAAGCAGAAACTAAAATAAGTGAACAAATAAAAAGAAACTTTTTCATAAAACTTGATTGAAATAAGTCTTGTAAAAGACTAAAATTAAAATGCAGAAATGCATCCGTGTTCAACAAATATAGGGAATATTAACCAAAAGGACCTTAGTGTTACGAGTATGTTAGGGTTAAATAAAAGTTAATTTTTGGGAACAAAAACACTTACATTACCTGCAGGAACGGGGAAGTCTCCCCAACCATTTTCGTCTATTGCTACCGTTTCTTCCGTTCGTTGTAGGAAATCATAAAATAGTTGTCCCGAATAGTTTCTTCCCATTTCCATAGGCTTTTGATACGCATCTTTGTTTGAAAGGACAACGGCGCAACCTTTATGGTTTTCGTCACCTTCGCGAACCCAACCTAGACAATTTGCATCTTCAAAATAATCTCTTTGTTTTCCATAGGCATACATTTTTCTAGCTCTCAATAAGTTTTCGATTCCGTCAACCTTATCTAGGAATATTTCTTGCTCATTACCTTCTTTATCATGATCTTTATAATGTGCGCCAAACAAATCAGGGTAAAAAATACATGGATAGCCTTCTTGACGAAGTAGAATTAACGCGTATGCTAAAGGTTTGAACCAATATTCCACAGGAGCTTCCAGCTGTTGAAGTGGTTGCGTGTCGTGATTATCTACTACAGTTACAGAATGTACTGGGTCAACTTTGGTTAATGTATCATCAAAGATGGTTCGTAAATTGAAAGCAGAACCGGAATTGGATGCTGTATGGAAATGGTGATGTAAAGAACTATCAAATAAGGACATGTTTCCTTCAGTAGCAGCGATGTAGTTTACTAGCAAATCTAATTGACCAGGTGCCCAATACTCTCCAACTGCAAAAATGTTTTTCCCAGAATTAGAGCGTAATAGCTGCAACCATTCTTTATAGAAGTCGTACGAAATATGCTTTACTGCATCTAATCTCACACCATCAAATTGGATTATATCGTGATACCAATTTGCCCAATGATTCAACTCTTCACGAACAAAAGGATTTCGATGTTCAATATCGTTGTACATTAAATAATCATAATTTCCTTTTTCATCACTAATCATTTCATCCCATTTATCACCATAATCATTAACAATCCTGAAAATACCTTGTTCTTGTCCCTCAGCGTAATCAACACCAGAAAAACAAGTGAAGTTCCATTCAAAATCGGAATAGGTTTTATTTCGTCCAGGGAAAGTGAATTTCGTAAAACTTTCTATTTCAAACGGATCTGAAATAGGTCTTTCTCGATTACTTTCATCTGTTTTTACTACAGTAAACTTTTCTTTTTCATCTCCACCGGCTTTATGATTGAGAACGATATCTACGATAACTGAAATTCCGTTTTCTTGAATTTTTTTTGTACAATTAATATACTGATCTTTCGTCCCATACTTTGTCGGAATACTTCCTTTCTGATCGAACTCACCAAGATCAAACAAATCGTATGGGTCATAGCCAACAGAATAACCGCCCGCATTACATTTGTACGCTGGAGGAAGCCAAATAGCAGTGATTCCTAATTCTTTTAAAAACTCGATTTGTTCCTCTACATGGTTGTAAAACTGATTTCCATCGCTGTACCAATGGAAAAACTGTATCATGGTTGCATTCATTGTATTTGATTTAAACAAAGATAACATTCTATAATTCCTACTTATTTTGAGAAATTTTGAGACTTTTATATAATTCATAGGCAGAAGTTCCTATATGCGTATTTTAATTTCAATTTTCTCCTGTATCTTTGGGAGAAGTTATTTGATATGAAGAAGTTCTTTTTATTATTGGTGATGATTTGTTTTTCTTTGGTTTATGGTCAAACAAAACCCATTGACACGGCGCAACGCGTGGTTCCAGATCGCGTGAATAGTGTTGAAGCAATGCAAAAACCGTATGTAATTATGATTTCCGCTGATGGTTACCGATCGGATTATTCGAAAAAATATGGAGCAGAAAACGTTTTGAGATTGGGTTCGCAAGGAGTTCAAGCGAAAGCCATGCTTCCTAGTTTTCCAAGCATTACATTTCCAAATCATTGGTCTTTAATTACAGGAATGTATCCTTCCCATCATGGTTTGGTGGATAATTTCTTTTATGATCCAAAAAAGCAAGCCGTCTATTTTATGAATAAGACAGAGGTTGTTGAAGACGGTTCTTGGTATGGAGGAACGCCACTTTGGGCACTAGCCGAAAAAAATCAAATAATTTCCGCATCGCTACAATGGGTAGGGTCGGCGAGTGATGCTGGAGGCGCTAGGCCAACGTATTATTATCCATATCACGAAAAATTTACGCCCAATGAAAAGGTAGCGAAAGTGGTTAATTGGTTGAAATTACCCGAAGAGAAAAGACCGCATTTTATAGCGCTTTATTTTCCCGAAGTAGATGGAGCAGGGCATCATTTTGGTCCCGAAGCTTCTGAGACGAAGAACGCGGTAAAGCTTGTAGATGCAGCGATAGGAAAGTTGGTGGAAGAGGTAAACGCTTTGGGATTGCAGAATGTAAATTTTATTTTTGTTTCCGATCATGGAATGTTGAGTGTGGATAAAGACAATCCAATTGAAATTCCAGAAATTCTAGCAGATCAGTCCAAATATCAGTTTTTTAATGGGCAAACGCTACTCCGCGTTTTCGTAAAAAATCCAATGGATGTAAAGCTTACTTTTCGTCAGTTAAAGAAAAATGCGAACGAGGATTATAAAGTGTATTTGAACAAGCGTTTCCCACGAAAGCTACATTATGGTTTTAAAGACGATACTTTTCAACGAATTGGTCAAATCATATTAGTTCCCAAAGCACCCAAGATTTTCTTAGAAAAAGGAAAGAAAACAACCGTAGGAAAACATGGGTACGACCCGAAAAAAGTTCCGGAAATGAAAGCCGTTTTTTATGCTTGGGGTCCTGCATTTCAAAAAGGTTTGTTTATCGATGAGTTTAGAAATGTCAATGTTTATCCTCTTGTTGCTGAGGTTTTAGGATTGCCACTTCCAAAGAACATTGATGGCAAGCAGAAAGTTTTAGAAAAGACGTTGAAAAAGTAGATTTTAAAGTGTTTTGTGGAGAAAACTACCCATAATAGGTATTTTTTGACATCAATTTCGTGGTTACATTTGAGGATAACCTTAAAAAACTAAAACCATGAAACATTTTTATTCTTTATTTCTTGTGCTTTATGTACTGTTTGTCCATGCGCAAAACGAACCGCCTGGAATCTCCTGGTCGAAAGATTATGGAACGACAAGTACTTATTCAGACGCCGAATCTTTAACTAAGTTTCCAGACGGAGGTTTTCTGATTGGTGGAAGGTTGAATCATACAACAAATTCCCCTAAAGTCGAACTAGTACGAACGGATGCTTCTGGAAATTTGATGTGGCAAAAAACCTATTTTCAGGAAACAAATTCCTATTATCTTTCTGGAATATCTATTGACTCAAATTCCAATATTTTTGCCCTTTTTGATAGTTATCCAGATAACAATCAGAATGATTTTAGTTCGCATCTAACCAAGCTGGATGGTAGTGGAAATCTACTATGGCGAAAAGAGTTGGGTGTCCCAAATTATGTGGCTTATTTTAACAACTTAATATCTAGTTTAGACGGATCAAGTTTACTTGTTACGGGTAACTATACGGATGAGTTTGAAACGGAATATGGTTATTTTTTCGCTGCGTATGATTTAAATGGAAATCAAGTTTGGTCTAAACTAATTCCAATGACTTTGGAAATGTATCCTTATGAAATACTAGCAACGGCGGATGGAGGATACCTTCTTGCGATTGAAGTTGAGGATACAGAAGGTAAAGCAACCACCTTACTGAAGAAATTTGATAGCAATAGGAATCCTGTTTGGGAAAGAGAACTAGATTTCTCTCCAGCAACCGATAATACAACGATTTCGTATCATATGATTCAGAACTCAGCTGGTGATTATGTTTTGGCTGGGTCGTATTATATGGGGTTATCAGATAAGGATAATTTGTTTGCCGTGAAAATCGATAATTCAGGAAACGAAGTTTGGAGAAAAATATTCGCTTTACAAACTGGTAATCGTGTTGATGACGTTAAAATTATTGAGTTTTCGCCTTTGCAGTATACATTGGGTTATTCAACAAAATCCAATGCAAGTAACGTCACAATGACCTCTGTTTTCTTAAAAAAGTTGGATAATATTGGGGATACCGTTTGGGAACGCAATTACGGATCTCAGACCTTCACTGGTGAAGATTATTCTGGTTTAGAAAAAACAAATGACAATCAGCTGATGCTATTAACAACTAAAAATTCGGATTCAGATTCTAAATTATATAGTTTATTTAAACTTGGAGGAACTTTAGGGGTGAAAAACTCAGAGGTTTTTGGGTTGAAAATAGTTCCGAATCCAACAAGTGATTTTATTAAAATTAAAGGGTTGGAGTCAAATAATAAGGAGTTTCAACTTTTTGATTTAAGTGGAAAAATTATGAAAAAAGGTATACTTTCGGCCGATAATTCCATAGATATTCGGGATTTGGAAAAAGGAACTTATATGCTGAAGGTAGCCAATTCTAAAACGATGAAAGTGATGAAAAAGTAAATTAGAAAGTATAAAAAACAAATAGTATGAAATTAAATTATCTAAGTGTCGTCTTCGTATTTTTGGCGACAATGGGTCAAGCGCAAGCGCTTAAAAACACGGTAAAAACAAATGTCACGGCTTTTGCTTTTCGAAATTTTAACCTGACGTATGAACGAGCTATTAATGATCGGTTTGCCGTGAATGTTGGGTACAATATTGTGGGAAAAGGAGATATACCGATGGTGAAAACATTTCTAAGTGATGAAGATTTAGAAGAATTTAAAGATATTCAAGTTTCCAGTAATGCGTTTACCTTAGAATTTCGAGTGTATTTCGGTAAAAATCCGAATAGTGGATTTTATTTAGCACCATATTATCGAAATTCGAATTTAAAAATTGATGGTTTCACCTATGAATTTGAATATTCTGATCCAAATACATCAACAACGGAAACGATTCCCGTTAAAATGAATGGTGATGTTAAAGCAAATTCTGCTGGTTTAATGATCGGAAATCAGTGGCTATTAGGGAAAAATAAGAACTGGGTTCTTGATTTTTGGATCGTTGGTGGTCATTACGGAAAAGGAAAAGGAGACCTTGTAGGTGTGACTTCCAGAACCCTAACACCGGATGAACAACAAGCTTTGAAAACGGAAATCGAAGATTTGGATATTCCTGTAATTAAATACACAACCGAAGTTAATGCCAATGGAGGAAAAGTGAAAATAGACGGCCCTTGGGCTGGTTTACGATCTGGACTTTCGTTCGGTTATCGTTTCTAAATCGCTATTTTGCTAGAGTGTCCAATTTTCAACGTGCATTATAGTTTTTTCATAAGATGAAATATCATTACGTACTCTAGTAAAAAGCAGTCGCCTTCCCAACGGGAAGGCGATTGTTTTTTAATGTGACTTAAAATTGAATCTATTTACGAATATTGCCCAAACTCATGCGAATATTGATTTTCTCGTTAACGAATATGGATTCCTTATTTTACTTTTCATTGTAAAGTTGGACTTTAGCATTATAATTAACAATTAAAAAAAAGATCTGATGAAAAAATTAATTTTTGGCCTTATGGCAACGGTTATGATTTCTGCAACTTCTTTTGCAGCAACACCAGAAGTTAAAGAAGTGAAAAAAAATGAAAATGCGCAAGTCACCATTTTAAAAGTTGAAAATACTGGTTTGAAAGTGAGATGTACATTTAGAGTACTCCATACATTAGGTGGTCAAACTCATACATGGGTGTATACGACGACTTCCGATACAATGTCAGACTGTCACGCTTATATTAAAGGAATAAGAGATGCTTGGGAGACTGCTGGTTTTCCACTTAATTAAATAAAATTGAATAAAAATGAAAAAATTATTTTTTAGTTTAATAGCTACAGCTATGTTAGGTACAACTGCATTTGCAAGTAATGGAAAAGTTGCACCTAAGAAGTTACTTTTTAATTCTAAAGATTCCGTTAAAAAGGTTTCGTGTACATTTAGAGTTAGACAGGTGAGCTCCAATGGAAGTGTCCATGAAACTGTTTATACAACAACAACGGATACGATGTCACAATGCTATTCTTATATTAGAGGTATTCGATCCGTTTATGCGTCACATGGTATTTATATGAATTAAGTTTTGTTAATAATTAAGAATAGAAAAATAGATAGTAATATCTATTTTTCTATTTTATTTTATCTATTATGAGAAATTTAAATATTTTACTTTGCAGTGCTTCTGTTTTTTTTACCTCTTTAATGTTCTCGCAAAGTCTAAAGGCTGTTTATGAATATATTCCTTCTCAGTACATGACCTTTAACGAAAATGTGTATTATACCGATGGAAACCAAATTTCTATTAGAGATTCTATTTCTACAAAAAGGAAAATAGAAAAAAATGATGACGAGTTTTCTAATGAAATTGTCATAATGGACAATAAAAGTAAAGTTTTTAAAAGAATTGTTATAAAAAAGCCAAATAGCAAAGTGGTTGAGGAAACGGGTACTCTTAATGATAAAAACTATCTTTTGGAAGATAACTTTCCAGAGCTTCAGTGGAACTTAAATTATACAGAAGTTGAGAAAATAGGAAATTATATGTGTAATAAGGCTACCGCATCATATAGGGGAACTACATTAATTGCATTTTACACAAAAGAAATACCGGTGCCAGCGGGACCATATAAGTTTGGTGGTCTCCCCGGTTTAATTGTCATGCTTTATAACGATAGTTTAGCTCCAAATTATTGGACATTAACCAATGTTGAATATCCATATAATGATAAAATTCCGTATAGTAAATCTTATTTAGAAAAGTTACCAAAAATGTCTTTGCAGGCCTTTATTAAAGAAGGAGATCGTATAGAAGAGGAAGAGATGAAGGTGTTCAATAGTAAACTTCCACCTGACATAGTAATAGAATCATCCGAACGTACTCGAGGAACTGTTGAGCAAGTCTATGAATGGGAAAAAAGCACAAAAAAATAAATAGTTTACGTTTTTTTTATGTTGTCTTATTTTTCTTTTCTTCAATACTTGGACATTCACAAACGAGTATTACGGGAAAGATAAGTAACAATAAAACATCAATACAAGGGGTTAGAGTCAGTCTTCAAAAGGCTGGCTCATCCTCGTTTTTGGCTTATACTTTTACAGATGAAACAGGATCTTATACCTTTTCAAATGTTGGAAAAGGAGATGTAACGATTCATGCTAATGCGCTGAGCTATCAAGCGTATGACGGTGAAATCATTGTTGGAGACACTCCTATCGTTCATAATATTGAACTCCAAGAAGGTGTAGTACGAGAAATAAAAGAAGTTATTATCAACAAAAATCCAAAGTTTCGCTTTAAAAAAGATACGATAGAGCTTGACGCAAAAGCATTTGCGCGAGGTGATGAACGAACGGTTGAGGATCTTCTAAAAAAAATACCAGGTCTAAACGTAGAGAAAGATGGTACCATAAAAATTGGGAATAAAGAAGTAGAAAAAGTTATGGTAGAAAATGATGATCTTTTTGAAAAAGGATACAAGTTACTTACACAGAGCATGTCTGTAAAGCCTATTGAAAAAATCCAAGTCTTACAACATTATTCCAATAACAAACATCTGAAAGGTATTGAAAACTCTGATAAGGTTGCTTTAAATCTAACGTTGAAAGAGGATGCCAAACGACAGTTTTTTGGGAGTACAACTTTAGAGGGAAGTTTTTATCCGGAAAGTGTATATAATGTTAGCACCAATGTGATGAATTTTGGTAAAAAGAATAAGTACTTTTTTCTTGGAAAAGCTAATAATAACGGTGTTGATGCGGTAAGCAGTATCAATAGTTTAATTTATTCTAGTCAAGAAAACGAAGCTGGTAATATTGGAGAAAATATTCAAACACCAACTGTGTTGGATAATACTCCAAACCTTTCTAATTTCGATTATACACGAACCAATTTTAATAATGATAAGTTACTTTCCTTAAATACCATCTTTAACCCTACGCCTAAGATGAAAATTAAACTTTTAGGATTTACCAACTTCACCGGCAAGAGATATTTTAGAAATGCTTCATCTACATTTACAACGCCTTCAGAAAGCTTTACAAATACCGAAGAGTTTAAGTATAAAAAAAGCATTGATACCTATTTTGGGAAATGGGAGTTCATCTATGATCCTAAGAAAAACCAAACCATCAGCTATGTTGGAAGTTTAGGCAAATGGCTGCAAAATGACACGGGAAATCTTATTTTTAATGAAGATCCATCTAACGAGATTACCGATAAAGAACAACTATTAACTAATCATAAACTTACATATACCAATCGATTTTCAGAAAACAAAGTTTGGGTAAGTTCAATACGATATATTTCACAAAAGTCACCTGCAAATTACTCGATCAACAAATACTATTATGAAGATATTTTCCAACAATCAGGAAATGCTTTTTCAGAGAATATAAAAAATGATCTAACCTATTTTGGCGTTAAATCTGAGCTTGTTACCAAAATAAAGAATGGAAATGTTTTTCAAGCAGCATTGTACTTCGAGCAACAACGTAATATTTTTGAAAGTACCATGTTCCTAGAGAAATCAACCGGTGAACTTGTTTCACCAGATGGCTTTATCAACGATTTAAGATTGACTTCAAAGAATTTAGGCACAACCTCGAAATATACTTTTAAATTTCCTAAAATTGAGTTTGTCCCTGAACTCGACATACGATGGACGAATACATCTCTTGATCGACTAGGGAAACTTTATAAAAATGACTTCGTTTTACTTAATCCAAAGTTTTATACGAAATGGAATATCCATAAGAAAGGAGAGCTGGTAGCAACCATATCGTACCGTAGTTCTCTAACTAATTTACTTGATGTTTTACCTACCTATTATAACGATGGGCTACGAAGTTTTAGTAAAGGAATAGATGATATACAATCTTTACAATCTTTATCATCCACGCTTGCTTATACTTTAGGGAGGTGGACAGACCGCTTGTATGTTAATTTTGTACTTGGGATGAATAAAGATTATGATTATTTGTCACCGAATGTTTTAGTACAACCGAATTTTAGCTTGTCTCAAAATCAAATAGTAAAAAATAGAAAAACAACTTTTGCGAAAACACAGATTAATTATTATTTAAAATTTCTTAGTTCTAATTTGAAAATTAATTTATCTACATCGATATCAGATTTTCAAAACTCGGTAAATGACGAAGTGCGAGATGTAACGATGAAAAATAATGAGTATGGTTTTGAGCTGAGGAGTGTATGGAAATTTTGGCTAAATATGAATGTAGGAACCAGTTTTAATGCTGTTAATTACCAATCTATTTCCACCAATAAAGTACTAAATAATACAAGTTTTATACATTTTTACTTTAAATTTTCTAAAAATCTAACAGGGTATTATAAAAATGAAATATATTACTTCGGAAACCACCAAATTAATGGAAAAAAATCTTATTTTTTTGGCGATTTTGGTTTAAATTGGAAAGTAGAAAAATACAAAATCGATTTATCACTTACGGGTAAGAATCTTTATAATACAAACGTGTATCGCACATTAAATGTAACCGATTATTATAGCTCAACAGTAGAATATAAACTTTTACCTAGATATGTAATGATGGGAATTGATTTTAACTTTTAACCTAAAAACAAATAGATATTGAAAAGAATTATTCTAGTATGCGCAAGTTTATTTTTTGCTCTCTTTCTTATTGGTTGTCGCAAGAATGCTGAATCAAAAGAAGCTTTAAGACAAAAAGAGAAAAGCGACAAAGATTTTGTTGCTTTTGCCCAAACGATTGATACAACAGCAGAGTCGGGTATTAAAAATTCAAAAGTTCGAATTGATAGTATACTAGGAAAAGTTCCCAAAGATTATAAACCGATTTATGAAAATTATTTTTGGAGGAGATTTTCTGACTTAGCTCCTAAAGGAAATCATAATTACAACTTAGACCAAATAGATACTGCAGGACATACAAAATTTTTCAAAGATTTTATTTACTTAAGAAAGCTTAGTCGAGACATTAGTAGTTCAAAAAGCTCTTCTCCAGAGTTTTTAGATAAGGTTTTAAATAAGGAAAATGAACTAAAAAAAGAGAAAAGCTCATTAGTATATCTTAATTATGAGCTTTTGTCCAGGATGTATTTTTTTATTCAAGATTATTCTAAATCTACACAATACATTAAGCAATGGTATAGCCAACATCCTTATAAAAAGTCAAAATATATTACAGAGAATTACTACGAGGTTTTATTTCTGCTTGCAATGAAAGAACATAATGTTGCAAAGATGAAGGAGTATGAAAAGAAAATTTCTTTTTTTGCTCAAAAAATAAATAGTCCAGAAATTTTAGGTCAATCATATGAAAAAAAAGCAATTTTGGCTGGTGTTTCTGGAAATATTGATGAATCAATTGCAGCATCATTTAAAGTTTTAGAATTTTTACCAGATAGATTAGTAACCTACAATAATATAGCAAAAGCTTTTCAATATAAAAAAGATTATGATAATGCAATAAAATATGCTAATGTAGGTATAGGAAAAGCGTTAGCCAAAGATTCTGTTTTTGCGGATAATTTTTACAATATCTTGGGAACGTCTTATGAAGGCAAAAGGAATTTTGAAAAAGCTTTGGAGTATTATCAACTTTCAAATGAGTTTAAATTGAGAGCTGCAGACAAAATGCAATTACAATCAATTGCAGAAATCGAACATAAATACCAAGCTCAGAAAGATATAACAGTAAATAGTTTAAAAGCAGGGGACCAATTAAAAGCGAAAGTAATTACCCAACAAAAGTGGATATTGGCAAGTTTGATATTTTTGGTTGTTCTTTCAGCATTGTTATTCTTAAACTGGCGTAAAAAGAATAGACTTCGAACTGTTAAAAACAGGATTGTATTAGAAAATGAAAAGCTCAAGCTAGAACAAACGGTTCTACAATTAAAACTTAATCCGCATTTTATTTATAATACGGTTTCTAATTTGCAAGGTTTAATAAGTCGGAATAAGTCAGAAGAATCGATTAGCTATCTCAATAAATTTGCCCGTTTAATGCGTAGCGTGCTAGAGTTTGATCAAGAAGAATACATAAGTATTAAAGATGAGGTAGAGCAAATATCAGATTATATTCAATTGCAGCAAATGCGCTATCAAGGCGCTTTTGAGTATCAAATAGTAATATCTGATACCATAGACCAAGAAAATCAATTGTTGCCGCCGATGCTGTTGCAACCTTTTGTT
This sequence comes from Kaistella sp. CFF1-2, assembly GCF_059509915.1. Classification (NCBI taxonomy): domain Bacteria; kingdom Pseudomonadati; phylum Bacteroidota; class Flavobacteriia; order Flavobacteriales; family Weeksellaceae; genus Kaistella; species Kaistella sp. CFF1-2. The sequence continues at coordinate 181,292 of NZ_JCAKLF010000003.1, forward strand.
GAAAATGCAATCATTCACGGTTTTAATGGAATTGAATATAAGGGCAATCTGTTTATTTCACTTGAAAATAGTGATGATCAAAAGTTAAAAGTCAGGATTGAAGATAATGGCAAAGGAACAAGCTTACCAAAGATACGCTCCGCAGAGAAACAGTCTCTTTCAACTAAAATTATCGAACAAAGGTTGAAAATTATTTATGGGGAAGGTAATACATCATTAACGAAAGAGATTAATGATAACGGATGTAAGATCGTTTTGATTCTGCCTAAAACAAGTGATAATTAATGAAAATATATATCCTAGAAGACGAAGTTAATATTCAAGATTATATAAAAAGTATTCTTGATAAAATACCTTATGTTGAAATTGTTGGCTGTAGCGATACGATTAAGCAAGCTGAAAGAGAAATTGATATGTTAGAAATAGATGTTATTCTATCAGATATCCAGCTGAAAGACGATATTAGTTTTGCCCTATTTGAGAAAATTTCTATTCAGAAATACCACATTATTTTTATTACGGCTTTTAGCCATTATGCAATAAAGGCTTTAAACATGGGAGCTATTGGGTATATCCTAAAACCTTTTGAAAGCAAAGAGTTATTAGAGGCTGTTGAAAGAATTCATAATAAAGAAGATGATTTTAAAATCAGTCAGAATCAATTGTCGCTTTCTAATGATTTTATGAAGGACGTTAAAAGTAATGATAAAATTGTATTAAAGAATAGTGATTTTATACAAGTCGTTTTACTTAAAGATATTTTGTATTGCGAAGGAGAAAAAGGGTATACTACTTTTTTTCTTAAAAATAATACAAAAGTTGTCGTTTCAAAAATATTGAAAGATTATGAAGATATTCTTCCCTCTGAAAAGTTTATTCGTTGTCATCAATCGTATTTAGTGAATATGGATCATGTTAAAAAATATTTTAAAGAAGGTTATTTGCAGTTTTCAAATGATGAAAATATTCCTGTTTCAACCCGAAAAAGAGAATTGATTTTAAGATATTTTGAAACGCATTTTTAATAGAAAAAGCCTCCCAAATTTGGGAGGCTTTTTATTTATATTGTAATTCTTACAAAGAAGCTGAATGAATTAACATATCAACCAATTTGTTAGAATAACCAGTTTCGTTATCATACCAAGAAACCAATTTCACGAAGTTTGGAGACAGCATGATTCCAGCATCTTTATCGAATACAGAAGTTCTCTTTTCACCTACGAAATCTTGAGAAACTACTGCGTCTTCAGTATAACCAAGGATACCTTTCAATTCTCCTTCCGCAGCAGCTTTTACCGTTGCACAGATTTCATCGTAAGAAGTAGCTTTCTCTAATCTTACTGTTAAATCTACTACAGAAACATCAACAGTTGGTACTCTGAAAGACATACCAGTTAATTTTCCGTTTAGTGAAGGAATTACTTTTCCTACGGCTTTTGCAGCACCTGTAGAAGAAGGGATAATGTTGTTCAATGCAGAGCGTCCACCTCTCCAGTCTTTCATTGAAGGACCATCAACTGTTTTTTGAGTCGCTGTTGTAGCGTGTACCGTTGTCATTAAACCTTCAACAATTCCGAAGTTATCGTGGATAACTTTAGCCAAAGGAGCTAAACAGTTTGTTGTACAAGAAGCGTTAGAAAGAATTTTGATATCGTCTGTTAGTTCTTTGTGGTTTACACCCATTACGAACATTGGCGTATCATCTTTTGGTGGAGCAGAAAGGATTACTTTCTTTGCACCAGCATTGATGTGCGCTTGAGCTGCATCTTTAGACAAAAATAAACCTGTAGATTCTACGATATATTCAGCACCAACTTCATTCCACTTCAAGTTGTTAGGGTCTTTTTCAGCTGTAATTCTAATTTTTTTGCCGTTTACGACAAGATCGTTTCCATCAACTGCGATTTCACCTTTGAACTCACCGTGTACAGAGTCGTACTTTAGCATATAAGCCATGTATTCTGCATCGATAAGGTCATTGATACCTACAACTTCAATGTTACTTCTTTCTGCCATTGCTCTGAAAACAAGACGTCCAATTCTACCAAATCCGTTGATACCTACTTTGATTGTTGACATAATGTGTTTTGTATTTAGTTAATTAATTTAAATTGCTAATATTTCTGAAATTTCGATAAGATCTTTATCGATTTCGTTATGTTTCTTAATTGCTTCTTCGATGGGTGTGTATACGATTTTGTTAGAGCGCATACCCGCCATTACTTTATTTTCTCCAGCCATAAGTCCCGTTACTGCAGCATACCCTAAACGGCTAGCTAAAACGCGATCCGCACAAGATGGAGAACCTCCTCTTTGGATATGACCTAAAATTGCTACGCGAATATCAAAATCTGGAAATTCACTTTTAGTTGCTTTCGCCAAATCATAAATTCCTCCTAGTTCTTCGCCTTCTGCTACCACAACAACACTTGAAGATTTTCCAGCTTTTTCGGCTCTCTTGAAAGTTGAAAATAAGTTTTGAATGCTATCTTTTTGTTCTGGAATCAAAATATCTAAGGCACCAGTTGCTAAACCACTATTCAAAGCGATAAATCCTGCATCTCGTCCCATTACTTCCACGAAGAAAACGCGGTTGTGGGAAGTTGCCGTATCTCGGATTTTATCAATCGCATCCATGGCTGTATTCAAAGCCGTATCAAATCCAATGGTATTGTCTGTTCCAAAAATATCGTTGTCGATGGTTCCTGGAATTCCAATAACTCGAATGTCGAATTCATCACTAAAAGCCTTGGCACCCGTAAAAGTTCCGTCTCCACCGATGCAAACTAAAGCATCAATTCCGTATTTTTTTAAGTTGTCATACGCTTTTTGACGGCCTTCGGCTGTTCTAAATTCTTTAGATCGTGCAGATTTCAAAATCGTTCCTCCTTCATTAATGATGTTTTTTACCGAACGAGGTCCCAACTTGGTAAAATCGTCGTTAATAAGCCCATTATAACCTTCTCTAACGCCATAACATTCAATGTTAAAATGGCTTGCCGTTCTTACAACAGCTCGTATAGCTGCGTTCATTCCTGGCGCATCACCGCCGGATGTAAAGACAGCAATCTTTTGTACTGCGCTTTGTTTCATAGATTTTTATTACCCAACAAAAATACAAAATTAACTTTGATATTTTAGACATAATAGTGGAACACTTCGTATAAATTCCTAAATTTGTGTCGTGAAATTTCTGAAAGATATTCAAAAGTTAGGTGGACTCAGTTTTGCGAGTCTGTATATGCTGTTGATTCTACTCTCGGGAACGTTTCACCAACACGAATCGGAAGTCGCTTCTATAGACCTTCTACAAGATACAAAGCAAACGAAAATTCAAGAAACCAAACATGCGTCGTTTCAAGACTGTTTTGTTTGTCATTTCAATTCCACTTTTCAGACTGTTTCTGGTGAGCATGTTGAGTGGGATTTTGAGGTTTTTCATTTTAAAATAGAACCTAGTGGTTATGCTTCGGTTTCTGTTTATTTGCAGGAAAAAGGGAGTGTATTTCTTCGTGGACCTCCACAGAACGTAGTGATTTAACAAATAAATTTTACGTTTAATTTCCTGGTTTTCTGCCAGGACAATACTTTATTATGAAATATTTTTTGATGATGTTATCCTTTTTGGGGATGATGTCTAATGTGGTGGCGCAAGAGTATTCCGTGCGCGGGAAAGTGACGGATTTTCACAATAAATCCAATTTAGTGGGCGCGATTATTCAAGTAGGTGATGCAGAAACAAAATCCGATGAACAGGGTGTTTTTTCGATGACTGTAAAATCGGGGAAATATACTTTAAAAGTAAGTCATCCGGATTGCGATCCCTATACCGAAACGATCAAAGTGAACTCGAATCTTGATTTAAAAATCAGTTTAGAACATCATATTGATGAAATCGAGGAAGTGCATTTGTATTCCGTTCATAAAAAGAAGGGAAGTATGATTGTGAATACGTTGAAATCGGAAGATATTTCTCGAAATTCGAATGAAAGTTTAGGAAATATATTAACGAACATTTCTGGTTTGAGCGCCATTAAAACAGGGAATAATATATCAAAACCCGTTATTCACGGATTGTACGGAAGCCGAATTTCGGTGATTAACAACGGTGTGAAAATGGCGGAACAAGAATGGGGTGTGGAACACGCACCAAATGTGGATGTGAATGCTTTTGATCATATTGATGTCATCAAAGGAGCATCAGCATTGAAATACGGAAATGAAGGTGTAAGTGGCGTGGTTGTTTTAGAACCATCAATTGTTCCTAAAAAAGATACGCTTTTCGGGAAAGTTGCCCTTTCTGGAATTTCCAGTGGTCGTGGTGGCAGCGTTCAAGCTTCGGCTACAAAAGCTTGGGAAAACCAATGGTTTGTTTCGGCAAATGGATCATTTAAAAAGTTGGGTGATATCTATACGACTGATGGAACGGCTCAAAATACCGGTGCCGAGGTTCGATCGTTCAATTTTTCATTTGGAAAACGAACCTTTCTTCAAGGTTTTGATGTCTCGTATTCGGGAATTCAACAAGAATTTGGGATTTTTCGAGGTTCGCATTTAGGAAGTCCTGAAGATTTTTACCATGCCATTACGAATGGTGGAAGTCAGTATTTCGGAGACTTTTCGTACGATATTTTGAGTCCAAAACAAGATGTGGAGCATCATATTTTTAAAACTTCAGCGTACAAGCGTTTTGAAAATTTTGGAAAGTTGAGTTTGCAATATTCTTTGCAGTACAACCGAAGAAAAGAATACGATATCCGTCGTGGTGAAAACAATAATTTACCATCAATGGATTTGCGTTTGATTACGCAAAATGTTCAGTTAACGCATTTAATCGAACGTAATTCTTGGAAGTGGGAAAGTGGTTTGTCGGGAAGTATCCAGGATAATTATCCGAATCCAGACACCAAGGCAAGACGTTTGATTCCGGATTATTATCGCTATGATTTGGGTGCGTTTTCGGTTTTTCAATACCATTTGAATCCGAAATGGATGTTTGAAGTCGGCGCTCGTTACGATTTTTCACGTTATGATGCGTATAAATATTACGATGCTTCGGTTTGGAATGATTCCTATGCGGCCCTGTTTCCAGAGTTTTTTGTGAGCGAACATGACAGTCGGATTTTGACACGTCCGGTAATGAATTTTCATAATTTTTCCGCAAATCTTGGTTTAAATTATCAACCTTTTGATGCTTTGAAATTGAAATTTAATGCTTCAAAAGTCAATCGTACACCGAATCCATCGGAGTTGTTTGCGGATGGTTTACATCATTCGGCGTCAATTATTGAGTTGGGAAATTTAGCTTTAAAACAAGAAGATATTTATCAATTCAACATCAATGCGCAACTAAAATTAGATGTTTTGAAAGGATTTAATCTAGAACTGAATCCCTATTGGATGACATCTGAAAATTTCATTAATCAAGTTCCAGTTGGTGTACAAAACTCCAATCGAGGCGTTTTCCCAATCTGGCAATATCAGCAAATTGCGGCCGATATTTACGGTTTGGATGTGGATGCTTCTTTGGATTTTACGGATCAACTCAAATGGAAAGGGCAGTTTAGCACGCTTCGCGGAAAAGATCGAACGAATCAAGAAGATTTAATTTTGATGATGCCTTCCAATATGAAAAACGCGTTGGAATATGCTCCGAAATTCAAAAATTTCTATGTTCGATTGGAAAATGAAACGGTTTGGCAGCAAAAGAATTTCCCAGTTCGTAATTTCAATGTTGATTTTATCGAAAACGGAAATCTCGTTTCAAAAGAAGTAGATTACAGTACACCGCCGGCTGGTTATACACTTTTCCATATTTCAGCGGGAATGGATTTGGTGAAGAATGTGAATTTAAATTTCAAAATTCAGAATCTCTTCAACAAAAACTACCGCGATTATCTTAATAGAATCCGATTTTTTGCTCCTGAACAAGGACGAAATGTGGTTCTTACATTACAATTTAAATTTTAATCAATCAATTTTAATACAATGAAACATATAATAAAAATCAGTCTCGTTGTTTCAATTCTAGTAGTAACCTTGTTGTCTTGTCGTCATGACGGAGCACCTGAAGATATTCATGAACACGAAGAAATTGAGAAACTAGTAGTGACTTTAACTAATAAAAACGATACATCAGATAAACAGATTATCCAATACATTGGTGGGATTTCCGATAAATCCATTGAATTGAAAACGGGAGCGACGTATGCAGTAACGTTGGATTTTCAAGTAAAACACGATGATCATTACCATTCGGTGAATGAAGAAATTCTAGAAGAAAAAGAAGAACATTTTGTGACTTTTGAATTTTCCAATTCGGATGTGGAGGTAACACGTACAAATGCGGATGAGAAAAGAACGGATGGAAATTTAGTGGGAATACAAACGGAATGGAAATTTGTGGGTGGTGATGCGAACGGAAAAATAGGAATCAAATTGGTGCATATGCCAAGTTCGATTGAGCAGAACTTCCCATCAGCAACCAATCAGCAAGGGAAAACAAACGGTGGTGAATCCGACGTTAATGCTTTGATTAACTGGGTGAAAAAGTAGAATGCAACACCAAAATATAGCCTCCAATGCGAAAACCGTTGGAGGCTTTTTTATTTAACGGTTTTTAAGACTTTTAATACATGGGAATATCAATAAAATTTGCTATTTTTGCAACCTAAAATTTTCAATTAATGAACGTTACAGCGCAAAACCATGATGATGTAAGTGCTCTACTTACAGTAACTTTAGATAAGTCTGACTACAAAGACAAAGTAGAAAAACAACTTTTGAATTATGCGAAAAACGCACAGGTTCCTGGATTCAGAAAAGGAAAAGTGCCATTGAGCATGGTAAGAAGACAATATGAAGCGGGAATTGCTTTCGAAGAAATCAACAAACAAGTTTCTGAGGGGCTTAACAATTACGTAAACGAAAATAAATTGAGATTGGTAGGACAGCCTGTTCCACAACCAGTTGACGATTTTAATCATAATGCAGAGCAACTTTCTGTTGCTTTCGAAGTTGGTTACGAACCAAACTTCAGCGTTGATTTGGCTAAGTATGAAGCTCCACACTATAGCGTTGAGGCTTCTGATAAAGAAATCAACCAATCTATTGAGAACATGCAAAAAAGATTTGCAGAAAGACAAGAGCAAGAAAAAATCGGAAAAGATTCGTATGTTGCTTTAGCGGTTTCTCAAGTGGTAGAAGATGATGCAGAAGGTGAGCATAATCATGCACCAAAGAACGTTACGGTTTCTAAAGAACAAAAAGAAGCGTACGATTTGGTTAAGAAATTGAAAAAAGACGGTTCTGTAAAAGTTTCTAAAGAAGATCTTGCTGGAAACGAAGAGTTGGCTAAGCAATTAGGTTTCTCAAAAGCAGAAGCAGAACATTTACACCACAACGAGGTGGAAGTAACTGTAAAAGATATCTACGACCTTAAACTTCACGAACTAAACCAGGAGTTGTTCGATAAAGTGTATGGTGAAGGGAACATCAAGTCTGAAGACGAATTGAAAGAAAAAGTAAAATCTGAATTAGACGAATATTTCCAACAAAATGCTGATGTACACTTCGTAAACAAAGTGTTGGAGCAAATCACTGAAAAAGAAGAGGTGAAGTTGCCAGAAAATTTCTTAGTGAAGTGGTTACTTTTCTCAAACCAAAATATTCAATCTGAAGAGCAAGCAAAAGAAATTTTGGAAGCAGAAAAAAATCAGTTGAAATTCCAAATCATCGAAGGAAAGTTAATGAACGATAACGATGTTCAAATTGACTACACAGATGTATTGGCGCAAGCGGTTCAGTTGGTGAAAAACCAATTAGCAATCTACGGAATTCACCATTTATCGGATGAAGAAGTTGAAAAATATGCTGTTGAAATGTTGAAAGATCAAGAGCAAGTAAGACAAATATCTTCTGAAGTAGCGATGGCTAAATTGAAAGATGTAATCTTGGAGAAAGCGACGAAGAAAGAAACAAAAATCTCTCACGACGAATTCTTAGAAGAGCTTAAGAAATAATCCATTTTAGGATAAAATAGAAATCCGCTTCAGTTTTGAAGCGGATTTTTTTTGTTGAATATTTTTGTGAGTGAAAAATAGTTTCGGGCGCGCATTTGGCGCGCCCGAAACCTTGAAATCACTATTAAAGTAGAATTATGAAGTATAGGTATGTACGCTGTTTTGTGCTGTTGGAAGGTAATTAACGCCAAACCAACAGATTAATAAAAACACAAACGCGATAATTAAAATGTAAAAACTAGTTGAAAGACTTTTTGCTTTATGCTTGTATCGATAATGGATGTAGATGAGGTAGCCAAGCCACGTGATAAAAGCCCAAGTTTCCTTTGGATCCCAAGTCCAATAATGCCCCCAAGCTTCTTTCGCCCAAAGCGCTCCAAATAGCAAACCAAGAGTTAGAAAAGCATAGCCAATATTGATTAACTGATCCGCAATTTTAATTACGTGATCCGCACCTTGAGCTTTAAACAATCGGTACAGCCCATAAATGCTGACTGCGGCCGACATTCCCAGCATCGCATAAGCGAAAATATAGACAATCACATGCGGAATAAACCAGACACTTTGCAAAGCAGGCATCAGAGTTTTGTTCATGGAATCGGGATTGTACAAGGTGATGATTAAGAAGACGCTACTCATCAATGCGGCGTAATTCAGCATCCATTTTTGCTTATACAAAGCGTAAATGATAATTCCGATAAAACCGATGAATAGGGAATACCAAATTCTAGTTTCGGCTAATGTTCGCATGGGTGGGCGTTCTAGCTCAATCCATAAATTGACAACAAACCATGCGAGGATAAGCGTTGCAATGCTGTGTAAAACTAAAGCGATAGTTGTTCCGTGGCTCAGCTTCTTCCAGTAAATACAAACGGAAGAAATGATAAATAGAACCAAAGAAGAGTAAACGATATATTGAAAATACTGCCACATATTATTTCTTATTTTGAATCATAAATGCTAATGTTCCTGCAATTAGGATGAAAATCCCAACATAAACTAAAGGTAACCAAGGGTCATGAACAAGTTCTACAACACTTAATTCAGACCATTTCCCCATTTTATCATCGTAACTAATCTGGTAGATTTTCCAACCGTCTACTTTGATAGGGTGGTTTACTTGGATGATTCCTTCTTCAATTTTAGTTGTGTTTTTTTGATAAACTAAAACTTTAGATTCATACTCTTTGGCTTCTGGCGGAGCCATAACCAATGTTTTTCCATCGCCTAAAGGAATCGTCATTGGCGGAAATTGAAAGTTTCCTGCGGAAATCCACTGTTCTTCTTTCTTCCCGGTTTTCCGGTTTTCAACTTTGACTTTTGCGGCATTGGTTGCGCCCCACATTTTGCTTTTGGCATATTCTTTATTCCCGATGAATACGGCGTCTGGAAGATATTCAACTAAAGTAATTTTCCAATCCAACATGGTTTTGCTCGAACCGTTCTTCTCCATTAAAAAACTTACTGGTTTTTTATCAGGCAACGAATTTCCTTCTTTATCAATGATGAAAAGTTTGTTAGGATAATTTTCAATGGAAAACTTCTTCAGTTCCAAAGCTATTGGGAGTTCAACAATACGATTGTTATCGTCTTTCGCTCTCCATTCCGGTTTGTCTTTGTAAATATCCATCGTTAAACGGACCAGATCTCCTTGACCTAAAACACCAGCGAAAAACACCAAAAACAGCCCAAAATGATTAAGAATGAAGGTGAGGTTTTTCATTTGAAACACCAACGATCGTTTCAAAATGGCGAGCCATAAATTCACAAGAACGCAAAGAAAAATGACACCAAAATACCAAGTCGTGGTAATGTTATCCAATCCTAAACGATGGCCTAATTCATGGGAAGAACTGCCTTCGTGGCTGTGATCGAGGACGACACTTCCTAAAAGTATGGTGAGTAAACCTAACGTAAGTACGCTCACAATAGCGAAAGGAACGCTATTGAGTAAATTGATCCAATTTTTTTGCTTAAATAAAGCAAATATCGTCGTGAATATCACTAAGAAAGCAATCGCAAAGTAAATGTTCCCAGGAAAGGAAAACCAGCTTTTCTCGATGCTTCCAAAGAAATATTGTATCCCAAGTCCAAGCCCTAGTAATACGAGATTGATTACTAGAGATTGGATGTATTGGTTTTTATTTTTCGAATTAAACTCGAATGTCATAACAGGGTGTTTTTAGTGTTTCTTAGTTTTTTGAGACTAATCTTTTCTTCGCTTTGGCGTCTTGTATCCACTTCGGAACGACGGTGTTCAAGAAGACTTGCTTGTCTTTTCGCTCTTTCGCCATATCCAAACCGATAACTTTTTGGGCTTTACCTTTGGTGGAAATGTCGGGCATAACAAACGCTTTTGCAATCTTGTTTTTGTCCGTTAAATTGTTCATTTTGGTTTCGGCTTCCATGGCAAGGAATAAACCATCGCTTAATACACGTTGCGCTTCAATAGGTGCGTGGAAAGCTGATCCGTGAGAAGCGGTAATGAAATCCCATCTCCATTGTGATTTTCGAATCAATTCTAGAACCGGTTTCATTTGGACTTCAGTTGCACCGTTATCCCAAAGGAATTTCGCATAGAAATGCACTTTTGCTAATTGTTTTTCTAATCGATTTCTTAATGTGAAAACATAATCCTGTCTTTCATAAACGTTCTGAGCAAGAACACCTTCAGATTCTCTGTGGCAAACCTGACACGTATTGTTGATGTTTTTCAGTGGACTTGCAATATGGTGATCCGAATATTTGATTCCGCCTTCCGTTTTATATGGCATATGGCAATCGGCACAAGAAACACCACGCTGGGCATGAATTCCTAATTGGAATATTTCGTAATCCGGGTGTTGCGCTTTAATAATTGGCGCTTTACTAATTTTATGTGTAAAATCTGTGAAATTTGCTTTGTCGTAGTATTCTTCCACTTTCTCAACAGTCATACCTTCATCCCATGGGAAAGTCAGATATTTTTCGTCGCCTTTAAAATAGTATTCAACGTGACATTGGGCACAAACCAAAGATCGCATCTCTTGATGGGTTGATTTGGTTATGTCTTTTCCGCTTCTACTAAACGCTTCAATTAAAGCAGGGCGAGTAATCGTTAGATTCATCGTTTTAGGATCATGACAATCGGCGCAACCAATGGGATTTACCACTTCACTTCCTAAATCAGACCAAGCTGTTTTGTAGAAATTGGCAACGCCCATTTCGTTCATCAATCGTGGAACGTCAGGAGATTTACACGTCCAACAAGTTGAAGGTTGAGGCCCTTTATTTTCGGCATTTGGAGCGCCAGTTCTTAGTGTATGTTGAATGTCTTCAATGGCGTGCATGTGACCTCTTGGAGCCGTATAGTCTTTAGAAAACGCATAACCTGCCCATAGAACAACCATTTCGGGTCTTTGAGCAAGAAGGTCGTCGTTGTTGCTGCTCATGTATTTGGATTTGAATGTGGTGTCCGCTGTTTGTTTCCAAGAATTGTATTCTCTTTGGAAATAGTCTCCCCAGATTTCGTTTCTCGATTCAAAATCACCAATATTGGTGTTGGATTTTGAGATGTACAAAGATTCTGCTCTTCTCTGGATAATGGAGTTAGCAAGCATTCCTAAACCAAAGATCACCACGCTTACTAATGCTACGATAAACCAATTTTTGCGTTTCATATCTTTTATTTTTGTTGTTTTACATTTTTAGATTCATCTACTTTATTGAATTTCTGCAACCATGCTGGGATAGGAGAGTCGGCTAGTGGGACGCGAGCATTGGGTGCGGAACTTAATCCTCTAACATTTCCGTGCGGTACGTCGCGATGGCAGTCCCAACATAGTTTTCCATTGCCTTCATGTGCCATTGGTGCGGTTACTTGAGCTGTTTTTACAACTTCATTAAGTTCGGTGTGGCAACGAATGCAATTTTCTTGAACGACTTTTTTTCCTGGAGCTAATATTTTAATGGTTTGAGGTTCCATTTCCAAAGCGTAAATTGAAGCGTGTCGCGCACCGTCCATGGCTTTAAAGAAATAGGTTCGCGCAATATTGTCATGCGGAACATGGCAGTCATTACACGTTGTGTTTCTTCCGTGGGACGAGTGAAACCATGTGGCATATTCGGGAGCCATAATATGACAGTTAACACAGGCTTTGGGATCGTCGGAAAGATATGATCCTGCTTTCGAAATGTAAAGCGTGTAGCATCCTAATCCAATCATGATTCCCAACAGAACGGGAATAAGACTCTTTTTGAATCTGCTCTTCCGAGTTGATGGTGATGTTTTATTAGCTGACATAATAAAGGATTTATTAATCTTATTTGTAAAATTAGGATTTAATAATCACCTAAACTGCATTTCTTTTTCTAAATGAATATGATATATATCAATAGTGATATTGCTTTTATTTATAATGATAACTCACTAATTTTATAAGCGTTAAATGATTCACAATTCTTTGTTTAGAATGAATAAATTTTAGAAAATATAAAAGGAATAAAAAGTCCTAAATATAAATTTAAGGTTATGAAAAATACACAAATTTGTAGCTTGGCTGTAATCGCATTATTGAGTTCTTCTTTTGCTTTGGCTCAAACGACAGAAACTCCTGAAAATGAAATTGCCGTAACCGCACAATTACGTCCACGTTTTGAAATCCGAAATGGTGCTTACAAACCCATTGAAAAAGGACAAGATGCTGCGGTGTTAGTGAGCAATCGAGCGCGTGTGACGATGGATTATTCGTATAAATCCAAACTGAAAATTCGTTTTTCTGCTCAGAATGTGAACATTTGGGGGCAAGCAGCTCAAGTTCAGGTGAACGATCCATCAGGCGGTTTTTCGGTGTTTGAAGCGTATGGTGAGTTGGCGATTAATGAAAATTGGAGTACGAAAATTGGTAGACAAACCATTGTTTTGGATGATGAGCGTATCTTCGGTGGTCTCGATTGGCATCCTGCAGGAAGAAGTCACGATGCGATTAATGTTAGCTGGAACTCAGATAAAGCGGAAGTGAAATCCTATGTAGCCTACAATCAGAATTACAAAAACGCTGATCTGAATATCAATAATCCGAACGGAAGTTTCTTTAATCCGACGGATGCGCAACCGTATCAGCATATGGAAATGGTGCATGCAAAGTTTAAAATAGCGGAAGGTTCAAGTTTAAGTGCGCTAGCAGCGAATTTGGGTTTTCAAGCCGATCAAATGGTTAATCAACAAATCGTTTCTGGAAAGAATTACAATATGCAAACGGTTGGTTTGAATTTTAGTACGAAAAAACTAAGTTGGGAAACAGCGTTGAGTGGTTACTATCAATTTGGAAAAAACTCGAATGGTCTAGATAAGTCGGCTTATATGCTTTCTGGAAATTTTAAATATAAACCTTCTCAACCTTCATCAGTAGGTTTAGGCGTTGAATATTTAAGCGGTGATGATGTGAATAATGGAGTGGCTACCAAGTCGAATTATTTTGATCCTCTTTATGGAACCCATCATAAATTCTATGGGTATATGGATTATTTTTATGTTTCGGGACCGCAAAATCCAGGTTTGTTAGATATTTATGTGACTGGAACCTATAAATTTAATCCTAAAGCAGATTTGTATGCTGCGGTACATTATTTCGGATCTTCTGGTGATGTTTATGGTGCGGGTAAAAAATTGAGTTCATCTTTAGGTTCGGAGTTTGACTTGCAATTTAACTATCAAATTCTACCGATGGTCAGCTTATCCACAGGATATTCTATGTATTTTGATACGGAAGCAATTCGGGCGATTAAGAAAACGCCAGATTCTAAAAATATGCAAAATTGGTTCTGGATGTCCTTGAATATCAATCCGAAAATATTTTCGTATAAATTCTGAAAATAAGCTATATTTGACTATGTTTTCAAATGCAGCAGAATACGCCATCAAGGCTTGTATATGGATTGCCAACAATGCTTCGGATAAGCATTTGGTGAAGGCCGTGGATTTAGCCGAAGCTACTTCTATGCCCAAAGCTTTTATTGCAAAAATATTGCAAAGCTTGTCTAAAAAAAATATCGTAACCTCGGTGAAAGGGCCTAATGGAGGGTTTTACATTTATAAAAATCAACCTGAACTGATTTCCATATATTCCATTGTAGAAGCGGTGGATGGCAATAGTATTTTGCATTCTTGTGTTCTAGGAATTAAAGTTTGCTCCGATGCGAAACCTTGTCCAGCACACGAAAAGTACAAACCAATTCGACTTCAAATTGCTGATTTTTTGTTGAATACCAATTTAAAAGAACTAGCTGAAGGACTGAAAACGGGTCATGCTTATTTATCGATTTAGAAAAAAAATATAGTAAAAGAAAAACTCCCCAATTGGGGAGTTTTTTTATTTTCTAAATTCAATTTTCCATTGATCTGCGGCTTCGCTTAAGGTTTGATAAAACGTTTCGCCGTACTTTCTAATTAAGGGCGTTTTCAGGAATTTGTACACTGGAACTTGCAGTTCTTTTCCAAGAGCACAAGCATCACTGCAAATATGCCATTCGTGGTAATTCAACGCTTCAAAAGATGAATATTGTTGCACTCGAATCGGATATAGGTGACAAGAAATAGGCTTTTGCCAATCAATCGCACCGTCTTCGTAGGCTTTCTCGATCCCACATTTGGTGATTCCATTATCATCAAAAGTTACGTAAACGCAATCCCGATTTCCCACCATTGGTGTAACGTAATCACCGTCACTAGGATCAATTTCCCAGGTTCCTTTTTGCTCAATCGCCTCAATCCCATCAGCGGTTAAATAGGGTTTAATTTTTTCGTAAATGGAATCCAAAATCGCTGCTTCTTCTTTTTCAAGAGGAGCGCCAATATCACCTTCCACACAACAAGCGCCTTTGCATTTGCTAAGATTACAGACAAACTCTTCTTCAAAGAGGTCTTCAGAAATCAATTTATCGTCTATTTGTATCATGATCTAAAAAAAATTAATATACGTTCCCACCTTAAATAGGATTAGAGAAAGAATAATTACCCATAAAGAAACTTCTCGCATCCAATATTTCGGCATATAAGCTATCGCCCGGCTGATAATCACAGAAACGGGGAACGAAAGTAGCAATAAATATTCATGTTCTACTCCCATATACAGGATAATGGTTACCAATTGCGCCAACGAAAATACCAAGATAAACGAGTATTTGTATTTACTAGTCGGCGATTTTTCATTGAAATGTTTGAAATGCTCCCAAATTGCATAAATAATTAGTAAAACAATGGGGATCAAAAAGTATAAAGGGTAAAAATCTTGGGTCGGAACAAACTTTCCAAAAGGAATATAAGCGCCGTCCCACGAATTTGAATTCAAATAAAAAGCGATGCTTAGATAACTAATAGCAATTAAAAACATCCCAAAAAACAATCGGAAAAGATTAAGATAAATGCGATCCGAAGTAGATATTAAGTGGATAATTACAAAGACGATTAACGGCCAAGTTGTTGGCAAAAAGATAAAGTTGATTGCCAATAAAGAACCAATTAAAAGGTATTGATTTTTATTACTTTGATCTTCAATATTCGTTAAAAGAAGTATAATAAAGGAATTGGTGAATAACGAAATTGCAATTCCAATATCTAAACTACCAGGATAAAGAGCGAAAATAAAAAACGTATAGATGAAAAGTGGGACATGACTCTGGTAATTCAGGTTTATTTTGTTGAATAAAAAATATCCCAGGGCAATTCCTGCAAAAGTAATAATGGCTGAAATAGCATTTATTGTATTGAAATCCAGAACGTTAAATGTGATTACTATAAAAAGCAAAAAAACAAGATAAACCGGTATCGAAAAAATATTGCTTTCCTTTGAAAGTAATTTGAACATTTTTATTAAATTTGTGCAAAGTTAATTTAAAAAAGAAAATAATGACAGCTTTCTGGTTATTCTTAGGTGGAGTTTTTAAATGGTCTTTCCAATTTTTCGAGCTTTTCGGAAATGTTTTAAACTGGATTCTGTTTATCGTAGCTTCTGTTTTATTTATTTATTGGTGCGTAGTTCTAGTTAAAGATCTTGGAGGAGATGAAGATAAAGACTATTATTCGCCAACAGCTGGAAAGTATCCTTATTACGATCCCAAAATCTACAAAAAAGACTAAGGTTAATTAATTGATAAAAACCATAAAAAAAACCGTTCATTTTTTGAACGGTTTTTTTATGCTTTACTGATTTTAATCTTCGTACGTTGCATCGTGAATTGGCAATACCAATACAGGAATTGGCGAAGACTTGGTTAATGATTTGGTTAAACTTCCAACAAATACATCGTAAATACCACTTCTTCCATGAGATCCCATTACGATATAATTCGCTTCTTTTTCTTTTGCATATTCTAAAATTAAATCTTTGGCAATTCCTTGCTTCAATAGATGCTCACAATCTACACCTTGCGCGATAATGCGTTGTTCAATTGTGTTTAGACGGATGAGCTCTTCTTTAATCTCGTTTTGCTCTACTTCTGGGAAATACTGAAATCCCATATCTCCTATTGCAAACCCAATATCAGAGGGTGCAACATGTATCATGCAAATCTTACCATTTACTTCTTTAGCAAATCTTACGGCTCCTTCTACAAGTTTATCGGTCGTTTCACCGAAATCCACTGGCAATACAATATGTATCATAATCTTGGTTTTTATTGTTTCCTAAATTTACGATTTATTTTTTGGATCGTCAATTATCACAAGATGCTTTTCGTCATTTTTAATGGGATTTAACAAAGAATTTGGGCAACAATTCCAAATTTTTAATAAATGCCGTTAATCTTCGTTAAAATTCGTTTCTATGCTTTAAGAAATGATTGCAGCACGAGAATTAGAGATAATTTTGGCAGCAAATAGGTTGTATGAAGAAACTTTTATTTTTTGTTTTTCTAATTTGCTTCAGCTTGGCTTTTTCGCAAACAAAAGTCGTTATAGGGACAGTTTTTTCTGTTGATGGTGTGCCTTTAGCGGGAACTTTGGTGATTAACTTACGTACCGAGCAAAAAACAGGCACCAATCAAGAAGGTTTTTTTCTTATTGAAGCTTGGGAAGGAGACGAGTTGCGTTTCGTTCGTGGAGGATTCGAAAGAAAAGAGATTGTTGTCACTTCAGACTTGCTGAAAAGCCCTTTACGACTTTCCTTAAAACCTATGGAACAATTGATTCCGGAGGTTGAAATTGGTTTTAAACCTTCTGGTAACCTACGTAAAGATATCGCCCGACTTGAAACGAAATACGATCGACAAGTTTCTAGCCTTAATTCCGGACTTAATTCCTATATGCGAACACCGCCAACAGAAGTCATGCCTTCGAACAAGGCTCCTTCTGCTTTCCGTGGTCCAGATTATAGTGCGGGACAAATGGATGTTGGAAAAGCGATTGGCGCATTGGTTTCTTTATTTAATAAAGCCACAAAAGAAAAACCCAAAGGTGTTGATTTTAGCGATCGGGAGAAGTTTTTTGTAAAAATAAAAGCGGCAATTGACCTAGATCTATTTGCTAATATGGGGTATCGAGACTATGATTTGGATCGACTAATTGCGTATGCTGATAAACGCTATTCTTTAACGAAAACCTATCATCAGAACTTTAATATAAACGCTATAGTTGGTTATTTGAAAATGGCTGCGATGGATTTTAAAAAACTGGAAAAGAAAGATGCGAATCCATTGCCTTAGTTCCTTCGTTTTTCTATTTGGTTTTAGCTTAATTTTTGCGCAAACTTCTTTAGTTGGAAAAGTTTTTTCCGTTGATGGTGATCCTGTAAATGGTGTAGAAGTGCATAATTTGAGTCGAAAAACGATGGTAAAAACTTCTCAAGACGGGAGTTTTGCAATCGATATTTCTTTAAATGATGATATTCGTTTCGTGCGGAAAGGATATGAACGATTGGATTTATTGGTTAATTCATCTCACTTAAATTCGGAACTCATTTTAAAACTTAAACCCTATTATACTCCTATTGAAGAAGTGAAAATTGGGTATAAAGTCACTGGTAATATTTCAAAAGACTCCAAACGTTTTGGCGATTCGGAAGAATTGAATGAAGCAAAAATTGAATTAGGGCAATACATTATGAAAGAGTCGGCTCCAAGTGTTATGGCAAGGCGTCCTGATCAATTTGTACAACCTGTAGGGCCTGGATTTAGTATGGGCGGAGGCGGTGTCTTAAAATGGGATGATACAATGTTGCTGCAAGAGCTTGTTAATGCTTTGACCAAAGATTATTTTCTCAATCAGATGGAACTGAAGGAAACTCAGATTGAAGCTTTTATTCGATATGTTTTTATTGGATTTGATCGACGGGATATGTTAAAATACGGCTTCATATCAACTTCAGATTTAATGAGATTCGTAACGAAAGCCGATAAAGATCTTGCAGGATTTAAGAATTTTAAATTAAAGTAAACCACATTTTAATAAATGATAATTCTACTTTATATCACGTAATTTACTGAATGTTAATTAATTGCTATTTAGTATTTTTGATATGTTAAAATTATCATAAAATTTGGTATGCGAATTGCATACATAATTTCGATGAAAATTATCGGAGATTCCGAAAACACAAATGAATAAAAATGTAATCATAGCGGCAATTGCTTCTCTAGGTTTCATAATTGGCCTGGCAGTTTTGGGTAGTGCTATAAAAAACAGGAACAAATCTGAAAATACCATTTCGGTTACCGGTCTTGGTACGAAAACGTTTACTTCAGATTTAATTACCTGGTCTGGGAATTTTTCCAGAAACAGCTATGAGCTCAAAGCTGCCTACGATGCGCTTGCAAATGATCGTAAAGTCATTGAGAATTACTTGATTTCTAAAGGAATCAAAAAAGAGGAGATGGTTTTTTCTGCAGTAGACATTCAAAAGCAATTTGATTACAGTACCGATCCTAACGGCGGTAGCCGCCAAACCTTTTCTGGGTATCAATTATCACAAACCGTTTCTTTAGAGAGCAAAGATGTTGTTCGATTGGAAAATCTTTCGCGTAATATTACCGAGATGATTAACCTTGGAATTGAATTTACATCTTCGCCACCAAGCTATTTTTACACAAAATTAGCTGATGTAAAGCAACAAATGATTGCTGATGCAACAAAAGATGCTAAAAATCGTGCTGAAAAGATTGCTGAGAATTCCGGAAGTAGCCTTGGAAATTTGAAAAATGCAACAATGGGTGTTATTCAAATTACAGCGCCAAATTCCAATGAAGAGTTTTCGTATGGTGGAACATTCAATACGGCATCTAAAGAAAAAGAAGCGCGTATTACAATTAAACTAGAATACGAAGTCGACTAAAATCGATACACAATATCGTATAATTCTTCTTTAATTAGATCGGTGTCTTCCACATTCCAAGAAGTCATTAAGTACAAATTCAATGAAGATTTTCCTGGTCCATAACTCGGCTGAACATAGTCTTTGTCCGAAACTACAAAACCATTTCGTTCATAAAAAGCAATTCTACGTTTTGCTAGTTCATCTTGGTCTTCTGGCTCGACTTCCAAAACAATTCTTGAATGTTCTTTGTTTAAATTTTGCATGACTTGGCTGCCCATATTTTGACCACGAAAATCTGGGAAAACCTCAAAATGTTCGATGTAAAGGAATTCACTAAGGTTCCAAACAACCAAATAACCAATATTTTCCCCTTCTAAACTAATTGTCTTTATGGACGCATTTGGATTTTTGAATAATGCTAAAAACTGCGCATCACTTCGTCTTTCATTTTCAGGAAAAGCGGTTAGGTACGAGTCGTAAATTTTCTTGACACGAAAATCATCCGCTGTAGGTATTGATAAAAATTCCATCATAAAAAATCGAGTATTAAAGGTCGAAAACGCTAGGCCTTCTTACAAAGAAAATGTCTTTTACCCAAAGCAAAAAGGCCATTCCCAAATAAAACAAAAAGAAAATTCCGGCTGTCGCAAAGGTTGAATAAATGAAGAAAACGCGAAGTTTGGATACCGGAATACCCAATTTGGTTCCCATTCTCGTAAGAACACCAAACCACTCTCGTTCTGCTTTATGACGGATGTTTTCTAACATAAAATATCAAGATTGCATGAGCTGAAATCCTATGCTGCAAGATAGACATTTTTTGTGGGAACAAAAAGCCTTATGTTGGTATAAAAGTGCTTGAGAGTCCAGTGCGGAAATAACAGGAATTTGGAGTTTTTTCCACGCTTTGATTAGGTTGTTTTCTTCGGGTTTTATTTGGCGATAGATTTCCAATAGTTGCTCTATTTTTTCCGCGTCTTGATTTCGAAAATAAAAATATTGAAAGGGTAGTATGGTGTTTAGCAAAAGGCGATCAATAAAAGCTGAACTAAGTGTTTTAGGATAGGCTTTTTCCGATGTTTTTCCTAAGGTGAAATGAGAATCCCAATACGTAGAAGCACGAATGGTTTTAAACGGGTTAACAAGTTCGGAATAGTTCGACGAATTAATTAGTTTTGAAAATAAATTCGGAATTTGATGATATTCTTGAGCCAGTTGTGACAAACGAATTGTTGGAAAATTGTCTGGTCTTAACTTTGAAAACTGAGGTTTGAATTCGTCTGGATGTAATTGAAATTTTGTTTTTAAATAGTCGTATTCGGTTTTCCAAATTCTGCTTTGCTCGTCGCTTGATTCGGTTAATAAACCCGCTTTTCCAAGAAATAATGCTTCTAATTGGACAGCCGAATTTCGTGTTTTCTGAATTACTTTAAACGGAATATTTTCTGCCCAATTTTTAAATTGAATGGCATTCACTTTCAGTCCAAAAGAGTAGGAGATGTGATGAAAAAACACTTCTTCCAAATCGTTTTTATGATTTTCTAAATCACTTTGAATTAGATTGGCTTTTTCATCTAGTTTTTGAATAACCAACTCTTCTGAAAACTGAAACGGAATATGATTTGGCTTCAATAGATCTTCACAAGGAATAAAAGATTGCGAATTTTCTACATTTTGATAGTGCTTAATCACGTCTTCTGAAATGTGATTTTTAAGAACTAATGTCGGAATATTTCTGGCGTATAATTCGTCCAAACGAACATCTTCTTCATAAACAACATGAAGGATGATATTGTCGAAATACTCATCTCTACTATGTTTATGAAGATTCCATTCCGAAGCTTTTACATGCAATTCGATCGGGCCGCAAAATGTGATGTCGCCCAGTTTTATTTTTGCATCAAGAAAATCGGGACCCGAATTTTTGTTCCAAAATCCATAATTCAAAACTTCAATACGATTTCCTTCTGTATCTTCAAAATTGGTATTTCGAAAAATCTTAAAATTCCATAGGTATTGTAGAAGTTTCTCAGTCACAGTTTTTTACATGAAGTTTCTTTTCGATAAAATCATCAATCGTTTTTCGATACATTTCTTCGTATTCTGGAAGAATGTTTTGCAAATCAAACTTTAGTGCTTGCTTTTTTGCATTTTCGCGCATCGTAGCCAAAAGATCTTCATTGCTTAGAATCTTAATCGCATAATTGCTCATAGCTTCTACATTTCCGACTTCGGCTAGAAAACCTGTTTCACCTTGAATGTTAACCTCAGGAATTCCACCCGCATTCGAACTTACTACAGGAGTAGATGCAGCCATCGCTTCCAAAGCTGCTAATCCAAAGCTCTCTTGCTCTGAAGGAAGTAGGAAAACGTCTGACAATTCTAGAATTCTGTACAAATCATTTACCTTTCCTAAAAGTCTGATTTTGTCTATCAATTCTGGGTTTTCTTCTAAAAATTGAGTGATTTTTTCCATTTCTGGACCTTCACCAATGATAATCAGTTTAGATTTTACTTTCGCATGAACGTTTTTGAAAATCTGCAATACATCTTCAATTCGTTTTACTGGACGAAGATTGGAAACGTGAATCAGAATTTTTTCGTCAGGATTTGCAAATTGACCTCGCTGACACGTTTTATTGTTGATGAATTCTTTGTTATCAATAAAGTTATTGATGACTTGAATGTCTTTTCTGATGTTGAAAATTTGAAGTGTATCTTTTTTCAAACTTTCGGAAACCGTTGTAATCGTATCCGATTGGTTGATGGAGAACTCAACGGCGTGTTTGTAGCTCGGATGTTGCCCAACTAACGTTATATCGGTTCCGTGAAGCGTTGTTACCAAGGGAATATCTTTCCCTTCACATTTCAACATTTGCTTGGCTGTAAAGGCTGCGTAAGCGTATGGAATTGCATAATGGGCATGCAAAAGATCGAGTTTGTATAAATTAACAACACGATAAATCATCGATGACAATGCAATATCGTAGGGTTGATATTGAAATAATGGATATGTTTGAACATTAACCTTATGGAAAAATATATTCGGGTTGGTAATGTCTAATCGCGCTGGTAAATTATTAGAAATAAAATGAACTTCATACCCTTTGTTGGCTAAAGACATTCCTAATTCCGTCGCTACAATACCACTTCCCCCGTATGTCGGATAACAAAGAATTCCGATTTTCATTGCTTTTTTCTTTATATAATTATGAGTCTAAATATACGGACAAATGAAATTTTTGTACGCGTTTATTTTGATTTTTTTTCTTGATCAATTCCCATTCCGTACGGAAGTTTATCGTTAATAACTACAGGTAAACGACCGTGAATCTTAGTTTCACCTAAAAGCGCTCTCGCGGTTGAAATCATCGAATCATCGTTGTTTTCATACGATACTAATACGGTAGAGACGGGATCAATATTGATGTCAGCCAAAGCATATGGACTTCCAAATACATTTAAAACAACTTGATTTTTCGAAGCAAGATCCGCAAGAACTTTTTTGCTTTCTGCTGAGATTTTATACGGTTTGTATGCCGTAGAATTGTCTTTATGGAATCCTACGATTACTTTAGAATTTGCTGGAATGCTTGCTGTTTCATTAGCTTTTTTAACAATAAGCGTTGTCGATAGATTCATTTCCTTAATGAAAGCTTCCGATGGTGCTTCTTCTAATGGAACGTAATAATACGTTGTTTTGCAATCCAAAGGCAGCATTTTTTGCGTATCCTTCAACAAAGTAATTGCATTAGCATACATTTTTTGATTCACCATTTTGTGTTCTGGCGAATTCAAATCTTCGTTAATGTTTTTAGGATCGCGATTTTCATATTTGTCTAAACCTAAATAGTATTTTGTCAAAAGAATTTTCTTCACACTTTCTTCCACTCGATTTTGGGAAATTTCACCCTTATCAATCGCTGCTTGGATACGTTTTTTTCCATTTGACACTTCTTGAGAGAAAAGCATAATGTCATTTCCTGCTTTAAAAGCCAATGCGTCCAATTCTCCTGGACTGTATTTATTGGCTACGGCTCCCATGTTCAAGGCATCTGTGATAATTAAACCTTTATAACCTAATTTATTTTTCAATAAATCGGTAATAACACTTTTCGAAACAGATGCGGGAATATTTTTTCCTTTTTCAATTGCAGGAACGTACAAATGCGCAACCATAATTCCACCAATTCCTTTGTTGATTAAGTATTTGAAGGGTGCTAATTCTACTTCTTCCAATCTCTTTTTATTGTGACTAACCACGGGAATATCGTAATGAGAATCAACATCTGTGTCGCCATGACCTGGGAAATGCTTGATCGCCGCCAGAATTTTATTGTTTTGCAAACCGTTAGAATAGGCTAGGGCAGATTGCGTCACATTATTCACATCCGAACCAAAACTTCGATTTCCGATAATTGGGTTTTTGGGATTGGTATTCACATCAACCACAGGTGCGAAATCCCAGTTGATTCCCATTCTTTTGCTGTCTTTTGCAATAAGCGCCGACATTTCGGTAATCAATGATTTATCTTGAATTGCACCTAACGTAATCGCCCATGGAAGTTTGTAAGCTGTATTAATACGCTGAAATAATCCCCATTCCGCATCCATTCCTACCAATAAAGGAACTTTTGATTTGGCTTGAAACTCATTAAGCAATTCAATTTCTCGCGCGGCATCATCTTGCATTAAGATTAAACCTCCGATTTTATCTTGAACAACAATGTTTCTGATGTTGTTAATGAAGTCTTCACCTTTGTTGGTGTATAAAGCAACGATGAATAATTGACCTAATTTTTCATCTTGTGAAAGATTTTTATAGGTAGTATTTACCCATTGTTCTGCCTTTTGTTGTTCTGCTTTTGAGTAATTTTGAGGGATATATTGCGCGTTTAAGTTGGCTAAACCTAGCATACAGCCGATAATTCCGATGAATACTTTCATTTTCCTGTTGAATAATGTATTTTAGCAAATGTACAAATTTAACACTTCATAATTTCTATAATCTAAAAAAGTGGTATATCATTTGGTAGTACAATTAAAAACAAACTTAGTATAAACAATTAAAACGAAAATAAAATGAAAAAGTATGTAAGTTTATTCCTTTTGGGTCTTTTCAGTTTGGTTCTTTGGAGCTGCTCTAACGATGATAACAACAACGGTGGAGATGGAGATACCTATTCTGTTGTATATGATATGACAGATTCTTTCGTCGTGAATTCCGACGGTAGTACAAAAACAATTGGTGGTACTTTTGGGAATCTAATCCCAACTACTGATGTTGTTTTGGTTTACAGACAACAAGGTGTTGATAATGGTAATCCAGTGTGGAGACAATTACCAATCACGTATTATTTGAACGAAGGTGAATTGGATTATACCTTTGATTTTACAAGAGCTGATGTTCAGATTTATGTTGATGGAACAATGGATTTCCGTACCCAAAACTCAAACTTTGTAGGTTCATATTTAAACAACCAAAAATTCAGAGTTGTTATTGTTCCAGCATCTGCAGGAGCTAAAAACGCAAAAGTAGATTACAGCGATTATAACAGTGTAATTAAACATTTTAACATTGATGATTCTCATCCAAAAGTGTTGAAATAAATATCTTAATAATAAAAAATCCCAATTTCTTAGGAAGTTGGGATTTTTTATTTCTGTAAAATGAAACCAAGATTTGTTTTGTAACTTTGTCTTTTAATAGGTTAAAATTATGAGTGTACACATCAGTGCAAAAAAAGGAGAAATAGCGAAAGTGGTTTTGCAACCAGGAGATCCATTGCGAGCTCAATATATTGCTGAGAATTATTTGGAAAACGCAAAATTAGTAAGCAAGACGAGAAATATTTTTTTCTATACAGGAACGTATAAAGGAAAAGAGATTACCGTTGGTGCAAGTGGAATGGGATGTCCAAGCATCGGGATTTATTCTTTTGAGTTATATACAGAATATGAAGTTGATACCATTATCAGAATCGGAACTTGCGGTGCGTACACAACAGATTTAAACTTATTTGATATTTTAAATGTTGAAAACTCGGCGAGTGAAAGTACCTATGCAAAATATGCGTGGGAAATTGAAGGTGATTTAATTTCGCATCAAGGAAATACGTTTGATTTAATTAATTCTACAGGTGCTGAAATGGGATTGGAAATTAAGCCAACCAACATTCATACAAGTGATATTTTTTACAGAAAAGATCCTAATATTCCAGAAGTAGCTCAGAAATATAATTGTTCTGCTGTGGAAATGGAAGCTTTTGCTTTGTTTGCGAATGCCAAGCATTTAGGGAAGAATGCTGCGACCATTTTAACCGTTTCGGATATTATTCCTACAGGTGATCAAATTTCTGCAGATCAGCGTGAAAAAGCGTTGAGAACGATGATGGAGCTTTCTTTAGAAACAGCTATTAAAATCTAAGTTGATTTGGATTGAATTTATACAAAAAGGTCAGGAATATTTTCCTGACCTTTTTTATTATTCTTGTGGTTTCTTTTCGTCATCCAAAAGATGCCCGAAATATTCTTTTTTCGTTTTCAAATAGCCTTCACTATTTTCGTTTGCTGCAATTTGAAGCGGAACCCGATGGTTTAATATAATACTGCTTTCTTCAACCGCTTTGATTTTTTCAGGATTGTTCGTTAAAAGATTAATTTCTTTTACGTCCAATTCTTTTAAAATGTCAATAGCAACACTGAAATCACGATCATCAGCAGGCAACCCTAGTTGAAGATTTGCTTCTACCGTGTCCAACCCTTTTTCTTGCAAAGCATAGGCTTTCAGCTTATTGATAATACCAATATTTCTTCCTTCCTGACGCAGATAAACGATGATTCCGCCATGTTCTTGCATGTACTTCATTGCGGTTTCCAATTGTTGTCCGCATTCGCATTTTTTCGAATGAAAAACCTCACCTGTTAAACATTCCGAATGAAAGCGAACATTAACAGGTTTTGAAAAATCTGTATTTTCAGCAACTAAAGCCACTTGCGGTGTCCAGTCGTTTTCGTTTTCGGAGAAAGCAATCATCTTAAAAGTCCCGTAATCCGTGGGAACATTAGATTCGGCTTGTCTTTTTACCATAAAATTAGAAAGGTAATTATTGTTGGATAGAAATAGATTCTGAGCTGTTGTTAATGCTCTCTAATTTGGCTATATTACTTTTAATACGTACCAAATAGCGATTGATAACATTGTCGTCATCCGAATTTAAGAAATTTCTAAGTTTCTGAATTTTCTTATAAGAACGTTCAACACGATCCAAGGCTTGCGCTTTTTCATCGATATTGTACACTTGAAGTGCATACACGTAATCCTTTATATATTTTTTCAAAACGGCAACTTCCTCATTTACAGCAGAATTTTTAAATTTTGGAAATGTAGACATTTGGTTTGTTAATTCGGATGAATAAAAAACCACATCGGATTTTTCCTTAAAATTTCGGTTTAGAGGTGTTGCTGAATTTAAAGAAGTAAGATTCCCACCCACCGGAGAAAACGTAATTTTCTCTGTTGAGCAGGAAGCTAGACTTGTTAGTATAATGATTAAATATATATAAGGTCTCATTATCATTTGTTCTTTTGATACAAAATCGGATTGAGGCTTTCGTCATTATACATTTTCATCTGTTTGTATAATTTCATTTTCACCGTACCGTTTTCTATATCTTGTAACAAATGATCAATTGAAGTTGTTAAATCTTGGTGTTGTTCTTCCAAAACATTTAGTTTTGTCTGACACTTCAATCGATGATCTTCAGAGGCACTTTCGCGATTTGCTTCTAATGCCATATGGTATATTTTTAATGCTAAAATTGATAACCTATCCACTGCCCAAGCAGGTGTTTCGGTATTGATTTTTGCATCATCATTTGGTTGTACATCTTTAAAATTTACGAAAAACCAATTGTCGATATATTCAACAAGATCGGTTCTTTTTTGGTTGGAAGCGTCTATCCTTCTTTTGATTTTCAGCGCCTCTTCAGGGGAGATATTTTCATCCCTGATTATGTCTTCCAAATGCCATTGAACGGTATCAATCCAATTTTTACCATACAAAAGCCATTCCAAACTATTTTTTTCGTAAGGGTTGTTTTCCGTAGCATCTACGTCATCATGAACATGATAGTCTTTAATAGATTGATTAAAGATTTCCCATGCTTTTACCGAAAAGTTGGTCATTTCTTAAGGATTTGTCGAGTTGGTGTTTGACGCGTTGTTTTCTGTAGGTTTTTTGTCTTCGTCTTTTACAGCGTCTTTAAATTCCTTAATTCCAGATCCCATTCCGCGCATAAGTTCTGGTATTTTTTTTCCTCCGAAAAGGACCAAAACGATTAATAGCACGATTAATATATGTTGCCACGATAAGGCAAGAATTGTTAATGTTTCCATTTTAAATTTTTTACAAAGATATTAAATTTTTAACGTGAAATCCAGTTTAAAGGATCCATTGGTGTTTGCCCTTGCCATACCTGGAAATCAAGGGTATTCGTTCCATCATAGTCTTCTGCAATAGTCCCAATTGTTGCTCCTGCAGCAATTTTTTGGCCCGGAGCGACACTTGTACTTTGAAGGTTAGAGTAGATGGTGAAATACGTTCCGTGGCGTACAATAACGGTTTTTGTTCCGTCCGAAGAAGGAGCAATTCGTGTAACTTCTCCAGGGAAAACACATTTTGCACGTGAACCTGGCGCTACAGAAATTTTAATTCCGATATTATCTTCCACAATATTTTTAAATACAGGATGCGGTTGTCTTCCGAAATAATGGGTGATGTTTCCACGATCTACTGGGAACCCAATTCGTCCTCTGTTTTCTGCAAAATTACTTCCTGAAGCGCTTCCGACACCAAAGTTGGTCATCGTTTTCGTTTCAGCTGCTTTTTTTGCATCTTCATTTTTCTTCGATAATTCTGCTTCCGCTTTTCTCGCTTCAGCCGCTTTTGCTTCTGCTATTCGGGAACGATCTGCTGCTTCTTTCGCTTCTTTATCAGCCGCTACTTTTTTCGCTTCTTCTTTAGCTGATGCATCTGCTTTTGCAGCCTCTTCGGAACGTTTACGAGCATCTTCAATTTTCTTACGCTCGATATCTGCCAAACGTTTTGCTTCGGCTTCGGCTTTTCTTTTTGCTTCTGCTAAAGCTTCCAATCGAGCTTTGTTTTCAGCATCAATACGAGCTTTTTCTTTTTCAGCAGCGATTTTTGCAATTCGAATTCGCTCTGCTTCAGCTTTTCGTTCCGCTTCGGCTTTTGCCGCAGCAATTTTTATTTCTTCTGCAATAATCGCTCGAATTTGACCTTCAAGTTTTTTTGATTCGGTTTGTTTTTGACGAATTTCAGCTGATAATTGCGCTTCATTTTTCTTGAATTCTTCCAATAAAACTTCTTTCTGCTTACGTTCCGCCGAAATTGTTAGAAGCTCTGTTTTTTGATTGGAAAGAAGTTTGTCTTTATCTTTTACCGCATTTTGTCTTTGGGCAACTGTTTCTTGAATTTGCTTTGCAACGCCCATAATTTCAGCAGCTTTGCGATCTTGATAATCGGAATAACTTTTTAGATACTGAACTCTGCGAATGGCTTCTCCTAAGTTTTTAGCCGAAAGAATAAAGGTCACTTTGTTTTGTGCCCCCTTGTTTTTGTAAGCTTTAACTAAAACTTCGGAATAATTTTTACGAAGAACCGCCAATTCTCTTTGTTGACGGTTGATTTCTAATTGTTTTAAATAGATATCGTCTTCAATTATTTTTTTCTCTTTTTGCGTGTTGGTATACACTTTTTCGCGAAGCCCAATCTTTTTATTCACTTCGTTTAGGTAAGCGATCGAGAGTTTTGCTTCGTTTTTAGTTTTCGCCAGATTTTGGTTGATTTCGGCAATTTGTTTTTTGATTGCAGCGTTTTGCTTCTGAAGGTCCTCTTTTTTTTGAGCTGTCTGCGCAGAGACGACCGTACAACATAAAATGCCGATGAAAAAACCTAACCTTTTTCTCATTTAATATCAGTTTTCGTGTAGTTTGACGGAACGGAATAAGGAGTATCCATCTTATTAAAGTCAAATTTCGTGTTTTCCATCAGAATTTGGCCGTTTTTTTCTCCTTTTATAATTATTTTAACATTTTTCGGAAAGCGCGTTGTTCCTTGAGAATCCCATCCGGAATATTCCACCGTCAGTGTATTTCCTTTACTTGACGTTTCATCGACTTCGATTTTTTTCAAATCAAAATTGGTATCGTAGTTCATCGCAACCGCATATGAAGTCGCTTTTCCATTCAAATCAATTCGTTGATCTTTTTTAGAAACTAAAGAAAAACCTTGGCTATTTGAATTGAATTCAAAATCCTTTTCATTCACAGGAATAAACGCACGTCCTGTCAATAAATTTTCCAACGATTTAAAATCGATGAAATTTACATTCAACATTTTATTTAAATACGTGAAATCCGATTCAATATAGGTTTTATTTAATTTTTCGTAGCCTTTAATTCCATTTGGAGTTGCAATTCCACGAGCCATATTAATTAAAACGGCAACGTTCATCCAAACTTTTTTGTCTTGCTCAATATAGGTTGTTGCATCCAAAGTCGGAATCGTTTTTCCCACTTGAACATTCACTCTAGAATTGATTTTTACCTGATCAAAACGGCTATTTTCTTGAATTTTTTTGAAGAAAGAATTCGCTGAAGTTCCGTTTGGCGCTTGATAATCTACGGGAGGTTTTGTGGCCTTTTGAGTGGTGCAAGCACCCATAATTGAGGCTAGTGCAAGTATGGCGATGATTTTTTTCATTGAATCTAATTTAAAAAAAGCGGTACAATATTAAAGCCAAACCACACAATACGGCTTGTGTGGTTTGAAATTTTATGAGGTCTTAACTTTATTTTGAAAGAAAATCTAAAACTGAATAATCTCCCAATGAAATCTCTCTCGCAACTCCGACATATTGGGCGTTGTTCCCAATCATCGAATTGCTAAGATTTCCATGATTAATCACAGTTTTCTCCTGAATTAACGAGTTTTCAATATTTGAATTTTCTACAACCGTTCCATTTCCTAAAGAAACGTGAGGTCCCACTTTTGAATTTGTAATTTTCACATTTTCACCAATATAACAAGGTGGAATGATCAAACTGTTTTCAATCGTCGCACTTGATGGGAATTTGGACATTTCTTCGGTTTCGTATGCCAGAATTTTTGCGTTGGTTTCAACTGTTGCGTTTTTGTTTCCGCAATCCATCCAATCATCAACTTTTCCTAAAGAGAATTTTGCTCCCTTAGAACGAAGATTTTCTAAAGCGGTTGTTAACTGATATTCGCCGCTAACCATAATGTTCTTTGACATAATATAGTTGATTTCGTCCATCAATTTTTCCGCAGATTGGAAATAGTAAATTCCAATAATCGCCAAATCAGAAACGAATGTTTGAGGTTTTTCTACAAAGTCTGTAATGAAACCATAGTCGTCTAATTTTACCACGCCAAAAGCTGAAGGATCTTCTACTTTTTTCACCCAAATAACACCGTCGGAGTTTTTGTCCAATACGAAATCGGCTCTAAAAAGCGTGTCTGCAAAAGCAATAACAACATCGCCTTGCATAGATTGTTCAGCACATTTAATCGCGTGCGCTGTTCCAAGAGGTTCGTCTTGCGTATAAATACTTCCTTTTGCACCTAAGCTTTTTGCAATTTTAAGAAGAGACGCTTCTACTTCAGGACCGAAATCCCCTATGATAAATGCGATTTCATCGATGGTTTCACCAGCAACTTTTGCAATATCTTCTACCAAACGCTGAACAATTGGTTTCCCAGCGATAGGAATTAACGGTTTCGGAACGGTAAGGGTATGTGGTCTCAATCTGGATCCGCGTCCAGCCATAGGAACTATGATTTTCATGTAAATGTGTATTGATTAATGTGTTAAAAATATGATGTTTTTATTAAAAAACAATTTAAATTTTTAATTAATATTTTGTTTTGAGGACTGCAAATGTAAGGAATATTCGTTTACTTTTTTACGATCGAAAGAAGTAGCTTTTTCTCACTATAGGCAATCATTCCTGCAAAGATTAGGAAAAGGATATTTCCGATCCATACGTTAGAATTGAATACCCAATACGATACAAAACTGAAAACAATTAGTACAAAAATGTAGAAAGAGATTTTTTTTGTTTTGTAAGGGATCGGATAGTATTTCTGACCAAGGAAATAGGATAAAATCATCATGAATCCGTATGCGGCAAGCGTGGTCCATGCCGAAACCATTAAACCGTATTTCGGAAGTAAAACGAGATTTAGAACAATGGTGATGATAGCGCCAGTCCATGAAATATACGTGCCGACACGTGTTCTGTCAGTAACTTTATACCACGTAGAAAGGTTGTAGTAAATCCCAAAGAAAAGATTTGCGATGACGATAACTGGGACAATGTCAATGGCAACCCAAAAGGATTTGTCTGGAACAAAAACGGTTTTTAGCCAAGATACATTAGCGATAATACCTAATGCTGCAATAGAAGCAAAAAGACTGAAAAACTCCGTGACTTCGGCGTAGCTTTGTTTTGCGTTTTCATCATGCATTTTTTTGAAGAAAAATGGTTCAACTCCCATTCTATAAGCAGTTACAAATAACGTCATTAAAGCGGCAAGTTTGTAGCATCCTCCATAAGCGCCAGCATCATTTGCGCTAATCAATCCTTTTTGAACAAGTTTGTCAAAGTTTTCATTCACCATAAAGGCAAGTCCAGCAAACATAATAGGATAGGAATAACCCAACATTTTTTTGAATAATTCGCCCGAAAATTGGAATTTCACTTTCATGAAAATTGGAATCAACAAGAGGACACCAACTAAACTTCCGATGACATTACTCACAAATGTGTAGGAAACTTCGGTTTCCATTCCGAATTTTAAGGAAGTTGATTTCGGGACAAATAAGAATAATGATAAAACTACGAGCGTTTGAACTAGAATTTGCGTGATGCGAATCGCACTATATTTTATGGGTTTGTTATGGAATCTCAGCCAAGCCAATGGAATAACAATAATGGCGTCAAAAAAAGCGATCCAAGCAAACCATTTTACGTATTCGGGAAATTCTCCGTAACCAATTGCGTTAGAAATAGGCTGTAAGAATAGTAAAACGCTAACTAGGAAAATTGTTGCTAGACCTGTTAAAAACCAAAACGAAGTATAAAATGCGTTGTCTCGATTTTTCTCTTCGGCCGAATATCTGAAGAAAGAAGTTTCAAAACCAAAAGAAAGAACGATGTTTACAAAAGAAACCCAAGCATAAAGATTGGTGAATTTTGCAAACTCTTCCGTATTGATAAAATAGATGAAAAAAGGGTTCAAAATGAACGTAATTACTCTGGGAAGAATAGATCCCATTCCATAAATGATGGTTTCGTTGAGTAGTTTTTTCAAGTTTTCTAAATTTTTAGCAAATGTAGAAGATTCTAGCCGAATGCAAAATTTTGAACTGTTTTTCCAACTTGAATTATGTAAATTTACCAAGAAATAAATTCTAAAATCAAGCAATGAAGATTCTCATTAAAAATGCAAAAGTGGTTAATGAAGGAACAATTCAGACTTTGGATGTTCTTTTGGAAGATACATTAATTCGAAAAATTTACGATTCGATTTCCGATACGGAGGCGGATGAAGTTATTGATGCTTCGGGGAAATATCTACTTCCTGGCGTTATTGATGATCAGGTGCATTTTCGTGAGCCGGGGCTTACTCACAAAGGTGATATTGCTTCGGAAAGTCGTGCCGCAATTGTTGGCGGGACGACTTCATTTATTGAGCAACCCAATACGGTTCCGAACGCGGTAACGCAAGAATTACTAGCGGATAAATATGAAATCGCTGCCGAAAAGGCTTTTGCGAATTACGGTTTTATGATGGGCGGAACCAACGATAATTTGGAAGAAGTTCTCAAAACCAATCCGCGAAATGTTCCCGGAATCAAATTATTTTTAGGATCGTCAACAGGAAATATGTTGGTGGATAATCCAGAAACATTGGAGAATATTTTTAGCAATACCAAAATGCTTATTTGCGTTCATTGCGAAGACGAAGCCACAATTCGAGCTAATACCGAAAAATATAAAGCGGAATATGGTGATGATATTCCAGTAAAGTTCCATCATTTGATTCGTAGTGAGGAAGCGTGTTATAAAAGTTCGTCGAAAGCTGTGGAATTGGCTCAAAAAACCGGGGCAAGGTTGCATATTTTCCACCTTTCAACGGCGAAGGAAACAGAGTTGTTTCGAAATGATATTCCGTTAAAAGATAAAAAAATTACGGCTGAGGTTTGTGTTCATCATTTGTCCTTCACTAATGAAGATTACGAAACGAAAGGTTCATTAATCAAATGGAATCCTGCGGTGAAAACGCAGAACGATAAAGATGGTTTGTGGGAAGCACTTTTGGATGGACGAATTGACGTTGTGGCAACAGATCACGCACCGCACACATGGGAGGAAAAACAAAATGTATACACAAGTTGCCCTTCTGGTGCGCCTTTGGTGCAGCATTCTTTGGTGGCGATGTTAGAAAATTATCATAATGGTAAAATTTCTCTAGAGAAAATTGTTGAAAAAATGGCACACAATCCTGCGATTTTGTTCCGAATTGAAAACCGTGGATTTATTCGTGAAGGGTATAAAGCCGATTTAGTTCTTGTTGATTTAGAATCCGATTGGACGGTAGAAAAAGACAATATCCTTTACAAATGCGGTTGGAGTCCGATGGAAGGTTTTAATTTTCATTCGAAGGTTGAAAAAACTTTTGTTAATGGAAAATTGGTATATGATAATGGTGTTTTTTCTGAGGAGAAAGCGGCGGAACGTTTATTATTTATTGTTGACTAATGTTTCGTAATTTTTTCTTCGTCCTTTTAGGGCTTGCTTTTATTGGGGATTTGTATTTGATTTTTATTGGAAACCAAGAAAATCGACTTTTTACAAAATCTTTATTGATGCCTCTTTTGTTTTTCGGCTACTTTTTAGAGTCGAAAAAGCAAAATTTTAAAATCAACAAAATCTTCGGCTTGGGATTGGTTTTAAGCTTTTCGGGAGATTTTTTTCTTTTATATAATTGGGGCTTTCTGGTAGGTTTAGGAAGTTTTCTTTTGGCTCATATTTGCTATATTCTTGTTTTCTGGAATTTGAAAATTTCCAATTTTGGGAACAAATTTTTAATTCCAATTTTAGCTTATCTTGTTACTTTTATTTGGTATTTGTATCCGCATTTAGGGGAAATGAAAATACCTGTAATTTTATATGCGATAACGATTTCAACGATGTTGTATTCGGCTTTAAATACCCATCGTAAATTATTGATTTTCGGAGCGTTATTTTTTGTAATTTCCGATTCGATTCTCGCTTATAATTTATTTATTGAAAAGAGTTTGCAATCAAACTTATTGGTCATGATTACCTATGTTTTTGCGCAAGTTCTTTTAGTTGCAGGAATGATTAATTTTGGAATTAAAAATAAAAAATAGCATAAAGTGAAACTTTTTTTCATTTTTTGCGTCTAATACACAAAATCGAAAATAATATGATTAGAAGAATTTCTACTGCCTTTTTAGTTGCAGCTTTAGCTTTTAACGCATACGGCCAGTCTTATGAGTGGAAGGAAGCGAAAAGCGGTGGTTATACGTACAAATATGTTACGAACGACCCAACAGGAGCTCGTTTTTACACATTGAAAAACGGCTTGACAGTAATTTTAAGTCCAACCCCGAAAGATCCAAGAATTCAAGCTTATGTTGCTGTGAAAGCAGGAAGTAAGACGGATCCGGCTACCAATACAGGTTTAGCGCATTATTTAGAGCACATGTTGTTCAAAGGAACAGATAAATATGGTTCTTTAGATTGGAACAAAGAAAAGCCTGAATTGGATAAAATTGATGCTTTATACGAGCAATACAATAAATCAAAAGACGAAAACCAAAGAAAAGCAATTTATAAGAAAATTGACTCTGTTTCAGGTGTTGCTTCAAAATTTGCGATTGCAAATGAGTATGACAAAATGATGTCAGCAATGGGTGCGCAAAATACGAATGCATGGACGTCTTTTGAAGAAACGGTTTATACAGACGATGTTCCTTCAAGTTCTATTGATAAATATTTGGCGATTCAAGCGGAGCGTTTCAGAAATCCAATTCTACGTATTTTCCACACGGAGCTAGAAGCGGTTTACGAAGAGAAAAACAGAAGTTTGGATAGTGACGGTTCTAAAATTTTTGAATCGTTGTTTGCTAATTTATTCTTGAATCACAACTACGGGAAACAAACAACGATCGGAACGATTGAACACTTGAAAAACCCTTCTTTGGTGGAGATTCGTAAATATTTCAACAATTACTACGTTCCTAATAATATGGGCGTTGTGATGTCGGGTGATTTCGATCCGGATAAAGTAATTGCGAAAATCGACAAAGACTTCTCATACATGAAATCGAAGCCGGTTTCTAAATACACATTCCAGGCAGAAACTCCTTTAACGAAACCTGTAGTTAAAGAAATTGTTGGTCCCGATGCGGAAAGTTTAACCATGGGATATAGACTTCCGGGTAACAAGGCGAAAGACGCTTTAATGGCGGATTTAGTTGGTTCTATTTTAACAAATGGAAAGGCAGGTTTACTTGACCTTAACTTGGTTAAAAAACAAAAATTACTTAGAGCTGGAGCATTTACCTTTACGTTAATTGATCACGGAGTTCTTTATTTATCGGCTTCGCCAACGAATGGTCAGTCTTTAGAAGAAGTTCAGTCTTTGGTTTTAAATGAAATCGAAAACTTGAAAAAAGGAAACTTCGATGATGATTTAATTCCATCTATTGTAAATAACATCAAGAAAGAAAAAATCCAAGGAACGGAATCGTATGGTTCTCGTGCATCGCAATTGGTTGGCGCTTTCACATCGGAATTGGATTGGAAAACTCAAGTCGCTTACGTAAATGATTTATCAAAAATCACCAAAGCAGATATCGTTGCTTTCGCAAACAAATACTTTGGAAACAACTACGTAGCTATTCTTAAAAGAAAAGGAGAAAACAAAGATTCTCAAAAAATTGAGAAACCAGCAATCACACCTGTTGAAACCAATGCAGATAAGCAATCTGCTTTCGTGAAAATGGTAGATGATATGCCAAGTACGCCTTCGCAGCCTATTTTCTTGGATTATAATAAAGACATCCAGAAATCGAAATTAGGAAATGCGGAAGTTCTTTATGTTGAAAATAAGGACAACGATTTGTATCGATTGAGATACCGTTATAAAATCGGTTCTTTAAACGATCTTAAAATCCCTTTGGCGGCGCAGTATATTCAGTTCTTAGGGACAGATAAAAAATCTGCGGAAGATATTTCTAAAGAATTCTATAAAATTGCGTCAAGTTTCAGTATTGGGACGGGAGAGGAGTACACTACGGTAACAATTGAAGGTCTTCAGGAAAATTTTGACAAAGCAGTAAAATTATATGAAGATCTAATCTTAAACGTTAAGCCAGACGATGCAGCATTGAAAGCATATAAAGCAAGATTGACGAAGTCAAGAAAAGATGCGAAAGCGAATAAAGGAGCGATCTTGGGAGGTTTAACAAGTTATGCACTTTACGGCCCGAACAACAAGTTCAACTATACACTTAAAGATGCAGAGCTAGAGGCAATAACATCTAAAGAGTTAGTTGATAAAGTGAAGAACCTTAACAATTACGCACAAACGGTAATTTATTACGGTCCAGCAAAATTGAATGAGGTTACGGCTATGTTGAAACCATTACATGCGATTCCTGGTCAATTTGCAACGCCATCTCCAGCAAAAGTATTTACGCAAACGCAGCAAACGAAAAACCAAGTTCTTTTCACAGATTACGATATGGTTCAGGCAGAGACAAGATGGTTGCGTAACACCAATCAGTATGATTCTAAAGAAACACCGATGGTTAATGTATTCAACAACTATTTCGGTGGTGGAATGGGATCTATCGTTTTCCAAACGATTCGTGAAAGTAAGGCTTTGGCGTATAGCACGTACGGATTTTACGTTCAGCCAACGAAGAAAGACGATCGTTATTACATGATGGGATATGTTGGTAGCCAAGCGGATAAATTCAACGATGCAATTACAGCGATGAATCAGTTGTTAACAACGATGCCGGAATTGACTAAAAACTTGACTTTAGCTAAAAATCAAGTGAAAAAAGATATCCAAACGGAGCGTATTACTCAAGATGGAATTATCTACAATTATTTGGCAGCGCAACAATTAGGTTTGAAAGACGATATCAGAAAGTCAATCTATCAAACTGTTGATTCGGTAACAATGGACGAGTTGAAAGGTTTCCATAGTAAATATTTCTCAGGAAAACCATATACCTACGCTATTGTAGCTTCTGAGAAGAAATTGCCAATGGCTGATATGCAAAAATTGGGTGAAGTGAAGAAAATTACTCTTGAAGAGTTATTCGGATACTAATCGTAAATTTATACCAATGGAATCGGTCTCAAATTTGGGACTGATTTTTTTTTGCTCTATCAAAATAATCAGTTGACTGACAATTGATTGATGTTTACGAAAATTGAAGATTAGTAACTTAACATGATATAACTCATGTTTATTTTTCACTATAAATTGAAATTATGCAAAAAGTATTCATAATTTCGCGTGGCATGAGTAGGGAATGGGATTTTAACGATTGATTCAGATTTTATGCATCTTTAATTTTTAGCCTAATTCTTTGTATGTATTTTTAGATATCCAGGTACAATTTTTTGTTTTGGATATCGTCTGTTTTTGATTTTTTAGCACTGATGCATTGAAAATGTAGTAAAACGTAGCCACACACTTTGTTTTGCGCCTTTGATGATGAAAATGTAGTCAAGTTTTAATTAATCAAAAATTAAATAATGAATAAAAAATTTATTCTATTACTTGTCTGTGCATTTAGTCTTGTTACATCACTAAGGTTTAAGGCGCAGATTGTTTTTCAAGAAGATTTTGGAAATTCATCGACAAGGGTGTATTCCGATTATGTTCCCGATGGATTAGGGTATTTTATCTTTGCAGATCCTAATACTACAAATAATCCCAACACTTCTGAGAACGAAATCCACTTAGCTCACGCGGTAGAAAATAACTATTACACCATTATCAATCCCTCCAATTTGTATGATAATCCTCCTGCTGGATATACTGGTTTTGGCTGGAAATGGAATGTTTCAGATATTGGAAATGGGACTTCAGGGGCTACAATGTTCATTAATGCAGGAGTTACCCTCAGTACATTTTACAAACGGCAGGTAGATCAAGATTTAGTTCCTGGAAATTACTATCGACTCAGTGTTCGCGCTTATTTACAAAACAGTCCTTCAAGAATTTCTTTAGAAATAATGTCAGCTAATGGTAGAACGACTCTAGCGCGCAAACTTCATGATCTTATTGGTGGTGGATGGCAAAATTATGAAGCTATCTTTAAAGTTCCCACTTGTACAAAAGCTGATCGGAAATATTTTATTTCACTTGTCAACGATTTAGCGCTACCAAATGGAAATGATTATGTTATTGATGATATAGTTTTAGAAAACCTTGGAAGTTCTTATGGAGGTTCTGCAATTACAATGAATTGTGACCCATCGGCCGAACCAAACGCAAATGACGATTATTACATCAATCAGCCTCAAGGTTTACCGATATCGTACAATGTACTTCAAAATGATAAATTGCATACTGATATAATGCCAACCCCAGAAACAGTTGAATTTTATCTTTTTGGAATTCGTAATTTAACAACGTTTGATGTTCCTGGAGAAGGGAATTGGTCGTATTCTAATGGGGTTCTTACTTTCACACCTTTGCCCGAATTTAAGGGTAATCCAACACCAGCTACCTATACAATTTTGGATAAAACCTACAATCTAAGTGGCGAACCAAACACGGATGCTACTCATACACCTGGTTCTGGAAACATTGTGGGAACAACCAATACGTTAGGTGCAGAAGCAAGAGCTAAAGTTTATTTCACCTATATAGGAAATCCAGTAGCAGCCGATGATATTGTCAATGGATATTATTGTAACCCTGCGAAACCAAACCCAATTTTAATTTCGATTTTGGATAATGACGAAATTTTTGATAAAACCAAAGCAACGTTAGACAACGTTTCTGTAAAGCTTTATGATAACTACGAGGTTGAACTTTCTGGAAATACGTACAATGCTTATGGAGAAGGAGTTTGGGAGTATTTTTCAAATTTGGGAATTCTTTCATTTACGCCAAGCCCAGGTTTCAATGGGACAACATATCCTATTTTTTATACGATTACAGACAAACGTTCTGGAACAGTGTATGAAGGAACAATGGCTTCCAAAACAAAAGTGATTGTCACAGCTCAACCGAATTCGAGTGGTGTTGATACAGATGGAGATGGAGTTCCAGATCAATGTGATCTTGATAAAGACAATGATGGAATTATGGATGTGGTAGAAAAATCGCAAGATAATTTGAATTCCGATGGAGATTCTTTACCTGACTATTTGGATTTGGATAGTGATAACGATGGGATTTCTGATTTACTAGAAGCTGGAGTTAATCCAACATTGGACGCAAATAACGATGGGAAAATTGATGCAGATAAGTTCATGGATAGTAATGACAATGGGTTACATGATTATTATGATCCTTATTGTTTTAATATTAGTTATGCATCATCAGCATCAGGTACTTCAGAAGTTCAAAATCCTTTGAACGCCATTGGTATGCCAGGATCAGATTATGCTACAATTGATACGTGGTCTAATACGTTTGTTTTTACATTGAGTACTTCCTCACCTATTGATACGGGTGCTAACATAAGCGTTTTCGCTAGCAAACTTCATGACTGGGCAACACCAAATATGACTATTCAAGATTTGTCTGGGAATTTATTAGCACGTTTTGAATTAACTACAGAAACTTCGCAATCCTATACTTTTGTAAATACAGGACAACCAACTTCTGGAATTAAGATTTCCACCGCAAACGCGCAAGGTGGCATGAGGATATATGGATTGGTTAATGAGAAATTTTGCGGTATTGGAGCTGTGCTTCCCCGTGATACAGATGGTGATGGAGTCCCCGATTATATTGATCTTGATAGCGATAACGATGGATGTTATGATGCGGTGGAAGGTTCAGGAAATTATACTCCAAACCAATTGAATAGTGGAAGACTTGTTGGGAATCCCAATGTTAATGGACTTATCGGTACACCCCAAGGGATTGGGACCTCTATTGAGGCTACGGTTTCAGATCCAGCCTGTAATTTGGCTCCAAATCAAAATGAAGTGGTAAGTTTATGTGAACCTTATGTTGTGGAATCCAATCCATCTTCTGCAGTAGCAACTATTACGTATGATTCTATAGCACAAGTACAACGGGTTTCAAACGGTG
Organism: Kaistella sp. CFF1-2; assembly: GCF_059509915.1. Lineage (NCBI taxonomy): Bacteria > Pseudomonadati > Bacteroidota > Flavobacteriia > Flavobacteriales > Weeksellaceae > Kaistella > Kaistella sp. CFF1-2. The sequence continues at coordinate 222,038 of NZ_JCAKLF010000003.1, forward strand.
TCACCTATGGAAAGGGCGTAGGGAAACAACTTACTTCTTTTAAAACGGCTACTGCGGGTACTAGAACAATTCAGCGGATCGCACTTCCAATGTCCAAATTTTACATCCGTAGAAATAATGATCCTGCGCAGAAAGCAAGAGATATTTTATTTATTGAACGAGCAGGTACGCCTTTAAATGAACTTTCTGTTTCCTATCCTGAAAATATAGAAGATTTCTTTTCTCTTGGATATATCAATGCCGGTATTGATAACGTATTCAATAATAGCGGAGGTACTAATGCAAGTAATGCGGAACGTTTAGACGTGATTTTCGAGAAAGGATATAAAGTGGTAGATCCTAAAAATGAATTGATCCTAGTTACGGAAAGAGGAAGAAATGACAACGTTAATATTGCCGTAGTAAAAAGTATTAATACGACCAATCTGCCAACGGATTTGGGCGTTGTAAAGACAGTAGTTACTGGGCAGATGTATAATTTGCTAGGTACCAATATGAAATACAAAATCATTAAAAGAGAGAATCCAACGGATCTTTACGCGCATAGTCAGGATGGTGATCAACCAATTGGTCTTTCAGTAATTAGTTATCATGATCTTGGTGTAGTTGCAGGGGAAATCGTGTATGGGTATGTCCTTCTACCAAGTGACTATAATGCTTTAGGAGCAACTGCTTTAGAGTATGAAAAATTTCCCAAGAATACGATAGAGGGGTCTGGTGGTCATGATTTAGGTGTAGTCTATGGTGTTTTTACCGCCTGTGATACCTACGCTTGTTATAATTCTGAAATCAATATGAGTCCTGGTATTCCTGTAAATCACGGTATCACACTTCTAAATAGAGCTGGTGCTCAAAATGATAATTGGCCAATGGTTCGAAATTCTGCATTCACAGCAATTGAATCCAATAAAAAAGGTTTTGTAATTACCAGAATGTCAACTTTGGAAATTGAAGGTGATCTATCCAATCCAAGTAAAATCACGAATCCGCAAGAAGGGATGATGGTTTTCGATACGACGGAAAAATGTCTTAAACTTTATGATGGAACGAAATGGAGCTGCTTTTCAACGCCCTCATGTCCCTAACTTTTAATTTTTAGTAAAATGAAAAAATTAGTTTTCCTCGTGTTTGCAAGTATTTCAGCAAATGCATATGCGCAAGTAATCATCGGTGACGATAAAGGAACCGTGGTCGATAAAACCTCGGTGCTGTTAGAATTTGCGAAAAATAATGATGTTAATAAAAATTGTAAAGGCTTAATCATACCTTATGTTCAAGTTCTTCCAAGTTCGGGAGATGCAACAGAAGGTACAATTCTTCTTCACGCAGATGAAAATGGCGCGAAGTCTAGAATGAAATATTATAACGGCTCAGAATGGATTGATCTTAGCGGACGAGATGCGAATATTTCGTCAAGTTTAGTCATTCAAAATGGGAAGGCAGAAAAACCAGATGCAAAAGTGATTATTGGAAGTACCGAAACTGCGGCTAATGGAGCCTTGGTTTTAGAGTCGACGACAAAAGCGATGGTACTTCCAATTGTTGAAGATGTGATCAATATCCCAAGTCCTTCACCAGGAATGATGGTGTATGTGAAAAAAGACGGAGCAAAACGATTAGCGGTTTTCAATGGAAACGTTTGGTCGTTTTGGAGGTCGTAAAAAAATCAAATGCTTATATAGTTGTAAGAGTCACCACTTAATAAAGGGTGACTCTTTTTATTTAGTATTGTAGGCATTTCAATTTATCTTCAAATCCGACGTATTTTTTTAGAATTGAGTACATTTACATAAAATCAAAAATTTATGAATCCATATACACAGCCAATGCTTCGGGAAGATGCATTAAAAGATAAAGTAGCCATCGTAACGGGTGGTGGAAGCGGTTTGGGAAGGGCTATGACCAAATATTTTCTAGAATTAGGAGCGAAAGTTGTAATCACGTCTCGAAATTTGGAGAAATTGCAAACAACAGCAGCAGAACTTGAAGCGGAAACAGGTGGAAAAGTTTTGTGTGTCGCTTGTGATGTCCGAAATTGGGATGAGGTTGAAGCAATGAAAGATGCTGCAATTAAGGAGTTCGGAAAGATTGATATTTTGCTGAATAACGCCGCAGGAAATTTTATTTCACCAACTGAACGATTGACGCATTCAGCTTTTGATTCCATTTTGGATATTGTACTGAAAGGAACCAAAAACTGTACGCTTTGCGTTGGAAAACATTGGATTGATTCAAAATCTCCAGGAACTGTTTTAAATATTGTGACTACCTATGCGTGGACAGGTTCGGCTTATGTTGTGCCATCTGCTTGTGCTAAGGCTGGTGTTTTGGCGATGACAAGAAGTTTAGCGGTGGAATGGGCGAAATATGGTATTCGTTTTAACGCAATTGCTCCAGGCCCTTTCCCGACAAAAGGAGCTTGGGATCGTTTGTTGCCGGGGGATTTACAAGAGAAATTTGATATGAGAAAAAAGATTCCGCTTCGTAGAGTAGGTGAACATCAAGAATTGGCCAATTTAGCAGCATATTTGGTTTCTGATTTTTCAGCTTTTGTTAATGGCGAAGTCGTAACTATCGATGGTGGAGAGTGGCTTCAAGGAGCAGGCGAATTCAATATGCTAGAAGCAATACCGAACGAAATGTGGGATATGCTAGAACAAATGATCAAAGCGAAGAAATCGAAATAGATTTTTTTTTAAAGTATAAATTCAATGCGAACCTTATGTTCGCATTTTTTATTGTGAAATCTCCTGATTTTTCTATTTTTACAAGACACAATATCCAGAAAATGAGTTTACATAAAAAAATTACATTTTTTACTTTTCTTTTAATTTCAATTTTTAGCTTTTCCCAAAACTTCAATTCAGTAAAGGAATTGGCGAATCGGCAGTTTCCTTGGTTGAAGAATAAAGTGGTCGTTAAAAAACTAAAGAATAACAACAATAAAGATGGTTTCGAAATTCAAACCAAAGGGAATAAATTACATATCTCCGCAACTTCTGTCAGTGCGGCTTCAAAAGGTTTAGATTATTATGTGAAAACCTACGCGCATCAAAGCATCTCGCATATGGGAGATAATGTCCAGAATTTAACGTCGATGCCTCCAATTAAAGGGGTGATTCATAAAGATTCTGAGGTGAAATACCGCTATGCTTTGAATTATTGTACGATAAACTACTCTTTTAGTTTTTACACTTGGAAAGACTGGGAGAAAGAATTGGATTGGATGGCTCTTAATGGGGTTAATATTATGTTGGCGCCCGTTGGAACGGAGCAGGTTTGGTACAATACTTTGGTGAAATTGGGTTATACCGATGCCCAAGCTCGCGAGTTTATTCCAGGTCCAGGTTTTACAGCTTGGTGGCTCATGGGGAATCTTGAAGGTTGGGGCGGAGTAATGAGTAACGCTCAAATCAAGCAGCAAGCAGATCTGCAAAAGAAGATTCTTAAAAGAATGAATGATCTTGGGATTGAGCCAATTTTGCAAGGTTTCTACGGAATGGTTCCTCATGATTTAGGACAAAAATTAGAAGCATTTAAAGATGCGCCCATTATTGATCAAGGTAAATGGGTTTTTACGGAATTTACACGACCGGGAATCTTAGTTCCTACAACGCCTCATTTTAAGAAAATTGCCGATGTTTACTATTCTGAAATGAAGAAATTGTACGGAAACGATATTCATTATTTTGGGGGCGAACCTTTTCATGAAGGTGGAAAATCAAAAGATGTCAATATTGCTGAAGTTGGACACAAGGTACAAGAAGTGATGCAGCAACATTACCCCAATAGTTCTTGGGTTTTGCAAGGTTGGCAGAAAAATCCTTCCGATGAATTGCTGAAAGGTTTGAAGAAGGAAAATGTACTTATCATTGAACTTTTTGGAGAAAATACAGATAATTGGAATCAAAGAAAAGGCTATGACGGAACATCATTTATTTGGTCTAACGTGAGTAATTTCGGTGAGAAAAATGGATTGTATGGAAAATTGCAGCGTTTTATTGATGAGGTTTTCCGAATTAAAGCAAGTCCATATAAAGAAAATCTTGCTGGAGTTGGAATTATTCCTGAAGGTATCATTAATAATCCAGTGGCGTATGAGTTAATGTTGGATTTGGCTTGGCATGCAGAAAAACCAAATCTAGATTCGTGGCTTGAAAAATACAGTATTTCAAGATACGGAAAATCAAATCCGAAAATTATCGAAGCTTGGAAAGAATTTGCGCAAACGGTGTATTCTAATCCAGAAGTGTATCAAGAAGGCCCTTCAGAAAGTATTTTTTGTGCGAGACCTTCACTGAAAATTAAGTCGGTTTCATCCTGGGGAACGCGAAAACGTAATTACGACATTGAGCGTTTTAGAAAAGCGGTGCGCGTTTTTGCTTCAGTTCAAAATGAATTTAAAAATAGTGAAACCTACCAAAATGATTTAGTTGATTTTCTTCGTCAAGTTTGGGCAGATAAAGGAGATGCGGCGTATGCAGACCTCGTTCAAGCGATAGAATCAAAAAATACAACGGCAATTTCTACTTCAGGTGATCAGTTTTTGCAAATGGTTAAAGTTCAAGATGACTTGTTAAGTCGAGGAGAGTTTTTTACGTTGAATCGTTGGTTGGGTCAAGCGAAAGACTATGGACAGAACCTTCCCGATAAAGATCAAGTGATGTACAATGCGAAATCTCAAATTACATATTGGGGACCAGACAATCTTCCTAAAACGACTTTGAGAGATTATGCGCATAAAGAATGGAACGGTTTATTAGGGTCGTTGTACTACGATCGTTGGAAAGTATTCATCGATAATGCGAAAAATAACCAAATTACACCTGCCGCAACATTCTATGAAATGGAGGTAAAATGGTCTAAAAATCAGGATCAAACTTCAACTAAAAAAGTCGATGAAGAAAAATTTTTACGACTTCAAGAAACAATTCTTAAATAATTGCTACCTATACTAAAAGTAAGTTTATGAAAAATTTGAAAATTGCAGCATCGTTTTTGATTTTTGCTTTTTCGTTTAGTCATATCTCGGCTCAAGAAGCGGATAAATATAGCTACACGGAGGCTTTTAAACCCATTTATTCCACATTTGCAACGGAAACCCGTTCTGCAAGTGGTCAGCCAGGACATAACTACTGGCAAAATAAAGCCGATTATAAGCTGAAAGCGACTTTGAACGATGAGAAAAAAGAAATCACGGGAAGTACAGAAATTACGTATACCAATAATAGTTTCGATAATCTTGGATTTCTATGGTTGCAATTAGATCAGAATTTATTTAAAAAAGATTCGCGAGGAAATTCAGTAATCCCAATGGGAGGAAGTAGAAATGGAGCCAAAGGTCAAGCTTTTGACGGTGGTTACACGATTTCTTCGATTGAAATTACAACCTTGAATGGTAAAAAAACAAAAGTTAATCCAACGTATCGAATTTCAGACACTCGAATGCAAATTGATCTTCCACAAGATTTGAAAGCAAAAGGTGGCGTTGTTAATTTGAAAATCAATTATTCATTTGTTTCTCCAGATTATGGATCGGATCGAATGGGCGTTCAAGAAACGAAAAACGGGAAAATTTTCATCGTTGCCCAGTGGTATCCAAGAATGTGTGTTTATGATGATGTGATGGGTTGGAACACCCTTCCGTACCTTGGTGCAGGGGAATTTTATTTAGAGTATGGAGATTTTACAGCAGAATTTACCGTTCCGTCCAACCATTTTGTAGTCGCTTCGGGTGAATTACTGAACGAAAAAGATGTGTACACTTCCGATCAAGTTAAAAAATGGAACGAAGCGAAGAATAGTGAGAAAACCGTGATGATTCGTTCAGCTGCTGAAGTGGATAATGGTCCAAAAACAGCTTCAGGAACGAAAACTTGGAAATATAAAATGGATAATTCGCGTGATTTTGCATGGGCATCTTCGGCGGCATTTATTTTAGATGCGGCGCGAATTAACCTTCCATCAGGAAAAAAATCATTGGCGATTTCGGCTTATCCAGTTGAGAGTAACGGAAATAATGGTTGGGAACGTTCAACAGAATATACAAAAGCATCAATCGAGCATTATTCAAAACAATGGTTTGAGTATCCATATCCAGCGGCGACTAACGTAGCAGGAAATGCGGGCGGAATGGAATATCCGGGAATTGTTTTTTGCCACATGAACTCAAAAGGGGAGGATTTATGGGGAGTTACGGATCACGAATTTGGACACATATGGTTCCCAATGATTGTGGGTTCCAACGAAAGAATGCATGCGTGGATGGATGAAGGATTCAACACCTTTATTAACGGAATTTCTACAGAAAATTTCAACAAAGGAGAATATCATCATGATCAACCATTGCAATCGATGTCGTTTTTCTTTAACAATCCACGTTTTGAAGCGGTGGAAACGGCTCCTGATAATATGAAAGAATCCAATTTAGGAGCGTTAGCCTATTATAAGCCAGGAGCGGGATTGCAGATTTTACGTGATAACATTTTAGGGAAAGAGGTTTTCGACAAAGCGTTTAAAGAATATATCAAGCGTTGGGCCTATAAGCACCCAACTCCAGATGATTTCTTCCGTACGATGGAGAATGTTTCGGGCGAAGATTTATCCTATTTCTGGAGAGGCTGGTACCTTAACCGTTGGAAAATTGATCAAGCAATAACGAATGTATCATACGTTAATGGTGATTACAAGCAAGGTTCAACATATTCCGTAGAGAATATTGGAAAACTTCCAATGCCAATGGAGCTGGAAATTAAATTCAAAGATGGTAGTAAAGAAACAGCAAAACTTCCTGTCGAAGTTTGGAAACGTAACACCGAGTGGAAATTTAAACTTCCTACAACGAAAGAAATTGCGTCTGTGACTATTGATCCTAAGAAAAGTTTACCCGATGCAAACCCTGGAAACAACACATATAGCCTTACGGGCAATGCAGAAAAAATCAGTTTAAAAGACTATGTTGGTTCGTATGCATCGAAAGGAGTTCCTGTTAAATTCACTCTAAAAGAAGAAAATAATCAATTGATGGCTCAAGCTACAGGACAAGATTTTTTCCCATTGACGTATGAGGGTGAAGGGAAATTTACCTTCGGTTTAGCAGGAATCGAAATCAAATTTGCAAAAGACAAAAAGAGTTTTGATATCACGCAAAGTGGAAAAACGGTAACGTTTACCCGCGAATAAAAAGAAACGAAGTATAAAAAAAACCGATAGTGGAAACTGTCGGTTTTTTTATTTACGTTAGGAATTGTTTGTTACCTTTGGTTTTCAAATTAAAATTATGAGAAAATATCTTTCTATTGTTATGTTGGGGTTGGTTCCAATGCTGTTTGGGCAACAGTTTAAAGTGATGACGTTTAATATTCGTTTGTCATTGGATTCGGATAAAGAAAATGCGTGGACGAAGAGAAAAGACGATGCGATGGGGTTAATGGCGTATTATCATCCAGATATTATGGGGGTTCAAGAAGCGCTTCCACAGCAAATGCGTGATATAAAAGCAAAACTAACCAATTATGATTATATCGGAGTCGGTCGTGATGATGGGAAAGACGCTGGGGAATATTCCGCTATTTTTTATGATAAAAATCGATTAAAGGTTTTAGAATCGGGTACGTTTTGGTTAAGTGAGACGCCAGATGTTCCATCGAAAGGTTGGGATGCGGCTTATCCAAGAATTTGTACCTATGGTTTGTTTAAAGACTCCAAAACAGGAAAAAAATTTTGGGCGTTGAACTTGCATTTTGACCATGTGGGAAATGTAGCTCGCGTAAAATCTTCCCAAATGATTTTGGAGCGTATCAAAAAGATGAATCCCAAAAGTTATCCTTTGGTTCTAACAGGGGATTTCAATTTGACAGAAGATACGGAGCCTATTCAAATTATGTCAAAATCTTTGGATGATTCTTTCTATCATTCTAAAACACCGCATTACGGTCCAAAAGCAACATGGCAAGCGTTTGATGTCAATACCATTGCGAAAGATCGTATTGATTATATTTTTGTAAAAGGATTTACCGTGCTTTCGAATCGTACGATTAACGACCGTCGAAGTAATAATCTATATCCTTCGGATCATTTCCCTGTCCTAGCAGAAATTACATTTACTAAGTAAATTTATTTTTTATATTTTTATTCGGTTTGAAAACAAAATTATTCTTGTTGTTGATCTTGTTAAGTTTTGGATTTTTATCCAAGGCTCAATTGTGCGGTGGTTCATTTGGAGATCCTGTTTTCAAGGAAGATTTTGGCTCAGTTGCGACTTCTAGTCAGGTTATTTCAGGACCTTTGCAAGCGCCAGCATCTACATCTTATACATATTCATCTAATTTTCCACCTGATGATGGACAATATACGATCACGAATTTTACTCAACAGTATAGTGGTTGGCCGTGGGTGAGTATGGAAGATAACACGGTAGATGATGCTGGTCGGTCTGGGAATATGCTTGTTGTTAATGCGAGTCATACAGCTGGCGAATTCTACAGAAGGAGAGTGTCTACACTTTGTCCAAATCAAGTATATCGGTTTTCGGCATATATTTTAAACTTAATTCAACCTGGTTTTAATCAGATAAAACCCAATGTAACGATGCGGATTTTGAGTAGTTCGGGAGCGGTGTTGGGTGAAGTAAGTACGGGTGATATTGCGGAGGATCAAGAATGGCGAAATTATTATATTGATTTCCGATCTTCAGTAACTTCAGGCGATGTTGATGTGGTCTTGATAAATAATGCAGCTGGAGGAATTGGAAATGATTTGGCTATTGATGATATTACCTTTAGTCCGTGTGGTGCGGCGGTGTCACTTTCTGCGGATAAGCCTGTTTTTTCAGGTGTGTGCGATAATACGGCTAGCTTTGAGATGAAAGCGGATGTTCCATCTTCTGCATTTACGGACCTTAGATATATTTGGCAAAAAAGCACCGATAATGGAAAAACTTGGCAAGATGTGACTGGTCCAACAACAGATTCGAAGTTCGCGGTAAGTTCTGGGTCGTATCAAAATGGAGATCAATACCGCTATGTTGTGGCTGAGCAAACAAATATACTTTCAGCTAGTTGTCGTATTGCGTCAGAACCCTCTACGGTTCAGGTTTTAGGGTATCCTGAAAAGCCGGATAAAAAAACCTTTAATTTTTGTATAGGTTCAGCAGATGTAATTACAGGTGGCCATAATATTAAATGGTATTCCACGGAAACGTCTAATGATGGTTCTTTTACGGCGCCTATTGTAGATACTTCGAAGCTTGATAACTACAGTTTATGGATTAGCCAAACGCTAAACGGTTGTGAAAGTCCTCGGCAAGAGATATTTGTTAATATTGGTAGTGTTCCACCAAAACCTACGGCTTCAAATATTACAGTCTGTCAAGGTGATGTTGCTCCAGTTCTTACAGCAACTGGAACTAATTTAAGATGGTACACGCATCAGACTGGAGGTTCGGTTTACATGCAGACGCCAATTATAGATACGAGTAAACCGGGTGTTACTTCGTATTGGGTTTCTCAAAATACATTTTGTGAAGGTTTACGAAGTGAAGTCAAAGTCACTGTTGTTCCTGCACCGGTTCCGAATACATCGTTGGAAGCATCGCTTTGCGATGGAGATCTTGTTACGTTGGATGCGGGAGCTGGATTTGCATCGTACGAATGGTTGCTCGATACACCTGTTTTTTCAAGGTATTTACAAGTTACAGAAAGGGGAGTTTATAAAGTCAAAGTTTCGAATTCAAATGGATGTTCTGCAATATTTGATTATGAAGTGAAGTCTGGAGTTACACCAGAATTCGTTAAAATAATAAGTGGAGATTCGTTTATTGAAGTTGTCGCAACTGGAGGAACGCCACCGTATCAATACTCCATGGATGGTGTTAAATGGCAAGATTCGCCAAAATTTAATTCGCTTAAATCTGGGAAATATAAAGTTTACGTCAAATCGCAACTGAATACATGCATTGCAGTTGGAGAAACAACCGTTATTTCGGTTCCAAATTTTATTTCTCCTAATAACGATGGGAAGAATGATGTTTTTTCAATTCCTTTTATTAGTGATTATCCCAATGCAACACTTACGATATCAGATCGGCATGGGAAAACAATGTTTTCTTCCGTTAAGGAAAATACAATGATTTGGAACGGAATGTACCAGAATAGGTCTGTTCCTTCGGATTCGTATTGGTATCATTTGGATTTTGGGAACGGTTCAGAAAGAACCGGATGGCTCTTAGTGAAAAATAGAGATTAAGTAAATAAAAACCTCCGAAGAATTTTCGAAGGTTTTTTTTCGACCATTATTTGGAAGACTATTTAATGAAAAACCCTGAATTCAGGAGAACTCAGGGTTAAAAACACAAATAATGAAATTAAATTTATCTCTTTTATAAAGGCGAATATCGTGCCTTATTATGTTAACTAAAGTTAAACTTTTGTTAGTATTTTGTTACTTTTCAGTCGGTCTAAAAACCAAACCACTTTCAGGGAAGAAATCCATGGTGATTCTGTCGCCGTCGTTTACATTTCCGGCTAAGATTTCTTTAGACAACTTGTTCAAAACGTCTTGTTGAATGACTCTTTTCAAAGGTCTTGCTCCGAAAGCTGGGTCGTAACCTTTGTTCATTAAATAATCCAAAGCGTCTTGAGTTGCGGTCATCATAATGTTTCTTTGTGCAAGAAGCGCATTCAAACCTCGCAATTGATATTGTACGATTTTTCCGATATTCTTTTTGGTTAAAGGTTGGAAGAGTACAATTTCATCAATTCTATTCAAGAATTCCGGTCTTAAACTTTGTTTTAAAAGGTCAAAAACTTCTTCTCTCGTTTTGTCAAGAACTTCATCAAAATTGTTATCATCTAATTTTTCGAAATTTTCCTGAATTAAATGCGAACCTAAATTCGAAGTCATAATAATTATCGAGTTTTTGAAATTCACGACACGTCCTTTATTATCGGTTAATCGACCATCATCCAAAACTTGCAACAATGTGTTGAAAACATCGGGATGCGCTTTCTCGATTTCGTCCAAAAGCACCACAGAATAAGGCCTTCTTCTCACGGCTTCGGTCAATTGTCCGCCTTCATCATAACCAACGTATCCTGGAGGCGCACCAACCAAACGAGAAACGCTGTGACGCTCCTGATATTCGCTCATATCGATTCTCGTCATATTGTTTTCATCATCGAAAAGCAATTCCGCCAAGGCTTTTGCCAACTCGGTTTTACCAACACCCGTTGTTCCTAAAAATAAGAACGAACCAATTGGTTTTTTATCGTCGCTTAATCCAGCTCTATTTCTTCGGATGGCGTCTGCAACGGCTTGTATCGCTTCGTCTTGACCAACCACACGTTTGTGCAATTCGTCTTCCAAGTGCAATAATTTTTCTCTTTCGGATTGAATTAATTTGGTTACCGGAATTCCAGTCCATTTTCCAATCACTTCCGCAATGTTTTCAGAAGTTACTTCCTCTTTAATTAATTCATTTTGATGGTTTTGCATTTCCAATTCCACCTTTTGAAGTTCATCTTCTTTTTCGCGAAGTTTTCCGTATTGTATTTCAGCAACTTTTGCGTAATCGCCAGCTCTTGAAGCACGTTCAGCTTCCAATTTCAGAGCTTCTATTTCTTTTTTAATGTTGGTTAAATCTTCAGATTTTTGTTTCTCTTTTAACCATTTTGCATTAATATCATTTCTTTGTTCCGTAATTTTCGACAAATCTTCTTTTAAATGGTCGATTTTCGTTTGGTTGCCTTCTCTCGAAATAGCCGCCAATTCGATTTCCATTTGCATGATTTTTCTATCTAAAACATCCAATTCCTCTGGTTTTGAATTGATTTCCATTCTCAATTTTGCAGAAGCTTCATCAATCAAATCGATGGCTTTATCTGGTAAAAATCGGTCAGAAATATAACGCTGAGACATTTCCACAGCCGCAATAATCGCTTCGTCTTTGATGCGAACTTTGTGGTGCGCTTCGTATTTATCTTTAATACCTCTCAAAATCGAAATCGCAGATTCGGTATCTGGTTCTTCCACCATCACCTTTTGGAAACGTCTTTCAAGGGCTTTATCTTTTTCAAAATATTTTTGATATTCATTCAAAGTTGTTGCGCCAATTGCGCGAAGTTCACCTCTTGCCAAAGCGGGTTTCAAAATATTGGCTGCATCCATCGCGCCTTCGCCACCTCCAGCTCCAACCAAAGTGTGGATTTCATCGATGAAAAGGATAATTTGTCCGTCCGATTTCGTTACTTCATTTACCACTGATTTCAAACGCTCTTCGAATTCACCTTTGTATTTTGCACCAGCAATCAAAGCGCCCATATCCAGTGAATAAAGGGTTTTGTCCATCAAATTTTCAGGAACGTCACCAGAAATAATTCTATGCGCAATTCCCTCTGCAATCGCTGTTTTACCAACACCAGGTTCTCCAATTAAAATCGGATTATTCTTGGTTCTTCTTGAAAGAATTTGCAAAACTCTACGAATTTCTTCGTCACGACCGATCACTGGGTCTAATTTCCCTTCAGCAGCGAGTTCGTTGAAGTTTTTTGCGTATTTATTTAAACTTTGATAGGTTTCCTCAGAACTTGCAGATGTCGCTTTCGAACCTTTACGAAGTTCTTTAATTCCGCCTTCCAAAAGGCTTTTTGTAACGCCCATGTCTTTTAACATTTGTGATACGGGAGAATTTACTTCAATTAAAGACAGCCAAAGATGCTCAATGGTAACGTACTCGTCGCCCATTTTTTTAGCAATATTCGGTGCGTCCAGCAAAACTTTATTTGCGTTTTGAGAAAGATAAATGTTTCCACCTTCAACTTTTGGAAGTTTCTCAATACTTTCGCGGTTTCTGGCTCTTACCAAATCGGCGTCAGCTTCGGATTTTTTCAAAAGGAAAGGCGATATATTTTCATCCACTTGGAAGATTCCTTCCAAAAGATGTTGCGGTTCAATCTGTTGGTTGCCAAACTCCATTGCTACTTGTTGTGCAGCTTGGATGGCTTCTTGCGATTTTACTGTGTATTGATTTAAGTTCATATATGTAATTGGTATTTTCTAAATTAATGTATTTGCAAAATAGAATTGCAAAAACTATACTTTTCGAATTAAAACCCATAATTATGTCAAAAATTCCGAAATTTTTAAAAACATTTATTTTGAATATGACAAAATTTCTTAATTTTTGATTTTTAAGTGAAATTGATATGCTTTATTGACTTGTTTTACTGAATTAAATTTTGGTTTTCTACTTAACTGATTAATCTTTATATTTGGAATCAGCACTTAATAGAAATTTTCATGCAGCATTTTCATCCACTTCGTGTGGCTCAATTAATCAAAGAAACCAACGATTGCGTACATATCGGTTTTGAAATTCCACAAGAGCTTAAACATGCTTTTTTGTTCAAGCAAGGTCAATACCTAACGGTGCGACACCTTGAAAATGGGGAAGATTTGCGTAGGTCATATTCTATTGTGAACGCACCTTCGGAATCGTCCCAATTGGTAGAAGTTTTGGTTAAAAAACTTGAAAATGGAGTGGTTTCTTCTTTTTTGAATGATCATTTGGTTGAAAATCAAACGTTAGAAGTTTTGGCGCCGCAAGGTCATTTTTACACGCATTATCACCCTTCAAACGAAAAGGTTTATGTAGGAATTGCTGCGGGAAGTGGTATTTCGCCTGTTTTATCTAACGTTGTCGAAGGTTTATATCAGGAACCAAAAAGTTCAGCATATCTTTTTTTTAGCAATAAAAGCACGAATCAAATTATTTTCAAAGAGCGTATAGATGGATTGGTCGAAAAGTTTCAAGGTCGTTTAAAAGTAGTTTATTTGCTTTCTCGTGAGAAACATATTGAAAATGAATTGTTTGAAGGTCGAATTTCAGCCGAAAAATTGAATGCTTTGCTCGAGTTTTTTCCTGAGATTCCGGCGCAAGAAGCAACGTTTTTCATTTGTGGGCCAACGGATATGATTAAAAGTATCAGTACATTTCTGAAAGAAGAGAAGAAAGTGCCGTCATTGCAAGTGATGTATGAATATTATACACCACCAGATGATGAAGAAAATGCAGAGAAAAGTGAAGAATTCAAGAAAATACCGAACATCGAAAGTTTCGTAACCTTGATTATCGATGACGACGAATATAATATCCATTTAAATTCCAAAAAGGAAAGTATTTTGGATAAGGCTTTGAAAGATCAATTGCCTGTTCCTTTCGCTTGTAAAGGCGGAGTTTGTTGTACGTGTAAAGCGCAAGTGATGGAAGGAGAGGTGTTTATGGAGAAGAATTTTGCTTTAACGGAAGATGAAGTGGAGCGCGGTTTTGTACTGACTTGTCAATGCCATCCTGTAACGAATATCGTCATGTTGAACTACGATGTTTAGTGGAGTGTGAATGCGTGAAGTTGTTAATTTGTAAATGTGTGAAGTTCTTTATGTTGCTATTTATTGGTAAGATCATTGACGAATCAACGAATTAGCAAATCAACAAAAAATCCTATTTGCATTTTTATTGGTAACTTAGAAAAGGTTTAACTCTTAAAATTTAATCCGATGAATAAATGGAAATTTGCTTCGTTTATTGAAGTTGACAAAGAGTTTCGAGTAAGTGGACTCAATATTTGGAATTATTATTGGCATTGCTCCGATCGTAAAGTAGAAGTTTTATGTCCGCAAGAAGGGCAGATTTATTTTTTCAAAGAATATGAAATTCAAACTCCTGAAAAGTCGGTACAGTTTGTTGCGGGTGAGTTTGCAGATGCGACAATCGGTATTTATTTGAAAGACGACCTGCATGACGGTCGCATTTAATTTAGAAATCCAAAAAATAGAATGGATCACGATAAGTTTTTAGAATACGTTCAGGCCGAAAATAAAGTCGAGCCGAAAGACGTGATGCCCGATGATTATCGGAAATTGTTAGTTCGTCAGATTTCGCAACATGCACATTCAGAGGTTGTTGGAATGCTTCCGGAGGCCAATTGGATTAGCCGTGCGCCTTCTTTGAGGAGAAAAATGGCTCTTTTGGCGAAAATTCAAGATGAGGCGGGACATGGTTTGTATTTGTATGCGGCGACCGAAACCTTAGGAAACGGTACCATTACAGCGGATCGAGATGCAGCTTACAACGATATGCTTGAAGGTAAGGCGAAATATTCTAGTATTTTCAATTATCCAACGTTAAGTTGGGCAGATATTGGTGCGATTGGTTGGCTGGTAGATGGCGCCGCAATTATGAATCAAGTGATGTTGATGGGGAATTCCTACGGTCCGTATGCTCGTGCGATGGTTCGTATTTGTAAGGAAGAATCGTTTCACCAACGTCAAGGATATGAAATTTTGATGACGCTTTGCCGTGGAACCAAACAACAAAAAGAAATGGCTCAGCAAGCGTTAAATCGTTTCTGGTGGGCAGCTTTAATGATGTTCGGGCCAAATGATGATGCATCTCCAAATTCTCAAAAATCGATGAACTATCGTGTAAAAAGAGAGAGTAACGATCATTTAAGACAACGTTTTATTGATGTTACCGTTCCTCAAGCCGAATTCTTGGGTTTGAAAATTCCAGATGAAAACTTAAAGTGGAATGAAGAACGTGGTCATTATGACTTTGGCGACTTACCTTGGGATGAATTCATGGAAGTGCTTAAAGGAAATGGGCCATGCAATAAAAAACGTTTGGAAACGAAAGTTAAAGCGCAACAAGAAAATTCTTGGGTGAAAGAAGCGGCTTTAGCCTTTTCCAAAAATCAAAAGAAAGAAGAAGTGTAAATAATGAGTTAATTGGATGATGAGTTAATTTGAAAATGAATTATCGCATTATCACATTCACAAATTTTCAAATTTTAATATGGCAAACTTAGATATGTGGGAAGTTTTTATTCAAACAAAACCAGGACTTTCTCACAAGCATGCAGGAACCGTACAAGCTCCAACAGCAGAAATGGCATTGCAAAATGCACGTGATGTGTATACAAGACGTAAAGAAGGAACGTCCATTTGGGTGGTGCCTAGTCAATATATTGTGACTTCGGAAGGAGTTGATAAAGAAGCTTTTTTCGATCCTGCTGATGACAAATTATACCGTCATCCAACCTTTTATCAAATTCCAAACGACGTAAAAAATATGTAATCTTTTGTAAAATTTACTACGTACAAGGTAAAACGTACTTTGTACATAGTACATTTTACATGATACAAAAAAGAAAAAATGAATCCATTATATTACTATTTACTAAAATTAGCGGATGATACCCTGATTATGGGTCAGCGTTTGGCAGAATGGTGCGGGAAAGGTCCGTATTTGGAGGAAGATATCGCGCTTACGAACGTGGCTTTGGATTATTTGGGCCAATCAAGTAATCTCTATAAATACGCAACACAGTTTACAGAAGGAAAGACGGAAGATGATTTGGCTTTTCTACGATACGAACACGAGTATTTGAACGCTCAATTGGTTGAATTTCCAAATGGAGATTACGCACAAACCATCTTGAAAGTCTATTTTTTTAGTGTTTTTCAGAAGATTGTTTATGGAAATTTGATGAATAGTACTGATGAGCAACTCGCTGCGATTGCAGAAAAATCTCTAAAAGAAGTAAAATACCATTACACGCATTCTAAATCTTGGGTAGAAATTTTTTCTAATGGTACCGAAGAGAGTAAATTGCGCTTAGAAAAAGGTATTCAGAATTTGTGGGAATATACCGGTGGTTTGTTTGATACAACGGAAGGTGAAGAAGATTTAGTAAAACTAGATATAGTTCCAAATCCAACAGATTTGCAAGCAGCTTGGTTGAATCAAGTAAAATCGGATTTCTTAAAATTTGGAATTGCACTTCCTGAAGATGAATTTATGCAAAAAGGAAGTAGAAAAGGAGTTCATACAGAATATTTCGGCTATATCCTTTGCGAATTACAATACATGCAAAGAGCATATCCAGGCTGCGCTTGGTAGTGAAAAATCAGAATATGAAAGATCTTTGGGAGCTTTTAAAAACCATTCCCGATCCTGAAATTCCGGTTATCGATATTGTGGAATTGGGGATTGTTCGCGATGCTCAATATGTGGATGCTCGGGATGTGAAAATTTGGATAACACCAACGTATTCGGCGTGTCCAGCGATGTATTCCATTGAAGAAGATATCGTGAGTTTGTTAAAAAAGGAAGGTTTGGTTGCGGAAGTAATTACGCAACTTTCTCCAGTTTGGACAACGGATTGGATTACAGAAGAGGCAAGAGAAAAACTTCGCGTTTACGGGATTGCGCCGCCTGATCAAGAGGGTGAAAATTGGGAAAAGCCTGTTCTTTGTCCTCGTTGTCAATCCCCACAAACCAAGATGATTAGCCGCTTTGGATCTACGTTGTGTAAAGCTTCGTATCAATGTGAATCGTGCTTAGAGCCTTTTGATTATTTTAAATGCCATTAGAAAAAAATTAAATTATGTATAATCAATTCGAAATTGAAACCCATTTAGAGGGGAAATTAAAAATAGCGTATCTCAACCAACCGGAGATCATGAATGCGATCACCAAGCCTTTGTTAAAGGAGCTTAAACAGTTTTTTGATGAATGTTCTAATGATGAAACGGTGCGTTGTGTTGCTATTTCAGGACGTGGTAGGGCATTTTGTTCAGGGCAGAATTTAGGTGAAGCTCTAAATATGGATGCCAAAAATGATGATGCGGTCATTGTTCGAATTGTTGAAGATTACTACAATCCAATGGTGAAATCCATTGTGGAGTGTCGTAAACCAGTTATTTCTTTGGTAAATGGAGCTGCCGTTGGAGCTGGAGCGATGTTAGCATTGATTTGTGATTTTACATTAGCAACAAAAAGTTCGTATTTCGCACAATCATTTGTAAATATTGGACTGATTCCCGATACAGCGGGAACGTATTATTTACCAAAATTGTTGGGTAGACAATTAGCAAGTTATTTGGCTTTCACAGGAAAGAAATTAAGTGCTGAAGAAGCTAAAAATATGGGTTTAATTGCTGAGGTTTTTGAAGACGAAACCTTTGCTGAAAATTCGATCGAAATCTTAACTCGAATTTCAAATATGCCTACGAAAGCAATTAGCATTACGAAAAAAGCGTTTAACGAATCGTATTCAAATTCGTTAGATAAGCAGTTGGAAGGTGAAGCAAAATGGCAACAAGCAGCTGCTAAATCAGAAGATTTTATGGAAGGTGTAACCGCCTTTTTACAAAAAAGAAAACCTGAATTTAAAGGGAAATAAATCTTTCAGAACTTAGATTTTAGAGGTTGGAAATTAGTCTAATATCTAATATCTAACGTCTAACATCTAGAATATGAAAAGAGTAGGAATTATAGGAGCGGGAACAATGGGGGTAGGAATCGCTCAAGTGGCGGCAACTAACGGTTGTTTCGTAACTATTTTTGATGCAAATTCTCAACAAGCGGAAAAAGCAAAATTTGGATTGCAATCAACGATAGAGAAGTTGGTTTCGAAAGGAAAAATTTCTCAAGAGCAAGGTGATTCTATTCTTTCTAATTGTGTTTTTTGTTCGAGTTTATCGGATTTGGCTCAAAGCGAGTTGATTATTGAAGCCATTGTTGAAAATAAAGAAATCAAGTATCAAGTTTTTACCGAGTTGGAATCTTTGGTTTCGGAAACTTGCATTTTAGCTTCCAATACTTCGTCGATTTCAATCACGTCTTTAGCTTCATGTTTGAAAAAACCAGAACGTTTTATTGGAATTCACTTTTTCAATCCAGCGCCATTAATGCCATTGGTAGAAATTATTCCAGGATTGTTGACGGATACTAAATTAAGTTCTGAAATGCTTCAATTGATGGCAGATTGGGGTAAAGTTCCCGTTTTAGCGAAAGATATTCCCGGTTTTATTGTCAACCGAATTGCGCGACCTTTTTACGGTGAAGGTTTACGAATTGTAGAGGAGGGAATCGCTACTCCAGAACAAGTGGATGATGCGATGCGCAGTCTTGGGAATTTTAAAATGGGACCTTTTGAGTTGATGGATTTAATTGGTATTGATGTAAATTTTGCGGTTACCAAAACCGTTTATCAAGACTATTTTTACGATAAAAAATACCAACCGAGTTTGCTTCAGCAGCGCATGAGTGAAGCAAAATTGTGGGGAAGAAAAACCGGACGCGGATTTTACAATTATGCAGAAAACGCAGAAAACCCAATTCCGGACACGAATGAGAAGTTGTACACAGAGATTTTCAACCGAATTATAGCGATGTTAATTAACGAAGCAGTTGAAGCAAAACGTTTGAAAGTCGCTTCGGATGAAGATTTGGATTTGGCGATGATGAAAGGTGTTAATTATCCAAAAGGCTTATTGGCTTGGGGCGAAGAAATTGGTTTTGATCGAATTTCAAAAACACTTCACGATCTGTACGAAACCTATCAAGAAGAACGATACAGACAAAGTCCTTTGCTTCGAAAACTAGCAAATTAAGTATCAAAAATCTACAAAAAACAAACAATGAATCCGAAAGAGCTTGCTCAATATATGCTGAATCAAGACGCTTTTTCCCAATGGATGGGCGTAAAAATTATCGATGTAACCGAGAAATATTGCTTACTAGAAATGCCTGTTCGTCCCGAAATGATCAACGGACTTCGAACGGTTCACGGCGGTGTTACGTTTGCCTTTGCAGATACGGCTTTGGCGTTCTCTTCAAACAATACCAACGATGCTTCTGTGGCGCTTAATTGCGTAATCAATTTCACCAAAGCGGTTCGCGAAGGAGATACGTTGAGAGCGGAAAGTATTTTGGTTTCTGATACCCGAAAAACGGGGATTTATGATATTAAAATCACCAATCAAAACAACGATTTAGTAGCGTCGTTTCGAGGAACGGTTTATAAACTTGGAAAAGCAGTTACGGATTTATAAAACCCGTAAATCCAATACTTTTTCGTCTTGAAGAAAGGCTTGCAAGATATCCTTTTCATCAACTTTTCCAACACCGGCTGGTGTTCCTGTAAATATCAAATCGCCAACACGTAATGTGAAATACTGTGAGACAAAAGCAATGATAGAATCCATACTAAACATCATTCGCATCGTATTTCCATCCTGAACTTTTGCTCCATTTTTCAACAATGAAAACGAAAGATTTTCTAAATCGTAATTGGCTTTAGGAAAGAATGGACTTAAAACTGCGGAACCATCAAAACCTTTGGCAAGTTCCCAGGGAAGACCTTTTGATTTCAGTTCCGATTGCAAATCACGTGCGGTAAAATCAATTCCCAAACCGATTTCTTCGTAGTGTTTAGCGGCGTTTTCTTTTTGAATGTACTTTCCACCTTTTGAAATTTTCACAACCACTTCAACTTCATAATGAACATCGTTGGAAAACTCGGGGATATAAAAATCATTTCCCTTCAAAACAGCCGTGTCGGGCTTCATGAAAATCACAGGTTTATCGGGAATTTCGTTTCCTAATTCTTTAGCATGTTCCGAATAATTTCTACCAATACAGATTATTTTCATGAGGAGTTTTGAATTTTAAAATTTACTTTTTAGTTGAATTCCAGTAAGGATTTTCTTTGTGTATAAAGGGAAATCAGCATTCATAATCCAGCTGTAATAACCCATATCTTTTTTGAAAACGTCCAAAACTTTTTGACCTTTATATTTTCCAAATTGAAAGATTTCGTCATCAGCATCGTCATAGCCGATCATTCCTGCTAAATCTGCAAATTTATTATGGTACGAAAATTCGCTTAAACCAGCGATATCTTTCGGAAGATCAGGATAATGACCAACTTGCGCATCCAAAACTTCAAAAGTCGCCATCACATCGGCTTCAGCAGAGTGGGCGTTGGTTAATTCTTTCTGACAATAGAATTTGTAAGCGGCGCTTAACGTACGTGGTTCCATTTTGTGGTAAATGGTTTGCGCATCTACTAAACGGAATTTACTTAAATCAAAATCAACTCCAGCTCGCAGAAGTTCTTCCGCCAACAAAGGAACATCAAATCGATTGGAATTGAAGCCGCCCAAATCCGTTCCCGCAATGAATTCAATCACTTTTGAAGCAATTTCTTTAAACGTTGGAGCGTCTTTAACTTTATCATCTGTAATTCCATGAATGTCCGAAGACGCTTGTGGAATTAGCATTTCTGGATTTACCAACCACGTTTTGGACTCTCGCGAAGCATCAGGGTTGATTTTTAAAATAGAAATTTCAACAATTCGGTCTTTTCCAACGTTTGTTCCTGTTGTCTCAAGGTCGAAAACGCAAAAAGGTTTATGTAATTTAAGATTCATATAAAGATAGATTATTGGCTAAGTTGCTTCTGAAAAAGAATGGAAACCAGCATGTAATAGACGATAGTTAATGGGATTCCTACCCAGCCAAATGAGATTAAAATAACGATGCTTCCTACTAACAAAGCTAGTTTTGGATAGTTGTCTTGAAAATTCATAGATTTGAATTTCATGGCGATCATTTTGATCGGACTCACCAAAAGCCACGAGCAAAGGAATGTTAAAACCAACCAAAATCCAACATTGTTGGTCATGGGGACGTACTGTCCCATTTGTTTCGTTGCGTAAAACAATCCAAATAATAAGATTGTATTGGAAGGCGTATTTAAGCCTTTGAAATAGTATTTCTGTTCTTCATCTAGGTTGAAAATAGCTAGTCGTAAACACGAAAATAACGTCACAAAAAACCCTAGATATTTGATTTCAAATGGTAGATGAATTCCAAACAAATCTGCGCCATAAGGCTCCATAGCTTTGTAAAGCGTTAATCCTGGTAGAAATCCAAAACTCACCATATCCGCCAAAGAATCCAATTGAACTCCAAGATTAGAATTTGATTTTAAAGCTCGTGCAATAAATCCATCGAAAAAATCCAAAACCAAAGAAATAACAATACACAGCGCAGTAATTTGATAGTCACCCAAAAGCAAATGAACGGCGCCCACGCAACCTGAAAATAGATTTCCAAGCGTGAAAGCGTTGGCGAGATTGTTTCGTACAAAATTCATAGGGACAAAATTAAGAAATACATTTGAGAGCGCTCAGAAAATTAGCACTCAAAACGGATTTCAAGGGTTTAAAATTATTTCTGCACTTTATAAACGTAGTGAATTTTCCTTTCCGTGTGGTTTTTAGACTTGCCACCTTCCTCATTATCATCGTATCGATTAATGAAAGTCACCTGATAGCCCATTTTTTGAAAAGGTTGCATCATATGTTCTCCTTCGGTATTCGTTGCCACATAAAATTGGTTTTCCTTGGGAAGTGTTTTCGCATCATTTAGTTTGATTTCGGGCATCACGTCTTGATATTTAAACCAAACCTCAGGCGAATATTCTTCGAAGGAATACAACGTTGCTTGCTCTTTCTTGATTTGATCTTTTAACATCAACATCGATTTATGCTCGGTATTGTTGTTAAAAACTTGATCGATAATTGGAATTCCGAACAAAGCGGTTCCCACCATTAAAATCAATAAAGCTGAAAAGGCTTTCTCAAATTTCCCTCCAACAAAAACAGAATACAGAACATAAATACCTGCCGCAAAGGCGATTGTTGAAAAAACAATGCTGTAAAATCCGATACTTATGGGTAAGAAAAAGATACCAACCGAAAGTGCTAAACAAACAATTCCTAGAATACTAAAAATTACTTTGTTGAGTTTCTTTTCCCATTTTTTTAATTGAGGAACGGTAAATAAATAATATAAGTAATATCCTGTTGTTACGGCTAGTGGAACCATCATTGGGAATAGATAACGTTCTTTTTTTGATGGAATTAAGGATAAAAAGATAAATGCGAATACCGTCCAATAAAAAAAGAAAAAGTATTGTCTTGGTTGGCTCGTTCGTTTTTTCATCATAGGGAAAATCAATCCGATAACGCTAAAGAAAATCCAAATTCCTGTTTGAGCAGGGAAGTTGAGGTAACGTGTAAATGGTTTTACGTCGCGATTTCCTCTCGCCGAAGCTTCTTTTTCCATCACTGCTAAAAAGGTGTCTGAATCTGCTAAATAAACATAACCATACCATGAAAATCCGATGATAATTGTGATGACAGCACAAAGTGCAATGCCACCAATTTCTTTCCACTTTGGAAAACCGTTGGTTAAAACGTACGCAATATACATTGGGATCAACAAAACATAGGGTCCAGTTGGTCCTTTACTTAATACGGAGAATCCAAAGAAGATTCCTGCAACAAGATAATTTGGAAAGGTTTTGATGTTTTTCAGAGCAAGTAGAAAATAATACATTCCAATCACCATAAAAGCGTAGGAAAAAATGTCCCAATTGGCTCTTCTACCAACATAAATCACCAAAAAACTGGTAATGAAAATTAACGATGAGATTAATGCCAAACGAGCATTTTTTGTGACAAATTCGACAATTTTGTACAAATAAATTAAAGCCGCAAAACAAACCAAAGCGGCTGGAATTCGGAGCGCGCCAATGTGATCAAATCCAAAAAGCATCCCCATAAATGCGGATAGCCAAGTAGGTAAAGGCGGTTTTTCGTAACGCGGTAAGTCATTCATCGTGGTGAAAATCCAATGTCCTTCATGCGCCATTTCTCGTGCACTAACAAAATTTCGAGCCTCCATAATATCCACATAAAGCAGTCCCAAATGGGCGAAAAGAATCACAGAACCAACGGCAAGCAGTAAAATAAAGTAGGATTTCTCCGATTTCATGAGCAGAGTTTTTGCAAATATAGTAACTCCAAACGTTGGAGATTTATTTTTATTGCTTTTTGAAGTATCTTTGCATTTTCAAACTCATTTTTAATGAACCATAATAAACTCTATTCTGTCGTTGTTCCGCTTTACAATGAAGAAGAAAACGCTCCTTTGTTAATCAAGGCGATTGATGATGTTTTAAAGGATTATCAATACGAATTGATTTTGGTGGACGATTTTTCTACGGATAAAACCGTAAAAGTGGTTCGGGATTTAGCGCATCCACATGTGGTTCTTATCGAGTTGAAGAAAAATTACGGTCAAAGTTCCGCTATAATGGCGGGAATCGACTATGCACAAGGAGATTACATCATTACCATGGATGGTGATTTGCAAAATGATCCTACCGACATCCCGAAAATGGTGGATGAAATGGATGCAAATCAATGCGATTTAGTGATTGGTCGACGTCAGAAAAGACAAGATAATTTACTGCGAACATTCCCTTCGAAAGTGGCTAATTTTATCATTAGAAGAACCACAAAATTAAATGTAAAAGATCACGGGTGCGCCTTGAAAGTTTTTGAAAAAGAAACCGCAAAAGGACTCGATTTATACGGAGAATCACATCGTTTTATTACGCTTCATGCACACATGGCTGGAGCTCGAATCGTTGAAGTTCCCGTGAAGCACCACGCAAGACAGTTTGGCGTTTCTAAATACGGAATTGGCCGTACAACCAAAGTAATCAACGATTTGCTGTTATTGATGTTTAACCAAAAATACCTTCAAAAGCCTATTTATCTTTTTGGGAATTTAGGAATTATCGCTTTTGGATTGGGGATTTTGGTGAATTTGTATCTGTTGGTTTTAAAATTAATGGGCGAAGAAATCGGCGGAAGACCTTTATTGATTTTAGGTATTTTGTTAATTTTTGTTGGGATTCAATTATTTACAACAGGGATTATTGTTGATTTATTGATGAAAACCTATTACGAATCGCAGAGTAAGCGTCCATTTAATATCAGAAAAATCACCACTTTTTGAAAAAAGTAAAGAAAATAGGAATCACGCTGCTCAAAATTGGAGTGAGCTTTCTATTGCTGTTTTGGGTTTTTAAAAAGATTCCCTTTAGAGAAGTTTGGGGATTAATCGTTGAGAGTAATTACGTTTATCTCACGCTAGCTTTAGTTGCTTTTGTCCTATCACAAGTGGTTTCCTCACTTCGACTGGTTCAGTTTTTAGAAGTTCAAGACTATTATTTATCCAAAATTACCAATTGGAAATTGTATCTCATTGGGATGTTTTACAACTTCTTTATTCCAGGCGGAATTGGTGGTGATGCCTATAAAATCTACATTCTCAATAAAAAATTCCAGTGGAACGTTAAGAAATTAACGTCGGCTATATTTTGCGATCGATTGGTTGGCTTGATGGCAATTGTGGTTTTAATTCAAATTTTTGCCATTGCTTTATTTGAAACGCCATGGAAATGGGCGTTATTCGGAGCTGCATTCATTTCTGTTATTGGTGGATTTTTCTTCTTCAAACTATTTTTTCAAACTTATAAAACTATTTTTACGAAGACATTTTTGTATTCTATTGGCGTTCAATTACTTCAAGTTTTTAGTGTTTTTTGCATTCTCAAAGCGATTGCTCCTGTTGATTCGGTTTGGATTTATTTAGTCGTTTTCTTGTTAAGTGCGATTTTTAGTTTAATCTCGTTTTCAGGAATTGGCGTTCGTGAATGGCTATTTATGAAAGCGGCGGTCTTGTATCATTTTGATCCTCAGATTTCCGTGTCGGCAGCACTCGTTTTTACGATTATGACAGCGTTTGTTTCCCTTTTCGGAATTTGGTATCAAAACCGCAATATCTTCAATACAGATTCACGGTAAAATTTTATTCTGTTTAGTTTTTATTTTTGGCTTATTTGTTGATATTTATGCTATATATAGTAAAATATTTTTGTTGTTTAAAAAAAAAATCTAATTTTAGCCAATCAATCAACAGAAGTAGATTTCTATTGAATTATTAAAAATTTAGAAAATGAAAAAATTAGTATTCACTTTTGCGTTATCGCTAATCAGTGTTTTTTCTTTTGCACAAATAGAAGGGAAATGGAAAACAATTGACGACGAAACGGGACAAGCAAAATCCATCGTTGAGATTTATAAAAAATCGGATGGTAAATATTATGCGAAAATTAATCAATTACTACAAAAACCAGAAAATAATAACTGTGTAAAATGTAGTGATGATCGTAAAAACAAACCACTTATCGGTCTAGAAATTATTCGTGGATTGAAAAAAGATGGTGCTGAATTTTCTGGTGGAACAATCACCGATCCTAAATCTGGAAAAACGTATAAATGTACGATTAAAAGAGACGGGAATAAACTTAATGTAAGAGGCTACGTAGGGCTTTCGCTTATCGGAAGAACCCAAACTTGGCAAAAAGCAGACTAAACCAACTCACAACCATCATATTTTAATGGTAAAGACATTCGTCATGAATGTCTTTTTTTTATACCTTGAATATTTCTTTTTATTTAAAATTTGCTAATTTTGTATTCTAATTAATTAAAACAGATTATGGCAGAATATACTTTTCGTGAAGTTATTGCTCAGGCGATGAGTGAAGAAATGCGTAAAGACGAATCTATTTACCTAATGGGTGAAGAAGTGGCAGAGTACAATGGTGCTTACAAAGCTTCTAAAGGGATGTTAGATGAGTTTGGTGCTAAAAGAGTAATTGATACTCCAATTGCTGAACTCGGTTTTACAGGTATTGCAATCGGTTCTGCAATGAACGGGAATAGACCTATCGTAGAATATATGACCTTCAACTTTTGTCTTGTAGGTATTGACCAGATTATCAACAATGCTGCAAAAATTCGCCAGATGAGTGGTGGTCAATGGAATTGCCCAATCGTTTTTAGAGGGCCTACAGCTTCTGCTGGTCAATTAGGAGCGACGCATTCACAGGCTTTAGAGAGTTGGTTTGCAAACTGTCCAGGTTTGAAGGTGGTTGTTCCATCCAATCCATATGATGCAAAAGGACTTTTGAAATCTGCTATTCAAGATAACGATCCAGTGATTTTCATGGAATCTGAGCAGATGTATGGTGATAAAATGGAAGTTCCTGAAGAAGAATACTATTTGCCAATTGGTAAAGCAGATATCAAAAAAGAAGGAACAGACGTTACTTTGGTTTCTTTCGGTAAAATCATGAAACTGGCGCTTCAAGCAGCAGAAGACATGGAGAAAGAAGGAATTTCAGTAGAAGTTATCGATCTTAGAACTGTTCGTCCGTTAGATTACGATACTGTAATTAATTCTGTTAAGAAAACGAACCGTCTTGTGGTATTAGAAGAAGCTTGGCCATTTGGTTCTGTAGCTTCAGAAATTACGTATATGGTTCAGCAATTAGCATTTGATTATTTGGATGCACCAATTAAGAGAATTACAACTCCAGACGCTCCAGCTCCGTATTCATCAGCATTATTTGCAGAATGGTTCCCGAAATTGGAGAAAGTAAAAGAAGAAATTAAGAAAGTAATGTATGTGAAAGCATAAGCATAATTTAGTATATATAAAAAAAAGGATAAGCATTGCTTGTCCTTTTTTTATTTATATATACCTTTGAAATTAAGTTATTTAATGAAACGCAAATTGATGAAAGTTTTCGATGGTCAAATCAAAAATTCGTCTAAATTTGCATCCGTTTTTTAAAAACCACAAATTAATGGCAACAGCATTAGAAGGAGGTCATCATTTTGACACCAAGAAACTTACTTTAATTGGAGTAATTGTATCACTAGGAATTGTGTTTGGGGACATTGGGACCTCGCCATTATATGTGATGAAGGCGATTGTAAATGCTCGAAGCGAAGGTGCGCAAATGCCTTTTGAAGATTATATCGAAGGTGCTTTATCGTGTATTATTTGGACACTTACATTGCAAACTACCGTAAAATATGTGGTTATTGCACTTCGTGCGGACAATAAAGGGGAAGGCGGAATCCTTTCTTTATATTCTCTTGTCAAGCGAATGAAAAAACGTTGGCTCTATCTAGTTGCTATTATTGGAGCGGCGACTTTGGTTGCAGATTCCGTGATTACACCATCGTTAACGGTGATGTCGGCCATTGAAGGGTTGAAGATTTATAATCCAGATACGCCAGTTGTTCTTTATACGTTAATTATTCTATTTATCGTATTTGTGGTTCAACAATTCGGAACCGCGCAAATCGGAAAATTCTTTGGACCCATTATGATTACGTGGTTTTTAGCTTTAGGAGGATTTGGAGCGATGCATATTTTTGATCATGTTGAAATTATCAAAGCATTTAACCCAATCTATGCCTACAACTTAATCACACATTCGCCAAGTGCTATTGTGATTATGGGAGCGGTTTTCCTTTGTACAACGGGAGCAGAAGCTTTATATTCAGATTTGGGACATTGCGGGAAATCAAATATCCGTGTGAGTTGGATCTTTGTTAAATTAATGTTGATTTTAAATTATTTAGGTCAAGGTGCTTGGTTATTAGATAATTATCATACTGTTGTTGCTCAAGGAATCAATCCGTTTTTCGGAATTATGCCTTCTTGGGCGGTTTTTCCTGGTGTATTATTAGCGACAATGGCTGCGATTATTGCCAGTCAGGCGGTAATTACAGGTTCATTTACCATGTTCTCGGAAGCGATGTCAATTGCCTTTTGGCCAAATCAAAAAATCAATTATCCTAGTGGTGTGAAAGGTCAAATGTATATTCCTCGTATTAACTGGGGATTGATGATATTTTGTTTTATCGTTGTTCTTTATTTCCAAAAGTCAGAACATATGGAAGCGGCATATGGTTTAACAATTACCATTACGATGATTATGACTTCGATATTACTCATTTTTTGGTTGAAACGTCATCGAGTTCACTTTGCTTTCATCGCGCTTTTTGCTTTGGTTTATGGTAGTATCGAACTTGGATTTTTCTATGCCAATGTAATCAAGTTTTTTGATGGAGGTTGGTTAACGATGGTTCTTGGAGGGTTTATCGCAGTTTGTATGTACGCTTGGTATAATGGACGATTAATTAAAGCGAAGTTTGTAAAATTCGTGAAATTCGATTCCTATGTTCCGATTATTAAGGACATGAAATTGGATGAAACCATCCCGAAATACGCTACGAATCTGGCTTATTTAAGTAGAGCTAAAAGACAAGACGAAATCGAGTCTAAAATTATTTATTCCATTATTCGTAAGCAACCAAAACGTGCGGATCATTATTTTATCTTAAGTATTATTAATCAAGAAGAGCCGTACACATTCAAATATTATGTGGATGAAATTATGCCGGGTACGATTTATAAAGTTAATTTCTTGCTTGGATTTAAAATAGATCGTCGTATTAATGAGTATTTTGATCAAGTTCTGAACGATATGATGATGAATGACGAACTTCCTTCAAGAAGTGGTTACCAATCATTGAGACAACATAATGTACCACCAGATTTGAAGTATGTTATTATTGATAATACGTACATCAGTGATCGATTGCTGTCCTTGAAAGAGAAAATTACATTGAATATTTACAATTTCGTAAAAGTTCTAGGAAGTGATGATTTTAAAGCTTGGGGAGTTACGCCGCATAACGTAGTTGTAGAATCGGCGCCATTAGTGGATTCGTATATGTCAAGCACGCGAATTGAGCAAGTAGATTTCAAAAGACATCATAATTCTTAGACAAGGATTCTATTTCTCCAAAAATCAGTATTTTTGTATCTTTATAGCATGGCAATGGATACGAAACAGAAAGATTCAGATATAAAGGTGATCAAAGAAGTGTTGAGACAGTATTTGCAGGATAATAAATTCCGCAATACGCCTGAACGATACACAATTTTAGAGGAAATCTATAATCTAGAACACCATTTTAATGTAGATGATTTGTATTTAATCATGATGAAGAAAAAATATCATGTTTCTAAGGCAACTATCTACAACACGATTGAGATATTTTTGGACGCTGGACTTATCAGAAAACATCAGTTTGGCGAGAAGACTTTGACTTCTTCTTCCTACGAAAAATCCTATTTTGATAAACAACATGACCATTTGGTGGTGTACAAAAAGGATTCGGATAAGGAGATTGAAGAGATCATTGAATTTTGCGATCCAAGAATTCAGGGGATTAAAGAAGCTATTGAAGAAGCTTTTGGTGTGCAAATTGATACCCACTCTTTATATTTCTACGGAACTAAGAAAGAGTAATGAAATACCTTCTTTTTTTATTTTTACTTTTCAGCACGTCTGCTTTTGCTCAGGTTAAGCCTCAGCCAAAAACTCCAGTGCAGAGAGATCCTTTTTTGCAAAAGAAACCGGATTCCAAGCAGCCTACGGAAATGATCAAGCATGTGCATTCCGATCGTTTTGGTGTGAGTAAAGATCGATACGATGGTAATCCAAATTTTACAGGAAGTGTCGTTTTCGAACATAAAGGTTCTACTTTATATGCGGATGATGTGGTTTTGTACAGCGAAGAAAATTTCATTAAAGCGTATGGGAATGTGAAGTTGGTGAATGCTGATGGTTCTGTGATTACAGCTCAAGAAATGGAGTATGACGGAAATACAGAACGTGGTGTTGCTCGAAAAAATGTGGTTCTTATCGATCCAAAGCAAACGATAAAAACAGAAACGCTTTACTACGAACGTCAAACCAATAAAGCGTATTTCAATACGGGTGGGACAATCACCGACGCTCAGAATACGATGTACACGAAGTCTGCAGTGTACAATGTTTCTACGAAGTTGATTGATTTTACGGGAGATGTTCGAATTGATAATCCAAAATATTTAGTTGAAGGAGTTAATATCCTTCATAATCAAAATACGAACATATCAACGTTTACGGGGCCAACAACGATTTATGATAAAGCAAATCGTTCGAATAAAATTTATACCGAAGAGGGAACGTTCAACCAGAATACCGACGAAGTTTTTCTAAAGAAGAATTCCATCGTTTATTATAACAATAAAAAACTAACAGGAAACACCATTTATTTCAACCGAAATTCGGGGTATGGAAATGCAAAAGGCGATGTAACTTTGGATGATCCTCAAGAAAATAGATACATCAAAGGCGGTTATGGTGAAGTTTGGCAAAAAACCGATTCTGCAGTTATTACAGAAAAGCCGTATGCCGTAAAGATTTTTACTAAAGATTCGATGTATTTCGCAGCCGAAAAATTTATCACCTATCAAAAACTTGATTCGGGCAATCCTCAAAAGAAATTAAGTTTCCTAAGAGCGTTTAAAAAAGCAAGAATGTACAAATCCAATGCTCAGGCTCGTGCAGATTCTTTGAGTTTCAATGAAACGGATGGAATTATGCATTTGGATGGAAAACCAATTTTGTGGAGCGGCTTTAAACAAGTTACCGGTGAAAAAATTGAAGCGTATTTCAATACGCAAACCGAGAATTTGGACTCTCTGAAAGTCATCAACAATGCAATTGCGATTAGCAAAGTGGATAGTTTGAATAATTTGGATGAGTTTGATCAAGTGAAAGGAAAGTTGATGCATCTTATTTTTGAAAATGATCAAATAAAGCAAGCAAATGTTGTCGGAAATGCGCAAGCAATAACGTATGCGGATGATGTGGATGCTAAAACCAATAAAAAATCGAGAATTGGAATCAACCTAGCAACATGCGGAAAAATCGTTGCTGATTTTGAAGAGAAGAAAATCCAGATTGTTTCGTGTAATATCGGTTCCAATGGAGAAATGATCCCGATGAGTTTGGTTTCCAAAGAAAAACGGTTTTTCCCAGATTTTAATTGGAATACAACTGATCGACTGAAAACATGGCGCGATATTTTTGTGGAATCTCCGAATTATCCTGCTA
The DNA here is from genome assembly GCF_059509915.1 of Kaistella sp. CFF1-2. Lineage (NCBI taxonomy): Bacteria > Pseudomonadati > Bacteroidota > Flavobacteriia > Flavobacteriales > Weeksellaceae > Kaistella > Kaistella sp. CFF1-2. The sequence goes on from NZ_JCAKLF010000003.1 coordinate 253,621, forward strand.
CAATTTACGAATCTAAAAACGAGCTTTTCGATCAAGCTCAAGACAAAATAAAGAAAGAAAAAGAGAAAGAAGAAGCGAAAAAACCGAAACGAGTTCGTAAGTAACGAGGTTTTCGTTTTCTATTTTCTACCCTTTTCTTTTGCTATTCAATTTTACTAAAATGAATACGAAATCAGATTTTTTTACCTACCAAGCGCAAACAACGCCGTTTGCTGCGGGTTTCGAAGTGGAGAAAGCTTCAGGAAGTTATATTTATGGAAAAGATGGCCGAAAATACTTAGACTTTGTAGCTGGTGTTTCTGCTAATACATTGGGACATTCGCATCCAAAAGTTGTTCAAGCGATCAAAGATCAAGCAGATTCGTATTTGCATGTCATGGTTTATGGTGAATATGCTCAAGAGAAGCCAGTTAAGTTATGTCGACTTTTAGCGGAAGCAACGCCCGAGCCTTTAGAAGTTACGTATTTGGTGAATTCTGGTGCGGAGGCTATTGATGGCGCATTGAAATTGGCAAAGCGATATACAGGTCGTGAGCAAATTATCTCGATGGTGAACTCGTATCACGGAAATACACATGGTGCGCTTTCGGTTTCTGGAAATGAAACGCATAAGCGGGAATTTCGTCCTTTGCTTCCGATGGTTGATTTTATTCAATTTAATGATGAATCCGAATTCGAGAAAATTACAGAAAAAACAGCTTGTGTTATTGCAGAAACCATTCAAGGTGCTGCTGGTTTTTTAGTGCCCAATCAAGACTATTTCAAAAAACTAAAAGCGCGTTGCGAAGAAGTTGGCGCATTGCTTATTTTAGATGAAATTCAACCAGGATTTGGACGTACGGGAAAATTATTTTCGTTTGAACATTTCGATATGGTTCCGGATGTCCTTGTTATGGGAAAAGGAATGGGTGGTGGAGTGCCAGTTGGTGCATTTATGAGTTCTAAAGAAATTATGCAATCGCTTTCACATTCACCGAAGTTAGGTCATATCACGACGTTTGGTGGGAATCCTTTAATTGCAGCTTCTTCTTTGGCGACATTACAGGAGGTTTTAGATTCTGGATTAATGAATGAGGTAAATCGTAAGGAGCAACTTTTCAGATCCTATTTAAAACATCCAAAAATCGAAAAAATTAACGGATTAGGTTTGATGTTGGCGGTCAATCTTGGTTCACCAGAATATACACTTCAAGTGGCTAAACGTTGTATGGAAGAAGGACTTATCGTTTTCTGGCAACTTTATAGAAATGAGTATTTACGAATTTCGCCACCATTAACGATTTCGGAGGAGGAAATTAAAGAAGGTTGTGATATTATACTTAAAATTTTAAGCGAGTAAGGCAACAAAAATCATTTTTTCATAGTGCGTATTTCCGAAATTAATTTATATATTGCGGCTCAATAAAAATTATAGGAAGTATGTCGAAAACGAAAGTGCATTACGAATATCCAATGCATTGTCTTTCAGAGATTTTGTATGAATACTTGGCAAGCGCTGAAGGCTTGTCCGAGTGGTTTTCAGATGAGGTGGTAGAGAAGGGAGACGATTTTTATTTTACTTGGGGCGGAGGTCACACGGAAAAGGCAACCTTGATTAGGTACAAGCCAGAAAGTTTTGTGCGTTTTCGTTGGGAAGAGGATGAAGGAACTAAGAATTTTTTCGAGATGACAATTGTTATCGACGAAATTACAGAAGATTTAGCTTTAAATATTACTGATTTCTGCGATCCAGGTGATGAAGAGCAGAACAAAATTTATTGGGATAATCTTATCGAAAACCTTCGAATAAAACTAGGAGCAGGATAAAAAATAATACAAAGGATGAACGGATGAAAATTCGTTCATTATTTTTAATAGCTATGCAAGATTTTACAATTTCAGAAAATTTTTCACCAATCAATAGAGCGTTTTTATACGGGGACTCAGTAAGTGTTGCTTTTTTTGTTCGCAATGGAGCGATCATTATGGCGGAAGAATCCTATTTCTTCCTAATGGCATCGATGCGTAAAATGCGAATGAATATTCCGTTGACGTATACGCTTGAGTATTTTCAAAATTTGGTGCAAAAAGAAATTAGCGATTTTCAATTCGAAAATGGAATTATTGAGTTTTTTGCTTTTCGCGAAGCCATTGATTCATCTTTGGAAAAAGGAAATGTAGGTTACGTGTTGAAACGGAATTCATTACAAGATATTCTTCAAGTTCAAGGAAATTATGAATTGGATATTTTGAAGGAAATAAATGTGAATACAAGCTTGTTGAGTAACATTAGAACGCACTGTCCAGAAAATGTATACGCTTCGATTTACGCGAAAGAAAATGATTTGGATGAAGTGATAATGTTGAATCCTAATAAACGAATTGCGCGTTCTATTTCGGGGAATTTGATGTTTTTGCAAGACGGTAAGATCAAAGTTCCAAAACAATCCGAAGGTGCGTTTATTTCGCCTCTAATGGAGAATTTTGTTACATTTTTAAGCAAACAAAATCTTGCGGAAGTGGAAGAAGTAGAAATGGTTGCTTTCGAATCTCAAAAAGCGGAAGAAATCTTGTTGATTTCGGATGTTAAAGGCTTGTTTTCAGTAACGAAAATTAGAAATAGAGAATTCAAGTTTGAGACCCTCTCAAATTGGATTCAGCAATGGCAAGCGTCTTTCGAGATGGCTTAAATTGACAAGCCCGATAAATAACCGTTTTGCAGTCGTTTATCGGGCTTTAGTCCCTTAATATGGAAATTTACTAGGGGTTTCTAAATTATTGCGATTTCCATTTTTCTACTTCATGTAGAATTTCATTTTCTCATCTCAAATCGCATGTCAAAGGAAGTGATTTTATCGTTAAGAAAAATCTAACTGATTGCTAAATTGTGTTAAAGTTTTTCACTAAAAACTTAGTTCATCGAAATATCTTCCGGGCTATTCGCCCAAATCAGAAATTCACCACCTAAATTTTGCATAATCTTCTTCCAAAGATTTTGGTCGTTTTCTGAGGTGTAATCCATGTTGTAGAGTTCTACAACCGTCCAAAATTTTTGTTTGATTTCGTTTTCTAGTTGTTGAGCCGTCCAGCCAGAGTAGCCAGAGAAAACTTTGATTTCTTCAAGTGAAATTTTATCTTCTAAAACTTGAGCTATGATGGTTTCCAGGTCTTCGGTTACGTAGTAATTGTCTATGAATTCCATGTAGGATTCGGTTTCGGGTTTTCCTTTAGCAAGAATAAAAATTTTATCATTTTCAACCGGACCTCCTTCGAAAATTTCCACTTTAAATCCTACTTTTTCTTCAATTCGTAAGCTTACATTTTTATTCATTTTGTTTAAAATTAAGCCAAATGCGCCATTCTCGTCATGATTGATGACAAGTATGACCGAACGAGAAAATATGTCTCCCGAAATATCGGGCGTGGAAATTAAAATTTTACCTTTGTAGGAATAACTCATACTCAAAAATATAAAATAATATGGAAAATCTTCATGACCACCGTAAAGTTTATGCAAAATCCGAACTTTTGGAGTCTGAAATTCGAGAAAATCCGATCGAGCAGTTTCGAGATTGGTTTTTAGAGGCGGATGAAAATGCAATGATTTCGGAAGCCAATGCCATGGCGGTTTCTACGTTAGAAGCAGATTCGTGTCCAAGAACTCGAATGGTTTTGTTGAAGGCATACACGCATGAAGGATTTATATTTTATACCAATTATGACAGTAAGAAAGGCAAAGCGATTGAGAAAAATCCGCATGCTTGTCTTCATTTTTTCTGGCCTGTTTTGGAGCGTCAAATCATTATCAAGGCCAAATTAGAAAAGCTTGCTCCGAATTTGAGTGACGGTTATTTTTCGCAGCGACCACGTGGTAGTCAGCTAGGAGCGTTGGTTTCGCATCAAAGTTCCGAAATTCCGAATCGGGAGTTTTTGGAAAAAGAATTGCAGGATTTAGAAAAGTCGTGGGAGGGAAAAGAAATTGAACGTCCAGACTATTGGGGAGGTTATTTGGCTAAACCGTATGAAATTGAATTTTGGCAGGGGCGTCCGAATCGTTTGCATGATCGTATTTTGTACTCCTTGCAAGAAGATTATGATTGGAAAGTAACAAGATTGTCACCGTAAAACATAAAAAAAACCTCGAATAAAACGAGGTTTCTTTTTTTATAATAATCGAATGATTATTTTTTCTTAGCTCCAGAAACTGCTCCAGCAAGATCAGCACCAGCTTTAAACTTAGCAACTTTCTTAGCAGCAATTTTGATTGGTTTTTTTGTAGCAGGGTTGATACCTTGTCTAGCAGCTCTTTCAGCTACTGAAAAAGTTCCGAATCCTACTAGAGATACTTTTCCGTCTTTTTTCTTCAAAGTAGAAGTTACGTTAGAGATAAAAGATTCTAAAGCCGCTTTAGCTGCTACTTTAGTGATTCCTGCATCCTTTGCAATTGCGTCGATTAATTCAGACTTGTTCATAATTTTTAAATTAAAAAGTTAGTGTGTTGATTATCTTATAATAACAAATATAAAACAAATTTCATATTGTGCAAATTTTTTTACAAAAAAGCGAATATGTTATAGCGTTTATTCCTTTTTTATTGAAAACTAATAATAGTACTTTGCACGTAAATATCGCTTTTGTAGGCATCCAATATTATGCCAACTGCCTTGTATTAAGGTGTTTTTAAACTTTTGTTTAATTTATAAGTCTAATTGCGAATTCCTTAATATTTATCGATAATGATGTGATTTTGCTTTATTGTTGAAAATTAGATAAATAAAGGATTTTTATGGAAAGTTTTTCTCAATAAATTTGCTTTTGAAAAAAATCTATTTTTTCGTAGTAAAACAAATAAATTCTTAAATTTGCGCCATGTTAATTGAAGTATTTAAATCCAAGATTCATCGTGTGAAAGTCACGGAATCTGACCTTAACTATATCGGATCCATCACCATTGATGAAGATCTTATTGATGCTGCAGGACTTATTGTAGGGGAAAGAGTGTATATCGTGAACGTCAATAACGGTGAGCGTTTTGATACCTACGTGATTAAAGGAAAGCGTAAATCGGGTGAGATTTGCTTGAACGGACCTGCAGCTCGTAAAGTACAGAAAGGCGATACGATTATTATCATCGCTTACGCTCAGATGTCTCCCGAAGAAGCGAAGGTTTTTCAACCAACGATTGTATTTCCGAACGAAGAGACCAATCTTTTAACGTAAGATTTTATGGAAAACAAATCGACTTCTAGTCCTGTAAAAAACATCTTAACCATCGTTATCTCGCTTGCGTTTGCGGGATTTTTTTTATGGCTTGCCTTAAGAGGATTGAATTTTGAGGTGATTAAAGGAGCATTAGCAAAAGCGAATTACTCTTGGGTTTTGCTAGCGGCTGTTTTTGGATTGGGAGCCTATTGGTTTCGAGCGGTTCGATGGAATTTGTTATTGGAACCGATGGGACATAAAATCTCCAATAGCAATTCGTTATGGTCAATTTCATTTGGTTATTTAATGAACCTAACGATTCCTCGAAGTGGAGAATTAGCACGTGCAACAGCGCTTTACGGTGTAGAAAAAGTTCCAGTTGATAAATCTTTTGGAACGATTATTTTAGAACGTGTAATCGATTTGGTTTGCATGCTTGTTTTTCTTGGCTTGACTTTGATTTTTAAGTATGATGTTATTTTTAGTTTCTACAAATTAGCCACGACGCAGAAGAAAGAAGACAAAGTAACTGAACCAAACTGGTTTGAAAACATATTGTTGAGTATTGGAATTTCAGACTTTGCACAGTTTTATTTTGTTTTAAAAATTGTTTTGTTGGTACTAGTTGTAATAGCTATTCTTTATTTGGTCATCTTTAAACGTAAGAAACTGATTGATTTTGCTAAAGGTATTTTAGCGGGATTATTATCGATTTTCAAATTAAAGCAAAAGGGGAAGTTCTTTTTATTAACTGTTCTTATTTGGGTTTGTTATTATTTTGCAGCCTATTTAGTTTGTTTTTCCTTACCTGAAACCTCAGATTTTGGTTTTGCCGATGGTTTCTATCTTTTAGTAGTAGGAACTTTAGGAATGATTATCCCGGCTTCTGGTGGAATTGGTGCTTTTAACCTAGCGATGAAATTTGGTTTTATGGCCTTGTTTATTTCCATGGGAAAAAATGCAACGCTTGGTAGTGAAATAGGCTTAATTTATTCTTTTATTTCACTTCCGCTGCAGATTTGCTTGATGCTTATAATGGGTTTGATTTCAATTCCTATGTTAGCGAAAGCGAGAAAGTTTTAGTTTAAAAGATTCAAGAGCCTAGAACCAAGAACCAAGAACCAAGATTTTGGACTTCAAATAATATTGATTACACAAATAAGAACAACATCCATTCGCAATAGGGATAGTAGTGGTAGCCCGGAAGGAGGCGCGAGCGAAGCGAGCGTCGACTGAGGACTTTTAGCGAATAGCCCGACCCGAGAAGTGGCAACGGAAAGGCGAGGGGATTGCCCAAAATCTACCCATCTAATTTTCAATTTTCGAATAAAAACTGACTTCAAAACACTATCTTTGTACTCGTTACAACGAACTTAAGTAAAACAAGGAGAAATCCTTAAATATCTAAAAAATGACAGTAGACAACAATCATGTAGTTGCTCTTAGCTACACATTACACACTATTGAAGGTAATGGTGAAAAAGTTTTCGTAGAAGAAACAAATGGCGAAAATCCGCTTACTTTTTTATACGGTGTTGGAATGATGATTCCAAAATTTGAAAACGAAATTAAAGGTCTTACAGCAGGTGATAAAAAATCGTTCACAATTTCTCCAGCAGAGGCGTATGGTGAGAGACAAGACGATGCGATTGCTCAATTACCAGTTGATATGTTCCAAGAATCAGGTATGCCACCAGTAGGTGCTATTTTGCCTCTTTCTGACAACCAAGGAAACAATTTCCAAGCGGTTGTGGTAGAAGTAACTCCAGAAATGGTTGTTGCAGATCTTAACCACCCAATGGCTGGAAAAACATTAAACTTCGACGTTGAAATCTTGAACACAAGACCAGCAACTGAACAAGAACTTTCTCACGGTCACGCTCACGGAGTTGACGGAACAGAAGGTCACTAAGAAGAATTTCAGATTTTTGTCTGAATTTTAAATAGAATCGGGCGCCCAACGAAGTTGGGCGCCCGAGTTTTATTGTTTTATTTACTATTTCAAAAACGGAAGCAAAATCTTTTCCATCACATCGTAACCTTCCTTATTGGGATGAACTTCGTCTCCTGAATACTTGGCTGGTAATCCATTTCGAGTATCTTTCATCGCAGCATGGTATTCAATAAATGGAATTTTATTTTTCAACGCATAGGCTTTCAGCATTTTGTTAAGTTCTAAAACCTTGTTTGCGGGTTCTATTCCTGCTTTCCACGAAAAAGAGTAGGCTGGCAAAACGGAACTCATCACGACTTTAATATGGTGAAATTTCGCTAATTCAACCATCGAAAATATATTGTCCGCAACATGTTCTAAAGAAATTGGACCCGTATTTTCAGCAATATCATTGATTCCCGCCATAATAACAACTTGTTTCGGATTTAGATTCAGAACATCTTGTCGAAATCGAAGTAGCATTTGCGACGTTGTTTGCCCGCTAATTCCACGGTTTACAATTTGATGCTGCTCAAAAAATGATGGATTATTAGATTTCCAAAATTCGGTGATAGAATCTCCAAAAAGTATCGTTTTTACTTGGGTTTTTGAAGATTTAAGTTGAGCGTTTGCCGTTTCGTATTTTTTATAATTAGCAATATCTTGAGCGTTCATAAACAGCGTCAGTGTTAAAGCAAAAAAAGTGAATATATTTTTCATAGCTGATTAATTTTGGTTTTGGATAAGACTTCCTTTTTCCTCATCTTTTACGATGCTTAAAGAGATAGGCATACGTTCTTTCAGTTCTTCGACGTGGGAAATAATACCGACGATTCGGTTTTCTTTTTGAAGATTCATTAAAGTTTCAAAAACGATGTTAACGGATTCTACGTCTTGCGTTCCGAAACCTTCATCAATAAAGAAGAAATTCTTTTCCGCTTTCGCATTGGACTGCACCGATTCTGCTAAAGCCAACGCCAAACTCAACGACACTTGAAAAGCTTGTCCGCCAGAAAGCGTTTTCACACTTCGACTACGACCTTCGTTGAGGAAATCGACAATTTCAAAATCGTTGTTATCATTCAAACGCAAACTCAATTGGTTGCGCGTCATTCGATGGAATCGTACATTGGCATGATCACATAATTGACGCAAATAAATGGAAGAAACATATTGCACAAAACCTGCTCCTTTAAAGAGATTGAACATCGTTTTAAGGTTTTCTGCACGTTTAGAAAGTGCTGCCTGCTCTTTCAATAAATCCTCTTTTTTCTTGAATTCTTGTTCCAAACGAGTGATTTCTGCAGCGATTTGGATCGCGAATTTATTGGATTCTGCAAGTTCAGATTCTTTGATTTTAAATTGATTTTCTGTTTCCAAAAACTGGTTTTCATCGAATGAAAAATCTTTTAGTTTTTCCTTCAATTCCGAAATGCTGTTTTTCAGAGTTTCGAATTGAATTTTAAAATTCTGAATTTCCTGTTGAATATTTTGCTCGTCTAAATTTTGATTCAAAATTTCTAAAACTGCATCTAGATCATTGAAATTCGATTTTCCTAAATTCTCATTCAATTGATTTTGAATTTTTTCTAATTGAGAATTCAAATCAGAAACTTGCTTTTGAAATTGTTCACGCTTCGTATTTTCAGCCGATAATTTGACTTGAATTTCTTGAATTTCAGAAATTAAATGATTCCAAACCGTTTCTGTATTTTGATTTTCTTGTTTTAAATTTTCAAGTTGCAATTGAACTTCAGCTTCCGTTTTTTCAGAATAATCGTTTGGATTTAATCCTTTTAAAAGTGCTTTGTTGCTTGCTATTTTGGTTTTGAATTCTAAATTTTCATTCGAAATCTCTTGAAAACGTTGATTCGCTTTATCTAGTTTTTTCCGAATGGAATCTAATTCGGTTCGGGAAGTTTCAAGTTCTTTTTCTTTTGTTTTTAGTTGATGCTCTTTGTTTTGGTTTTCTGCTTTTCGATTTTGAAAATCATCAAATTGATCTTTTGAAAAGTCTTTCCAAATGAAGGTTTTTTCTAAATCTGAAATTTGCTTTTCCAGCGTTTCAATCGAATTTTGAATTAGTTTTCCTTGCTGAGAAACCAAGTTTTTTTCTTGTGTTATTTTTTCCGCTTCCTTCGTTTTTTGTTCTAAACTTTCCAATTGTCCATTTAAAGCCAAAAGTTTTTCTTCTAAAACTTCTAAATCATTGCTCACATCTTCAAAAACTGCAATCGAAGGATGATGCTCCGAGCCGCATAACGGACAAGCTTTTCCTTCGTGTAATTCGGTAGAATAATGTGAAAGTTGTCGTGAAACTTCCAGCTTATTTTTCTGATTTTGGAGCTTTTCTTTTTCTGATTTTAGTTTTGCAATTTCTTCGGAAAGCTTTTTTGGTTCTATATTTTTTAGTTTTTCGTCGAGAATTTCAATCGATTTTTTGTTAGTTTCAAAGCTGGCTTTTTCCTTAGCTAAATTATCAGTTAAGTTTTTTTCTTTCGAAAACCACTCGCCAACTTCAATTATTGTTGCGGACGAAATTAAGTTCGATTTTAAGTTTAATATTTCGTGTTCTTGATTTTGAATTTTTATGGAAGTTTCTTCTTCTTTAGATTTAAATTCTTTTACAAACTTTTCACCTTCAATCGTGCTTTGTGCATTTTTTTCAAGTTTAAATTCATCGGATTTTACATGAAACAACAATTCTAAATCTTGCTCAAGAACTTTTTGTTTTGGGAGCGCATCAACTTTTGGTTGCAGTTCTTCTTTTGATTTTTGTAATCGATTCGAATTATCCGTCAACGATTTCCAATTTTCGTCCACCAATTTCAATTGCTCTTCCGTAGATTTTAAAAGATTTTGATTTCTTTTTTTTTCTTTTAAATCATCGTTAAATACTCGAAATGTCGATTGATAAAGCTTTAATTGATTCTCTTTTGCATCAATTTTTTCTTTATTTTTTTCTAATTGCGAAAAATCAGTTTCTTTTTTGGAAAGCAATTCGAAATCCGATTTCAGGTTTTTTAATTGTTGATAATGCGAATTGACTTTTTCAAATTCTAGTTTTAAGTTTTCCTGAGCTGTTTTCGCTTGAATTAAATTATCTTTTTGCGTAGCAATGTGTTCTTCCGAAATCGTTTCAAAACCCGAAAGTTTTCCTTCAAGTTGATCGAGTTCCGTTTGATTTTTCTTATTTAAACCTGAAACTTTATCCTGCAAATCAAATCGATACAGATTGAAAATTTCTTTCATCATATCGGTTCTTTCTTTCGCACCCAACTCCAAAAACTCCTTGAATTGCCCTTGGGGAATAATAATCGTCCGTTTGAAATTGGAATAATTTAAGCCAATAATTTCTTCTGCATTCACGTGATCCAAAGCTTCCCAAGTTTCATTTTTAAATTCATAAAACACTGCCGAAGCTGGCTTTACATTTTCAAAATTCTTAGAATTTCGTTTGTATTCTCGTGTTGCGCGGAACAACTTATTTTCGTGATTGATGAAATCAAATTCAATATACGAACGATTGGATTTTAAGTTCATCATGTTGTACGCACGTTTATCGCGCGAATTCAAACGCTCAGTTTCGCCATACAACGCAAAAGAAATTGCTTCTAAAATCGACGATTTCCCAGAACCAACCGCCCCGAAAATCCCAAACAATCCCGCTTCCGTAAGATTGGAAAAATCGATACTTTGACGTTCCTGATACGAATAAAGTCCTTCTATAATGAGTTTCTGTGGAATCATTTAAGCGTTTTTAATTTCTTGAAGAAGTTGCATTAATTCTTCATTCGGTTCTTGATTTGCGTTTTTCGATTTGAAATAATCGACGAAAAGTGGCTCTAAATCTTTTGTAAGATCAATTTCAGCGATTTCACCATTTTGATTTTCGATATTTTTCACCTTTGGAATCAAATAAATAATGCCGTCATGACTTTGAAAAATTCGTTTGCGGTCTCCCGCTTTTAAATACGAATCAGATTCGATGGTTAGTTCAATTAAAGTATTTGGATTTTCTGTCAGCCAAGTGATTGTCTCATCAACGTTATCGAAACTTTTTCTAACCAATTGCCGTCCAGATTTTAATTCAATTTTTTCAAAAGAAATGTTTTGGTTGGGCTTTGCATCAATAATGGAAACGTATTTGGTTTGGCCAGCCTCTGAAAAACTATAACAAAGTGGTGAAGAGCTGTAAATAACAGGTTTTTGTTCCGTTCCTATATTTCTGAATCCGTGCAAATGTCCCAAAGCCGTGTATTGAATTTGATTAGGAATCGCATCCGAATAGACCATATCCGCATTTCCGATTTTGATTGGTTTTTCACCTTCGGGTTCTTCCAAAAGTGCAGCACCACGCTTATTCATATATAAATGCGTAGTCAAAATATTAACGCCATTTTCATCACAGAATTCATCTGCAATTGTTTTCCAATGCTCAGCTAAAGTTTCGTTCAAGGCTTTTTCTTTTTCTTCACCGAAATACTGTTTCAACCGAACTTCATTGGCATAAGCGGTATGAATTAATCGAATTGGATACGCGAACTGAACTAATTTCAACTCTAAAAATCCTTCTTGAGAATTTATAATTTTGAAATTTTCTACCTCAAATTCTTGAATTTTTGCTTGCGGATGACCAATGAGAATAATGCCACATTCGCGAGCCAAAGGATCGGGCGCATCAATCAAACTAGGAGAATCGTGATTTCCTGCAATCGCAATTACGGGACGTTTTCCGTTGTTGGAAAGTCTCTTTAAGGTTTTATAAAAAAGTTCAGCCGCTTCAACACTTGGATTAAAATTATCAAACAAGTCGCCCGCTACGATTATCATGTCAACTTTTTGTTCATCAGCGATTTCGATGATTTCATTCATCACTGAAACTTGCTCCTCCAAGCGTGAAAATCGGTCTAGGCGTTTTCCTAAATGCCAATCGGCAGTGTGTAAAATTTTCATGATTCGCTATCTGGTTGTTGATTCTCCTTCTCAATAAAACTGGCTCTGATTTCTTTTAATCGAGCTTTTCGTTTTTCTTCGGCTTCTTGAGTTTTCCTCTTCTTTTGGTCGATTTTTTTCTTATTCGCTTTTCGGTTGGCATCCGTATTTCTGCTCATTTTTAAGCCTATTTAATGAAGCTAAGATAGTGAAGTTTGAGAGGAATTTAAAATGAAAAATTGCAAACTAAGCTTTTCGTTTTAGTATTTTTACAAAAAAAATATGGACCAAAATTCTAAAGATCCACTTCACGGGAAACGTTTGGACGCTATTTTAGAAGAACTTTTAGAGTACTACAAAGGCTATGGCGAATTGGGAAAACAAATTAACATCAAATGCTTTACGGGTGAGAATCCTAGTGTTTCGTCTTCGTTAAAGTTTCTTCGCAAAACACCATGGGCGCGCACCAAAGTGGAAAGTTTATATTTGTATGTTTTGAGACAGAAAAAGAAAAACTCTTAAATTCGTTTGCATGTCCGAACATTATCTAAAAAAAATAGACCGTGTAACCGCTATTCTTACGCAATTGCAGAGCAAACCTTTGGTTCGCGCTCAAGATTTGGCGCAGAAATTTGAAGTAAGTGTTCGGACGATTTATCGAGATATTAAAACTTTAGAAAGCGCTGGAATTCCGATTATTGGTGAAGCTGGAAGTGGCTATTCATTGATGGAAGGATATAAATTGCCGCCTGTGATGTTCACAAAAGAGGAAGTTTTAAGTTTTATCACAGCCGAAAAATTCATGCAAAAATTTTCTCACGAAAGTTTGGGAAGTCATTATCAAACGGCGATGGGTAAAGTAAAATCTGTTCTAAAATATTCGGATCGAAATATGATTCAACATATCGAAAGTCAGATTGATGTGTACAATTACAGCCATAAAGAGGAAGATGTTGTGAAGAATTCTATTCCGATTATTTTGGAAAGTATTTCTGAGAAAAAGCAACTGAAACTGAACTATCAAGCGGTTAACAACCAAGTGACAGAGCGAGTTGTAGAAGCTGTTGGGATATTTTTTGAATTCAATTTCTGGTATTTGATGGCGTTTTGTACACTTCGAAAAGATTTTCGACAATTCCGAATTGATAGAATGCAGAAAATCCAAAAGTTGGATGTTGATTTTCAAGCAGAATACGGAAGTATCGCCGATTACAAAAAGAATTCTCAACGAGAAAAAGTGGAGGTTCAAATTTTAGTTCAAGAAAAATTGAATGCTCACATCGTTAATTCCAAGAAATTTTATGGTTTAACCAAAGAAGAATTCACTGAAAACGGAATTTTAATGACCTTTGAAACGGAATGGATTGATGAAGGTTTTCCGCGTTGGTTGATTACTTTTGGTGATTCTATGGAAATCATATATCCTGAAGAATTGAAAATCAATTTTAAAAATTTGCTTTCGGATATTAAACAGAAGCATCTGTAAAAAGTTTCGGGCGCGGCGAAGCCGCCCCCGAAACCAAAAATCATCTGTTCGAACCTAAATTTTCTAAAACTGAAATCGTTGGAGGTTCTACCAAGCCTTTTTCATCTCTAGCTTTTTGAAATTCAAGAAAAATTGGAATTTTCAAAACCTCTTGCTGAATTTCCTCATTTTCATATTCTGAAATATGCGTAAACTTGTTCTCATAAGCCTCAAAGAGAACTTTGTAGTCAAAATTCAAATCCGTTCTTGACTTAAAATTCTCTAAAAATTTCTGAATATTCGCTTTATTTTCAGCCACAAATTCGGGCTTTACTTTATAGCTTACAATTACATTAATCATTTCGATTTTTTTTGTGAAATTAATAAATAAGCTCAAAATCTTGGTTCTTGATTCTCGGTTCTTTTATCTGATAGTCTAACGCTCCCAGAAAAACGGAGGCTCAATTCCCAAAGCTCGTAAATACACATAACCTTGCCCTCTGTGATGAATTTCATTATCCACGAAATACAAAATATTTTCATAAACAGGAAACTCGAATTGCCCGAACAAATTAAAAGTTTCAGCAAAACGCTCCTCAGGAATTTGATTATAATAATCGTTTATTAATACCGTTTCCTCATCCCAACGATCCAGAAGTTCTTGCTTCGTTTTGGGTTGAAAAGCTTCTTCATTATAAGCATCCATACTTTTCTCCAAAATCCCTTTCAAAGCGGGACTTCCGATGGAAATCATTTCTAGTGCCATTCTTCCGAACGGTCTCATTCCGCCGATCGAAAATTCGAACAAATCCTTTTCTGGAAATGCCTCAATCACCCTTCTGGTCAAGTTTCTGTGTCCTTGCCAATGTTTCAAAAGTTGTTCTTTAGAAAGAACTTGCGCTGTTGCTGTCATGTTTTTTTTGTTTTAGGATTAATTTCTACTCCAAAATTACGAGGCAGTTGTGACAACAGTTTGTCAGTAGCAAAAACAAATTCTATTTTTCTTTTTTGGGTGTGTCCGCTTGCCGTTTTGGCGCTCGCTTCGCTCGCGCTCCTTGGCTTGCGGTCGGTCTGCGCCTGCAATCTTTTACCTCCACTTCGTGTCGGCAAAAGGATTTCCGGCTCCGCCCTCACACGGAATTTCGGCTCTTAAAGAAATAGTCAACATAAAAACAAAATTTGTAACAAATTCAAAATCAATAACAACTAATAGTGTAAAATCAGATTATGAAAAAGATATTGTATATAAGTTGCGCTTTTTTCTTGTTTTCTTGTTCAGAAAATTCAAACAGAAATTCAAAAGCAAACAATCCAACCAATGTAATCGAGGAAGCGGAATCCTCGGCGTCTTCAAGCTTAAGCAAAAGCGGAAGCCGTTATGGTGGAAATTTGGTTGACGAGATATTTGGAGCATTATTGGATAAAAATGAAAACCTTAAAAAATTGGATGAGAAAATCCTAAACCTTCAAAAAGAATCCACAAAAATAATTTCTGAAAATGAAAAAGTGATTTCAAAATCTGCAAATTATTATGCAGATGCCAAATCAAAAACGGAAAGCATTTCTGATTCTTTAACCAAGAAAAGCGCTTTAGAAATGATAAAACAAAGCTCAGATCGATTCGATTTAAAAACGCAAAAACTCCGTGAGTTAATAGGTCAAGCCAAATTGAACAGTCAAAAAATAGATGATACATACACCATTTTTAAAATCAAAAAGACCATTCCCGAAATCGAAAAATATCAAAATGACAATCCTATCGAACTGAATAATCTCAACAACTACATCAACAGACAATCGCAACTCCTTTCTGAACTCAAAAAAATATAGAATCGTCACTAAACTTTTCTTGGCAAGTTAATTGTTGAATGTAGATTTCAAAATTTTAAAAAGAATGAAAAAATATATCGCAATCGCATCTGTTTTGGCTTTAACATTGACTTCATGTAATAAAGTTGAAGAAAAAATTAATGAAAGTATCGACCAAGCTACCGAAAAGGTCAAGCAAAAAGCCCAAGAACAAGTGAAAGAAACGATGGATAAAGCCGTGAACGAAACAATAAATTCGGTTACCAATTCGCAAGACGTAAGTTTTCAAGAGGTTTTTCCTAGTGCAAAAATGGATATTGTTTCCGAGTTTAAAGGCAAGAAAATGAAATTCCCGAACGGAAGTCCAGCTTATTTTTTAAATACAAAGCCGACAAAGCTGAATTATTACAATTAATGGCGGCTCAACCAACAACCGACGAAACAAAATCGGATACGGAAGCAAAGAAAATTGATGGTCAAAAGTTCATCGACCAATTAAGCTTCTTTGAGAAATTTATTCCTGAAGGTATTTTGGATACCAATTTTTTAAGTGAAATAAAAACGGATAAGTCTTTAGAATTCTACAGAATAAAGCGTTTTCCAAATAAATCAACCATTATTGTTAATCCAAAAACAAACGTGATTTATCAGTTTGTGGAAGTTAATTAAGATAAATTTTTATCGGATAAACAGATTCGGCGGCGCCTTTGGCGCCGCCGAATCTGTTTATTTGGTGATAATGCAAAAACTAGGTTTCGCGCGGCGGCGAAGCCGCCGCTGGAACTCAAAAACTTTAAACCTTCAACCCAAAACTCTACAACTAGAATTTAATACGTCAACATCAAACCAGCTCCCCAACCCATTTTCGAATCATAATTTCCAGAAATAGAAAGCCATTTTTTAACGATATAGTTGAGTCCAGCATCAAATTCCTTGTCAGAATTTACAGAAACACTTCCTCGAAGTCTTCTCGAAAGCGGAATATCTTCTCTACTAAATTCCAAAACAGCTTTTCCGTTGTGATCAATACTTGCATCAGCTGTAATTAAAAATGGCAAAACGTACTGAATACCAACGATGAAAACGTTATTATTTTTCGGAGCTACATTTTGTCCGAACCACGTTTTCTTAGGGTTCATCAACATTCCGTGATGATCCATTTCAAAATGTCTATTCTGAGTTCGGAATCCCACATACGGCAACGCCCATTGGAATTTTCCTAAATAACGACCCACTTTTACATTGGCTTCATAGTGATCCAACTTCCAATTCGAATGGAATTCATTAATATTTGCCCAATGTGGACCAAACATTGTCATTGTTTCCGCATGAATTCGATTACTCGAAACGTCCAACATCGCCATCGAACTCATCATCGAATTATCTCGTTTAAAATCTTTCCAAGCTTCCTTTTTATCAGGTAATTGAGGATTCGGAGCCGAGTTCTCATAAGAGAAAATCCGTCCCATTCCCGCCATCATGTGATACAAAATATGGCAATGAAAAAACCAGTCGCCATCTTGGTTTGCCGCAAATTCTATCGTGTTGGTTTCCATCGGCATAATGTCCATTACGTTTTTCAGTGGCGAGTATTCACCTTCAGAATTGATTAATCTAAAATCGTGGCCATGCAAATGCATCGGGTGGCGCATCATGGAGTTGTTATACATTTTGATACGCAGAACTTCTCCCTTTTTAACCAAAATTTTATCCGTTTCCAAAACCGTTTTGTTATCCAAAGTCCACAAATAATGGGACATATTTCCTTCTAAAGTGAAATTTAGTTCCTTAATATTATCTGATGGAAGTTCCGTAATTTCGGGCGCCGAAAGCATGTTGTATGACAAACGTTTGATTTCAGGCTTGTCATCCATCTTCATTTCAGAATGATTAGAATGATCCATTTCTTCATGTTTTGATGGCTCTTCTTTTGTTTTAACACCCATCATTTCGTTCATGTGCTTCGCCGAAGCTTTTCGTTGAGCTTCCGAAAGTTCAGGATACATCACTTCATTCATATCCATCATTTGGTTGCCCATTTCCATGTTCATCGGCTTCATATCACCACTCATTTTCATCATGCCGTTCATCATTTTCATACCTTCAAAAAGCATTAAACGAGGAAGGTTGGGTGCTTCTACTTTTTCACCCGAACCTAACCACAACGAAGCATGACCAGATCGATCTTCCGCCGTTGCGCGGAATTCAAAACTCTTATTTTCAGGAATGGTAACTTCAATATCGTAGGTTTCAGAAACGCCGACGATTAGACGATCAACGACAACGGGATTGACTTCATTTCCGTCATTTCCGACGACTGTAATTTTTCCGCCGCCATAATTCAACCAAAAATAGGTGGACGAACCGCCATTGGCTACCCTCAATCGAACTTTATCACCCGCTTTAAGATTGGAATAAGCCGAAGTTGGTTGCCCATTAATTAAGAATTTTTCGTAATAAACGTCACTTACATCCATCGCTTCCATGCGTTTCCACTCGTTGAGCAATTTGACTCTGAAACTTTTCGCTTTTATGGCTTCCCAATAGGATTGCACGGCATTTTTCTTGACCGCATACCAATCTGTATTTCCCATGTGAAGACGACGCATGATGTTTTTTGGATTTTCATCACTCCATTCGCCCAAAAGAACTGGGATTTCTGCAGAATAATTTTGACTGGATTCTTGACCTTCACGCTTTTTGAAAATCAAAATTCCATTCATTCCAATTTGTTCTTGTACACCTTGATGTGAGTGATACCAATAAGTCCCGTTTTGTGAAATCTTGAATTTATACAAATGCGTTTCACCCGGCATTACTGGCTTCGTCGTCAAATACGGAACGCCATCTTGTTCATTTGGCAAAATGACGCCATGCCAATGGAAACCCGTTTTTTCTTTCATTTGATTATGAAGATAAATTTCCGCTGTATCGCCTTCTGTGAAGTATAAAGTTGGTGCTTGCAATTTTCCGTTAACGGCAATCGCACGACGTTCTTTTCCTGTGAAATTCACGATCGTGTCTTTTACATACAAATCATATCGAACGGTCTTTCCACCAAACGAAACCTTTCCGTTTTCGGAATTTCGTTTTAGTTTGCCATCACTATCGGAATCGTCATGATGTTTGTTTTCAGATTTTGGAACTTTCACCAACTCGAGTTCCATTCCACACTTTGGACATTTTCCAGGTTTGTCGGAAACCACTTCTGGATGCATCGGACAAACGTATTTTCCTTGCTGCGTTGTAGTGGTTTTGGTCTCTGTATGTTGATGATTTTGCGAAAATCCGAATGCAAAAAACGATACTAAAATTACAATTAGTAGCTTTTTCATTTTTACTAAATAAAAGTTGAAAACTAGTTTTTAATCTCAGATTTTACGCTTCCGCAGGACAACATTTTGCTTCCGTAATATGGATTTACGATTTTGTTTTCATTGCTCAACCAGCTCCCTTCAGCCATCGGACAATATTGAACGTAAACGCTTTTATCCGAAAGTTTGAACTTCTTCGCAATTTCAATCATGTTATCCGAAAGATTGTAAAAAGATTCTCTTTGCTTTTGAATGCTTCTTGCTTCTGCAATCGCTGTAGCGTCTTTTCTTAAAGAAGTGATATTACCTTCAGAAATCAGTTTTAAATCGATGGTTCCTGCTGTTTTAATGAAATTTAAAGCTGCTTTTGAAGTTTCGTCCGATTTGTCAGAAGCCAACGCATCTTTGATTTCAATATATTGATTGTAAAGTTTCGTAATGTTCGCATTACTGGTCTTTTGAGCAGAAATAGAAATGATTGCGAATATAGAAAGTGCGAATGTTAGAATGTATTTTTTCATTGTAATTGATTTTTAGATTCTAGAACAAAGAGCCAAGAATCAAGATTTTGTTTGAATTTAGATATTAGATGTCAGATTACAGACACTAGATTTTAGATTTCTCGTTAGGTTTAAAAATTGAACAGTAGTTAAATTATAAGCTAACAACTATCAACCAAAAACCGTCAACCAAATTCTAAATTCGGAAATTACAATGTTGAATAAATATAGGAACAGACCACGATTCGGGTGGTGCATTGATTTTAATTGATGGAAATTTTGAATCCGAATAAGAAATATCCGGAAACTTAAAATGATGGGTAAAAACTTCTGCAAACGAAGAAACAAAACTTAATTGTAAAAGTTCAGATTTTTTGGAAGTATCAGTTTTTAAAACTTTGAACTCGGTTTTACAACAATCGTTTTTAGATTTTGTTCCGCATTTTCCACAAGATTCATCGGAGGATTGTCCGATCGAAGAAAGTTCATCCATACAATAATGAATACTAATTGCCGCTCCAGAAGACATTCCGAAGTAGAAAAAAGTAAGCAGTATGATGAGGAACTTTTTCATTTACCGTACAAAAGTAAATTGATTTGTTAGCGTTTTGTTATATTATTATGGATAAATATAGCAAAACTTTGAAAACTCATATTTTACTCAACGAAATCCCCCGAAACATAATACCAACGACCTTTTATCAGTTGAAAGTATGAAAATTCATGATGAACTTGAGGTTTACTATCTTGGTCTGTGTAATAGGCTTTGAACTCGACTTGATTAAGTGCTGGAGTTCTGATGATTTCTAGTTTTGTCCAAGTATTTATTTCGCCCCATTCTTGCAATTCGGCTTTATCATGGAATTTTCTTTTGGATGGAAGTGTCGTTTCCCAAAGATAATCAGCATTTGGAATTGCAAAAGCAGAAAAACGCGAACGTATCAAAGCTTCGGCTGTTGGTGGAGTTTTATCACCTTTGTGGAAAGGTTGGCAGCATTCTTCGTAGGTTTTTCCGGAGCAACAAGGACAAGTCATTTTTGTTGAGAGTTTATAGTTTAAGATTGTTGAATGATAAATTCCATCGTTTTTTCGACGTGGTTTTGTTCTGTAATTCCTTTGGCGTAATAAGAATTGTCACCAGAATCGTATTTATCCAGATAAGCTTGACTAATTTTTTCGTTTAAAGCATCTAAATCATTTGGGATTTCGGCTTTTATTTTAAAAACTTGGTCACCACATTTTATTTCGCCATTAGAATCATTTAGAAAAGTGTTGTACCAACTTCTTTTTGCAAATCCCCAAGAGCGTGCAAAAATTCGATTGTTAACGGTTACCATCCATATTTCAAGAAAAGTTTCGCGGTCTTTTCCTCCTTTTATTCCGGTAAGGTTGTGCGAATTGATGTAATTAATTGCTTCGTTTTGCATTGTTAAGTTTTGTAAGAATCGTCACTTCGAGTAGCGAAGCGTATCGAGAAGCCAGTATTTTAATAACTTCTCGATACGATTCTTTCAAAATCTACTCGAAGTGACGGCTAATTTTAGATTTACCCAAAAGCTCTTTTCAAAAGACTTTCTACTTTTGGCTCGCTGCCACGGAAGTCTTTGTACAATTCCACTGGGTCTTTGGTTCCGCCAGATGATAATAGAACTTTGTATTTTGCTGCTGTTTCAGGATTGAAAATTCCAGTTTCTTTGAAATATGCGAAAGCATCTGCGTCCAAAACTTCTGCCCATTTATACGAATAATATCCCGCCGAATATCCACCTTGGAAAATATGCGAAAAAGTCGGACTCATCGCCGTTTCTGGATTTACAGGATATAAAGAGGTTTTCGAAGTTTGAGCGTCTTCAAAAGATTTTACGTCATTTACATCTTCAGGATGCGTGTGATATGCCATATCTAACAAACCAAAACCTAATTGACGAAGCGTTTGGTAACCTTCCATAAAGTTTTTGGATTGTTCGATTTTTTCAATTTTATCGTTGGGTAAAACTTCACCTGTTTTGTAATGTTTTGCAAAGGTTTTTAGGAATTCTGGTTCGTAGCAGAAGTTTTCCAAAAACTGAGATGGTAATTCTACAAAATCCCATTTTACAGAGGTTCCCGAAAGATTTGGATATTGCGTATTGGCTAACATTCCGTGAATTGCGTGTCCAAATTCATGGAAAAGTGTGGTCACTTCTTGGAAAGTCAACAAACTTGGCGTGTCTTTCGTCGGTTTGCTGAAATTACAAACGATGGAAATATGCGGACGAGAATTTTCGCCATCTTTCGTGAATTGATTTTTATAACTCGTCATCCATGCGCCGGCACGTTTGCCTTTTCGTGGGAAATAGTCGGTATACAGAATAGCTTTAAGCTGTCGGTTGTCGGTTGCTGGTTGTTGGTCGCTGAGCGGAGTCGAAGCGCTATTGTCAACCTCGTACACTTCATAAGTTTTAACATCCGCATGATATTTTTGGATGTTGTTGATTTCTTTAAATTCCAATCCGAAAAGTTGATGTGCTAGTCCAAAAACGGCGTCCTGAACTTGATTTAAAGGGAAATAAGGTTTTAATTCTTCATCATTGAAATCATATTTTGCTTTGCGTAATTTTTCAGCGTAGAAAGAATGATCATAACCTTGCATATCTTCGATTCCGTCGGCTTTTGCTAAAGCTTTTAATTCTTCGATTTCTTTTTCGGCGTAAGGTTTTGCTTTGGTAAGAAGCTCATTTAAGAAATCTAAAACTTTAGTTGGAGATTTTGCCATTCGCTCTTCCAGAACGTAATCTGCATAGTTTTTATATCCTAACAGTTCTGCTTTTTGTTGTTTTAACGAAATGATTTCTTTGATAAGATTTTGATTGTCAAATTCACCACCATCAAAGGATTTTTTACCATTTGCTAAAGCCAATTCTTTTCTCAACTCACGATTTTCTGCATAGGTCATGAAAGGAACATAACTTGGATACTGCAATGTCACAACATAACCTTCTAAATTGCGTTCTTTGGCTTCTTCAGCGTATTGCTCCAAAATTGCATCGGGAATTCCTGCCAAATCTTCTTTGTTGGAGATATGCTTGAAATACGCATTGGTTGCCGCAAGCGCATTTTGTCCGAATTGAAGTGACTTCACCGATAAATCCATATTGATTTGCTTCAACTTTTCTTTATCCGAATCGTTGAGTAAAGCGCCGCTTCTTACAAAGCCTTTGTAGGTTTCATCCAAAAGCATTTGTTGCTCTTCGTTGAGATTGTATTTTGATTTTTCATCTGAAGAATTTTGATTTTCTTTTTGGTCAGATGGATTTCGTAAACTCATTTCATCATACACTTTTTTAATTCTATTGAAAAGCGCTTCGTTCTGCGATATTTTAGAAGAATATTCTGTTAAAAGTGGTGAAACTTCTTGCGCAATTTGTTGAAGTTCGTCGCTGGTTTCTGCAGAATTTAGGTTGAAAAAAATATTCGAAACCACATCCAATTTCTCACCTGAATAAGCTAAAGCTTCGATTGTATTTGAGAAAGTTGCATCTTCTGGATTGTTGATAATTTCATCAATTTCTTTCTCCGATTCTGAAATTAATTCTTTGAAAGCAGGAAGATAATCTTCGTTTTTGATGTTTTCAAAAGGTGGTGTATGATAAGGCGTATTGAAGTTTTGAGTAAGTATGTTCATAAAATTTGTATTAATGTATTGTGTACAAAGTACAATGTATTTACTGTTTATTGTTTAATGTTTAAAGTTTCCTTCGTCGCTTCGAGTAAAATTCTGAAAGAATTTTGTATCGAGAAGTTTTTATTGCGACTTCTCGATACGCTTCGCTACTCGAAATGACGGAATGTTTTTTATCTTAAATCTAATGTTTCAAGTTTTAAATCTGATATTTTGAATCTCGGTTCTTATATATATATATCTCAAAGATAAAGCCAAATCTTGAAATTGTGACAAAATTGCGTCCCGGATGGAACGGCATGTTGGAGCTCTTTTGTCAAGGTGGCTGAGCGGAGCCGAAGCTACATTGCAAAAAGCGACTAGTGACAGCCGGAAAAGACGCCATGAAAATTGTCAGTTATAATGTGTAGGAAGTGAAAGAATGTTAAATTTGAATTAAAATATCAAGAATGTCGCACCATTTACTTTTAATATTTCACTTGTTAGGCGCATGCATTTGGGTGGGTGGACATTTGATTCTGTCCATCGGAATTTTGCCCGAAGTTTTGAAGAAAAAAGATCCCGAAATTCTCCTCAATTTTGAACGGAAATATGAGGAAATCGGAATTCCAGCTTTGCTTGTTATGGTGATTACGGGCGTTTGGATGTCGTATCAATTCGGGATTAAATGGGATGATTGGTTTCATTTTTCCAATCCTTTGGAAACGGCGATTTCCATAAAATTGGGTTTTCTTCTCGTAACCATTTTGTTTGCGTTGAGTGCTAACTTTCTTGTTTTACCCAAACTTTCTGCTAAAACAATTCCATTGATGGCCTTTCATGTGATTTCAGTGACTATTTTAGGCGTTGGTTTTTTGTTGGTGGGGAGTTTTATTCGGTATGGTGGAATTTCTTTTTAATGATAAATTTAAGAAATCAAAAAGCGAAATCAATTAGATTTCGCTTCATTTTATCTGTTGTAAAGCTTTTCATAAAGCTTCCGGAACTTCTCTTTGATAATTTTTCTTTTGAGTTTTAAAGTCGGCGTTAATAGTCCGTTTTGTTCGCTCCAAACCTCAGGCGTGAGTTCGATAGTTTTTATTTGCTCCCAATGTCCTAAGTTTTTGTTGACGTGCTCAATCTCCGCTAGAATGGCTTTTTTTAGTTCGGGGTTATTAGCAATTTCTTCCTCGCTAGAACCAAGATTGACGTTATTTTTCGATGCCCATTCTTTAGCATAAGAAAAATCAGGTTGAATAAGTGCTGCTGGCATTTTTTCGCCTTCACCAACCACCATAATTTGCTCAATAAATTGCGATGCTCTAGCCAAATTTTCAATCATTTGTGGAGAAACGTATTTTCCACCCGATGTTTTGAACATTTCTTTCTTACGATCGGTGATGAAAAGGAAATTATCCGAGTCCAAATGTCCAATATCACCGGTTTTGAAATAACCATCTTCCGTAAATGCTTCCTTCGTCATTTCTGGATTTTTATAATATCCTTGAGTGACAATTGGACCTTTTACGGTGATTTCGCCATCTTCTTGAATTTTTACATCAACATTTGGGATTGGGCGACCAACAGAGCCAATTTTCATGTGTTCAAAACTATTCACTGCAATGACCGGCGATGTTTCGGTTAATCCATAACCTTCCAAAATTGGAATTCCTGCTGCTTGAAACATGATATTGAGTTTCTGACTCAAAGCCGCTGACCCGGAAACTAAGGTGATAATATTTCCGCCCAAACCCGCTCTCCATTTCGAGAAAACCAATTTGTCAGCTACTTCGTGAAGTAAGGATTTTGGTGCTCCTAACTTATAGCTTTCTGCAATTTTTAGTGACCAAAGGAAAATTTTTGCTTTGAAACCACCTCCAGAAGTTCCTTTTTGATAAATTTTGTCGTATACTTTTTCTACTATTCTCGGAACAACGGTTAGATATTCTGGTTGTACTTCGAGAAGATTTTCACTTAGTTTATCCGTGTTTTCAGCAAAATATATGGAGATTCCACTCATCGTGAAAATGTACAAAATCATTCTTTCGTAAACGTGGCAAAGCGGAAGAAAACTTAAGGCTTTATTTTCAGGTTTTTTACTCGGAACAATATCATAGCATCCAATCACGTCGGAAATGATGTTTTTATGCGTCAGCATCACACCTTTAGGTGTTCCTGTCGTTCCGGAAGTGTAAATAATAGAAACCAATTCGTCTTCGGAAATACTATCTTTCAAGGCATCAACTTCGGGTTGATTATCTTCGCTTTCACCCATTTCTAGAAGTGTTTTCCAGTTTTTGGCTCCGCTTACTTGATCAAATGTGAAAATATCTTGAAGTTGAGGAAGGTTCTTTTGGATAGAATGAATTTTAATAAACAGTTTTTCATCCGAAACAAAACAAACTTTCGTATCCGAATTATTCAAATTATAAACACAATCCATATCCGAAATCGAAGGGTAAATTGGAACCGTTACCAAACCAATTTGCAGAGCTGCGTGGTCAAAAAAGCACCATTCTACTCGATTATTGGTTGATATTAAACCAATTTTATCTCCCTTTTTTAATCCATATTTCAATAAAGCTCTTGAAAGCTGATTGATGGTTTTCAAGTATTCTTCTGTAGAAATACCCACCCATTCGCCATTTCGTTTGTCACTTACATAAACTTCTTTATTGTATTTTTTATGGGAATAGTAGGGGATATCAAATATTCTTTTTACGTCCATCGGGATGATTTTAGTTACGATTTTTAATGATGTACAAATATAAAAAAATGTGCTCGGATGGGATTCTGAATATTTTTCTCAAAAACACCATTTTCAATGCTCAATTGTAAGCAAAAGTTGGTAATGTTTGAAACGAAATCGAGTGTAATTAGTATTTAGTAAATAGTATATATTTGTACAACTAAAAAACGAAACTATGAAAAGAGCATTACGTCTTATCCTTTTATTTTTGGTGGGAATTGTCTTGGTTTTGGCTATTGTGATGTTTGCAATTGGTAAGCAATATCATTTTGAAAAAACAATTACAATTAATGCAACCCCTGAGAAAATTTACGAGAAAATTAGTTCTACAAAAGGAATCAATGAATGGAATCCTTGGATGGATCTTGACCCGAATTTGAAATTAAGCTATCAAGGAACTCAAGGCCAAATAGGTGACCAATATTGTTGGGTAGGGAACGAAAATGTCGGCGAAGGTTGCCAGAAAATTCTGGAATTGGTACCTAACGAAAGACAAAAAACAGAAATGACGTTTAAAAAACCTTTTGAAAGCACAGCGACTTCGGAAGTTTTGTTGAAACCAAAAGGAAATCAAACGGAAGTAACGTGGACTTTAGATTGTGATTTGGATTACCCAATGAACTTAATGAGTATCATGATGGATAGCCAAATGGACGATTCCTACGGAAAAGGTCTAAACAAACTGAAAGAGATTTCAGAAAAATAAAATAAATCGAATCAAAAAAAGCCTTTCATAATTTGGAAGGCTTTTTTTGTTTCGTGATGCTTTAAAATTGGCATTAATTGAACTTTTTACTATTTTTATTTTATGAATCACCGAGTTGTTGATAAAAAAGATTTGCGAAACTACGTTCTCCAATTAATTTCAGATAAAATTGAAAAATTGGAAAACTTCATCGAATTTACCGTTGAAGCGAGTCGAGATATCAAAAAAACACCCAAATACGATAGCATACGAGAAGAAGCGCAAGAAGAAATTTATCAGTTACAGAAGCAGTTGGCAGGTTTTTATGAGATGCAAAAATCCATGACAAAAGTATTGAATAAGGAATTTGATAAAATTAATTTAGGTTCTTTGGTGATCACGAACAAAGCCCGATTTTATATTTCGGTTTCTTTGGGTGAATTTTTCTTTGAAGGTGATCGTTTTTATGCGATTTCGCAAGAAAGTCCCATTGCTCAAAAAATGCTTGGCTTGCGAGTTGGCGACGAATTTATTCTGAATAAAATTCATCAAAAAATTGAAGAGATTGTTTAATTTATGAAGTCGGTTTTTCAAACCCAGCGCTTTTTTCTGAGAGAAATACACGAAAATGATGCAGAATCGTTTTATCAACTAAATTCCAATCCTAACGTTTTGAAATTTACAGGAGATCAACCTTTTTTGAATGTGGAAGAAGCGCGTTTGTTTTTGCAAAACTATCAAGAATATCAAAAATTTGGTTTTGGAAGATGGGCGATTATTTCGAAAGAAACTCTAGAATTTGTCGGTTGGTGTGGTTTGAAATTTCATCCAGAAACCAAGGAAGTAGATGTCGGTTTTCGAATTTTTGAAGAATTTTGGAATCAAGGGATCGCGACTGAAACGGCTAAAGCTAGTGTTGACTATGGTTTTAATTCATTGAATTTAAACGAAATCATTGGTCGTGCAATGAAAGATAATCATGCTTCTATAATGGTTTTGAAGAAATGCGGTCTCGTATTTTCAAAAGAAATTGAACTGGATGGTAGACCTGCCGTTCAGTATGTAATCACTAAAAAATAATTGGGAAATACCCGATTTCAATTTGTATTTTTACGCTATGGAAAATGCTAAAGTTTTAAAACATATTATCGAAGAAAGACGTAGTGTCTTTCCAAAAGATTATACCGATCAACCGATTCCCGAACATATTTTAGATGAGGTTCTTAATGCGTCTGTTTTGGCTCCCAATCACAAAAAAACAAGACCGTGGCGCTTCAAAGTTTTCCGTAACGAAGACAAAAATAAGTTGGGAGGAGAGCTGCAAACTATCTATAAATCGATAACATCTCCGCAGACTTTTTTAGAAAAGAAATATCAGGATATTGGCTTCAAAATAGGAAAAGCAAATGTGGTTATTTCCATCGTTTGTGAGTTTAGTGGTTTGGTTCCCGAATGGGAAGAAATTGCAGCAACAGCCATGGCTGTGCAAAATATGTATTTAACATGTACGGCAAATAGAGTAGGCTGTTATTGGAGTTCTCCCGCTTTGGTTAATCATCTTCAACATTCTTTAAAGTTAGAAGAAAACCAAAAGTGTTTGGGATTGTTTTATATGGGAATGCTTTAGTAACGATCGTAAAAACTAGTTGCCTTTGATTCGGATTTTTATTCTTTTATGTAGTTTTATTTCATTATCACTTTTTGGGCAACGTGAAGCGACTGACTGTGTTAATTTTATTCAGATTTGTGGCAATCAAACAATTTCATTGAACCCAGCAGGGAGTGGAGTTCAAGAGCTGAATTATTACAATGTTTGTAACGGAACGGAGAACAATTCACTATGGATTCGCTTTACCGTAAAAACTTCTGGAACTTTGGGTTTTGATTTAATTCCCGATAGCTCTGATATTAATGTTGATTATGATTTTTGGATTTTTGGTCCCAACGTGTCATGCAGCAACTTTGGCTCAGCCATTCGTTGTTCTACGACCAATCCAAAACAATCTGGCGCGGCGAACAATCATACCGGAATGAGAGATTCAGAGCCTGATGGCGATTTTTCTGAAGGTCCAGGCTCTGACGGCGACAATTATATTAAATCTTTAAATGTTGTTGCTGGCGAATCCTATTTTTTGTTGATTGATCGGCCAATCGGAGATAGTTCATTTAAGCTAAATTGGACCGGGACCGCAAATTTGGAAGATCCTTTTGGAACGGCACCAAAAGCTTTTGGAGTTCCAAGTTCAGTTGAAATCTGCAATATCAATTCCACGCTAGATTTTTCAACTTTTGATGCGAGAATTTTAAATAATAATCCGGATTTTGAAGTCTATTATTACAATTCTAATGAAGATGCGAGTTATGATCAAAACAGATTAACCGGAATAACTACCATTGAATCTAAAAAGTATTATTATCGAATTCAAAGTTTAAAAACGCATTGTTTTCAAGTCGGCTCAATCGATGTTATTCGAAATCCTTTGGTTTTAAAAACCGACGAGTTGAAAGCTTGTTCTACAAATGGTTTAGGAATATTCAATTTGTTAAATGCGAAACTTACTGACGATGCCATCGATCAAATTCACTTTTACGAAACTCGAGTTGCAGCCGAAAATCATATTTCAGGAACCGAAATTTCAAATCCCACTGCATACACGTCTGCTGAAAAAACAGTGTATGCTTGGGTAAAATTAATTGATGGATGCGAAGCGGTGACGGAAGTGAAATTATCATTTTTCCCTATTCCAAATGTGAATGTCGCGTTATTTAATTCAGAATTTTGCGATGACGATTTTGATGGAAAAATTCCAGTTCAGTTTGCAGCGATTACGTCGACAATAGTTCAGAACAGTTCTGATTTTAATGTGATTTATACACTTGTTGCAGATCCTAGTCAAATTCTTCCTAATTCTTGGTCATTTTCTCAAGATACGGATGTTCAAGTTGAGGTGAAAAGTAAAAATGGTTGTCCATCCGCTTTTGGGATTATTCATTTTAAGATTAAACCAAGATTGTTGGTGGATTTGCAACATCATTTTGATATTTGTGATTCAGATTTGAGTGGGAAAGAGGATGTTAATTTATTTGATTTAGCAAAACAAATCGCCAATTATTCCCAAGTGAAATATTATACATCTCCAGCTGAAGCAAGAATGAATGGAACTTCGATTTCAGAAAATCAAACAATTACGGCAGATTCTGATTTTTATTTTCGATGGAAAGACGCTTCCGGTTGCGATGAAATCACGCATGTAAGTGTTACGTTTAATCAAAGCAGAAAATCCGAAATCTTAAAAGATGTGGTGATTTGCCCAAGTGCCACAACGACTTTAGATGCAGGTGCAGGTTATTCCGCATACGCATGGAGTAATGGAAGTAAAACGGCTAGTTCAGGCGACCTTGCGGTTGGGAAATATTGGGTCGATCTTTTTGTTGGAAACTGCAGTTATCGGCAGCATGTTGAAGTTTTAGCCGAATCTAGTTTGATAATTACAGATATTAAAGTTAAAAATAATACAGCAACCATATCCGTAGAAGGTGGTTCTTCAGCTTACGAATATTCTTTGGATGGTGTTCATTGGTTTTCATCTCCCGTTTTCACCAATTTAGCATACGGAATTCATAAAGCTTATGTGCGAAATCAAATGAAATGTGAAGTCGTTTCTGCAGAGTTTTTGAATCTCAATTTGATAAACGCAATTACACCTAACGATGATGGAATAAACGATCATCTTGATTTTTCTGGTTTGAAAATTAAAAAAGACGTTCGTTTTTTGGTGTTCGACCGATTTGGGAAGGAGGTATTTCAAGCCAAAGAAAATTCTTTTGTTTGGGACGGAAAAAGTGACTTGAAACGACCACTTCCTAGTGGCACGTATTGGTATATTTTAGAGTGGATAGAACCGCATTCAGGCGTGAAAATGCAATTTCATTCTTGGATTCTATTAAAAAATAGAAATTGACACGCATTTTTTTTCATAAAATGGCATCGATGAGATTGTTAAATAAAAATTTAATCTTATCTTTGCAGCCTTAATAATTAACCGGGACGAGTTCCCAAAAATCAAAATTATATGTCAGTAAAAATTAGATTACAAAGACACGGTAAAAAAGGAAAACCGTTTTTCCACATTGTAGTAGCAGATTCAAGAGCGAAAAGAGATGGTAAATTCATCGAAAAAATCGGAATCTACAACCCAATTACAAATCCTGCAACAATTGAATTAAACGTTGATTCTGCAGTAAAGTGGTTAAACAACGGTGCGCAGCCTACTGATACGGCTAGAGCAATTCTTTCTTACAAAGGAGCATTGTACAAAAAACACCTTCAAGGTGGTGTTGCTAAAGGTGCTTTTGACGAAGCTGAAGCTGAGAAGAGATTCACTGCTTGGGTTGAGGCTAAAGATGCTAAAGTACAAGGTAAAGTTGAAGGTTTGGCTACGGCAAAATGGGATGCTAAAAAAGCAGCTTTCGAAGCTGAACAAAAAGTAAACGAAGCGAGAATCGCAGCAGCTGCAAAAGCAGAAGCTGACGCTCAAGCTGCTGATGTTGCAGAAGAAACTGCTGAAGCAACAGAAGAAGTTACAGAAGTTATCAATGAAGAGTCTGCAGAAGCTGGAGAAACTCCAGAAGCAGAAGCTTAATTAGATAGAAAATTAAGACTTAGTGAAAGACGCGATTATTCGCGTCTTTGCTTTTTATATCTTTGTTATTACACCCTTTTATTCGATTTCATGAAAAAAGAAGATTGCTATTTCTTAGGAAAAATTACGCGCCGTCATGGTTTGCAAGGAAATGTTATTTTGAAGTTAGACACCGACCAACCAGAACTTTACAACAAGTTGGGTTCTATCTTGGTGGAAGTTAATGGTCTTTTGGTTCCGTTTTTTGTTGAAAAACAACAATGGCATAGAGAAGATAAAATTCTAACTTTCAAAAATGCATCCGAAGCGATGGTTGATCAAACGGTTGGAAAAAATGTTTTTCTGCCACTAGATACGTTGCCGGTTTTAACAGGAAAGCAGTTTTATTATCATGAAATTAAAGCTTTTGAAATTGTTGATGAACAAGGACGAAGCTGCGGAAGAATTAAGGAAGTAAATGACCAAACAGCCCAACATTATTTTGTGTTGAATTTGAACGATAAAGACGTTATAATTCCAATTATTAAAGATTGGATTGATGAGGTTGATCGTGAGAAAAAACAAATCAAAATGCATCTCCCAGATGGTTTGCTAGAAGTATTTCTAGATCCGCCAGGTAACGATGAAAACTAATACAACCGCTTCTTTTGAAGCGGTTTTTTTATGACGATGATTTATTTTGCGCCAGAATGCTTTATCTTTGCACCTCACGAGAATTTCGGCCTGTTGATTCTCTTTTCGAAGAGGGTAGGAAAGTCCGGACTCCAAAGAGTAGCATAGCGGATAACATCCGTCCGTCGCGAGGCGAGGACAAGTGCAACAGAAAGCAAGTACAGTTCGGCTGTAGTGAAACCAGGTAAACTCTATGCGGAGCAATGATAAGTATATCGGGTTTTTGGTTCGCCAAAATAGAAGCGGCTCGTTTCGAATACCGAGGGGTAATCAGCTCAAGTCCTGTAGCAATGCAGGACGTAGATAAATAACAGGCATTTTGGCTTGTCCAAAATACAGAATCCGGCTTATAGATTTTCTCGTGTTTTTTCTGTATTCCTCCAAAAAATTTGGGCTGCAACTAGGAAAAGTAGTGTACCCAATCCAAAAATCAACCAATACCAAAGGTTGTATTTCAAGTCGTAGAACGTATTCCAAAGATCAACTAAGTAAAACTGACCAATAAGGGCAAAAAGGTTGTTTACAAAATGAAAGAGGATGGAATACATGATTTTCCCTGTTCTGTAATAAATCAATGCGGAAGTACATCCAACCAAAAATGTGGAGACTAACTTATTCGCCATCGGAAGGTGAATTAACGAAAAGTAAAATGACGAAACAAGAAGGGAAGTCATCAAGGTATTTTCCTTCAGCATTTGTCTAAAAAATACTTTTCGAAAAAGGAGTTCTTCAAAAATAGGAGCAATAATCAAGGTTGGAATTAACGTCATGATAAATTCAGAATCGAATTTTACACCTGGACTTCCTTTGAAATTAGGAATATCAGGAAATCGTATATCATGATAAACATCGAGAAAAGGTTGCACAAAAATTTGAATTCCAATCACCAAAAAGAGTATCGGAATCCAAATTTTATCTTGAAGCGGAACGGTAAAATCACGCCAGCTGAAAAATGGAAATTTCTTTTCCAAAATGAATTTCCAAATTAGAAAGTACACCAAAATAAAGATGATGATTGGTAAAATATTGACAAATAATTTCCATGCAAAATCAGGGATAATCCAGTTGCCAATGCTTGAGATGACGATTCCTACGATGAGGAATATACACCAACAAACGATAAAATAGAGAAAAGAATCTACAAGTTTCACGAGTCTTGTGAAAGCTGTTCTCTGGCTGCTTCTAGCTCTTTTTCTTCATCAGTTGAAAGAACTGGGAATTTCAAATCCATTCCTTTTAATGTATCAATAATAATTTGGATCGCCGATAATCTTGAAAGCCATTTTTGATCCGCAGGAAGTACGTACCAAGGCGCATTATCGGTATTCGTTTCGCGAATTGCTTTTTCGTAGGCTTTCATATAGTCTTTCCAAAGGGCACGTTCTTTAAGGTCGCCTGAAGAAAACTTCCAATTTTTATCTTTTTCATTAATTCGATCTAAGAAACGCTGCTTTTGTTCGTCTTGGGAAACATTCAAAAAGAATTTAATAACCGTCGTTCCATTTTGAGTTAGATGTTTTTCAAAATTCTGAATGGATTCATATCTAGTATTCCAAAATTTATCATCAAAATCGGAAACTTTTTTCCATGTTTTTTCGCTAAGATTGTATTCTGGATGCACTTTACAAACCAAAACACTTTCGTAGTGACTGCGATTGAAAATTCCAATTTTTCCTTTTTCGGGCAGCGCAATATAGTGACGCCACAGGAAATCATGTTCGTACTCGCTGGAATTGGGTGTTTTAAAACTATGAACCTCACAACCTTGCGGATTAACTCCTCCAAAAACATGTTCTATTAAAGAATCTTTTCCCGCCGCATCCATCGCTTGAATGACGATAAGCAAGGCTTGGCTTCCATCAGCATACAATTTTTCTTGCAACGCCTTTAGTTCTTCTTTTAATTCTACCAAAAGCTTTTCACCATCTTCTTTTTTTAATTTAGATTTAAACTCGGTATTGGCTTTTGAGATATCAAAATTGCTTTCAGCACGGAATAGTTTTTTGAAGTTGTAATTTTCCATAATTCAGGTTTTCAAGTATTAAAAATAAAAAAATCATCCTTAAAAAAGGATGATTTCGAAGACATTATTTTTGTATCGTCTTATTTTTTAGCTGCCGGTTCTACAATACCTTTAATGTGTACAACAGAACGGCTATTTTTATCATCGTTCGAATAAACTTCTACCATTTTCTGGAAACCATTCGGTTCTAATAATTCCGTATTGTAATGAACGGTAATTTTTCCTGATTTTCCAGGTAAGATAGGCTCTTTATTCCATTGTGGAATCGTACATCCGCATGTAGATGTTACGTTAGAGATAATTAATGGCTTATCACCTGTATTTGTTACAGTAAAAACGCGGTTACCATCGCTTCCTTGTTTTACTTTTCCGTAATCGATAATTGTTTTATCAAATGTTATAGTTTGAGCAGAAGCTAAAGCTGCGAAACCAACTAAGGCTAATCCTGCAATCATTTTTTTCATATCTGTTCGGTTTTTAAATTGATATTTAAACTTGTTTTAAGGGTACAAAGTTAAAAATAATTCTAAAACTTTGTTTTAATTTTTTAGTTAGACTATTTTTGCAAATAGTAAGCCAAAAATTGAATTATGACGATTTCAGACAAATACAGTCCAAAAGAAACCGAACAGAAGTGGTATGAGTACTGGATGGAGAACAAATTTTTCCATTCGACGCCCGATAACAGACCGCCTTATACTATTGTTATTCCACCACCAAACGTGACGGGAATCTTGCATATGGGGCATATGTTAAACAATACAATTCAGGATGTTTTGGTCAGAAGAGCTCGTATGCGTGGGTTTAATGCATGCTGGGTTCCGGGGACAGACCACGCTTCTATTGCAACAGAGGCGAAAGTGGTTGCGAAGCTGAAGTCAGAAGGAATCAACAAATCGGATATTACAAGAGAGGAGTTTTTGAAACACGCTTGGGATTGGACGAACCAATATGGTGGAACCATTTTAGAGCAATTGAAAAAGCTAGGATGTTCTTGTGATTGGGATCGTACGCGTTTTACTTTAGAAGATAAATTGTCGCAACAAGTAATTAAAAGCTTTGTTGATTTATATAATAAAGGTTTGATTTATCGTGGCTACCGAATGGTAAACTGGGATCCCGAAGCGAAAACCAATATTTCTGATGAAGAAGTTATTTTCAAAGAGCAAAACGGAAAATTGTTCTATTTGAAATATCAAATTGAAGGAAGTGAAGAGTTCTTAACGGTTGCTACAACGCGTCCTGAAACTATTTTTGGTGATACTGCAGTTTGTGTTAACCCTAATGATGAACGTTACACGCATTTGAAAGGTCAAAAAGTAATTGTACCTATCGCAAATCGTGTGATTCCTATTATTGAAGACGAATATGTTGATATTGAATTCGGAACAGGAGCGTTGAAAATTACGCCGGCTCACGATACCAATGACTATGAAATCGGACAGAGACATCAACTTCCGATGATTGATTCGATGGATGATGATGCCAATTTGAACGAGCATGGATTGCATTATGCAGGACAAAACAGATTTGATGTTCGTAAGCAAATCGTAAAAGAATTAGAAGAAAAAGGTCTTTTGTTGAAGGCAGAAGATTACGTAAATAAAGTAGGAACTTCTGAGCGTACAGGTGCGGTTATCGAGCCTAAAATTTCGCAACAATGGTTCTTGAAAATGGCAGATATTGCAAAACCTGCTTTGGATGTCGTGATGAACGATGAGGTAAGTTTTTACCCAGACAAATTCAAGAATACCTATAAATATTGGATGGAAAACATCCGCGATTGGAATATTTCTCGTCAACTTTGGTGGGGACAACAGATTCCAGCGTTTTATTATGGAATTGGTGAAAATGATTTCGTTGTTGCCGAAACAATTGAAGAGGCTTTAATTTTAGCGAAAGAAAAATCGCAAAATCCAAATCTTGAACTCTCCAATTTGACTCAAGATGAAGATGCGTTAGATACGTGGTTTTCATCATGGTTATGGCCAATGTCTGTGTTTGATGGAATGTTAGATCCAGAAAATAAAGACATTTCGTATTACTATCCAACAGCGGATTTGGTTACGGGACCGGATATTATTTTCTTCTGGGTGGCTCGTATGATTATGGCGGGATTGGAATTCCGTGGCGAAGTGCCGTTCAAAAACGTGTATTTTACAGGAATTGTGCGTGATAAGCAACGTCGTAAAATGTCCAAATCTTTAGGGAACTCTCCAGATCCGTTAGAATTGATTGAAAAATACGGAGCCGATAGTGTTCGTGTTGGGATTTTGTTGAGTTCGGCGGCTGGAAACGACTTGCTTTTTGATGAAGATTTAATGCTTCAAGGAAGAAACTTCGCTACCAAAATTTGGAATGCCTTCAAATTGACGCAAAGTTGGAAGCAAGAAGAAAAAGCACCGAATGAAGCCGAACTTCAAACGATTGAATGGTTCGGAAATCAACTGAATAAAACAATTGCGGAAATCAACGACCAATTTGAGAAATTTAGAATTTCGGATGCGTTGCATTTGATTTATAAACTAATTTGGGACGACTTCTGTTCTTGGTATTTAGAAGCGGTGAAGCCTAATTATGGTGAAGCTATTTCTACAGAAGTATATCAAAAAACAATGGATTATTTCGGTGAATTACTGAAATTATTACATCCATTTATGCCGTTCTTAACTGAAGAACTTTGGCAACATATTGCTCCGAGAACTACCGAGGAAGCGTTGATTATAACGCAACAAATGCCTTCATCAACGTTTGATGTGGCTGCGATTGATAATTTTGAAACAGCTAAGGAAATTATTTCTGGAGTTCGTAATTACAGACAAAGCAAAGGGATTTCACCGAGAGAAGTCGTTGAAGCATTTACCAATGCGGCTGCATTTGCAAACCAAGCGGTTATTACGAAGCTTGCAAATGTGGAAACGATTAATTTCAATACGAAAACCGACAAGCCGAGCTTTACGTTTTTGGTGGGAGCAACGGAAGTTTCTATTCCGCTAAGCGAAAGTTTAGATTTGGAAGAAGAAAAGAAGAAAACGGAAGAAGAACTCTCGTATTTGAAAGGATTTTTAATTTCGGTTCAGAAAAAACTATCGAACGAGAAGTTTGTAAGCGGAGCACCAGCCAATGTAGTTGATGTAGAACGTAAAAAACAAAAAGATACCGAAGAGAAAATTGCTATTCTGGAAGAAAAGCTAAAATCTCTATAAAAACATATAAAATCATCATCGGAAAAGACTAATGAACGTTTGTTTTTTAGTCTTTTTCTTTACCTTTATTCCTAATTTTAAAGTCATGCACTACCCAGAAACTATAAAGAAATTATTTACGAAAGATTTTGTAGAAAACCCAGCGATAGAGTCTTTTCAAGTTGGAGATTTAGTTATTAACAGCGGTAAATTGATCGCTTGTGACCCGTTGATTACGCACGATATGAAAGCGTTCAAAACACAGTTTCCTTTGGGTAAATTTCCTGTAACCATCCATAAAGAGAGAGAAACCAACTGCATCGCCTATGTTGAAATTCGTTTTAACACGAATCCTGTTGTTGATTGGCAATTAGCAACGACAGAAGGTCAAAATGTGGATGATTTAGCGGAAGGAGAAACTTTTGGCTATCCTGTTGAAAGTGGTATGGGTGCTTGGATGGACTCATTGGCTCAAGAAGAATTAAATTGGCTGGAACAGCATTTGTATCGAAGAAAGGGAAGTGATTTTATGGGAATCTATGAAGAATTTTTCCACGATCATTTTTTTGATGCAAACGGTGCGATTGATCAATTTGCATTTTTAAAACCAAATGAGGAAAAAGAAGGCAATCTTTTTGCATTCGAAACGGGGTATGGTGAAGGGTTTTATGCAAGTTATGTCGGGTTTGATAAAGACCATCAACCCGTGAAAATTATTAATGAATTTATCGAAATTTCAGCGGAATAATCCTGTTTTTTCAAATACCAAAATACCTTATATTTGTCCAAAAGCCAATTTGAATTATGAAATTCACCAGTGAGCAACCCAAGATTTTAGTAGTAGGAAGTTCTTCCATTGATTTGGTTCTGAATACGGAAACCTTTCCGTATCAAGGTCATACTGTTATGGCTCAGAAATGCGAAAGTTTTTTTGGAGGAAAAGGCGCCAATCAGGCGGTGGGAACAGCTCGTTTGGGCGGAAGCGTTTATTTTATTGGAAGCGTCGGGATGGATCCGCATGGTCAACAAATAATGCGTAATCTAATTGATGAGGGCGTGAATGTTGGTTTTGTGGTGGAGTCGGAAACAGAATCTACAGGTTCGGCTTATGTAACAGCTTCGCACGGTGAAAATGCTATCGTCGTGGTTCCAGCGGCTAATTATTATTTGAAACCCGCTCATATTGATCACGCAGAGCGTTTGTTCAATACAACGGATATGGTTTTAGTTCAGTTGGAAATCCCAATGGATGTGGTGGTGCATACGATTCAACTAGCCAAATTAAACAATAAAAAAGTCATGCTTTATGCCGCCCCTGCAACACAATTACCGGAATATGTGATTGAAAATGCCGATTTTATTGTAGCAAAAAGCAATGAATTGGAGGTGATTTTTAAAGATCAAGAAAAAGACGCTGTCCTTAAAAAGTTTCCAAATAAATTATTTGTTCGTGATAACAATTCAACCACGTATTTTAATGGAAGCGAAATGCGCTACTACCGAAATGATGAAGTGGGATTTGCAAATAAAATGGGGATGGGCGATGCGTTCACTTCAGGCTTCAGCATTGCGTATTGTCATGGAAATGAAATTGACGAATGTGTAAAATTCGGCAACGAAGTGTCTCTTAAAGTCGCTAAAGTTCGTGGTTCACAAAAAGGCTTACCTTTCTTAAAAGACTTTCAGTAAAAGAAGATTCTATGTGTCGAATTTCAATTTTCGGCGTATGAGCTTATTTTTTGGATAAATTTGATTGGATATTTCACTACATGCAGTCAATAATCATACATACGGAGGATCAGTATCCTTTGCACACAACGCTTTTCGAACCTCAACTTTCCAACAAATGTTTTCTACTTATTGGTGGAGCTACAGGAGTTAAACAGCATATTTATTTTGGATTTGCGCAGTTTATGGCGGATCAGGGTTTTACCGTGTTGACTTTCGACTATCGTGGAATTGGATTGTCAAAACCAAAGAAAATGAAAGGTTTTGAAGCCAGCATGCGACTTTGGGGAAGTGTGGATTATCGGGCGATAACATTTTATATTCGGAATCATTTTCCCGAAATGCACAAATACTATTTGGGGCATTCTTTGGGAGCTTTAATCCTCGGGATGAATGTCGATTCTCATCTATTTGAAGAATTTGTTTTTGTGGCGACTCAAAAAGCGCATGTTTCTAATTTGAAATGGAAAACCCGAATGGAAGCCTACGTCGGTTTTGGACTTTTACAACCGATTTCAACACAGATGTTTGGCTATTTTCCAGCCCATCGATTTGGGTTGGGCGAAAGTTTACCCAAAGGAAGTGCTTTTGATTGGAGAACACTGATTTTAAATAAGAAATCAACCAATAAATTATTGGAGCAAACCTTGGATATTTCGAAGGAACTGAGGCAAAACGTATTGGTACTTTCGATGGAGGACGATGCTTGGGTGACGGATAAAGGTGTTCACGCTTTGTTAGAAGAAACCTACCCGAATATGAAACCTACCTACAGAAAAATATTGGTTTCGGAATCCGAAGCGAAAAAAATTGGACATATTAATTTCTTTAGGAAATACAATAAAAAATTGTGGAACATTATTTTAAATGAAACGGAATGGTAGACATCATAAAAACAACAGTTGATTTTGTTAAAAAAGAGCTTGAAGGTGCAGAAACTGGGCACGATTGGTATCATATAGAGCGCGTTTGGAGGCTCGCTGAACATATTGGTGAGAAAGAAAACGCGAATACTCAAGTGGTGGCTTTAGCCGCTTTGTTACATGATATTGCCGATCCTAAATTTCACAATGGGAATGAGACGTTGGCATTGGAAATTTCCGAACGTTTTTTAACGGAGAATAATGTTGATGCGGATGTTATTCAGCAAGTGCTTTATGTGATTCAGAATATTTCTTTTAAAAATAGAGGCGAAGCGCCAACGCAACCGAGTTTGGAACTTCAAATTGTGCAAGATGCCGATCGTTTGGACGCTATTGGGGCGATTGGGATTGCGCGAACATTCAACTTTGGAGGCTTCAAAAATAATTTAATGTATGATCCTGAAATTCAACCAAAATTGAATATGGATAAAGAGGAATATAAAAAGTCGAACGGAACAACAATCAATCATTTCTATGAAAAATTGCTGTTGCTGAAAGATTTAATGAATACCGAAACCGGTAAGAAATTAGCCGAAGAACGCCACCAGTATATGCTTGGTTTTCTAGATCAATTCTATAAAGAATGGAATGTAGAAGTGTGATTCCAAGATTATAAGTATATTTGCGGTGTCTATGGGGTTTATTTTATTTATTCTACTCATATTATTATGTCTTTCGCTGTTTCTCTCTTTGTACAAAAAGGGGCCGCTTAAGCGTATCATTTATTCATTTCGTATCCTTACAGTGGTGTTGGGCGTCGCTTTTTTCACGTATTGGTTTGTTGAAAAAAGTTTAGACAAGTTTATGAAAAATGCCATTGGTTTGCAGTTAATTAATGAGTTGCCACAACCTTTGGATTTTTACATTATCACGGTGGAAAAGAAGGATGGTGAGAAAGTCTATCAAACCGAGCATTTAGGAAAAATCAGAACCGATCATTATCGAATTAATTATTTGAAAATGGCCAATTCTAATGAATACTGGGTTGTCGGTTATTTAGGGAAAAATCTATCGTATTTCTCTGCTCAATTTGTGCCCAATAAAAGTATGGACCAGATTGTGAATGTGAATAACTACACGGTAGAAAGTGAACAGCTTTCTGAAATTGCAAAATTACATGTTGACGATTACCGAAGTAAAGATTTACGAACCGCCGTACGAGTTACTCTTGTATTGCTGCTTTTATTTCTGAATATCGGTTGGTTGATGACCAAAGATAAAGGAGATCATTAAGATCTCCTTTTTTATTTTGTTGACACCGATTTTTCGGATGTTATTTTTGTTCCTTCAATTCTTTTTTGTCTTTATCCGAAGGATTCCAAACTTTGACATCAGCATTTTTATCTAATCCAGAAATGATCTGAACGTTGATTCCGTCGCTAGCTCCAAGTTTTACATAGGCTTTTTTGAAGTTCCCATCTTTTTGTTTTACTTCTACAAAAGCTTTGTCTTTTCCGCCTTGCTTTTCATACTGAATCAAGGATTCGTCTAGTAATAAGGCATTTTTTTGCGAACTCAAAACAATCTCCCCGTTTGCTGAAAATCCCGCACGAATGTATTCGTTGCTTGGGTTCATCACATCCCCTTCAATCGGAAATTTAATGGTTCCATTTTCGTCGGTTCCTTTAGGGGCAATCATCGTTACTTTTCCTGGGAAATTTTTGTTCTGAAGGGCTCCAATCACGATGTTCATGTTCATTCCTTCTTTAATTTTTCCTGCTTGTGCTTCATCAATTTTACCTTCAAAAATCAAGGAATTCAAGTCAGCTACGGATGCAATCGTTGTTCCCGCGTTGAACGAGTTGGCTTCAATAACTTGGCTTCCCGCTTTTACAGGAACTTCCAAAATCGTTCCGGTTGCTTTAGAACGAATCTGTGTCGTCGCCATGCTTTGCAATTCTGGAGTAACCCCAGTTCTTGCAATTTGCAAGCCTTTTTGTGCTGTTGCCAGTTGTTGTTGCGCATTTTTAACCGATTGTTGCATGTTGTAAAGCGCTTGCTGAGCAGTTAAAAATTCTTGCTTCGAAATAACCCCTTGATTGAACAATTTTTGTTGCATCGCAAACTGTTGTTGCTGATTGGCAAGGTTAGAGCGCGCATTGTTGATTTGCAAATTGGCATTGGCAACCTGTTGCTGTGCGTTGTTTACTTCGGCAACGTTGGGTACGATTCTCAATGTTGCTATTAATTGTCCAGCCACAACTTTATCGCCTTCTTTTACCATGATTTTTTCAATAATTCCAGGCATATTGGGTTTAATCTCAATTTCCTCACGGGGGACAATTTTTCCTGTTGCCATAACTTTGTCCTCCATATCTTTTACCATGGGCTTTCGGGTAAGAAACTCTTTACTTTCTTTGGTATTGGATTTTACCATATATCCGATGACCGATACGAGAGCCACAGCTGCAATTAGGCCAAGAACGATATATAAAATCTTCTTCAAAGGGGACTTCTTTTTCATATGATCTAGTTTATTTAATTCTTTGTTAATCTGTTCTAAGTGCTTCAATTGGACGAATACGTACCGCACGTTGCGCTGGAATCATCCCAATCACCAATCCTAAAAATACCATGATGGCCATGGCGCCAAAAACGTTTCCGTAATTTACGGTTGGGTTGTAGAACGGAAATTCGTCTTGATTGGCGAAAGCTGCATTGAGGCCCATGAGCAATATCATTCCAAACATAAAACCAAGTAAGCCCGAAGAAAGCGTGATTACGACACTTTCTAGAAGGATTTGGTTCCGTACTTCGGAAGGTTTAGCGCCTAAAGCACGTCGAATTCCAATTTCTTTGGTACGTTCTTTTACCGTAATTAATAAGATGTTTGAAATCGCAATAACTCCCGCAATTATGGTTAGTGCTCCAACCACGATGGTGAGAAGTTGCATTCCATCTAAGAATCCAGTGAGTTTTTTAAACTCTTTTCCAAGGTTGAAACTTCCATACGCATTGGTATCATCGGGTGAAGCGTGGTATTTTTGTTTTAAAGCTGTTTTTACATCGTCTTCTACCAAAGCAACATCAGCGTCTGGTTTCGATACAATGGCAAAATATCCGACACGATCGCCATCGTTAAACATTTTTGTAAACGTGGAAAGTGGAATATACACGGAACGGTCGTTATTCAATCCGCCACCCGCCTTTACTGAGAAAACACCGATTACGTTGAAGAAAATTCCTTTAATATTAATGGATTTTCCGATCGGGTTTTCGTTTTTCTTGGCATCGAAAAAGTTTTTATAAACCTCTTCTCCAATGACAACCACGTTTTTATTTCCCGATACATCGGCATCGTTGAGATATCGACCAAATAAAAGTCTTTTCTCTGAAATTTTATTTCCAATTGGGTAATCGCCATTCAAAGTATAAACGGCCGTTTTGTTATTTCGGTTCATCGATTCTCCAGGAGTTCCGAAGCTTCCGCGGGAGTTTTGTGGAGAAATGTAATCGATTTCGGGAACTTTCTTTTGCAGATAATCAATATCGGGTAAGCGAATTTCCATTGCTCGACCTTTCGGGAACCCATCAAATGGAATGCTGGTATTTTGTGCCCAAAGGAAAATGGAGTTGGTTGCAAATCCCGAAAAAAGTTTATCAAAACCATTTTCCATTCCTTTTGCTGCTCCAAGAAGAGCTACGTATAAGAACATTCCCCAACCCACACCAATCATGGTGAGGAAGGTACGCAGCTTATTATTCCGTAATGAGTAATAAATCTCCTGCCAAGTATCTTGTTTAAATAGAATGTTCATTTTAATATTTCTAAAAACTTGAATTTGATATTATTCGGCTCTCAAGGCTTCTATAGGTTTAATTTTCGCGGCACGATAGGCAGGTACAAATCCAGCTAATAATCCTGAAAAAATCAAACATAAGAAGGCTACCAAGATTAATCCCCATCCCACACTTGGATCCATAATGAAATATTCTTCCAAATTATTTCCGATGAGTTTTAGGGTTAAAATTCCTAACGCCACACCGATAAGTCCAGAAACTACAGTGATGACAATACTTTCCTGCATAATCAGTGCGATAATACTACGCGGTTTGGCGCCAATTGCTTTTCGTACACCAATTTCTTGCGTTCGCTCCTTCACGATATACACCATGATATTCGAAATACCAATGATTCCTGCCAAAAGAGTTCCCATCCCAATAAAACCAACGATCGCTGCAATTACCGCTAGAAAAGCAACGCTTTCGCCTTGGTTTCGGGCATTGTTCCAAACCCAAACGCCATCTTCATCATCGGGAGAAACTTTTTTTCGAGCCTTCAGCTTATCCTTAATGTCGTCACCGTATTTCATGGCTTGATCTGGTGTCATTTCAGGATTGTACGCTATATAAATGGTGGAAAGGGAGTCGGATCCTTTTTTCATTTGTTGAAGCGTACTTATCGGAACCGAAATATGTCTTTCGTCCCAGTCGCCACCATCATCCGAGAATACACCAACCACTTTAAAAATGGTACCGTTGATGTCTAATTCTTTACCTACTGGACTTCCATCTTTAATTAAATCTCGTTGAACCATTCGTCCAATCACCGCAACATTTCGTTTTTGTTCGATATCAATTGGGGAAAGGTATCTTCCTTCGAGTATTTTTCTGTTTTCAATGTATTTTTCTTCGGTATTGGCACCGTTTATTTGGTAATTTCCACTCTCACGGCCGTATTTTACCATCCAACTCGATGAATATCTAGGTGTTGAATATTCTACTTTTTTCTTGTCGTCGTTGATAATCGCATCATAATCTTCGTTATTCAAAGAAACCTCACGTCCCGATTGCAATCCACCGTACGCGATGCTGGTATTTCCTGTAGAAATTTGAATTAAATTTTGAGCATCTCTTGTGAAACCTTGTGTGAAGGCATTTTTTAATCCATTTCCAAAACCAAAAAGCACAATAAAAATAAACAACCCCAAAGCTAC
Organism: Kaistella sp. CFF1-2; assembly: GCF_059509915.1. Classification (NCBI taxonomy): domain Bacteria; kingdom Pseudomonadati; phylum Bacteroidota; class Flavobacteriia; order Flavobacteriales; family Weeksellaceae; genus Kaistella; species Kaistella sp. CFF1-2. The sequence continues at coordinate 297,943 of NZ_JCAKLF010000003.1, forward strand.
GGTGAAGCCAGAAAGTACGGTACGCAAAACATTGGAGCGTATCGAACTGAATATTTCTTGCCAACGGTCTATATCAAACATGATGGGGTGTGTTTACGTGTTTATTCTTTGTTGAATTAGTTTTTATCATAGTCGCCTAAAACATGCTGTTTGATAAATTCATCACTTTCGATGATTCCATCTTTTAGGACAACGTTTCTTTTGGTTTGGGCTGCCACATCGGGTTCGTGCGTTACGACAATAATTGTTTTTCCTTCGTTATTAATCTCTTGCAACAACTTCATGATATCATGCGTCGTTTTTGAATCTAACGCTCCTGTTGGCTCATCCGCTAAAATCACTTTCGGATTGGTAATCAACGCACGAGCAATAGCTACTCTTTGTTTTTGTCCACCCGATAATTCGTTAGGAAGGTGATTTGCCCAAGGTCCTAAACCTACTTTTTCAAGATATTCCATCGCTCTTAGGTTACGCTCTTTTCTATTGATATTCTGATAGTAGAGTGGTAGCGCAACATTTTCCAAAGCAGTCTTATAGCCAATAAGGTTAAATGATTGAAATACGAATCCCAAGAATTTGCTACGATATTCTGCTGCTTTTACTTCGTTGAGGTGTTCAATAGGAATTCCATCCAGTTCATACGTTCCGGAATCCTTTTCGTCCAAAATTCCTATAATGTTAAGCAGGGTAGATTTCCCTGAACCTGAAGAACCCATAATGGATACGAACTCGCCTTCGTCGATGTTGAGATCGATTCCTTTAAGAACATGAAGTTGGCTTTTCCCCGTGTCGTATGATTTGTTCAGATCCTTTATGAATAACATGGACGTCGTTTTTTCAATTCTAACAAATAGGTAGATTTTTTTTTTGGTTTGTTACATATTTTATTTAGAAATAAAACAAATATGAAAAATATGAGTACAAATAATTACTAAATCAAAATAATGTTTAACTTAATGAATGATAAAAAGTGTAAAAGCCTATTATCGAAAAAACTAACTAACCATAAAACGATTTCTATCTTGCTCAGTAGCATACTGGGTTTTTTATGTGTATTTACACAAGACATTCCACCGCCACAAGTTGATGACTTTGAATCCCGAACACATACCAAAATCTAATGCTAAACAGGTTGACTTCAAACTATTAGAAAATAATTAGGAGGTGTATTTTTTCGTTGGTAAAGGTATTTTCTGCGATACAGACAAAGCCATGATTTTGCCCAAAGTAAGTTCGCCTCATCTCAATATTGTAAATCCAGCGGCGGGTATGCTTGTGTATGATACACATGATAAACTATTAGCGATTTTTAACGGAACGCAATGGTCGTTCTTAAAACCTTAGAATAAAATTTAAAATTCACATGGTTATTAGTGGCGCCAAATCTTCTTCGGAAGTGAGGCGCTTTTTTTTGCTTGATAATTTTCCGCTTGTTTAGGTTTAATTAATTGATTTTCAATTATAATATTCGATGTGTTTAATATGAATTCTCTACGTTGATGATGATATCGGTAGAAATCATCCCAAACCGACACTCTTAGCGACTTCTGTGTCAATGTGGAAAACTTTTGCCTCCATAAGTCAGACTTTTACATTTTCAGCCTTTCAAATCTTAAAGGCATTCTCTATTTTTGTTTTTCAGTTCAAAAGCAAATGATGATTTTATTTTTGATTTGATCGTCAATTTTATTTTATTGAAAATCAATTGTTTGAACTGGATTCTAAAAACAAGTTAAAAAAGGTATTAATTCTAAAAAAGAGACACAATTATGGGAATTTTTGATAAGAGAGTGAGTTACAAACCGTTTGAGTATCCAGAAGTTTTACAATTTGTAGAAGCGATTAACAAATCCTTTTGGGTGCATTCGGAAGTTGATTTTACAGCTGATGTTCAAGATTTCCATTCACAATTGGAGCCGCACGAAAAAAATGCGGTTAAAAACGCTCTTTTAGCGATTGCTCAGATTGAAGTTTCTGTAAAAACCTTTTGGGGGAACTTATATACCCACTTGCCAAAACCAGAACTTAACGGTCTTGGAGCAACATTTGCAGAGTGCGAATTCCGTCATTCGGAAGCCTATTCTCGTTTGCTAGAAGTTTTAGGATACAACGAAGAGTTTAATCAAGTTATTGAGATTCCAGCCATTAAAAAGAGAATTGATTTCTTAACCAATGTGTTGAAGCATGCCAATTCAACAACGCCTAAAGAGTACGTTTCGTCTTTGCTGTTGTTTTCAATCTTGATTGAGAACGTATCCTTATTCTCTCAGTTTGCGATTATTTTGTCGTTTACGCGTTTCAAAGGTTTCATGAAAAATGTGTCTAACATCATTGCATGGACGTCCGTTGATGAGCAAATTCACGCAAATGCAGGGATTTATTTAATCAACAAAATTCGTGAAGAACAACCTGATTTATTAACAGACAGCGATATCGAAGATATTTATACATTGGTAGATCAGTCTATTGATTTGGAAGGTGAAATCCTAGATTGGATTTTCGAATTGGGTGAAATTGATAACTTCTCCAAAGAAGATTTATTGAATTTCATGAAATATAGAGTTGATGATTCTTTGAAGAAAATCAACATGGCAACTCGTTACAACGTAACGCCAGAACAATACAGACCCATGGTTTGGTTTGAAGAAGAAGTTTTCGCGAATTCATTGGATGATTTCTTTGCAAAAAGACCGGTAGATTATACCAAGCACGACAAGAGTATTACCGCGAACGATTTGTTCTAAAAAAGACTCTAGAATCAAGATTTTATGGCGCGAGCGAAGCGAGCGTCAAAAAGCACAACATTAGCGAACTCAAGTTTAAGAATCGCTAGCAAGCTGAATTAAGTAGTATCAAAACACAAGGTGTATTTTATCGAAATACCTTGTTCAAAAAAATAAAAATCATGGAAGAACAAAATACAGATATCTGGTGGCTGAATGAAGAATCAGAGCAAATGCTTAACCGAGGTTACCTTTTAAAAGGGGAAACTGTGGAAGGGGCTATTGATCGAATTACTTCGGCTGCGGCAAAAAGACTTTACAAGCCAGAATTGCAACCCGCATTTAAGGAAATGATCGTGAAAGGATGGATTTCTTTTTCGTCTCCCGTTTGGGCGAATATGGGTACGCAAAGAGGTCTTCCTATTTCGTGTTTCAACGTGCATATTCCAGATAGCATCGAAGGAATTACCCATAAAATGGGTGAAGTGATCATGCAAACCAAAATTGGTGGTGGTACTTCCGGTTATTTTGGGGAATTACGAAACCGTGGAACTGCCGTTACCGATAACGGAAAATCTTCTGGTGCCGTTTCGTTCATGAAATTGTTTGATACGGCAATGGACGTCGTTTCGCAAGGCGGTGTTCGTCGAGGAGCTTTTGCAGCGTATTTGGATATTGACCATGGTGATATTGAAGAATTTCTATCGATTAAAGATATTGGAAGTCCGATTCAGAACTTGTTTACGGGAATTTGCGTTCCTGATTATTGGATGCAAGATATGGTGGATGGTGATATGGAGAAGCGTAAAATATGGGCGCGTGTTCTAGAAAGCCGTCAACAGAAAGGTCTTCCGTACATTTTCTTTACCGATAATGTAAACCGTCATAAGCCTCAAGTGTATAAAGATAAAGGCTTAACGATTAACGCAAGTAATTTGTGTTCTGAAATTATGTTGCCTTCAACCATGGAAGAATCGTTCATTTGTTGTTTATCATCGATGAACTTAGAGTTATTTGATGAGTGGAAAGACACCAATGCGGTTCAATTAGCTATTTACTTCTTGGATGCGGTACTTTCTGAGTTTATTGAAAAAACAGAAGGTAATTACTATCTGCAAGGAGCTCGTAACTTTGCATTACGTCACAGAGCTTTAGGTTTAGGAGTTTTAGGATACCATTCGTATTTGCAGAAGAATATGATTCCTTTTGAAAGTTTCCAAGCAACGCAGTTTAATGCAAAAGCATTTAGACATATCAAAGAGCAAGCAGAAATCGCTTCTCGTGAATTAGCCAATATCTACGGGGAACCAGACATGTTGAAAGGGTACGGAATGCGTAACACAACGTTGATGGCGATTGCTCCAACAACTTCGAGTTCGGCTATTTTAGGTCAAACTTCGCCAGGAATTGAGCCATTTGCGTCCAACTATTATAAAGCAGGATTAGCAAAAGGAAACTTCATGCGTAAGAACAAATATCTGAAGAGACTTTTAGAAGAAAAAGGTCTTGAGAACGAAGAAACTTGGAGAACGATTATGTTGAATCATGGTTCTGTTCAGCATTTAGAAGAGCTTGCAGAAGACGAAAAAGCGGTGTTCAAAACGTTTAAAGAAATCTCTCCAATGGAGATTGTTTCTCAAGCGGCGCAAAGACAACAGTATATTGATCAAGCACAATCATTGAACCTGCAGATTCCTTCAACAATGCCAGTGAAAGACGTTAATTACGTGATGATTGAAGCTTGGAAAAAAGGGGTGAAAACATTGTATTACCAAAGAAGTTCATCGGTTTCTAAAGAATTGATGGTCAACTTCGTTTCATGCTCGGCATGTGAAGCGTAAGAAGAAGTTAGAAAGTAGATTTTAGAGGTTAGAATCAAGAATCAAGAGATATAAATAAAAACTGCAGATTTTTCTGCGGTTTTTTTAATACCTTTAAATCGTAATTTAAAAAAGTAACCAATGAAATTCGGACAAGTTGAAGATCCTTCCAATATCGATTTTACCCTTCCAAAAGACCATAAAAAAACAGCAGAACTTTTTGAAAGCAATAAAAAAGGTTTGCAATCCATTTCTATTGGTTGTGCAAAATGGAATAAGACCGATTTGAAAGGCTTTTATCCCAAGGGAACCAAAGATGAGTTGACCTATTATGCAACGCAATTTAATTCCATTGAGCTGAATGCCACTTTTTACGGAATGCCAACTGCGGAGCAAGTTCAAACTTGGAAAGAAAAAACACCGGCTAACTTTAAGTTTTTTCCGAAAATAACCAATACTGTTTCCCATTTCAGACGCTTACTGAATATTACTGATGTGGTGACGCAATTCGCAACGGCAGTACTTAATTTTGATGAGAAATTGGGAATGGTTTTCCTACAATTGCATGATAACTTCAAACCGAAAGATTATGATCGTTTGGAGAAGTTTGTACAAGACTGGCCGCGTGAGATTCCTTTAGGGATTGAACTTCGTAATACCGACTGGTTTACTGATGAAGAAGTTTTTAATACGGTTTGTGCTCTTTTTGAAAAGAATGGAATAACGAATATTTTGGTGGATACGGCGGGACGACGCGATATGCTTCATATGCGCATGACGACCCCTAAAGTTTTTATTCGTTACGTTGGTGCCAACGCCGAAAGTGATTATCAACGACTTGATGATTGGCTAGAGCGATTAACCGAGTGGAAAGAGCAAGGAATGCAAGAATTGGACTTTTTTGTCCATCAAAATGTTGAGAAAGCGTCTCCTTTATTGTCAGCGTATTTTATTGAAAAACTTAATGCTAAGTGGGGAACAGAAATTCATATTCCTACGATGGCAGAAGTTAAAACGAAGTTCTAGAGCCTGTTTAAAAATTTTAGTAATAAAATGTTAACAGGCTCTTAAGTTGAACGTAAAAATAAACAAGAGTCGGCATCGAAGATGCCGACTCTTGTTGTATATGCGTGAAAAAAATTAAGCTAAGAACTTAATTTCCTTATCCTTAAAATCGTTTTTGTTTACCAATTTGTTGATGGTTTTCAGCATCTTTTTTCTCAAAGCGGCAATTTTTCTAATGTTTTTGTCTTCGCTATAATCGAAAATATTGTCTTCAAAAGAAAACGTATCCCCTTTTTTAAAATGGATGTTGTTTTTCTTCATTTCCTTCAAGATCATCATGGTGGTCATGTTTTCAAGAAGCGCATATTCGGAAATGGCAACATTTTTCAATGTTTTCAGAAGTGCTTTTTTATATTTCTTTTTGTTTTTCATAATTCTAATTTTTTGACGCTTCAAAGGTAGGCAAAATTCCTTTTAAATGCTTAAATTAGCGAAAATTTAAAGTCAATGCAAGATCCTATTTTTGAACTAATTGAAAGAGAAAATCAAAGACAATTACACGGTTTGGAGCTTATTGCTTCCGAGAATTTTGTTTCAGAAAACGTGATGAAGGCGATGGGCAGTGTTCTTACGAACAAATATGCCGAAGGCTATCCAGGAAGAAGATATTACGGCGGTTGTGAAGTCGTAGATGAGGTGGAAAACCTAGCTATTGATCGTGCGAAGCAACTTTTTGGTGTTGATTATGTGAATGTGCAACCGCATTCGGGTTCTCAAGCGAATGCTGCCGTTTATTTGTCATGTGTGAAACCTGGAGATACAGTGATGGGAATGGACTTGTCGATGGGAGGTCACTTAACTCACGGTTCTGCCGTTAATTTCTCTGGAATTCAGTACAATATTGTTTCTTACGGCGTTCAAAGAGATTCTGGACTTATTGATTATGATCAAATGCGTGAAGTAGCGCTACAGAATAAACCAAAAATGATTATTGCTGGTTTCTCGGCATATTCTCGAGATTTAGATTATGCAAAGTTCAGAGAGGTGGCAGACGAAATTGGAGCGACGCTTTGGGCGGATATCGCGCACCCAGCAGGTTTGGTTGCGAAAGGTTTGTTGAACAATCCGTTTGAGCATTGCCATGTGGTTACGACAACAACGCACAAAACCTTGAGAGGTCCACGTGGGGGAATGATCATGGTCGGTAAGGATTTTGAAAATACCTACGGTCATAAAACACCAAAAGGAGAAACGAAAATGATGAGTGCTGTTTTGGATTCTGCAGTTTTCCCAGGTATTCAAGGTGGGCCATTGGAGCATGTAATCGCAGGAAAGGCGGTGGCTTTTGGTGAGGCATTGGACCAGTCTTTTGAGGTTTATGCAAAACAAGTGAAAGCCAATGCACAAGCGTTAGCAAAAGCGATGATTGATCGTGGTTTTGATATCGTTAGTGGTGGAACGGATAATCACTTGATGTTAATTGATCTTAGAAATAAAGGTGTAAACGGTAAAGAAACGGAGAAGGCGTTGGTGAAAGCAGATATTACATGTAACAAGAATATGGTTCCGTACGATGATAAGTCACCATTTATCACGTCGGGAATTCGTTTGGGAACTGCTGCGATTACAACTAGAGGATTGAAAGAAAATGATATGGAAACGATTGCTGAATTAATCAATACAGCGGTTTCAGATTTGAAAAATGATGCCAATCTAGAATCTGTAAAAACGCAAGTCAATGCTTTAATGGAAGGCAAAGCGTTGTTCAACTACTAATTTCGTGTAGAATACATAGCATAAAAAAACCATCCAAGATTGGATGGTTTTTTGTTTTTTGAAAGGTTGTTGAGACTTATACCAATTCAAAGAAATGGAGTTTTCCGATTTTGATTTTTGTTCCTTTAACAAGATTAATCATGCAATTCGGATCCGTTATTTTTTCGTGATTTACTTGCATACCGCCACCCAAAATAATTCTTCGAATGGCGGATTTTGAATCATCCTTTTTCAAATGATGGCCCAAATCGACCAACGAAATGGGATTTGACTCGCCTAATTCCTCAATAGAAATAGGTTCAAAAACCTTTTCTTCTTGATTTTTATTTTGAAACTGATTGGTGAAAAAGGCTTCTGCCTCCAACGCCTCTTGATCTGAGTGGTATTGAGTGATGATGTTCTTGGCGATTTCCTTTTTGATATTCATCGGGTTCTCTCCATTCGAAAGTCGGCTTTTTAATTCACTCAATTCCGCTACTGAGAAATCCGTTGCCAAGTCCAAATACTCTTCGATGAGTGCATCGGGAATTGACATGGTTTTCCCAAACATCTCTTGAGGTTCATCGGTTAATCCAATGATGTTATTCAAGGATTTGCTCATTTTTTCTTTACCGTCTAAACCACGAAGTAGGGGCATGCACATCACAATTTGTGGGGACATTCCCATACTTTCTTGCAATTGGCGTCCCATGGTGCAATTAAACAACTGATCCGTTCCGCCCATTTCGATATCGCAGTTGATTTGCGTAGAATCGTAGCCCTGTAAGATCGGGTAAACCAGTTCGTGCATTGCAATTGGTGTGTTTTCTTGGAATCGTTTGTTGAAATCATTTCGATGCATGAGTTGGGCGACGGTCACTTTGGAAAGCAATTGAATCACCTCTGAAAAGTTTAATGCATCTAGCCAATCCGAGTTGAAGACGATTTTTGCTTTATTCACATCAATCACCTTCGAAAGTTGGTTGATGTAGGTTTGCGCGTTATGTTGCACATCGTCTGCACTCAAGGGTTTTCGCGCTTTGTTTTTCCCTGTGGGGTCTCCAATTCGGGCAGTAAAGCTTCCCACCAAAATGACGATTTGATGCCCTAGATTTTGAAACTCTCGAAGTTTCTTCAAAACAACAGCGTGTCCCAAATGGAGATCTGGTGCAGTAGGGTCGAATCCTAGCTTGATGATTAAAGGGCGTTTTTCCGTTTCGGCAAGTTGAAGTTTCTCTTCTAATCCGTTTTCTGGTAGAATGATTTCTACGTTTTGTTTTAAAGTTGTTATCATGTTGTTGGTTTGAATTTTAGACAAAAAAAATCCCGAAACGTACTGCTTCGGGATCGTATATGATGGTCAACGCAAAATGCGATTTAGGTCAATAGGAGATTTCCCGAGAAGTTATCGGGTAATAATACGTACTGAAAAATGGCAGCCTTAGTATGGAATTCAATTTTTTCATTTCGAATGACAAAGGTACAAAATATTTTATAGCTTGCTTTTTTTGAAGTAATTTTGGGGCATGGCCGAGGAAAAGAAATCCTATACGTTCGATGAAATCAAGCTAAAACTGGTACACTATTGTGTGTATCAGGATCGGTGCCATTGGGAGGTGGAGCAAAAGATGCGTGAGTTTTTATTGATTCCCGAAGCCAAAGAAGAGATTCTCCTATATTTAATACAAGAAAATTATCTCAATGAAGAACGTTTTGCTCGCAGTTATGCCCGAGGTAAGTTTTATTTGAAGAAGTGGGGGCGCACTAAGATTAAAATTCACCTCAAGCAAAAAGGAATTGGCGACAAACTCATTTCAAAAGGAATGGAAGAAATAGATGCGGATGATTATGAAAAGACGCTGCAAAAACTCTACGAATCCTACTATGAAAATTTAAAGGGATTGCCAATTTATCAGAAGCGTACCAAGACCATCCGACATCTCCTATCTAAAGGGTTTGAGTATGATTTGATTTTGGATGTTAATTCTACGAATTAGTCTTTTTTGATTTAAGTATCAAAAAAAAATAATACATTTACATTAACTAACTTATAACCATGAAAACGACATTACGTATCGTCTTCATCATAGCCTTTTCTGTTATGATGAAGGCACAGGTCTTTAAATACGGTTTTATCGGCGGCTTTCATAAGACCTCTATTGTGGGTATCCATGATTATTCTGAAGGGAAATTTGGCGGTAATCTCGGTTTTTTTGCCAATGTTTCGCTTGTTGAAAACGATGTTTTTGACTCGTCGTGGTTGTATTTGCAGCCGCAGATTGAGTTTGCGATGGAAGGTGAACATGCCAATCCACCTGAAGGTTATCAGAAGTTTTTGAACAATTATGTTGCCGCCCAAGTCTATTTAAAATACTTTTTCCATAAAGGGAATATGAAGCGGGATGTCTTTATTTTTGCTGGCCCTCGAGTGGAGTATTTGATTTCTGAAGAGAGAAAAGGTCCTCCAGTTTACGATATGTTTGTGGATATGGAAAAGCGCATCAATAAATTTGGTTATGGTGCTTCGTTTGGCGTTGGCTTAAAAGTAACGCCACGATTGGAAGGTATACTCCGATACGATCGAGGTTTTAGCCATATTTATCCTGACTACTCTATTTTCAATACATATAATCGAATGTTGTCTTTAGGCTTTAATTATTATTTATCTCCGATTAGATAATCCCGAACTCGAATTGTGATTTATGAAAAGGAATTCCCTTGTTATTATGTTCGTTGCCTTGTTTTGCATCGCTTGTCAGCCGAAGCGGAATATGGTGTATCTGTCTAATAGTAATTTTGAAAATGAGGTTTCTCAAGCCCGTTTTCAAGGTTTGCAAATTCAAGAAGGGGATGTTTTGGATATTTTGGTTTCCTCGTTTGATGATATCGCTTCGAAGCCATTTAACCGTACGACGATGACTCAAACCGGTAAGATTGCCGCAACATCCACCCAAAACCTGGGTGCAACTAACGAGTATCAAGTCAACGAAGAGGGCTATATTCAAATGCCTGTCTTGGGATCCATTTTTTGTAAGGGGATGACAAAGACCCAATTGAAGAATGATTTGGAAAGCCGTTTGAAGCAGTATCTCACCGATCCTGCGGTAACGGTGAAGCTGGCCAATTTCAGTATTTCGGTTTTAGGCGATGTGGGTTCACCAGGACAGAAAACAAGCACTTCTGAAAAGCTGAATATTTTTCAGGCCTTAGCTTTAGCTGGGGATTTAAATGATTCTGCAAATCGAACCAATATTAAGTTGATTCGTTATTCTGAAGAAACTGGGAAAGATGCCGTAACCAATTTGGATTTATCTGAAGCATCGATTGTGAATTCCCCGTATTACTACCTTCAACAGAATGATATTTTGTATATCGAACCGGATAAGAATAAGCAGATTGTTGCCAATACGACCAATCCCAATCGGGGCTTGTTTTTACAAATTGGAGCTGCTTTAATGGGACTTGCCACGTTCATCATCGCTATAAGTAAATAATATGGAGTTACTCGATAAGCAAGAAGATCGTAATAAGCAGGTGAACTTCAAGAGGGAAGTCGGGCGCTACTTAAAAAAGTGGCCTTGGTTTGTCTTGAGTATGTTGGTGTTTTATATTGGGGCGTTGGTGTATTTACGCTATGTGCAGCCTCAGTATCTATCTAAAACTTCGTTGATGCTTTTGGAGTCTAAAAATAAAAATACCGCTCTAAGTGATTTGAAGAATCTGGGGATGGGTGTCAGTGGGGACAACGAATTGCAAGGAGAAACTACGTTAATTGTTTCCAAGCCCATACTTTCACAAGTCGTTAAAACTCTTAATCTTGATGTTACTTTTTATAGTATTGGTAAGATCAAGGAGGTTGAATTATACGATGATGCTCCGTTTGTTGGAGAAGTGAAGGCGCTACGCGATTCTGTGAAGTTTGGAGGCGCTACCGTGATTCTAAAACCTGCAGGTGGAAATTCCTTTCGCATTGAAGAAGGCCCCTCTGCTGGGAAGACGTTTGCCTTTGGACAGGTTGTTGATTTACCGTTTGGGAGCGTCCTGCTTCGTATGAAGCCTCATGCTGTATTTGGCGAACCTATCAAGGTCGTTTTTTCCAATGTGAAAAATGTTGCCGCACGCTTAGAATCGTCGGTAAGTGTGAGTCTGCCCGAGAATAAAGGGCTGCTAATGGAACTTTCGCTTGTGGGCCCTGTACCTCGAAAGTCCGAAAATATACTCAACGAACTAGTCAAGCAATACAATATTGATGGGGTGAAAGATAAGAATCAGGAAGCTCAGAATACGCAGGATTTTATTAACGGCCGATTGGATGTTATTACGCAAGATTTATCGGGAATAGAAGGAGAGAAGGAAGATTTTAAGCGCCAAAATCAGATTACTGATTTGGAGGCCCAGGCGAATATGGCTATGTCGAATGCCAATGATAATACGACCAAGTTGTTGGCTGTATCCACCCAACTCGATTTAACTAATTCCATATATCAAGCCAGTGGGAAAGAGCAGTTGCTACCTACTAATATCGGTTTAGGTTCCACGGATACTTATATTTCTGAGTATAATGAATTGCTACTCACGAGGAACCGTGTTTTAAAACAAGCTACGCCCGCCAATCCAGCGATTATTGAACTCAATAAGCAACTCTCCGATGCTCGCCATTTGGTGCGCACCAGTTTGAATGAAAAAAGAGCCGCTTTGCAACTGGAATTGGGGACATTGCAACAGCAATTACAACTCAATAAAGATCAAATTACAAAATATCCCTCACGAGAAAAGGTATTCCGAACGATTGAAAGACAACAGCAATTGAAAGAGCAGCTGTATTTGTATTTGCTCCAGAAAAGGGAGGAGAATGCTATTACCCTTGCGGTGACGGCACCGAAGTCTAAGGTGGTAAATCCAGCGTTTACGACGGGGCAGGTGAAGCCCAATCGAAAGCAGATCACAACGGGAGCGTTGGCTGCAGGCTTTTTATTGCCTTTGGCTTTACTCTTTGCGATGAATACGTTGGATACGAAAGTTCACTCGAGGTTGCAAATCAACTCTCTGGTTCCCGATATCCCCGTCTTAGCTGAAATCCCTGTGACTAAGGAAGAAAATGCTTTGGTACATCCTAAGGATTTTTCCCCTTTTGCCGAGTCCTTCCGAATACTCACTTCCAATTTGAAGTATGTATTAAAAGCCAAAGTAGCGCCATCTGATCCCAATTTAGGTTCGGTTATCTTGATTACTTCTTCGATAAAAGGCGAAGGAAAAACGACGGTTACTATGAATATCGCTCAAACTTTAGCGTGGCGCAGCAAGATTTTGTTGATGGGTGCTGATATCCGAAATCCCCAATTGCATCGTTTTATTGATGGAAAAAATATTGGACTTACGGATTATTTGGTTTCGGAAGACACCGATCCTTTACGATACGTCAAAAACTCCGGTTTGAGTGAAAACTTGGATGTCTTATTTAGTGGAAAAATCGCCCCCAATCCGAATGATTTGTTGGATATGGAGAAGTTTGATCAGCTGATCGCTCGGGTTCGAGATGTGTACGATTACGTCATTATCGATTCGGCACCGTTGATGTTGGTGAGTGATACGATGAATTTGATTAAGCATTCTGATGTGGCGATCTATGTTGTGAAATCCAGTTTTACTGAAAAAGAAATGCTGGCTTTTGCTACCGAATTTAAGAAAAACAATAACCTTAAAAATATGGCCTTTGTGCTCAATGCTGTTGAACCTCAAAATTCCCGGTACGGTAAGAAGTACGGATATGGATACTATACGTATTCTCAAGAACATGGTGAGAAAGGGTGGAGGGCCTACTTTAAAAAATAAAGACAATTGTTTTTTTTCAAGCTCGAATAACTCTATTTTTAGTTTAGTGTCCCATATTTAAGTCAAGTTATTAGTATATAATAGTAGTGACAAATTTACAAACACTGTACATATTAAGCCAGTCGTTTAATAATTGCATCAGTATGATTACCCTTTCCATCATTATTCCAGTGTACAATGCCGAACATTTTCTTGAAGAATGTTTGCAATCGGTATTTAAGCAGACTTTGACGGATCTGGAGGTTATTTGTGTCAATGATGGTTCCACGGACCGGTCAATCGAAATTCTTGAAAAATGGAAAAAGAAAGAAGCGCGTTTGCTCATACTTGACCAACCCAATCTTGGCGTTTCTGCAGCACGAAATGCAGGTCTGCGTGTTGCTGATGGGAAATATTGTGGCTTTGTTGATGCAGATGATACCGTAGATGCAATGTATTTCGAGTTATTTCTTGATCACGAAAAGAAGTATGATTTTGTTTCTGGATTTCTTGGCGTGATACCAAAAAGATTAGAAGTAGAAAAGGAATATTTTAAAGAAGATTTGCAATCTCTTTGGATGAAAACGATGCTTTCAGAGGATACTTTGAATTCGGTTTGCTCCAAAGTTTTTAAAACCGAATTTCTTAGGCAAGAAGGTATTTTGTTTCCTACAGATATGAAATTAGGAGAGGATGCTCATTTCTTTTATCAGGTTTTAAGTAAAGCAAATACGGGAAAAACGATTGATGTACACGGGAAATATATATACCGAGATAATGAGGAAAGTGCAACACGAAAGGTGGTAGATGATACTTTTTTTAAGCGAATGTTTCAAGAGTTTGAATTTGATCACAAAGAGTTTTATCAAATAAACCTTTCGAAACAAGAAATACGAGCATTAAAAACGAAACGATTAGTGCGAGCGTTCTTAGCAGCACTTTCCTTGTACTTGCGCGAAAATCCTAACATGAAATATGAACAGCGTAAATCGATTGTAAAAACATTTTCTCGAAAGCTGACGTCAATACAAGTGATTCCTTCGTATTTAAATGAGTTTAGGGAAGAAATTAATCGTTTTGAACGCTTTGTTTTAAAGGCGATACAACAACAATCAACATCAAAAATAATGTGGGCATACCGTTATGCACATTGGAGAAATGGAATTAAGTAGAAAGAACTATTTATTGTTCTTCCATGGCGGAAGCAAAAATAGAGGTTGTGAAGCTATTGTAAGAACTGCTGTTACCGTGATTAGATCTCGATATCCTGAGGCGGTCATTGCGTTGGCGTCAACAGATCCCGATTCTGATAGAGGAATTGATGGTATCGATGAGGTGATCTTTCATAATCAAAATAGAGGAATTTCAAGGTTATCAAAGAAGTATTTCAAGAATTTTTGGGAAACAAGGTTTCGAAAATCATCAAAAATACACTACCAGCTTATGCATCAAGATATTATCGATCGCATTTCAGATTTTGATGTATTTCTATCCATTGGTGGAGATAATTATTGTTATGGTGATTTACCCGATTATTATGAGCTGAATAAACTCATAAAAGCAAAAGGCAAAACGTTACTATTATGGGGCGCTTCCTTAGGAAAAGAAGATATAACTACCAATACGAAATTAGAGGATTTGCGATATTTTGATGCCTTGTTGATTCGCGAGACAAAATCCTTTAATGAGTTAGAAAGCCTTGGATTGCATAATGTAAAGTTGGTTGCAGATGGCGCTTTTGTTTTGGATAAAGTTTACTTGGACTTACCCAAAGAATGGGAAGAAGGTAATACCATTGGTTTTAACTATAGCCCTTTGGTTGAAGATAAATATCCATTAAGTAGAAACGCTGCGATTGAATTACTTCGTCATATTTTAGAAACAACACCTTACACAATTGCATTAACTCCCCATGTTATCCAGCCTGGGAATGACGATTACCATTGTTTGAAAGAGTTGTTGAAAGATTTGGGAAATCATCCTAGTATAGATAGAATTTTTATGCTTCCGAATACCCTTAATGCAATGGAGTACAAAGGCTATATTGCAAAGATGAAGCTTTTTATTGGGGCGCGTACCCACGCTACCATTGCCGCCTATTCATCTTTTGTCCCAACCATGGTATTAGGATATAGTATCAAATCTTTAGGGATTGCCCATGATATCTTTGGGTATGAGCGATTGGTGCTTAAATCTTCAGAAATTTCTGATGCTCAATTGTTAATTAGTAAATTTGAGGAACTCAGCAAAGATCAGGAGGAGATACGAAAAGAACTGGAAAGGAGAATACCAGAAATACAGAAAAAATCGTTTGAAGCGAATTCTTATATTTAATGCATTAGTATGAAGAAAGAACTACTTTTTGTAATACCAGCATTGGATTTAGGCGGAGCAGAAAAAAGCTTTGTTAATCTTCTCAATGCCATTGATTACACAAAATATCATGTGGATGTTTTTCTAATGACCAGAACGGGGATGTTTTTAGATTTAATTCCCAAAGAAGTTTGTATTTTGCCTCAATCAGATACTTTTAGTACATTTTCTACTTCTTTTTTAAATTCTATTCTTCAATTTATAAAACAGGGAAAACCTTATCTAGCACTTCAAAAAGTACGATTTTCCGTATATAATAAAGTCGAAAATAATCCTGTTTTAAAAGAGCAAAAGTCTTGGAAGTATCTTCGTTATTTTTTTGCCAAGCAACCTAAAATGTATGATGTTGCCATTTCTTATTTAGAAAAAACAAGTGCATATTACGTTGCTGAAAAAACGATTGCTAAAGAGAAAATTACTTGGATACATACCGATTTAGAACAATTGGGAATTGATTTCGAAATTGAAAATACCTATTTGCAACAGTTTACCCATTTGGTAACGGTATCTGATGGATTAACGGAACGATTGAAAAAAAAGCTTCCACAATTTTCGGCTAAGATTAAAACGATAGAGAATATTAATTCCAAAAAACTGATTGATTTTTTAGCTTCTAAAACGGAAAATATATCTTTTTCAAAAGAAGCAATCAATATTGTGTATGTTGGTCGTTTGGCTCAAGAAAAGGGATTATTCAATGCATTAGATGCGATAGATATTTTGATTGAGAAGAAATATCCTATACATTGGTATTTAATAGGGACTGGAAATAAGAAAGAAGAATTGGAGAAAGTAGCGGTTCAAAAGGGGATTTCGGGGCATATCCACTTTTTTGGTTCTCAAAATAATCCTTATCCGTTCATTAAAGAAGCTGATCTCTTTATATTAACCTCCTTTTATGAAGGGAAATCCATATCCTTAGAAGAAGCTAAGATATTGAGAAAACCTATTGTAATTACTAATTTTTCTTCGGCTAAAGACCAAATTGTTGATGGAGAAACAGGACTCATTGCCGACATGAATCCCGAATCCATTGCCGAAAAAATTGAAACTTTACTTACCAATGTGAATTTAGTCGCAAAATTGGTTTCAAATCTTGAACAAACTGCTTTTGGTAATGAGACGGAAATTGAAAAATTTTATGATATCATCGATGGGTAATAGAAAGAATATATTGTTTGTAATGAATAATCTGCACATGGGAGGTGCCGAAAAAGCATTAGTTGCGCTACTGCAAGGCTTAGACTATTCACAATTTCAAGTCGACTTATTGCTTTTCAAAAAAGAAGGAATACTACTGAGTGAAGTACCAAATGAAGTTACTTTATTAGAAGCTCCCAAAAATTACCATTATTTTGATGGATCGTTTAAAAAAGTACTAAAAAGTCTTAACCCATTTCTTATCTATCAAAGGTATCGTTTTGTAAAATTAATGAAGAAGGGAAAAAATACTTCAGAAGCTGAGCAGTACGCTTGGGGCGCATTAAAAAAGGCATTACCAAGATTAAATAAGAAATACGATGTTGCCATAGGTTATTTGGAAAAAACGCCTAATTATTATGTAGTAGATAAAGTTACCGCAACTAAAAAAATAGGATATATCCATAATGATTACGTTAGTTTAGGATTAAATAAAACGATAGACGCCTCTTATTTTGATCAATTATATGCTGTTTGTACTATTTCTAAAAATTGTCATGATGTTTTACACAATGAGTTTCCATTGAAAAAAAACTTATTCCACTTGATTCCTAATTTCGTATCGAAAGAAATATTAGTTACAAAAAGTAGAGAAGAAATAAATGAAAAATATTGGAGTACTAAATCAAAAAAAATAATTTCAGTTGGAAGGCTTGAAAAGCAAAAAGGCTTTGTTTTGAGTATTGAAGTGGCTAATCTTTTAAAACAAAAAGGAATTGATTTTAAATGGTTTATATTTGGCGAAGGCAGTCTTAGGAATGATTTACAGAACTTGATTAATGACTATGGGTTACAAGATACATTTGTACTACTTGGTATGCACATTAATCCAACTAAGTTTATGAAAAATGCGGACCTTATAGTACAAACTTCTCTCTTTGAGGGCAAATCTATTGTAATTGATGAAAGCAAAATCTTGCAAAAACCTATTTTAGTTACAAACTACCCTACAGTGTCAGATCAAATTGTAGATAATTATAATGGTATTATTTCAAGCTTTGATCCAAGTGATATTGCCAGTAAGATTGAGCATATTTTACATGATGGAGAGCTACGCCAAAGGTTATCACAAAATCTAGAATTAGAAACTGCTAAGGATGAAGGCTTAATAAAATTTTTAAGACTGATTGAATGAAAATAATTAATTTTTTAAGAGCTAGATTTAGAAAATGATTTAATGAAGAAATGATCGAAAAAATTAACCAATTTGGATTTGTGAAATAATGATTTATTTGTGTCTTTTTATTCTATTATTTTGTCTATCGATTATTTTAATTGATCTGATTCCTCAGTTTTGGACGTGGCAAAGTCGTATTAAAATTGGACAATTCGAAAATCAAAAGGATTGGGAAAAAAAGGTTTTTTCACTTTCTAGAAGGTGGCTTAAAAATACGCCTACCATCAAACTGACCGACCAAACTCGATTGATTTTTATTGATGTCATCAAAGGGAATTATACAAGATCAACCATACAAGCTTGGCAGGAAGCGGCTTTGGTTTTAGGCTTAACAGAATATCATAAGAAGAATACTCATCAAGTTATACAACAAGAAATCGTTCATTTTTTTAATAAAAAGACTTTAGGTACTGGAGCTTGGAAAATAAAACCTACTGCAACAGATGAAGCGATACTTGCTTATGCTTTGTTAAATGCAGATTTTATTAACAAAGAAAAATATAAACCAGCACTTGATGAAACCTATCAGATGATTCTTTCTCTAAAAGGAAAAGATGGTACGGTTTCCTATAAAAGTCACACACGAGATTTTCGATTTGTTGATACTATCGGTTTTATATGTCCTTTTTTAACGCTTTACGGTTTGCAATTCAACCATCCTGACGCCATAAATTTGGCTATTCATCAAATAAAAGAATACGTCAAACATGGAATGATGCCAAATCGAAATATCCCATGTCATACCTACCAAGTGGAAACAAAAATTCCAACCGGTTTATTTGGTTGGGGGCGAGGTTTGGGTTGGTTTGTGATTGGTTTAGCTGACACTTGGAAGTTATTGCCTTCATATCATCCTGAAAAAGAGCATTTAAAGCAAATTATGATTAAGACTGTCCATTCGGTTGTTGAATTTCAGCAGGAGAATGGAGGATTTCATTGGTTGTTATTTGATACCCGATCCAGAATGGATTCTTCTACTACAGCCACCTTAGCTTGGTTTTTTAGAGTTGCCGAAGAAATTTCTGAAGTCTCAGAAATTTGTGTTTCTGCCAAAGAAAAATGCTTGCAGTATTTACTAAAGGTTACCCGACGAAATGGAGCTGTTGATTTTTCGCAAGGGGATACTAAAGGAATAGGCATCTATTCCCAGAATTTTGATATTTTACCTTTTACCCAGGGATTTTTGTTGAGAACTTTATACAATTAATGATAACAGGAAGAACAAATAGCACCCTTAGGAATATATCTACAGGTTTTATATCTCAAATCATCCAAATGATATTGGGTTTTGTTTCACGTACCGTATTTATCAACTATTTATCGGCCGAATACCTTGGTGTGAGCAGTTTATTTTCCAATATCTTGTCGATGATGGCTTTGGCAGAGATGGGGATTGCTTCGGCATTTATCTACGAATTGTACAAACCTTTATCCTCCAAAAATGAAGAGCAAACGGCTGTAGTATTGCGATATTTTAGGAAAACATATGCCGTTGTTGGTGTTGTTGTTTTTATAACAGGACTTCTATTGATGCCCTTTTTAAATGACATTATTGCAGAAAAACCAGCAAGCATTACAGAAGATATTCGCGTGATCTTTTTATTTTATATAGTAAGCACCGCATCTTCCTACTTTTTCTCTTATAAGATGTCTTTGCTTGATGCGGATCAGAAAATATCGGTTTCAACTATTAACAACATTAAGTTTTTAATAGGTCAAAATATCGTGCAAATAGTCATTCTCATTTTCGCGCAGAATTTTTTATTGTATGTGGGTGTACAGATTTTGTCGCAATTTTTATCTAATCTGTATATTTCGAGAAAAGTTAACCAACAGTATCCATTTCTTTCAGAACATAAACATGTTAAGATTTCACCAGAGGTAAAAAATAATGTGATAAAAAATGTAAAGGCAGCTTTTCTAACAAAAATTGGAGGAGTACTGGTGAATGCCACCGATAATGTTTTTATCAGTATGTTTGTTGGTTTGGCACTGCTAGGAAAGTATTCCAATTACGTGATGCTGTTTGGGTTAATTTCCGGCTTTTTAATGATTATTTTTGCAAATATTAAGTCGTCAGTTGCGCATTTTGTCATCAATGAATCTCTTGACCGACAACGCCAATTGTTTAAGACGCTTAATTTTTTGAATTTTGTCTGTTTCGGTGTCGCCTCTTTATTAATATACTTTTGTATTAATGATTTTATAGAAATTTGGATTGGAACGGCTTATGTTTTAACAGCAAATATACCCTTAGTTTTAGCCATTAATTTTTTTATGTTGGGAATGCAGAATGGTTTTTGGACATTCAAAGGTGCGTACGGCTACTTCCAATTTGGTAAATATATGGTATTGGGTACCGCAGCAATTAATCTGGTACTATCATATATATTAGGAAAGGAATATGGCATTGTAGGTATTATTACCGCAACTTTAATCGCAAGGTTGTTTACCAATTTTTGGTATGATCCTTTTATTGTCCTGACAAAAGGTTTGCATCAAAATCCTTGGAAGTATCTGTCCCGATTTTTATTGTATCTATTTATTTTGTGTTCAGTTGCGGGGCTGATTTATGGCGTATTTCGCGTTGTTCACTTCGCACTTTGGTTGCAATTGCTATTGAAGTTTTTCCTAACACTCACTTTCTCTTTTTTATTGATTTTTTTATTCATGAAAAATACAGAGGAGATGAAGAGCTCGTTAACTTTTGTTAATAACTTACCACTCATTAAAAGACTTTTTAAAGCAGAATAATATGAAACTCCTCTATATCACTAATGGGATTAACGGTTCTGGCGGACTCGAGCGGGTGCTTTCCATTAAAGCTTCGTATTTTGCTGATGCGTTGGGCTATGAAGTTCATCTATTGGTTTTAAATCAGACTGACCAAAATCGCTTTTATTCTTTTAGTGAAAAAGTT
The DNA here is from genome assembly GCF_059509915.1 of Kaistella sp. CFF1-2. NCBI lineage: Bacteria > Pseudomonadati > Bacteroidota > Flavobacteriia > Flavobacteriales > Weeksellaceae > Kaistella > Kaistella sp. CFF1-2. The sequence goes on from NZ_JCAKLF010000003.1 coordinate 318,727, forward strand.
CAATTTCATTCGATTGATGTTGGCGGTCATCCACTTTCTTACTTTTTTAAGTATAAATTTGGGATTCAAAATACAGTACATCAAATTAATCCAAATATTATTTTGGTATGTGATGATGGATTGAAAGGCTTTTTCTTACCAAGTTTAATTAAAACAAAAGCCCAATGGATCTACGAACGCCATGCTTCGCAGGAACTGAACAAACAGAAAGGCCTAATTGGAAAACTGTCCACACAAATTATGCAAACACAGTCTAAGAAATTTGATCGTTTTGTGGTTTTAACCAATGCGAATAAAGAAGAATGGCAACGTGCAGCAGTTGAGGTGATTCCTAATCCTATCAGTTTTTATCCGAAAGAGTCCAGTACATTAGAATCCAAAAGAATTATTGTTGTAGGTTCCCATTCTTATAACAAAGGCTATGATACCCTATTAAAAATTTGGAAAAATATTGAAAACGACTATCCTGATTGGCAATTGGCTATTTTCGGAAAAATAGATCAAGACGAGACTTATGTCAAGATGGCGAAGGATTTCGATTTACAATCTGTTACTTTTCATCAGCCCATTGCGGCTATTCAAAAAGAATACCTGCAATCGTCCATGCTATTATTACCGTCACGTTCCGAAGGTTTTGGGATGGTGTTGATCGAAGCGATGGCGTGTGGTGTTCCTTGCATTAGTTTCGATTGTCCATCGGGGCCTATAGATATTATAAGTAATGGCATTGATGGGATCTTAGTGGAAAATCAAAACACAGAAGACTTTGAGAATGCCATTCTTCAATTAATAGGAAATTCCGAGCTTAAAAAGACAATGGGCGAAAAGGCGAAAGAACATGCAAAGGCCTATTTACCTCCGGAAATAATGGAACAGTGGGATCACTTATTTAAAAATTTGATATAAATTCAATGAAAATCCTCATCAATACTGACCAAATTTATTTGCATGGTGGCATCGAGAAAGTGATGGCGACCAAAGCCAACTATTGGGCGAACTTGCTTGATGTTGAGGTTTTTATTGTGACCACCGAGCAACAGAATTTGCCTCCACGATATCCATTAGATGCGTGTGTTAGATTAGTAGATTTAGGCGTTAATTATTCCCGAGTAACGTCTTATTTTTCATTCGAAAACTTAAAGAAGTCCTGGGTGCATTATAAAAAGCAAAAGCAACTATTCAAGGAGTTGCAACCAGATGTTATCATTTCGCCTAATTTTAATTTTGATCACTATTGGTTGCCTTTTATAAAACAAAAATCGAAATTGATTAAAGAACGTCACGGTTCAAGATTCTATGAAGCTATACAACGAGAAGAAGCCAATTTTTTAAAAAAGCTACAATTCAAAATTAATGATTGGATTGAAAAAAAATATAACGCTATCGTGGTTCTTAATCCTGATGAAGCACGCTATGTAAAAACTAATAATGCAGTGGTTATACCCAATCCTATCGAGGCATCAGATCTCTTGGCAGATGTTCGTGCAAAAAAGGTGATTGCTGCTGGACGCATTTCACCCGTTAAGAATTTCGGAGATTTGATTAAAGCATGGGAATTCGTGCATCAAGAATTTCCCGATTGGCAGTTGGATCTATATGGCGAAGATTATTTGCAGACACAAAAGAAATTAGAACTGCAAATAGAAGAAGCTGGTTTACAAAATGTGATTCATTTCAAAGGAAGTACAGAAAATATTTTGGAGCTAATGTCACAATATAGTATTTACGCCATGACCTCCGAAACCGAATGTTTTCCAACGGTCCTATTAGAGGCAATGTCCATTGGACTTCCTATCGTTAGTTACGATTGCCCCAACGGACCTCGTCATATCATCGAGAACGGCGAAGATGGTGTTTTGGTTCATCATCACGATGTTGAGGCTTTCGCAACCGAATTAAAAACTATGATGCGTAATCCTACCGAGCGCCACCGCATGCAGAAACTGGGCAAAGAGCATTGTCTATGCTTTACAACCCTCGTCGTCATGAAACAATGGCAAAGTTTATTAAATTTACCCCATGTTTGATTGGATCCCAGTAGAAATCTATACCAACCTTTACTATCAGCTTCTTTTGCTGGTGGTATTCTTGATTGTGGTTCATGGTTTTCTCTATGATATCCATGATGCGCAAAGCCTACAATTTTTTCAAATTTTAGGTTGGATCTTGGCGGTTGTTTTGGTTTTGTATATAGGACAGCGGCCAATCAATTATCGATTTGGAGATACTGTGAATTATAATAAAGGGTACTCCGTTTTACAATCGGGAGTGCAGGTCACCATAGAAAAGGATTTTCTTTTTAATTACCTCATGGTTTTCTGTTCCAAAATAATGTCTATTCACGGTTTTTTGCAACTTTGTGCGCTCTTGTATATCGTCCCTTGTGTTCTTTTTTCGAGGAAATATTTTGGGAACTATTGGTTTTATGCCTTTTTTATGTTCTTGGGTTCTTTTTCTTTTTTGGGGTATGGAGTGAATGGTGTTCGAAATGGCTTGGGAACCGCCATGTTTTTACTGGCTTTGGTTTTTTATGAAAAAAAATGGGTGCTGTATGGATCGTTGATCGTCTCCTATTTTATGCATGCCTCTTTAATTATACCGATTGCAGCCTTTATTGTTTCGGGTTTGTATCGGAATCCTCAAGTGTATTTGATTATTTGGTTGGTCGCCATTCCGTTATCATTGGCAGGAGGTTCGGCATGGGCATCTTTTTTTGCAAATCTTGGTTTTGCAGAAGATCGAACTCAAGGCTACCTTACCGGAGGTTCTGCAGAAATTAATGTCCAATTTTCGCAGACGGGGTTCCGTTGGGATTTTTTATTGTATAGTGCTTCTGGCATTTTTGCGGGATGGTATTTTATTTTTAAAAAGAATATTATCGATGGCTTTTATATCCATTTGTTTGGTACGTATTGTATCGCCAATGCCTTTTGGATATTGGTGATTACCGCTGCTTTCAGTAACCGGTTTGCCTATTTATCCTGGTTTTTGATGGCCGCGGTGATTGGGTATCCGATGTTTCGCTACAAATTATGGAATGATCAGTATCGTATGTTTGGGATTGTGCTCTTTATTTATTTTATGTTTACCTACGGTATGTTTTTAAAAACTGGTTTTTAGCATGGATAAAGTTAGTATTATTGTACCTTGCTTTAATGCAGAAGCAACCTTAAAAACCTGTTTGGAGAGTATTCGAAATCAATCTTTTTCCAATATTGAAGTTATTTGTATTGATGATGGTTCTACTGATGAGACAGCACGTGTTTTAGATGCCTTTTCAAAAGACGATGCTCGTTTTCTGGTGTTTCATCAACATCATTCGGGTATTTCGCAAGCTCGCAATTTAGGATTGTCGAAAGCGAATTCAGAATATCTTCTTTTTGTGGACAGCGACGATTGGTTAGAGCCCAATACACTTCAAGTAGCTGTTGAGTCCATCCAAGATTTTGATATCTTAATGTTTTCGTATTATAAAAATTATACTGCCCACGAAATGCCAAAAGATTTGATGATTGATGGTGATTTTGATGCTGCTTTTATTCAAAGACGTTTAGTTGGATTTGTAGAGGATGAGATTAAAGACTTCCCGTCTATGGATGCATTAGCGACCGTGTGGGGCAAGTTGTATCGAAAATCTATTGTACATAATGTAGAATTTACGGAATTAGATGAAATTGGAACTTGGGAAGACGGCTTGTTTAACGTTCATGTTTTAGACAATGCTAGCAAAGTGCGTATTTTGAACCAGCCACTTTATCACTATCGAAAAACGAATACTCAATCATATACTTCTTTATTTAAGGAGGAATTACCGAATCAATGGGAACGAAAGTTTGGAATTTTAAATACAATTATTGAATCTAGAGATTTGCCATTTCAAGAAGCCCTAGGAAATCGGAAGGTATTGACTGTTTTGAATTTGTGTTTTAACGAACACCATGCTCGTAAAGGATTTCGTGAGACGCAAAGGAGAATTCAGCTGATTTTAAATAAACCTTTATATGCAGAGGCACTTAAACAATTTAAATTGACTAATTTGCCTTATCATTGGCAGGTTTTTTATTTTTTTGTTAAAAAACAAAATGCATTTATGGTAACGTTGGTTTCGAAGTTTATTTATTTGGTAATCAATCGACGAATAGGATGAAAAAAATAAAGATCTTGCAAGTTTTTACCATTCTTAATCGAGGTGGCGCCGAAACCAATATGATGAATTATTTTCGGTTGATGAATCGTGATCAATTTCAGATGGATTTTTTGGTGCATCGTGAAGAAATAGGAGCGTATGAGTCGGAAATATTGGCTAGGGGAAGTCGGATTTTTCGATTGCCCGCTATTCATCCGTTGCATTTGAGGACGTATAAAAAAGCGGTGGCCCTTTTTTTTGAGGAACATTCGGATTATGATATTATTCACGGCCAGCTTTCCGAATTGGGTGTTTTTATTTATGAAGAAGCCAAAAGACGGAAGATTCCTGTTATTATTGCCCACGCCCATAGTAGTTCTTCAGCTTTTGATTTTAAATTCTTATTTAGAACCTTGTGGATAAAAAGGATAAGAAATCTAGTTAATTCTTACTTTGGATGTAATGAGGAATCTATTAGATATTTATTTGGAGAAAATATGATTCAGAATTATTTTTTAATGAAAAATGCAATTGATTTACAAAAGTTTATAATTGAACCGTATCAAGACCAAAACAAAAAGTTAAAATTAATTCATGTAGGGTCGTTAACAAAAGTGAAAAATCATACCTTTTTACTCGATGTTTTTTCGGAAGTGGTTAAGCGTAACGCAAACGCAAAGCTGTATCTCGTTGGTGAAGGTGCGTTGAAAAATCAAATCCAAGCTCAGGTTAGCCGCTTGAGGTTATCATCCCAGGTTCATTTTTTAGGGGTGCGTTCTGATGTTCCCGATCTTTTGAAAATGATGGATATATTTCTTTTTCCATCCTTATTTGAAGGACTTCCTGTAGCTCTTATTGAAGCTCAGGCCTCAGGAATACGTTGTGTCATATCGGATACCATTTCCAAAGAATCCCTACTTATTGAAGAAAATGTGAAGGTGTTGTCCCTGAAACAAAGTGCTGCGACTTGGGCGGAGGCGTTGCTTGCGTTTTCAACGTACGAGCGGCAAGATCAAACGGGACGCATTCGAGAGAAAGGATATGCTATAGAGGATAATGTTCCCAAATTGGAAGCGCAGTACCGCAACTTAGTTGCTCAATTTAAGGGTAAATCGTAACGAAAAGCCTATTTTTGTTGGAAAGCTATCCATGAAGACCCTTACTATTTTTACGCCCAGCTACAATAGGGCGCATCTTTTACCCCGTTTGTATGAAAGTTTGCTAGACCAGACTTCGCAGGATTTCCTTTGGTTGGTGGTGGACGATGGTTCGCAGGATGAGACCCAAGACTTGATACAGAGATTTATCGCTGAACAGAAAATAGAGATACGTTATGTTTATCAAGAGAATCAAGGGATGCATGGTGCTCATAATTTGGCCTATGAAAGCATTACCACCGAACTCAATACGTGTATTGATTCGGATGATTTTATGCCCCCAAGTGCTGTGGAATTGATTTTGAATTTTTGGAAGTCGCTTCCTGATACGAAGGCTTTGGTAGGTATGGCTGGATTGGATCAGGATATGAATGGGAATCTAATAGGAACACCCTTTACCCGTTCGGAAATCACTATTGAATCGTTTTATCGACAAGGAGGTAAAGGAGACAAGAAGTTGGTTTATAAAACCGATGTGATGAAAGCTTTACCGCCTTACCCTCTGTTTGAAGGGGAAAAATATGTGGGTTTAAATTATAAATATCTTTTAGCAGACAAATTGGGGCATTTAGCAACATTAAACAATTTCTTGGTAACGGTAGATTATCAAACAGGAGGCTCTTCTCTTAATATGTTTCATCAGTATTACAAAAACCCGAAAGGATTTGCTTTTTTAAGAAAAGAAAGTATAAAAGTGACAAAATCAAAAAAAAGGAAATTTTTGGACTCAATTCATTATGTTTCGAGTAGTTTATTGGCTAGAAATTTTAGTTTTATTAGCGAATCTCCAAATAAGCTAATGACTATAATTGTAATTCCTGCTGGTTTTTTATTGTTTACGTTTATTGTTTTTAAAAATCGAAAGCAATTAAACTCTACTGAACTGTAATTTTGAATTATTGTGTTAGGTTAATTTATCCTTATGGTAGGGAAATAAAAAAAATCTCGAATTTTTAGTGGAAAGTTAATTATTTTTTTGAAATTTGTAAAAACTAACTAATTATACCATGAATTTCAAATTAAACTACCATGAAAACTTTCAAAATAGTTAAGGTCGCTACGATTCCGTGCTCTTTGGACGGACTGTTAAAAGGTCAATTGTCTTATTTCAATCAATTTTATGATGTTATTGGGGTGTCTTCCTCAGGAAAGGAACTTGAAAATGTTGCTCTAAGGGAAGGTGTTCGTACCGTAGAGGTGAACATGAAACGGAGAATTAGTCCTTTTCACGATATTGTTTCACTTATAAAGCTTTATTTTGTTTTTAAGAATGAGCGGCCTCATATGGTTCATTCCATTACTCCTAAAGCAGGACTTCTTTCTATGATTGCGGCAAAAGCATCGGGAGTACCCATTCGAGTTCATACATTTACTGGACTTGTTTTCCCCTATAAAGGAAATCCATTAAAGTATGTTTTGATATATATGGACCGCTTATTATGCTATTGTGCAACACATGTTATCCCTGAAGGAGAGGGGGTGAGAAAAGATTTGGAATTGTACAACATAACTAGAAAGCCATTAAAAGTTATTGCAAATGGTAATGTAAATGGGGTTAACTTAAGTTATTTTGACCGTAATGTTATTCCATTACAATTGATTTCTGACCTTAAAGATAGTTTACAAATCTCTTTCAAGGATTTTGTTTTTGTTTTTGTTGGGCGTATTGTTAAAGATAAAGGTATTGAAGAATTAGTTAATGCTTTTAAGAATTTAAATAGAAAAGATATTAAATTACTACTGGTTGGACCTTATGAGGACGAGATAGATCCTATTTCTCCAAAAACTAAAAAAATAATTTTAGAATCTGCTAATATAATTCATGTTGGTTTTCAAGAAGATGTCCGTCCTTATTACACTATAGCAAATTTACTTGTTTTTCCAAGTTATAGAGAAGGTTTTCCTAATGTAGTTCTTGAAGGTGGTGCTATGGGACTTCCTACGATTGCTACTGATATATGTGGATGTAATGAGATTATTAAATCTAATGAAAACGGAATATTAATACCTAAAAAAAATGAAGCAGCATTGAGAGAAGCAATGCAACTTTTTTATGATAACCCAAATATGGTTTCCTTTTTGGCATCAAATGCACGAATTTGCATTGAGAAAAAATTTACGAACGCTGAAGTTTGGACAGATCTTCACCGATTATATGAGATTTTGAAAAATAATCTAGGAGAACAGGATAAAATTTCTAAAAAAGCCTATGTAAAGTTTTCTCATAACGTTGTGTTAAAAAATGGTTTGAATTAATTGTAGCTACATTTTTTTTATAAAAAAATAATCGTAATTACTTAATTTTTAGTATCTTTGATTAAACTAAAACCATGAAAATACAAAAACATCCTTTCTTGAAAAGGTATGCCTATTTGTCTCCCAAGTTCTCATATTGGGATAGCCTTCATTATAGTTTATTCGCATTTTAGTTTACAATTTATTGCTGTATCCTAAAAAATCTTAACTACCAAAAACACCATACCAATGAAAAAAAATATATCTACTTCAGTACGCAACCTCCTGTCTTTTTGTTTCGTTTTACTTTTTACTATTGCTTATGCGCAAACTACGGTTACCGAAATTTTTCAATATACAGGTTTGGTGCAAAATTTTACTGTTCCGCAAGGGGTAACTTCCATTAAGATAGAAGCGTGGGGTGGAGGTGGTGCCGGTGGTGGCGCGGTAAATGATGGGGAGTTCTTAACTGGTGTAAAATTGGGTTCAGGTGGGGGTGGTAGTGCTTTCGCGGGAAATAATAGTCTAGCCGTTACGGCTGGAGCGATTTACAATGTTTTCGTTGGGAAAGGTGGCGTTGGAACTGCAAACGGTAATATGGGTGAAAATGGAGGAGATTCTTATTTTCGCTTAAGTACAAATAGTGCAAATATTGTGATGGCTAAAGGAGGGTACGGAGGTTCTGGATCAGCTTCAGGTGGTCCGAATCAGAGTCAGGGAGGACAGGCTAATGCCAGCGATGGAGCAATTAAGAATTCCGGTGGAAATGGTACTTCTAGAAGTGGTGTTACTTCAGGTAGCGGAGGAGCTGCTCCAAATGGAGGAGGTACAGGAGGTGCAGGTATTGGAGATTGGTTTGAGGTTGCTAGTGGAAATATAGGTGGTTTTCCAGGCGGCGGTGGCGGTGGTGCAAAGGTTGGATGGCTTAATAATAGCAAGCAAGCAGGAGGAAACGGGGGAAATGGGCAAGTAAAAATAACGTATACAATTACACTTCCAGCAATCTCAATAACTCCAGCTTCGGCAACTATATGTTCTGGGGCTAAAGTTAATTTAAAGGCTAGCCCTGCGACATCAAGTGGGATTTATACTTATGAATGGACTATACCGGAAACATCCACATTCGTTGGTGTCGGCGAATCGATAGAGGTTAGTCCTACAACGACAACAACATATAGGGTTACAGGCAAATTTTCTAGAGGGGGGCAAAATATTACAAAAACGAAAGATGTTACGATTACAGTAAATCCAAATGTAAATGCGGGTTCAATTACTGCTAGTTCAAGTTCACTATGTATTGGTGGGACATCCAATTTAAATACTACAGGAACAGCTGGTGGAGCATGGTCGTCTTCATCTAATTCTATAGCAACCGTTAATTCTTCAGGTGTTGTAACCGGTGTTAATCCTGGAACGGCAACTATCACGTATACCGTTACAGGTTGTGGAGGAACAAAGACAGCAACAACATCAATTACAGTAAATCCAAATGTAAATGCGGGTTCAATTACTGCTAGTTCAAGTTCACTATGTATTGGTGGGACATCCAATTTAAGTACTACAGGAACAGCTGGTGGAGCATGGTCGTCTTCATCTAATTCTATAGCAACCGTTAATTCTTCAGGTGTTGTAACCGGTGTTAATCCTGGAACGGCAACTATCACGTATACCGTTTCAGGTTGTGGAGGAACAAAGACAGCAACAACATCAATTACAGTAAATCCAAATGTTAACGCAGGAACAATTTCTGCTAATTTAAGTTCAATATGTGTTGGCGGAACATCCAATTTAACCACTACAGGAACTACAGGTGGCACTTGGTCATCATCAACTCCGTCTATAGCAACCGTTAGTTCTTCAGGTGTAGTAACTGGTGTAAGCCCTGGAACGGCGACCATCACGTATACCGTTACAGGTTGTGGTTCGCAGCCTAAGACATCATCAATAATTATGACGGTTAATCCTTTACTTCCTGTAAGCGTTGCAATTTCTGCGAATCCAGGGGTAGCGATTTGTGCTCCAGGAACCAATATTACATTTACCGCTATCCCGACTAACGGAGGTGCTTCGCCAAGCTACCAATGGAAGGTAAATGGAGGTAATGTAGGAACAAATTCGGCCACATTTTCAAGTTCTACTTTAGCGAATAATGATACTGTTACGGTAACAATAACTTCTGATGCGTCACTTTGTACCAGTGGGTCACCAGCAACTTCTAACACTTTAATTATAGGTGTTGCTTCTACTTCAACTTATTCTGCATCTGGCTGGGATAATGGAATACCATCCGCAACAAATCAAAGAATTGCAAAAATTTCGGCTGATTATAGTACCAGTGCTGCAGGCAATGATTCTTTTACTGCTTGTTCATGTGAGGTAGATGCGGGCAAAACACTAAAGATTACTGCTGATAAGTTTGTAGAATTACAAGGTGGCTTAACCAATAACGGAAGTGTAATCGTGGAGCCTGATGGAAACTTGAAGCAGTTAAGTAGTCAAAAAGGAATTAATACAGGAAGCGGTACTACTATCGTGCAACAAAAATTAGATTTGAGTGCATTAGGAGATCAATATAACTATTTGGCAACACCTGTAGAATTTGCACCTGGACAGTCCTTTAAAACCATTTACCCTGGAGTTACAGGAACAAGTCAGCCTCAAGTTTTGTATTATGTAGAAAGAACCCGTTATTTTTATCAATCAAGTGGGGCTAATATATTAGGAAGAAGTTCTGCAGTAAAAGAAGTTACAAAAGCATTGGTTCCATCAGGTGTAGTAGAATTTAAAGGAGTCCCTTTTGTAGGGGATATTGTTAATTATCCATTAGATTATTCTCCAACAGGATTAGGCTTCAATCTTGTTGGTAATCCGTATCCTACTAATATTGATTTGGATGTATTGTATACGCTTAATAAAGATAATATTAAGGCAGAATTCCGTTTTTGGGATAACAAGGCAAATAATATATATGAACAACAGGGCGCTAATTATAGTGGCAGTGCTTACGCAATCTATAATGCTAAGTCCATTACAGGGGTTTTGCGAACATCAACTGCAAGTGCTTTGGCAGCGCCTAGAACACCAAATAAAATTCTTAAAGTTGGTCAAGGATTTATGGTTCAAGCTCTAGGTTCTGGAAAATCCCTGTTATGGAGTAACCCAGCCACTTTAAAGACCACAGATAATACAGGATCCTTGTTTTTTGGGAAAACAGCATTACTAAATCGTTATTGGCTACGCTTTAAAACACCAAATGATTTAGTACTTTCTTCTGCAATTGTGTACATAAGTTCGCTATCCAATGCAAAGGGCATGGAGGATTCTGATGTTGATAGTAACGAGTCTAACTCTTTTTACACATTTACAACGGACGGATCTGGAGTTGTTATTAATGGACGAAGTTCGTTCACAACAGCAGACCAAGTTCCAATTGGTGTTACGCATTATCAAGATGGTAAATATGAAATTTCTTTAGGGGATCAAGAAGGTGTATTCGCGAATGCACAAGCTATTTATTTAAAGGACAACGATCTGAAAACGATTACAGACTTAAGCAAAGGGAACTATTCGTATTTTGGTGAAAAAGGTTCATTTACCAATCGATTTGAGATTGTATACACTCAATCCAATTTTGATGGGGTTTTAAATAATAAGGAAAATTCTATTGGCGGAGTTAAAGTCTATTTAGAAAGAGATGATTTTGTCGTAGATGCTAAGGATAAAGACATAAACCAAGTATCGATTTATGATATGCAAGGTCGTTTACTTAAAACAATTATGGATGAAAAACGTGTTATTCGAATTTCAAAATCAAGTTTAGGAAAAGGTATATTTCTACTTAGAATTGTTCAAGGAAGTACGATTACTACCAAGAAAATTAAAAATTAAAATCCGCAGGATTTATTTATAATATGGAATACTGCGGATTAATTCTGCAGTATTTTTTGACTTTTTGTTTGAATTTTTCTTTTTTTTTAATTAACTACACAAATGATTGAAAATGAAACGGTTATACAACAAGAAGCTTTTTCGGTTGTTGTTTTTTATACTTTTTAATATCCATCCTTTTTATGGATGGGCTAAAATTAGTTTTAAAGCAGATTTTCATGAATTAGTTGGGAAAGCTTCGATAATCGATAAGGAAGTTCGTTCGAATAAGAATGGGACTTCGGCATGTACGATGATACCCGTTTTACAGATTAATGCAGCATCGTTAACTCTGTTTACTTATGCTGAAGGGCAAGGTCCTTCACCCTATCAGACAATTCAGGTTTCCGGACAAAACATGGAAGGGGAACTATTAATTACCTGTGATTCTAATTGGGAGGTTTCTACAAATCAAGGATTTACGAATCCGCAACAAACATTGGTTTTGACACCAAATGCTTCCAATGTGGTTGTATTGACCAATATTTATATCCGCTTAAAAAGTAATATCAGTCAGGGAAGCTATTCAGGGATTATTAATTTTCAGACCGTAAATTCCCCTATTCAGTCGTTTTCTTTAAGTGGTGAAGTTTCCGCTCCGGTAGGTTTCATTGATGTAAAAGCACAAATTGCATCAAATCCTTCAATTTCGGGTAATGGTTCTGGTACCAATGTGTCAAACCCGCTTCAAAATACCCAATTTGCGACACTATCAATTGGTGATCTTCAAACTAAATCTTTTCTACTTGAAAATAGTGGTGGAGTAGGATTTCAAATTTCGTCCGTCAATATCGAGGGTGCCAATCCAAGTGATTTTAGTATTTCCCTCTTGCCTCAATTTATTAATGCAAAAACCACAATATCCTTTACAATTACATTTTCTCCAAATAGTATGGGCGAAAAAAATGCGATCATTCATATCCGCAACACCAGTACCAATGTATCGGAATATCGTTTTAATGTAAGAGGAAACGGAAGAAATGGAGAAGTTGAAGTAAGAGGAAATTCGATGATTATCATAAATGGGAGTAGTGATATCAAAGACGAAAACAATACACGAATTGGGTTTTCAAATATTAATACATCGTATCCTACCATAACATCGAAGAATTTCACCATTTATAATAGAGGAAACGATATTTTGGACGTGACAAGTATAACAACGGAAGGTCAAGATGCAGGAAGTTTTGTAATTGCACCTTCGGTATTCACCATACCTATTGGTGGTTCTCGAGAAATTACAATTTCGTTTCAACCGGATACCATAGGAATAAAAAATGCAATAGTAGTTATTCAAAACTCGGATAGATTACCAAATAAAAATCCGTATCGCTTTTTAATTCAGGGAATTGCAGGTGATTTTATTTCGTGTTCACCAAATGAAAAACGCATTTATGAAACAGGTTTTGAATCACCAGAATTTACGAGTAACTTAAATGGTTTAGGAGCAATTTACAATAATTCTACACCTTATGTTTCAGGTCCTTCAGGAAATACATGGAGTACCTATTTCGGGACACCATCCCAAACTGGTTCTATAACGGAGCAGCAATCATTACAAATGCGTCTGTATGCAACACAACCATCAGTTAAAGCGTATTCGTCCATGGATTTTGATGTTTCAAGTGCGATCCGTTTAGAGTTTAAAGCAATCTCGACAGGAAATTTAATGGTTCGTGTATTGCAATCGGTCGATCAGGGTGTTTCGTATAATAATCCTCAGGAATTTAATCTATCTCCTACAATTTCCGCTGTACCGTATCAATATCAGGTTTCTTCATTGACTACTAATCAACCCATTCGGTTCAAATTTGAGTTAGTAGGAAATGCCCCCGCTAGTGGTAGTTCACGATTGATTATCGATGATGTTGTTATTTTTGCTTTTGAAAATAACATTAAGGAATGGAATGGTACATCTTGGTCTGGTGATGGTCAGACACCAAAACCGAATCAAAAAGCAATAATTTTGAACGACTATTCAACTAAAAATTTTGGAAATTTTCAAGCCTGTTCGTGTGAAATTAAAGCTGGAGCAAATTTAATTGTTGGAGATAATGAACATGTTGTTATTCATAACGCGTTGATTAATAATGGAAATGTGCTTATAGAAAATAATGCGAACTTAGTACAAACTTACGATGTAAATAGTAATATAGGTGAGATTCGTGTTATAAGAAATGCGATGCTAAAAAAGGGAGATTACAACTATTGGGCATCTCCAGTTTTGGGACAGAATTTAAAGTCTTTTTCTCCTGATACATCAGATAAACAATTTCTAACTTATAACGAATGGAATGACTTTTTTACCAGTGTAAATCCTCTTCTTTCTTCATTTCAAGTTCCTGGTAAAGGTTATGCTATTGGCGCACCAAGTACTTTTTCGTCTTTGCAAAGCACTTTTCAAGGAACGTTTACTGGTGTGCCTAATAATGGCTTTTACGAATTGCCTCTTTTTTATACAGATTCAAATCATGGTTACAATCTTATTGGCAATCCTTATCCATCAAATATCAATATCGAAAAACTATTTTCAGAAAATAAAGAGTTAATAAATGCTCTCGCTTATTTTTGGACTAATATTAATCCGAATGGTCCGATGCAAGGAAGTGGTTATCCGAAAGATGGACTTCTCAATAATTATAGCGTTTTTAATGGAACAGGTGGGGTGGTAATGTCAGGAACGGTTAATACCTATTTTTCAATGGTTCCGAATGTCAAAATTGGTCAAGGTTTTATTGTAAAAGCTAAAAAACCTGGAAATCTGATTTGGAATAATTCGATGCGAAATTCCGAATCTAATTCAATGTTTATTAATAAAGTAAATCAAATTCAAAAAGATCGGTTTTGGCTACAACTAAAAACGCCTTTGGATGTGGTTTCGACTATTTTAATTGGATACGTATATGGTTCTTCAAAACAATTTGAGCTTGATTTTGACGCGCCTTTGGTTGTAAAAGCATCGGATGCTTTATATACTATTTTGAACACCAAAGCTCTTGCGATTGAAGGTAGGGGTTCTTTTGATAGTAGTGATGAAATCCCGTTAGGAATGAGCTTTTATGAGGATGGTTTGTACGAAATTAATATTAAAGATGTGGACGGGATTTTTGTTGATAAAGAAATTATTCTCCTAAAAGATAGAGTGACAAGTACAATTACAAAATTGTCAAATCAAAAACCCTATCGTTTTTTTGCAAAAAAAGGTGTGGAAGAGAATCGGTGGAGTATTGTTTTTAGAGATTCTTCTTTGTTAACAGATGATATTTCAATTAAATCAACTGTTGATGTGTATAAGGATGGAACTTTTTTGGTATTAAAATCTAAATTAAAGCCCATCCAAGAAGTACTCATTTTTAATGTTGTAGGACAATTATTATATCAAGGGAAACCAAATAAAAAAAGTATAGAATTAGATCAGCTGAATACTTCAAATGATCTTAAAATAATTGTTTTCAAGATTGATAATGAAAAGATTACAAGGAAAATATTTTGGTGATCTTTTTATGAGGAGTATTGTCTCTATAAAAAAATGTACATTTGTATAATTCAAGACCTAAAAATAGTCATGAAAAAACTAATAACAATAACTTTAACTACGCTATTTCTTTGTAGTTTTGCACAATATTCTGATAATGATAATACATTTAGGAATGATGAGGTAAAGGAGCAAAAGGATATCAAACAAGAGGATCCAACCATTAATAGTCCTGGAAATCCAGGAGAGCCTACACCTATAGATAACTTTCTACCATTCCTTTTGATATTTACAGGAGTAGGAATTTATTTTAGCTCAAGAAAATATTTAAAAAATAGAGGATAAAACAATTTATTTTTTAAATTTAATAAAACTAAAAACTAAACTACAAGATGAAGAGTAATTTGAAATTGCTTTTGATCTTGAAAACTAACCATGTACAAAACTTATTTTAAACCAGCAGCCGATTGGGTGGTAGCACTGTCTCTATTCATTTTGCTATTTTTTCCGATGCTTATCATAGCTATTTTGCTCGGAATTTCCAATCGAGGAACTCCACTTTTTTTACAAAAAAGGCCGGGGAAAAATGGTAAAATCTTTACCATTATTAAATTCAAAACCATGTCTGATCAACGTGATGAAATGGGGAGTTTACTTCCCGATCATGAACGATTAACTCGTTTCGGGCGATGGATACGTATTACGTCGGTAGATGAATTACCACAACTGGTTAATGTTTTGCTCGGCGATATGAGTCTTATTGGGCCAAGACCTTTGTTGGTGGAGTATCTTCCGTTATATAATGATTTTCAAAATAGACGACATCTTGTAAAACCTGGAATAACAGGTTGGGCACAAGTGAATGGACGAAATGCCTTAAGTTGGGATGAAAAATTTCATTTTGATGTAGAGTATGTGGAGAATCTGTCATGGGACTTGGATTGTCGGATTGTCGGAATTACCATTGATAAAGTGTTAAGAAGACATGGCGTTAATGCTGAACCAAAGCTTAGTATGGAAGCTTTTAAAGGAGAAGTGTTATGATACTTTACGGAGCCAGAGGTCAAGCTAAAGTGATTTATGATTTGATCTTATCGAACAATCGACTTTTAGATTATTTGGTGGATGATAATCCGCCAACTTCTTTTCCGCATCAATTACCCATTTATATTCCAACAGATAATTTACTTACGAATAAAGAACTCATTATTGCTATTGGTGATAATTCGATTAGAGAACGGATTGCCAAAAGAATAGCTCCACTTTGTACATTTGCTAATATGGTGCACAATACAGCTTATATTTCGCGATTTACGGTTATGGGAGAAGGAACGGTGGTCATGCCTAAGGTGTGTATTAATGCCGAAGTGCATATTGGTGATCATTGTATCATCAATTCTTCAAGTGTAATTGAGCACGAATGTGTTATTGGAGATTTTGTTCATGTTTCACCCAATGCTTCGCTAGCGGGGAATATTACTGTTAAAAAAGGAGCGCATATTGGATTGGGAGCCCAAGTCGTTCAAGGTATTACGATTGGTGAAAATGCGATTATTGGCGCTGGAGCGGTGATTTTAAAGGATGTCCCAGCGAATACGATTGTTGTTGGTAATCCGGGTAAAATCATTAAATTTAGAGATGAATTAAAGGATGGAAACTAAGATTTGGCTTTCTTCACCGCATATGGGAGGTGGTGAGATGAAATATATACAGCAGGCTTTTGATGAGAATTGGATTGCGCCTCTAGGGCCTAATGTCAATGGATTTGAGACTGATTTGGAAGGTTTTCTAGAAAGTAATGTGCATGTTGCTGCATTGAGTTCAGGAACTGCAGCATTGCACTTGGCACTTGTTTTACTTGATATTAAGGCTGGAGATGAGGTTATTTGTCAAAGTCTCACTTTTGCTGCTTCGGCAAATTGCATACGCTATTGCGGCGCGGTTCCTGTTTTTATTGATAGCGAACGAGATACATGGAATATGTGTCCTATTCTTTTAGAAGAAGCAATAGTAGATCGTATTAAAAAGGGGAAAAAGCCTAAAGCAATTATGGTGGTTTGTTTGTATGGTATGCCTTATCAAGTAGAAGCTATTCACTCAGTCGCTGAGAAATATGAAATTCCCATAATAGAAGATAGTGCCGAAGCTCTAGGAAGCTCCTACAAAGGTCGTATGATGGGAACTTTTGGAGATTATTCTGTTTTAAGTTTTAATGGTAATAAAATTATTACTACTTCAGGCGGTGGTGCTTTGGTAACTAAAACCAAAGAAAATAAGCAACGTGCTATTTTTTTTGCCACCCAAGCCAAAGAGAATACTGTTCATTACGAGCATATGGAAGTCGGGTATAATTATAGAATGAGTAATGTGTCAGCAGGAATCGGACGTGGGCAAATGGAAGTACTTTCTGAGCGTGTACATCAAAGACGATCTTTAAATCAATTTTATGCTGATTTGCTTGACTCTAAAAACGGAGTACAGGTTTTTAAGGAGCCATCAGATTTGTTTTTTTCGAATCATTGGCTCACTGCTCTTGTTTTAGATTCTAAATTTGGATATACACCTGAAAATCTACGTCTTGAATTGGAAAGGAATAACGTCGAAGCACGACCTTTATGGAAGCCGATGCATTTGCAACCTGTTTTTGCCGCTTTTCCAAAGTATGAAAATGGAGTTTCTGAAAACCTCTTTAACTTTGGACTTTGCTTACCCTCGGGCTCAAATCTTACATCAAATCACTTAGAATGGATTTCTGAAGTAATTTTAGATTTTTTAGAAAATAAAAGTCTTTAAAGCAATAGTGGAACATACGATTTAAAATTATTATGAAAAATAAATCAAAAATAAATACGATTTTTTGGACTTCTAAAAGCAAGTTTTTGGAAATAAAAAAAAAGCAAGAAAATTTTATTGAAAATAAATTCATTGTTGGATATATTGATTGTTTAAATGATAATAAAGTACATTTTATTTCTGAAAATAAAGAAATAGACATTGCCAATTTATTTTTGAATGAAAGTAATTTGCTTGATACTATCGAAGAGCTATATCTTGATGAAAGGTTAGATTGTAGTGATGTCTTAATCAAAAATTATATCAATGTATTTCTTTCTAAAGGTGTTTTAATTTATAGACTAGTTGATAATAATGCTATTGTAAAATTATCAATTGAAGATTTTATAAAGCATAGTGAGCATAAATTTGAATTGGGGGAATTAGTGGATAAGTTTAATGATGAATGCATATTAGTTACGGGTGGCGCAGGGTCCATTGGTGGTGAGTTGGTTAAACAGCTACTTTTACTCAGCCCAAGTAAGATCGTTATTTTGGATCAATCAGAATGCGCTTTAAATGAAATTCGATTAGAAATTAATAAGCAAATTTTTAGTATAGAAGTTGAATATGTTTTAATCAATATTACCAATTTAGAGAGGTTAGAATGTTTGTTTAAAAAAAATCAATTTTCCTTAGTTTTTCATGCAGCAGCTTACAAGCATGTCCCTATGATAGAATTGTGTCCACATGAAGGTGTATTAACAAATATTCTTGGAACTCAGTACTTAGCAATTTTATCAAAAAAATTTAACGTTAGAAAATTCATTTTTATTTCTACGGATAAAGCTGTTAATCCAACAAGTGTGATGGGGGTGACAAAACGAATTGCAGAATTGTATTTGAAAAGTATATTTAGTGAATATCCTAATTTTATTATAGTGCGCTTCGGAAATGTAATCGGATCTAGTGGTTCGGTTGTGCCAATGTTTAAGAAACAAATAGAAAATGGTGAGCCGGTTACGATCACTCACCCAGGTGTAAAAAGATTTTTTATGACCACCAATGAAGCGTGCGAGTTAGTTTTACATGCTTTATTGATGGGGAAATCTAACGAAACGATGTATTTTGAAATGGGTAAACCTATTTTAATTCAAGATATTGCTGAGCAAATGGGTAAATTGTATTCAGGTTTTTCCAATAAGGATATAGTTTTTGAATATATTGGATTAAGGCCAGGGGAAAAATTAGAAGAAGAATTGTTTTATAAAGGTGCAAAAATATATAGAACTAATCACGAAAAGATATTCATTTGTAAAGAACGTGGTATCAATTTTGATAAATTGACTGACAAAATAAATTATATACTAAATAATTTAAATAGTTTTGATACGATTGAATTGAAACATGAGTTAAAGAAAATAGTTCAAGAGTATACTATTAGCTTATAAGAGGTGTTTTAAATAAAAGTTAATTATTGTATATTTGCCAAATGACATTATAAAGTATGAATTTACAAAAACTACTATATTTTTATTCTATATTATTAATTCTAAACTCTTGTGCTACAAAAAAAGAATTGGGGTATTTTAAAGATAGCGAGCAAGAAATTACAAATGAAATTAATAGAATTGGAGAATTAAAATTACAACCAGGTGATCAGCTAGTGATTAACTTTATGGCTCCGGATAATGAGGTTGTAAAGCCATTTAATCAAAATTACACTTCTGGTAAAGTACTACAAAATGTTACTACTTCGGGTAATGCGATGTCATCCACATCTACGGTTTCTGGATCAACCTACTTAATCGATTCTGATGGAATGATTGAGATTAATGTGATTGGACCAGTAAATGCAAAAGGATTAACGGTTGATGAATTAAAAGAGCAGTTGAGATTGAAGGTTCTTCGGTACGTGAAAGAGCCTACCGTAAGTGTACGACTTACTAATTTTAGAATTTCAGTAATGGGTGAAGTTGCTAGACCAGGAGAGTTTACTATTCCTGATGGTAATGGAACTGTTTTAAGTGCTTTGAGTATGGCAGGGGACTTGACAATTTATGGGAATCGTGAAAATGTACAACTAATACGTTCAATAGATGGTAAAATTATTAGGACTACTATTGATTTAACAAAATCAGAATTGCTAAATTCACCAAATTATGCATTAAAGCAGAATGATATTCTGTATGTGTCTCCAAATAAAACAAGAGAAAAAACATCAAGATTAGACCCCAATGCAGGGATTTATATTTCTGTAGCAAGTATCGTTGTTACAATATTAGCGTTAGTATTCAAAAAGTAATTCGTTTTTATCACATTAAGTAATATGTCTTTGGATAAAGAAAAAAAAGAAACGCCTGACGAAATTGATTTGAGTCAAGTTTTAAAACCCTATTTGCAGAAATGGCCATGGTTTATTATTAGCGCATTAATATTATTAGCGCTTACTTTTACTATTCTTAAATTTGTAACCCCTGTTTATAAGATACAGACTACAGTTCTTATTAAAGATTCTAAAAGTAATACAAGTGGTTCTGATGCTGGTGTCCTTCAAGATTTGTCTGGATTTGGGGGGATGAAAACGAATAGTGTGGAAAACGAAATGGAAATTTTGCGATCCAAAAAACTGATGAAAGATGTTGTTGAAAAGAATAACCTTCAAGTTGATATTTTTTCTGGAACAAAGTGGAATGATGTTGAACTGTATAAGGAAACATCACCAATTGATGTGAAAATTATTAATGAAAAGAGTTATCAGAAATTTCCAGAAGAGCCTGTTCAAATTCATATAACTGGAAATAGTTTTGTTCTTTCATCTGACGAATTAAAACAGAATATTAAAGGGGAGTTTGGTAAAACGATTTCTTTACCATACGCTAATATTATTGTTGTAAAGAATGAATCTTTTATTGAAAAACAAGCCTTGGGAATTGATCCAAATTTTTTAGAACTTGTAATTTCTAATGCAGATAAAAAAGTTAACATTCTTCAAAAAAAATTATCTGTAGACTTAGTTAGTGATGATGCAACAGTTGTTGGACTTTCACTTAATTATCCAGTAATTAATAAAGCAAAGGATATACTTAATTCGCTTGTTATTTCTTATAATAACGATGCAATATTAGATAAAAATTCAGAATCTAAAAGAACACTTGAATTTATAGATGATAGGATTGCTAAATTACAAAATGAACTAGGGGCAGTAGAAAGCGAAAAAGCTCAATTCAAATCTCAAAATGGATTAACTGACTTAGAAACTGAGGCTAGGATTAATTTGGAGACATCAGCAAGTGCCAGGGCAAAACAGGTGGATTTAGATTCACAATTAGAATTAACAAATGTATTATTAGGTTTTGTAAAAAAACAGGCGAATAATCAGATACTTCCAACTAATATTGGTTTGAATAGTTCAGACGCTTCTGCCAATATTTCGAGTTATAATCAATTAGTTACTGAGCGAAATAGACTTTTACAATCAGCAACGAATGAAAATCCTGTAGTTGTTGAGTTGACAAAGCAGATTCAAAATATGAAAAATTCTGTTCTGGAAAGTCTACAAAAGAACAGACAAGGTTTAGAATTAGCTAGTAAGGAGTATCAGTTAGAGCAAAATAAAATATCTTCAAAAATTACAAAACTTCCTTCTCTTGAAAAGCTGTTTAGAGGGATTGAGAGGCAACAGCAAATTAAGGAAAATTTGTTTTTGTTACTATTGCAAAAAAGGGAAGAAGTAGCTATAGCACAATCAATTTCAGCTCCAAAGGCAAGAGTAATTGATCTTGCTTACCCGTCTGGATTACCTGTGTCTCCCAACAAAATAATAATTATGCTGGGCGCATTAATTTTTGGATTAATAATTCCATTTGCTATTATATATCTTACCCAATTACTAAGCAATAAAATTAAATCCAAGCATGACTTAGAAAGAGTTTCGCAAGCACCATTTTTGGGAGAATTACCACGAATTCAGAAGGGAGAGCCAGAAATTGTTACTTCTAATGATTTATCGCCAATGGCTGAGGCATTTAGGATTTTAATTACGAATATGAATTTTATTTTACCTAAAACCTCTGGTGGTAAAATCGTTTTTGTAACATCCACCGTAAAAGGTGAAGGGAAAACCTTTACGTCTGTGAATTTGGCACTAACATTGGCTAATCCAACTAAGAAGGTAATAATAATTGGATCTGATATTAGAAATCCGCAATTACAAAGGTATAATACATCTAGAAAGGGATTAAAGGGATTAACTGAATATTTATATTCAGATGATACGAAATTGGACGAGATAATTCACGTTACATCATTTAACCCAAATTGTGATGTAATTTATTCGGGTATGATTCCTCCAAATCCAACTGAATTATTAAGTAATGGTCGCTATGAGCAATTATTAGATAAACTAAAGCCTCTTTATGACTATATAATTTTGGATACAGCACCATTAATGTTGGTTACTGACACATTCTTAATAGCCTCATTGGCAGAGGTAACCATTTATGTAACTCGTTCTGGTTATACGGATAAGGCATTAATCGATTTTGCAAACTCCAATATTAATTCTGGAAAGATCAAAAATGTTGGGTTTGTCCTGAATGATGTTGATAAAAATAACTTTGGTTATGGGAATAAGTATGGTTATGGTTATGGTGCAAAGGAAAAAAGTTGGTTGGAGAGAATAAAAGAAAAACTGTAAACTAAGAGGAAGGTTAATAGAATTGTTGATATTATTTTATGAAAAAGAAAAATCTTATTGTGTTTGGAACAAGGCCGGAAGCAATAAAAATGGCTCCACTAGTTAATGCTTTTAATAGTTCAGAAGAGTTTGAAACTAAAGTTTGCGTAACCGCCCAACATAGACAAATGCTTGATCAAGTATTGGAGTTTTTTAGTATAACTCCTGATTATGATTTAGATTTAATGAAACCTAATCAAAACCTATATTCTCTTACTGCGGACATTATTGTTGGGTTAAAAGATGTTTTGGAGGACTTTAGGCCTGACTATGTTTATGTGCATGGAGATACTACAACAACTATGGCTGCAAGTATAGCATCTTTTTACAGTGGTGCTCAAGTTTGTCATGTTGAAGCTGGTTTGCGAACTCACAATAAAAGGGCTCCTTTTCCTGAAGAAATTAATAGACAGATTACAGGAAGGGTTTCAGATTTTCATTTTGCACCAACTGAGAAGTCAAAATCAAATTTATTAGCAGAAAATGTCAATGAGGAGTCAATTTTAGTTACAGGTAATACAGTAATAGATGCTTTAATGCAAAGCTCAGAAAGGTTGAAAGAATATTCTAATTCCGAAATTGAAATATTAGAAAATCTAATTATTCCAAATTCTAAAATTATTTTAGTTACTGGTCACAGACGAGAAAATCATGGGGAAGGCTTTATTAATATTTGTAAGGCTTTAAAAGCTATTGCACTTTCTAATCCTTCGGTTCAGATTATATATCCGGTGCATTTAAATCCCAATGTCCAGAAGCCTGTTTTTGAGTATCTTTCTGGGGTTTCAAATATTAGTTTAATTGAACCTCTAGCATATCCTGCTTTTGTTTGGTTAATGAATAGATCTTATTTAATTATTACAGATAGTGGTGGGGTACAAGAAGAAGCTCCAAGTTTAGGAAAGCCAGTTTTAGTAATGAGAGAGACTACCGAAAGACCTGAAGCTGTAGATGCAGGAACGGTCATTTTAGTAGGTACAGATTCTGAAAAGATCATTTCGGAATGTACTACACTTTTGAACTCATCAGAAGCATATCAAGCTATGTCAAGGTTGCATAACCCATATGGAGATGGTAATGCTTGTAAGAGAATTGTCGATTTTATCTCGACCTTAAACTAGGGTATGGCTCAAGAAAAAGGGCTGTTTAAGGAAACAATCATCTATTCTATTGGAAGTTTTGGCTCTAAAATTTTAGCTTTTCTTTTAGTTCCATTGTATTCCTTTTTTTTGTCAAAAAAGGATTTAGGAGAGTATGATTTGTTTCTAACGACCATTACGTTGTTGGTTCCTTTAGTATCTCTTCAGATTTCAGATGCTTCTTATCGTTGGTTGATAGAGAAAAAAGACATAAAGGATAGTATATATAAGACAAAGATATTTACGAATTCAATTTTTATTTTTTTACTTGCATTTTTTATTTTTACAATTCTTTTTTACATCTACATAGCATTTTTTGATCAATTTGTCTACAGCCACTTCTTTGTTCCAACTCTATTTTTTAGCTGTTTGCTTCCTTTTTTACAAAGCTTTTTGCGTGGTGTTGGTAAAACAAAAGAATTTGCCGTAAACGGTGTACTAACGAGCTTTTTGATGGTTGTATTCAATGTGTTTTTTATTTTTATTCTCCATCTTAAAGTAGAAGGTATTCTAATAGCGAATATAATTGCCAATGGTATCGCATGTGTTTTAATTATTATAAAACTAAATTTCTTTAAAAGTTTCAATGTAAGCTATTTAGATAAATCCTTAATTAAGAGATTGTTAGCTTATTCCCTACCGTTGATTCCTAATTTAATGAGTTGGTGGCTTATTTCGTCAGCAAGTAAATTTATTATATTAAAATATATGGGGGTTGATGCCAATGGGTTGTATGCAATATCAAGTAGGTTTCCCTCAATCTTAATCCTTATAAATTCTGTATTAATGCTTCCAATACAAGATGCTTTTTTGAAAAGTGAATCTAATGATTACAGTAATTTTAATACATTAGTAATTAAATTTATCAAATTAGAACTTATTTTGGTACTATTACTTTCTATTGGAGCTCCTATATATTCAAAATTTATTATTAGTAATGAGTTTTATTCCTCTTGGAAATTTATGCCCTTACTTTTTTTAGGTGTTGGTTTTAATACAATTGGAGCATTAATAACATTAATTTTTCAAAAAGAAAAAAAAACCTTAAGGATTACAATTACCACATTGTTAGGAGGTGCTTTTTCTGTGGGTTCTTGTTTTTTATTAATTAACGAATTTGGATTACAAGGTGTTTCGTTATCCTTTTTATTGGGATATTTTGTTATGACATTTCTTAGATATCACGATGTTAAGAGAAATAGTAGTTTTCAATTGTTTATACCTAACGAATTATTTTTTTATTTAATATTAGTTATATTAATTAATATTATTATAATTTATTTTGAGATACCATTTTATATTTTTGCGTTATTATTTATATCATCAATATTTGTATTTTTAGTTGTAAATAAGAAATTTATTACAAATTTTATAATTTCAAAAAAACAAAGTTTACTAAAAAAATAGTGTTTAAAAAACGAATCATGAAACTACTCTACTATTTATTTTTGATTTTTGCAACGCTTATTAACTGCAATTCAGATGATGAGATTAGAGAACCTAAACTGGTTAAAGATTTTAATTCAACAACTGGGGCTAATGTAGATTTAGGGAAATCTTACGATGTCATCATTTATGGAGGAACTCCTGCAGGAATCACGGCTGCTATTGAAGTTGCTAATTCTAATAAGTCTGTATTGTTAATTTCTCCAGAAGGGACTTATTTGGGCGGAATGATTACAAATGGATTAGGTGCGACGGACTATACTTCATCAGCAATCATCGGAGGAACGACTAAAGACTTTTTTAAAGAATTGAAAAGCTTTTATTCTGATGATTCAAATTGGTTTGCGGGAACCAAAGAAAGTTTTTATAAATATAATTCTTATCCTGAAATGATGATGTGGTTTGAGCCTAAAGCTGCCAAGTTTGTATTTCGAAAAATGATAATGGAAAATAAAATACCGGTATTGCATTCGGAAAGATTAAGCCTAACAAAAGGTGTAATCAAGGACTCTCAAAACTCAATAAAGGAAATAGTTATGGAATCTGGAATGAAAATTTCTGGGAAAGTATTTATTGATGCGAGCTATGAAGGTGACCTAATGGCTAAGGCAGGTGTTTCTTATACTGTAGGTAGAGAGCCATCTGGGCAATATGGTGAAAGTCTAGCAGGAATCCAACGTACTAGACAAAATTACTCACATCAAAATCCCGATGGTATTATTGATGACTCTTATATTAACTATACGATGGGTCACGAAGGATCAGGAGATAAAAAGCTACAGGCTTACTGCTATAGAATGACATTGACAAATGTGGAACAAAATAAAATAGATTTTCCTAAGCCTGCGAATTATAAGGAGGAAGATTACGCACTTTTGTTTAAATATTTAGAGATTTATAAAGTTGGTAAAGATCCTGCTTTTATTGATTTTACACCAATGCCTAATGGAAAAACAGATTCTAATAATTCAGGTCCCATTTCTACAAATTTTGTAGGTAAAAACTATAATTACCCAGAAGCTACTTATTTAGAACGAGAGCGTATTATTCAAGAGCATAAAGATTATCAAATGGGATTAATGTGGACGTTAGCGTATAGTGATAAAGTTCCAGCAAATATTCGTGAGATCTATAGCAGATGGGGACTTCCAAAAGATGAATTTTTAACTAATGGTCACTGGCCTAATCAGTTGTATATCAGAGAAGGAAGAAGAATGATAGGTGAGTATGTAATGACTCAAGCAAATTGCGAAGGTGTAAAGATTGCTGATAAATCAGTCGCTCTAGGTTCCTATTGGATGGATTCACACACGGTACAACGCTATGTGAATTCTAAAGGATTTGTTAAAAATGAAGGGAGTATTGCCGGGAGAGTTTCAGAACCATACAAAATTGACTATGGTAGTTTAGTACCTAAAAAGAATGAATGTAAAAATTTGCTAGTACCTGTTTGCTTGTCGGCTTCACATATTGGGTATAGCTCAATTAGAATGGAGCCAGTTTATATGACTTTAGGACAGGTTTCGGGTTTTGCAGCGGTATTGGCTATTAATAATAAAACGGCTGTTCAAGATTTGAATTATACAGATTTGAAGGCAATACTAACATCAAAAAATATGGTATTTTAATTAATTTCTTATGAAGATTAATGTAAAGGGGGCTTATGGCGAATCAAACTTTGGTGACGATTTGCTAATGATTGTATTTGAAAATTATTTCATTGAAAATTTTCTTGATTTGCAATTAAATTTTTCAGGAGAAAATGCGGATTATGTTGAATCGTTATTGAAGAAAAGCACTTATAATGAAAATATTAAAAATGCAGATTGGCTTATTTATGGAGGTGGAACACAATTTTTTGCCTTTAATTCAAAGCCATTATCTTTTTTTCAAAAAGTATCATTAGTAATTACGAATCCGAGTTTGGTGATAAATAAACTAAGAAACGATGATGCTAGAAATGTTGCTTTTTTAGGTTTTGGAATAGGTCCTTTCTCAAATAATAGTTCAGCGGAGTTGTCTGCGAAAGAACGAGTTAAAAAAGCAAGATATGTAGGAGTTAGAGATCAAGTATCAAAATCATTTTGTGATGTGTGGAAGATAAAGTCTACGTTAGGTGCTGATGTTGTTTTTTCTTCCTATTTTAAAAAGTTAAATTTAATTCCTCCAAAAAATTCAGGAGAAAAAGACTCTACGATAAGAAAAGTAGGAATTATACTTAGAGACTGGGGTTGGGATAATGAAGGCGATGCTTATATAAGCAATATTCTTAAATTTTATAATTTGCATAAGGAAGACCCTCAATATGAATTTGAATTTATCATATTTGCCCCTAAAAAAGATAAAAAAGTATTAGAACTTGTTCAAGGTAGTAAGGTATTATTATGGGACCCTAAAAGTATGTCCATAGAAACATACATGAACAGACTAAATAGATTTGATGTTTTTATTTCAGCAAGATATCATGGAGCAATTATAGGTGCTTTATTGGGAAAGAAAGTTATCTGCATTGAAATCGAAGATAAATTAAAAATTTTGGCAAACCAAATTCCAGAATTGGCATTATGGGAGAAGCCTTTCGATATTAATGAGTTAGAAACATTGTTTGTAAATTCAGTAAATAGTCTTCCAAATTATTCGAATTCTATCGGATATTTAAATACCTTGGCAGATTCGATGTTAAATGATTTTAAAAACAATCTAGTATAAATGAAAGCGAGTGTAAAGTTTTATTTGCCAAAGAGAACGATTAACGAAGCAACAGATTATTATTGTAAACTCCTAGAAAGAGGGATAAAATCTGCAGGTTTTAACGTTTCTCGAGTTGAGGATAGAAACTTGATTACTAAAGATGACATTGTTGTTATCATTAGACCTAGAGATTTGTTGGGGTTGAAATCTAAACACCTAATTACTTGGTTTCAAGGGATTGGAGAAGAAGAGTTTAAAATGATGAACTCGAATAAACTGAAATCGATTTTTGGAGGACGTATTTTACACTACTTTGAAAAGAAAGCTTTAAAAAAATCAAAATTGTCCATTTTTGTTTCAAAAAGTATGAAAGATTTTTTTGAAACGAAATATAAAGTAAGAGCTCAAAATAGTCTCTTAATTCCTTGCTATAATAAAGATATAGATAAAGATTTTTTTGAAAATTCAGATCGGTACAATAATTTATCTTTTGTTTATGCTGGTGGATTATCAAAATGGCAATGTATTGACAAAACTTTAGAGATTTTTAAAAAAATTAATGAACTAGAGCCTAACTCATCATTAACACTATTGACAGGGGAAGGTGACAAAGCTCAAGAGCTAATTCAAAAGTACAATGTTAAGAATGTAAAAGTAAGCTATTCAACTTTAGACGAGCTTCAAAATGTCTTAAGCCAATTTAAATATGGTTTCATCCTTAGAGAAGATGATGCTGTAAATAATGTTGCCACACCTACTAAAATGAATTCCTATCTAGCGTGTGGATTAATACCAGTGTATACTAATGTTGTTCATGATTTTGAAGAGCACGTACATCTAGGTAATTATGAAGTTAAGCTTGCATCACCATTAAAAAGTGACGAAGTAGCTAATCAAATTATTAATCATCATAAAAACATTGTAGATTTTGGACCAATGTTTAGCATTTATAATAGTGTTTTTGAGACCTATTATAATGATAAGCATTATGAAAATACTGTTATAGATAGTGTGAAATCTTTATTTAGTACGTAATGTTTCTTTACCTGTCCATATTTATTTTGGTTATTTTAGCCAACCTGACTCCTCGAAAGAATCATGTTTTCTTTTTAGGTATTTTCTGCTTGTTCCTAGTTTTTTTTGTTGGATTACGATATCAAATAGGAGGAGATTGGTATAATTATTTGTTCAGATATCGTTTAACCCAATTTACCAAAAGTTATTGGCAAACATTTACAATTGCAGAACCGGGTTACAGTTTTTTGAATTATTACATAAAAGGCAAAAATCCAATGGCTTATATAAATCTTATATGTGCCATATTTCTAATGTTTGGTGTTTTTATTTACTGTAGAAAACAACCATACCCTCTATTTTCTTTAGCAATAGCACTACCATATATGATATTTGTTAATGGTATGGGGTATACAAGACAAGCAACCGCACTAGGCTTTATTTTAATTGCTTTAATTTTGTTTAGTGAAAAAAAATTTATATGGTATGTAGTTTTTGTCTTTTTTGCCTCAATGTTTCATAAGACTGGATTGGTTTTTTTGGCCCTTTATCCTATAAAATTTATCAATAATCGAAATGTGAAAAAATTAATTCCATTACTTGTTTTTGGTAGTGTTATTTTCTTTTTCCTAATTTCTAGGTTAAATTCATTGTTTGAAGCATATGGCGAAGATTCAAATTTTAGTTCAGGAGGAGGTGTTTATCGCCATATTATGAATGCAATCCCTTCTGTGGTTTTTTTACTTAATTTGAAATATTTTCAAAAAGAACTCCCAAAATTTTTCCAAATATTTTTCTTTCTAGCTGTTGGAAGTTTGTTTTTATTCTTAGTAAGCTTCAAACTATCAACTTTTAGTGACAGACTTGGACAGTTCTTTGCAATAGTTCAAATTTCAATTTGGCCAATATTTATTAATAAATTTGTAAAACGAGATAGAGTAATTGTTTCACTTGGAATTTTATTTTTTTACTTTTCTTTTATGATTTATTGGTTTATGAACTCTGAATTTTCGAAATGTTGTTGGATCAATTATAAAAATTATCTATTTATTTAATTTTTTTAGTTGATCATACTACTATTTAAATAATATTTTTTGGGAATTAATAATTTTATATTATAAAATTTGCATTGATCAAAAATAGGTATGTTTTTTGTAATTAGTGGAAATATGTAAGGGGAATTTTCACTTGCAATAAATGAAGAATTATAAAACCTTGTGTCGCTATTCCAAAATAAGTTTCCTTTTTTTGACGGATCAATTATTATTTTTGAATCATAAATTTCAAGTTTTGAATTTGTTGCGAAGGTCCCTTTCATAGAATTAAAAGTACAATTTTTGTAAACACCAATGCTGCCAGAATCTCCCATAGCTTGTCCGTTTCCTGTGTCATTTATTATTGAGTTTTCCATGTTGACTTTGAAACTTCTTGAGAGTCCAAATGTTCCATTGTAGTCTCCAGAATAAAAAGCTATTGTAGAGTTTGCAATTTTTGCTGTTGATATATTTTGATCATTATAACTAAAAAAGACAACGGACCCCATTAGACTTGAATTTGAAATTTCAAAATTAGTGAAGCCCAAGTTACCTTCACTGTGAATAGTTCGTTCGTAGTTTTTTAATGTGGAGTTGGAAATAATCACTGTTGTGTTTGTGGGAATTTTGTTTTTTAAACTTTCTACTGTAATTCCTATACGAGATAATTTACCATTTGTTGAAACTTTTCCTTCTGCATTTAGAGAATCAATAGTGAATTTAGAGTCGAAACTTCTATCCCCAATATAAATTGCGTCACCAAAAGCATCAAACTCATTGTTTTTATACCAATGTCCTCCAACATTTGTAACTTCTACATTTCTAATACTTGTAGTTACGGTATTAAAAAACTTCATTCCGTTTCCCCATATATTTGCTATTTTGACATTCGAGATATCAATGACTCCATTTGTGAAAACGATACCATCATAAATAAGTGATTTGTTCCATATTTGAAGGTCCCATTGATTGTTATTGGTTTTAATCCCATTAACTGTAATCCCATTTATTTTCGTGGTTGAGGTTTGTGATTTTCCTTTTAGGTTAATAAAAGATTGACTATTGCTTTTTCCTAAATTAAACGTTAGTGTAGAATTTTCGCCAATAATTTCTAAGTCACCATAGTTTTTGATAGTTATTGGATGAGAAAGATGGTAATTTCCTTTTGGTATAATCAGCTTTGAAGATGTCGTATTGATATTATTTAGAGCGGCTTCAAATGATTTTGAATCATCTGTAATAGAGTCTCCTTTCGCACCAAAATCTTTTACATTTATTACTTTTTGAATTGTATTCTTATTATCTTCAAGTATTGGTGTATAAATTTTATTTGCTATAAGTAATGTAAAGTAGCTCGTTAATATGAAACTAAGAAAATATTTTTTTTTGCAATTCATTTTTTTTTAATTTCAAATTTAAACAAAAAAAGATTTATTATTTGTAATTTTGCATTTTGCAGAAATAATGAAAATTTTTTACATAATTACATTAGCGGATTTAGGTGGTGCGCAGTCCGTTGTGATAAATCTTGCAAATAAAGCCATTGACGATGGTTTTGATGTTTTTGTTATATCCGAACAGTCTGGCCCAATGTGGGATATACTCGATAGTAAAATTACTAAGATAAAAATAAAAGAATTAGAAAGGAAGATTAACCCAATTAAAGAAATAAAAGTTTTATGGAAATTAAAGCAATTATATAAGGAATTTAATCCAGATGTAGTTCACTTACATTCTTCAAAAATTGGGCTTTTAGGAAGACTTGCATTCCCTTGGAAAAAGATTGTTTATACTGTCCATGGTTTTGATTCAATAAGAATTGCCTTTAAAAAATTTTTACCAATAGAAAGATTTCTACAAAGTCGAACGAAATTTATTGTCGGGGTCAGTAAGTATGATGTTGTTAAAATGAAGGAGGAAAGGATTACTCACAATGTAACTTATATTTACAATGGTATAAAGGACTTTAGTTTAGAACAGAATAAGAGTGTAAATGAATCGTTAATTGATTTTTTTGTTCGTGAAAGGGAACAAGGAACTTTTATTGTTTTATGTATTGCCAGGTTAAGCCCTCAAAAGAAATTTGATTTGTTTTGTGACGTTGCAGAAAAGATGAGAGCTAATAAAAATATTAAATTTGTGTGGATAGGGAATAATTATTTTCCAAAAAATCTACCCGATAATGTGTTCTGTTTAGGTGAAGCGAAGAATGCTTTTTATTATTTAAAATTCGCAGATATTTTCATGCTTCCATCAAATTATGAAGGGTTACCAATGTCCATTATTGAAGCTCTATGCTCCAGTGTTCCTGTATTAGCATCTGATGTTGGAGGGGTTTCAGAAATTTTAAACGATAAAAATGGTTATGCCTTGAAAAATATTCCCGAATTTTTTGTCAATAAGTTGCAAGATTTCTATGAGGGCACTTTAAATTACGAATCGTTTAAGAAGAATGCAAGAGAATCATTTGAGAATTACTTTACAGTTGATGCAATGTACAATAGTTATAAAAAATTATATAAAAAAATAAAAAATTAGTATTTTTTTTATAAATTGGTTTAATTATTGTTGCATGGACAGATATTATTATTGAAAATGACGAATACTATTACTTTAAGTAATGCAAAACCGAGATGTTTATTCCTTAATGTTAGTGATGTTTCATTAAAATTATTTAAGGGAACTAAGCTAACTAATTTATTTAAGCCAATAGTTTTAGATTCACAAGATGAGTCGATTGACATAGTTGAATATGTAAATCGACTGAATATAAAAAATATTGTTGTTGATACTTCCACAGTTCATTTTTTAGAGGAAGATTTGTTGAAAAAATTAATTGAACTGAGGCTATCTGGTATAAAAATTTTTAACGCGGAAGATTTTTATGAAGTTATTAATAAGAGGATTCCTTTGGTTAAAATTCAATCAAACAATTATATTGTAGATGATATTTTTTCGACAAACTTAAAAGATGTCCATATTTTTTTTAAACGACTCTTTGATCTTTTTATAATGTTATGTTTGCTTCCATTTGCATTATTTTTTGTTTGCTTTGGAGCTTTATTAGTTAAATTTAGTAGTAGAGGTCCTGCATTTTTTAGTCAGAAAAGAGTAGGCAAAAATGGGAAAATATTTACTATTTATAAATTGAGATCAATGACTGTACATCACGACTCAAGTTTTACAACATTGAATGATGTGAGAATTACACCAGTTGGTAAATTTCTAAGAAAGACAAAAATAGATGAGTTACCGCAGTTGTTAAATATTTTGTTGGGAGAAATGAGTTTGATTGGACCACGTCCGGAACGTCCAGAATTTGTAGACGAGTATAGCAAAGAAAATGCTTTTTTTGAACTTCGACATGCTATTAAGCCTGGTGTAACTGGTTGGGCTCAGGTAAATTTGCCAAAAGCAACTCCAGAAGATAACCTTAAAAAGCTAGAGTATGATTTGTATTATATTAAGAATTATAGTTTTTTTCTAGATATTAGAATTTTAATAGAAACTATAAGGGTGGTATTTACAATGAATAGTCATTAATATTTGTGAGATTTACATATATTTCCTTTTGGAAGAAGTTCTTAGATGTCTTCCTTAGTTTGTTTTTGATTTTTGTATTTCTTCCTGTTTATTGTTTATTATATCTTGTTTCTTCTGTTGATACTAAATCTTCTGGGTTTTTCGTACAAAAAAGAATAGGGCAATACGGAACATTATTCAATATTCTGAAATTTAAAACTATTCATCCTAAGACAAGAAATATTTCCAATGTAGGGAAATTTTTACGCAAATCCAAATTGGATGAGCTACCTCAATTAATTAATATTCTAAAAGGAGAAATGAGTTTTGTAGGTCCAAGACCTGATATTGAAGGGTATTATGATAAACTCGTTGGTGATGATAGAAGAGTTTTACTTTTAAAACCTGGGCTAACAAGTGAAGCAAGTCTAAAGTATAGAAATGAAGAACAAATTCTTGCTCAACAAAAGGATCCATTGCAATTTAACGACGAGGTTCTGTTTCCCGATAAAGTGAAAATGAATTTAGAATATTTTGATAAAGTTTCATTCAAAGAGGATTTTGCAATTGTACTTAAAACGTTTTTAAAAGTTTAGTATTTTATATTAATAGCTTTATTATTAATCTCATTTTGCCTATTTTTGCTTAAAATTCAGTTCAATGAAAACACAAAAAATAGGTATTACCTTTTCTGCATTTGATTTACTCCACGCAGGTCATATAAAAATGCTTGAAGAAGCAAAAACAGTTTGCGACTATTTAATTGTTGCACTTCAGTTAGATCCTACTTTGGATCGTCCACATAAAAACAAACCTACACAATCGATCGTAGAGCGTTACATTCAACTTAAGGCGTGTCGTTCAGTTGATGAAATTGTTCCTTATAATACAGAAGAAGATTTAATGGATATTTTGAAATCATTTGTGATTGATGTTCGTATCATTGGTGATGATTATCGCGATAAGGATTTTACTGGTAAACAATATTGCGAGGAAAAAGGAATTGAGATTTTTTATAATAAAAGAGATCACCGTTTTTCAACTTCAGGTTTAAAAAAATCTGTTTTTGAGCAAGAATTAAAGAAATTAGAAGCCAATAAATAATGAAACTAATTGAAACACCTTTGAAAGATTGTTTCATAATAGAACCCACGATCTTCAATGATGATCGTGGTTATTTTTATGAAAAATACAACGAAAAACGTTTTGAAGAATTGACAGGATTGAATGGTCATTTTGTTCAAGATAATATTTCAAAATCATCGTATGGTGTTCTTCGTGGCTTGCATTTGCAAAAAGGTGAACACGCACAAGCGAAATTGGTTTCTTGTTTAGAAGGAAAAGTTTGGGATATTGCCGTTGATCTTCGTGAAGACTCTCCAAGTTTTGGAAAGTGGTTTGGGGTTGAATTGACCGCCGAAAACAAAGTTCAGTTTTATGTTCCTAGAGGTTTTGCACATGGTTTTGTTGTTTTAAGCGAAACTGCTGTTTTCGCTTACAAATGTGATAATTTTTACAATAAAGAATCTGAAGGCTCGGTGAAATTCAATGATGCAGATTTAAATATCGATTGGAAAATTGCTGAAGCAGATATGATTCTTTCCGAAAAAGATCAAAACGCTTCGAGCTTTAAAGACCATAATTTCTAAAAACATTCAATGAAAAATATTATTATCACCGGAGGTGCCGGTTTTATTGGTTCTCACGTTGTTAGAGAATTTGTAAAAAATATTCCAGATTCAAAAATCATCAATCTTGATGCTTTAACCTATGCTGGAAATCTTGAAAATTTAAAAGACATCGAGAACGAACCTAATTATGTTTTCGAAAAAGCAGATATCACAAAACCTGATGAACTTCGTAAGGTTTTTGAAAAATACAATCCAGATGCTGTAGTACATTTAGCTGCTGAATCTCATGTGGACAGAAGTATTACAGATCCCAATGCGTTCATCAATACCAACGTAAACGGAACTGCTAACCTTTTGAATCTTTGTATAGAGTTTTGGACGTTAAATCCAGATCATACACACGGAAGGTTTCCAAATGAACCAAGAAAAAACTTATTTTACCACGTTTCAACAGATGAGGTTTACGGAAGTTTAGGTGAAACTGGTTTCTTTTTAGAAACAACTCCTTACGATCCGCAATCTCCGTATTCAGCTTCTAAAGCAGCTTCAGACCATTTGGTGAGAGCGTACGGAAACACGTATGGAATGCCATTTATTTTGTCAAATTGTTCAAATAATTATGGTCCAAACCACTTTCCAGAGAAGTTAATTCCGCTTTGTTTGTCTAATATTTTAAATGAAAAGCCGCTTCCAATCTATGGAGACGGAAAATATACGCGTGATTGGTTATTTGTAATCGATCATGCAAAAGCGATTTATCAAATTTTTAATGAAGCTAAAACAGGAGAAACATACAATATTGGGGGTTTCAACGAATGGCAAAATATTGATTTGGTGAAAGAATTAATCAAGCAATTGGACGCTAAATTGGGTAAACCAGAAGGCTATTCTAAGAAATTAATCACTTTTGTGAAAGACAGACCAGGTCACGATAAGCGTTATGCAATTGATGCAACAAAATTAAATCGCGATTTAGGTTGGAAGCCATCTGTAACTTTCGAAGAAGGTTTAGCAAAAACTATTGATTGGTATTTGGAAAACAAAGAATGGTTAGAGAATGTTACTTCTGGCGACTATCAGAAATATTACGACCAACAGTATAATTAAGTAAAGATGTAAAGTTGTTTATTTGTTGAGTCGTCTATTTGTAAAGTCGTGAAGTTGCTTATTTGTTGATTTGAATTTTATCAATACAAATTAACGCATTAACAAATTCGCATTAATAAATAGCAGTCAAACAACTTTACAAATAAACAAATTTCCAAATTTACACCTATGAAAATATACTATTTTGAAAAGTTAGAAGTTTGGAAAGAATCTATTGAATTGTCGGTTTTAATTTATAAAATGGTAGAAAAATTGCCTTCTTCCGAAAAATTTGGATTAATAAGTCAAATTACAAGAGCAAGTTCTAGTATTTCTGCAAATATTGCAGAGGGAATGTCACGAAATACAAACAAAGACAAAGCTAGATTTATAAATAATGCTTTTGGATCAACTGTCGAAGTTCTAAATTTTTTAATCTTAGTGGAAAAATTAGAGTTTATCAGCAACAATGATTATTTAAGTTTAAGACAAAGGATTGAATCAATAACAAATAAACTAAATTCATTATATAAAAAGTTGTTAGAGTAAAATTATCAACTTTGCAAATGAACAAATTACCAAATCAACACATATGAAAGGAATTATTTTAGCCGGAGGTTCCGGAACTCGATTATACCCATTGACAATCGCCGTTAGCAAGCAGTTGATGCCAGTTTATGACAAGCCGATGATTTATTATCCACTGTCAACATTGCTTTTGGCGGGGATTAAAGATATTTTAATCATTACGACACCGCATGACCAAGAAGGGTTTATTAAACTTTTGGGCGATGGTTCGCAAATCGGTTGTAATATCGAATATAAAGTTCAGCCAAGTCCAGACGGATTAGCGCAAGCGTTCATTTTAGGTGAGCAATTCATTGGAAATGATGCTGCTGCCTTGGTTTTAGGAGATAATATTTTTTATGGAAATGGAATGGGAAGAATGTTGAAACACAAAACCAATCCAAATGGTGGAGTTGTTTTTGCTTATCACGTTTCAGATCCTGAAAGATACGGAGTTGTAGAGTTTGACGATAACTTCAAAGCTTTATCAATTGAAGAGAAACCAAACTCTCCAAAATCAAATTATGCTGTTCCTGGCTTGTATTTCTACGATAATAATGTTGTTGAAATCGCTAAAAATATCAAACCTTCACCTCGCGGAGAGTTAGAAATTACCGACGTAAACAACGTTTATCTAAAAGAAGGTAAACTTGAAGTTGGCGTTTTAGATCGCGGTACCGCATGGTTGGATACAGGAACTTTCGATTCTTTGCACGAAGCGTCAGAATTTGTAAGTGTTATCGAAAAGCGTCAAGGTTTTAAAATCGGATGTATTGAAGAAATTGCTTTTAATAATGGTTTTATCAACGAAGAAAAACTGTTGGAAACAGCAACAAAATATGGTAAAAGTGGTTACGGAGCTTATTTGAAACAATTGATCAAATAAATTCAAACCAAAATATAAAAATCAAAAGAACCGAATTCGGTTCTTTTTTTATTCCTAAATTTGCAAACTTAAATTAATCAAGAAGATGCGTACAAAATCCACTGGAAAAAAGAAAATAAATGTAATCACTTTGGGATGTTCCAAAAACGTTTACGATTCAGAAGTATTGATGAGTCAGCTCAAAGCCAATGGAAAAGAAGTGGTGCACGAGAAAAAAGGGGATATCGTCGTTATTAATACGTGCGGTTTTATTGATAATGCAAAGGAAGAATCTATCAACACGATTTTAGATTATGTTGAGGCAAAAAAGAATGGGGAAGTGGAGAAGGTTTTCGTTACAGGATGCCTTTCGGAGCGTTACAAACCAGATTTAATTAAAGAAATTCCAGATGTTGACCAATATTTCGGAACGCTCGATTTACCGATTTTGTTGAAACATTTAGGTGCTGATTATAAACATGAACTGGTTGGAGAACGCCTAACAACGACTCCAAAACATTACGCTTATTTGAAAATTTCTGAAGGTTGCGACCGTCCTTGTTCGTTTTGTGCGATTCCGTTGATGCGTGGTGGACACGTTTCTACGCCAATTGAAAAATTAATTGAAGAAGCTAAAAGTTTAGCTAAAGTTGGCGTTAAAGAACTGATTTTAATTGCTCAAGATTTAACATATTACGGTTTAGATATTTACAAAAAGAGAGCTTTAGGCGAGTTGTTGAAGGAGTTAATTAAAGTAGAAGGAATCGAATGGATTCGTTTGCATTATGCTTTCCCGACAGGTTTTCCAGAGGATGTTTTGGATATTATTCGTGAAGAACCTAAGGTTTGTAACTATATCGATATTCCGTTGCAGCACATCAATTCCGATTTGTTGAAATCGATGCGTCGTGGTACAACTCACGAAAAAACCGATGCTTTATTGGATAAATTCCGTGAGAAAGTTCCAGATATGGCAATTAGAACGACTTTAATCGTTGGTTATCCTGGAGAAACAGAAGAAATTTTCCAAGAATTAAAAGACTGGGTTCGTGAGCAAAGATTCGATCGTTTGGGATGTTTCACCTATTCTCACGAAGAAAATACACATGCACATTTGTTGGAAGATACCATTCCGCAAGAGGTGAAAGAAGCTCGTGTAGAGGAAATCATGGAGTTGCAAGCTCAAATTTCTTGGGAGAAAAACCAAGAAAAAGTTGGAAAGGTTTTAAAATGTATTTTTGATCGTAAAGAAGGGAATTACTTCGTAGGTCGTTCAGAATACGATTCGCCAGACGTTGATAACACGATTTTGGTGGATGCAAAAGATACTTATATTCCGTTGGGAGAGTTTTCAAATATTAAAATTACTTCCGCTGAGGAATTCGATTTATACGGAGAATTGGTTTAAAAATCAAGTAATACAAACTTAAGTCCTTCATTTTTGAAGGACTTTTTTTAAATTTAATTTTCAAAATAAAAACCATAAATGAAAAGACTGCTTTTACTCATTTTACTAAGTTTTCAGGCGTACATTTTCGCGCAACAAATTCCCATTACGGGAAAGGTTTTGTCGGGAAATATTCCCATTGGCAATGCGACTATTTATCTTTTAAAGGAAAGCGATAGCACGATTATCAATTATACGAGTTCCAGCGAGGCGGGGAATTTCAATTTAAAAATAGATAAAATCTCGCAACCAACAATTTTGAGGACCGTGATGATTTAATCCTGAAAAGATACGTTATGTTCTCACTGACTTATAAATTGAATAAGTTTGGTGGGAAAAATGTAGCAAAAAGGAGAGGTTAATTTTTAAAATTGGATCAATTTGGTTGAATAATTGGTTTAAAAAGTCAAATAAAAAAATAAGAAATCCCGAATTCTCAAAATTTCGGGATTTTTATTTGTTAAAGAATCTTAAAATAAAGTATGGAAATCGGGTCGAGATGTATTTTAAACTTTATTTTCATCACATTTATATGTTTTGCATAGGAGCTGGATAAAATTCAATTTTAGTATTTTGATTAAAATTTAATACGTTGATATTCAATCATATATAATGATTTTAAGTCTTCTAAATAGTGTGAAATGTTAATGTTTTTAACATTTTAACAATCTATTTAACATTTTTTAACACGTTTTATATTCTCCTTTATTTATGGGTGTTTGCGAACGTGTTTAACAAAATATTAACATAAAATTAAGAAACGTTAAGAAGGTGGATTGAGTTCGCTAGAGATCGACAATATCTTTGCCACGTCAAAACCCCTAAAATTCAAAATGATGAAGAGATTTATCCTCGTAATCATAATGATGATTTCAACACTAGGTCTTTATTCCTTCAAGAATAATGCCACAGAAGCGAGAACAAGTTTTGCCTCGTATTACCATGATAAGTTCAATGGTAAGAAAACAGCTAGCGGAGAGATTTTCGATAATGATAAATTGACTGCGGCACACAGAAGTTTACCTTTTGGTACCCAGGTTAAGGTGACCAACCTTAAGAACGGAGAAAGCGTTGTTGTTCGTGTAAACGACAGAGGTCCTTTCCATTCTTCTAGAGTTTTAGATGTTTCTAAAGCTGCTTTTGAAGAAATAAGCGACATCAAACACGGCGTAGTACCAATTGAGTACGAAATTATTGAATAAGGAAATAATCATCTTATGTACAAAAGCCAACCGATTTCGGTTGGCTTTTTTTTATTTCTGTAAAACTTAAGATTAAGAAAAGAGTAGGTTAAGTTTATGTTCTGGTGTTGCCTCGAGGTATCTTTGTATCACTAAGGCAAATAAACACAATTGAAACGAAAAGCTTTAATACGTTCTTGTATTAAGGCTTTTTTGGATTTATGATGTCATTGAAATCGGGATTGTAATTGTCCCAAATTCGGTAACCTGCTTTGCTTTTTCTGATATAGTACGTTTGCTCACCTTTTTTATGAAATGGAAAATGATTTCCATTTTTTTCGAAAATCATATTCCAAAATTCGTCGGTAGCAAAGATGAGCGTTTCATTTTCGTAAGCAACAAAACGGACGTTATAGATTTCAATATTACTCAGTTCGCGGTTCATGACAATCTCTGTCGATTTCAGTTTCTCTAGATAAAGCTTAATTCGCTTCAAATACGGGCCGCTTTCATCAATAAACTCCTTGAACTTGTCCAGTTGATACGAATCCAAATTCTGCATGCATTTGTACTCGTACAAGCAGCAATCGGTAATGATGTTTTTTATTTCATTAAAATCGGCTTTCGTAAGGGTAAAACTATTTTCATCTTGCGTATTGGAATGAGTTCCATTGGTTACTTCGATAAAATGATTTAAATTATCATAACCTAAGAATATGGCAATTTTATCTAATGTTTTTAAAAAACGTAAATCATGATAAGCTGTTGGCTTTATTTGACCTTCGTACAAACGCTTGAAGGTAATCGGTGAAATACTATTTCCTAAAGAGAAAAAATGTTCGCTTTCGGTGCTGATCTTAGAAGAAAGTCCATCATTAACAATGTTCGTAAGAACCTCATAATGGTTGTTTTTCCACACAGGAGCTGCTCCAAGTATCGAGTTTTTTACTTTATCGTGTTGGACAATTTCTTTTTTTAAACTTTCAATAATATCTTTCATAGCACAAAATCAAAACATTAAATCTCTACTAAAACTGGACAGTGATCCGAGTGAAAAACTTCTTTTAAAATAACGGCTCTACTTAGCTTTTCTTTCAAAGAGTAGGTGACGAAATTATAATCCAAACGCCAACCTTTATTTTTGGCTCTTGAGTTTTGACGGTAACTCCACCAAGAATAATTGTCGGGTTGATCGTTGAAGAATCGGAAACTATCGATTAATTCACATTCGTTCATAAAGTTAGTCATCCATCTGCGTTCCATTGGTAGAAATCCAGAAACGTTTTTCAGACGAACAGGATCATGAATATCAATAGCTTCATGACAAATATTAAAATCGCCGCAAATCACAAGATTCGGAATCGTTTTTTTGAGTTCTTTTATATAGTGCAAGAAATCAAAACAGAACTGCATTTTAAACTCCAAACGATCAATATTAGACGCGCTTGGAACATATACAGAAATCACCGAAAAGTCATCAAAATCAGCACGAATGATACGGCCTTCATTATCGTAGGATTCAATTCCACAGCCGTATTCAACATGATTTGGTTGGATTTTAGATGCAATACCTACACCGCTATAGCCTTTTCGCTGAGCAGAAAACCAATACGAATGATAACCAATTTGCTCAAAACTTTGAATGTCAATTTGGTCATTCCCAGCCTTACTTTCCTGAATACAAATGACATCGGGGTTCGCACTAGAAAGCCATCCAACAAAATCTTTGGTAAAGGCAGCCCGAATTCCGTTGACATTATAAGATATAATTCGCATACTTTATTTTGAATCGATAAAAATACGAAATATGTACAAATTAAAAGTGCGGAAGAGATGATGAACATCTTTTCCGCACGTACCCAAATTAAATAAACTATGAAAAAAACTATTTGGGTTCTAATATACTGATCGGGATTATACATTCTTCTAGAGAAATCCCGCCGTGCTGATAGGTATCTTTGTAGTAATTTACAAAGTGATTGTAGTTTTTAGGATAGGCCAAAAACGTATTGTTTTTTGCGAAAATATATTTGGAACTCAAATTTCCTTTCGGTAAAAACAGCTTTTCAGGTTGGGAAATTGCCCAAACTTCTTTGTCTTCATATGTTAAACTCTTTCCAGTTTTGTATCGGATGTTGGTTGATGTTTCACGGTCGCCAACAACTTGACTTGGTTTTTTCACATAAATAGTTCCGTGATCGGTTGTGATAACGAGTTTGAATCCGTTTTCCGAAGCATTTTTAATGATTCGCATTAGCGAGGAATTTTCAAACCAATTTAAGGTCAATGAACGGAAGGTCTTATCGTCACGAATTAATTGATCAACGATATGGTTGTCTGTCTTTGCATGGGATAAGATATCGATGAAATTGTAAACAATCGCCACCAAATCGGTGTTTTTGTATTGGTTAAAATCATCTGCAATCTTTCTTTCGAAATCTGCATTTAGGATTTTAATGTACTTCATCGTTTTATAGCCAAGGCC
The DNA here is from genome assembly GCF_059509915.1 of Kaistella sp. CFF1-2. Taxonomy (NCBI): domain Bacteria; kingdom Pseudomonadati; phylum Bacteroidota; class Flavobacteriia; order Flavobacteriales; family Weeksellaceae; genus Kaistella; species Kaistella sp. CFF1-2. Next base: position 361,265 of record NZ_JCAKLF010000003.1, read on the forward strand.
AAGGCGCTTCATCTGATCTTCTAGGAACTCTTTCTCATGCTCATTTTTGTTTCCATCTTCATTATCATTAAACCATTTGTCAGGGAAACGTTTTTGAATTTCCGATGGCATCAAACCTGAAAAGAAAGCATTTCGAGCATACTGAGTCGCTGTTGGAAGAATGCTGTAATAATAATCTTCGGATGTTTTATTGTAAAATCTTGTGAAAAGTGGTTCAAGTACTTTCCATTGGTCATAACGAAGATTGTCGATCATCAACAAAAGAACCTTGTCGTTTTCCACCTCTGGTTTTACTTTGTCTTTAAACAACGTGTGACTCATCATTGGTTTATCGTTGGTATGCAACCAATCTTCGTAATTGTTCTCTACAAATTTGGAGAACTGAATATTCGCTTCTTCTTTTTGAGATTGCAACAAATCGGAAAATTCATTATCAATGATTTTATCAAATTTGATTTCCCAATTCATGATTTTCTTATAGTATTCCGCCCATTCTTCGAAGCTTTTCAAATACGAAAGTTCCATAGAAAGGTTTCGGAATTCTTGCTGATACTCCAAAATCGTTTTCTGTTCCACCAAATTATCTTCTTGAAGGTTCTTTTTTAAAGAAAGCAAGATTTGGTTTGGGTTAACTGGTTTCAGAATATAATCCGCAATTTGAGAACCGATGGCTTGTTCCATAATGTGCTCTTCTTCACTTTTGGTCACCATCACGATTTTCATCGAAGAATCTTTAGATTTCAGCATAGGAATGGCTTCCAAGCCGGATATTCCAGGCATGTTTTCGTCAATTAAAGCCAATTGATGTTTGTCATCGTCCAAGATTTCAAGGGCTTCGTTTACGTTGTTCACGGGGGTTACCTGATAGCCTTTGTTTTCTAAAAAAACGATGTGCGGTTTTAGTAAATCAACTTCATCATCTATCCAAAGTATTTTCGACATATATGTAATTTTAATTAAAATTTGTTGTTTAGAATCCATCAAAAATACGACCAAATGCTCTTAAAATCTCGCTAAAAAACCCGTGATTATCGTTAAATATTCGTTAAGGTTTATTTATTTTGGAGGTCGAAGGAGATTTTTTGGATTTTGACCGGGTGAACTTTAATTAATAAAACCTTAATGCTTTTTTGAGTATTTTTGCAGCAGAATACTTTCTATGCAGAACAAGCTGAAAATTATCAACGATCCAGTTCACGGTTTTATAAAAATTCCTCATGAAATTTTATTTGATGTTATTGAACATCCTTATTTTCAAAGATTGCGTCGGATTTCGCAAACCGGTTTGTTGAATTTGATTTTTCCTGGAGCCACTCATACACGATTTCATCATGCTCTAGGTGCAATGCATTTAATGTTTACTGCACTTGAAACATTGAAATTAAAAGGTGTTGAAATTTCCAAAGAAGAGGAGCAAGGCGCGTTGCTTGCTATTTTACTTCACGATATTGGTCACGGTCCCTTTTCACATGCGTTAGAAAGTATGCTAATGGCGGATTGGCATCACGAGAAACTTTCACTATTGTTGATGCACGAGTTGAATTCCGAATTTGATGGTCAGCTTTCTATAGCGATTGAAATGTTTCAAGGGAAATACCATCGCAAATTTTTTAATCAATTGATTTCTTCTCAATTGGATGTTGACCGTTTGGATTATTTGAAGCGTGATAGTTTTTATACAGGTGTTTCGGAAGGGAATGTCAATACGCAGCGAATTATTTCCATGATGAATGTGTCGCAAGACGAATTGGTCGTGGATTCTAAAGGAGTATATTCTATTGAAAATTACTTAACGGCCCGAATGTTCATGTACTGGCAAGTGTATTATCACAAAACGGCGGCTTTGGGAGAGCATATGTTGGTAAAAGTATTGAGACGTGCTAAAGATTTAGCATCGAAAGGTGTGAAGTTAGAAGCTCCAGAAAATTTGCAATATTTTCTGTACCGCGAAAAAGACATGCAGTCTTCCAAAGAAGATATTTTGCGATTTACACAATTGGATGACAATGACGTAATTCAAGCCATGAAGCTATGGCAACATCATGATGATTTTGTGTTGGCTTATTTTTGCCGTTCGGTGATGCAAAGACAATTTCCAAGAACGGTTATTTCTTCGCAACCTTTTAGTGAAGAAAAAATTGCCGAATTAATCGCAAAAACCAATGCGCAATTCGGGATAACGGATGGTGGACTTTTAGTCGATCAATTTACACGAACTTTGCTTCCCTATAATGCAGAAAAGCAACCAATTTATTTGCTTCAAAAAAACGGTGGAAAAGTAAAATTAAACGAGTCGGAAAACCAGATTTTATCGTCTTCTATAACATCAGCAAACGAAAAATATATTCTGTCGTTCCCAAGAGAATTGTAGAACGTTATTTTGCTGCAAAAAACGATTGGGCGTTTTCGGGATTTTTATATCTTTGCACGATATGGAATTTACAGCCTCACAAATAGCCGGACTGATCAACGGTAAAATTATAGGCGATGAAAACAAGATGATTACGGGAGTTTCACCTATAGAGCATGGTGAGGAGGGTCATCTTTCTTTTATCGGACAAAGCCGATTTGCTCATTATTTGGATGATACCAAATGTTCTGTAATTATTGTTTCGGAAGAGCTCATTACTCGAGAAAACTATCAACCCACGATTATCGTTGTAGAAGATGCGTATCTTTCTTTTCAGGTCTTGATGAATTTGTATCAAGAAATGCAAGGGAAGAAATCAGGCATTGAGGAAGGTTCATTCTTTCACGAGACGGCGCAAGTTGGGGAAGGTGTTTACATCGGAGCCTTTTCGTATATTTCTGAGAAAGCCAAAATTGGTGAAGGAACCATGATTTACCCACAAGTGTATATCGGTAAAGGAGTTCGCATCGGGAAAAATTGCAAAATTGACAGCGGCGTTCGTATTTACGATTATTGTATCGTTGGAGATAACTGTGTGATTCACTCTAACACTGTTGTTGGAGGTGATGGATTCGGATATCAACCAACTGCTGATGGCTTCAAAAAAATTCCACAATTAGGAAATGTAATCCTAGAAGATTTTGTAGAAATTGGTTCTAATTGCTCTATAGACCGTGCTACGATTGGTTCTACCATTATCGGGAAAGGAACCAAAATCGATAATTTAATTCAAATTGCACATAATGTAAAGATTGGTCAACACAATGTAATTGCAGCTCAAGCTGGAATTGCGGGATCAACGATTATTGGAGATTGGAACCAAATTGGTGGTCAAGTAGGCATTGTTGGGCATATCAAGATCGGAAATCAAGTAAAAATTCAAGCGCAAAGTGGTGTGAACAGCAATCTTGATGATCAAGAGGTTGTTTACGGATCGCCAGCTATTTCGGCAGGGGATTTTAGAAGAAGCTATGTGCATTTTAAAAATTTAACGAACATCGTTGAAAAAATAAATAAACTGGAGAAAAACTCTAAAAACGAATCGAATGAGTGATCTACAAAAAACACTTAAAGAAGAAGTAACCCTTTCGGGGATAGGTTTGCATACCGGAAAACATGTTAATTTAACGATTAAACCGGCGAAAGAAAATACAGGTTTTGTATTTGTAAGAACCGATTTAGAAGGAAACCCTCAAGTAGAAGCGGATGTTAATTATGTAACAACGACGGAAAGAGGAACAACATTAGAGAAATTAGGTGTTCGTATTCATACATGCGAGCATTTATTAGCCGCTTTGGTTGGTTGTGATGTGGATAATGCCATTTTGGAAATGGATAGCGCAGAACCACCAATTTTAGATGGATCTTCTAAATATTTTGTAGAAGCGATAACTAAAGTAGGTCTCGAAGAGCAAGAAAAAGCTAGAGAATACCTTGTTATCAAGGAAGTTCTTAACTATATCGATCCTGCAACAGGGTCAGAGTTAACGATTATTCCGTCGGAAAACTACGAAGTGACAACGATGGTTGATTTTGGGACTAAAGTTTTAGGAACTCAAAACGCCACGTTAAAAGATATAGCAGATTTCCAAGAGGAAATCGCTTCAGCACGTACATTCAGCTTTTTGCATGAATTGGAAATGTTGATTGATGCAGGATTAATCAAAGGTGGAGATATTTCTAATGCCATTGTTTACGTGGACAAAGATTTGACACCAGAAACTGCAGAAAAACTGAAAAAAGCATTCGGTAAAGAAGACGTTTCAATCCGTCCGAATGGTATTTTAGATAATTTAACTTTGAATTATCCTAACGAAGCTGCTCGTCATAAACTGTTAGACGTTATTGGAGATTTGGCTTTGGTTGGTGTTAAAATCAAAGGGAAAGTGATTGCAAACAAGCCAGGACATTTTGTTAATACGCAGTTTGCAAAGAAATTGAACCGTCAATGGAAACTTCAAAAGAAGAAAAATGTTCCCGATTTTGATCTTTCAAAACCACCACGTTTTGACATCAATGGAATTATGAAGCTTCTTCCGCATAGACCACCATTTTTGTTGATTGACAAAGTTTTAGAACTTTCAGAAACGCATGTGGTTGGTTTGAAAAACGTTTCCATGAATGAGCCTTTTTTTGTTGGACATTTTCCGAAGGAGCCTGTATTCCCTGGAGTTCTTCAGGTGGAAGCCATGGCACAAACGGGAGGGATTTTGGTTTTAGCTAATGTTCCAGATCCAGAAAACTACTCCACATATTTCGTGAAAATGGATAATGTGAAGTTCAAACGAAAAATCGTTCCTGGTGATACTATTATCTTTAAAATTGAGCTTATTGAACCAATTAGAAGAGGTATTGTTCACATGCAAGGATATGGATATGTCGGTGATCAAGTAGCTGTTGAAGCAGAATTGATGGCCCAAGTAGCTAAAAATAAAGTAGACTAAATGGTACATCAACTTTCCGCTGTAGATAAAAGAGCAAAAATTGGTAAAAATGTAGTTGTAGAAGCTTTTACAACCATTGCTGGTGATGTAGAAATCGGTGAAGGAACTTGGATTGGACCTAACGTAACCATTATGGACGGGGCACGTATTGGTAAAAATTGTAAGATTTTTCCTGGAACCGTGATTTCGGCTATTCCTCAAGATTTAAAATTTGATGGGGAAGATACGCAAGTGATCATCGGCGACCATTCTACTATTCGTGAATGTGTGACGATTAACCGTGGAACGAAAGCCTTAGGTTATACCAAGATCGGAAATCATTGTTTGATTATGGCCACTACGCATATTGCACATGACTGTGTGCTAGGCGATCATGTAATCATCGTAAACGGTTGCGGAATTGCTGGTCACGTTGAAATTGGTGATTATACGGTGATGGGAGGTCTTTCGGCGGTACATCAGTTTGGGAAAATCGGAAATCATGTGATGATTTCAGGAGGTTCTATGATTCGTAAGGATATTCCTCCATATGTAAAAGTAGCTCGTGATCCTATTTCGTATGCGGGAATCAACTCGGTTGGATTGCGAAGAAGAGGTTTTTCCAACGACAAGATTTTCGAAATTCAGAAAATTTATCGCTATATCTTTCAAATGAAGATGAATACGTCTCAGGCGATTTCAATCATTGAAAAAGAAATGCTTCCAACAGTGGAACGAGATGAAATTTTGACATTTATTCAAAATTCACCTCGCGGAATTGTAAAAGGATATGGAACAGGAAAAGAATAAAATTAAATTATACACAAAAAATAAGAATGGCAACAACAGCTGATATTAGAAAAGGACTTTGTATTGAATACAGTAATGATATTTATAAAATCATCGATTTTCAACACGTAAAACCAGGGAAAGGTCCAGCTTTCGTTAGAACGAAATTAAAGTCGGTTACAAACGGAAAAGTTTTGGATAACACGTTTTCTGCAGGTCACAAAATTGATGAAGTAAAAGTAATTACGCGTAAATTTCAATATTTATATGATGATGAAAACGGTTTCCATTTTATGAATAACGACGATTACTCTCAAATCTACATCAACAAAGAGATGATTGAAAACGCGCAATTCATGAAAGCAGGAGAAGAGGTTACGATTATCTTGAAAGAAGCTGATGAAACGCCACTTTCTGCGGAAATTCCACAATCGGTTTTCCTAGAAGTTATCGAAGCTGATCCAGGTGTAAAAGGAAATACAGCAACCAACGCGTTGAAAAACTCAATTGTTGAGACAGGCGCTAGAGTTATGGTTCCTTTGTTTATTGAGCCAGGAGACAAAATTAAAGTAAATACTGAAGACGGTTCATACGTTGAAAGGGTAAAATAAAAACAACGACAAATTCTTAAGGTTCAGATGTTCAGGCATGCTGAACCTTGTTTTATACATCAGATTATGACTTTTCATCAACCTCAGAATTTAGAACATATAGCTCAATTAATTGGAGCTCGTTTTGTAGGTCCAGCAGATTTTCAGGTTTTCGGGACCAACGAAATTCACCGTGTTAAGCAGGGCGAAATTGTTTTTGTGAATCATCCCAAATACTACGATAAAGCCTTAAATTCGGATGCAACGATTATTTTAATTGATAAAGAAGTTGATTGTCCCAAAGGAAAAGCTTTGTTGATTTCTGAAGATCCGTGTGGAGATTTCAATAAAATTAACACCCATTTTACAAAGATTTATAACTTTTCTGAAACGCTTCATGATGTTGAAATAGGTGAGGGGACGTTCATTCATCCTTCTGTGGTTCTTGGAAACAATATAAAAATAGGGAAGAACTGTCATATTTTTCCGAATGTGGTTATTGGTGATCGTACGATTATTGGTGATAACGTTATCATCCAAAGTGGAACGGTGATTGGCGGTGACGCTTTTTATTATCGAAAACTAAATGGTGAATTTGATCGTTTAATTTCTGTTGGAAATGTGATTATCGAAGATCGTGTGGAAATCGGAAATTTATGCGCTATTGACCGTGGTGTAACCGATTCAACAATTATTGGGGAAGGTTCGGTATTGGATAATCAAATTCAAATTGGACATGATACAATAATCGGAAAACGCGTTTTGATTGCTTCACAAACCGGAATTGCTGGATGTTGTATTATCGAAGATGAGGTGACAATTTGGGGACAAGTTGGTATGGCTTCTGGAGTTACTGTAGAGAAAGGAACGGTTTTACTAGCGAAAGCAGGAGTAAACCGAGATCTGAAAAAAGGAACGTATTTCGGACCAATTGCAGAAGAATTTCGAGATTATCTACGCAAAGAAGTGGTGATAAAAAACATGAGTAAGAAAGGTCTTTAATTGAGAGAAAAATAGTATTTTTACAACATTCATTTTTTTCACAGAAGAAAGGCAAGTTGTCTTTTTCTGATTCGAAAAATGAGTTCAATTAGAAATCATCATAATTTAAAATTCAATAAATAATATAAAATGTCAGTATTAGTAAACAAAGATTCTAAAGTAGTAGTACAAGGATTTACAGGAAACGAAGGTACTTTCCACGCAGAGCAAATGATCGCTTACGGAACAAACGTTATCGGAGGAGTTACTCCAGGAAAAGGAGGTTCTGAGCATTTAGGAAAACCAGTTTTCAACACTGTGGCTGAAGCAGTAGAAAAAGCAGGAGCAAACGTAAGTATTATTTTCGTACCACCAGCATTCGCTGCAGATGCTATTATGGAAGCTGCACAAGCTGGAATTAAAGTAATCGTTTGTATTACAGAAGGTATTCCTGTCGCTGACATGGTGAAAGTAAAAGCGTATATTGCGGATAAAGATTGCCGTCTTATCGGGCCAAACTGTCCAGGTATTATCACGTCTGATGAAGCGAAAATCGGTATTATGCCAGGTTTCGTTTTCAAAAAAGGAAAAGTAGGTATCGTTTCAAAATCAGGAACGTTAACATACGAAGCTGCTGACCAAGTTGTAAGAGCTGGTTACGGAGTTTCTACAGCAATCGGTATTGGTGGAGACCCAATTATCGGTACAACAACAAAAGAAGCATTAGAATTATTCATCAACGATCCAGAAACTGAAGCAGTTGTGATGATCGGTGAGATCGGTGGTTCTCTTGAAGCGGAAGCGGCAAGATGGTACAGAGATAGTGGTTCTAAAAAACCAGTAGTTGGTTTTATCGCAGGACAAACAGCACCTAAAGGTAGAACAATGGGGCACGCTGGTGCAATCGTTGGTGGTGATGAAGATACAGCTCAAGCTAAAATGGCTATCATGAGAGAATGCGGAATTAACGTAGTAGATTCTCCAGCAGATATCGGTGAAACGGTAGCTAAAGTTTTAGGATAAAAAACACTAAAAACACACATACAAATGAAAAAAGTTTTTTTAGGTCTTGCAATTGCTATGGCGACTGGGGTTTCTGCTCAAGTTGATTTTAGCAGTACTAGATTTGGTCTTACAGCAGGTGTGAACTATTCCCGTGTTAGGAATGCTCACAACCCTTCAGGACCGATTTGGGGATTCCAAGCTGGTGGTTTAGCATTGATTCCTATTGATAGTGATGATCAGTTTTATATTCAGCCAGAAGTATTGTATTATACTGCGGGTGAGTCTGGGAAAGATAAAGATATGAAAGGCAAGAATGGTTATGATGCAAAATATGCAAATAACTACATCAGTGTACCGATCTATTTTAAAAGCTATTTTTCAGAAGCTGAAAGCGAATTTTTCGGTATGGTAGGGCCAAGATTTAATTTTTTGATGAGTCAAAAAGTAACGAATCCAGCTCGTGATTATTACGATCCAAATGTTGTAAATCCTGATTATCCTAATATCAATGGAAAAGCCAATAAATTTAACTTTGGTATTGGATTAGGTTTAGGATATAGTTATAAACGTCAGGTTGAACTATCCTTAAAATACGATATTGGTATTTCTAATACATATCCGAATATGGTTGAAGGATGGACAGGTGATCCAAACACGCAGAAAAGAAAGTCAGAGCAAGTTTTAAGCGTAGGCATAAGTTATATTTTCGAATAGTAAATTCTAAAATAAACATAAAAAAAATCGAGTGCATTTGCACTCGATTTTTTGTTTTATAGCTATTGAAATTAGCTTCCTTTAATCCATTTCCACATTTCTTTCATGCTTGCTTTATTGCCGTACAATAAAATCCCTATTCTGTAGATTTTACCAGCCAAATAGATTGTTAATACTGTTGTTCCTAATAATAACAGGAGCGAAACGATAATTTGCCATACAGGGACTCCAAACGGAATTCGGGCAACCATCGCAACAGGTGACGTAAATGGAATCATCGATAACCAAAACGCCATCGGCCCATCTGGATTATTCATAATCGTCATACTTCCATACATCCCCACAGTAAGCGGAATAATCGCAAATAAAGTGAATTGTTGCGTTTCTGTTTCATTATCTACAGCTGAGCCTACAGCGGCGTAAATCGAGCTATAAAAGATGTATCCTAAGAGGAAAAACAAAATGAATACACCAATAACCATTGGAATATTTAAATCCAATAAAACATGGGAAATTTCACTTGCGTATTGTTGAAAGTTAAATGCTTCTACAACTTCAGGATTTTGTTCCATTTGAGTTTGAACAGTAGAAAATCCAGTATTGAAAAATACGGCAGCAACAACGGTCATTAAGATCCAAATAACGAATTGTGTCAACGCAACCAAAGTGACACCAAGGATTTTTCCAACCATTAAATCAAATGGTTTTACTGATGAAATAATGATTTCAACAACTCGGTTATTTTTCTCTTCCAAAACGCTTCGCATCACACGAACGCCATAAATAATGATGAACATGAACGTTGCGTACGTTAAAAGCATAGCAAGTCCACTTTTTACAGCAAACGCCATATTAGAGTCGCCTTGATCGCCCGAATTGATGTTTTCTACCTTCAAGTCGAATGATTTATCTAACCCTTTTATCTGAGCTTCATTAACGCCTAAATCTTTTACTTTTTGTTTTTGGATTACTTGTTTTAGATCGTTTGCGACTTCCTTTTTCGTGTCGAATCCAATTTTTTTATTCACCAAAAGCAACGTCTGCTTCTCTAAAAGATCGTACTGATTTCCTTGTAATTCAGGGATAATTAAGATACCATCGATTTCCTGATCTTCTTTCGAAAGTTCGGTTTTAAATTTAGATTCTTCAGCAGTCGGAATGAAGTTATAGGCAACCGTTTTGGTTGATTTAATTTCATTTTTGAACAACCCACTTTTATCAACCACTTGAATAACGGAAGACGACTCATTGGCTTTGAACATCACCGAAATCAAAACTCCGAAACCAACCATCAATAGAGGCGCCAATATCGTCATCACGATAAAGGATTTCTTTTTTACTTGGGTAAGATATTCCCTTTTTGTAATTAATAGAATGTTTTTCATGATGGATTTGTTTGGCTTACCGCTTTAATAAAAACTTCGTTCATACTCGGGATTCTTTCGTCAAAACTTCGCACGTTTCCTATAGAAACAAGGTCTTTTACGATTTGATTTTGAGATGAAATATTCGAAATATCAAAATTCAAAATTCCATTTTCTAAAGTCACTTGATCCAATTGATGTTGATTTTTAAATGCATCAAACGCTTCTTGATTAACATCAGAAAGAGCAACTTTGAAGATGTTTTGTTTGAATTGTTCGCGAACATCAAAGACTTTTCCATCCAAAACCTTTCTCGAATTGTTGATTAATGCAACATAATCGCACATTTCCTCCACGCTTTCCATGCGGTGAGTGGAAAGAATAATGGTGGTTCCTTCGTTCTTCAGACGGATGATTTGATCTTTAATCAAATTGGCATTTACAGGGTCAAAACCAGAAAACGGCTCATCCAAAATCAACAATTCCGGTCGATGTAAAACCGTTACCACAAACTGAATTTTTTGCGCCATCCCCTTGGAAAGTTCGGCTAGTTTTTTCTTCCACCAATGATCGATGTGAAGAATGTCAAACCATTTTTGAGCTTCCGCAAGTGCATCGCTTTTGCTCATTCCTTTCAATTCACCAAAATACAAAAGTTGATCTCCGACGGTCATGTTTTTATACAAACCACGTTCTTCAGGCATATAGCCGATGTTTTTGATGTGATCTGCATTCAATAGTTGATCGTTGATATAGACTTGCCCCGCATCGGGTTTCGTAATTTGATTAACGATTCGGATGAATGATGTTTTTCCCGCTCCGTTTGGTCCAAGAAGGCCATAAATACTGGACTTTGGAACGTTGATAGAAAAATCTTGCAGCGCAATTTTTTTCCCAGAGTCGTAGGTTTTAAGAATATTTTCTGCTCTAAGCATGTTCATTAATTTCAAGTAATTAGTGTACGTTTACCGCAGATTGTTACAGTTTTTAGAGGCTTTTTCTTGTTTAGAAAAGCTTTAGCTGAGGTTATTCGCGTAGAAATCTTCGTAGAAAAATTGCGTTTCTTCAATTAACGCATCCATTTCTTCTAAAGTGAAAACTTCTAGAAAACGTTTTTTGAATTCTTTAAAATGTGGAATTCCACGGAAATAATTGCTGTAATGTTGGCGCATTTCCACCAAGCCAATACGTTCGCCTTTCCATTCTGTACTCCACAATGCATGGTTTTTTACGGCTTCTAAACGGTCTTTTATCGTAGGCTCAGGTAGAATTTCGCCCGTTTCAAAATAATGTTTGATTTCATTAAAAATCCAAGGATAGCCAATGGCACCACGACCGATCATTACTCCGTCGCAAGCGTATTTGTCTTTGTATTCTTTGGCTTTTTCGGGTGAATCAATATCGCCATTTCCAAAAATTGGAATTTCAATATTAGGATTGTTTTTAATTCGGGAAATATGCTCCCAATCGGCTTCGCCTTTATACATTTGAGCACGCGTTCGCGCATGGATTGTTAAAGCTTTAATTCCCGTGTCTTGCAAACGTTCAGCAACTTCGTCAATGTTGATGGAATCGTTGTCCCAGCCTAAACGAGTTTTTACGGTAACAGGCAAATGGGTTGATGTCACAACCGCTTTTGTCAAGCGGACCATCAAGTCAATATCTTTCAAAACGCCCGCGCCAGCTCCTTTGCAAACCACTTTCTTAACGGGGCAACCGAAATTAATATCAACCAAATCCGGTTCAACGGTTTCTACAATGCGAGCGGACATCGCCATAGCTTCTTCATCACCACCAAAAATTTGGATTCCAACGGGACGCTCATAATCGAAAATGTCCAACTTTTTTCGGCTTTTTATGGCATCACGAATTAGTCCTTCCGAGGAAATGAATTCTGAATACATCAAATCTGCGCCATGCATTTTGCAAAGCTTTCGAAAAGGTGGATCACTTACGTCTTCCATTGGAGCGAGTAAGAGTGGGAATTCAGGAAGTTCTATGTTGCCAATTTTTACCATGCTGCAAAGATACGAAATGAAAAAAAAGTAGCAGCAAAGTCTAGAAACTTGCTTTGATTTGTACCGAACCAATGTGAATGGTTCTGTCTGTGGAGTTTCTGCCTTCGTAATTAATATTCATTATAATAAATGACGTGATGTTTTGTTGCACAAATAAACTCCAAACTTGATTTTTTCCGGCTTTCAATCCATCTAACATTTGATTTCCAACAACTGAAAATGAATTTCCAGTAAAATCATTTTGGATGAAAGAGAAACTTCCACGAATGGACGTTTTTTTATGTTCCCATTGTAAAGCACCCGTTAAATCTAGTGTTTTTAAATCTTCTTCGCCATCTCTTCGGTCTTTGTTAATCCACGCCGTAGAAAGTTCGGCTTGCAAACTTTCCGCGAATTTATAGGTTGCTTTTGGGCGGGTTTCCAAAATATCCAAAAGATAGTTTCGAGTCGAAAATAACTGCGAATTATTTGAGTTTTTAGCCAAACTTGTTTCCCAATCCAATCTCAAGTTCTTTTGAAATTTGTATCCGAAATTCACAAAATGGCTGTTTCGATTGCTTTCTTCTAAACTAAAATTTGCGTTGATCATGTTGAGATTGTTTATCCAGCGATAATTGGCATTCCAACCTGATTTTTCGGAAGGATTAAACATCGCCGAAAACAATACATTTTGATTTTTCAGAATTTGATCATTCTCTTTTTTAAATGGATTCAGAATGACAACTTGTTCTTTTTTGAAGAATGAATTTTGTGAAAGCAAGGAGAAATTGAAATTCCAACGTTTCAAGAACTGATTTTCCGATTTGAATATAATATATGGATTGACAAACAAAGACAACTGTAATTTGTTTTTATTGGAAGGCGTGTACGTTACCGTATTGGTGTAAACACGGATGTATTGGGCAAGATCCGAATATTCAGCAACCTCGAATTCATCCAATTGCTGAACGCCATCGCCGTTGTAATCGGTCCACTTGTAAACGCCTTGTCCATCGGTAACTTTAATGTATTGAAAAGCTCTTTGGGCTTCTTGTCCGTTTCCAAGTTCGTAAAAGGCTTGCAAACGCATTCCGTTATTGAAAAGTTGCTGATTGTAAACAATATTTCCAACGATGAAATCTTGATTTCCAGACCAAACATCATTTTCTTGTTGGTAGAAAAACTTACGATAATGGAGTAGAGCGCTTAATTGTGTTTTCTCGGTTTTGATTAACTCACTTTCGGCAACAAAGCCAATAATATGGTTGAAATCTTGTAGGCGATTGTCCAAAATAGAATCATTATCTCGGAAGTAGACTTTCGTCATTAATTTCGTTCGAGAAGAGTCACCAATTTTCTTTTGTACAAAAACCTCCTTCCAACTAAAACTAGAAAGGTCGTATTGATTGGTTTCATTGATTTTCTTCAAGTTATGTTCCATGCTTCCTCCAATCGCCCAACTTCCTTTTTTACCATGATATTCGGCAACGGCTTGTCCGCGGATGAATTCGGTGTCGAGGCTGGTACTTTTCGTGTTCAAATAAGATGCTTGCGCTTTGGTTTCTACAGATTTATATTTCCATCCAAAATCAAAATCATTTTTCAGACCTCGATATGAATCTTGTTCATCTAAATAATTGAGACGATAATTGGCAAAACCTTTATTTTTCCACGTATTTAAAAATGAGAAAATAAAGCGATTTTGTGTTTTTTGGTTGAATTCTTGAGCCAAATTAAAATCACGCGAAAATTCAACATCATTAATTCGATCCAGAATATGAAATCGAGAGCTGATTCGCTGATATTCAAACGTTGGTGTTCCTTTCCAATCTCCTTTTTTAAACGTTTTTTCACCAAAAACTCGACCTGCATAACCGATGTTTTCTTTTTGATCTAGACTAGAAAATAAGTTAATGTCGTAGTTACTTAAGGAAAAATCGGCTCCAATTTTTCCATCCGAAATTTCATAAGCCACATTTGCTGAAATAACTTGCGTTTTCACGGGAGACGGAAGCTTTCGCACGGCAGAATAATCTCCTAAATAAGTTCCAACGAATTCAAAAACACGTCCGTTGTTGGTAGTTTGCGTCAATTTGTAATCACCTTTTCCTGTTCCAAAATAGGTAAAAGCGACTTCATAGAGTGTTTCATTAGGATCAGTAGAAAATTCGTAAAAATCCCCATTTGCATTGGTGATTTTACGATAGAGAATTTTATTGACATCGTACTCAACCACTTTTCCCGAAGGCGCAAACATAAGGTCAGGATTATTCCCAGCTTGTGCGAGGATTTGTTCATCTTCTTTACTTAGATTCAGTGCCAACGGCGAATTCTTGTTATCATTTTCCAAAAACCATGATAGCCCAGCCTGAAAGCGTTCTCTTTTATGTTGAAGTTCTCCCGTGATCAAAAATCGAGAATAATTTCGATTGGTGTAATTGTAGGAAATGGTAATGAAGTTTTGTTTGTAAATCGGTCGGAACGATGTAAATGTGATTTCGCCCGTGTTGTAATTGATGATGTAATCTAGGTTTTCGCCTCGTTTCATCAGAACTCCATCAATAAAAACCTGTTCCGAACCTGAAATAATGGTAATGAAATTTTCACCATTCTTACCCGTTAAACGATATGGTCCTTGATTGCCTTCAATTCCTTGAAATCGAATCCGGTGAAATTCGGCACGTGCAACGCCCGCAGATAGATTAAGATAAGTGTTATTGTCTTTTCCGAAGCGAGTTTCAAATTGGAGTCCCATACTTCGTCGCTGATACCTTCCGAAATAGGTTTTCTCATCTTGTAAATCCAAGTGGCCAGCTCGTAAAATTGAATTTTTACGGATGTTTAGCTGGATGTAAATTTTATCAAATTCTTCTAAAGTTTGCGTATATCCATCAGCTTGAATGGGTAAATTGTGATCTGATATACTTGCTAAAATAGAAACATCAGGAGAAAGTTTTCCACTAATTTGCATATCCATCGTACTTTGCACAGAAGAACCTTGGTTGTTTCCGAAAGTGACCCCACGAATAATAGATCCTTTTGATTGTAAGTCCCCAAGTATTTTGGAGCGATCATTTTTTACTTTTAATTCTTCCTCAATATATCGAGTATGCTGCTTTTTAATGAAATCTAGCGTGTCTTTTTGGAATACATCTTTGTTGATTTTGGAAGCGATAAGACTATCTTTTTTTAAGCTGTCTTTTGTGTTCGGATTTTGCCAACGAAAAACCTGAGCTCTAATGCTTATCAGACCCAAGAAAAGAATAAATAAGAGGCAGTAAATCTTCTTCAAACCAAACTATCCAAATTCGTTGTAAAATAACGGAATATCTTGTTGATTATTGAGCTGAGAAAAGATTTTCTTCAGGTTTTTAGAACCAGCCTCTTCTGAAATAGCTGGTTACCGCTCCTAAATCAAAAACTAAAGTATAACGAATTCGTTTACCGTAATCTTTAAACGAAGGTTCGAATCCTAAACTGGATTGTATTGGGAAATAAATTTCTAGGAAATCAGGAATCACTTTCAGCTTTACGCCGCTATCCCAGATAAATTGAGGATTTTGCTGCTTACTTTTATACACTCCGGCATCACCATACAGATTAAACCACTTCCAAACATGAGCGTCTACATTCGTACTAAAAATCCATTGATTAGCTGATTTTCCAACATCCGATTTAAAACCTCCTTCAGCTAGAATAAATTGTTGAGCCAAGATTCCATCGGTTGCACTTTGTCCTAGAAGTCCATACGAAAAGGCATAATTCGAGATTCTAGAAATCCCGAAATCGAATAAATCATTTCTCGTTTTATTGTTGATAAATGCGCCTCCAAAAACTCGGAAAGCTATTTTTTTATCTCTAGCATATTCAAAACGGTATGATGCTTCAGCGGATAACTTTTGAAAATCTTCCATAAATTGGAGGTTTCCGCCAAATGCAAATTCATGAATCATTCGGTTTTCCGAGTATCCATAACCAATACTAAACAAATTGTAACGGTCATAATCTTTGTTTAGAATCATTTCGGGCGAAAGATCTTTATCAAAAAAGTTATAAGAAATACTTAAGTTTCGGTTAATTGTACTTCTCGGATCCTTCGTGAAATTCATACTTCCTAATAACGAAAGTTTTCGGTAGCCTAAATTATAATTGTAATGGAAAGTAGAACCTGCTGCACCAAAAGTTAGTGAACGAAAGAAACTATTTAAAGGTCGATAACTATAGGCAACACTTGCAGAACCCATCATTTTACCTGTTCCTGTACTAAAATAAGGCGTTGCAGAATAAACAAAGTCCTGATCAAACAACGATTTGTTTCTAAAATTTAAACCTAATAAAACCTTATCGTACGCATTGAATGTAAAACGCGGATTGATATAAATTTCGGTGTATTCTGGATTTGGAATGTCCTGAAAAAGTTTGAATTTTAGTTTTTTCATGTTTGAAAACAAGCCAGAACTATAAAGGTAGTTGTCACCTAATTTTTTTTCAGGAAAGGAGTAGTCATCGTTAACAATGATTTTTTTAACATCATTATCTGGGATTTCTACTAAAGTATGTTTTTCGTTTTGTTTCGTATCAAACCAATATTCTTGCGTTCCGTTTTCACTTTCTGTCTTTATTCTAAATGGAATTGCATGCGGTGTATTTCGGGTAACCTTTAACTGAAGGTTTCCATTCGGAAGGTTTTTAAAGTTTTTTAATTTGAAATTAAGGTGGTTTCGCTTGTTAATTATCGGTTCAAGATAGCTGCTTTTTTGATTAGAAATGATAGATAGCTGATTTAAAAATTCTTCATTTGTAAATCCATTTTTATGTTCACCGATAAAACTCGTTAAGAAGTTTTGAAATCGATTTTCGCCCAATTCATGAGAAATGTTTGAAAATAATAAACCCGTTTCAAACTGACTTATTGCCATTTCGTTAAAGTTACTCAGCGTCGGGAAATCTTCACCAATTTTTTGATCAAAATTCTGTGAAGCTATGTATTGATAGGTGATTCCGTATCGGTCTAGCAAATTTAGTTTGGAGGCATGAGACACTTTTAACGGTCGAATTCCTAAAACTTTGACATTCTCAGTTAAATCGCCTAAAAGCTTCCTGTCCTTATAAAACGTTTCCAAATATTCCTTTTCTAAAAAGGTTTTTATTCCATTTTGGATCCAATGCTGCTCTTTTTTATAATTCGCGAAACTTGCGTCAATTGCAGCAGCAGAAATGATGCTGAAATAATCCAAATCAACCTTTTCTCCTTCGGTAAACATCGGAAATTTGAATTTCCAAAACTTAATATCATCGTTTCCGAAAAAGTCATTTTTATCTTTGAATTTTTTAGAAATGAAAAGTTTTTCTGGTAGGGTTCCGACTTGTTTTTTGATGAATTTTAACTGCAAAGGAAGATAAAACTCCAAATTCGTTTTTTCAGCTGGAGATAACGGATATCCAAAATGAATAGGAATCGTTTTTCCATCAATTTCCGTCAAAATACGATCGTTCTCAATTAACGAAATATGGAAAATCGGTTCTGTATAAAGTTGACCTTCAAAATGGGTGGACGTTGTTTTCGGAAGATTAGATTCTGACGAATACATTTCTGGAAGCGTAAAATCAATGCTCCAAAATCGGCTTCCCGAAGGTTTTTCTTCAATATCAAGATAATGTTGATTTTCTGGATAGTCTTTTTCAAACTGATCGGGAATTAAGAAAAAGTATTTCAACAAAACTTTTGCTTCATCCGAACCGTAGCCTGTAAAAGTAGATTTTGGTAAAACTAAAGAATACGTTAAATCCAGTTGAGTACTTTTTCCCGGTTCTAGTTGATGGTTCAAAGGGATTAGAAGATTTTCATTTTTCAAATCTCCTTGGAAAGGCGACGAATTCAATTCTAAATTCACCAAATGCCCTAAGTCCTTCGTTTTAGAAAAATAAAGGTCTTTTTTTCGATCTTCTAGCTTTCTTTTGGCAAGTGGAGTTCCTGTTTTTTGATACGCAGAAATCCAATTGAGCAATTTAATTTCACTAATTGGCTTATCAAACGGATTTGTATACCGCATTTTTTGATGGATGCGTAATGTTTTTAGGTCATTTTCTAAGGTCGCATGAATGTAAATGCTGTCGGTTTGGGCATTTGCAAAAAATCCCATCAATAAAAATAAGCCGATAAAACACTTCATTTTCGTCATACAGATGCCAAATATACTTGAAATCTTAAAATCATCCGCGTTAAGTTGAGAAGGAATCTGAATATTTTCTCTAATTTTGATTAAAATCAGTTTATTGAAGACATTTTTACTTTTTATTGGACTCACTTTTACTTTTCAAATGGCTTATAGTCAAGTTGAAGAAAAAGTACGACCAATTGTATATAATCCTTCAGAATCTACGATTCGAAACCGTTTTGTGCCACCGAAAGGTTTTGCATGGCAAACTGAAAAAGCGGGAACATTCGCTGATTTCTTAATTCACCAAACTTTATTGCCTGAAGGATTTCCCGTTCGTAATTTTAAAAATGAACCAACGCCTTATCAAATTTTTCATGCGGCAATTTTGGACGTTGATGTCGGTGATCGGGATTTACAACAATGCGCCGATGCTTGGATACGTTTGTATGCAGAGTTTCTTTGGAAGCAAAAACGTTTTGATGAGATTACATTTCAATTTACCAGCGGGCAATCGCTTTCATGGAATGATTTCAAAAAAGGAATTCGAACTCAAGAAGAGGGAGAGCGTGTACGTTTCTTTTCTAAAGGGAAATTTGATGATTCGTACGAGAATTTTCGGAAGTATTTGGATTTGGTTTTTCAATACGCGGGAACCATTTCTTTGGATCGAGAAAGTGTATTGGTGAAAAACAATCGAGATATTCAGGTGGGAGACATGATAATTACACCTGGAAGCCCTGGACATTGCGTGATTATCGTCGGTATTGCCAAAGACAAAATTGGCAAGAAGTTGTATCTTCTTGCCGAAAGTTTTATGCCTGCGCAGGACATCCACATTATAAAAAATCCAAAATCAAGGTTGTCTCCTTGGTACGAGTTGGATGTAAATGCACCTGTTACGGTTACTGCAAAATATCATTTTAAACCAACGACAATCAAAAGATTTTATCAATTGGCTAATTAAAATGAGATTAGGCTAACGAACTCAAATACGCTTCCCAACCTGCAATTTTGTATTCTAAAGCTGCTTTTTCAGGTTCACCAGCTTTATAAATTCCACGTCCAACGATAATGAAATCTGTTCCTAAATTATTGAAAACGTGCTCTGGCGTATTGTATTGTTGCCCTTTTCCATCACCTGCGGAATCTAGATTAACGCCCGGTGTAAAAAGTAAAATATCTTCTGGAACTGGCTTTTGAGAAACCCCACCAATAACATTTGGATGCGATTGAGCGATATTTAAAGCTTGCTCAAAATAGTTTTGATCCGTTAAAGTTCCTTTTGAAGACATACTTAAAATAGCGATAACACCGGAATTCAAGAAGAAATCTAACGATTGATATCCCCCAATAACTTGAGAAGTGATTAAGTCTGCCCAAGACGAAATTTTATAGGTTCCGTAAGAATACTGCAATTCTTGCGTACTTCCAATATCGGCAAACTTACGGTCTTCCATTAATAGGAAATTATGTTTTTCGGCAATATCACGTAGTGGAAGAATTGTGTTGTCAAAATCAAAATCGGTAATAATATCGATGTGCGTTTTTAGAGCGACAATGTGTGGACCAACCTTTTCGGCAAGAGCCAATAATTCAGCCGTCGTAATAACATCAGCCGATACAATTAGATTTGATTTTTTTTGAAATGTAATATCTAGAAGTTTTTTTGCAGCCGAATGTTGGCAGCTTTCTAGTTTCTGCTCGTACGTTGGTCTTTTCTTTTCTTCAAATTGAACTTTATTTCCTGCCAAGAAATCTTTGATACGTTGAATATCATCAGCACTTAATTGATTTTCTTCTTTCAGAATCTCGCAAACTTCAGAAATGGTAAACAACGTATGAACATTGAATCCTTTGCTTTGTAGAAGTTCCTTTCCGCCTTGTTCACGATCCAAAACCACAACAATATCCGAAACTTTAAGATCTTCTTGTTCCACTTCAGCAATGGTTTCTACAAGAGATTTTCCAGAAGTAATCACATCTTCCACCAACAAACAGTTTTGTCCTTTTTGGTAAATTCCTTCAATCATCTTCTTTGTACCGTATTCTTTCGCTTCTTTTCGCTTGATAATTAGCGGGATATAACTTTCTAAAGACATCGCCGTAGCCATAGGCAAAGCAGCGTAAGGAACTCCACAAATAAGATCAAAATTATCCAAAGGAAGCATTTCCAAAAGGTAATTTGCAAGGCTTTTTAAGATTTTAGGATCGGATGCCAAAGGCCTTAAATCCACATAAAATGGACTTTCGATACCACTTTTTAGGGTAAACCTTCCAAACTTAATGATGCCCAACTTGTAGCATTCTAAGAAAAACTCTTTTTTCGTTTCCATTTACTTTCTAGATTTTTACAAAGTTAAGGATTTCGTTATCTTTGGGAAAATAAATCTAGAGAATGAAACGCATATTTACGCTGACTTTTGTCGCTTTCTCCATTGCTTCGGCTTACGCGCAAGTAGAAGAGAAAAAAATGGATGAACTAATTCAGAATACTTTAAAGACTTTTGATGTACCCGGAATTTCCGTTGGAGTTATCAAAGATGGCAAAACGGTTTACGCCAAAGGTTTTGGAAAAAGATCTTTGAAAACCAATCAAGCGATGAATGATGAAACGTTGGTAGGAATTGCGTCGAACTCGAAAGGGTTTACATGTGTTGCATTAGCGATTTTAGCAGATGAAGGTAAACTAAATTGGAATGATCCTGTTACCAAACACATTCCAGAATTTCAAATGTATGATCCGTATGTTTCGAGTCAAGTAACCATTAAGGATTTAGTAACGCATCGTGCAGGTTTAGGATTGGGGCAAGGAGATTTAATGTTTTTCCCTGAAGGCGGTCCGTTGTCGGTAAACGACATCGTTCATAATGTTCGCTATTTGAAACCAGAAAATGGTTTTAGAGATAAATTAGACTATAATAACATCATGTTTATTGTTGCTGGCGAAGTTATCCATCGTGTTTCTGGACTTTCTTGGGCTGATTTTATTGAGCAAAGAATTTTGAAACCGGTTGGGATGAAAGCGAGTTTTGGTTCGTATAATCGTGCAGTAGCTGCAAAGTCGACAAATATTATTGATGCTCATGCGCCTGTTGATGGAAAAGCAATTGCGGTTCCTCATGATTGGAACGAAACCGCAAATGCTGCGGGCGGAATCATGTCGAATGTGGATGATATGATGATTTGGGCAGATTGTTTGATGAACGGATTTACAACGAAAAAAGGAAAAAAATTGGTTTCGGATAAGCAGATTCAGCAATTGTGGCAAATTCAACAGCCGGCTCCAATGGCTTTAAAAAATCCGTATGACTCTAATTTCTACGGTTACGGTTTGGGTTGGTTTATTTCTGATGTTAAAGGGTATCGTCAAGTTCAACATACCGGTGGTTTAATTGGTACGGTAACTCAATTTACGATGATTCCCGATCTTAAATTAGGAATTGTTGTCCTTACCAATCAACAATCGGGTGCTGCTTTTAATACGATTACAAATACCGTAAAAGACGCGTATTTAGGAATTGAAGATCGCAATTGGTTAAAAACATACGGTGATCGAATGAGTAAATACAACGAAGATGTTGAAAAAGGGAAGAAAGAAATTTTTGCAAAATCAGCTGAGTTTTCGAAAAATAAAGCCTTGCAACCAAAAGCAGAACAGTTTGTAGGAACGTATCGTGATGCTTGGTTTGGGAATGTTGTCATTACTCAAAATGGAAATGACTATCGATTAACATGTGAAAAATCTCCGCGTTTAAAAGGAAGTTTGTTGCCTTATACCAACAACACGTTTATCATTAAATGGGAAGATCGTAGTTATGATGCGGATGCATTTATCAATTTTGATTATGATGAAAAAGGTGTAGCGCAAAGTGCGAGCATAAAAGCCATTTCAGATATTACAGACTTTAGTTTTGATTTTGATGACTTGGATTTGAAACGTGTCAATACGAAAAAATAATCTTCTCGATTTAAAAATACAAAAGCGACCAATTCGGTCGCTTTTTTTACTTTTTTTAGTTGGCAAAAACCTCTTTTGGTTTGTAAAAGGCTAGTAATTTTTTATCTGCTCCTTCAAACTGAGACCATTCGTCACAATCGATTTCGAAGATCGCGACTGCGCAAGTACTGAATTCGAGCATGTTTTCGGTTAAAGACGAAGCGTAATCTGAAATTCCAGGATTGTGAGAAAACAAAGCAATGGATTGAAATTGATCATCAGCCTCCAAAATGGTATTTAAAAAATCTTCAGGATGAGGTTCGTAAAGATCTTCTACTTTCTTAATTTTTGGTTTTCCATACGTTTCTGCAAAATAACGACATGTCGTTAAGGCACGCTTCGCAGGACTGCTTATAAATTGATCGATAGCCACAGAATTGTCAAGTAGAAATTTCGCCATTTTGGGCGCTGTTTGGTGTCCTCTTTCATTCAGCGGACGATCAAAATCAGGAACATCGTGTGTCCAATCACTTTTAGCGTGGCGTACAAGAATCAGTGTTTTCATAAATTCTTAAAACATAAAAATAACACAAAAGTTCTATTTTTTTTTCAATTCTAAAGAATTAGTTTTACACAAGTGGAAACTAAGATGTCGCTTGTGACGCTTTGAAAAGTATGATTATTAAAAACTTACGTCAAAATTAAAAACCCTACGCTTGTGGATAAAAACTACCAACTAACCATGTAACGATACGTCATTTAATTTTCACATTAATTTCTGAGAAGGCTTCTTTCATAGAAGTCTTTTCTATATTCTGTAGGTTGGTATAATTTTATTAAATTTGCAGCCTATGGCACAAATACTTGCAGTAGATTACGGAAAAGCGCGTTGTGGTATTGCTGCAACGGACGATATGCAAATTATTGCAAGCGGGTTGGAGACCGTGAAAACACCTCTAATCTTTGATTTTTTGAAATCGTATTTTCAATTGAACAAAGTAGAAACCTTGGTTGTTGGTCAACCAACGGATTTACGAGGAAATATGTCGGCAGTAGAAACCGATATTTTGACGTTTATTGCTGAGTTTGAAAAGCAATTTCCAACGATTCCTGTCGTTCGTTTTGATGAACGTTTTACTTCGAAAATGGCTTCTTTTTTTATTAGTCAAAGTGGGAAGAACAAGAAACAAAGAGAACAAAAGGAACTTATTGATAAAGTAAGTGCCACGATTATTTTACAAAATTATTTGGAACAGAAGCAAAGATGATATTACCCATTAGAGCATTTGGAGACCCAGTTCTCCGCAAAGTAGGAAAAGATATCGATCAAGATTATCCAGAGCTGAAAACGCTTATCGATAATATGTTCGAAACCATGAATGGTGCCAACGGAATAGGTTTGGCAGCGCCACAAATTGGTTTGGATATTCGTCTTTTTATTGTGGATATTACGCCATTAGCAGAAGATGAAGATTATGAAGATATTGCGGAGGAATTAAAAACCTTCAAAAAAGTCTTTATTAACGCGCAAATTTTAGAAGAAAGCGGGGAAGAGTGGAAGTTTAACGAAGGTTGCCTTTCAATTCCTGATGTTCGTGAAGATGTGAAGCGTAAAGAGACTATTGTTATTGAATATTACGATGAAAATTTCGTAAAACATACCGATACTTTTTCGGATATTCGTGCCCGCGTAATTCAGCATGAATACGATCATATCGACGGAATTCTTTTTACCGATCATTTAAGTGCTTTGAAAAAGAAGTTGGTGAAAGGGAAATTACAGCGAATTGCCGGTGGTGATGTGGGTGTGAATTATAAAATGAGATTTCCAAAATAGGTTTTGGTGTCTTATTTGATACGAAAATGTACAATTTGAATACTTAAGAATTAAAAATATGCAATTAGAAAAAATCATTTCTATTTCTGGAAAACCAGGATTATTTAAGTTGGTTTCTCAATTAAGAAACGGATTTATTATTGAGGACGTGACTAGCAAGAAGAAAATCAGCATCGGAAACTCGTCTCAAGTTAGTCTTTTAGACAATATTTCAATGTATACGTTTGAAAAGGAAGTTCCTTTGTTTGAAGTTTTTGAAAACATCGCAAAAGCAAATGAATATAAAGAAACGCTTTCTCACAAATCATCTGAAGGTGAGTTGAAGGATTTCATGTCAACAGCACTTCCAAACTACGATACAGAGCGTGTTTATATTTCAGATATCAAGAAATTGGCTCAGTGGTATAACATCTTAAGCAAAGCAGGATATGTAACGCCAGAAAGTTTTGTAAAAGCAGAACCAGAAACATTGGATCCAGAAAATCCAGCGGAAACAAAATCAGAAAAAGAAGCTCCAAAAAAAGCTGCAGCTAAACCAAAAACAGTTGCTCCTAAAGTAAAAGTGAGTTCTACTGCAAAATCAACTGCAAAAAGTACACAAAGAAAGCAAGGATAAGTCTTTGTCACTTTAAAATAATACCTTTGCCTAAGAGTTTAATCTTAGGCATTTTTTTGTCATAATTTTAGAAAGAATATGAATACGAAAGAGCAAAAATTAGAAGCATTTGGGAAGTTGTTGGATATTATGGATGATCTTCGTGAGAAGTGTCCTTGGGACCAAAAACAGACCTTACAATCGCTTAGGCATCTTACTTTGGAAGAAACCTACGAACTTTCGGATGCCTTGCTTAATGAAGATTTAAACGAGATTAAAAAAGAATTAGGCGATGTCCTTTTGCATTTGGTTTTTTATTCTAAAATCGGATCAGAAAAAGGAAGTTTTGATATTGCCGATGTAATTAATTCACTTAATGAAAAGCTTATTTTCCGTCATCCCCATATTTACGGTGATGTTGAGGTGAAAGATGAAGAAGAAGTGAAGAAGAATTGGGAAAAACTAAAGTTAAAAGAAGGAAATAAATCAATTTTAGCTGGTGTTCCCAAAGGTTTACCGAGTATGGTAAAAGCGTATCGAATTCAAGATAAAGTGAAAGGAATTGGTTTTGATTTCGAAAATGAACACGATGCTTGGAAAAAAGTAGAAGAAGAATTTGCCGAATTTCTAGAAGCGGATTCACAAGAAGAGAAGGAAAATGAATTGGGTGATGTTTTCTTTTCGCTAATTAATTATGCACGAATTACCGATTTAAATCCTGATTCTGCTTTGGAAAAAACGAATGCAAAGTTTATTTCACGTTTCCAATTGATGGAAGAACTGGCTAGTCAGCGAAATTTAAAATTAGCTGATTTGTCGCTCCAAGAAATGGATGTTCTTTGGGAGGAAGCTAAGGTTTTGAAGAATTCGAAATAAAAAATACTTAGTTAGGTTTCAGCGGGAGCTTTGCTCCCGCTGAAACATGAGTTAATAGTTCGGGGCGTGCAAAGCACGCCCCGAAGTGGTTTTATATTTTCTTACAAAGTTCCAGCGGCGGCGAAGCCGCCGCTGGAATCTATTATTTGGTTACATCAACTTCAATCGTTGACGTATTGAAAATCTTAATAAATGCTTTGGTGTAATCTTCCTTCTTCGCTTTGTATTGGTTTTCTACAAATTTTTGCGGATTAATCGCGAACAATGGAAACGCTGTACTTTGAATTTGAATCTGCATACGATGTCCTTTTTTGAATGTGTGTAAAACATCTTGTAATTGAACTTTCACTTCTGTTTCTTGGTTTGGAACCAAGGCTTCAGGTTTTTCAAATGAATTACGGAAACGCGCAGGCATAATTTCACTACGAACCATTTGGTGGTAATTTGCTAACAAAATATTAGGTTTGTCCGGATTTGCTTTTTCATCTGCTGGATAAATATCAATAAGTTTTACAAAGAAATCAGCGTCTGTACCTGTTGTTGCAATACGTAGCTTCGCTAGAATTTCACCAGAAATCGTTAAATCCTCCGTTAAAATATCCGTTGTGAATGTGGCAACATCAGGTCTATTTTCTGTAAAACGTTGATCTTCGCTCATGTAATTTCGTGGGGTAAATCCATTCATTTCCTTTCTGTTTTCACTACTAGGAACGGGTTTATTTGGATCTGAGAAATATTCAGTAGATGCAATTTGTCTTGTGTTTATCGGACTCAATCCCCCATCTGCTCTTAAGTAATAATTCACTTTTATCGCTTGCTTTGGAGGCCAGTTTTCAAAAGATTTCCATTCTTTTTTGCCCGTATCATACATTGCAGCTTCAGGAATGTTTATTGCGGTTTTTGAATCTTTCAAATAGTGGGTGAAGAAAGGTGTTTCTAAGTTTTTTTGATAATAGGTTGCAATGGAATCACCAAAGTAAATATCGTTATGGTAATGCTTTCCCGTTTCTCTTCCCCAACCGCCGTGTGAGAAAGGTCCCATTACAATTGAGTTTTTACTTTTCGGACTTGTTTTCTCAATGGTTTTGTAAATTTTTAATGGTCCCGCTAAATCTTCTGCATCAAACCAACCGCCAACAGTCATTACGGCATGTTTTACATTTTTTAGATGAGGTAAAAGGTTTCTTTTTTGCCAAAACTCATCGTAGTTTGGGTGATTAACTACTTCTTGTATGAAAAAATTATCTGCATAATATTTGTTTACGCCATCTTCCAAAGTTCCCATATTAGTGTAGAATAGGGAACCATCCGCAGATGCATTTTCGTTCAATTTTTTCATACTATCGTTGTACCAAGCTTTGTCCTCAGCTTTTGTTTTCTGAACGCCAAATACGGGAAATGTTTTAAAATAACCCATTAAGAAGGCTCCATTATGGTGAAAATCATCAAACCAAAAATCAGAAATTGGTGCTTGCGGTGATGACGCTTTTAGTGCAGGATGATCGGCAAGAATTCCAGCTGCGGTGTAAAAACCAGGATACGAAGTTCCGTATTGACCAACGTTTCCATTGTTATTTGCAATGTTTTTTAGCAACCATTCAATCGTGTCGTAGGTATCTGTACTTTCATCCACATCTTTTTTGGACTTTCGTTCTACTTGAGGCGTCATATTCGTAAAAACACCTTCACTCATATAGCGACCACGCACATCTTGATACACAAAAATGTATTTATCATTCATTAAATACTTGTTTGGACCAAGTCCACTACGGTATTTGTCCTCTCCATAAGGTGCAACTGAATAACACGTTCTTTGCATTAGAAAAGGATATTTACTGTTTTTTGAAATGTCTTTTGGAATGTATATAGACGTAAATAATTTCACGCCGTCCCTCATGGGAATGTACACCTCTTTTTTAGTGTAGTTTTCCTTAACGAAGTTTTCTTGAGCGAATAAAAAGCCAGAAAATACGATGAATACAAGTAAAGTGAATTTTCTAATTGAACGAAAGTTTTAATAAATGTACTTATTTTGTTTGAATTCGATATCACTATTTCAAATGATGACAAAAAAAAAGAACTCTTTTCAAAAAAGAGTTCTTTTTTTTTTTATTTAAAATGGAATTTATTTTAATCCAAATTGCATCATAAATACATCAGGGTAAACACCTAATACGATAATCGCAATGATGATAAATACTGCGACAATATTATACGTAATGGTTACTTTTTCCGCTGTTTTGAAACTACTTTCTTTAAAGAAGAACATCGCAATGATAATTCTTAAATAATACGCAATCGAAATCGCTGAACCTAAAACTCCAACTAAAACCATAAATGGTGCAGTTTTAATCGCTTGAGCGAAGATTCCGAATTTTCCGATGAAACCAGCTGTCAGTGGTAAACCTGCCATTGACAATAAAGAAACAGCCGTTACAATCGCTAGTAGAGGTTCCGTTTTCGCTAAACCTTTAAATGCGTTGTATGAAGTTTCTCTTTTGATTTTTTCTACCCAAATTAAGCACATAAATACGCCAATTGTTGACAATGAATACGCAAATAAGTAAAATGCTAATGTATACACAGAAAGGCTAGTCATTCCAAAGAAAATCATCGCAATATAACCTGCGTGTGAAATGGAAGAGTACGCCAACATTCTTTTTGCATTTGATTGAGCAAGCCCCATAACGTTTGCTAAGAATAATGTAATGATGATTAACACACCGATTACATTAATCCAACTTGGTAAGATTCCACCAAAACAAATGGTCATCATTTTGAAGAAAGCGAAAAATGCTGAGATTTTCACAACCGTTGCCATGAAGGTCGTAATGATTGATGGCGCCCCTTGATAAACATCAGGACTCCACATGTGGAAAGGTGCTAACGATACTTTGAACGCTAATCCTGCCAACATTAACATCGCTCCCATAATGAACATCACATCTTTTGTGTGTTGTGCTCCGTAAAGGTTGATTTCGTAAATATCAAATGTTCCTGTAGAACCATAAACCAACGCAATACCGAATAATAAAAATCCTGTTGCAAAAGCTCCCATCAAGAAATATTTCAACGAAGCTTCGATAGAGCGAAGATCTGTTTTATTACTTCCCGCCATTACGTATAATGGGATGGATAAGATTTCGATTCCTAGGAACAATACCGTTAAATTCTGGTATGAGAATAATAGAATTCCACCGCAAAGTGCGAAAAGCATTAACGCATACAATTCGGACTGGTGGCTTCTGTGATTGCTAAAAGCAAATCCTCCTAAGAAGAATATCAAAATGGTAACAATGATTGATATTTTAGTAAAAAGGGCTGCATTGGCTCCGAATTCGAACATGTGTTTGTACTGATCGAAAAACGAGCAATCGGGTTGAAAACTTACGCTAAAAGCGATTAGTAAACCCAGAATCCCGACATAACGAGCAAATTTGCCTTTGTCGAAAACTCCTGTAAATAGGGTTACTATTGCGGTAAGAAAAACAATAATTAATACATTCATTTCTTTAATATCAAAATTAATTTACCATCGATAGGTAGATGAACTTCAGTGAACTGTTTACTAAAT
Organism: Kaistella sp. CFF1-2; assembly: GCF_059509915.1. Lineage (NCBI taxonomy): Bacteria > Pseudomonadati > Bacteroidota > Flavobacteriia > Flavobacteriales > Weeksellaceae > Kaistella > Kaistella sp. CFF1-2. The sequence goes on from NZ_JCAKLF010000003.1 coordinate 390,518, forward strand.
CCAAAATACTTTGAGGGAAAATACCAAAGATTATTACGAATACCGACAAACTCGCAAGTACCGTAAATTCTACATTAGATAAGTCTTTTGCCGTAGCCAAAACTTCTTCTTTTCCTTTTCCGAACATCGCTTTCGCATAAAAACGTAGTAAGTATACGGCCGCAAGAATGATCGTGATTCCCGAAAGAATTCCTAATAAAGTACTGTAATCAAAAACGGATTTAATCAAGATGAATTCCCCTATGAAACCATTCGTTAATGGAACACCTAGGGATCCAAATAAAATAATCATAAATAAAACGGCAAATTTCGGTGCTACACGAGCAAAACCTCCCATTTCTCTAATATCTCTTGTTTTGAATCTCTTTGTCAAAATATCCGCACAATAGAATAAACCAACAACGTTGATCCCGTGTGCAAATGTTTGTACCATCGCTCCATCACCACCTTCAATTGTGAACGTTCCATTGACCGTTAGTAATGCCGAAGCAAAAATACCTGCAGCAATTAATCCAACGTGAGATAGGGAAGAGTACGCGATTAAACGTTTAGCATCGTTCTGTACGATAGCGATTAATGCTCCATAAACAACTCCGAATACACAAAGCATCATCACAATTCCTCCAGAAACGCCTTGGATGGCATCCGGTGTAATTGGTAATAAATAACGTAGTAATCCGTACACAGCCATTTTCAACATGATACCCGAAAGTAGCATGGAACCTTGTGTTGGTGAATATGTATAGGTGTCAGGCTGCCATGTGTGGAAAGGGAAAATCGGTAATTTCACTGCAAAAGCAAAGAAAATAAACCAAAATACCAAGGTCTGCTGATTGAAATTCATCTGTGCGTTATACAAATCCGTTACAGCGAAAGAAGCTGTTCCAGGAAGTGCATAAACGTAGATTAATCCCGCAAGCATAAACAACGATCCTACAAACGTATAAACGAAGAATTTGGTTGTGAATTTGAATTTCTTATCCTCCTGACCCCAAAGTCCAGCGATAAACCAAATCGGAATTAAAGTGATTTCCCAGAACACGTAGAACAATAATCCGTCTAGTGCTGTGAAAACTCCGATTAACCCAAACTGCATTAGCAATACTAATGCGTAAAAGCTATTTGGATACGGCTTTTCTCTGTTGAATGCAGAAAGTATAATAAACGGCACCAAAATAGTGGTTAAAAGAACCATCAACATACTCATTCCATCGATACCGAAGTGAATGGTACTTTTGATAAACGTAGTCCAAGGTTGTTGGATTTCGTATTGTAATGGTGCATCTACCGTTGGCCCGTAATTAAAATGAGCTAATAAATAGAATGAAAAAAACATTTGGATAAACGCAATCGCTAAAGCCAAGTATTTGCTACTTGAATTTCTGAATGCGAAAATCAATCCCGAACCTACAAGAGGTATTAGTAATAATGCTAATAACTGATACATTATTGTAGTATAAAATTAACAATTAATAAAATTCCTATCGCCAAAGCCATTACCAGAACGTAGTTTTCTACATTTCCGTTTTGGATTTTCTTCATAGCTTTACCCGAATCTTCGGCTCCATCACCAATAAAATCAACCGCGGGATCCAAAACGTCTTTATCAAACATTTTTCCTGCACGGCCAAGGCCTTCTACAGTTTTTACAAACAAGACATTGTATATTTTATTGTCGTACAACGTACGAGCAGAAAGCTTTTCCCAACCTTGGTATTGATCTTCAGGTAGGGCAACTTTTTTCTTGGTTACATAGATGTTTCTAACTAAATACCAAACCGCAAAGAACATCGCAATCGTAATAACCAACAAGATCATTTCTGTTGTGAAGTTTACCGAAGCAATATTTGCTTCATGCTGGCTCCAACCTTGTTCTGTAATCAACGGTTGAATCCATTTTGCTAAATTTTGATATTCGCCATGACCGATAAAGTGTGGTAAATTGATGAATCCACCAACAACGGAAAGGATCGCTAATACGATTAATGGTAACGTCATGTTCATTGGACTTTCATGCAAATGCGATTGCTGCTCTTTGGTCCCTCTGAACTCTCCGTGGAATGTTAAATAATACAATCTAAACATATACGTTGCCGTTGTTGCTGCTACGATGAATAGAGTTACCCAGAAAATAGGGCTTTTTGCATACGCAGCAACCAAAATTTCATCTTTCGAAATCATCCCGGAGAAGAACGGCATCCCTGCAATAGCAAAGGTTCCGATAAGGAATGTCCAATGCGTAATCGGAATGTATTTTTTCAATCCTCCCATCGAACGCATATCTTGTTCGCCACTCATTGCGTGAATAACCGAACCTGATCCTAAGAATAGCAACGCTTTGAAGAAAGCATGTGTCATCAAGTGGAACATCGCTGTTGTATATGCTCCCAAACCTAATGCTACAAACATAAACCCTAGTTGGGAAACGGTAGAGTAGGCAAGAACTTTTTTGATATCATTTTGTCTCAATGCGTAGAATGCAGCAATTGCGGCCGTTAATAATCCTACAAGTAAGATTACGGATTGCATTGAAGGTGCTAATGTATATAAGAAATTAGAACGAACAATTAAGTAAATACCAGCCGTAACCATCGTTGCTGCGTGAATTAACGCTGAAACTGGTGTTGGACCAGCCATCGCATCGGGTAACCATGTATATAATGGAACCTGAGCTGATTTTCCGATCGCTCCAATAAATAAACTTCCTGTGATGAAAAGGATGATAAATCCGTCCATTTCAAAATTAGAAGCATTGTTAGCAATACTGATATAATCTACCGCGTTGGTTTCTTTTGCTAAAAGGAAAATGCCGATTAACAAACCTAAATCCCCAATACGGTTCATAATAAATGCTTTACGAGCAGCTTTTCCGTATTCCCAGTTTTGGAACCAAAAACCGATCAATAGATACGAACAAACTCCTACACCTTCCCATCCGATAAATAAAATCAAATAGTTGCTTCCCATAACTAATAAAAGCATGGAAAAGATGAATAAGTTTAAGTACGTGAAGAATTTATAAAAACCTTTGTCATGGCTCATGTATCCAATAGAATACAAGTGAATAAGCGATCCAATTCCGGTGATAATTAAAATCATCATCAACGAAAGTTGATCGATCTGAAATGCAAAATTAACCTGAACACCGTTCACACGGAACCACTCAAATGCTTTTACAATAACAGGTCCACCTTCGGTATCAAAATTGAAAAACAAAGAAAGAGCAATGCAAAATGAACTAAATACGACCAAAGTCGCGACACTCCCTACCACAATTTTCGGAAGATTCTTCCCCAACAAACCGTTGAAAAGAAATCCAAAAAGGGGTAAAAGTATAATTGCGTAAACCAAATTTTCCATACCTGCTTATCCTCTTAATTTGTTAAAAATACTTACATCCACCGAACGGGTATTTCTGTAAATCATGGAGATAATCGCCAGACCTACTGCAACTTCTGCAGCGGCAACAACCATGATAAAGAAAACCAATATTTGTCCGTCTCCATCGCCTTTGTAAGCTGAAAATGCAGCCAGTAAAAGATTTACCGAATTCAGCATCAACTCCACACATCCTAGGATGATGATGGCGTTTTTACGAAGCAACACTCCTAAAACTCCCATACAGAAAAGTACGGTGCTCAAGATAATGAAATGCTCTAGCGGAACGCTTTGTATAAATGTATTTGCAGAATCCATATCTTATAAATCTTTTTTTCCGATTAATACGGCTCCTACGATACCTGCAAGAATCAAGATTGATGCAAACTCGAAAGGAAGTACATATTCGTTAAACAATAATTTTCCAAGGTTTTTGGTAAGACCTACAGAAGAATCTACACCATCACCAGCAACGCTAGTTCCTGTAAGACCTTTGTATGCGCCTAACATCCCAATAAAAAGAATTCCTGCTGCTAAGAAACCACCAATTTTGTTGACGTTCTGTTTGCGGCTTTCATCTTCTTTATTCAGATTAAGCATCATTAGAATATAAAGGAACAATACCATAATAGCTCCCGCATACACGATGATTTGGATGATTCCTAAAAACTGTGCATTAAGTAATACATACATTCCTGCGATTGAAAAAAAGGTTACAATCAAAGAAAGGATAGCATATAACGGGTTTCTTGCTAATACGAAATACCCAGCACTCAATAACGCGATTCCAGCAATCAAATAAAATAGTATCTGATCCATTATTTTAATGAGTTTTTCTGTTGTTCACTTTGTCTATCGGAAACATCAATTCGTTGTTCCAATGTCTCTACCAATTTGTCTTTACCATAGATGAAAGAACCTCTGTTTTGTTCGGTATCTACTAATCTATCCGTAAGATAAATTGCAGATTTCGGACATGCTTCTTCGCACATTCCGCAGAAAATACAACGCAACATATTGATTTCGTATACCGAAGCGTATTTTTCTTCGCGATACAAATGTTTTTCGTCTTTATTTCTTTCGGCAGCGGTCATGGTAATGGCTTCCGCAGGACATGCAACAGCGCACAATCCACAAGCAGTACAACGCTCTCTACCTTCATCATCTCTTTTCAACACGTGCTGTCCTCTCCAAACCTTAGCTCTAGGTCTTTCTTCATTAGGATAATCTACAGTAGCTGGTTTTTTGAACATATGCTTCAGCGTAATCCCCATTCCCTGAATAATAGCAGGGAAGTAGATGCTTTCCGCAAAAGTCATTTTTTTGTTCGAAACAACTTTAGATCTATTGGTTAACTTCATTTTTGATCTTATTTTGATTTGATTATTGGGCTTTTCGCCTTTATTCAAATGAAATTTTACTTTTATTTATTCATAAAGAATAAGATTACCGCAGCAGTGACAATTAAATTCACCAACGCGAACGGAATCATTTTTTTCCAACCGATATGCATCAATTGATCGTAACGGAATCTTGGTAGCGTCCAACGGATCCACATAAACAAGAAGATCCCGAAGAAAACTTTAGCTAAGAATGAGAAGATACTCAATATTCCAGCGATGTTCTCACCCCAATTTTCAGTTACCCAATCAATTCCTGGATAGTTGTATCCACCGAAGAATAGAACGGCGATTAATGCATTCCCGATAAACATATTTACATATTCACCAAACATGTACAATCCTAATTTCATTGACGAATATTCGGTTGAATATCCTGTTACCAATTCGGATTCACATTCTGGTAAATCGAATGGGTGTCTGTTTGCTTCTGCTAAAGAAGCAATTAAGAAAATAACGAAAGCTACAGGTTGGTAGAAGATATTCCAGTTTAAACCCGATACTTCTGGGATAATTCCCCAAATTTTACCGTGAGTTTGTCCTTCAACAATAACTTTTAGATCGAGTGATCCGCTCATCATAATAATCGAAAGCAACGCAAGTCCCATCGCTAATTCATACGAAATCATCTGTGAACTTGCACGAATAGCTCCAATTAGGGAGTATTTGTTGTTTGAAGCCCAACCTCCAATCATCATTCCATAAACGGAAACAGAGGCAAGACCCATGATATAAAGAACACCAATGTCAATATTGGCAACTTGTAAATCGAATGACTGACCACCAATGTTTAATGTTTTGCCCCATGGAATGACAGCTCCCGTAAGTAATGAGATAAACATCACTAAGGCTGGTCCGAGGATAAACAGGAATCTTTCGGCATTGGCAGGTGTGAAATCTTCTTTAAAGAAAAATTTTCCTCCATCTGCTAAAGGTTGCAATAACCCGAATGGTCCAGCTTTGTTTGGCCCAACACGGTCTTGCATGATGGCTGCAACTTTACGTTCTGCCCAAGTAGAGTAGGCTGCAACGGTAAGTGACAATAAGAAAAGTGACAGTACGAGTACTACTTTAAACGTTAATAAATCCATTATAATTGGTTTGAATTTAAATTTGTTTTCTTTCTATGCTGAAACTAAAACAAATTGATTCTTATTGATTATCTATTTTCTTTTCTGCTTCTTGTTCATCTTGAGAACTGATTTCTTTCGCATCCGAATTGTCCAGCAAACGGTGCTCGTACTTTGGTTTCTCATAATGATTCAATGAAATAACCGAATGACGGTCGATGTTTCTTGGTCCTTCAATTGTCCAATCCGCAGGATTTTTTCTTTCGAAACGACATTCGTCGCAAATCCACTCTTCCACTTCACCCCATTGATCTTTACGAGCAGTAACTCTCATAACTTCTCCACCTTTCATCCAAAGAACGGCTTTACCAGAACATTTATCACACTTGCACGTTGCATTAAGCGGATTGGTAAACCAAACACGGCTTGCAAAACGTGATGTTCTATCGGTAAGTGCACCAACTGGACAAACATCGATAACGTTTCCGATGAAATCGTTGTCTAAAGCTTTATTTAAATACGTAGAAATTTCGGCATGATCTCCTCTGAAAAGGATTCCGTGTTCTCTTTCACCTGTTAATTGATTTGCAGCCAATACACATCGTGCACAAAGAATACAACGATTCATGTTCAATTTGATGTGCGGACCTAAATCATCAGCTTCGTAGGTATTTCTTTCGAATTCGGTTCTGGTATTCACAACACCGTGCTCATAACCTAAATCTTGAAGATGACATTCGCCCGCCTGATCACAAATTGGACAATCTAAGGGGTGATTTACCAATAAAAATTCGGTTACGGCTTTTCTAGCTTCCTGCGTTTTTTCGGATGTTAAATTTTTAACTTCCATTCCGTCCATAACGTTGGTACGGCAACTTGCCACCAATTTCGGCATTGGTCTAGGATCGGCTTCTGAACCTTTAGAAACTTCAACAAGACACGTACGGCATCGTCCACCACTAGTTTCCAACTTCGTATAATAGCACATTGCTGGAGGAACAGAAGGACCTCCTATCTGTCTTGCGGCGTTTAATATCGATGTTCCGGGCATCACTTCGGTAGTTTGTCCGTCAATCGTAAATGTAAACTTTTTTACTTCTTCGCTCATAAAATTAGCATTTGGGTATGCGTAAAGCAAAAGCTTTTTAATTAATATTCAAGATTGAATACTCAACCTTATTTTTCCTATGAATTTGCTGTTGGAACCGGAATTGGGTCAGCATAATTTGCTAAACCGTAATTCTGAGTTTTACATAATTCAGGGTTTTTCACATGCCATTCGAACTCATCTCTAAAATGACGAATCGCTGCTGCTACAGGCCATGCTGCGGCGTCTCCTAATGGACAGATCGTGTTTCCTTCGATTTTTCTCTGGATATCCCAAAGCAAATCAATGTCTTCAAGTGTTCCTTGTCCATTTTCTATTTTCTTAAGGATTTTGTACATCCATCCTGTACCTTCACGGCAAGGTGTACATTGTCCACAACTTTCATGATTGTAAAATCTTGCTAAAGTCATCGTGTGTTCAACCACACATTGATCTTCGTCTAAAACTTCAAAACCTCCAGAACCCATCATCGTACCGGTAGCAAAACCACCATCCGCAAGGGATTCGTAATTCATTAAACGAGGTTCACCGTTGATTGTTCTTAGCAATAAATTTGCGGGAAGAATCGGAACTGAACTTCCTCCTGGAATACAAGCTTTTAGCTTTTTACCATTCGGGATACCACCACAATATTCATCTGAATAAATAAATTCTTCAACTGAAATGGTCATATCAATTTCGTAAACTCCAGGTTTGTTGATGTTACCGCAAGCTGAAATTAATTTTGTTCCAGTTGATCTACCGACACCGATTTTAGCATATTCGGCACCTGTAATATCAATAATTGGAACAATCGCAGCAATGGATTCAACGTTATTTACCACGGTTGGTCTTTCCCATAAACCTTTAACAGCTGGGAAAGGTGGTTTTAGTCTTGGGTTTCCTCTTTTTCCTTCGAGAGATTCTAAAAGTGCTGTTTCTTCACCACAGATGTAAGCTCCAGCTCCTCTTTGAACGTAGATTTCTAAATCGTACCCCGTTCCCATGATATTTTTACCAAGGAAGCCAGCTTTTTTAGCTTCTTCAATTGCTTCTTCTAAGATATCTGGAATCCAAGAATATTCTCCACGGATGTAGATGTATGACGCATTGGAACCTAAGCAAAAGGAAGAAATTAACATTCCTTCGATAAGTAAATGCGGCAAGAACTCCATTAAATAACGGTCTTTGAATGTTCCAGGCTCAGATTCATCGGCATTAACTACCAAGTGTCTTGGCACGCCTTCAGGTTTTGCTAGGAAACTCCACTTCATTCCGGTTGGGAAACCGGCTCCACCACGACCTCTTAATCCTGAAGCTTTTACTTCTTCAAGGATTTCATCTGGAGTCATTTTTAAAGCTTTTTCAGCTGCTTCGTATCCGCCATGCTTTCGATAAACATCGAAATATCTAATGCCTTCTACGTGAGCGTTTTTAAGTAAAAGTTTTTTACTCATTGTACTGATTTATTAGTCTAAAGCAATCGTTCCTTGTTTGCAAAGCTCAAGGATTTCGTCTACTTTTTCGATAGTTAAATTTTCATGATAAAACTTGCCTAATTGCAACATCGGTGCATATCCGCAAGCTCCAAGACATTCCGCTGGTTTCAAAGTGAATAAGCCATCAGCAGTGGTTTCACCGTCTTTGATATTCAGTTTGGTACGGATATGATCTAGGATTTTTTCGCTTCCTCTTACCATACAAGGCCCTGTTCTACATACTTCAAGTACGTATTTTCCTACAGGCTTCATGTTGAACATGGTATAGAAAGTTGCTACTTCATATACTTCAATAGGTTTGATATCTAAAACTTGAGCAACATAATCCATCACGGGAACATCTAGCCACCCGCCGAATTCTTTTTGCGCAACATGAAGAACAGGAATCAATGCTGATTTTTGTCTTCCTTCTGGATATCTTGCGATAATTTTCTTTACCTGTTCTAAAGCGTCAGGTGTAAAAGCAATAGTTTCGCTCATTTTTTTATCTTGTAAAATGTACAATGTACTATGTACAGTGCACTTAATAATATTTAAATCTTTTTACATTTTACGTTGTACAGTGTACAAACTATGCATCTAATTCCCCAGCAATAACGTTCATGCTACACATGGTAACAATCGCGTCAGAGATTACAGATCCTGTAATCATTTCAGGGTAGGCTTGGTAATAAATAAAACAAGGTCTTCTGAAATGCAATCTGTAAGGGCTTCTTCCTCCATCACTCACAAGATAGAATCCTAGTTCACCATTTCCACCTTCAACAGCATGATACACTTCTCCTTTCGGAATTTGAGTTTCACCCATAACAATTTTGAAGTGGTAAATAAGAGCTTCCATTTTAGAATACACATCTGCCTTTTCTGGTAGATAGAATTCTGGAACATCCGCATGGAATGGTCCGTCTGGAAGGTTTTCGTATGCTTGTTTAATGATTTTAATAGATTCCCAGATTTCTTGTTGACGAACCATAAAGCGGTCGTAGGTATCACCTGCAGTTCCTACTGGAATGGTGAAATCGAAATCTTGGTACGAAGAATATGGATTGGCAACACGAACATCATAATCAACTCCCGCAGCTCTCAAGTTTGGACCAGTAAATCCGTAGCTTAAAGCTCTTTCAGCTGAAATTCCACCAACGCCAATCGTACGATCCATGAAGATTCTGTTTCTTTCTAAAAGTGAACAGAACTCTCCAAAACGTTTCGGGAAGTTCTTGATGAATTCTTGAATCAACTCGTGGAATTTTGCATTGATGTCTCTTTCGAAACCACCAATTCTACCCATATTGGTAGTCATTCTTGCTCCACAAATTTGCTCGTACATATCGTAGATACGCTCTCTGTCGATGAACATATACGTTAATCCCGTAATCGCTCCGGCATCCATTCCGGTAACTCCGTTACAGATTAAGTGGTCACCAATACGCGCTAATTCCATAATAATTACTCTAAGATAATCCACTCTTTTTGGAGTTTCAATACCTAAAAGTTTCTCAACAGTCATATGCCATCCGAAATTATTAATCGGAGCTGAACAGTAGTTCAAACGATCGGTAAGCGTTGTAATCTGAGTGAAGTTTCTTCTTTCCGAAATTTTTTCAAACGCTCTATGGATATATCCAACAATTTGTTCCGAGTGAAGTATCTTTTCTCCATCCATCGTCAAGATATTTTGGAAAATACCGTGAGTTGCAGGGTGGGTGGGGCCCAAATTCAGGGTGTATAATTGCCCGTCAATTTGTTCTTCCGATTCGTATTGATTAAGTATGTTTGATAATTCGTTGTCTTTCATAATAGTAGTGCTTTAGGCTTTCGGCGTTAAGCGATTTGCTTGCTGCTTTGAGCGTTATTTTTATCTACCGAACATCGCATCGTCTTTATCCGATCTTGTTCCATCTTCCAAACGATATTCTTTTAGCATTGGGTGATAGCCCAATTCTGGCATATTAAGAATCACACGTAAATCCGGGTGTCCTTTGAAATTGATTCCGTAAAAATCAAACGTTTCACGTTCCATCCAATTGGCTCCTGCATACAAATCAACTAAAGAGTCTACTTCTGCATTTTCTCTAGGCATGAAGGTCTTTAATCGGATTCTCACATTGGTTTCCAAATTGTGAAGGTGGTAGATTACCCCTAGTTCTTTTTCTTTATTTTCAGGGTAGTGAATACCGCAAATATCCGTTAGGAACATAAAGTTGAGTGAAGAACTCTTTAAATGATGAATCACCTTTTTGATTTCTTCCTTCTTGATCTCAAGTGTCAATAAATCATACGGCTCCGAGGTTGCTAAAACCGCTTCTGGGAACTCTCTGTTAATGGCTTCAAGAACAAATTCGTTTGTCATAATTCTTAGGTCACTTGCAAAGCAATAGTTTGCTTTCGGATTAATTTATATCGTAAGACTCCAATAATTTCTGATATTCTGCAGAATCTCTTCGTCTTAAACTTTCATTTTCACAAAGGGCTTGCACTTGCAATACACCTTCGATAATCTGCTCTGGTCTTGGCGGACATCCTGGAACGTACACGTCAACAGGAATAATTTTATCAATTCCTTGAAGAACAGAATACGTATCGAAAATACCTCCACTCGAAGCACATGCACCAACAGCAATAACCCATTTTGGCTCTGCCATTTGGGTGTATACTTGTTTCAAGATTGGAGCTAATTTTTTAGAAATGGTTCCACAAACCATTAACATGTCGGCTTGACGTGGCGAAAAGGAGTTTCTTTCCATTCCGTATCTACCAGCATCGTAATTTGGGTTCAAGGTTGCCATGAACTCAATTCCGCAACAAGACGTTGCAAAAGGAAGTGGCCAAAGAGAATATTTTCTCGCCATTCCGATAACGCTGCTTAATTTCGTCGCAAAGAATCCTTCTCCTTCGTATCCTTCTGGAGCCGGAGCATCGGTTCTAATTACGAGTTTATTGGTGTTATCTGACATAATTTCTGATTTAAGTTAATTGAGGTTTCGCTTATTTATTCCAATCTAAGGCACCTCGTTTCAAAACATAAAAGAATCCCACAAAGAACACCCCAACGAAAGTAAGTACAGCTAAAAAGCCTTCCATACCGAATTCTCTAAAATTCACTGCGTAAGGATAAAAGAAAACGATCTCAATATCAAACAAAACGAAAAGAATCGCTGTTAGAAAATACTTGATGGAGAAAGGCGTTCTTGCGTTCCCTTCAACTTCAACTCCACATTCCCAACTGGAATTTTTTACTGTAGTAGTTTTCTTTTGTCTAGGTCCAAGAAAGTGAGCTCCCAAAAGTGAAACCGCCACAAATCCAAGAGCTACAGCAGCTTGAATTAGTACGGGAATATAATGTTCTGGTAGGTTCATAATTTTGCACAATTATTTCAATGTGCAAATTTAGTTAAATATAACTTTATAACGAAGTTTACGCCCTACAAATATGATTATTATTAGCGGCAACGAGTAATTTAGAATGATTTTAAATTACTTCTTTTTCCCCAGTTTCTTAAGGAGAATGAAGGCCATGAAGGCAATGTATCCCAAAATGACACTTCCGAACAAAATATTAATTGCGGTATTCAGTCGTACATCGTCAAGTTTAACAAAGGTATTAAAAGCGATGAAAATGATTACCAAAATTGCGTATATAATTAAGTGCTTTTTCATTTAATTTTTTTGATGATGTGAATGATGAAAAGAACAAAGCCTAATGCAAAAATGCAGTTGGAAAGAACCTGAACAACAGACATAACACTCATTGTGGTTTGAAAGGATTGTGAGCTGATCGATGTGGAATTTAGGTTTAAGATAAAGCTTGAAAAAATCAGTGTGTGAGCTAATCCACTTAGAATACTCAATATACTTCCTATCATGAGTATTAAACTTGAGATGTGTTTGTACTTAACGTAGAATGCAATTGCTGCAATTGTAATTGCTAATTGAGGGATCTGAGCAACGAGCATTAGTAGGGTTTGGAATAGATTCTCCATAGCTGATTATTTAGTTCCAGTCGGTTGTTTTTATGATGTATGTGCGCCTTCTTTTATGGTTCGTTGGGTTGTAATCTTGCCAAAGAAGTTGAATATTTTTGTTGTCTTCCAGTTCTGGATTTGTTTCTAAAAACTTCACGCCTTTCTTTTTGAAGACATCATGTATTCCTTTGAAAATCATTGAGGTAACACCTCGTCTTTGGTAGTCAGGGTGAATTCCAATTAAGTAAAAATTCGCGCGATCGTTTTTCTTTCCCGCTTGTAGGAAATGCCACCAACCGAAAGGGAAAAGTTTCCCTTTTGCTTTTTGTAGAGCTTTCGAATAGGAAGGCATAGTAATCGCAAATGAAACCAATTCGTTTTGATCATTTTCTATACAAACAATATAATCTTTATCAATAAAGTTGAAGTATTTTTCTTTGTATGTTTTGATTTGCTCGTCAGTAATCGGAGTGTATGTAGAAAGACCTTTGTAGGTTTCGTCCAAAAGCCTGAACATGGGTTCTACTAAAGGAATAATCTCTTGCTTACTTTTGAATTCAAGAACTTTGAGTTTGTATTTTTCAGCGATTAATTGGTTGAATTTTAGAACTTTTTCTGGTAAAATTTCTGGAAACATCAGTTCAAATTCTACCCATTCTTTTTCTTTCGTTAATCCTAATTTTTCAAGGTGTTGCGGATAGTATTCAAAATTATAAATCCCAATCATCGTTGCCAATTTGTCAAATCCCATCGTCAACATTCCTGCTTTGTCCAAATTGGTGAATCCCATTGGACCTTCGATGGTTTCTATGTTTTTTGATTTTGCATAATCGATTGCAGTTTGGATAAGCGCTTTTGAAACGTCTAAATCATCAATAAAATCAATCCACCCGAATCGAACTTTCTTAATTCCTAATTCTTCAGATTCTTTATGATTAATCATTACGGCAATTCTTCCAACAACTTCATTGTTTTTGTAAGCTAAAAATTGTTTGGATTCAGAATAGGCTAGAGCAGCGTTTTGTTTCGGGTCCCAAATGTCTTTTTCATCGGATATTAGAGATGGTACAAAGTAGGGATTGTTTTTATATAAGGTCATCGGGAACTTAATGAATGCCATTAATTCCGATTCGTTTGTTACTGTTTTTATGACAATATTGCTCATGTTTGGAACAAAAGTACAAATATACTGGAAATGCCTTTAAAAGTATGAAGTTTGGCATAATTTTTATACTTTTAAGAACTTAAAATAGTATTTAAAATGACAGATTATTACATTATTATCGGACTTACCATGCTTTTAAGCTGGATGGTTTCGGCAAGATTAAAATCTAAATTTGCACATTATTCTCAAGTGCATTTACGTAACGGACTTTCGGGGAAAGAAATCGCGGAAAAAATGTTACGTGACAATGGAATTAACGATGTACAGGTGATTTCCGTTCCAGGACAATTAACTGACCACTATAATCCAGCAAATAAAACAGTAAACCTTTCCGAAGGTGTTTATATGCAAAGAAATGCAGCAGCGGCGGCAGTTGCGGCACACGAAGTAGGACACGCGGTTCAGCATGCTGTTGGATATTCTATGTTGCAATTGCGATCTAAACTAGTTCCTATGGTGAATATCAGTTCAACTTTATCTCAGTTCGTTATCATGGCGGGTATTGGAGTGATGATTGCATCGCAAAGTGTAACTAATCCAACTGGAAATACGTGGGTTCTTGCAATTGGTGTTGCGCTTTTCGCAGTAACAACGTTGTTCGCTTTCATTACATTACCAGTTGAATACGATGCAAGTAATCGTGCGATGAAATGGTTGAAAGATACAGGAACGGTGACTTCTGAAGAGTACGTTGGTGTACAAGATAGTTTGAAGTGGGCGGCTCGTACATATGTAGTTGCAGCTTTAGGTTCGCTAGCGCAACTTCTTTATTGGGCGTCGATGCTTTTCGGAAGAAGAGACTAATTACAAAAAATCATAAGAAAGATAATGCATCTCGGACAGTTGTTCCGAGATGTTTTCTTTTTGGGCTAGTTTGATACTTGCAATAATAGAACATTGATCAGTAGAGGTGAAGTCTAGAATTTTTGCATCAAATTTATTTAGCAATGTGAAAACCGTGTTTTGATGTTCATAATCGAAATTCAGCTCGATTTGAGTTTCTAATTCTTTGATAACGATTTCGGCTTCGTCTAAGGTGAGTTTTGCCGATTCTTTGTAGGTTTTTACTAAACCGCCAACGCCTAATTTAACGCCTCCATAATAACGAACCGAAATAACCAATACGTTAGTGATTTCATGCGCTAATAATTGGTTGTAAATCGGTAATCCTGCGCTTCCAGAAGGTTCACCGTCATCATTTGCTCGATAGTTTTCACCTTGTAAGCCCAATCGAAAAGCGTAGCAATGATGTGTTGCTTTGGGATGTTCTTCTCGAATTTTTATCAAACATTCTTTTACTTCCTCCTCGTTGGTTACGGGAAATGCAAAACCAATGAATTTACTACCTTTTTCTTTGATAAGGGTGTTTTCAATAGGTTTGTCGATGGTTTGATATTGAAATTCCGACTGCATTAGTTTTTCGAATTCTTGAAATGAACAATGATGTTATCTTCGAATGCAATTTCTTCCAACTTTTCAGCATGAACCAAATTCGGGGCAGGAGTTCCTTCTGTTAATTTCAAATTCGGATTTTGAATGATAAAAGCTTCATCCCAAATTCCAGAATCGATAAATTGTTGATGTGTAAATCGACCACCTTCAATTAAAATAGATTGAATTTGAAGTTCATACAATTTCTCCAAAGCATTTTCTAAAAACCGATTGGGTTCAACTTTTACAAAATGAAGATGTCCTTGCTTTTCATCTTTGATTTCATTCAAAATGATGGTTTCTGCTTCGTTGTTAAATATCGAAGCGTTTGCATCCAATTTAAGTTGACGATCAATAACAATTCGAATCGGATTTCTGCCTTCAACTTCTCGTGTTGTTAAAGTCGGATTGTCATGAAGAACCGTTGTTGTCCCCACTAAAATAGCGTGTTCTTGACTGCGAACTTGGTGAACCCATTGTTGGGTTAATGCGTTTCCAATCACGACTGGTTTTCCATTTTTATCAAGAAACCCATCTTGAGATTCCGCCCATTTTAAAATAATGTACGGTCTTTTCTTTTGATGAAACGTATTGAAACGCTTATTGAGTTGAAAACACTCCTCAGCTAAAACTCCAGAAATCACTTCAATTCCGGCATCAGTTATAATTTGCTTGCCTTTTCCGTTGACTTTATCATGCGGATCCATGGCGCCAATAACCACTTTTTTGAATCCAAGTTCTTTAATCTTTAGAGCACAAGGCGGTGTTTTTCCAAAATGTGCGCAAGGTTCCAGCGAAACGTAAATCGTCGATTCGGGGATGAGTTCAGGATTTTGAACCGAATTAATAGCGTTGATTTCAGCATGCGGTTCACCTGCTTTTTGATGAAATCCTTCGCCAATAATTTTTCCATTATGAACAATGACGCTCCCAACCATTGGGTTGGGATAGGTGTTTCCTAACGCTTTTTGCGCTAAGAAAATACAACGTCGTATGTAATTTTGGTCTGTCATTTTAAAAAAATCACTTGACAAAAAACTGTCAAGTGACCCTATTGAATTTGAATTTTGGTGTCTTTTTATTCGCCTGCGATAATCTGATGAAGATTTTGTTTCAAAGTTTCTAAAACCTCTTTCTTTTCATCAATTTTATCAAATGTATCTTTTAATAAAGGATTTTCACGTGATGGATTGGTGAAGAAACCTAAATTGTTTTCTAGCTTCACTATTTCGGCTTCTAATTCCGAAATTTGATTTTTAATTTTTCTCGCTTTATCGGTCAATCGATCTCCAGATAGACCTTCTTCTTTCAATGAATATTCGGAAACTTTATTAAGCTTTAACTTCTCACGCAATGCTTGGTTGAAGTCTTTGTTGATGTTCATTTTGTCGCGAGGAACTTTTCCAATCGCATTCCACGAGTTTTTGATTCTCTCAATCGTTTCTACGCTTCCTTCATCGTCAGAAACTTGTTTTAGCTCTTCTAAAAGTGCTTTTTTATTTTTATAATTCTCTTTCCAATTATCGGAAACAGCATTGTTTTTCTCTCTAAAATTGTTGAAAAACGTGTTGCAGGCATCGCGGAATTCATCCCAAATTTTATTCGCATGACTTCTAGGAACGTGACCAATTTTCTTCCAATCGTCTTGAAGTTTTTTGAACAAAGGAACCGTTGTTTCCCAATCTTCCGAAAGCATATTGTCTTTCGCGGTTTGAATTAATGCAAGTTTTTGTTCTAAATTGGTAATTTGGTTTTCCTTCAATCCTTTGTAGAATGAATTCTTTTTCGAATTAAAATCACGTAACGTTTGTTTGAAATCTGTCCAGTTTTGGTTGGATAATTTCCTTGGAACGCTCCCTAATTTTAAAAACTCCAAACGAAGTTCTTCAACACGTTTAATGGAGTTTTGCCAGAAATTATGGTTGTTTTCCTTTTGATTTGCTACAAACGTCTTAATTTCTTCAATAATCGCGTTTTTCTTTTCTAAATTTTCGGTTTGCGCACCTTCTATTTGAGCGGAAAGTTCCGATTTTCTTTCATGAATTTTATTAGAAATATTCTTGAATTCTTCCCACGTACTTTCTCTAAATTCTTCGGCAACAGGTTCCGCTTCTTCTTTCCATAATTTATGGAGATATTGAAGTTCGTTTAATGCTTTTTGAATTACGGGTTCCGCTTCCAATTCTTTCGCTCTTGCGATAATGTGGTTACGTTTTTCAAGATTATGCGAGTATTCTTGCTCTAAATATTCTTTATTCAAGTCTAAAAGAGCATAAAACTGATTCAAGTGAAAGAAATAATTGCTGTTCAGAATTTTGAAATCCTTCTTCGCAACTTGACCAGCTTGCATCCAGTCTTCTTTAATTTTTCTAATTTCTTTGAATAAATTAGTTTCTGGAGTAGAAGTGGTGTAGAGGTTTTTCAGACGTTCGATAATTTCTTGTCTTTTGTCTAAATTTTCCTTTTGTTCTTCTTCTTGAACTTTATGATACTGATCCAGTTTTTCTTTGAAAATCGATGCCAAACCAGAAACTTTGGCCAATTGGGGATGTTCCCATGTGAAATGTTCTACGTTGTTTCCCGCTTCTTCGAATTCATGTTTTTTGTCTTCCGTTTCGTCTGCAATGATATGCAAACCTTCTTGTCTAAGCTGGTTGAATTTCTTACTTACGATTCCGACATCTTTTGCATTCACCATTTTTTCCAATTCCTGCAAAATCTCATTCAAAGATAATCCAGAAGCTTCTTCATGTTCGTGATCATCTTCTTCGTGAGAAGCATCAACTTCAGGAGCGGTTTCTAGATTTTCTTGAGAAGTTGGCGTCGTTTCTTCTGCTTGTTCATTTGTTGAATTTTCTGCTGAAACGGGCTTGTTTTCTTCGTTTTGTGATGGACTGGTGTTTTCTGGTGTCATATCAATTCGGTTTTCCGCAAATCGCGGTGAAGGGTCTTATAATAATTCATAAAGATGCACTAAATTAACTGATTTTTTTTAAAAATTCCAAATTTCCCAAGCTTTTTCTGCTTGTTGTTCGAGCATATAATAGCCGTTTACACATTTTGCTCCATTTTCGTACGCTTTTTTTATGAAAGCGGTGTATTCAGGATTGTAAATCAAATCAATAATTAAATGCTGGTCTGTAATTCCATCAAATGGAAAAGGAACCGAATCGTCAATATTCGGAAAAGTTCCTACTGGCGTGCATTGAATGATAATCATATGTTCTTGAACTTGTTCCAGCGTTAAATTATCAAAATTGATGTCTGACTTTCTCGAAACTGTAATAAATGGAATTTGATGCTTATTTAAAACATATTTTACGGCTTTAGCGGCTCCACCATCTCCAATGATTATTGCTGATGTATGCTGCGGTTTTCGATGAAGAAGCAAGGTTTTTTCAAAACCATAGGTGTCGGTATTGTAGCCAATGCTTTTTCCGTTTTTTAAAACAACCGTGTTAACAGCGCCAATGCTTTTTGCTTCGTCACTGAGTTCGTCCAATAAAGGAATGATTTGCTCTTTATACGGAATGGTTACATTGAAGCCTTTCAAATTTGGATTGGAAAAAACACTTTGAATTTGATTGATCTCCGAAAGGTCAAAAACCTCGTACGAATGATTTGCGAGATGCAAAGTTTTGAACTTTTCTGTAAAGTATTTTTTAGAAAAAGAATACGAAATATTCTTACCTACCAATCCGAATTTTTTAGTTTCCATTATGTAAAATTATAAAAAAAAGACCGATGAAAATCGGTCTTTTTGTAATTTATTCAACAATTATTTTTGTTGATTTCTTTTGCGATTTGAGAATGTATTTATTCCTTACCAATTAATGTAAAAGGTTTTTATTGATTTTTGAGAAAATCCAAGAGATTGAAACCCCGAATATTAGCGTGATTAGTGCAACTATTAAATAATTGTTAAATGTGATTTTTACTGGGAAAGGCAGTGATGCGTTTGCTTTGAAAACCCCTGTATTCATCTGAATATAACAAATGATAGAACCGATAATAAGTCCGCCAATTATTCCTAATCCGACAATCAACATTCCGGTGTAGAAGTAGATTCGGCGTAGTTTCACTTTAGAAAAACCTAAAGAAATTAATGCTTTCGATTGTTCTTTTTTATCCAGTTGAAGAATGGTAATGGCGCCAGCCAAATTAAAAGTTGTAATGAAAATAACTAAAGAGAAAATTAGATAAATCATCAATTTTTCTGTATTAATCATCTTCCAAAAAGCGGCGTTTTCTTCTTTTTTGGTTTTGATATTGTACTTAGTTCCTAGCTCTTTCAACAAATCATCCCGAACTTGATCTGCGTCATTTGCATCATTTAATTTGATAACAATGGTGTATGCCGAATTTTTTGGAAGATTTAATAAGCCTTGAGCAAGTTCCAGTGGTGCAATAATGTAATTGTCCAATTGATCTTGACTTGGGAAAATTCCCGTAACGAAAATTTCTTTTTTATTGAAGATGTCTTCTTCCTTGCTAATCATTCCGGAACCTGGTTTCGGCATCATAAGCATGGCGTAATCGGTATTTTCACCAACCGGAATTCCTAATCGAACATCTAAGTTATTTTCAAGAATAACTTCGTTTTGGTACGTGAAACTTGGATATTTCCCAAAGAATATTTTTTTGTCAATAGGATTTACACTTGTGTAAGCGGAATCAACACCGCGTAGATAACCAATTTCACCAATATTATTATACGAGATGTATGCTTTCTCCTCAATTACTTTAGAGAAGTGAGCAATTTTTTTCTGATTTTTTAATGCTTTCTCCAGTTTTGGAATCTCTGGAAGCGATTTTCCGACTTTAGAACTGATGGTAATATCCGCATGGAGATTCGCAATCATATCCTTGTTAAGGTCTTCCAATCCAGAAAAAACCGAAAGGATAATAAACATACAAGCAACCGCAGTAGTCATAGCAAAAGCCGCAAGCCACGTAATAAACGTAACCGCTGTATTCCCTTTTTTTGCAATAAGGTATCTTCTCGCTATGTAATACGATGTGCTTGGCAAGATCGATTAAAGTTTAGGATTATCGCCTTCGCCTCGCAATTCTTTTTCTAGCTTTTCAACATCATCTAACGTTGTGTCTAGATAGAAATTAAGTTCCGGAATAATACGTACTTGTTTTCCCATTTTTTGACCAATGAAATTACGATACTGAGGCTTATTATCCTCAATTTCTTTCATAATGGGTTTACGATATTCTTGTGGGAAAATACTTAAATAGATCTTAGCAATACCCAAATCGGCGGTTACTTTCACGTCCGATACGCTTACCAAAAAATTTTGTTTGCTATCAGCAGCTTGCTTTCTGAAGAGTTCGGCAAAATCCTCTTGGATAATTTGGGCAACTTTTCTCTGTCTGTTCGATTCGTTCATGGCGCAAATTTAGTACTTTTGTTTGACTTTTTGGGCGTGTCTTTTTTCTCCAAGCGAGTTTCCTGAAAGAAAAAAGTCGGTCTACGTGCAGTCGCTTTTTCTAGCGGCGGCGAAGCCGCCGCTAGAAAAGAGCTCCAACAATGCACTTCGCCCTCACGCTTTATAACGTATTAAATAAGATTTATGAAAATAGAACATTTAGGAATCGCGGTAAAATCCTTGGAAACCTCGGATAATTTATTTGCTCGACTTTTAGGAAAGCCAAACTACAAACAAGAATCTGTAGAGCGCGAAGGTGTTGTCACTTCGTTTTATGAAGTTGGCGAAAGTAAAATTGAACTTCTTGAAGCAAGTACTGTTGAAAGTCCAGTTTCAAAATTCATTGAAAAAAGAGGAGAGGGAATTCATCATATCGCTTTCGGTGTGGATGATATTCAGGCCGAAATCACGAGATTGAAAGAAGCCGGATTTGAATTTATTTCGGAAGTACCGAAAGATGGTGCCGATAACAAGTTAGTGGTATTCCTACATCCGAAATCTACAAACGGTGTTTTGGTAGAATTATGCCAAGAAAAACCTTAATTTATTTTGATTATTCCTAAAAAATAGTATTTTTGCACACACAAAATTTAACCAAGTTTTGAGGTCCTATAGCTCAGTTGGTTAGAGCACCTGACTCATAATCAGGTGGTCCCTGGTTCGAGCCCAGGTGGGACCACATTGAAACTCTTGAATACGTTGATATTCAAGAGTTTATTTTTTATAGGGGAGTGGATAGGGGCTATTAATAGTGTATTAATAGCTATTTCTTATTAAACATATCTAACATAATATGTACTATTTCTAATGTTTCGCCATTGTTTTCATGTCTCGATATTCCAACTCTCATTGCTCCAATATCATGTAAATCACTTCGTAAAGTAAAACCCGAAAAAGGATAGTTGTCACCGTAATCCATTTCTTTCAGATATTTTGTATAACTACCCCACAAATTATCCAATCGACTACTTTCTGCAAAAACAATGACAAACTTTCGTTTCAAATCATGAGTATCATATTTTGATAATAATTTCGTGAGGTGATCAGAAACAACAGTGTTTTTCGGACCGCAACTATCTAATCGAAAGCATTCAATTATTGTAATAGGTATTCCATTACTTCTTCTAATCATGATATCTAATTCACCAGCACCAATTCCAGAACTGGAAGATCCAGATCTTGTTTGATCTGCTATTTGGTGCCCTTTTGTGCGCAAAAGATCCACTATGTCATCGTTAAATAGGTCTTCTATTTTCTTTTGGTATTTCCTTTCTAAAATTCGCGACGATACCTCAATTATATCTGTCAAAATTTTATCAAGTGAATACATTGGATTGTTATCAGGTTCCTCGTTTTCAATATGATATAGACCTAAAAGTTTATGTACATTAACTCCTGTCGCACTAATTTCGCATGGGACTGTCTTAAATGTATTATTTACACCTATCTTTCTAATAAATGTATAATTGAATAAATGAGGTGTCTGAGAATTTAAGCATTCTGAACATATACATGGGATTTTTTCTGGAACATCAGAGTAATTCAAGGATTGGTGAATGTCATTTAATTCTTTTCGAATTGTCTCAAGAAGGAAAGATGAATTGTTTCCATGAATCCAAATTAGTAATTTTCGTGAATATTGGTCAGTTGTAATCAAAGCTCTAGTATTTTCCCTTTGTATTATTACACCATTTTTCCAAAATGTATTATCATGTATTAAATTTCTAGTTCTCACAATAAACCTAGCCATAATCCCAGCAGGCATGAAATCATAATGATATTCGAACCGCAAATTATTGTTATAGTCCCAATCAAAATCAACTATTTCTGGTTTTAATAACTCTGGGATAAGAAAAGTGTTTTTTTCAACTTCGAAACATAATTCGAAATTTTTCATCAAAGTTACTATGTAAGGTCTTTTGTCTGATTCAAATTCTGACAGAACAATATCTAATAAATCAAGGTCAAATTCACCATTTCTTAGAATTACTTCCTTGGAATCTAATATTTTATAAACTGCATTTGTTGCCCATTCAGGTTTTAAAAATATAATCTGTCTAAGCAAGCTATCCTCTTTAAAATGAAGAAAAACACCTAAATCATGAAAGTATTGACTTAAAAA
>NZ_JCAKLF010000004.1:0-170202 GCF_059509915.1 Kaistella sp. CFF1-2
GGCAAAAGGTATTCTTGGAGCAACGCAAATTAATCGGAAAACGTATTTCAGATTATCCGAAGTGGAGTTACTTATGCAGGGAGAGCGACCATTAAAAAAGCAAAAGAAATGAAACAGATTGGAAATTCAAACGAAGATATGCTTGCCTTGCTCGAAGCTGTGGTAGGCATCAAAAACGAACTGCTGTATATCAGGGAATATTTCCACCCATTGTTAAAAGGGGAAATATACCTGTCAGGCGAACAGGTTTGTGAGATGCTACATATCAGCAAGCGGACGTTGCAACAATACAGAGATGACGGACTGATACCCTTTATTAAACTCGAACGGAAAATCCTTTTCCGAGAAAGTGATATTATCAAGGTATTGGAAGACAATTATCAGCGTTAGCCGATTAAATGAATGCTTTGAAACTGTAACTCGTATCGGTCAATTAAAGAAACAGCCCACTGCTTAAAGCGGTGGGCTGTTTTACATTATATAACTTACTTTATTAATGTTAAATCAAACGTTTATTATTTCTTTAAGCCTTGTCGATATATTTTTCCAATTTGTGTCAAGATTAACAGTCCGTATCTGAATTTTATGATTGTCATATTTAAAATCTAAATCATAATCTCTCTCAATAGTTGGGTACAAAAGTATTCCAGTTGCCATTTTAGTTTTTTCACTACCATCTTGCTGATTTAATAAATAACTAAATAGCTGATATAGGTTAGATGACCTAATTCGCTCTTTGTCGTAATTGACAGTCATTGTCTCTTTATAATATTTAGCATCAATAATTATCTTTTTTTCTTCATTTTCCAATGAAATATCAGTTTCCATTTGAGGTAGATACTGATGACTTTCAATATCATCTTCTTGAAATTGCCATTTAATTATTTCTTTTTTAACAGTATTAAATTTTCTCTGCTCAATACGATAAAAATTTCTAATAAACGCTTCAAACAACTGATTCATTTTCTTTTCATCCCTTGTAAAGTCAGAAAATTTGTATTTTCCTTTTTCTTCTGATGGTAATGTACTTTGAAAAATAAGATGACATACATTCATCACAAAACCATAAAAACGATTATTTCTGTTTAACTTGACTTGTTTAAAGTGACTTCCTTTGATTTCAATTAAGTCAACTCCGAGTAACATTTTTTGCAATTTTGCCAATTCCATTTTTAGGATAGGGTCAATGCCTTTTGTTCTTGTGAGCCTATAAATTGTTGAAACCAAAATTTGATTTGTGATTATATTGGCAGAGAAATCATCATAAGTACAAACAGTTTTTTGTTTGAAAGGTAAATTTCTCTTGAGAGTCTGACTGATTTCAATTTTGCCTTTAATCCCTGAAATTTCTTCTTGGTGGTCAATATAGCTTTTATCGATTCCTCTTTTGAGTAAAAGCTTTGAAGATGTAATTAGTACCTTAGCAAATAAATCGAGTAATTCTGTTTTGTCATCTATAGAAACATCAACACGCTCTTTTTCGTCTAACTTATTCCAAGCATAGCAAAGCAAAAAGTATATATTTTCAATTGGGATTGCCATTTTTTATCTCGAAAGCTGTTTTAGTATATCAGAAACTTTTGAAAGATCGTCAAACCAAATCTCTTCCAGCAACGGCTTTAGTTCATAATTTAATATGTCCGACCACCATATATTTTCAATTCCAGCATTTGAGTATGTACAAAAATAGCTATGTCCAATTTGAAAGCCTTCTCCAAGGTTAACATCTTCTCTTATTTTGATATTTAATTTTGAAATTGAAGTGCATATGTGTTCAATAATTCCCTCTGATAAACCTTTGTCACTTAAAAACGAGCGAAAGTTTAGACCATATTCAGGCTGTAATGAAACAAAAGCAAATCTTCTTCTCAAAGCATAATCTACTATTGCAAGAGAACGGTCAGCCGTATTCATTGTGCCAATTATATACAGATTTTCTGGAACATAAAATCGGTCTTCTTCATCTTCTGAATATGTAAGTTTTAATGCAAATTTTTCATCTCTTTTATCAGCTTCAATTAACATCAATAACTCGCCAAATATTTTACTTAGGTTACCTCTATTGATTTCGTCAATTATGAAAAAGAAAGGACGGTCAGGATGAGCCAACGCTCTTTGACAAAATGAGTAAAAAATCCCATCTCGTAAATCAAAACCTCCTTTTTGGGTAGGGCGTAGACCTTGTATAAAATCCTCATAACTATAAGATTGATGAAATTGAACCATTTCAATATTAGTATCTTTTATCTCTTGCATAATTTCATAAGCAAGTTTTCTAGCGATAAAAGTCTTTCCTACACCTGGAGGACCTTGTAGAATTATATTTTTCTTCCGCTTTAATAGAGAAACGGTATTCAAGAAATCTTCTTCACTGATAAATGGTTTGTCTGCATCTTCAGAAAATTTGTAACTCTTGATGTTTTCAGACTGAAGGAGTTTTTCTGTGATAATATTTTTATTATCAATGATCTCTCTTATAATTTCATATTCTTCCTCTGTCAACTTGAATAAACTTCCTTGGTTATTTATAAAAACTTCACATTCTTGAAGCGAGGGATTGTTTTTCAAATCATTCCAATGAATAGGAATTTCTAATTTTTCAATCAGTTCAAACTCAATTTCTTCTCCTTTGACTGTATTATGAATTCCTTGTGTAATTTCATAAATAGCTTTTATTTGCTTAGTAGGGGTACTTTCATACCCAATCATTAAATCACCTCTTTTGGTAGCTTCGAAATGTTTGTAGATTCTTCTTTTGTTTCCTTTTTCATTATGGGTGGTATAGGTCTGTTTCTCCCCAACATTATGTTTACTAATTGACCAAATTTTTGGATTTGCATTTAACCACCAATAATTTATGTCGTCATCTGGTTCGTGAGTAGTATCTTGTGGTAATTCAATATCTCTATTCTCTTTAACTTGCAATGTTCTGTTCAATAAACTCTGAAACTTGTCTTCGGGTATGATTAATTCTTCTGTAAGATTAAATTTTTCAAAAGTCTCTATAAATATTTTCCACTCGTTTGAATAGAAAGAGTTAATTATTTTTATGAAATCTGTTTCAGGATAATGCTTATAATAATTGCCTTTGCCCTTTTTTTCGAATCCTCCTATTTTCTCAATTATTTCTTCATAAGCTTGTATAATTTGTATATCTTTTTCTGATTGAAATGCTAACTCAAGATAGGCATTGGGATTTTCAATATCCCAAAAATTAAATACCAAACCTGCTTGTCTAGTTTTGTTTTTCCAATCACCTTTATTTACCAAACCGAGAAAAATGTAATGACTTCCTTGAAACCAATATCCTTTTCTAAGTCTTTCACTATCTTTTTTTCTAAGCCAAAAAGTTAGGTCAGTATATTTTTCTTCTTTGAGTTTCAGTAAATGTTGAAGGATTTTATCGCTCCAATTTATTATCAGTTCTTCTTGTGTCATACTTTCTTTTTTACTCCTGATTTCGGTATTTTCTTTGCTGTTTGTATAACCCCGAAACTGGTCAATATTTATACTATTTTAACTTTTCGTAGATATTATTTTTATCAATGCCTAAAGTACAAAAAAAGCCAAAGCGGTTAGCATTGACTTTAGTACTTATAATTTATAATGATTTTTCAGAGGTTAGAAACAAAAGACTGCTCCATACCTTTAAATTTGTGCGATACCTTCTGCATATCTTTTCCGACTTTCTCGTTTAGAATTTTTGCATAAATCTGTGTCGTGGCAATGTTTTTATGCCCTAACATTTTGCTTAAACTTTCCAAGGGAACTCCCTCGCTCAAAAACAAGGTGGCAAACGTATGACGAGCCAAATGAAAGGTCACTTTCTTTTCCTTAAGGCAATCAATCAGTTGGGACATTCTCTTTAGGCTGTCATTACATACTGTATTTGATGGTACAGGAAATACCTTTCCATCCTTTGGAAATCCTGCATATTTCTCAATAATCATTTTTGGAATATCCAAGAGCATCACGTTTGACGATGTAGCCGTTTTCTTTCTGCGTACAATAATCCACTGGTTACCATCAAAGAAATCCTGAATATTACTGTTTTTTAGTCCTTTCATATCCGAATAGGAAAGCCCCGTAAAACAACTGAAAACAAACATGTCTTTAACTAATTCGTCTTTCTTTTTCTCGCAGTTGAACGTTACGAGCTGTTCCAGTTCATTACGCAACAGATAACCACGGTCTTTATCCTTTTTGGTATTCTTGTACTCGCTGAACGGATTAAAAGCAAGATGCTTTCTGCTCATTGCCAATCGGCAAAGTGTAGTAAATCCAATCATATACAGCCAAATGGTGTTGTGTGTTAAACTTTGGTCGTCACGCAGGTAGTAATCAAAGTCCTGCACAAAATCAGGTGTAAGGTCGTTAAAGGGCACATCTGAATAGCCGTATTTTGTAAGTGCAAAATTTCGAAGATGTTTCAAAAGTATTTTGTATTTACTGCGTGTGCCATTCACACGAAGTCCGCTATTAACCTTTTTCTCATAGTCGGACAGGAACTGTTCATAGAATTTGAAAAAGGTCAGTTCTCCACTTTCCATCCCAAGAACGGCATTTTTAAGTTTAGCACTGTTTACAGCCCCCTCGTTCTTCAGGATTTTGGAATAGCATTCCTCAATACCCGAACGAATTTTGTCAAGTTTGCTGTTTGTGTCTTGGGCTTCTCGGCTTTTACCTAAAACCCTGCCGTACTTCAAATCCCAATTTGTTGCGGAAATATCCAGCTTTGTACTGAATGCAGACTGTTTGCCGTTTACGGTAATTCTGCACATAACCGTAACTTTTCCGTTTTTCTTTGGGGCGTTCTTTTTAAGGTAGAACAATACCTTAAACGTTGATTTTTTTGTCGTTTCCATACTCACAATTCTTAATGATAAAATATAAACCTATGTGAGCTAAGGAACAATATGAAAAACTATGCAGAAAGCTGAAATACAGTATTTTAAAACGATTGTTTCTAATATTTAAAAGTAACGTTTTAGTAACCTTACTTTTGCCAAACCTCGCTTTTTACTGCTTTTTACCTCATTACCAAAAAATCATAAAACGGTTGTAAAGTCTTTATTTACAACTGTTTTGCCTGTTATTAATCTTTGATGTATTTTTACTGAAACTTTATTTTAAAAATCTAATTCTGCGAAAAAATTGAATTAATCAACCATCGCTTCACCAGATTTACGGTAAATGAAATTTCCGTAGATATGTCTTCTTGCAAAACGACTTGGCGAATCTGCGTTCACCATTTTGATAAATGTATTTCTTGGAACACCGATGTACTCGTACATTTTACCATTTAAGTGTTGAATTTTCAAGATTGATTTTTCGTAATCAAAATCTTCAATATTGCTTTTAGAAATGGTTTCCGTGTATTCTTCCTTATATTTTTCTTGCGTTTCTTTGTTGATGCTCACCAAAAAATGATAGGCTTCAATAACCGTTTTACTTTTTTCTTCCGCTTCTAATTTTCCAGCTTCATCATTGACGAATTTATCAGGATGTGAATCCTTCATCGTATTTCTGTAAATGGTTTTTAACTCTTTAAGAGTTACATCTTTATCTACTCCAAGAAGTTTTCTGTGCTCGCCAATTCTTTTCATTTTCCTAAATTTTATATAAATTCAGATTTAATTACGTTCTGAATTTCGGAGTGCAAAAGTACAGATTTTATTTGAAATTTAAATGGTAAAAAATTGATTATCTGATATTTGAATTTAATACAAACCATTGAAAAAATCCAAAAATTTAGCTTTCACCGCTTCTGGAAGCTTCTGAAACTCTTCATCCGTAGATGTTTTTTGGAAATTATCATCTGCTGTTTTCCAAAGCTTATAGGTTTTATTATTGAAAACAACCAATCCCCAAGCTTTTTCTAGTGGACTTTCTACCCCATTTTCATTCTGTTCTATATTAAAAAGGAAGTCGCCATTTCCATCCTTGTCAATATCACTATACATCATGCGATTATTCACAAAAGAAAGCGATTTATTGATGGGGTGTGTGAAACGTTCGGTAACCACTTTAGTGAAACTTCCATCGTCGTTTTTTCTAAATTTATCAACATAAAGAACGTCATTTTCGGCCCCCGCTTTATTCTTAGAAACCACCAAATAATTTGTAGAAGTTCTATCATTAAGTCCCGTTGCATATAGTTTTCTATCACCCGAAAAATCTAAATCAGACTTTGTTAAGTTCGTTGAAAAACCATCGGTAACTTGAGTAATTTGTGAAAAATAAAATGTGGACATCATTAACCCACCAACTACAATCATTTTTTTCATAAACATGTGTTTTTTATAGCGTTAAAAATAAACAATTATTTCAACAAAAAAATCCCCTCACTTTCGTGAAGGGATTAAATATTGCCTAACTCGCTGAGTTTATTTTACTTCTTCGAAGTCAGCATCCTGAACATCGTCTGCACCGCCGTTAGCAGCACCTCCTTGTTGTTGTCCAGCATCTGGTCCCGCTTGTTGACCTTGAGCGTACATTTCTTCTGAAGCAGCCATCCATGCAGCATCTAAAGCTTCAGTTTTTGCTTTTGTAGCGTCAAAATCTTTAGCATCGAAAGCTACTTTCAATTCTGCTGCGGCAGTTTCTACAGCAGCTTTTTTATCAGCTGAAAGTTTGTCACCAAATTCTTTCAATTGCTTTTCAGTTTGGAAGATTAATCCATCTGCTTTGTTGTAAACTTCAACTTCTTCCTTCTTCTTAGC
This sequence comes from Kaistella sp. CFF1-2, assembly GCF_059509915.1. Classification (NCBI taxonomy): domain Bacteria; kingdom Pseudomonadati; phylum Bacteroidota; class Flavobacteriia; order Flavobacteriales; family Weeksellaceae; genus Kaistella; species Kaistella sp. CFF1-2. The sequence continues at coordinate 6,723 of NZ_JCAKLF010000004.1, forward strand.
ATCAGCAGAAGCATTTTCTTCAGCTTCACGCTTCATTCTTTCGATTTCGTCGTCAGAAAGACCTGAAGATGCTTGAATTTTGATAGATTGCTCTTTACCAGTTCCTTTATCTTTTGCAGAAACGCTCAAGATACCGTTTGCGTCGATATCGAAAGTCACTTCGATTTGAGGAACTCCTCTTGGCGCTGGTGGAATATCTTGTAAGTCGAATTTTCCGATTTCTTTGTTATCGTTGAACATTGGTCTTTCTCCTTGTCCAACTCTGATGCTTACTGCAGGCTGATTGTCAGACGCTGTAGAGAAAACTTCAGATTTTTTAGTTGGGATTGTAGTATTCGCATCAATTAATTTAGTGAACACAGAACCCATTGTTTCGATACCTAAAGAAAGTGGCGTAACGTCTAATAAAAGTACGTCTTTAACATCACCTGTTAAAACTCCACCTTGGATTGCAGCACCAATTGCTACAACTTCGTCTGGATTAACTCCTTTTGAAGGCTTTTTACCGAAGAATTTTTCAACTTCTTCTTGGATAATTGGGATTCTTGTAGAACCACCAACCAAGATAACTTCGTCGATATCAGATGTTGATAAACCAGCATCAGATAAGGCTTTTTTACAAGGTTCCATTGATCTTCTTACCAAATCAGCAGATAATTGCTCGAACTTCGCTCTTGTTAAAGATTTAACTAAGTGTTTTGGTCCAGAAGCAGTTGCTGTAATGTATGGCAAGTTGATTTCTGTTTGAGTTGAAGAAGATAATTCAACTTTTGCTTTTTCAGCAGCTTCTTTCAATCTTTGTAATGCGATTGGATCCGCTTTTAAATCAACGCCTTCCTCAGTTTTAAACTCGTCAGCCAACCAGTTGATGATCACATCATCGAAGTCGTCACCACCAAGGTGCGTATCTCCGTTTGTTGATAATACTTCGAATACACCGTCTCCTAAATCAAGGATTGAGATATCGAAAGTACCACCACCAAGGTCATAAACTGCGATTTTTTGATCTTTATGTGCTTTATCAAGACCGTAAGCTAACGCTGCAGCTGTTGGTTCGTTGATAATTCTTTCTACTTTAAGACCTGCGATTTCTCCAGCTTCTTTAGTAGCTTGTCTTTGTGCATCGTTAAAGTAAGCAGGAACCGTAATTACCGCTCTAGTAACTTCTTGACCTAAATAATCTTCAGCTGTTTTCTTCATTTTTTGAAGAATCATAGCAGAGATTTCTTGAGGTGTATATTCTCTATCGTCGATTTTTACTTTTACCGTATCGTTTGGTCCAGCAACTACTTTGTAAGGTACTCTTGTGATTTCTGAAGCGTCATCTTTAAAGTGCGTTCCGATAAATCTTTTGATAGAGTAAACTGTTTTTGTAGGGTTAGTTACCGCTTGTCTTTTTGCAGGATCACCTACTTTTCTTTCGCCATCTTCAGTAAATGCTACGATAGATGGTGTTGTTCTTTTCCCTTCTGCGTTAGGGATAACTACAGGATCTTTACCTTCCATTACAGCTACGCAAGAGTTGGTTGTTCCTAAGTCAATTCCGATTATTTTGCTCATAATATATATGTATTTTTATTTTAATTAATTATTGAATTTGGTTTCTATTGCTCAAGATTTATACCACGAGCCAAAACAAGCAAAAAAGTGACAAATTGACACTTTCCCTTTAAGATTAATTTAAAATGTAGAGACAATTGTCAGAATTAGGATTTACGAATATGACATTCTTTCAAATTTTCATATTGTTAATATTAGAACCTTCCAATTACGCCTAGAAATCTCTATTTTTGAGAAAAACATACGTACCCGAATGGCACAAGAATTTAATGCGCGTGATATCACCTGGCTAGCCTTTAATGCACGAGTGATGCAGGAAGCCAAAGACAAAACCGTTCCACTGAACTTAAAAATCCGCTTTTTAGGAATTTTTTCCAATAATTTGGATGAATTTTTCCGAGTTCGTGTGGCTGGTTTGAAGCGTGCCATGGATTTTAAAGAAAAAATCATTTCGGAATCCTTCTTTCAACCACCGTCCAAAATCCTACAGCAGATTAACGAAATTGTTATTGACCAGCAGCGGGATTTCGACAAAGCATGGAAAGAAATCCAGGAGGAGATGGAAAAAGAGCACGTTTTTATTAAAACTGCGAATAACCTCAACGCTAAACAAAAGGAGTTTGTAAAAAAATATTTTGATGAAGTGGTGGAATCTAATGTGATCCCTATTCTGCTTCACGAAAACAAACCAATGCCGTATTTACGCGACAAAAGTTTGTATCTAGGAATTGCGATGCGTAAAAAAGACTGGCTGTACCAAAGCAGTTTCGCAATTATTGAAATCCCATCACGTTTTGTTGGGAGATTCGTTTTGCTACCTTCCGAAAATGGCGAAAAAAATGTCATGCTTTTGGAAGACGTAATCACCTTTATGCTTCCAGAAATCTTCCATTTCTTCGGGTTTGATGATTTTCAAGCGCACGCATTCAAAGTAACCAAAGATGCAGAATTTGATCTAGATAATGACATCCGAACCAACCTCGCTCAAAAAATTGAAAAAGGTATTAAGAGCCGTCGTAAAGGGAAACCAACACGTTTTGTATTCGACAGGAATATTGATAAAGCTTTATTGGAATTCTTGATTCGAAAACTTAATTTAACAAAAAAAGACAGCATAATTCCAGGTGGAAAGATTCATAATTTCAAACATTTTATGGACTTTCCAGACGTTTTCAAAGGAATACAAGCACCGGTTGAGCGAACCCCATTCAATCATCCCAAGTTTCCCAACGACAGTCGAATCACAGAAACCATTTTAAAGGAAGACGTATTATTAACCTTTCCGTACCACAACTATCGTCCGGTAATTGATTTATTGCGTGAAAGCGCGATGGATCCTGATGTAAAATCGATTCAGCTCACTGCTTATCGAATGGCGAGTAATTCAAAAATCATCAATGCATTAATCAACGCAGCTCGTAATGGAAAAGAAGTAGCTGTTATGGTTGAACTTCGTGCTCGTTTTGACGAAGAAGCCAATTTAGTTTGGAAAGAGCGTTTGGAAGAAGAAGGCATTACCGTTTTAACAGGCTTACCAAATAAAAAAGTGCATGCTAAGCTTTGCGTCATCAAGAAACGGGTAAATAATAAAACGATGCAATATGGATTTGTAAGCACCGGAAATTTTAACGAGAAAACAGCAAAAATATACGGTGACTCACTTCTTTTCACGTCTGATAGAACCATCATGGCGGATATTAATAAAGTGTTTAACGTTCTTAGAAAACCAAAAGAAGATCCGTTACCGATCCTGAAAACGTGTAAAAAGCTATTTGTTTGTCCTCAATTTATGCGTGAAAAAATCATGCATCATATAGATAAGGAAATTGAAGAAGCCAAAGCTGGCAAAAAAGCTGAAATGATTGTTAAAGTGAACTCATTGAGTGATCGTGAACTTATCAAAAAACTCTACGAAGCCGCAACCGCAGGCGTAACGATTAAGTTGATCGTTCGAGGAATTTACTGTGCCGTAAATCAAAAAACATTCAAGAAAAAGATTCAAGCGATTTCTATTGTTGATGAATATTTGGAGCACGCAAGAATTATGTATTTCTACAACAAAGGAAACGAAGATATTTATATTTCTTCAGCGGATTGGATGACCCGAAATTTGGATTATCGAATTGAAGCCGCAGCAAAAATCACCCAAAAAGATTTAAAGAAAGAAATTCTACATATTTTAGACATTCAACTAAAAGATAATGTGAAAGCTCGAATTTTGGATACCAAACTTCAAAATAAATACGTAAAAAACAACGAAAAAGAAATTCGTTCCCAAATTGAAACCTATCACTATTTGAAAAATAAAGCATAAACAATTCCCAGAAATTTCTGGGAATTGTTATTTTGTGAATATTATAACATCCGTAGCTAAAGCTGTAACAAAATAAATTACGAACTTTGCAAATTAGTTTTTTAGAAAAAATAAGTTCGTTATGATATTAGCTGCAATAGATATTGGAAGTAATGCTGCTCGATTGCTGATTAATGAGGTTCAAGAAACTTCCCGAAAGAAACCTGAATACACCAAACTAAACCTCCTTCGCATTCCATTGCGATTAGGAATGGATGTTTTTAAAAATGGTGAAATCGGGACAGAACGTGAAAAAATGATCATCGATTCGATGAAGGTTTTTAGCGATTTGATGAAGATTTACAAAGTAGAACACTATAGAGCTTGTGCTACAAGTGCAATGCGTGATGCGAGCAATGGCCAATCGATCATTGAGCAAGTCAAAGAAACTTCTGGAATAAAAATCGAAATTATAAGTGGTGATGAAGAAGCACAACTTGTCTTCGACAATCACGTTGCAGAAGCATTAGATAAAAATTTTAGCTATTTGTACATCGATGTTGGTGGTGGTTCAACAGAATTAACATTTTTTGAAAACAATAAAATGAAGTTCAAAAAATCATTTAATATAGGAACCATTCGCTTACTTCAGGATTTGGTGACTGACAATTCGTGGAACGAAATGCGAGACGAAATCAAAGCGCATATCGTGTCGAAAAAGCCAATAGTGGCCATTGGTTCTGGAGGAAACATCAACAAAGTTTTTTCCATGAGCAAAACCAAAGAAGGAAAACCCATCAGCTATACGTATCTGAAGAAATTCATTAAAGAAGCTGGCGACCTTTCTGTTGAAGAGCGTATGATTAAGTATCATATTCGTGAAGACCGTGCTGATGTGATGGTTCCCGCTATTAAAATTTTTGCTAATGTTTTATCTTGGGGAAATATCAGTCAAATTTTTGTTCCAAAAATCTCGGTGGCCGATGGATTAATTCACAATCTTTACGAAAGCCAGAAAGCAAAATCAAAAAAATAAAAATAAAAATAAAAATAAGCTTGAAAAAGCAACCAAATAAATAATAGAAAATGCAAATCGATATACGAAAATTGACCCTTGATGATTACGATGAATTGGTAACTTCCATGCAGGAAGCTTATCCAGACATTGAAGACAACACCTGGTCGAAACGGAATATTCAAAAATTAACGTCCATATTTCCTGACGGACAATTATGTATTACGGTGGACGGAAAATTGGCCGCTGCTGCCCTATCCATCATCGTTCAGTACGAATTGTTCGGAGATCAGCATACCTATGACGAAATCACAGGTGGAGAATCCTTCAACACGCATTCTAATATCGGAAATGTATTGTATGGAATTGAAGTTTTTGTCCATCCCGAATTCCGTTCTTTACGTCTCGGAAGACGTTTGTACGATGCTCGAAAAGAATTGTGCGAAATTTTAAATTTAAAATCAATTGTCATTGGTGGACGTATCCCGAATTACCATTTATATAGTGACGAATTAAGTCCAAGACAATACATTCAAAAAGTACGAAAAAAAGAGATTTTCGACCCTGTTTTAACATTTCAAATTTCTAACAGTTTTTCACCAATAAAAATCCTTAAAGGTTATTTGAAAGGCGATCAAGAATCGCAAGAATACGCCGTTCTTTTACAATGGAACAATATCTATTATACGCAAAAGAAAAACACCATGCAAGACAGCGTCATTCGTCTTGGGTTGGTACAATGGCAAATGCGTCAGTTTAAGGACGTTGATGCGTTTTTCCAGCAAGTTGAGTTTTTTGTTGATGCCATTTCTGGTTATGAAGCCGATTTCTGTCTGTTCCCAGAACTTTTCAACACACCGCTTTTGGCGGAATTCAACCATTTGCACGAACGTGAAGCCATGGAAGAACTTTCCAAAAAGACGGAAGAAATTGTAGATAAAATCAGTGAATACGCTGTAAGTTATAATGTGAACATTATTTCTGGAAGTATGCCTGTTTTGGAAGATGGAAATTTATTTAATATCAGCTACTTATTGCATCGCGACGGAAAGCGTGATGAATATCGAAAAATCCACATCACACCTAACGAACGTAAATATTACGGCATGAAAGGTGGAAGCGAAGTGAAAGTTTTCGACACCGATTGCGGAAAAGTTGGAATTTTAATTTGCTATGATGTTGAATTCCCAGAACTTCCAAGAATCTTGGCTGATCAAGGTATGAAACTTCTTTTGGTGCCGTATTTAACGGATACTCAGAACGCCTATATGAGAGTTCGTGCTTGTGCTGCGGCACGAGCCATCGAAAACGAATGTTACGTTGCTATTGCGGGTTGTGTCGGAAACTTACCCGGTGTCAATAATATGGACATCCAATTTGGTCAGGCTGCGGTTTTCACACCTTCAGATTTCGCGTTTCCATCTAATGCTATCAAAGGTGAAGCGACTCCAAATACAGAAATGACTTTGATCGTGGATGTAGATTTGAACCTCCTTAAAGAACTTCACTTTAACGGCGCTGTACAAATTTTAAAAGATCGTAGAACCGATTTATATGAAGTTAATCTAAAATCAAACTAATCGATTTTTTTTCAATTATTAAAATCTGCTTTTTCGAGCAGATTTTTTTTGTTTTAAAGTAAAAATTATATAATTCGCTAAAAATCAGCAAAAACAGAATCGATATGCTAACCATAAATGTTTACAAGTACTGCATGCATAATTAAAGTATCTTTGCACACCAAATTTTGAGAATTTAAAAACCTAACAGAGTGTATTTTAACTTTTGAAAATCAAGTTAAAAAAGAAAAGAAGATTCCAAAACACAAACATTAGTATCAAAAAAAGAAAAAAATATCTACAAACTCTGGATTAGGAAAATAAAAAAGCTGCCCAAGGGCAGCTTTTTAGTATTTTAGGTAATGGAAGACTATTCTTCTACCCCATGTACTTCTGTGATTTCAGGAGCATATTGCTTGATCGTATTTTCCACACCCAATTTCATTGTTGAAAAACTCATGTGACAACCCGAGCAATTTCCTAGTAATTTTACATATACTTTATCGTCAACCACATCAACAAGTTCGATATCACCACCATCTTTGTTCAAAAAAGGGCGAATGCTATCCAAAGCTTGCATTACCTTGGTTACGGTATTTTCGTGTTGTGTATTTGTACTCATCTCCTGTATTTTATTTTTTATTTTTTGGGTGAACACCCAGCCATCGTTGTAATTTTTACTGCTTCCGTTGGTGGCAAACTTGTATTACGTTCTACCAAACTTTCCACCATATTTTGAGCCGTTTCTGTATAGATTTTTGCAATCAACGAATCTTCTTGCAAAGCAGCAGGACGACCCACGTCACCCGCTTCTCTAATACTCTGAATAATTGGAATTTCTCCTAGAACAGGAATCCCCAAATCTTCAGCCATATACTGCGCTCCTTGTTTTCCAAAGATATAATATTTATTCTCAGGAAGTTCTTCTGGAGTAAAATACGCCATATTTTCAATTAAACCTAATACTGGAATATTGATACTTTCCATTTGGAACATAGCAATTCCTTTTTTCACATCGGCAAGAGCAACGTGTTGAGGCGTACTCACAATCACCGCTCCAGTTACTGGAACCTCTTGAATAATCGACAAATGAATATCTCCTGTTCCTGGAGGAAGGTCAATTAGTAAGAAATCCAATTCTCCCCAATGCGCATCTCTCAACATTTGACTCAACGCTTTAGAAGCCATTGGTCCTCTCCAAACCACTGCTTGATTCGCTCCCGAAAAATATCCAATAGATAGCATTTTCACACCATAATTTTCAATAGGCTCCATTAAGTTTCTTCCATCAACCTCAACGGAAAGAGGCTTCGCTCCTTCTGTATCTAACATTGTAGGAACCGAAGGTCCATAAATATCGGCATCTAGCAACCCCACTTTGAAACCCATTTTTGCTAACGTAACCGCCATATTCGCTGCTACGGTAGATTTCCCAACACCTCCTTTTCCAGAAGCAATGGCAATAATATTGGTAATTCCAGGGATTTGTTTTCCTTTAATTTGATTTTGTTGTACTTCAGTTGGCTCCGGAGAAGCTACTTTTAATTTCAACTGCACGTTTTCACCAAATTTCGAAGCGAATGCTTGTTTCATCGCAACTTCCAATTTTTTCTTCTCGTGCATCGCTGGAGAATGAGCTGTCATATCGATATAAACATCATCTCCCATTACGTGTAGATTGTTTACTAAATCATCTACTTCTATCTCTTTCAGGAAATCCTGAATTTCGTTTTTAGTAAGCATTATAAAACTTTAATGTTCAGGCAAAAATACGGATAATTTTTGGCATTTCTTGGGTGCATACTTTATGCTTTTACCTATAATGAAAATTCATAAAAAGTATGTTCACAAAAAGTTTATATTTGTTTTAGAACATAAAAAAAAGCAAAACCCTTTCTATGAAGAAAATTTCACTTTTTATATCCCTACTATTTGCCGTGTATGGATATTCCCAAAATTATGCGCAGTACATCAATCCATTCATTGGTACAGGCGGTCATGGACACACCTTTCCTGGCGCAACGGTACCGTCTGGAATGGTTCAACTTTCTCCTGATACGAGAATTGATGGAAGTTGGGATGGATGTAGCGGATATCATTATTCGGACTCCACGATTTATGGATTTTCACACACGCATTTAAACGGAACAGGCGTATCCGATTATGGCGATATTATGCTGATGCCAACCATGGGGCAAGCCTTCTTGGAGCCCGCAAAATACAGCTCCAAATTTTCGCATGACAAAGAAAAAGCAAGTGCGGGATATTATTATGTGAACCTTCTTAAAGACAATATCGATGTTGAATTAACAACCACCCAAAGAACAGGTTTTCATAAATATACCTTTAACAAAAGTGGAACGGCTAATATTATTTTAGATTTAAATCATCGTGACGAGCTTCTAGATGGGGAAATCCGAATCATTGATGCAAAAACAATTGAGGTTTTTAGAAGAAGTTCAGCTTGGGCGGTTGACCAACATTTGTATTCCCGAATTGAATTTTCTAAACCTATGAAAATTTCAAAAACGAATTCGAAAAATGGAATTAATGCCAAAAATTTTAAAGGTCAAACACTCGCTATCGCCCTTTCAGCAGATGTCAAAGCAAAAGAGCAAATCTTAATCAAAGTTTCTCTTTCAGCTGTTTCGTTTGATGGAGCTGCAAAAAATATGAATGCGGAAGCTAAAGGAAAAACTTTTGATCAAGTAAAAACTGCAGCTTTTGATTCTTGGAATAAAGAAATTTCTAGGATTGAAGTAAAATCCGATGATAAAGACAAATTAGCGATTTTCTATACGGCGATGTATCATTTATACACGCAACCTAACGTTTATTTTGATGTTGACGGAAAATATCGTGGTCGAGATAACAAAATCCACACGACAGATCATGATTACTACACCGTTTTTTCGTTGTGGGATACGTTTCGTGGCGCACATCCTTTGTTAACGCTTATCGACAAAAAAAGAACAGCAGATTTCGTCAACACATTTATAAAGCAATACGAACAAGGCGGCCGAATCCCAGTTTGGGAACTCTCTGCAAACGAAACCGAATGTATGATTGGCTACCACGGGGTTTCCGTCATTGCAGATGCCATGATGAAAGGCATTAAAGGATTTAATTACGAAAAAGCTTACGAAGCGGCTAAAAACTCTGCAATGCAGGATATTTTTGGTTTGGATGCATACAAGAAAAATTATTTCATTAGCATTGATGATGAGCATGAAAGTGTTTCAAAAACCGTAGAATATGCTTATGACGATTGGTGTATCGCCCAAATGGCTAAACTTCTAAACAAAAAAGAAGATTATCAATACTTTATGAAACGCTCCCAAAGTTGGAAAAACTTGTACAATCCGGAAAATGGATTTTTCCAACCACGTAAAAACGGAAGCTGGCTTACGCCTTTCGATCCTCGTGAAGTGAATAACAATTATACCGAAGGAAATTCTTGGCATTACTCGTTTTTTGTTCCTCAAAACATTCAAGATTTAATTGAAATTCATGGCGGAAAGAAGAAGTTTGAAAACTTTATTGATGCTTTATTTTCCGCTCCAGAACAAACAACAGGTCGTGATCAGGTTGATATTACGGGTTTAATTGGGCAATATGCGCAAGGAAATGAACCAAGTCATCACATGGCATATTTGTATAATTTCGTTGGAAAACCTGAAAAAACGGATGAAAAAATCAAATTCATTCTTGATAATTTCTACAAAAACACGCCCGATGGTTTAATTGGAAACGAAGATTGCGGCCAAATGAGTGCGTGGTATATTCTATCAACTATGGGAATTTATTCTGTAACTCCAGGAAAACCTGAATGGGAAGCGACGATTCCTTATTTTGACGAAGTAACAATCCATTTGGAAGACGGAACAAAACGAGTTATCACGAAAAACACGCCGAAAGCAGAATTAAGAAAATTAGGCTTCGAAAATGTAAAGACCTTACCTGAATTGAAATACGAAGAACTTATAGCTGCTCCTGTTTCTAAAGGTGATTATCTTTTTGAAAAGAACACTAAAATTGAGTTGATTCCATTAAATAAAAAGGATAAGATCTTTTACTCGATTGGAGAATCTGATTTCATTAGATATCGTAAACCAATCACGGTAAACCAGTCAACGGATATTTATTATTATGCAGAACGTGATGGTAAAAAAAGTAGCACGATTAGCAGCACATTCCACCGCAAACCCAATGACTGGAATTTGACATTGATTTCAAAATACAATCCGCAATACCATGGTGGTGGCGATCAAGCGTTAAATGACGGAATTTATGGATCTACAAACTGGAGAAAAGGTGATTGGCAAGGCTATTGGGGACAAAATTTTGAAGCGGTTATTGATTTCAAAATGACTCAAACTGTAACAAGTATTTCATCTAATTATCTACAAGATTCGCGAGCCTGGATTATGTTCCCGAAAAAAGTAGAATACTACGCATCTGGAAACAATAAAGATTGGATTCTCTTAGACACGAAAACAATCGAAACGAATCCTTTTGATTACGAAGTACAAACGAAATTAGTGAAATCCACATTCCTGCCTACGCAAGCTCGTTTTATCAAAGTGAAAGCGTACTATTACGGCAAATTTCCTGAAAAACATCAAGGTGTTGGTGGCGATGCGTACATCTTTATCGATGAAATTAAAGTGAATGAATAGTCAATTAAAATTATCAACAAATAAAAAAAGCTGCATAAATGCAGCTTTTTTTATTTTATATAGAATTCAAAATTAACTTTGAACTTCAACTTCTTCTTGAGCGCCTTCTAATTGACCTTCCCATTTCGAAACTGCTGTTGTTGCAAGCGCGTTTCCTAAAACATTGGTCATACTTCTCCCCATATCACAGAAATGATCAATTGGCAATATTAGTGCGATACCTTCTGGCGGAATTCCAAACATGGAACAGGTCGCTACAATAATTACTAATGATGCTCTTGGCACCCCAGCAATTCCTTTGGAAGTTAACATCAAAACCAATAGCATAACAATCTGCTGCGTAACGCTCATTTCGATTCCGTAAATTTGCGCAATAAAGATCGATGCAAACGTCATGTACATCATGGAACCATCCAAATTAAAGGAATAACCAAGCGGTAAAATGAAAGAAACAATTCTTTTGTTACATCCAAAACGCTCCAATTCTTCCACTAATTTTGGGAAAACAGCCTCTGAACTTGTCGTTGAAAAAGCAATTAAAAGTGGAGATTTAATACGTCTCAGAAGTGCAAATAGACGTTTACCAATAATTAAATATCCTACAACAAGCAATACCACCCATAAAATTCCGAGCGCGAAAAAGAAGTCTCGTAAATAAATGGCATATACTTTAAAAATCTCGAATCCATTGGTGGCTACTACCGCTGCAATCGCACCCAAAACTCCTAGTGGCGCGACCCACATTATATAACCCACCATTTTCAAAATAGCGTGCGCACAAACATCTAACGCTTTAATAACAGGCTTTGTATACTCCTCTCCCATCGCAGAAAGAGCAATGCCGAACATCACAGCGAAAATAACAATCTGCAAAACTTCATTGGTTGCAAAGGCTTCAAAAACACTTTTTGGAACCACGTGTGAAACAAATTTTTCTAAAGAAAGACCTTCATCAGCAGACTTTACGAGTTCACCTGCCGCATCGGCAACAGGTTTTTCGAGATGCATTGCTTTCCCAGGTTCCATCCAGTTCACCAATACCAAACCGATCAATAACGAAACTAAAGAAGCGGTTAAAAACCAAGCCATCGCTTTTGTTCCTACTCGACCAATCATTTTGATATCGCTCATTTTAGCGATTCCTACCACCAATGTTGTAAATACAAGCGGAGCAATAATCATCTGTACCAAACGAATGAAGATGGTTCCTAAAAGCTTAATCATCTCTGAGAAAGACGTAATATCATCAATAACAGTCGCCCTTCCATTGGTTGATTTTTCAACTTTCTGAATCTGAACATCCTTGCCTTTAATTGAATTAGGCTCAAAAACCGTTTTACTTCCTTTCCCAATAACAACGATATCTTGACCTTTAAAAGCCTGTGTTAATGAATCTTTTTGTTTATCGTTAGCCGCGATATAAATTTTCTGAGATAATTTTTTACCATCACTCGTTTCAAACTTCACTTCATCCGTCGGAAGGTGTTTCGCATCGACCAGTTCAGAATTAATTCTAATTTCGGTACCTCGTTCAAACTTATTGACAACTCCTCCTAAGATCACCCCAATGATAAGCGCAACAATAATTGCGATAAACAGTTTATTTTGTTTCATAAATACGTATTCTCAATGCTTACAAATATAGTTTTTTTTTGAAAACCGCCACCATCAGTACAAAGCATAAAAAAACCGCCCACAGGGGCGGCTCCAAAATTATTAAGAAATGAAGCTTTTAAGCTCTCAAATATCTTGAATAAGCATAACCTTCTTCACCATCGGCAGTTTTAATTTTCCACCACTCAGCAGAAGTTTGCTCCACTAAAGTTACTGCTTCACCTTTTGCAGCTTTACCAACAACAGCAGCTTCTGTAGAAGGCTCTTGTCTAATGTTTAGGTTAGATGATTCTGTAGCAACAGTAAGGCTAGCTCCAGCTGCCAAACCTGAAACTTTAACATCGATGTTGATGTCAGAAGCTGAATACGAAGCATCGATCGCTCCTAGTGCATCCCAAACCGCATCTTTTGCAGAAGAGTTTGCAGCATCTCCAGAAACGTAAAGAATACCATCTTGTTCTTGAACTGTTAAATTATTTACTCCAGCATTTTGTGCAGCCGAAATTACGCTTGAATATTTATCTTGTAGTACGCTCATTTTCTATTATTTTACTGTGTAATTATAGTTTACTTTTCCAACTTTCAAAGCATCAACTGATTCTTTGATTTTTCTAGCTTGTGTAGAAGAAACGCTTCCTGTTAAAGTAAGCTCTCCATTAACCACCTCTACTTTTACAGATGGGAAATCTTTAACTGCATCAGTCACTTTTTGCTGAACTGCAGGATCTACCGCTGCAACAGTTTCAACTGGTGCTGGTGGAGCTGCTACTGTAGCCATATCGTGCACATCTTTTACTCCTTGAATCGCTTTCAAAGAAGCAATAGCTGCATCTTTTTCCGCAGGTGTAGCGAAAGTTCCGCTAAGGTGTGCAACACCATCTTTAACTTCTACTGAAGCTGTTGGATACGAAGTTACCGCTGTTGTTGCCGAAGTTTGAAGTTCTGCATCAGAAACTTTTTTCTTACAAGAAATAGCAGTGAAAGACACCATAAGAGCCATAGCTGCCATTGCAATTGTTTTTTTCATAGTTGAATTTTTAAATTAAAGTTTGTTTAGTATAATAACCAAATTTAGTAAATAAAAACTGTACCGAATTATTAAAAAATGATAAAATTTAGTTTCTTTTCCATTCTATTTTGGTTTTTATTGAAGTAGAAGACTAAACCTCAGCAAAATACTTGTTAAAATTATTTTCAAATTGAAATGAAAAAACCATCAAAACAAAATCGTATTTTTGAAGCAATGCAAAATAAGTGGACTTTACGAACGGTTACCGTCATGCGCTACATCCTTCCTTTACGTGAAGGAGGCTCTTTGCCGGCTTTGGCAGAAGCGGATGATGATTTTAAATATGTGCTGAAATTTCGAGGCGCCGGTCATGGTGTCAAAATGTTGATTTCTGAACTCTTGGGTGGAAAAATCACCGAAGCATTAGGGTTAAAAATCCCAGAATTGGTTTTAGTGAATCTTGATGTTGATTTCGGAAGAACCGAAGCCGATGAAGAAATTCAGGATTTATTGAAGTTTTCCGAAGGTTTGAATCTCGGATTGCATTATTTATCAGGAGCTATTGCGTACGAACCAAGTATCAAAATTGATCCGCTTTTGGCATCAAAAATTGTTTGGTTGGATGCATTTATCACCAATATCGACCGAACTTTTAAAAACACCAATCTCCTTTGGTGGCATAAAGAATTGTGGGTTATTGATAACGGAGCTTCGTTCTACTTCCATCATTCTTGGCAGAATTTCGATCAAGCGGCAAAAACGCCTTTCAAATATGTGAAAGACCACGTTTTATTGCCCCAAGCGACAATGTTGGATGAAGCAGACCGCTGGGGACATGAAATGCTCAACGATGAAATCTTCCGAGATTTGGTGAATTTAATTCCCGAAGATTGGTTGCAATGGCAAGATGCGGACGAAAGTCCTGAAGAAATTAGAGAAATCTATTTCCAATTTCTAAAAACTCGACTTGAAAACTCTCAACTATTCTTAAACGAAGCGAAAAATGCAAGAGGATAAATTATACGAATATGCGGTGATCCGCCTAGTTCCGAAGGTTGAAAGAGAAGAATTTTTCAACATTGGCTTGGTGCTTTTTTCGAAAAAAGAAAAATACATTCGAGTTGATTTTCATTTGTGCTCGGACAAATTTCTATTAATGCACAGCAAATTGGATTACGATGAAGTGCAAAAAAACTTGGAAAACTTCCAAAAAATAGCGCACGGAAGCCCTGATGGAGGTCCAATTGCAAAATTGGAAATCCCCGAACGTTTTCGTTGGTTAACGGCCGTTCGAAGTTCGGTGATACAAACATCGCGACCTCATCCTGGAAAAACAAAAGATTTAGACAAAACCTTCGATCGACTTTTTGAAGAATTGGTAAAATAAAATCGGCAACCTTAGGTTGCCGATTTCCGCTTCAAGAGTCGTATTACAAATACGATTTATTTTAAGTAAGAATTTCGATACTGTTTCGATTCAGTTTAATTCGACCTTCATTTTCCAAAGCTTTCAACAATCTTGAAATCACTACGCGAGAACTATTCAGCTCATTAGCGATTTCTTGATGGGTTTTATTAATAATCAATGAACCTGTTATTTTCTGAATTTCAAATAAATAATTCAACAAACGCTCATCCATATGCATGAACGCGATGGAATCAATGGCATTGAGCATTTCATTAAATCGACTATTATACGATTCTAAAACATACGAACGCCACGATTTATATTTCCCCATCCATTCTTCCATTTTCGCAACCGGAATCATGGCAATAACGCCATCATTTTCGGCAACAGCGCGTATTTCACTTTTCTTATCGCCAACACAACAAGCCATCGTCATTGCACACGTATCGCCTTTTTCGATAAAATACAAAAGCAACTCACCCGCATCAAAATCTTCCCTCAAAATCTTGATCGCACCTTCCAAAAGCAAAGGCATTGTCTTGATGTATTTCCCAATTTCGATAAGGACTTCGCCTTCTTTAAAGGAAACAATTTGGGCAACTTCGGCTATTTCATTAATAAGTTCTTCTTCAAAAATAGCTTGATACGATTCTTTGATACGCTCTTTTGTTGTCATAAAATTTTAGTGCGGCAGCTTTTTCTTCAGCAACCCATACAGCCAGGTTCCCAAAACGGCTCCGAAAATCACCACTAAAATAGGAAAATATCCTGCTCCCGTCAAAACAAACATCGGTCCAGGACAAGCGCCTGCCAAAGCCCAACCAAGCCCAAAGATAATCCCACCATAAAGATACCGTTTGATGCTTTTATCTTTATCTTCAATAACAATAGGTTCACCATCGATGCTTTTCATTTTACGTCTTTTGATGAGTTGAACCAACGCAATCCCAACAACCAAAGCACTTCCCATCAAACCATACATGTGAAACGATTGAAAATTGAACATTTCGTAAATCCTAAACCACGATGCAGCTTCGGATTTGTACATTAAAACTCCAAAAAAAGTTCCTATTACTAGATATATTATATTTTTCATGTGAATTCAAATTAAAAAATGAAAGGAAATAAAAGATGAACCATGAGTAAACCACCGATGAAAAATCCAATGGTAGCAATCAATGACGGAAGTTGTAAGTTGCTAATACCCGAAATTGAATGTCCTGATGTACATCCACCCGCATATCGCGCTCCAAAACCAACCAATAATCCACCAATTAATAAAATAGCCAAAACTTTAGGCTCCGAAAACGCTTCATTACCGAATAATTCTGTCGGAACATATGCTTTTCCCGCACTTTCGAATCCTATTCCTTTAAGTTGTTCTATCGTTTTGGGATTCAAATCCGGCGCTTGATTTTCAGAAAGATAATTCGCTCCTAAATAACCACCAAAAATTGCCCCAAGCATCACTAAAAGGTTCCAACGTTGGGATTTCCAATCAAAACAAAAGAAATCACAGGTTTTTCCAGCACCACAAAGTGTGCATAAAGTTCGCAAGTTAGACGACATCCCAAAACGCTTTCCTACAAGCAATAAAACAAACATCGTCAAGGCAATCAGCGGTCCGGAAACGTACCACGGCCAAGGCTCCATAATCCAATTCATAGCAAAATGTATTTTACAATTTCAAACGTTGCAAAATTGGCGCTTTTCCCAAGAACAGAATGTTACTTAGGTTACATTAGATGAAAAAATGAAATTTTTCTTTTAGAAACGAGCTTTAAAGCTTGGTCAACTTTGCGAATTTGAGAATCAGATTTTTCTCGCCTTCGTTTTTAAATAAGACTTTTGCTTTGATGTTTTCCGAATCTGTTCCATCCAAAAACACGACTTCACCCACTCCAAAACGATCATGACGAACCAAATCTCCAACTTCAATATCTTGAGACGAATTCCCACTTGGATTGGTGATTCTTGCCGAGGCGATTGGTTTTAATTTCTTGGCTTCTGTTGGTTGCGAACCTTCAGCAGATCGAGAAATCGACTTTTTTGGTTCTACTTTTTTAAAGGATTTCGGAATGGATGGCGCTTCATCAAACAAACTCGATGACAGTCCAGATCGATTAATGGCCTTTCTATCGGCAACTGGATTGATAAATTCAACAAATCGACTATCGACTTCACTTAAAAATCGAGAAGGTTCGGCGTCTGTAATTTTCCCCCATTGAAATCGAGAAACTGCATACGAAAACACCGCTTGCTTTTCGGCTCTTGTCAGGGCAACGTAGAATAATCTTCGTTCTTCTTCCAACTCTTCACGAGTCGATGAACTCATAAAACTTGGGAACAAATTCTCTTCAAGTCCCACCAAATGCACCACTGGAAACTCCAAACCTTTGGAAAGGTGAATGGTCATCAACGAAACTTGATCTTCCGTCCCGTCGGTTTTTTTATCTTGATCGGTTGTTAACGCAATATTTCCCAAGAAGTTAGAAAGTGAAGCATCACCATCTTCCAATTGCTGCTGTTCTTCGATAAAACCTTGCATGGAATTCATCAATTCCTGAACGTTTTCGACCCTTGAAATTCCTTCCGGTGTTTGATCGTCTTTCAAAAATTTAATCAAACCACTTCGCTTTGCAACTTCCATCGCAACGGTGTAGGCGTTTTCGGTTTTCAACAATACTTGAAACGCTTTAATCATCGACCAAAAATCTGATAATTTTGTAATCACGCCGTTATTAAAACCTAATTGCGGCGCGTAAAATCCAATATTGCCAAGCACTTGAGCCAAAGCCAAACCTTGCGCATCTGCGAAAACAATAAGCTTATTTTGCGTTGTTTCTCCAATTCCACGAGTTGGATAATTGATGACACGCAACAACGCTTCGGAATCATTTTCATTCACCAAAAGACGAAGATAAGCCACCAAATCTTTCACTTCTTTCCTTTGATAGAATGACAAACCGCCATACACACGATACGGAATATTCTTTTTTCTCAATGAATCTTCAAAGGCTCGAGTTTGCGAATTGGTACGATATAAAATGGCAAAATCATTGAATTTCTTCTGCTCCGTATTGTGTAATTCCCAAATATTAGACGCAACGAAACTCGCCTCATCGGCATCAGAAAGCGCACGATAGACTTTAATTTTTTCTCCAACTTCATTATCACTAAACACGTTCTTTTTGAACTGTTGTGTATTTCGTGAAATCACCACATTTGCCGCATCAACGATGGTTTGTGTCGAACGATAATTCTGTTCTAACGAAACGGTGATTGCATCCGGATAGTCTTTTTTGAAATTCAGAATGTTGTAAATATTGGCTCCACGAAACGAGTAAATAGATTGCGCATCATCTCCTACCACACAAATATTTTCAAATTTTGAAGCCAATGCTTTCACAATTAAGTACTGCGAATGGTTGGTATCTTGGTACTCATCCACCAAAATATAACGGAAACGATCTTGATATTTCGCCAAAACTTCAGGAAAACGAGTAAGAAGTTCGTTGGTTTTCAACAATAAATCATCAAAGTCCATCGCTCCGTTTTTAAAACAAGCTTCAACGTATTTTTGATAAATCGTCCCCATGTGCTTCATATTCGCACGTTCATCTGCTTCTAACAATTCAGGATTATTGTAATACGCTTTTACCGTAATCAAATTGTTTTTATAGGTTGAAATCCGAGAAAGTACTTTTTTAGGTTTGTAAATATCTTGATCGACATTCAGTTCCTTCATCACTTTTCGCAAAACATTCAATGCATCTTGCGTATCATAGATGGTAAAATTGGAGGGATACCCCAAATAATGGCCTTCACTTCGCAATATTCTTGCAAAAACGGAGTGAAACGTTCCCATCCAAAGGCTTCTTGCATTAGTATCTCCCACCACTTTCGCAATACGGTCTTTCATTTCGCGTGCCGCTTTGTTGGTAAAGGTTAACGCAAGGATATTAAAAGGATCAACCCCATTGGTAATTAAATGGGCAATACGCATCGTAAGCACTCTGGTTTTCCCAGAACCCGCTCCAGCAAGCACCATTAAAGGCCCTTGCAAGGTTGTTACTGCTTCGTATTGAGATTCGTTTAGTCCTTTCAAATAATCCATCATGCCTCGAAAAATTTTAGAACTACAAAAGTACATCTTTCACTAGAGAATTCAAATTCTTGGGAAACGCACATGTAGGGATATCAAATACAGAAAAAAACATGGAAATTGTGTAACATTTGCAATTCTAAAGCAACTAATTGCATAGAAAAATAGTTTAACTAATATGAAAAAAAGATTTCTTAGCGTTGCTGCAGCGGCCTTTTTCGGACTGACGCTTCAAGCACAAAAAATTGATTTTGAAGAATACACGCTAGACAATGGTCTGCATGTTATTTTGCATCAAGACAACTCGGCACCCGTGGTTACTACTGGGGTAATGTACCATGTGGGAGCGAAAGACGAGCTTGTAGGAAGAACAGGATTTGCGCATTTCTTTGAGCATTTGCTTTTCGAAGGAACAAAAAATATCAAACGAGGAGAATGGTTTAAAATCGTTTCTTCTAATGGAGGTTCCAACAACGCCAATACAACAAACGACCGTACATACTATTACGAAACTTTCCCATCAAACAACGAACAGTTGGGACTTTGGATGGAATCGGAACGAATGAAATCTGGAGATATCAACCAAATTGGTGTGGATACCCAAAGAGAAGTTGTTAAAGAAGAAAAAAGACTTCGTATGGACAACCAACCGTACGGAAATCTATTCACCGAAGTACAGAAGAACTTGTTCACAAAACACCCATACAACTGGTCTACGATTGGCTCTATGGATGATTTAAATGCAGCTCAACTTCAGGAATTCCGTGATTTTTATAAGAAATTCTATGTTCCAAACAACGCTGTTTTAGTCGTTGCGGGTGACATTAAAAAAGATCAAACAAAAAAGTGGATTAAAGAGTATTATGGAAGCATTCCTAAAGGAACTGTTACTCCAAAAAACTTCCCTAAAGACGAACCGATCACAAAAACAAAAGAAGTTACGGCTTACGATAAAAACATCCAACTTCCTGCGTATGTATTCGCTTACAGAACGCCAGGAGCAAAAGAAAAAGACGCCTATACTTTGGATATGATTTCTACGTATTTAAGCGGTGGAAAATCATCAGTATTGTACAAAAAATTAGTAGATAAAGAGAAAAAAGCTTTGGAAGTTGCGGCTTTCAATCAAGGTTTAGAAGATTATGGAATTTTCGCAACGTTCGCTATCCCGATGGGAACAACGACGAAAGAAGTTTTAGAAAAAGATATCGACGCAGAAATCGCAAAACTTCAGACGACTTTAATTTCAGAAGAAGATTATCAAAAATTGTTGAATCAGTTTGAGAATAATTTCGTGAACTCCAATTCATCAATTCAGGGAATTGCGCATTCATTAGCACATAATTATATGTTGATGGGTGATACCAATTTAATTAACAAGGAATTAGAAATTTACCGCTCAATCACCAGACAAGATTTGATGAACGCGGCTAAAAAATACCTAAACCCGAACCAAAGAGTAGAATTGAACTATTTACCTGAAAAAAAATAAAGCTTTATGAAATACCAATTTAAATATATCGCAGCGGCATTCTTATTTTCAGGAATGGTTACTGCACAAAGCATTAATGTAGACCAAATGCCTAAACCTGGGCCTACGCCGACAATTAATATCGCCAAACCAAAAACATTTACGTTAAAAAATGGTCTTACGGTAATGGTTGTAGAAAACTCAAAACTTCCAAGAGTAAGCACCACACTTACGATGGATAGACAGCCTATTTTCGAAGGAACAAAAGCGGGTGTTAGTCAAATTATGGCGGGACAATTAGGAGAAGGAACGACCAAAGTTTCCAAAGATGATTTCAACAAAAGAATCGACTTCTTAGGAGCTGGATTAGATTTTTCATCAGGAGGCGCTTCGGCGAATTCGTTGTCTAAATACTATCCCGAAGTTTTATCTATGATGGCTGATGCGATCATCAATCCAAGATTTGATGTTGAAGAGATCAACAAGTCGAAGGACAGAATGATTGAAGGCCTTAAAGCGGATGAGAAAAACGCAAGCAGCATCGCCAGTAAAGTAAACAGAGCGGTGATGTACGGAAAAAATACATCTCGTGGAGAATTCAACACAGCAGAAACGATTAAAAACGTTCAACTTGCGGATGTTCAAGATTTCTACAAAAAATATTACGCACCAAACAACGCGTATTTAGTTATTGTTGGTGATGTTAAATTTGAAGATGTAAAAAAACAAGTAGAGCGTGACTTTTCAGCTTGGAAAAAATCGGATGTAAAATTCGGAAACCTAGAGCCTGTTGCAACTCTTGCAGCAACAGAAATTGATGTTGTTGACGTTCCAAACGCCGTACAATCTGTGGTAAACGTTGGAAACACAACTGATCTTAAAATGAATAGCAAGCAATATTTCCCTGCGGTTATCGCAAACTACATTCTTGGTGGTGGTGGTGAAGCAAGACTATTCATGAATCTTCGTGAGAAAAACGGATTTACGTACGGAGCCTATTCTTCTTTAAATACGGGAAAATACGGACCAACATTCGCTGCAAACGCAAGTGTTCGTAACGAAGTTACGGATAAAGCGGTGGTAGAATTCATGAACGAATTGAAAGCCATTAACACCGTAAAACCAGAAGAATTAACGAGTGCTAAAGCGAAGTTGAAAGGAGACTTCATCCGTTCATTAGAAAGTCCAGCAACGATTGCACGTTTTGCATTAAGTCAAAAAACGCAGGATTTACCTGAGAATTTCTATACAGATTATTTGAAGTCTATTGATGCGGTTACTGCTGGAGATATTTCAAATGCTGTAAAATCATTCATCAAGCCAAATCAATCTAGAATTTTTGTTGCGGGTAAAGCAGCAGAAATTGCTGATGGTTTAGAAAAATTAGGATATCCTGTAAAATACTACGATACCAATGCAAACCCAACAACAAAACCAGAGGCTCAAAAAGTTGACGCATCGGTTTCTGTAGCGAGTGTTATGGACAAATACATCGCTGCAATTGGAGGAAAAGCAGCTTTGGAAAAAATTACATCAGTAACAACCAAAGCAACGGGAACTGTTCAAGGGATGCAATTGGATCTTAAAACAATTGAAGCCAACGGTGGAAAGAATTTATCTGAAGTTTCTATGGGTGGAAATGTAGTGCAAAAGATTTTCTTCGACGGTAAAAACGGTGGAATGTCAATGCAAGGACAGTCTATACCTCTTCCAGAAGAAACGAAAGCGGAGTTTTTGAATTCAACAACAGCAATTCCAGAATTGGGGTATGCAAAAAATCCAAATGCAAAAATTTCGGGTAGCGAAACCTTCAACAATGAAGATTGTTACGTTGTAAAAGTGGGCGCAACAAGCTATTTTTACAGCAAAAAAACAGGTCTTAAAGTTGGAAAGCAAATGACTGCTCAAGGACAAACGGTAAACGTGAAATTCGCAGATTACAAAGACGTTTCTGGAGTAAAATTTCCACAAAGCATTACGCAAGCTATTGGACCTATGGAAATGGTTTTCAACGTTAGCTCGATTGAACTGAATAAAGCAACCGATGCTGATTTTAAATAATCAGAAAAGGTAGTAATCCTATAAACAGCAACTTCGGTTGCTGTTTTTTTATTGAAATATCATTTGGCTATTTGTAATTTCATCAAAAAACATTACATTTGCCCTTCAAAATTTAGAATAAAACGATGAGTGCTATATTTACAATTTTAATGGTGGTAGTAATGATCCTTTGTATCTTACTAATTATCGTCATTATGGCTCAAAACCCAAAAGGTGGAGGTCTTTCTTCAACATTCGGTGGTGCATCTTCTGCACAATTCGGTGTACAAAGAACCAACGACTTTATGGAAAAAGCAACTTGGACTCTTGGAGTTTCGGTTGTTGTAGTAATTATTTTAAGCGTAGTTCTTACGGCAAGCCCAGTACAATCTTTACCGAAAGTACAAGCGCCTAAGAAAACGGAAGCTCCTGCAAGTGCACCAACAAACACACCTGCAACAGCGCCCACTTCTACTCCAGCGAAATAAGCATTACAATCGTACAAAATATAAAGAGAACCTATTTGGTTCTCTTTTTTTTATGCTTTTATTTTTAGTTGAGTTTTCGTTTTTCTAGAAAATGTTTCACTCGCAATCCAAATGATAATACAACATGTTGAAATTTCTTTTGCTGATAGTATTTGTCAATAAAAATCTGCATCGCACCATAAAATCGCTCAAGATAAACCTCATCTTTTTGGGTACTTTCTCCTTTAAGATGTAAAATAGAAAAAGCGCCGTAATACCAGTTTTGATAGCCTTTATTTAAAAAAGAATTACACAAATCAATATCTTCACCGTACATAAAATACGCTTCGTCTAAACCACCTACTTCCCAGTAGCGATCTCGTTTACAAATCAAAAATGCACCCGTCACAATATCCACAGGCGCAATATCGGTTTCTTGTAAATCATCACGATAATAGGATTTGGACTTTGTCATTCCAAATGTGAAAAACAACTTCCCAAACGAGTTGATAATTCCTGGAACCGAGCGTTTACTTTCCGGAAGAAAAGCCCCAGAAGCATCGTGCATGCGAACACCTAAACATCCAAAGTTGGCTTTAGATTTAGCGAAATCAAGAACTCTTTTCAAATCATCAGATTCGAGTTCCGTATCTGGGTTGAGAAGTAAAAGATACTCGCCTTTTGCTTTTTTTATTCCAACATTATTTCCTTTTGCAAAACCTGCATTTTCAGCATTTGAAATGAATTGAACGTTTGGAAACTCGTGGATTAAAACCTTCCAAGAATCATCTGGAGACGCATTGTCCACAACCAAAACTTCGTACGAAATGTCTTTCACAAAACGATCGATCGATTGCAAACATTTTCGCAAAACATCCGAAACTTGATAATGAAGAATAACAATGCTGAGTTCCATAGAATCTAGCTTTTTTCAGAATACGGCGATCTGTTGATAATCGAGCGTCCCAAAGAAATTTCATCTGCATATTCCAACTCATCTCCTACCGAAATTCCACGCGCAATACTCGAAAACTGAACCGAAAAATGTTTCAATTTTTTATACATATAATACGCCGTTGTATCGCCTTCCATGGTTGCACTCAGAGCAAAAATCACTTCTTTCACTTCGCCCGACTCGAGTTTGGATTCTACTGCCGAAATTTTTAGTTGTCCTGGACCAATTCCTTCCATCGGCGAAATTTTTCCACCCAAAACCACATATTTCCCTTGAAATTTCCCTGTATTTTCAATGGCCATCACGTCGCGAACATCTTCAACAACGCAAAGCAATTCTGAACTTCGATTCGAACTAGCACAAATATCACAAATCTCCGAATCCGAAAAATTATGACATTCTTTACAATACTGAATTTCACGAACCAATTTCTCAAGAGAATCGGCAAGAGCAAGGGCTTGACTTTCGGGTTGACGAAGAAGATATAGAGCCAATCGCAGTGCCGATTTTTTCCCTATCCCTGGCAATCCAGAGATTTCTTCAACCGCTTTGGATAAAACTTTACTTGGGTAATCCATAACGACAAAGATAAAGCTAATTCTTTATTTTTTCTACTTCCAATATTGGAGAAATCAGATTAAAAAGCCATATGAATTTGATTTTAAATTTAACAAATGCCTATCGGGAATTCCGAAAAAAGACTATCTTTAAACAAAAAACCTTATGCACTTAAAGAATCTCAACTATCCGCTAGACTTCAAATTTAGGATTACGACTCTTTCCAGCGACTTCACGATCACGGATGCCAACGGAAAAGAAATCGCTTATGTACGCCAGAAAATGTTCCGTTTGAAGGAGGATGTCATTATCTATTCGGATCATTCGAGAACACAACAATTATTTCAAATCAAAGCCAATCAGTGGTTGGATTTTAATGCATCTTACAGCCTAGTTGATTTAGTGAATATGAAAAGCTACGGTCGGGTTTCACGCAAAGGAATGCGCTCTTTCTGGAAAGCGACGTACGATATCATGGATGAAAACAACATCACCAAATTCACCATTACCGAGGACAATGGTTTTAAAAAAATCTGGGACAGCATGGTAGGTGAAATCCCCATTGTTGGGATGTTTACTGGCTATTTCCTAAACCCTTCATATAGTGTGAAAGATGCCGCTGGACGCAGTTATTTTCAACTAAAGAAAATGCCTTCGTTAATCGGAAGACGTTTCCAACTGAACCGAATGGTGGATATTGATGAGGAAGATGAAACATTGGTAATTTTATCACTTCTGATGATGGTTTTACTAGAACGTGCACGAGGTTAATCCCGAATAAAAAACAGCTAAAAAAGCACTAAATATGCGGCCAAAGGAATTCTTTAGCCGCTTTTTATTTTGTAAATTTGGACAAATAAATTTTTATGAGCTTACAAAATATAGAGCCTCAAATTATTTGGAAGAATTTTTCTGCATTAAACGCAGTTCCGAGACCTTCCAAAAAAGAGGAAAAAGTAATTGAATTCATCAAAAATTTTGGTGAATCATTGAATCTTGAAACCATCGTAGACGAAGTAGGTAACGTGATTATTCGCAAACCAGCAACTTCAGGAATGGAAAATCGTACACCGATCGTTTTGCAATCGCATTTGGATATGGTTTGTCAAAAAAACAACGACGTTGATTTTGATTTTGACACGCAAGGAATTCAAATGATTGTCGATGGTGATTGGGTGAAGGCAAAAGGGACAACTCTTGGTGCTGATAATGGTTTGGGTGTTGCATCCATCATGTCAATTTTAGAATCTTCTGACATCCCACATCCTGCTCTAGAAGCGCTTTTCACAATCGATGAAGAAACGGGAATGACAGGAGCTTTAAACCTACAACCAGGTCTTTTGAAGGGTGAAATTTTGCTAAATCTTGATACCGAGGAAGATGACGAAATTGATATCGGTTGCGCCGGTGGTGTTGATGTAACGGCTTCTCAGAAGTACGCTTTAGAAGCAACACAAGGTGAAATTCTTTCGATTTATGTTAAAGGTTTGCAAGGTGGACATTCAGGAATGGACATTCATAAAGGTTTTGGAAACGCCAATGTGTTGATTGGAAGATTGCTTTTTGCAGGAAACCAAACACAAGATATTCAGTTAATTTCAATAGATAGTGGAGGTTTGAGAAATGCTATTCCAAGAGAAGGAAAAGCAATTTTCACCGTCGCAAACGCTGATGAATTTTTGAAAGTAGCGAATGCTTTAAAAGAAGAAATTCTAGTTGAATTCGCTTCTGTTGAAAAAGACTTAAGTATCAGCATTGAAAAAGCTGAAGCTGCTAATCAAGGGCTTTCGGCTGCAGATTCTAAAAAAATAATTTATGCATTGAAAGCAGCTCACAACGGAGTTTACCGCATGTCTCCTGATGTGGCTGATTTGGTAGAAGCGTCTAACAACGTTGCTCGTGTTGAATTGAAAGAAGGTGCTTTGAAGATTTTAAATCTTTCTCGTTCTTCGGTAGATTCGTCTAAAGACGATGTTGCAGGACAGTTACGTGCTGTTTTCGAATTAGCAGGAATGCAAGTAGAATTTAGCGGAGCATATCCAGGTTGGAAACCACTTCCAGGTTCGGAAATCGTTACGATTATGGATAAATTGTACACGGAAAAATTTGGTTCTAAACCTCACGTTGTGGCTTGCCACGCTGGTTTGGAATGCGGAATTATCGGTTCACATTATCCAGAAATGGAAATGGTTAGTTTCGGGCCAACGATTCGTGGTGCGCACTCGCCAGACGAACGTGCGAGCATTTCATCAACCCAGAAATTCTGGAGTTTCTTGAAAGACATTCTAACTCAGATTCCTGAGAAAAAATAACAAAAAACCTTCCACCATTTGGTGGAAGTTTTTTTTTAAACGCTTCTTGGATCGGGTTTCAATGGCATCATTGCACATCGATGAACTTCAATTGCCGGACAGTCAAAATCCAAGCTTACTTTTCCTTCAATTAAATACAAACCGCGACCTCGCAACGGCGATGTTTTCAAGCTTTGCGGAAAATGAACCGTATCTACAAAATCTCCGTGCTCATCTAAAAACGTCCCAAACTTCATTAAAGTTCCTGTTTTGGTTCGTACCGTTTTAGAAGCTACTAAATGTGCTACAATTCGTACAATTTCCCCTTCAAAAGACGTCAACGTTTTTCCCGTAACAGTGCCTCTGTAGGAGGATTTAGCAAAATCAAAACTTGATCCCGAAACGGGAAACCCCATCAATTCAAGCTCATCATAAAGATCTTCTAACTTCTCTGTTGTTAATTTGGGTAAAGTCAATTTTTCGGTTTCTCCATAAAACAAATACCCTGAAGCATTCGTTTTTTCTTTTGACTTTTTTAAAATCAAATGCGCCTCCCACAATAATTCTTTTTTACCCATTCCTAAAAAGCGAAAAGCCCCACAACGAATAAGAATCAAAACCTGTTCAAGTCCAGCCCCAGTACGCAAACAAAAATCTGATAAACCTCGATACAAACCATTTTGAACTCTTTCTTCGGGAATCCGAATTGCTAAATCCGTTTCTAAATTCAGTAAACAATCAAAACCCAAATAAATATGTTTACCGTGAATCGATGTATTAAAAATACTTTTGTTCACACAAGGCAAACAGATGATTCCACCTGCTTTTTTGGCTTCATTTACATAAACTTCTCGAGAATAAAACCCTCCATAATTATTCAAAACACTCACCATAAACTCTCGTGGATAATAGGTTTTCAGGAAAAGACTTTGATAACTTTCTACCGCAAAAGACGCCGAATGCGCCTTATTAAAAC
The DNA here is from genome assembly GCF_059509915.1 of Kaistella sp. CFF1-2. Lineage (NCBI taxonomy): Bacteria > Pseudomonadati > Bacteroidota > Flavobacteriia > Flavobacteriales > Weeksellaceae > Kaistella > Kaistella sp. CFF1-2. Next base: position 34,723 of record NZ_JCAKLF010000004.1, read on the forward strand.
TATAGCCTGCAAAACTTTCCATCTGGCGCCATACTTCTCTAGAGACCTCATCTGGATAGCCTCGTTCTTTACAGTTTTGATAGTATTTGTCTTCAATTTCTGCTAAATGATTTTTGTTACGGTATTTTCCGCTCATCATTCTTCGCAAAACATCGGCTTCAGCCAAGTCCAATCCTCCAAAATGATGCCCTATTTTCATCACATCTTCCTGATATACCATCACACCGTAGGTATCCTCTAGCTGTTCTTTAAAAGCGGGGTGTATATATTCAACTTTTTCTGGCGCCAAATGCCGCTCTATATATGCATGCATCATCCCTGAAGACGCCACACCAGGTCGGATAATAGAACTAGCTGCTACTAACGTGAGATAATCATCACAATTCAATTTTAAAATAAGCTGACGCATTGCAGGACTTTCAATATAAAAACAACCAATGGTATTCGCTTTTCGTAATTGCTCTGCAATAAGAGGATCTGTAAAAAACCGTTTCGGATTGGTGGTTTCCACCTGATTCCCCGTGTTCAAACGAATAATCTCTCGACAATCTTTAATATGCCCAATCCCACGTTGCGAAAGAATATCAAATTTCTCAAAACCCAAATCTTCGGCAACATACATATCGTATTGCGTTGTCGGAATTCCTTTGGGAGGATAATCTAACGCCGAATAACATGTTAAAGGCTCTTCCGAAATCAGAACTCCAGAGGCGTGAATCGTTCGCTGATTAGGAAAATCTTCCATCTGATTATGTACATCCAAAATCATTTTTGTGACTTCATTCTCATTCAACATATGCGTAGGATCTTTAATTAGTCTATCGATTTCACTTTTCGGCAAACCATAAATCTTCCCCAGTTCACGGATAATAGATCGGTCTTTAAATGTTCCCATAGCACCCATTAACGCAACATTTTCGTAGCGTCCAAAAAGATATTTATACATTTCATCTCGATCTTTCCAAGAAAAATCAACATCAAAATCGGGCGGAACTTTACGTTTAGGATTTAAAAATCGTTCAAAATATAAATTGAGTTCAATTGGGCAAACATCTGTAATCCCAAGACAATATGCCACAATGCTATTCGCACCACTTCCCCGACCCACATAATGAAAATTGCGAGATCTAGCATATCGACACAAATCATCCGTAATTAAAAAATAGCTAGAGAAGTTAAGAGTATCAATAATTTCCAATTCTTTCAACACTCGAGATCTAGCGACTTCGTCCGTTACTTCGTATCGATTTTCAAACCCTTCAAATGCATATCGATACAAAAGAGCTTTGTCTTCTGAATACGATCCTGTAAAGGTTTTTTTGTATTTAGAACCACCAAATTCAAAATAAAAACGACATCTGGAAAGTAGTCGTTCCGTATTTTCAATAAGTTTCGGCACCAATTCATACCGTTTTTTGAGCCGGTCTTGCGGGACGAAAATTTCGTCTTCTCGACCGATTTGTTCAGGCGGCGTTTGGGAAATCAACAAATTAGAGTCAATTGCTCGAAGTTGCTTATGAAGTTGATATTTTTCGGGCTGAAATGATACTGGGGCCAAAATCACGTAACGTTCCCAATGTTTTTTAGGAAACGTCAGAAATTTAGCAACTTCATGTGGACGAATTCCAATAAATTCATTTTCTCGTAAATCTCGTTCTTCTCTCGCCCCAAAAGGATAAACAACAAAAACATTTTCAAATTCAGGAGCTACTTTCGGTAAAAGAGATTTTTGTTTATTCGTAATCGTCATCAACTCATTCAATTCTCGAAAGCCAGATTCATTTTTAGCAATTCCTACAAAAAGCAATTGGTGATTATTGCGAAATTCCATTCCCGCTAAACCGTTGATTCCCGCTTCACGACAGAGTCTAATAAATTTCAGAACAGCAGAAGAATTATTAATATCAGTAAGCACAGCCGTATCGTATCCATAATTGCGAATACCTTCTACGAGCTTTTCCAAACTTAACGTTCCGTATCGTAAGCTGTAATAACTATGTAAATTGAGTAGCATAAGAAAATCTTTAAAAAATACATCCTCGCATCACGGCTTGATGTCCGTAACGCATCCGAATACGATCCATCGCTTGGGCAAGATTGAGTTCTTCGAAGGTTTGACTAAACAAATCAGGTTGATAATTTCCAGCTACGAGATTGCTCAACTTCACTCCTATCAATCGAATGAGCATCCGCCGGCTATATAACTTGGTAAAAAGCTGAAGAACTCTTTCAAAAATTACTTTTTCTGACGAAGTGAACGAGAGTTTGGCTTGCATGGTATGTGTATCAAAATTGCTATATCTAATTTTAACTGTCACACAAGTCGTTAGTTTTTCTTCTTTTCGAAGATCAAAAGCCAACTCATCCACCATTTTAAATAGGATTTTCTTCAGAAGTTCCATATCAATCGTATCTTTTGCAAACGTTGTTTCTTTACTCATACTTTTCTGCTTATGAAAAGGCACCACAGCGCTAGAATCTATTCCATTGGCTTTGTTCCAAATCGTCACACCATTTTCACCCAAAACACGCTTCATTGTAAATACCTCCATCTGCTGCAAGGTAGCAATCTGAGAAATCCCCATGTTTCGTAACAAAGGATAGGTTTTACCGCCAATCCCTGGAATTTTCCGAATAGATAATGGTGCTAGAAAAGGCTTCTCAAAACCGATATCTATTTTCCTCTCGCCGCAAGGTTTGGCTTCACCGGTCGCAATTTTACTTACTGTTTTATTACAAGACAGACCAAAAGAAATGGGCAATCCTGTTTCCTTCATAATCCGTTGTCGAAGTTCTTGGGTGAGTTTCCACGTTCCAAAAAAGCGATCCATTCCCGTCATATCCAAATAATGTTCATCTATAGACGCTTTTTCTACAATGGGAATTTGCTCTTCAATAATTTCGGTAACGATATTAGAATATTTACTGTACATATCATGATCACCATGAACTACATGAGCGTCTGGACAAAGTAGTTTCGCCATTCGCATAGGCATAGCGGAATGTATTCCAAATTTTCGTGCTTCATAACTGCAAGAAGCCACCACACCACGTCCTTCTTCTCTACCAATCAAAACTGGTTTACCTACTAAATCTGTATTAATAAGCCGCTCTACCGAAACAAAAAAGGTATCTAAATCACAATGTACAATCGTACGTTCCATATTCAAGTTGAAAATTGAACTTCAAAATTAGTATGAATTATCGCAAATAATTTTATATTTGTTGATATAAATTATAGCAATGTTATATTTGTCTGAAAACATGCGCTATCTGAGAAATCAGATTGGCTTTTCGCAACAACGGGTTGCCGATAACATCTCGATTACTAGAGGACGTTATGCGAAATATGAAGATGGAGCTTCGGAACCACCTTTAGAAATTTTATTGAAAATTTCGAAGTATTTTAAAATTAGTATTGATCTTTTGGTGTCTGTTGATATCCGAAAATATCCTTTGGAAGAAATGCTCAACCTTCCTGACAATCGTATTTTGATACCGATTATCGTGGATTCTCACGGAAATAATCAAATCGAAATTATCCCGCAAAAAGCGTCGATGGGTTATCTTAATGGCTATTCTGATCCCGACTATATTGAAAGTTTGCAAACCATTTCGCTTCCATTTTTGAGGAACGGAAAGTTTCGGGCTTTTCCTGCGGATGGCGATTCGATGCCGCCGTATAAAGATGGAACGTACATTGTCGGTAAATATGTAGAAAATTTAGCCGACTTAAAACCCGATAAAACCTATGTTTTTATCACAGTAAACGACGGAATTATCTACAAACGTTTTCAGTTCAATGAAGCGAATTTCATATGTGTAAAATCGGATAATAGTTTTTATGAACCTTTAAAAATTCCGTTAACTGAAGTGCGAGAAATTTGGGAATTTGCATGCAGCATCGCAACCAAAGAATATACAGAATCCGACTTGCAGTTGGACAATTTCGCTATTATTCGTAAGTTGGATGAACTAAAAAGAGAAGTAAACGATTTGAAAAGAGACGCATCAAATCCAATATAATTCCATTCAAATTTCATAATGAAAAATTTTTTCTACACGATACTTATACTTTCTGGACTCATTCCAGCAACGTATTTATTGATTATTGCAGGACTTTTTCTCTCAGAAATCATCCCAAGCTTACGAGAAGATTCTTCCCAAACAAAAACGTTATTCAGCCTTTTGATGGGAATTTGCGGCTACATCGGTTTGGTCATCGCATTGATTCCAAAATTCTATCCGAAACACCTTGTAAAAATACTATTCTGTTTGATTGGAGTTTTAGGATTTGCTTTATTTATGACCATTGAAGGCAACGGAATCACATGGAATTGGTTTACAAAAATGGAAGAACCTGATGCTTGGCTAATTTTCATGTGGCCCAATATTGTTTGTATAATCCTAATAATTCTGAATTTAATTCAATGGACAAAGTCTTCTAAATCATAGAAAAGGTTGTTTTTTTCCTATATTCGACTAAGAAATTAGGTATTATTCTAAACAAAAAAACATGAAATCTAAAACGACTTTTATCTTTATCTTTCTCTTTTTATTAGCGTCAACTCTGGTATTGGCACAAACTGGAGCTGTTACAGAAAGCACGCCGCAAAGCGTCACCAAAGTTATCACCAAAAACGGAATTGGTTTCGGGGCAGTTCTCGCCATTGTACTTTCATGGGACCGCAACAAATCCATCCTATTAGCAATATTGCATGGAATTTTCAGTTGGCTGTATGTTATTTATTATGCCATTACACGAAAGTAAATTATGATTTTCAAATCGCTAACGCCCATTATCACCACCGAAAAGTTAGAAGAAACACTTTCCTTCTATACCCAAATTTTGAAATTTCATATTGAAGATCAAAATACCGATTGGGGTTGGGCACGACTCGCCAAAGACGGGATTGAAATGATGATCAGCCAGCCAAATGCTCATTTGGAACATCAAAAAAGTACGTTTACAGGAAGTTTTTACTTTGAAATAGACGATGTAGAAAGCCTTTGGCAAGAACTTCGAGATCGTGTAAACATTTGCTACGAGCTCGAAACATTTCCTTGGAACATGTGTGAATTCGCTATTTTTGATCCCAACGGCTACATTCTTCAATTCGGACAAAATATAGAATAATTTCATTTCCTAAAAAAAAGGCTTTCGTATCTCTTTTCTACGCGAAAAGTTTTAATTTAAGAGTTTGAAAATTTTCTTAATTTCAAACATTTTATGGCACAAAAATCCTTTGAAGACATGAGCACAGAAGAGCTCGAAAAATCAAGAAAAATACTAAGCGTCATCCTTGGTTTTATACTTGGAGCTTCGTTGATCATTCTTGTTTTGGGAATATACATCACGATAAACAAAGGCTTTACCCCTGTTTTAATCATCCCAATTACGATGCTTCCTATTTGGATTATGAACTACAACAACCTCAACAAAATCAAAGAAGAACTTAAAAAAAGAGTTTCTTAACTAAAGTTGATTTTCAGTTTATGGCCAAAATTTCTGATTTACTTTTAGACCATACACATCGACCTTGGAGCATGCCTAAGGGAAAATGGCAGTTTTACCAAGAATGGAATGATGCCCTTTTTCTGCACTTTGAAGTCAATTATGATACTTTGAGAGCACTAGTTCCCGAGGAATTGGAGTTGGACGATTTTCAAGGAAGTTATTTTGTTTCCATCGTGGCTTTCCAAATGGAAAAAATTAGACCACGAAACCTTCCTTATTGGCATTTCGTTTCTACTTTTCGGGAAATCAATGTGCGAACGTACATTAAAAATAACAATAAGCAAGGGGTTTATTTCCTAAGTATTGAAGCCGAAAAACCTTTTTCTACATGGGTTTCTAAAACAATTTCTGGACTTCCCTACGAACTTTCGAAAATCGTTCGGAAATTAGATTCGTACACTAATGTAAACTTGAAAAAGAGTTTCAAACTGGATGCTCACTTCAGAGTCGGAGAAAAAATTCAGCATAAAAATGAATTAGAACTTTGGATTACAGAACGTTATTGCTTATACATAAAAAAGAAAACCGAATTTCATCGCTATGAAATTCATCATCCAGAATGGATCTTACACAAAGTTGATGGATTTCAATTGGAACTTAATTATCGAATTGGAGGTCTCTATTTAAATCAAACCAACTTACACTCTGCACAGTATTCACCAGGCGTACAAGTTGTTTCTTGGCCGTCACAAAATATAAAAAACAGCACACTATGAACATGCATCAAAAAATTTTAGGAATCGTATTACTTGGAGCAACGAGTCTCGCGTCTGCCCAAACAACCAGTAACGAAACTCAAACAGAAAATTTAGGAAAAATGACGCTTGGACTTCACGGTCCTGAAGTGAATTTCGAATGGGCACTTTCTAATCAATTCGTTTGGGAAAACAGCTTTGGCGTCGGGATGGGAATGGCAACTGATGGTAGCGAAATTAGTTACGATTGGGATTTAGGGGCACCAACGCCGTATTTAAAATCAGAGCTTAAATTCCTTTATAACTTTGACAAGCGTGTTTCCAAAGGAAAAAATACCGCAAATAATTCTGCAAATTATATCGGTTTGCAAACCAAATATAGTTTTGGAGATGGAAGAAGATTCTCGATTCTGAACCCAAGTTTACTTACCGATATTCATTGGGGATTACAGCGAGATTTAGGAAGTAAATTTTTAATCAACTCGCATATCGGAGTTGGTATTTTGCATGATTTCGATTATCAAAAAACGTCCGTTTCACCAACCTTCAAAGTAGCTTTCAGCTATATCCTGTTTAAAACTCCGAAATAAATCTAAAGTAAAAAACACGTATTCATAAGTATTCTCATCCTTTCCTAGATGGGATTTTTTTTATGGAGGAATTATTTCAATTTCAAAATAAAATTTATTAGTTTTGCCTAACATTTTTTATTTCATTTTAATAATTTAAATTTTTTATGCGAGTAATATTCTTATCCAATTGGTTAATTCTCGGATTTCTAGTATTTTCAACTTTCGTTTTTTCTCAGCAAAACCCAGATAGCCTGTCCAAGGATTCGGGTATTGAAGAAGTTGTGATTAGCGGCACATTAAAAGCCGTAACCAAACTGAAAAGTCCAGTTCCTGTGGAGGTTTATTCGCCTACATACTTTAAAAAGAATCCATCACCTACCATTTTTGATGCTTTACAGAATATCAACGGCGTACGTCCACAACTCAATTGCAACATTTGCAATACGGGCGACATTCACATTAATGGATTAGAAGGCCCCTACACAATGATTTTGATAGATGGAATGCCCATTATAAGCTCGCTTGGAAGTGTTTATGGTTTATCTGGAATTCCTAATTCTTTGGTGGAACGTATCGAAATTGTAAAAGGTCCAGCCTCTTCACTCTACGGAAGCGAAGCCGTTGGTGGCTTGGTTAATATCATCACGAAAAAACCACAAAGCGCACCCAAAATTTCTGCGGATGTATTTTCAACAACGTGGGCGGAGTTGAATGTAGATTTAGGTTACAAATTTAATTTAGGAAAAAAAGCGGATGTTTTAACAGGTGTAAATTATTTTGTAAATCAAAATCGAGACGATCTTAATAACGATCAATTCACGGATGTGACTTTACAAAACCGAATTTCCATCTTCCAAAAATGGAATATACAACGCGAAAATTCAAGAGTCTTTAGTCTTGCAGGACGCTATTTGTATGAAGATCGTTGGGGTGGCGATATCCGATGGAATAAGACTTTTCGTGGTGGTGACGAAATTTATGGCGAAAGCATTTACACCAACCGAGCAGAACTTTTAGGAACGTATCAACTTCCCGTAAAAGAACCTATTCATTTTTCATTTTCACTCGTAAACCACGATCAAGATAGCCGTTATGGAACGACATCGTATATTGCTAATCAGAAAATTGCGTTTGGACAACTGACTTGGGACAAAAAAATAGCGAATCATGATTTTCTATTGGGAACAGCGTTACGCTACACATATTACAACGATAATACGCCAGCCACAGAGAAGCAAACCGAAAAAAACTGGCTTCCAGGAATCTTTTTGCAAGATGAAATCGCCATCCAAGACCAACACACATTACTTTTAGGAGCTCGTTACGACCATCATTCGGTTCATGGTGGAATTTTAACACCACGAATTGCCTATAAATGGAATCCAAATCCCACTTCAGTTTTTCGAATCAATGCTGGAACTGGATTTCGAGTTGTCAACCTCTTCACTGAAGACCATGCAGCTTTAACAGGAGCTCGAGATGTTATTATCCAAAACGACCTTAAGCCCGAGAAATCGTACAACATCAACCTGAATTACATCAAAAAATTCTATACCGATTCGGGTTCTATATTTGGTTTAGACTTTTCTACATTTTACACCTATTTCACCAATAAGATTGTTCCCGATTACGAAACAGACACTAATTCTATTCTTTATGATAATTTGGATGGACATGCGGTGAGTAAAGGAATTAGTTTAAATACCGACGTTTCACTTTCGAATGGACTGAAGTTTTTGGTGGGCGCCACAGCCATGGAAAACACTATTACAGAAAATGGAAAAAAAGAACAACAAATGCTCACCGAAAAATTTACGGCAACTTGGGCTATATCGTACACCATCCAACCTTGGAATTTACTTATTGATTACACGGGAAATTTATACAGTCCGATGCGCTTACCACTTCTAGGAGAACTTGATCCGCGACCGGCAATGTCACCTTGGTGGAGCATACAGAACATTCAAATGACGTATTCTGGCTTCAAAAAATTCGAAATCTATGCTGGGGTAAAAAACCTCCTCAACTGGACGCCCAATAAAAGTACCCCATTCCTACTCGCACGATCACACGATCCATTTGATAAAAATGTAGAATACGACGCTCAAGGAAAGGTTCTCGCAACTCCCGAAAACCCATACGCATTAACTTTTGATCCATCGTATATGTATGCACCAAACCAAGGAATTCGAGGCTTTTTAGGAATACGAATGAAAATCAATTAATATGAAAACGTGGCTAATTTTCAGCATACTATTTGGGGTTTGCTTTACGACAAATTCTTTTGCTCAACTTCAAACTACTTCGTTTGAAGTTTTGGAAAAACAGCAGAAAGACGAACCTAAAAACACATTGATATTCATCCAAACGAATTGGTGTTCCTATTGTCACGCTATGAAGAGAACGACTTTCAAAAATAAAAAAATTGAAAATCTCATCAACGAAAAATATTATTTCATCAATTTCGATGCTGAAGAAAAGCGTACTATAACTTACTTAGGAAAGGCATTTCACTACATTCCGCACGGGACTAAAACAGGAATTCATGAACTTGCGTTGCACATTAGCCAAGAAAATAATCTTGCAAGTTATCCACTTATTTTAGTTATCAGTCCGCAAAACCAAATCTTATTTAAATATTCTGGCTTTCTAAATGCACAAGAGTTACACGAAATACTACAGTATTTTAACCTTGAAAAAGTTCAATCCTAAAAAATTGAGTAAGAAAGAGTTTCCTGTATTTTAAAATTATTTTCTTAGTTTTATTTGAATAAAAAGACTGAAAAATGAGAAAATCCTTTGTGAAAATTATTTCTTGCGCTGTAATCCTAAGTTTTGGAATTTCGTGCACTCAGAAAGAGCAAAAAACTGCTCCAACTGAAATTCAAGAATCAAAAATGCTTACGGAGAAAACCTTAAACTATACTTTGAATGGAAAAGAATACGCTTCATTTGCAGCTTTCCAAGGAGATGAAACGGAAAAAAGGCCTGTTGTTTTTGTGATTCCGGAATGGTGGGGATTAAATGATTATGCCAAAAGTAGAGCCAAACAGCTTGCCGAACTAGGCTACCTTGCTGTTGCTGTTGATTATTACGGCGAAGGAAAAGTTGTTGATAATCCTGAAGCAGCTAATAAAGAAGCTAGCGGATTTTATACGGATTCGGAACTTGCTAAACGTGTTTTTGATGCTGCGAAACAAAAAGCGCTGGAACTTCCTAATGCCGACGCTAGTAAAATGGCTGTTTTAGGTTATTGTTTTGGTGGCGCCATGGCACTCAATATGGGAAGACAAGAAGCGGATCTTAAAGGAGTTGCTAGTTTTCATGGAAACTTAATGACTGGTGTAAAACCAACAAATTCTACAGTAAAAGTGCTTGTTTTAAATGGGGCTGCGGATAGTTTTATTTCACCTGAAGAAATCACCGCTTTCAAAAAAGAAATGGATTTGGCTAAAATTAACTATAAATTTGAAAGTTATCCTAATGCCGTTCACGCATTCACCAACCCCGATGCAACGGAAATTGGAAAAAAATTCGACTTAAAAATTGCGTACAATAAAGAAGCTGATGAAAAGTCTTGGCAGGAGCTGAAAACGTTTTTGCAAGACATTTTTAAATAAGAAGAAATCACATAAAAAAAGAAGGAAAAATTTCCTTCTTTTTTGTTTTTTTTAATTACCAATTATACAATTCATTTCGTTCTTCTGATGCTACGTTGGACTTTCTGATGAACAAGACATCTACATAATCCGATTTTTCCTGCATCCCGTTAATGTCTCCCCAAATTTTCCATACACCATCTTTACGAATCAACTGCCAAGAATGTAAATGCTTTTGATTAAAAACATTTTTAACTTCATCTGCTTTGGTGAACCCAAAGCCAACATTAGAAAGAATAGCATCCCATTTCGCCGTTGACATTGTTGATCCTTCGACAAGAACAAGTTTTGTTGGATCTGTTGTGTTTGGAACATATACTCCTAAAGCTGTTCCTACATTCCCACTAGCACTTGGCCAGTCTCCTATTTTAAATCGTCTAATAACAAACATAGCCGTTGAGTTATCTGATGTATTAAAATCAGATGTTGTATTATTCGGAACCAAATCTGCCTTGGTCGTTCTTCCAACAACATTATAATTATCCGAAACTACAACAGGCGAAACCGCAGTATAGGTTTTACTTGTACCAGTACCATCAACATAAGTAGCTTTGTTGTTAGGGATTGTGCGCACTCGCATGGTCTCATTCACATCCAAAATCTCAGTTGGTGTTTTCGTATTGATACCCACTTTATCTTTAGGTGTGCTTTGAGCGTAAAAAAAAGTACTCAAAAAACAAAACACGAAAAAAATTGTATTTTTCATTTCAATTTTATTTTTGGTTTATTTGCTGCGATCTTCCGCCGCAACAATACTCGCTTTAATAAATAGAATATCTACGAACGCGGTTTCCTTCATGTTAGGAAGATCTCCTATAATTTTCCAATTCCCAGTGGGCCCACCCTGCAATCTATAATTAAAAGGTTGATTAATATCAAAAGCAGCATTAGGGTTATTTGTTTGAGAAGTAAGCTTAAAACTAATATTTGAAATAATCCCTTGCCAATTTGCAACACTCATCCCTGTATCCATACCCGATGTAGAATACCTTCCTGCCGAAGTATCTGGGAGTGTATTATCTTCCAAGGTAAAACGTTTAATAACAAACATGGCGTTTGAATCATCTTTAGTTTTATTTGCTTGACTATCAAATAGATTAGCATTAGGTACCAAACTTCCATAGGTTGTAGTTCCCATAACTCCATCAGCATCAACCATCAATGGCGTGCTTGCCTTAAAAGTTTGTGTAGCTGTATTTCCAGAATTGGTATTTTGCCCGGTTGTATAAATCCCTACTTCACCATCATTAGGCAGTTTACGAACTCTAAGTGTTCCGTCTACATCTAATTTTTCCGTTGGTGTCGTAGTACCTACCCCTACTTGTGCATTAAACGACAAACTTGCCATTACAAATCCAAGAAAATAAACTTTATTTTTCATACAATTGAATTTTTTAAACTAGGTGGCAAAGGTAATTAAAAAATCAATTTTTTACAATTTATTTGAAAACACACTATCAATAAATCAATAATAATCAGAACATTAACTACAGGAAAGAAAAATAAACCGAAAAATCACAAAATAAATGAAAATAAAAATTTAAAAAACTCTTTATTGTAAAATAATCATTACTTCTGATACGAGACATTAAAAAAGTAAACCACTCCTTTTCAAATTATTTTCTTACCTTTTTTAAAAATTACACAATGAGAAAATTACTTTCCATATCCGTCACTCTTTTATTGCTACTGCAATGTCAAAAAAGAGAAGGTATTACTAAAGAAACGGCACAAAATCATGAAAAAGTAGATTCTATAAAAGTAAAGGACACCAACGAGCCTCCTGATGAAGAGCATATCCAATGGATCAAAAAGCAATATGCGATCATCAACGCTAAAAAAATAAAACCACAAAGCTTTACGTTCACCTGTGACGTAGAAAATACGATTAACTATTATTTTGAAAATGGAAAAATCATCAAAATAAGCATTCAATGGGGATATTTAGGTGATGGAGAATCCTACACCGAGTATTATTATGATCGAGGCAACGTATTTTTTATTTATGAACGCTATATCGGTGGACCAGCAGGTTTGGAGCCTGAAACCTATGAAGAGCGCTACTACATCAAAAACAAACATGTTATTCGATTTATGAAAAATCAAGAGATTGTTCCTTGTGAAGAAAATTGCATACTTGACGAAAACTCGCAGCCAACACAAGCATTGCAAGCCTTTACTGACAAACAATTCCCTAAACGTCTCTGCGATTTATAAACTGAATTTCTTAAAAATTCAAGGAAATATTTAACGATATGACGAGATAATTTAGCAATTTCTTACCATAAAAGTATGTCGATAAAAAGTATTTTTAGCCCGAAATACGAAACATCTATGGTAGATTTTTACATTCCGAAAACTGAACTTCTTCAAAATTATTTAGAAGGCTTTTATTTTTTGAAAAAGGAAGGCAATTTCCCTTATGAATACTATACTTTTCCCAACAATTATTGCATTTTAACTTTAGTTCGAAATGCCGTCTTGGAAGTTAGAGATAATGAGGTTTTCATTCGAAAATCGTCGCAACCAAATTATATTTCAAGCTTAACATATCATTATACCAAACCTCTAAAAGTTCACTATTTAGAGGCTGTTGACGAAATTACGATCTATTTTAAACCGTTCGGAATGAATTTCTTCTTTCCTGAGATGGAACTTTTTTATCAACCAAAATCAATGGAAAACTTTCAGCCCGAACGAGATTTCACACAAAAAATAGCTACTATTTTTGACTTACCAAATCGAGAAAATCAAATTCAGTATTTGGAGAACTTTTTTACGGAGAGATTTCAAAATCGCAAAGATTCCTTAATCAACAAACTGCTACTTGCATTAGAAACCGACGATAAAATAGAGCAAATTGCCCAAAACAATACCATTTCAAGGCAATACCTAAATCAGTATTTCAAATTAAAAATTGGAAAATCCCCTTCCGATTACCGACGGATTTTACGTTTTAGGAAATCTTTAACGATGCTAAAAAATCCAAAAGCCGCATTAACCGAGGTTTCTTTAGAAAATCTATTCTTTGACCAAGCGCATTTTAACCGTGATTTTAAAGCCATCACGCATTGTACACCTAAAGCTTTTACTTCAAAAACAGATTTAGAGAAACAAAACATCTGGTTGATTATTTAACACATTTTAGTTTCCATTTTTACAATTTTTACTGCCTTCGGGTTTCTACATTTGCTTTACAAAACCCTATCTATGAAAGGAACATTTATTTTTGCACTCTTGGTTTGTAGTTTTATTCAGGCGCAAACATTCAAAATTAAAATCATCGATTCTGAGGATCAGAAAAACATTTCTGGAGCCCGAATTATTTCGAACAATCAAGTGTACTACACCAATGAAGATGGTATTGCATTACTCCCATCCGATGCTAAAAATCTGAACATTACCGCTTCTGGATATGTCGATTTGGACAAAACTCCATTAAAAGAAAGTATTTCTCTGAAACCTCAATACCGAAATATCGACGAAGTAAAAATTGTGTCTATTGACCTTACCAAATTTTTGCAGAATATTCTGAAACGTTATCATAAGGTCTATTATATGAAACCCGCTGTTTATGACATCACTTATTGGCAGCGATCTTATGAGAACAATCAACTAAAAAATTTAATTGTTGCGGATGGCAAATTTTGGAGTCGTGACGGAGAATATAATTACAAGGAAAGTTACCAAAACAAACATAATCAGTTTGTCCAGCTTCAACCAGAAAACCTACGTTTCAATAAGTTTGAACCCTTTGAAAGTAAATTAAAAGTAAAAAAAGAAAATCAAAGTAATGACTATATCGGGGATCTTTTTTTCAATTATGAATTGAATCGACTTATTAGATTTTCAAAATCAAAAAATGCGAAAGTTTCTGGTAAAATCGTTTATGAAGATGCTGAAAAACAAGAAATTTTCTACTCCATAAAAACCGAACGCAACCTTATTTACACCGGAACAATTCTGTTTGATAAAAAAGATCAAGTGATAACCTATTTGCATCTTGATTTCAAGCAAGATGGAGCCAAACCATATCAGTTAGAAGACGAAAATGGTATTAAATACGAACATCAATTGGGAAATGGACGTATTCTTTTTGAGTTTTACAAAAATGGAAACTTATACGTTCCTTCTAAAGTGGCGCAAAATGGAAGTGGTTTTAAATTTATAACTGAAAATAACGAATATGAATACCGTTCAGCGCGTGAAATTGTATTCAAAAATTTCAAAGAGGGAACCCCAAAAGGACTTGAAAAACCAGTAAACCTTTTCTCACCTTTTTGGAACGACTTTAAGGTTAATGCCGACAAAGGATTAATCAATCTAACAAAAGAAGAACAAGAATTTATTAATGAACAAGATCATGAAAACTAAAATAGCACTTTTATTAATCCTAGTAAGCATCTTTGCTTCGGCACAAAACCAACGTTTTATTTATGAATTGAATTATAAAAAAGATTCAACTTCAAGCTTAGTAACCAAGGAAAATTATCATCTCGACATTCAAGATAATGTCGTCAAATATTACATTCGCGATTATTTTGTTGCTGATTCTTTAATGATTAACAATATTCCATTTCCCGTGAATATGAAGTTAAATACTTCTACAATTACGTCTCATGATCTTGGAAAATCGACGTTTAATGAACTAGATTTACTAGAAAACACCGTTTTAAAAGTTCCATCTCAAGATTCGCAAGATTGGAAATTGGTTGATGAGAAGAAAAAACTGGGAAATCTTACCGTGCAAAAAGCAACAACCAACTGGGGCGGACGAAATTGGACCGCATGGTTTGCTCCCGAAGTCCCAATTCATGAAGGCCCATACAAATTCCGTGGCCTACCAGGACTTATTATTGAACTAAGCGATTCGGGAAACAACTACTATTGGCTTCTTGCGAAATCACATAAATTAGAAGGAAAACAGAAAAATTCGTTCTTGGATATGGCAGAAAAAATTGCTGTACCAACGACTCGTGAAAAATACGTTAGCACCAAATTGAAGTTTTACGAATCTCCCGTCAATTTCATCCAAAATAGTGTAGGATCAAGTAACTCGTCTAGTTTTTATTTGAATGACGGAACCGTCGTAAACAAAGACAACAAAAGAGAAATCAACGAGCAATTACGCTCTACCCTAAAAAAATACAACAATCCGATTGATTTAAAATCAGCAATTCCGTATCCATAATTTTTTTTCGATTTTTTCAAGCATAAAACTCAAAAAGGTGTAATTTAGTTCTAGAAAAAATCTTTGATTTTCATGAATACCAAAAACAACGAACGCGTTTTTAAAATGTCTTTTGCTGGAGTTTATCCGCATTATGTAACGAAAGTTGAAAAAAAAGGTCGTACGGTTGACGAGTTACACCAAGTTATCTTTTGGTTAACGGGATACAATGACGCCGATTTGAAACGCATTCTCGAAGACAAAACCAATTTTGAAGATTTCTTTAAAAATGCGCCTCAACTTAACCCCAATGTTTCCAAAATTACAGGCGTGATTTGTGGCTACCGAGTTGAAGATATTGAAGATCCCTTAATGCAGAAAATTCGGTATTTGGACAAACTTATCGATGAATTAGCTAAAGGAAAAGCCATGGAAAAGATATTAAGAAGTTAAAAAAGTTTAAAGTTCAACATTGGATTCAAAACTCAAAATAAAATAAAAAGTATATGAAAAGAGTAACAGGAATTGGAGGTGTATTTTTCAAATCTCAAGATGCAGAACGATTAAAAGAGTGGTACGCCAAACATTTGGGGTTGTCCATAAACCAATGGGGTTGCAGTTTTGAATACGATCCGCAAGCTGAAGATGCTAAAAAATCATCTGTACAATGGAGCCCATTTAAAGCCGACACCCAGTATTTTGAACCTTCCGAAAAACCCTTTATGATTAATTATACCGTGGATGATTTGGAAGCTTTAGTTGAAGAATTAAAGAAGGAAGGTGTAGAAGTTTTGGGTGAAATTTCAGTATACGAATACGGAAAATTTGCACATATTATGGATTGCGACGGCAATAAAATTGAACTTTGGGAACCTACAGGTTCTTTCTAAAATGAAAAATATTTTTGTCGAATTATAAAAAGTTTCGGGCGCCTGCGGCGCCCGAAACTTTTTAATCAACTATTTTCTTTAAACCTATTTCGCTAATTCCTTGATATCCGAAATCTCTAAAATCGATTTTACATTATCACGTTCTACGGAATGAATCATGGCTTGACCCAATTCGCTAAGTGGAATAATTTTTTTAGGAATTACAAATTTCAAAACTTTGGCAATCACGTTATACAATTTTTTAGAGTAAACTTGTCCCGGAAAAGGCAACATCGCTCCAGGTCGGTAATTCACCACGCGACGAAACGGTAATTTCAATAAATCATTTTCAGTTTTCCCTTTAACACGTGCCCACATCACGCTTCCTTTCTCCGTACTATCCGTACTAGCGCCACTCACATAGGTGAAAACCATATTCGGATTGACTCCGACTAGCGTTTTTGCAACCGCTAGGGTTGTATCGTAGGTGATTTCACGATATTGTTCCTCCTTCATCCCAACAGATGAAATTCCGGCGCAGAAAAAACAAGCATCATAACCCAAAAGTTGGTTTTTATATTCTTCAATTTTCGTAAAATCAGGAAGTAAAAGCTCTTTTAATTTGGGATGCGTGATTCCGTTTGTTTTTCTAGAAATGCTCAATATTTCTGTTACTTTTGGATCTTTAAGACATTCTAAAAGGACGCCTTCGCCCACCATTCCTGTCGTGCCTGTGATTATTATTTTCATTAATTGTATATTATTTTTTAAGAAGACGATTCAGAATCCATTTTACTTAAACATATCGAATTCTTTCCTCCTCCAAATCGATTTGATAAACTTGTTGGCGGATAATTTCTTCATCAATTTTCGGATCTTTATTTAATTCGTGAAGATAATCCCTTTGCAAATCAAACATCTCGAGAAGAACAGCTTTAATGTCATCATCAATCCATCGAATATCCTGCGTATTGGCTTGATTTTCCCAATGTTTTAAAACCTTTTCCATCCCAGCATGACCTTGCCAACGTTCTTCACTTTCAAATTTATTTTTGATATGATCGTAAACATGCTGTTTCAAGCCTTTTTTAATATGTTGACGCGTTTCTTGTTCATCATGTTCCATATTGGCTAGCCCAGAAAAAGGTCTAAATTTTGAAATCACCCAGGGTAAAGTCAACCCTTGCACGACCAAGGTTAATAAAATAGCTTCAAAAGTGATAAACAAAATTAAATTACGATGCGGAAAAGGCTCACCATTCAATTGCAAAGGAATTGAAAGTGCTGCTGCCAACGAAACCACACCTCGCATGCCTGTCCAACCCATTGCTAAAGGCGCCCACCAACTTCTGCCCTGTTGTTGCATATTATGAGCCACTTTAGGACGAAAAATAATCGTAGCAAAAATCGCAATATATGAACTCACCATTCTCGCCAAAATTAAAACAAGCGTGACGATAGCACCGTAAAAAATTGCCGTTTCTAGAGGAATTCCGTTAGCTTTAATGCCATCAACAATTTCGGGAAGTTCAAGCCCAATGATGAGAAATACGATTCCATTTAAAATAAAAACAAAACTTTGCCACACACTGAATCCAGTTATTCTACTGCTGCTACTTAAAAAACTTAATCGTTGAGAGGACAGAAACAATCCACCACTTACAACCGCCAAAACTCCCGAGCAATGCGCCTGTTCTGCCAGCCAATACATAAAATATGGTGCAATTAGCGTTAACGCCGTATCGGAAACACGATCTGTAGACCATTTTTTATGAATTCTCATAAAAATGAAACCGACAATCAAACCGGTTCCAACGCCACCAACTAACATCCACAAAAAATCTGTTATCGCCGTCTGCCAGATAAATTGTCCCGTTCCCACGGCAACCAAAGCAAAGCGAAAAACAATTAACGAAGACGCATCATTCAACAAACTTTCCCCTTCTAGAATCGCAGATGTCGATTTCGGAATTTTCACAAACTTGGTGATAGCACCCGTACTCACAGCATCGGGAGGCGATACAATTCCACCCAAAACAAAACCCAATGCAATACTAAATCCTGGAATAAAATGATTGGCTGTAATAGCTACCAAAAAAGCAGTAAAAAACACCACTAGAAAAGCAAAACTTCCAATAATGCGCCACCATTTTTTCATTTCCTTAAAAGAAACGGTCCATGAGGCTTCATACAAAAGTGGTGGTAAAAAAATAAAAAATATCATATCGGGATCGATACGAATTACGGGTAAGCCTGGAATAAAACTGATACCTAATCCTGCTAAAACCAGCAAAATGGGATAAGCTATTTTGAGTTTTGTCGCCCAAATATTGAGCAGCACAATGATGAAAACCATGATTAAACCAAATGGTAAAAGCTCGTGCAACATAAAAATAATCGTTGTAAAAAAAGGGTTGAATTGTAAAGAAATAATCACTCGATTTTGAAAATCAAAACCTTGAAATCTTTAATCAAAATGCTGATGATGAATGTCTAGCAATATGGTTTGCAGACGAAAATAGAAAATCATGTGTTGTGTTTTATGCAGCAAATATAAATCAATTTTAACCAAAATGAAAAAACCTTGCAATCAAAATAATCGCAAGGTTTTCTATAATTTAAATACAAAATACTAGTATTTTCCTAATCTTTCGTAATACGGCAATCGACTTAGCGGAACATCAATTTCGATAGTTTTCCCACCTTGAATTACGTTTCCTAAATCATCTTTCCATTTTCCTTTCGGAAGTTTCACCGTTCGTTTATCTTCTGTTGTCACAATTGGCGCAACCATATATTTGTCACCTAGCATAAATTGATCCTTTGTTAAATCAAATCCTTGATTCGGGAACACATAATCCATGTGACGAACAATTGGCTCCCCATTTTTAGATGAAGATTGAGCATATTTCAAAATATAAGGACCGAATTTCTCATGTAACCTAGCAGCGTTCTTTGCAATCTCAAGATTCTGAGCGCTTAAAATTCTCCAAGGCGCAACAGAAAACTGCATCATCGGCATCAACGCATGAACTTGAGCTGATCGAATGATTAATTTTTGATCAAAATCTCCTTCTTTTAGATTTAAAAATGCTGCGAAAGAGCCACCACCAATCATATCTGGACAAGTGTAGGCATAACCTAAAAGTCCAGCTGCAATCATATCTGGAATCAACATTTGAACGGCCTTCCAGGAATAGGCTTTGTCGCCAAGTCTCTGAACCAACGGTTGCCCGCCCATTTGCCATCCCGCACGGTATTCATTAAACGGAAACTCCAAACCAATTTCGCTCCAAGCTTTGGTGTGATCTACAGAAATCGCATCTTTCTTGTAGCTATCAATGTATTTCGGATTGTAAAATTGATTATCTCCCGCATCAAATTTGAATCCATCAATCCCATATTCCGTTTGCATCTTTTTTAATTGAGCCACGAAATAGGCTTTCGCTTCTGGATTTGTTAAGTCGAAACAAGCACTTTTCCCATTCCACCACGAAATAATTGCTGGCGATTTTTTCCCTTTTTCTTTAATTAAATAGCCTTTTTCTTCCAACATTCTGTACTCTGGACTATCTGGACTCACAAAAGGGCAAACCCATAACATCACTTTAAATCCCATCGAATGGAGTTTTTGAACCATTTGTTTGGGGTCAGGAAACTTTTCAGCTTTAAATTCAAAATTTCCGTAGTATTTCTGCCAGTTATCATCAATCATCAAAACGCCTTTCGGAAAGTTATTATCCACAATTCCTTGGGCATACTTTAAAATATCATGCTGATTTTGATTGTAAATCAACTCAATCCATGTATTGTATTGCGGCATCGAGAAAAATAAAGGATCTGGAAGCGTTCCCATTGCTGGAAAATATTTTTTACTAGCTTCAATATAAGCAGATTTTAACGTAGAACCCGATTGTTGAATTTTGATTTCTTCAAAATCGGATTTAATTTGTATCGCTTTATCTTGAACCTCAAATTTGAAAGGCTTTTCGCTCCAGATAAAACGTCCTTTATTCGAAAAAAACAAAGGAACCACCTGATTATAATAGTTCTGAGTCGCTAGATTAAACTCCTTCATAGGTTTTACATAAGGCATCTGAGAACCCAAGGCAACCGCACCACCCCACCATTGTTCATTTTCTAAAAATTTAACCTCTGTAGTATGCTCAGTCTGAGCAAAAATCGAATTGGTACAAACCAAAATCAAAAAAAAAGAAAATAACAATCTCATTTGTATTAATTTTAAAAATAATAGAACATTTTTTTCAAAAATATAGATAAATTATCTTTTACCAAACATATTTCTAAATAAAAAAAGCTTAGAAAACGCTTTTCATTTTCTAAGCTTTTTTTCCTTAAATAGGTTAATTTATTTTACGGAAGATATTCCGCAACTTTTTCCTCAAGAACGATTAAATCAAATGGTTTTGCAACATAATCATCCGCTTGTGCTTCTTTGGCTAGCGCAGAAATGTCGTTGTTGGCGGTGACGTAAATAACGGGAATCGATTTAAATTCGTCATGGGATTTCAAAAGTTTGGTTGCTTCTACACCACCGATATTCGGGATCCAGTTGTCCATAAGGATGACGTTGGGTTGAAATTCCGCTACTTTTTCGATGATATCGTGTGAGGTTTCTGAGATTTTCACCTCGTAACCTGCATCTTCAAAAATGATGCTCACCACCTCCAAAATAATGGCATCATCGTCAAAAATTAGTATTTTTTTCTTACTCATTTTCTTTATTTTCAATAATATTTCTTGTTGTACAATGCGTCAATTCGAGTAAAATTCTGAACAAAATTTGTATCGTGAATTTATTTTTCACATCAAATTTCTCGATACATTTTTCTTCGCTTCGCTCCAAAATCACTCGAAAGGACGTTCTTTGTTTTTAGTTCTTCAACCTATTAATTTTTACAGCCAAGTCTTTCGGATCAAAAACATAATCATAATCCACTTGCGCCATCGCATGTTTCGGCATATAATCTACTTCTGCAGTCTCTGGATTCTGAATCCAAACTTCACCGCCGTTTCGCTTAATATATTCTAAACCTTCGACACCATCGGCATTCGCACCAGAAAGTAAAATCGCGACTGCATTTTTCCCAAATTGTTCTGCAACCGATTTAAAAGTTACATCAATCGACGGACGCGAATAATTCACCTTTTCTGAGGCATCCAAAGATACTCTATTTTTAGATTCAAAAAGCATGTGATAATCGCCCGGAACAACGTACATTTTATTAATTTCGATTTCCGTTTTATCTTCAATTTCTAGGACTTCCATTTCTAAAAATTGTTGCAACAAATACGGCAAAACGTTGGTTGCTTGTGCTTTTCGATGAACAACAATGATAATCGGAAATCCAAGATCAGAATCCAAAGATTTAATCATGTCGAGAATGACCTGCAAACTTCCTGCAGAGCCACCTATAACTACGATTTCTGTCTTTTTGTTGTTCATTTTTTATTTTCATGTTGTCATTTCGACGAAGGAGAAATCTCAGAATAAGAGATTTTTCATTTCACTTCGTTTCATTCAAAATGACAGACTTTTATATAAGTTTAAAAACTTAATGATGTTCCACTTTTTTCCAGATCTTTTGATCATCCACTTGGTGGTAGTTTTTATCCAAATTAGAAAACCTTAAAGTTTCTTTGGAACCCAACGCCAAATAGCCCAAATTCTCCAAACTTTCATCAAATAATTTGAAAACGCGCTCCTGCAAAGTCTTATCAAAATAAATCAAAACATTGCGACAAATAATCAATTGAAAGCTATTAAAAGACGAATCTGAAACCAAATTATGTGTCGATAAAATCAGTTTTTCCTTTAAACTTGAATCAAATCGTACGCTGTCGTAATTCGCCGTGTAATAATCGGAAAACTCTTTTTTTCCACCTGAAAGGATATAATTTTCGGTGTACAATTTCATTTGCTGAATGGGGAAAACGCCAGCTCTGGCTTTTTCCAAAACCGATGGATTGATGTCGGTTCCGTAAATCAAACATTTATGATACAAACCTGCTTCCTTCAACAAAATAGCGATGGAATAGGCTTCTTCGCCAGTTGAACAACCTGCAACCCAAATCCGAATCAGCGGATACGTTCCTAATTGCGGCAAAATATCTTCACGCAAAGCCTTGAAAAAACTGGGATCACGAAACATTTCGGTGACATTTACGGTGATTTCTTCCACAAAACGTTTCAAATATTCGGGATCATTCATCACCGTGTAACGCAATTCGGCGTAACTCGTAAACCGATCGATTAAACAAATGCGATTAATACGACGTTTGAACGAGGCACGACTGTACTGCGAAAAGTCGTAACCATACAATTCGTGGACATCTTTTATCAGATATTCAACCTCTTCATCTTTTACAATACTCGGTTCTAACATCAAAATAGTTTTTCCATGGCGTTCATCAAAACATCAACATTTATCGGCTTCGACACGTAATCTTGCGCACCTGCATCCAAACATTTTTGCTTATCTTCGGGCATTGCTTGAGCCGTTACCGCGATAATCGGAATTTGCTTAATATCCTCCGATTTTCTGATGATTTTCTTGGCTTCATAGCCGTCCATTTCGGGCATCATCATGTCCATCAACACGACATCAAAATCGTTTTGAGACTTCAACATTTGGATGGCTTCTTGCGCCGAAGTTGAACTTTCCAATTGAAAACCTCTTGATTTTAAAGTCAATTTTAGAGCAAATATGTTGCGTGGATCGTCGTCCACGATGAGCACTTTCTTATTCATAATTCTAAAGCAAATTAACTTTCGTACATCCAAACGCGGAGTAACGATAACAATTGGTCGGTATCCACAGGCTTCGAAATATAATCGGAAGCGCCAGCTTCAATACATTTTTCACGTTCGCCAATCATGGATTTTGCCGTAATAGCAATCACCGGAAGTCGCATGTATTTTGGTTGTTTTCGGATTTCGCGGATGGTTTCGTAGCCGTCCATTTCGGGCATCATCATATCCATTAAAACCACGTCAATATCAGGATTTGCAGCCATTTGTTCTAGGGCTTGCTTACCGTCCATCGCCAAAACAACTTCCACTTTATATTTTTCTAAAACCTTGGTTAGCGAGAAAATGTTGCGAACATCATCATCGGTAATTAAGATTTTTTTACCACTCAAAACTTCTGTCAACGAGCCAAGCGTCGAGTTCTTTCTGTTTTCTTCGGTGCTGTTTTTTTCTTCTACTAAATGTAAAAACAAACCAACTTCGTCCAAAATTCTTTGGTAAGAATGAGCTGTTTTCACGACAATAGAATCGGCGTATTGCTTGATTTTCAACTCCTCAGATTTCGATAAACTACGATCAATAAAGATAATAATCGGTAGATTTTCTAAACCTTCATGGCTTTTTATGGTTTCAATAATTGAATATTCCTCACCACGCGAATTTTCAACATTTAGAATCACGCAATCCACGTTCTGATCGATGAAAGCCGACACGCAATCTTCCGCTTTGTCTTCCACCGAAGCCGAAATATTAAAGTTGCTTAAAAAATACGAAAGCGCCGTTGCATGCTTCGCGTTTTCCTCTACAATAAGCACTTTTTGAAGGGTTTTGCTTAAAGCTTCTTCAATTTTTTTGAAAACATCCGCCATTTGTTCCAACGCCATCGGTTTGTTGATGAAATCGATCGCACCTTTCATCAAACTTTCCTTTTTCACGTGAAGTGACGACATCATGTGCACCGGAATATGCTTGGTTTGAAGATTTCCTTTCAATTCGTCCATCACTTGCCAACCGTCTTTTACAGGAAGTTGAACATCCAATAAAATCGCTGACGGACGGTATTTCAACGCGGCAGGAAGTGCGTAATCGCCACGAACCATCGCTATTGCTTTGTAATTTTGAGTATGCGCATATTTCACCAAAGCTTTTGCGAAATTAACGTCGTCTTCAACAATCAAAATCACTTTATCGTCTTTTACAATGGAATCTCGATCGTCGGGAACGTCTTCTGGAATGCCCAAAATCTCGATTGGAGCGGGCAATTCGTCGTCCTCAAACTCTATAATTTCTTTGATCTCTTGAACGTCTTCTTGAATGGTTTCAATTAAATCTTGTTCCTTATTCACGTATTCCACCTTCAAATTTGACGTCATTGGAATCACCAAACTAAACTCCGAACCTTCATCCACTTTTGAAGTCAACTGAAGTTCGCCGCCCAATAATTTCGCGATTTCGCGACTGATGGAAAGCCCAAGTCCAGTCCCGCCAAACTTACGTCTGGTTGAGCCATCCGCTTGTTGAAACGCCTCGAAAATAATGCGTTGCTTGTCTTCTGGAATCCCAATTCCAGTATCTTTTACGGAGAAAATAACAAATCCTTTTTGTGCAGGATCTTTTTTAATATTTAAACTAATGCTGCCTTTAGACGTGAATTTGAGGGCGTTTGACATTAAATTCCTCAAAACCTGATCGACACGAAGCCTATCGGTTTCGATGGTTTGACTTAAATCTGAATCGATATTAATATTGAAATCCAAACCTTTTTCTTGCATTATTGGATTGAACAAACTGCGCAAATCCTTTACTACATCGTCGATTGGAACGTGTTGATATTCCAAATTCATTTTACCAGATTCGATTTTTGCTAAATCTAAAATCTCGTCAATTAACGTCAACAAACTGCTTCCCGAACTTTGAATCACTTTTGCAGATTCAATTTGATCTTCCGTTAAATTATCGTCTGGATCTTCCGCCATCAAACGAGAAAGTAGTAAAATTGAATTTAACGGTGTACGCAATTCGTGGGACATATTCGCCAAAAATTCAGACTTGTATTTCGTGCTCAAAGCCAATTCTTCCGCTTTTTTCTGAATTTCAATATTACGTTCTGCAATTAAATGATTTTTCTCCTCCAACAATTTCGAACG
The DNA here is from genome assembly GCF_059509915.1 of Kaistella sp. CFF1-2. Classification (NCBI taxonomy): domain Bacteria; kingdom Pseudomonadati; phylum Bacteroidota; class Flavobacteriia; order Flavobacteriales; family Weeksellaceae; genus Kaistella; species Kaistella sp. CFF1-2. The sequence goes on from NZ_JCAKLF010000004.1 coordinate 60,125, forward strand.
CTCTTCCAATTCAGCATTGGTTTGCATTAATTCTTCCTGTTGAACGCGCAATTCTTCTTCGGAAGCTTGCAATTTCTGGGTTTGAGCTTCCAATTCGGTGTTCAAATTCTCTAATTCCGAATGCTGAACTTGCAATTCCTCCGACTGCGCCTGAGTTTCTTCCAATAATTTTTGCTCTTTTTCGCGACCTCTTGCCGCACTTAATGCAATCCCAAGAATTCGGCAACTTTCTGCAAAGAAATCAACATCATCTTCTTGGAAATTATTACCAGAATTTAATTCAATAATTCCGACAGCTTGTCGCCCAACCATAATTGGAACCAACAAAATTCCGTTGATATGCAATTTGCTACTCGCAAAACTTGCCACCACATCTTTCTCTAAAATATCATTGTAAACACGAGGTTTTTTCTGCACAAAAACTTGCCCAACCATGCCTTCACCTTGATTAAAATGGTTTTTCATAGTGCTTTCTAAACCGTACGAACTTTCAAGTTTTAGCACATCATCATTCAATAAATAAAGTGCGCCACTGATGCAATTTCCGTACTCCACCAAATGCGTCAAAGCCTTTGCAGTAATCTCTTTGACGGATTTATTCCCGACCAAAGATTCGTTGAGAACCGCCAAACCTTTTTGTCGCCAATCGCTTTTATTAATGGTATCAAAAGACGTTTTCAAGGAATCGGTCATGTGATTCAAAGAATCAACTAATTCACCCAAATTATCGGACTCAGAGTCGTCAATTCGTAAGCTGTAATCGCCTTTGGCAACACCGTTTGCAATCTTTTGAATCGCCGAAACACGCGCCGTCATTTGCTCATCTTTTGCGACCAATGCTTTTTCTAATTTATCACGACGGAGAATGTCATTTCGAAGTTTAAAATAAAGAAAAGCCGTAATCCCAATCGCTCCAAGCGACGAAAATAAAAGGAAAATTTTGGTGATTAACGCCGATTCCTTAAGATCGACATTTTTAAGTTCTAAAACATCTTCTTCATGCTTCACAAAATCGGCCACCAATTTGCGACTTTTGTCCATGTAGGTCTTGCTTCGAAGCATATCGGACTGCGAAACATCGATGTTTTGACGCTTTTTATCAATCATACTTTGTAAAACGCCAATGCGACTCTGCACCGAGCTTTGAAGACTGTCAACCCGGTCTTTTTGGATTATATCGTCGTTACCCAAATCTTTTAAACGCGCAATCGCTTTCGGAAACTCTTCCAAACCACGATTGTAGGGCTCTAAAAATTCTTCTTTGCCCGTTATTTGAAAGCCTCGATTTCCTGTTTCAGCGTCTAAAAGTGCCACCAAAACATCTTTTATCGCGGTTATGGATCGTCTGGAATTGGACAAACTTTCGCGGTTTTCCATTTGTTTTTGAATGCTTAAATACGACGCAATTGAGGTCGCAATAAGCAACAAAAGCGACATTCCGACGCCAAATTGTAGATTTCTGATTGTTTTTCCTGCCATAAATTTACTTTATTGGTAAGGTGAAATAAAAAGTTGATCCTTCATCAATAATGCTGGAAAGACCGATGTTTCCGCCATGTTGCTTGATGATTTCTGCACAAATATAAAGTCCAATTCCCATACCTTGAAATTGCAGGGAAGACTCTTCAACACGATAAAATTTATTGAAAACCGCATCTTGTTTGTACTCGGGAATCCCGATTCCGAAATCGGTTACACTGATTTTAACATCGTTTTCGTCCACCGAAGTGGTTACGATAACTCTATTGTTTTTCGGCGAATATTTTATGGCATTGGTTAAGAAATTTATTAGAACTTGCTCCACACGAATTGCATCAAACGGCATTAAAAAATCTGGTTTCTGGCCGTGTCTTTCGATGCTTACGCTGTTTTCGTCATGGGTTTGAATAATCGTTTCAATGGCGTTATGAATTACATTTTCCAAATTAGTTGGCTGTAAATTCATCTTCAGTTTTCCATTTTCTATTTTCGAAACATCGAGCAAATCGGTGATTAGATTATTCAGTTTATCAATTTGATCCTGAACTTTTGTCACGTAATTGGCTTCAGGACTTTCTTTGTCTAACTTCAACTTGCGATCTAAAAGCTGAACATAAGCTTTAATGCTTGTTAGCGGCGTTTTCAGTTCGTGACTGGCGATACTCAAAAATTCGTCTTTTTCTTTCTCAACCCTTTTTTGATCGTTGATATCGGTGAATGTTCCCACCCAATTTTTCGCTTCCGAATTTTCTAAAATCGGCGACATTCTCAACAAATGATAACGATATTCACCCGTTTCGATATTTTTAATTCGAGCCTCAAGTGCGATGGCTTGAAGGTTTTCTCGTTGACGACCAAATTCATCCACCAAATCTTTATCATCGGGATGAACTTCTGGAAAGGTTTTATCCGACTTCGAATATTGGAACCATCTTCGGTTAACGAACTCAATTTCGCCCGTATTGCTCAATGTAAAAGCAATCTGAGGTAACGCTTCCAACATTTGCTGGAAATGATCGAGCTGCGATTTCATCGCGACCTGCGTTTCGCGACGGCCTTTAACTTCAAGTTCCAGGCTTTGTTTGGTTTTCTTCAGCTCCGCATTTTGCCCTTGAATATTGTAGTAGGTTTTCACCTTCAACATCAAAATATCAGGATCGATAGGCTTCGTCACATAATCGATTCCACCAGAAGCGTAACCCTTTGTAATAAAGCGTTTGTCGGTGTTCACAGCGGACAGAAAAATAATCGGAATTTCTTTGGTTTTGCTATAACCAGCAAAAGTTTCTGCCACCTCGAAACCATCCATATCGGGCATTTGAACATCCAAAATTATCAATTGATAATCGTTGCGAAGCCCTTTTGCAAGCGCTTCTTCACCCGAACTTGCGGTATCCACGGGAAAATCCTGAGATTCCAAAAGCCTTTTTAGCGAAAATATATTGGATTGATTGTCGTCTACTATTAAAATCATAAATCAAATTAAACTAGTTTTAATTAGTTCATATTTGTGTTTTTGAAAACCAAAAGTACTTAGAAAATCGGAAATAAACGAAAAACTAGGAAAAACTAGAAAATAATTTACAATCGGGTAAAAAATAAAGCTAACTTTATCAGTATGACGAAAATATTTGAACTGATCAGTGAGGTTATAGCAAGTATTTCCATTGCTCTTTCTCCCATATTAATCGCACTGGGGATTGCAGCGGCAATTTATTTCTCTAATCCTAGTCCATTTCGATTGGGCATTGCAATAACCATCGCTATTTTAGGTATTTTTTCAGGAATATACTTCGCGATAAAAATTTTCAAATCAAAAGATGGAGCCGTACATTTTATGTCTAGAGTTTCCGCATCACCAGAACTTGACGAATTGAAACCTGCAAAGGAAAATTCAGATGAAAGCGCAGAAAACACTTCAAAATAACAAGAAAAGTTATATCGAAATAAATTACAAAATTTGGGCAATTCGACAATAGGTTTCCCGTTGCGCTCTAAATAAGTTGAGATAAATCACAAAAATCCCTAAAAATTAGGTTTTTACAAAAATTAGTATTATATTCGTTCAAGATTTGAGATTCTGATCTAAAAAAACACAAAATCAAAACCTTAGAAATTAGCAATAATTGTATCTTTTTACAAGTCAATAATATAGGCTTTGTACGATGTTTTTAAACTAAACCTTCTCCTATCCGAATCAAAAAATTAAGAAATCATACGCATTCAATTTGTCAAAAAAAACTGAATGTAAAGAAGTATGGAATAGAACGTTTAACCCATAAATGAAGAAGAAAAATGGACATTACAAATTTTATTAGGACATTTGCTATTGCAGGAATTATTGCAGGAATCGCGATTACAGTGAGTTATTTTGTATCCGGAGTAAGCGACAACAATACGCTAATTATAGGCATTGCAGGCTCTATTAGCTCAATTATTTTATTGATGGCTAGTTTTGCAAAACGAAGATTTTAAGTAAGAAGTTACAAAAATTGACTTTTTAAATACGTAAATGAATCGAAAACAAATTTTCGACAAGAAAATTATTTTCCTTCCAAAAAAAAATCCCAGGATTCGTTCCTGGGATTTTGTATTTTTAAACCAAAACTTCCGCATGTTTAAAATAAAGTCTCTTTTTTTAATCGCTCTTCTATTTATTGTCAGTTCTTGTCAAAACCAAATATCAAGTAAACACAATGTAATCAATATCCAAAAGATAGAATATTACGACGCGGCACGATCAAGAGAAATTCCGGTTGCTGTGATCACTTCAAAAAAGCAAAATAAAATCCCTATTATTTTCAGTCATGGATGGGGCGAAAATAAAGGTGGAGACTATTTAGTATATTCCTATCTAACTGATTTTTTAGCTCAACAAGGCTATTTTGTAGCAAGTATTCAACATGAACTTCCAACAGATGAATTTTTAGCCATGGAGGGCGATTTTAAAGTTACTCGAATGCCGAATTGGAAGCGCGGCGCTGAAAACATTCACTTCGCAATTCAACAATTGAAAAAGGATTTTCCAGATTTGAAATTTGATAAATTGATAGTCATTGGACATTCTAACGGCGGAGACATGTCCACTTTATTTGCTCACCAACACCCCGAATTGCTAGAAAAATTGATCACTTTAGACCAAAGAAGAATGGCATTACCACGAACTTTAAAACCCAAAATTTACACAATAAGAAGTCAAGATAATCCTGCAGATGAAGGCGTTTTACCAACGGAAGAAGAAACTAAAAAATACAAAATCTCTATCGATTGGGCAGCAATCAATCACAGTCAAATGGATAACGATGCGACACCGGATGAACGAATGTACATGACCTCAAAAATTCTACAATTTTTACAAGATTCAACCAAATAAAAAAAGCTCGTTAAAAACGAGCTTTCTATTTTTAATGGCTTTTTGCAGAGCCTAATACTTTTTTGACTAAAGCAACAATCAGCACAACGAGTAAACCTACAATTAACCCCAATCCCAATTCCTTAACAAAAGATGGAATACTAGGAAGCATATCGTGGAAAAAATGAATGTTATGAACGAAAATCCCTCCAGAAACCATTAATAAAGCGATGGTACCAATAATTCCTAGCGCTTTAATGATAATAGGCAAAGCTTTCACTAAAAAGTGACCAACTCCAGCCAAAAATCCTTTGTCATTGGACGATTTTATTAATTTAAAACCAGCATCATCCATACGGACAATAAGAGCCACAATTCCATAAACGCCAACAGTTGCTAATATTGCAACAACACAAACGGTGAGAATTTGAATTGCCATGGGCTCGTTTAATACAGAACCTAATGCAATAATGACAATTTCCACGGAAAGAATAAAATCGGTTGTTATCGCTGATTTTACTTTCTTCTTTTCAGCAGCTGCGCCATCTTCTTCAACTTCCTCAATTACCTCTTCTCCTTTCTTTTCTCTATGAAAAAGAAACTCAACAATTTTTTCTGCACCTTCATAAGCAAGAAATAAGCCTCCTAAAATCAATATAATTGCAATGACTTTAGGAAGAAATGCATTTAACAGAAGTGCAATAGGAACGATAATCAACTTGTTAATAAAAGAACCTTTTGTAATCGCCCATAGAACGGGAAGTTCACGCGAAGACAAAAAACCAGTTGCTTTCTCCGCATTTACTGCCAAATCATCTCCCAATATCCCCGCTGTTTTCTTAGTAGCCACTTTTGCCGCTACCGAAACATCGTCCATTAGAGCCGCAATATCATCTAATACTGCAAAAATACCTGATGCCATAATTTAATTTTCTGGTTGTAAAAATAAACTAAAATCCGTTTTTCTTCCTAGTCTTTTTTTATGTTTTCTCAATTAAATTATTGAAAATCTTAAGGTTTGTTAAGGTTTTGGAAACACTTTGCTTTTGAAAACATTAATTACTAGTTTTGCTCCCGAGATGCAAAAAACCAAGTTCCATAATCCCATTTTTCAATTTCACCGAAATTTTATTTGGTTGGTTATTGCACTTTTTTCGTTTGCCCCTTGTTCTGTAAAAGAACAGTGGCTTTCTCAAATTAATATTGAACACAACAATTCTACCAACAAAGTAAAAACTACAAACGTTTCTACTTCCATTTGTAGTGAACCGGTTCAAAGTTCTATTTCCGATTCAGATGTTCATCAAAAGCAAGAAAAAAAGTTTTCTGAACCCAATTTAGGAAGTGAAAACCGATTATACCTTGTTGAAAAAATCGAATTTAAAACCCAGTATTTCCTTAGTGAAAATCGAGGTAACAGCCCTCCTAAATATATTTTGTATCAACGATTAAAAATTAGCCTTGCGTAATTCTCATTTCGCAAAACATTTTCGTTGAACAAAATATTTTAAAACATGTCAAATTCTTTATTGAAGACCGCAAATACACAAGCGGGTCTATTTACATTAGCCTTTCGAATGGTGATTGGCTGGACGTATTTTTCTGCCTTTTGGAGGCGTTTAATCTTAGAAAATAAACTAATTCCCGAGGAAGCGGGATATATTGGAGAAAAATTCAACCATTTTCTCCCCAATGCTCTTTTTATAAAACCCATTATTGAACATTTGGTCACCAATCCAGATCAATTGCAAATTTCCATGGTCGTCTTCACTATCGTTGAAGCCATTGTTGGACTGTTTTTAATATTCGGATTGTTTACCCGATTTATGAGTATGGGTGTTTTCGGATTGGCGATGGGAATACTACTTGGAAGCGGTTGGATAGGCACAACGTGCTTGGACGAGTGGCAAATTGGCGTCTTAGGTGTCGCTGGAGGTTTCACGTTATTTTTTACAGGAAGCGGCCCGTACTCCATCGATTATTTGTTGATGCAAAAGCAAAAACCAATCGCAAAAACGAAATTATTTCGCTGGTTTGGCTCAGGTGAATTACCATTTAAAAATGAAAAAATCCCAGTTTTAGTTGGTTCTTTATTCATTTTAGGGTTAACATTATTCACGAATCAAGTATTTCATGGCGGCGTTTATGGAACCTTACATAACAAATCCGTCAAGCCCAAAGTGGAAATTTCAAATGTAACACTCAATCAAAATCAATTAAAATTTCAAATTTACCGAGTTGAAGGCGCCGATGTTTATGGATCATTTCTTATCGGAATTGATTTGTTAGATTCGAATGGAAATTCCGTTCTTAGTTTGGATGGAAAACAACTCTCAAAATTGGATAAAAGTCAAATCAATAATCACTATGTCACCAAAGTAAAACCTGGAAAGCATAGTTTGGTCATTCCATTGGGTGGAAAAGCGGATTTGCAACTTCCAACGAAAGATTTAGTCTTAAATCAGGGTGAAAAATATCTTCTTAAACTAACAGATATTAGTGGAACCGAATGGGCCGAAACTATTCAGTAGTAAAAGAAAAAGGTTGTCTTAAAGACAACCTTTTTTATTTTTCTATTTATTGATATTGATACCAACGAGCTCCGATAGAAACTGGATTTTCTTTTTCAATTGTTTTCAATCCAAATCCTTTGTATTGAGGATTTACAGAAGAATTCAATTGTTTTCTATGAAGTTGTTCGTAGGTTTCAAAACTAATTTTTGTACGATTTTGAAGCGATGAAAACAGATTCCATTTCGAAACAACGTCTTTCCATTCATTAATTACTTTACCCACAAAAACCTTCGATTTAGAACCACTTCCATAACCTAAAAATCCAATTTCCTGCCCAGCTAAATCTTCTCCTGCATCGTAACTCACTTGCAACGCCGAAAGTAAAGCCATGAAAATAGAAGCTGTATACATATTCCCAATTTCAGAAGAAGCACGTTGCGAAGGTTCAATTTTCTCATTGATAAATTGAATATACGCTTCCGATTTCGCCACAGCCTTTTGCTCATCCGCATTAGAATATGGTAACTGATTCTCTAAACTATAAAGCTCGGTAAAAACTCTTTTTCCATGAAATGCGTATGGTAAGTGGAAAATTAAATATCGCCAATTTTCGTAAGGCTTTTCTTTTCCAGTTTGTTCAACATAATGTTGATAGGCTTCGCGAATACGATCTTGGTAACACTGATTGGAATATTGCCCATCAAAAACAGGTTCATCGGTGAAGATTTCAATCGTATCTGGCATATTCTCACCAGCATTAGCTAAATCTGATTTTGAAGCTGTTCTTCGAGGTTTGAAAAAATCAAAAACACTTTCGGTAGCCACTCCAAAAACGGAATCAATTTCCATCAATTTTGGATTTGAAGACACTAAAACAGCAACTGCACCGCCACCTTGCGTATATTCTCCGGAAGAAGCCAATTCATATTTAGCATAATCGGAAGCGATAACAACCGCCTTTTTATCTGGATTAGCACGAACAAAATCCAAACAATTTTGAAACGCGTCTACTGCTCCAACACATGCAAAAGTAAGATCTACAACATCGCAATTTTTAAAAACACGTGCTCCGTATTGACTTTCTAAAACACCTTCCACCATTTGCATGGCATACGTTGCCGTTGGTTTTGCCGCATCCAAAGCACTTTCGGTTCCCAAATAAATTCTTGCAATTTCCTTTGGGTTTATGTTATAATCGTTGATTAATTTTAACAAAGCTTCGGCTGCAAAAGTTGCAGCATCTTCGTGCACATCAGGAAAAGCCATTTTATGCAATCCCAAACCTTTTTCCAATTTTGCGGCTTCAATATTTCGTTGCGCTGCCAAATCTTGAATTTCTAAATAAAGTGAGGGAACATAATAGCTTGCTGCTTCAATACCAAATTTCATTTTCCTATAATTTTAATGCGAATTTAGGAAAACATCCTTTTTAAACTGCCCTTTCATCACATAAATTATCAAAAAAATACACCTACTTTATAGCAAGTGCATTTTCAATTATCTTGATTTTACTTCGAGTAAGACTCGATGGTTTTGTTTAAAGAATCAATTTGTTTTTTAACTAAAGGATTCGTTGGGTTCGCTTTCAAAACTTGCATTTTACGATTGAGACCGTCTTTCAAAACTTGAAGCATCATCATTTTTGCTTGCGGATTCGACTCTAATTCCCCTTTCACTTGCCCCATAATTTTAATCAACTTTTCCGTTGCTTTAGCATTATCCGAACTCATTATCCATTGATACCCTTCTTCGGCTGAAGCGCCTAAAGTTGGATTTTGAAATTTCACAAAAGGATAAAAAGCCGCAACGGAAGCTATCGCTGGCATATGCTTTTCTAATTTGTTTTTTACAATAATTGGAAGTAAAACATTCATGATATCTTCTGAAGCATTACTCAAATCAACTTGATTAGAATAGGTAGCAACTTTCGAAGGCTCTAAACTTGCGATTCCCGCCAAAGCTGCTCCTTTCACTGCTGTAGAAGGTGTTTTCATCGCATTTTCAAATACAACTAAATATTTAGGTTGGTTTAATTTTCCTAACGCCATCAATGCCGCGGCTTGAACTAAAGTCTTCGGATCTTGCGTTGCTAGTTTCTCCACTTCGGATAAAGCTTGCTTTGCAACCGATGAATTAGACAAATCTAAACCACTAATTGCTTTTTCACGAACTCGGAAATACGGATCTTTCAAGGCAGCGACTAACGTTTTTATGGCTACATCATTCTTTTGGCCCATATCAACTACCGCACTAACTGCTTGATAACGTCCGTAAAACTCTTTGGTATTTTGATATTGTGCTAAATAATTCTCTGCCGTTTTCGATTGCGTAATGTCCGCTACCAAAACTCCATCCGGATTCAAATTAACAAATTCTGGATTTTTTGTGGCTGGAAATGTGAAGTTATTTTTGGATTTTGCATTTACCCAAACCATTTTACGACTTGCTTTTCCATTTTCGAAAACATCTAACGTCAACGGAAATTCAAACAAAGGGGTTTGATTTTGATTGATTGAAATCGTAACTTCTTTTTTAACTGGTTCGAAATGGCTTGTATAACTAATTTTCGGGTGACCGTTGCTAAAATACCATTGATTAAAAAACCAATTCAGGTCTTTACCAGAAATTTTTTCCATCGCAAGACGAATCTGATGAGCCTCTCCCGTTCCATATTCGTTCGATTTCAAATACTCCGTCATACCGCCAAAAAAAGCTTCGTCACCCAGATAATTTCGCAACATATGGAGAATACTTCCCCCTTTATTATAGCTCACCAAATCAAAAACATCTTCTCGAGACGCATAATTAAAGCGAACTAAATGTTTACTATAATCTTCTGGATCATGCAAATAGCGGCCAATATCTGTTAATTTATGATATTCAGCATCGTCTTTTCCGTATTGATGTTCAAACCACAAATACTCCGAATAATTAGCAAACGATTCATTAACCGTTAAATTACTCCAACTTTCTGCGGTAACTAAATCTCCAAACCAATGGTGAAAAAGTTCATGTGCAATTGTTGCTTCCCATTTGTTTTCGTCTTTCAAATCTTCTGCCGTTTGTTGCGCAGAATCATCATGCAAAGTCGCCGTAGTATTTTCCATCGCTCCCGAAACGTATTCTCGAGCCGTCATTTGTGAATATTTCGCCCATGGATACGGATAATTCAATTTTTTAGAATAGAAATCCATCATTGCTGGCGTATTCCCGAAAATTCCTTTTGCGTAAGGCTCGTACGCCTTTTCAACATAGTAATCAACAGGAATTCCATTCCATTGGTCTTTCACAACCGCATATTCGCCCACGCCCATGAAAAATAAGTACGGAGCATGTTTTTTATTCATCACCCAATGATCAGTGCGTTGTCCATTATTTTCTTTTTTAGATTCCTTTAAAAGTCCGTTCGACAAAGTCACATACTCATCAGGAACTGTCATGTAAATTTCCTGAGTGGTTTTCTGATTTGGCTTGTCAATCGTTGGAAACCAAGCCGAAGAAGATTCTGTCTCACCTTGCGTCCAAATCTGAACGGGTTTTTCTGGATCTTGCTTCTTCGCATTCACAAAATACAAACCTTTAGCATCGTTAATCGCCGCACTTCCCTCCTGTTTCACTTCATTAGGTCTTGCCGTATATTTTATGTAAATCGTATACTCTTGATTTCGGCTATACGTTTTATCTAAATTAATTTTTAAAATATCCTTTTGATACTCGTACTTCAAAGGTTGTTTTGAACCTCCTTTATCTAAAGCAACTTCGTGAATGAGCATTGACTTCGCATTCAAAACCAACGAATCACTTGGATAAAAATACGGACTTGCCGTAAGCCATTCTTCACCATTCATTTGCTCTTTATCAAAGTCAAAATTCACTTTCAATTTGGTGTGTTTCAAGTCCGTCCACTTGGTGTGACTTGCTCTGTAAACACCTTCTCTATTGGAAGTTTCCGTTTGCGCTTGAAAAAAAGTAGGTATCGATATCGCAGCAAGAAATAATGCAGCAGTAAAAATTTTATTCATGAGTTTTAACTAAATTAATCTATAAAAAAATGCCAGTAGATACACCGGCATTGCTTATTAAATCGCTACAGGCGCTTTAATTCCTGGATATGGATCGTAATTTTCTAACGTAAAATCATCAAAATCAAAATCGAAAATATCTTTAATTTCTGGATTGATTTTCATGGTTGGAAGCGCTTTCGGTTCTCGTGCCAACTGTTTTTTCACTTGTTCGAAATGGTTGTTGTAAATATGAACATCACCAAAACTATGCACATAATCGCCCACTTCAAGGTCACAAACTTGCGCTACCATCATCAACAACAATGCATAACTGGCAATATTGAACGGAACCCCTAAAAAGACATCCGCACTTCGTTGATACAATTGCAATGACAATTTTCCATTGGCCACATAAAACTGAAACATCGCATGACAAGGGGCTAGTGCCATATTTGGAATTTCAGCAGCGTTCCAAGCAGAAACGATTAATCTTCTAGAATCTGGATTTTTTTTGATTTGCTCAATCACCTCCGAAAACTGATCGACCACTTTATTGTCCGCTCCTTTCCAACTTCTCCACTGCGCACCATATACAGGCCCTAAATCTCCATTTTCATCTGCCCATTCGTCCCAAATAGAAACGCCGTTATCTTTCAAATATTGAATATTCGTATCGCCTTTCAAAAACCACAATAGCTCGTAAACGATGGATTTTAAATGCACTTTTTTAGTCGTCACTAAAGGAAAACCTTTAGACAAATCATAACGCAATTGGTAGCCAAAAACACTGCGTGTTCCAGTTCCTGTGCGGTCCGTTTTGTCGGTTCCGTTATCTAAAATATGCTGTAAAAGTTCGTGGTAATTCTGCATGGAGATGTATAAAAATTCGTGAACTCAAATGTATAAAAAAAGACTGATGCAGTAAAATAGAAAAACCAAAAAAATGAACGAATTAGAAAATATCAATTAGTTGAAAACTCATTCCGTTGAAAGTGATAGAATTTCCTATACTTTTTCCTGCTAAAATCTTTGCTAAAGGCGCATCCATAGAAATACACATCAACGTTTTTCCATCCAATTCCATTTTTCCTAATGAAATTCCGAAAAAGAAAAATCCTTTATTGGTATTGGCTAAAGCAGATGATTCAATACTTTCGGAAGGTTGAATAGAAAGTTTATCTGCAATGCGTTGAAGCTCCAATGCTTGGTTGAGCTGACCTTGCAATTGATTAATTTCTTGCTGAAGCATTTCGCGTCCCGTTTCGTATTTGTCTCCCATCGAAGATTTGGTATCGTTGTTGGAACTACGCATTTCGTCAATAAGCTTTTGTAAACCTTCAACTTTCTCTTTGGTGAGTTTCTGAATTTGCTGTATTACGATTTCTTTATTCATAGAAATAACAAAGAACGGAAAAAATCCGTTCTTCATTATTTATTTTACCGTTATTTATTTTACAAAAACGGCGTAATCCGAAACTTTGAAATCAAAATTTTTATCCGAATCAAAATTTCTTGTCGTTTGCGTAAATGCTTCCTTAAAACTTCCTGATGCCTGAGCATCTTCTAGAGAAAACTTCACAGGGTCTTTGGACATATTCAAAACAACAAGCACTTCCGAGTTTCCATTTTTACGTTTGTATGCAAAAATTTTATCGTTTGCTGATGTATTTAAAATATGAGTAGAAACGCTTGCATCACCACCTCTCAAAGCGGGAACTGTTGATTTTAATTGAAGTAACGTCTTATAAAAATCAGCCATTTCAAACGAACCATTCCATTCGATCACGTCTTTTTCAAAGAATTCTAAACGTTTTTTGTTCGGCAATTCTTGACCCGAATATAGCAAAGGAACTCCGTTCCAAGTTGCTGAGAAAACCGCTAAAGGCTTTGCAATAACGCCGTATTTCTCATATTCGGTTCCGTTCCATGTGTTTTCATCGTGGTTTGATGTAAACCAAGCACGTTGCGTTTTGTCTCCTAAAGCCGAATATTTGTGCAACAGAGCCTTCAAATCATCCAAAGAAACTTTATTATCGTAATAGTCTTTGGTTTTGTGCATCCACGTCCATGAATAACTCGCATCGAAAACACGACCGTATTCTGGCGTATCCAATTCATCGTATTCACCTAACCAGAAAAGAGGTTTTACTTTTTCAACTTCAGGTTTTGCTTCTTCCCAGAAATCCACTTCTACCCAACTAGCAAGATCGCAACGGAATCCGTCGATATTTGTTTCGCGAACCCAAAACTTCATTGCCTCAATCATGGCTTTACGCGTTGCAGGCTTCGAGTAATCCAATTCAATAATATCATCCATTCCTGATGCGATTTGAAAATCGTTGGTTTTTGGATCCATTAAATAGTATTCAGGATGTGTTTTCGTCCAAACATGATCCCAACCGGTATGGTTCGCCACCCAGTCAATAATTACTTTGAAACCTTGTCTGTGCGCTTCTTTCACCAAACGTTTGAAATCATCCATCGTCCCAAATTCTGGATTGATCGATGTATAATCTGCCGCCGCGTATTGGCTTCCTAAACTTCCTTTTTTATTTTTTTGAGCGATTGGAGTGATTGGCATAAACCAAAGGGTTTTCACTCCCATTTTTTTCAAGCGCGGAAGGTCTTTTGCAAATGCATTGAAAGTACCTTCTTGCGTGTATTGTCTTAAATTAACTTCGTAAATATTCGTGTTATGTTTCCACTGATCGGGTGATTCCATCGTATTCTTAGATTTTTGAGTGGCACAGGACAGCAGTCCCATACCGATGATTGCCATTACAACTAACTTTTTCATATACTAATTTTGGGGATTGTGAGCCAAAAATACTAAAAAAGCCTGAGTTATTCTCAGGCTCTTTCATCTATTTTTTATGATGTAAGTAGAATCTTAATCTTCTTCGCGATCGTCTTCGAAGTTATCATCTTCGTATCCTACTTCTTCTTCGTCATCAAAAGAATCATCATCTTCGTCATCGAAACTTTCGTTACCAAAATCGTCATCAAAGTTAAAATCATCATCCATTAAAGGCATTGCTGATTTTTTTCCTTTTCCTGAAGCGGCACCGCCATTTTTCCCTGGCGCTTTCAAAGGCGCGTTTCCGAAACGGAAAGCTGTAATTGGATAATTTACAGCAGGTTTTTCCTCGGTAGTATCCACCAACTCACAGTAAAATTCCCATAAATCTAATAAACCATACTGAAATTGAGCTTTGTCACCCGTTGTTTCAAAAGCTTCGTCGATATAAATATCAGACATAATTTCACCATCTCCGTCATCACTCATGTCTTCCAAAGGAACTGATTTTACAACCGTTCCGTCTTCTTCCAAAAGGTTGAACGCAGACAACTCTTCTCCCTGCAGGCTAAAGGCACTTTTAATTCCCAAGTGAAGATTCCACAAGGTTTGTTTTCCTTTGATCTCGATGTCTCTGAAAACATCCTCTTTAGCATCTAAAATTACGCGAATTTTATAAACCATTTTTTTCTCTCTTTTCTTTATTCAATTGAACTGATGCAAAGATATGATAATTGAAAAATGACAAAAAATTAATTGAATATTTTTTTACAAAAAAGATTTTTTTAAATTCCCGGCTTCGGGATCTCTTGTGCTTTTTTCAATAAGAAGTTAAATTTCGTCCCTTCCAAATACTCACTAGCAACGGTAATTGTCTCGCCGTGACCCTCTAAAATATGCTTTACAATAGCTAATCCCAAACCAGAACCACCATCTTTTCTATTTCTACTGGTTTCGACACGATAAAAACGTTCAAAAATCCTCGGCAAAGCGTCTGGTTTTATTCCCATTCCATTGTCGGCAACTTCCACCATCACCTTATTTTTCAGATAGGCGGTCGTAATTTTTATCGTTGCTTCTTGTCGATTGGAATAATGAATTGCATTGGAAACCAAATTAATTAAAACTTGGGAAATTTTCTGTTTATCGGCTTCAACAAAGATTTGTGGTAACGCTGGAACTAATTTTAAAATTGCACCTTTCTTTTGAGCTTCAATCTCCAATAAATCAAAGACTTCGCGAATCAATGAATTTAAATCAAATGTTGTAATGTTAAGTTTAATTTCATCCGCTTCGAACTGATTAATCATGTCCAAATCATTGACAATATTAATCAATCGTTCCACAGAAATACCTATTCTATCCAAATATTTCCCTAGAATGACCGGATTTTCGGAAGCGCCATCCAATAACGTTTCTACATAGCCTTGAATGGAAAAAAGCGGTGTTTTAAGCTCGTGGGAAATGTTTCCTACATATTCTTTTCGGAAAACTTCCATTTCTTTAAGTAAATCCAATTCGGATTCGCTTTCTTTTTTGATGTCGGAAATTTTCTCGCTCAATTCCTTGAAACCCATCAAATCTTCCACTTGAAAACCTACTTCGGGAATATTTTCCGCCATTTTTTTTAATTGCCTTTTTCCGTACACCGAAAACAAAGTTTCAATCCCGAAAAAGGTGACAATAAAAATAAGAACCGTAGTAATGATGAGTAAATACGTGAGATTGAACTCAAACTGACTCACATTATTACGAGCGTCATCAAACAAAATTACAATCACTACAATAGCGATTGTCATTAAGGATGCGGTAAGAAATGAAAGTCGGCTAAATCTCATGCAACAAAGTTACACAACTAATTTGTAACCGATACCTTTAAGAGTTTGTATAGAATCGTCGCCTAATTTTTCGCGCAAACGACGGATATGAACATCAATCGTTCTCTCGCCTACGACCACGTCGTTTCCCCAAACTTTCTCCAAGATCTCTTCTCTTTTGAAAACTTTCTCCGTATTCGAAGCCAATAGATATAAAAGATCGAACTCTTTTTTGGGAAGCGGCATAAATTTTCCGCTTTTAGAAACGCGAAAATTATCTTTATCAATAACCATATCGCCAATTTCTAATACTTTGGATGTATCTTCTATTTGGGCATTCAGCTTTAATAAAGCATTGATTTTTGAAATCAGAATTTTTGGTTTGATTACTTTAACTACGTAATCGTTTGCGCCAGCTTGGTATCCGGCAAGTTGAGAAAACTCCTCGCCACGAGCCGATAAAAAAACGATTAACGTTCTTTGTAACTCTTTTATTTTACGAAGATCTTGGCAGGTTTCGATACCATCTTTTTCAGGCATCATCACATCCAAAAGAATTAGGTCTGGATGAATTTCTCTGGCTTTTTCAATTCCTTTTACTCCATTATCAGCCGTATATACTTGGTACCCTTCTTTTTCTAAATTGTACGAAAGGATTTCCAAAATATCATGCTCATCATCTATTAAAAGGATTTTTTTTGCACTCATTTTTACTTTTTAATTTATTGTAGAACTTTCAAATTTAGGCAAAAAGGTCACTCGAAATCAAGAGGTTTTCACAATTCACATAAAATTAATATTTCCCTATTTCTGTTAAAGGAATGGTAACGTAAAGTTAAGATTTTAGAAAACAACACACCTCACTTTAATCTATTCCTTTGCACCGAAGAAAAAGTAATAAAAAGAATGAAAGTCTATAAACTAAGTATTGCAGTATTGTTTCTTGCGGGTGTAAGTGTAACCGCCCAACAAGCGAAACAAGACACTATTAGAAAGGAAACGTCACTAGAAGGCGTTACGGTAAAAGCAAGTAATAACAAAAAAACAGAAGCTGCAGTTCTTGTTGAACAAAAGAAAGCCATCATCCAAAAACAGGCTGTAAGTGCGGAAGAAATTTCTAGAAAAGGAATCTCGAACGTTGAGCAAGGTTTAACGAAAGTTACCGGAATTACAACGGTTGAAGGACGTGGACTTTTCGTAAGAGGATTGGAAGAGCGTTACAACTACCTTTTAATTAACGGATTGGGATCGCCATCGAACAACCCGTTCCAAAAAATTATCGCATTGAAGCAGTTCCCAACGGATGTTGTTGGAAAACTGAACATTTATAAAACCTTCAACTCCAATCTTTACGGAGATTTTGCAGGAGCAACCTTTGATATTGAAACATTAACGATAGATAAAGCGTTCTCTAAAGTAGAATTCGGGATCGGTGTTAATACGCTATCAACATTCAGAAATCAATTTAAAATTGCTGAAGGAGCTTCAGGATTTGACGGATATTTAGGTTTGAATTCAGAAGACAGAAGACTTCCTTCTTTAGTTCGTGGAAAAAGACCAACGAACCATAAATTTACAACCGAAGAATCGTTAAACGCTTTCAAAGATTCTTGGAATGTAGACAATGTAAAATCGCTACCTAACACAAGTTTAGGATTTACAACGGCTCAAAGAATCAGAACTGGAGAACAAAGTACGTTAGGAATTATGTTTTCCCTAAACCAATCTTCGAAATACAACTATCAAGAAGGCAACAACAACCAATACAGAAGTTTGGGCGAGCAAGGAACGGTTTATTTGAACAAGCTAAATCGTAAAGAATACGAATACGAAACAGAATCGGCGGCATTATTAGGATTAAACTACAAACGTTTAGGAACGAATTTACTCTTAAATGCCATCTATTTGCAAAACGCGCAAAACACAATCTCAGATAACTTCGGGTACAAAAACCAAGAAGTAAACAACACATCAGGATTTTTCAGAACCAACCAATTGGATATTTCAAGATTCTTGGATTTGCAATTATTGGGATCTCAAAAAATTGATGATCGAAATCAAATTAAAGCGGGAGCAAGTTACGTGATCAACAATTACAGTCAGCCCGATCGTAAAATCATGGACGGAAACTTAACGGATGCTAATGGACACGCACTTCCTGCAGGTTCAATGAACATGACATACGGTGGAAACAACTTAATCCGTCAGTATCTTGATGTTGATTCTCGTTTCTACGGATCAGCTTTCGCTGAATATCAACTTTCTTTAGGAAACAAAGGCGACAAAAAAGAATATCCTGTACAAATCAATGTTGGATACAATGGTTTTGCAGATTTCAGAAAGACGAGCTACCGTTTCATCTTCGGAAGAAAAACAACCGCGTCTAACGATTCGCACATCATTAACATCGATAAGCCTCAAACTGCTTTTGATCAAGCGATTTCTAACGGTTTATTGTTCTTCCAAGAAGGATCAGACGCTTCTCAGTTCTACTCAAGTTTCTATCAAATGGTGAACGCAGGTTACGCAACCGTAAACTTGAAACCGACAGAATCTTGGGACATCTTATTGGGAGCGCGTTACGAAACCGATATGACCTTAATTCGTTACTCACAATTAAGTGCCGATAAAAAAGAGAATTTAGATAAAACAAGAAACGAATTCTTACCATCAATCTCGGTTAAGAAAGCATTAGGAGATAGAAACAATTTACGTTTCGCTTTCAGTAAAACGGTTACAAGACCGATTTTGATTGAGACGCTTCCTATTGAATACATCAGCCCAGATAACGTATCGGTAATCGGTAACCCAAATATCAAAACGAGTGATAACTACAACTTCGATTTGAAATGGGAATATTTCGGATCTAAAAAAGAATTCTTCGCAGCGAACCTTTTCTACAAGAAAATTGAAAACGCTATTGAAAGATCATTAACAGCATCTGCAAACGCAACAGGAACAACCATTACGTTCTTCAACGCAACAAGTGCTGATGTTTACGGTATCGAGCTTGAAGGAAATATCGGATTGGGAAGACTTTCGGAATCTCTAGATCGATTCTCGTTAGGAGCCAATGCAACCATTATGCACACCGATGTGAAGAGAAGCGACAAGCAGCTTGACATGGAGCGTCCGTATTGGGTAGACTTGAAAGACCTTAAGAAGAGAGGTTTGCAGGGAGCTGCACCATACACTATCAACGCAGATTTGAAATACGAATACAAAAACAAAGACAACTTTGCGAAAACATTCTCTTTAGTGTACAACGTTTCTGGAAAGAAAATCTACGCAACAGGAGGTTCAGGAACGGATAATTACTATGAATTGCCTTTCCACCAATTGGATTTCGTTTATCAGAATCAAATCAACAAAAACTGGAATGTAAAATTCGCTATACAAAACATTTTAAACAGCCAATATAAAATTAACATCGGAGACGAAGGATACAACCATTTAGACTTAAACAACGGAACCAACCTTCTAAACGATTTCTACAAAGGAGTGAACTTCAACATGACTGTTGGATACACATTCTAAACCAAAATTTAACCAAATAATTAATCAATAAATCTACATATCAAAATGAAAAGAAAAGTATTATCATTAGTATCGCTTGCTTTAGTATCAGGAATCGCTCTAACATCGTGTACCATTGAAGTAAATGACGGGTTCGACGGCGATGGAGGTCAAGGAGGAGGAGGTGGAACTACCGAATCTGTATTAAGCGGAAGCGGAACTTTAAGTGGAACTATTTCTAAAGACCTTTTAATTAAAAAAGGAGCTTATACGCTTGACGGAATTGTAAAAGTTACCGGAAACGCAACAATTACGATTGAACCAGGAGCTACATTTACCGTAAACACAACAAAAACGAGTAGCTTAGTAGTGTTGCAAGATGGTAAAATCAACGCACAAGGAACTGCTTCTGAGCCTATCGTTTTCACAACAGCAACTAAAACTCCGGGAGATTGGGGTGGAATTACACTTTACGGAAACGCACCTATCAAAGCGGTAAACGGAAACGCACAAGCGCTTTCTGAAGACGGAAACAACGTATATTACGGTGGTTCTGATGCAAATTCGAATTCAGGAACAATGAAATTTGTACGTGTAGAATATGCAGGTAAGAAAATCGGTGACGGTACTTCTGAAACCAACTCAATGACTTTCTACGCGGTAGGAGCTGGAACGGTTTTGGAAAACTTGGTAACATACAAAGGAACGGATGATGGTTACGAATTCTTCGGAGGAACCGTTTCTGCAAAGAACATTATTTCTTACGGTAACTATGATGATTCTTTTGACTGGCAAGATGCTTGGAGCGGACAAAACAACACGAACTGGTTTGCTTTCCAAACAGGAACAGGGAATTTCGGAATGGAGATTGAATCTTCAGGAAACGCGGATAACACAGCTCCAAAAATTTCGAACATCACGTTGATTAGAGATAACAACACGAATCCAGAGTCACCAAACTCTCCAGAAATTTCTGCAATTCAGTTCAAAAAACACGGAACAGGAATTTTCTCTAACGTTTACGTTAGCGGATACAAAAATATTGGATCTCAGAAAGCATACGCGGTACTTATCCAAGACGCAGCTACAGAAACGGCGCAAGTTGCCACTGGAAAAATCGTTGTAAACCCACTTTCTTACAACAATTCTGACAATCTAGGAGTTTGGGGTTATGCATATTCTCAAGCAAATCCTAAATCATTCACAAATGGAACAGTAACTAAAGTTGTCCTTACAGAAGGAGCTTGGGCTACTGTTGATGGAGTCAATTTATTAGCTCCTTTGAAATAAGACCCATTTAAATTTTCTTCATATCAACAAAAAAAATACGATGCTCTCGAGTATCGTATTTTTTTTATGTTCATATTTAAATTCTATTCAGAATCCGCTTCGCCTTCTTCCTCATCTTCGTCTTCGTACTGCTCAAGATAATAGGAAAACGAAAAATCTTCAACCTCATCTTCAGCGTCTTCAAGCGTCGTTAACAAATCTTCAAATGTTTCAAGTTGATCGACGCTCATGTTCACAAATTCAATATGCAAAGGCAACTTTATATCCCCAGTTATCGAATCAAACAAAGCATCCAAATTATCTCCGAAATACTCGGGAAGCGTTAGTTTTTCTTTTAGTTGTGTGTAAAAATCTTCGTAATCTCCGATTTCACTAAAGTCTATATATACTTCTTTCATTGCTAAATCTAAGTTTTATGAGTGCAAAATTACTGCTTTTCGAAGGTTTTATAATGGTTTTTTGTTAAATAAACATCGCCATTTTTGGTAAAAACAATACGATCTGCATTTCTTCTTCCGCACGAATAATTCACATCCGCCTCAAAATACGAATCTCCCTTTGGAAGTGTTTTCTCTCGATTGCTAAAATGATCGCCACCAATCGCTCTTCCCGGTAAAACATCGCACAAATTTCCTTTCGAAGCTTCCCAACCTTGATTTCGGGCTTCTCCTTTGGTGATGTAATAATCAGGCAATTTATGATGTTCTTTTACATAGGCTATCACACGATTTTCTTCGGTTAAATCATCAATATTGGATATTGATGTTCCAGAAGACTGTTGATTTTCATTGCTGTTGTTATTCCAATTGGATTTAGTTTTCGACTTGGACTTTGAATTGGATTTACTTCCGTAATCAGAATCCGATTTCGAATTTGAAATTTCAGTTGACGAAGAATCTGGATTTTTCTTCTCAATTTTATAATTATTGAAAAGATACATCGCAAGCATTCCTACCAAAAGGCCAACAACCAAATAAAATAGTGATTTGTTCTTTGAATTCATGGTTTATTTTCAGATTAATTTCTCCACTCCTCCGGAATATCACACACCGGAATTGGGTTGATTTTATGTTGTGCCGCACGATTCATACGTTGAAAAATCTTGAAAACCTCCAAATCTCTTCCGCTATAATCAGCTTCAGTTTTGGTTCCGTATTCTTTCTGAATTTTCTCCAATTCCGGATACGTTGCTCCAATTTGTTGTTCATCTGTACGATCAACATCCCATAAACCATCGGTTGGAATGGCATTTTTAATACTTTCCGGAAGGTCCAAAACGCGGGCAAGTTCATAGACCTCGGTTTTGTATAAATCTGCAATTGGTGAAACATCGACTCCTCCATCGCCGTATTTTGTGTAAAAACCAATTCCAAAATCTTCAACTTTATTCCCCGTTCCACACACCAAAAGACTGTTGATTTGCCCATAATAATACAATGTCAACATGCGTAAACGGGAACGTGTATTCGCAAAAGCCAACTTTTCGTTGGGAAATTCTTCATCATGAACATCAAAAGTTTTATACAATTCTTCAAAAGCGGGAGTTAAATCCACGCTCATTCCTTTTACATTGGGAAACTTCGCTTCCAAAAAACGAATATGTTCCAAAGCGCGATCCGTTTGATCCACTTTTTGACGAATCGGCATCTCAATCGCTAAAACATCCAATCCCGTCATCGCGCACAATGTGGAAACAACACCCGAATCAACTCCGCCCGAAACTCCAATAACATAGCCTTTTACACCAGCTTTCGTGGCGTAGTTTTTTAACCAATCGACAATATGTTGAATTACTTTATCTGTTTGCATTTTTTATTTTTATTTTGAATTATTTTGATGTACAAACCAAATACAACGTCCATCGGATTCCATGAAATCGCCTTGAATCTCAAAACCTAATTTTTGTAAAACATGATGTGAGCCAACATTTTCTTCATGCGCATACGCGAAAAGTCCTTTGACCCCCATTTCGTTAAACGCTCGATCTACAAAAGGTTTGTTAGATTCCGTTGCATAACCTTTCCCCCAAGATTCGGGTAAAAAGCGATATCCGATTTCATAAAAATTTTGGTGTCCATTCACTTCATAATCCACAAATTTCAGTCCAGCCCAGCCGATTAAAAGATTGGATTCCTTTTCAATGACTGCAAAACGTCCAATTCCGAATTTCTCATATTGCGCTTGAATCATCTCAATAACCGCTCGACTTTGGCTAGGCTCGGTAAGCACGGGCTGACCTACATATTTCATTACTTGTGGGTTACTATCCAACAAAAACAAGCGATGCACATCCTCTGCAACGAGTGGACGGAGGATTAATCTTTCGGTTTCTATAGGATTCAGCATAGGAAAGTTGTATTTTTGTTCCTTATTTTGATGTAAAAATAATGAAGTTTTTGAGAATATTTTCCGTTGGAATCATAATTTTTGGCGCATTGCTTTCTTGTAAAAAAGAAACCGAAAAGCAATGGGACACCCAAATTGAAAAACCTGTTGATAAAGTTGAAATCGTTGATATTTCGAAAGAATTTTACAACCCGAACCTACCTTTAGAAGAGTTTCAGAAGCAGTTTCCATGGTTTCAAGGAACGGTTACGAACGAAGATTTTGTAAAACGAAGACAAGATTCTGCCGAAGCCAAAATCTATCATGAAGCGATTGCAAAAATTGACATCAAAAAATTGGATGCCGATCTGAAAAAGCTTTACGCACGTATCCATCAGTATTTTCCAAATTTCAAAACACCGAGAACGTATTTGTATTCATCGGCTTTGCAAGCGGTAACGGATCCTATTTTTTACAAACCCGAAGAAAATTTCATTTTCGTGGATGTTACGGCGTTTATGGGCGAGAACAATCCGAGATACAAAGGTTTAGAACAATACTATCAAACCTCGATGAATCCTCAAAATATCGTTCCAAAAATCTCTCAAATTTTAGCGGAGAGCAAAGTTCCATTCAACAGAGATCATCAAAAATTCTTGGATCAATTGGTGTATCAAGGAAAAATCATGACCTTACAAGACGCTTTTTTGCCGGAAACACCTGATTATTTGAAAATTAACTACACTCAAAAGCAATACGATTGGGCGGTTGCTAATGAAGTGAATATTTGGAATTATTTAGTTGAGCAAAACCTTTTATACAGCGACGATTCTCGACT
Source organism: Kaistella sp. CFF1-2 (assembly GCF_059509915.1). Lineage (NCBI taxonomy): Bacteria > Pseudomonadati > Bacteroidota > Flavobacteriia > Flavobacteriales > Weeksellaceae > Kaistella > Kaistella sp. CFF1-2. The sequence continues at coordinate 84,057 of NZ_JCAKLF010000004.1, forward strand.
AGTTGATCGTTTTATCGCTCCAGGACCTTTTTCTAAATTTTACACAGAAATCGATAACGAATCAACTCCTCAAATTGGAATTTTTACGGGATGGCAAATTTGTAAAAAATACTTCCAAGTAAATCCAGACACGCCTTTGCAAAAGTTTTTGGATACCAACGCTCAGGAAATTTTCACGCAAGCGAAATACAAACCTAAATTTACTGAGTAAACGTGGCTTTGGACTTCAAATCATTAATCAATAAATCCGTTGAACCCAATTTTGATTCAACATTAAATCCATTATTTCCCGTTCTCTTCCGAGTTTACGTGATTGTGGCTATTTTCTTCGGCTCTGCGTCAGGAGAAAATGAAGGAATGTTTGATTATGAATTTCGATTCCAAATTTTAAGCCTCATCATTCTTGTTTTTACAGGTTTACTAGTCGCTTTCAACAGACTTAGCATTCCAAAATTGAAAGAGTGGTCGGAAAGTGAAGGGAAAGAATTCCCTTTCAAACAGGAAGAATTTTGGAAATTCCGCACAACAGTCAATGGACTTATTATTATATTTTTTCTTTCGGCTCTTTATATTGCCGATGCTCATCTTGTCTTCCGAAATGTCGCTTTTGGAAAACAATATTTAGGCTTGAATATTGCACTTATTGGAAACTTCATAGCGGGGATTTTCTTAATTTTGTCGAAACCTATTGAGGCGGTAAAAATTATGTTTTTCCGAGGCGTGGAATTATATAAAACTTATATTCGTTCTATTTTCATCAGCGTTGGAATCATTCTTTGTTTGTCTCTATTTTGGGATAAACCATTTCCAGTAACCATGTTGGCATTCAACGCGGTGTTATTGTACAACGAAATTAAAACTTACAATTATTATTTAAAAAATAAGAATACATGAGAAAGACCCAGATTACCATAGATGTTGAACTAGACGAAAATCACGTTCCTGAAAAAATAACTTGGAATGCCCAAGATGGCGGCATTAGCAAGCAAGAAACGAAGGCTACCATGATTTCGGTCTGGGATGACAAAACGATGGAAGCTTTGCGTATCGATCTTTGGACGAAAGAAATGCCTGTAGATCACATGAAACGTTTCTACCACCAGATTTTGGTTTCTTTAGGAGACACGTACAAAAGAGCAACAGGTGAAGAAGATGTTTCCCAATGGATGGCTGAAGTAGCCGAAGAATTCGCAGTAAAATCTGCTATAAAAATGTAAAAAGTATAGAAATTATGAAATTCAATACCAAAGTAATTCACGGAGGACAACAACACGATCCTTCGACAGGAGCGGTGAATGTTCCTGTTTACCTTACCTCAACATTTGCACAAAAAAGTCCAGGAGTTCACTCAGGATACGAGTATTCTAGAGCAGCGAATCCTACGAGACAAGCTTTAGAAGACAGCTTGGCGAGTATCGAAAACGGAGCGCGCGGCTTGGCGTTCGGTTCTGGTTTGGCAGCAACAGATTGCGTTTTGAAATTATTAAATCCAGGTGATGAAGTTATTGCTTGTGACGATTTATATGGGGGAACATTCCGAATATTTACCAAAATGTTTGAAAAATACAATCTGAAATTCCATTTTGTGAATTTTGATGATTTGAAGAACGTAGAAAGTAAAATCACTGATAAAACAAAATTAATCTGGATCGAGACACCAACAAATCCATTGATGAAATTGGTGGACATCCAAGCCGTGGTTGATTTAGTTAAAGGAAAAAATATCCTTGTTGCCGTGGACAACACGTTTGCAACACCATATCTACAAAAACCTTTGGATTTAGGAGCTGATATCGTAATGCATTCTGCTACGAAATATTTGGGTGGCCATTCTGACGTTGTTGCGGGAGCTTTAGTGGCGAAAACACCAGAATTGGGTGAGCAATTGCATTTTATCCAATTTGCATCGGGCGGAATTTTAGGTCCACACGATTCGTATTTGGTTTTACGAGGAATCAAAACCTTGGCTCTGCGTGTTCAAAGACATTCTGAAAACGGATTGAAAGTCGCTGAATATCTTGAAAACCATCCTTTGGTAGGAAAGGTTTTCTATCCAGGATTGGCTTCGCATCCGCATTTTGATTTGGCTAAAAAGCAAATGAAAAATGGTTTTGGAGGCATGGTTTCATTCAACTTTAAATCTGGAAATGGAGCTGATGCAATTAAATTCTTGGAGCAAATTCAAGTTTTCACTTTAGCAGAAAGTTTAGGTGGCGTAGAATCTTTGGCAAACCATCCAACAACGATGACGCACGCTTCTATTCCTGCAGAAAAAAGAGCTGAAGCTGGAATCACCGATGATTTGATTCGTCTAAGCGTTGGTATCGAAGATATCGAAGATCTTATCGAAGGTTTAGAAAAAGGCTTTGCTTAAAATCAACTCAAAATAAATGAAAATCCGAATCCAAAAGATTCGGATTTCTTTTTACCTTTAATCTATGAAAACAACCATCCGCAAAGCAACAACTGAAGATTTGAATGAACTTGCCGTTCTCTTCGATCAATATCGAATGTTTTATCATAAAACGAGCGATACCTATGCTGCCAAAGAGTTTCTAGAAGAACGTATTCAGCAAAAAGATTCGGAAATACTTGTTGCCGAACTTGATGGAAAGTTGATTGGATTCACCCAATTGTATCCACTATTTTCATCAACTCGAATGAAAAAATATTGGCTTTTGAATGATTTATTTATTGCTGCCGAGTTTCGTGGAATTGGCGCTTCCAAACTCCTTTTAGAAGAAGCTAAAAACGTTTGTCAACAAACCAAAGCTTGTGGAATTCTTTTGGAAACGGGAAAAGAAAACCAAATCGGAAACCAACTCTACCCCGCTTGTGGCTTCGAATTTTACGATCACGCCAACTTTTACGAATGGTCCAATCCTGATTAAAATTTCAGCAAGATTTAAGAAAAATTTAGCATTCAGAAAAATCGTTTTTTTGAGATAATCTGTACCTTCGATTTACTAAATAAATAGAAATTATGATCAAACAAGGATTACTCAGCGAATTCGAATACGAAGCTGAAAATACAAGAAAATTACTGAATGCTATTCCGGATTCGGCGTTGGATTATCGTCCACAACCGCACTTATGGTCGATAGCAGAATTAGCTTCTCACGTTGCAGAAATTTACAATTGGTACGATGACACCTATAATACCGACTCCTTCAATTTTGCAGGATATCAATATGATAAAGGCGATATCACGAAAGCGTCTACGATTGTTGGAAAGTTTGAAGAGAATGTTGCGAAAGCGAAAGAAGCGATTTTAAAATCGGATGAAGCAACGTATTTTAACGATTGGGCGTTGATGTTTGGAGATCAAGTTGCGGTAGGTCCCATGCCGAAAATTGCGATGATTCGTTCATTTTTGAATAACCATTTGTACCATCACCGTGGTGAACTAATTGCGCATCTTCGTGTAACTGGAAATAAAGTTCCGGGCTTGTACGGACCAACCTATGAGGAATCAATGCCGAAATAAAAACTGAAAACCACTCCAAAAGAGTGGTTTTTTCTTTGAAAGAATCCGTAATTTTATCCCCTAAAAACAACTCTTCATGACCGAATTTGAAAAATACATTCAGCGGTATCTTGATTTGGTTCCGTCCGAGAATTGGATTCAAGAATTAAAAAACGTTGGCAATGAAACCTTAGAAATCTACCATCAATTAAGTGAAGACGAGGGAAATTTTGCATACGCTCCCGAAAAATGGACGTTAAAAAATTTGCTTCAACATCTTATTGATACGGAGAAAATATTTGGATATCGCGCGTTACGATTTGCTCGAAAAGATCAAACGGAATTAGCGGGTTATGATGAAGATTTGTTTGCGGCTAATGATTATATTGACACGAAGAAACTGAATCATCTTCTATTTGAATTTGATTGTAACCGACAAGCTTCTCTCCTATTTTTCAGACCTTTAAACGAAGAACAATTAAGCCAAAAGGGAAAAGCCAATGGCAACGAAATTTCCGTGGAAACGATTGGGAAATTATTAGTTGGTCACAACATTCATCATCTTAACATTATCAAAGAGCGCTATTTGCCGCTACTACAAGCTTAGAACATGGAAAAAGCATTAGAAACACTTAAAAACGGAGGAACTATTTTGTACCCAACGGATACCATTTGGGGAATTGGCTGCGACGCGACCAACGTGGAAGCCATCCAAAAAATATTCGAAATTAAGCATCGTGACAAAAACAAATCCATGATTATCTTGGTAGAAAACGAAAAGCGATTGCAAAGTTTGGTGGATGTTCCAGAAATGGCTTGGGAAATCATTGACCTTTCTGAAAAGCCAGTAACCATCGTTTACGAAAACCCAAAAGGCCTACCAAAAGAGATTTTAGCAGAAGATGGAAGTATCGGAATTCGTTTGGTGAAAGACGATTTTTGCAAACGTTTAATTTCAAAACTCAACAAACCATTGGTTTCTACATCAGCCAATTTTAGTGGTGAAAAATCTCCGATGAAGTTTTCTGATATTTCTCAAGAATTAATTTCTGCTGTTGACTTCGCTGTTGAAGAAAATCGAGAAAAAGTTTCGCAATATTCAGGTTCTTCGGTAATTAAAATTTGGCCCGACAACCGCATAAAAATTTTACGAGAGTAAATTAATCGTAGTGATAATCCACAGCCGATGGTTTTCCTATTTGGAAATTCGGAATCGGCATGTGATTATTGCGATAACCGTTGAAATCAAAAATAGGATTGTTATCAAACGGAACTTTAGGATAAAAAACAAAGGATAGTTGGAAACGATTAAACGCTAAAAACGGATTATAAATCTGCACTCCTAGTCCAATTTTGGTGTGCATTCCTGAATTGAAAAGATTCTTATTTTCACGCTCGAGCCAGCCAAAACCTGCCATGACATACGGATTAAAATAGAAGTTTTTCCACGGTTTATTCACGAAAAATTGCAATTGATAACGCAAAATCAATTTCGATGTTCCGAGATAATTATCATTGTATTGCGGAAACTCGTCCAAGGCAGACATATTCAATCGATCCAAATACGTGTTGCTTCTTGCGGTACCAATGACCAAGGTTGGCGAAAAAAAATGTCTAATTTTAAGATGATCACCTTCTCTCAACTTACTAAAATAGAGTCCATCCAAACGAAAAGCCGTTCTGAAATTATCACCATTTTTATACAACGTTCCTAATTCTGTTCGAATATTAAAATATCCAAATCGATTAAACTCACCAAAAGAGCCAGAAATCCCATAATAAGGCATGGATTCACCTAACATACGGACAAAACCTCCTGTTAACGACAGGGATTTTCCATACGCAATATCTTCAGGAAGTTCAAATTGAAAGACATTTTTTCGGGTTGAAAACTTCCGTTGCGTATAACTTACCGACCCTAAAAGCATGGTATGTGAGGTGAAAAAATTGAGCGGATCTAAATCTTTTCCTGGAGAATCGAGATAAGAGAAATTCTGAAAACGCATCGTAACTCCAATATTATCGGTGACTTTTCCATCCGATTTTGGTTTCACTCGAAACTGAATTCCACCCCATAAATCCTGATTCTGAACCTGAACAGCACCTTGCGGAAACGGAGGTTTGTCTTCGGCGTTCGGAATTTCAATAAACCTTCTGAAATACTCCAAATTAACACCTCCTGCCCAACGTGTTAAAGGCGAGTAAAAAGCTCGATCAGCACGGATATAGACATTCTCGTTTTTGTCAAAATCTTTTTCGCCCTTAATTTCTGCATTAATATACGTTCCGTAGATATTGTTTGCTTTATAGCTTGCTAAACGGTAGTTTCTTTTGTCGGAAAAATCCGTTCGATAAACCATTCCCAATTCATGACCGAGACCAAGAAAATTCCCTTCTATAATACCTACTCCAAGTTTTTTACCCGAAAACGTAAAATTGGGTTTCAAACTCCAAGAGTCCAATACCAAAACATGAACATCAATTGAATCTTTGGTCGAAGTACTGTCGATCACAGAAATATTCACACGATTAATAAAACTTGTATTACGCAAGAGACGTTCGGATTCATATAATTTTTGAGCATTGTAAACATCACCTTTTTTGAATAACAAATAGCCACGAACCGCAAATTTCTTAGATTTTACATGAAGTCTATTTCCGAAATCCTCAAACCATTGTTTATTCTTTTCTTGAAAATTTTTGGAAGTACCAAGTGGATCAATCGTTTCAATAGAAATATTTCGGATAAATTTTCCTTGGTATGTGTTTTCTGACTTTAGATCGTTGGTTGGTACTTCAACAGAATCAGGAATGTTCCTAAAAATCAGCTTGTAAAGAAATTTTGATGCTTTTCTTTTATGAGAATAGGTTTCGATTTTTTGATAAAGCGAGTCGCGTTTTTGTTTGTCTTGGGCAGAGCAAAAACCAACTCCAAACACAAGAAAAACTACTAAAAAAACACAATTAAAACACCTCATACAACCTCGGTAAAACCACTTTTTAAATTTTATACGACCCTTTTCAGTGCATAAAGTTATAAACTTTATATAAAATGAACGATGTCGTTTATCATAATCTAAAGAAAAATAGCCTAAAACAATCCCTTTCCTTATCTTTGCACTTGGAAAATTTTTGCAAAAGAAATTTCGGAAGGACCTCATGAAAATCAATCTTAATCAAAATAAAAATCTCAAACTTTTCAAAACCATTTCTCAAGTAGCTGGAGAAAACAACATGCGTGTTTATGCGGTTGGCGGCTATGTTCGTGACTTATTAATGAGCAGAAAAGTTGCCACCGATATTGATTTTGTTACTGAGGAAAATGGTATTCTTTTAGCCCAAAAAATAGCGGAAACTCTCGATCCTAAACTTAAAGTTTCGGTTTTCAAAACCTACGGTACAGCCATGTTCAAATACCAAAATTTAGAATTGGAGTTTGTGGGAGCAAGAAAAGAGAGTTACTCTGAAGATTCTAGAAAACCCGCTGTTGAAAATGGAAGTTTGGAGGACGACCAAAAAAGACGTGATTTTACAATCAACGCCATGGCAATTTCTCTGAATGCAGATACTTTTGGCGAATTGATGGATCCTTTCGAAGGTCGCGAAGATTTGACGAAAAAAATCTTGCGAACGCCTCTAGAACCTCATCAAACGTATTCTGATGACCCATTGAGAATGATGCGAGCTATTCGTTTTGCATGTACTTTGGATTTTGAAATTGAAAACAACTCCTTGGAAGCCATTAAGCAAGAAGCGGATCGTATTAAGATCGTTTCCATGGAACGAATTATGGTAGAATTCAACAAAATAATGAATTCTGAAAAGCCATCTCGAGGATTAAAATTACTAGAATCCACCGGATTATTAGAGCGAATTATTCCCGAACTTACCGCTTTAAAAGGCATTGAAGAAGTAGAAGGACAAACTCATAAAGATAATTTCTACCACACCTTAGAAGTTGTAGACAACATTTCTAAAAATACAGAAAACCTTTGGTTACGTTGGGCAGCGCTACTTCACGATATTGGAAAAGCACCAACGAAAAAATTCGTTGAAGGAATTGGTTGGACTTTTCATGGTCACGAATTCCTTGGTTCGAAAATGGTAAAACCCATGTTTCAGCGATTGAAACTGCCGTTAGGACCGGATATGAAATACGTACAAAAAATGGTCAAGCTTTCTTCACGTCCTATTGCATTGATCGACGACGACACATCGGATTCCGCTTTGAGAAGGTTATTGTTTGATTCTGGGGAAGATTTGGAAGATTTGTTCACACTTTGTAAGGCAGATATCACAACGAAAAACGCTTCTAAACAAGCCAAATTCAAAAAGAATTTCGAGTACGTTGCGACAAAAATTAAAGAAGTTGAAGAAAAAGATAAAGTGAGAAATTTTCAGCCACCGATTTCTGGAGAAGAAATTATGGCGCTTTTTGATTTGAAACCCGGAAAGGAAATCGGAATTTTAAAAGAAAAAGTAAAAGAAGCCATTTTAGAAGGCACCATTCAAAATGATGCTTCAGAAGCCAAAAACTTAGTTATCGAAGAAGCTGAAAAGCTTGGCTTAGAACTTAAAAAATAAAAAACTCCCTTTCGATTTTCGAAAGGGAGTTTTCTTTTAGAATTGGTAATTGAAACCAAGTGTATAATTTCGCCCTTTGGTTGTGTACCCAATTACATCTACATAATTCTCATTAAAAATGTTATTTACGTTTCCGAATAAACTAAGTTTATCGGTAAGCTTTTGATTAACATTTAAGTGGAACGTATGATATGCTTTATTCTCTACAGCAACCGTTTTGTAAGTATTTGAATCAAAATAAGCATCGTTTCGTTTTCCGATAAATTGGTGCATCAACAACAACGATGTACTTTTAGAAGGTTTAATGCTCACTTGTGAATTCACTCTATGTTTTGGAATTCTCAACATCGAAGCTTCATTTTCCTTCTCAACAAAGCTATAGTTCGCGCCAAGTCCTATGAAATCGACAATTTGATATTCAAAACCTAGTTCAAAACCTTTTGCTTTATTTTCATCCAAGTTTACAAATTGTCCTGTGTAATTCGCTTGATCAACAATCGCATATACAAATCCGTCCTTTTCTTTTCTTTGGAACAAACTTGCCGTTACCTGCCATTTTTTATCTAAACTTCCCACACTTAAATCAATTTCATGTGTTGAATTTTTCTCAGGTTTCAAATCAAAATTTGGTAAAATATACGGAATAGAACCGTAGTTTTGATACAACGTTGGTGCAATAAATGCCGTTGCAAACGAGTATCCAATTTTATAAAACACCGAATTGGTTTCCCCTACATAATACGGATTGATGCTATAAACCCAATGATCTTTGAATTTAGAATGGTTAGTCATACGAACTCCAGCATCCAAATTAAAGCCTTCATAATTAACATTTGCTTTCGCATACGCATCAAAAGTAGAAATATCGGTATCTTTATTTTTTAGTTTTTCTTCCAAAGAAGTCCCACCCCATGGTGTTTCTTTGTATCCCAAAGATTGCTCTTCGTACTGAACGCCCGCAACTAAAGAAGCGTTTTTGCTGAATTCGTAATAGTTATACAATTCAAAAAACGAATTTTTACCGATGTATTGATACTGATCTTGATATCCGTCTTTTGTTAAATCTTGCAGCAAACGATCCGTTTTCGTAAAACGGGTGTTGAAAACCAAATTACCCTTGGTATAATTTAATTTCGCATTTCCACCGAAATAGGTTTGCTCATCGTCACCACGTTGGTTGCTATCCGCAAACGCGCCTTGATCAAATTGATATAAGAAGTGGTTGTAACCTGCATACGCATTCACCTGAAACTGATCTACCGAATATCCAATTTTGAATTGAACATTTTGTTTTTCATAACCATCTTTATCAAATGTATCATCTCCCTTAGCCGAAGATATTCCTTTAGACTTTTCGTTGAAGCCATCCACTTGATAATTAAAACCATTTACAGCTCCTTTTACTACGACATTCTGAGCATAAGTTCCATACGAACCACCTCTAGCAGAGACTAGACCTTCAACTACTTTTTTAGCGGAAGATTTGGTTACAATATTAATAACCGAAACCGTTGCATTAGAACCGTACAAAACGGAAGATGCACCGTTAAGGACTTCAATAGACTCAATATTTTCAAGAGCTAGCCAACGTAAATCCGAAGCGGTATAGTCGTTTCCAGAAACATCACGCAAAGGAACACCATCCAAAAGCAATAAAACATTAGCACTTTTACCACCACGAACTCGAATTCCTTTCGGTTCAGTCATGTTGTTAAAGTTTCCTGTAATCTGAATTCCAGCTACCTGATCCAACACATCATTAAGATTCTGACCTTTGTAGTTTTCCAAATCAGCTGCGGTAATCAAGGTTACATTTTTCCCAACTTTGTTGATGTTTTGAGGCGTTTTCGAAACCAAACTCACTTCTTCGATTTGGGTTTCTTCAGTTTGTTGTGCATGCATACTCGTTCCTACGCCAAATAGCAATGCCACCAATACGGTTTTTTTGTTCATAAATTTGAGGTTAGTCGCCCAGAATACCAATCGTAATGCAGAAACTTGAAAAAAATCAAGCTAGAGACATCAGGACTTTTCCTCCGAAAGCGATGGTTAAAAAATAGGCTTTCAGTAAGGTCTCCTGACTTTCAATTAAGCTACACCTTCTCGTTATAAACTAACAATGGTATTTGTAGCAAAACTTCTTTCGAAGCAAGTTGATTTACAGTTGCGGGGACAGCTCGCGAATTGCACACGATTCCCTTTTCTGAAAGGCATGCAAAAGTACAAAAAACAATGGAATTAACGTCAATTATCCTATAAATAGGACGCGTCAAATGAAAACGGTAATAAATCCCGAACCGATTGGGTCTTAATAATCTCCCCTTCTACCGAAGTAAAAAAGAGTTCGATATTTTTATTTTGTTTGGACTCGTATTCTAAAATCGATTGTCGACACGCACCACATGGCGGAATTGGTATTGAAGCAGGATTCACCTCAGCTCCTCCAATGACAAATATTTTCTTTATTGCTAAAGTAGGAAAATTCGATGCTGCCCAAAAAATAGCGGAACGCTCTGCACATAACCCCGAAGGGTACGCTGCATTTTCTTGGTTATTGGCTACAATAATTTGTCCGTCTTCCAATAGCATTGCGCAACCAACATGAAATTTAGAATAAGGCGCGTAGGCCTTTGTACGAGATTCTAATGCTGCATTATACAATTTTCGATCATCATCACTAAGCGCTTCCTTATTTTGGAAAACAGCGTACTGTATTTTGAATTCTTTGTCCATATATCAAAAAGGGCATTAAAGATAGTAAAAATCCTATATCCTTCTGATTTTACTTTCGATTTTTTATTAAAAATACACTTCGATTCAATAAAACATAAAATTAATTTTATAGTAAAAAAAAAAGTATTATTATTGTTATCAAAGAAACTAGAATGGCTCTTGAAGATTATATGATTCCTTGCCTTAACAAGAAAATTTTTGGTGTAGACTGCTTTGGATGCGGTACGCAGCGAGCTCTTGCTTTGGTTTTTGAAGGAAAGTTTTCAGAAGCTTTTCATATGTTTCCTGCGATTTATACCATGATTTTATTTGTGATTATGGCAGGAGTTAATTTTATCGATCGCAAAAGAAACTACTCAAGTGTTTTGGTCACCTTAGCAATTGTTAATACCCTTATCATGGTAGTTTCATATTTTTACAAACACCACTTCTCTTAGAAAAAAAAGAAATACAAATATTAAAATTAGAAAATTATGAATCCACAAAAATTACCCAATGCGACTACGGTCTTAATTTTAGGAATTGTTTCTATCGTAACATGTTGTTGTTATGGTATCCCAAGTTTAATCACTGGTTTTATCGCGCTTAACTTGGCTAAAAAAGATGAAGCTTTGTATCTGGCAAATCCACAAATGTATACGGATTACAACAACCTGAAAACAGGTAGAATCTTAGCATACATCGGTATTGGATTAGGTGTATTGTACTTATTGTACTGTATCTTCTTAATTGCTACCGTTGGTATGGATGCAATGACTGATCCAGAGTTAATGAGAGAAAGAATGAACGATATGATGGGGAAATAACAACCATCCAAAACATAAAAAACTCCTGAAATTCAGGAGTTTTTTTTATTTAGAACTTTCGTACTGCTTCTAAAGTCTTGTCTATTTCGGCATCTTTAATGCAATCTGAAATAAACCAAGTTTCATAACCACTCGGAGGAAGATACACCCCATTTTCCAATAACTTGTGGAAGAACTTATTGAAAAGATCGTGATTTGCAGCGGCTGCATCGTCAAAATTTCGAACTTCATTCGTTTCAAAAAATACCGACATCATCGATCCTTGACGATTTATTAAATGTTGAATCCCTTTCTCAGTAAGGATTTTTCCAATTTCAACATCCAATGTTTCTGTTGCTGCATTGATTCGTTGATACATTGCCATATCATTCAAAATCAAATTTAGGGTTGTTAAACCACCACGCATTGCTAAAGGATTTCCACTTAATGTTCCTGCCTGATAAACACCACCATTTGGAGCTAAGTGATTCATAATTTCATTTCGTGCTGCAAAAGCTCCGACTGGCATCCCACCACCGATTACTTTTCCGTAAGTTGTAATATCTGCTTTCACATTGAAAACTTCTTGTGCACCGCCAAAAGCCAAACGGAATCCCGTCATAACCTCATCAAAAATCAACAGAGCGCCATATTGATCGCAAACCGTTCTTAGATTTTGAAGAAAATCAGCATCTGGAAGAACACAACCCATATTTCCCGCAACAGGTTCAACGATAATCGCAGCGATTTCTTCTGGATTTTGTGAAAAAATATCGCGAACTTGCTCAATATCATTGTATCTTGCTAAAATCGTGTCTTTTGCCGTACCAGCAGTTACTCCAGGAGAATTTGGATTTCCAAAAGTTGCTGCTCCACTTCCCGCTTTAATTAGAAAAGAATCGGAATGACCGTGGTAGCATCCTTCAAATTTGATGATTTTATCACGCTTTGTATAACCTCTTGCCAAACGCACCGCCGACATACATGCTTCCGTTCCCGAAGAAACCATTCTGATTTGATCAATATTCGGAACGTTTTCAATAACTGTTTTTGCAATTTCAGTTTCTAGAGCTGTTGGCGCTCCAAACGAAAAACCTAGTTCTGCTTGTTTTTGTATTGCCACCAAAACTTCAGGATGCGTATGTCCTAGAATTGCAGGACCCCAAGAATTGATATAGTCTACGTACTTATTCTCATCTTCATCGGTAAGATAAGCACCTTTAGCCGACTTCATAAAAACAGGAACTCCACCAACCGATTTGAATGCTCGAACGGGAGAATTCACCCCACCTGGAATATACTTTTTGGCTTCATCAAACAAAGCACTACTTCTTTGATATCTCATTAAAAAAAACTTTTATTCTGAATTTATAGTTGAAAAAATGCGCCTTAAGGCGCATTGATTCATTTTAAGATCTTGGTCTCTTTTGTTGCAAATAAACAAGCTGCCCCGCCTTCAGTTGATCACGTGCATCCATTCTATTTTTTGACAAAAGTTTCGAAAGTTTAATCCCGAATTTCTGCGAAATATCGTACATACTTTCGCCCGCTCTCGATTTGTAGGTCGCTACATTTCCTTCGCTTCCTTTTGCTTCTAAGAACACAATATCGTTGGTTTGTAAAAGATCCGTGCTTGACTCGTTGTACCTCATCAAACGCTTCTCATTAATCCCAAATTTCTTAGAAATGAAATCCATATTGGTATTTGCTGGAATCACCACATACTTCCGTCCACCATTTGGATGGTTTTTCACCAACATGGTTTCTAAAAGTTCTTTAGGCGATTTTGTACTTGAATTTGAATTGGTTTTCGCAGCCAAAACAACTGGAGGTTTCACTTCGCGAATTGGTTCTGCTTTCGATTTTGAAGGCTTATAATCAGCTCCTAAACTTGCTAAATAGGCTTTGTCATTTTGCAAATCAGGATACAATTTCACCATCGTAGCAAGTAATTCATCGGTTGATGAATTATCAAACTCATACAAACGGTGCTTTTCAATCTTGCTAATTAAAATATAAGCATACTTAGGATTGGTTGCATAACCTGCTTTCTTCAAACCGTGCGCCCAAGCCTTGTAATCTTTCATATCAAGTTTGAACAAATTCACATAGTATTGTCTAAAAGCTAAAAACTTAGAGTGATCTTCGTACGAATCACGAGGGCTATCGTACACACGGAAACACTCATTAGGAGCATCATCGGTGTGCTTCATCGATTTACCCGTCCACTCTTCTTTACATTTAATCCCGAAGTGGTTATTTCCTTCTTTTGCTAGTCGGCTTTGTCCACCACCGGTTTCAAGAATTCCTTGCGCCAAAGTAATTGAAGCTGGAATTTTGTATTTTTCCATTTCTTCAACGGCGTATTTTGCAAAACGTTGGATATACTGTTCTTCGGTATTCCACGTCTGAGCGGACATTTTTCCTAAAATTAAAAGGCTTGCTAGCGCTAAAAGTCTTTTCATTTTACTGGTTTTGTATTGGTCGTTTGTCTTTTCTAATTAAACTTGCATTCATCCCATCGATAGCTTGTAAACCGCCGGTATGAAATGCTAAAATCTTACTTCCTTTCGGAAAAAAATCTTCATCAATTAAGTGAAAAATTTTCTGCATCATTTTCCCCGTATAAATGGGTTCTAAAGGAATTTTGTACTTTTCATTAAACTCATTAATAAAGGCAATCAAATCCTCTGTAACTTTTGCGTAACCTCTTCCTGAGGCATCCCAAAAATCAACATTTTTACGAGAGCTCCATTCTTGAACTTTTGGTGGAACCGAATTGTCTTTCACTACTTGAAAACCCAAAATTTTCTGATGATTTTCAGCAAAAAGTGACAATCCAGCAACGGTACCTCCAGTTCCTACTGCGGTGCAAAGATAATCAAAATCTTTGGTACGCTCGTCCAACATCATCGCAATTCCCTTTACAGCCAGTTCATTAGAACCACCTTCAGGAATAACCAGTGCTTCAGGAAATTGATTCTGAAATTTAACCGTAAGACTTTCTTTATCTCGATATGCTTCCCTTGAAACAAAGTGAAACCGCATTCCACGTTCTGAAGCTTGTTTTAGAGTTGGATTTTGCTGCCATGAATCTTTTAATTCGTCACCACGAATAATTCCAAGAGTTGCAATATTCAATTCTTCTCCCAAAGCGGACAAAGCCGCAATATGATTAGAAAAAGCGCCACCAAAAGAAATCAACATTGGTTTTTTAGGTTTACTTTCTAAATAAGTAATCACATTGTAATACAGTTTCCAAAATTTATTTCCTGAAATTCCTTCATGAACCAAATCTTCTCGTTTCATCCACAATTTAACCTTATCGGAATAGGGAATTGGAACGATTGGCGTTGGATTTTTACTCAAGTGCTTCATGACGGAGCAATTTACAAACTATATTGTTAAATTGAAATTCAAATAGGGATAGAAACCCGTATTTTAACAGTCAGATTTATTAAATTTCGCTTTTTTCAACCTAAAAATTAAGGATATTGTACTATATTCGTTGCTCGATTTAGTATTACCGTGTCCAAAGAAAAAGAGTTTGCGAAGCTAATAAAAGATAATCAAGGTTTGATTATCAAGGTTTCCCGCCTCTACACCAATGATTCTGAGGACGAAAAGGATTTATTTCAAGAAATCGTGTTACAACTTTGGCGAAGTTACGACTCATTTAAAGGTGACTCTAAAATTTCGACTTGGATGTATCGAGTAGCTCTGAACACAGCTATTACTCTTTTCAGAAAAAAAACAAAATCACCACAAACGGATGAACTTCAGGATTTTCATTTTAAAGATTATCTCGAAGATGATGATGAAAAACAGCATCAGATAAGCTTATTATACAAGGTAATAAAAATGTTACCCAATGTAGAACGAGCGATTGTGATGATGTATTTGGACGATTTGCCCTACAAAGAAATAGCCGAAAACCTCGGTATTTCTGAAGTAAACGCACGAGTGAAAATGAACAGATTGAAGAAAACCCTTAAAGAACTAATGCAAAAACATGCCTGAGTTTGATATAGACGATTTTAAGAAATCTTGGCAAGAGCAGGACGTAAAGCCTCAATACGACAGTTCGGAAATCATCGAAATGCTGAATAAAAAGTCACGTAATTACGTGAAATATATTCTGTGGATTAGTATTGCGGAGTTTTTGATTTTGCTTTTAGCGAACATTTATTATTTAATGCAAGACTCTACGCAAGGGAGTTTTACACGAATTGTCGAGCGTATCGGAATTAAACAAACCGATGAAATTGCACATAATTTTGATTCAATTTATTGGGTGATGAAATCCATTAGCCTTCTGGTAACGTTATTTTTCGTGTATCGTTTTTTCATTAACTACAAACGAATCCGAATTGAACAGAATCTTAAGGAACTTATCCTGCAAATTATTCAGTTTAAAAACACCGTAAACGCTTTTATCATTACGAACATTGCTTTGCTAGTGGTTTTCACCTCAGCTTTGGTGATTTACGTTTCGTACCAAATTAATCATCAAACCGAAGAAATTAGTCAAGGAACGTATATTGGTTTTATCGTTGGATCAACCGTAACGCTTGTATTTTGTGCGATCTTGTTTTGGATGTACTACAAGATTATTTACGGAATCCTCATGCGAAGATTGGGCAAAAATCTCAAGCAACTTCAAGAAATTGAAGAACAAAAATAAAAAAAATCCAAGAGCAATTCTTGGATTTTTTGTTTTTATTAATTGAATTTTACAATTCTTTTCTTAAACGTGCTACAGGAATATTCAGCTGTTCACGGTACTTTGCAATCGTTCTTCTCGCGATATTGTAGCCTTTTTCTTTAAGAATTCCAACCAATGCATCGTCTGTATATGGTTTTCGCTTATTCTCGTTATCAATCGCTTCTTGAAGATAGTTTTTAATTTCTTTTGTAGAAACCTCTTCCCCATCGTCGTTCGTTAATGAATCTGAAAACAAATCTTTCAAATACACAATTCCGTTCGGCGTATCTGCATATTTGCTTTTTACCACACGCGAAATTGTCGAAATATCAAAACCTGTAATATCCGCAACATCTTTCAAAATCATCGGTTTTAATGATTTTTCATCGCCCGTAATGAAATATTCTTTCTGCAATTTCACAATCGCCGTAATCGTTTGCAACAATGTATTTTGACGCTGATTAATCGCATCGATATACCATTTTGCCGCATCCAATTTCTGCTTGATAAAAAGAGCCGCTTGCTTATGTTCCGCAGATTTTTTATCGTGAGAATAGGTTGTTAAAATATCTTTATACTCATCCGAAACACGCAATGTAGGCGCATTTTTAGAATTCAGCATTGGGATCACTTCAAACTGACCTTTCTTTTTTCCTTCTTTTACTTGAATGATAAAATCCGGAATAATCTCATTATTGATGGTAATCGTTTGTGTATCGTAGTTTCCACCAACACGTGGGGAAAGTTTCGAAATTTCATCCAACGCATCTTTCAAATCATCTTCTTCCACATCATACTTCTGCATGATTTTGTTGTAATGCTTATTGGTAAGGGCATCGAACTGATTTCGTAAAATATTCGCAGCTAAAGAAACGGCCTTATCAGCACTTACTTTCTTTTCAATTTGAAGCAACAAACATTCTTGTAAATCTCGAGCACCAACACCCGCTGGATCAAGCTTCTGAACGTAATTTTCTAATATATTCTGAACGTCTTCTATCGTTGTGTAAATTCCTTGTGAAAAGGCTAAATCATCAACAATAGATTTCAGTTCTCTACGTAAATAGCCGTCTGTATCGAGGTTTCCGATAAGATATTCTGCAATTTGCAAATCCTGCCCATCGATATTGATAAGGTTAATTTGCTCCATCAGATAATCGTATAATGTTTGACCTTCGGTTAAAAGGCTTTCGTTATCGAATTCTTCATCATCGGCAGAATAGTTACTGGACGCCGTTTTGTAACTAGGTTCGTCATCATAGATATACTCGTCTACATTAAAGTCTGTCTCTATGCTGTCCGTTCCTTCGTCTTCATAATCCGAGTCCAAGCTTTCATAAGGATCATCCGAAGAATCGTCCGTATCTCTTTCCAGAGCTGGATTTTCTTCTAACTCGCGCTCCAATTCCTGTTCAAACTCAAGCGTATGAAGCTGAATCAACTTCATTAACTGAATTTGCTGTGGTGCGAGTTTCTGACCTAATTTAAGCTGAAGGTTTTGTTTTAGCATGTTTCTTTTCTTCTTCTATACTTGACGTGCAAATCTATTATTTTACTTCAGGAAAGACTTATAAAATTTATTAAAATTATTATAATGTATCCTAAAATTCGGCACTTTTCGGTGTTCTTGGGAACGGAATCACGTCTCTAATGTTCGTCATTCCCGTAATAAATAATACCAAACGCTCTAATCCTAAACCGAATCCCGCATGCGGAACTGATCCAAATTTACGCGTATCTAGGTACCACCAAAGTTCTTTTTCGTCTACGTGCATTTCTTGCATTTTCTTCAACAAGACATCGTGACGCGCTTCTCTCTCGGATCCTCCAATGATTTCTCCAATTCCTGGGAAAAGAACATCCATCGCTCCAACGGTTTTTCCGTCTTCATTCAACTTCATGTAGAAAGCCTTAATTTCCTTCGGATAATCGAATAAAACAACTGGACTTTCAAAATGCTTCTCTACCAAGAAACGCTCGTGCTCCGACTGAAGATCAGCTCCCCAAGCTTCAATTGGATATTGGAATTTCCCTTTTTTATTTTCTTTAGAATTCAACAAAATATCAATTGCTTCCGTATAACTCACACGTTTGAAACGCTTCGCAACCACATTCTGAAGTTTTTCTAATAAACCTTCTTTGGCTCTATCTTTTTCTGGTTTTGATTTTTGTTCCTCAGCAAAACGCTTATCTAAGAACTCTAAATCATCTTTACAATTATCTAAAACATATTGAATCACGTTCTTCAAGAAATCTTCCGCCAAATCAATATTGTCTTCCAAATTATTGAATGCAACTTCTGGTTCAATCATCCAGAATTCAGCAAGGTGACGCGTTGTATTCGAGTTTTCTGCACGGAACGTTGGTCCAAATGTATAAATTCTACCCAATCCCATTGCCGCAGTTTCTCCTTCTAACTGACCAGAAACTGTTAAATTCGTTTTTCTACCGAAGAAATCTTGGTTGAAATCAATTTCACCCTCTTCATTTCTTGGAATATTGTCTAAATCGAAATTCGTAACGCCAAACATTTCGCCCGCTCCTTCTGCATCAGCACCAGTAATAATTGGTGTGTTGATGTAGAAAAATTGATTTTGATTAAAATATTGGTGAATCGCAAAGCTAATTGCAGAACGTACTCTGAAAACCGCTCCGAACAAATTCGTACGAAATCTTAAATGCGCTTGTTCACGAAGAACTTCCAAAGAATGCTTCTTTGGCTGAAGTACTGTTTTTTCAAGTTCATCTGAGAAATTTTCACCTAAAACAACAATTTTCTTAGCGATAATTTCTACTGTTTGCCCTGCCCCTTGACTTTCAACAACTTCGCCCGTAATTTTCAGTGAAGATGCTGTTTTAATATTTTTAATGGTTTCCTCATCAAACTTTTCAAAATCTACAACAACTTGTAAATTAAGAATCGTAGATCCGTCATTAAGCGCGATAAATCGGTTTGATCTAAAGGCTCTTACCCAACCTTGTACTGTAATGTCATGATGAAGAACTTTTTTGTAGCCTTCTAAAATATCTTTAATCGTCTTTTTTTCCATTGTATAAAAATGATTCCTGCAAATTTAAGAATTCTGAATCGAATAAGTAAGGAATATACCGCATAATTCCCCGAAAAGCAATTAATTCTATAGGTATTTCCAAAAACTGAACAGTTTTCGTTTTTTTAGATAATCCAAATCCTCTTCCATCGCATAAGCTTCTCTCTCAAAACTGATCATTTTGTAGGCCATGTATGAATTTCGAACTTTAAAATAATGATACAAATATTCGCCTACGTACCATACATAGAAAAACAGAATAAGAAGCTCAAGTTGTTGTCGTAAATGAATTTTCTCGTGATTGATGAGTACGGCATTTCCACGATCTCGTTGATGCTTCAAAATAATCAGCGGAAACAAAGTAATCCCCGAAATTTTCGTATTTTTGAGTATCTTTTGCCAAACCACAATCATAAAGCAAAGATAAGAATTTTGAAAATCGGATTTAACTTATGAGCCAAACCCCAATCAAAGAAAATGAAGACTTTTATTACAACGAACAGGGGTATAAAGTTTTTACAGAAAAATTTCACTTAAAACGCGGTTATTGCTGCAAAAGTGGCTGTAAACACTGCCCTTACGGTTATGATAAAAAAACGGATACGTTTATAAAACCAACGAAAAAATAATGAATATGAAACGATATTTTATTCTGGCATTAGCTGCCGTAACTTTAGGAATTACGTCTTGTAGCCCATTCCAAGTTCGTTCAGATTATGCACAAACAGCTAATTTCAACGATTATAAAACCTATAAACTACGTGTTGACGATCTTAAACTAAATGATTTGGATAAAGATCGCGTATTAAACGAGCTTTCGAAACAATTGAAAGCTAAAGGTTTAAGCGTTGGTGACAATCCTGATCTTATTGTGAATGTAAAAGCATCTCACAAAAAGGTAACCGACATCCAAACGACGCGTCCATACGGAGGTTTTTACGGTTGGGGCGGCCCTTGGGGTTGGGGAGCAGGTTATGGAAGAACGTGGACGGACGTTTACAATAACGGAACTATCTTAGTTGATTTAATCGATGCAAGATCACAAAAATTAGTATGGCAAGGTATCGGAAGTGGAATTTCCGTTGATTCGCCAAAGCGTAAGCAAAAGCAAATTCCAGAAATCGTAACCGAAATTATGGCGAACTATCCGCCACAGAAAAAATAAAATTTTTCACAATAAAAAAGGATTCAAATTTTTGAATCCTTTTTTTATTTCTATTCTGAAATCTTCGTTACCAAAAGCTCTTTGGATTCTTTCAGCATTTCTTGTTTTCGTGTTTCATTCAAGCCTAAAATAGCTACATTCGTTTCATCTTCCACCAACTCTTTTACCAAAATACAGCCTTTACTTAGCAATTTTGATTTTTCAAATTCATTAATCGTAGTCAAACACGTTACAGGATACAAAACATTGGCATCAACTAAAATTTTTAAACCTTTATTTTCGGGATAATCCCAAGCTAACATTCGAAGTCCATAATAGGTCGCAAAATCAATAGAATCAGAAGTGAAATAAGCATTAGTCACCAACCAACCATCTGTAAATTTCGTTTTCTTCCCAAATAATTGATAGTCAATTCCCGAAATATCTTTAATTCGAGACAAAACATACATTGGTGTTGTTACTGAAATTTTCGTTTCGCCTTGGTTGCGGAACTTGCATTCCATCCAATACGTTTTGTCATTTTTATGGGCAATAACATCGGCTTCATGCGTTACGGCGTGCCCACGAATATGCTGCCCCGTTTCGGTTTGATATCCCAATGATTGAAAAACTCGGGAAATCCACTGTTCAAAATAAAATCCCGCAGGCCCCAATTCCAACAAGGCTTTTTTCAAACTATACCGAGCCGCTAAAGAATTCGAAACTTCCTTCAAGGCATCAAAAGCCATTTTGTACAACTCTTTCGTTGTAATTCCTTCATAGCATTTGGGTGAAATAAGCTCGACCACTTTTTTAATTGTCTCTTCATTGGCTCCAGCGCCTTTCAGCGAAGCACTCAATTTTGCATCATCAAACTCCACCAACTCACCAAAATTATTTCGAATTTTCATAGGCTTTTCTCTTTAGAACTTTTAAAAATCACGATTACAACCAACAAAGTCTTGGCCATAAACCGAGTTGAAGTGCAAAAAAATACTTAATTTGCATCGTTAAAATTACTAAAAATGATTATCCAACCAAGAACAAGAGGTTTTATCTGCCTTACAGCGCATCCAGAAGGTGCTTTGCAGAGTGTAAAAAACCAAATTGAATATGTAAAATCCAAAGGAACTTTAGCTAACGGACCCAAAAAAGTTTTGGTAATTGGGGCTTCAACAGGATTCGGTTTGTCTTCAAGAATTGAAGCCGCATTTGGATCTGGAGCAGCAACGATTGGTGTTTTCTTTGAAAAACCAGCTTCAGAAGGTAAAATGGGAACTGCAGGATGGTATAATTCGGCAGCATTTGAAAAAGAAGCTCAAGCAGCCGGTTTATATGCGAAAAGTATTAATGGAGATGCATTTTCTGATGAAGTAAAGCAACAAACTATTGATTTAATCAAGAAAGATTTAAGTCAAGTTGATTTGGTAGTTTATAGTTTGGCCTCTCCAAGAAGAACGCATCCTAAATCGGGAGTTGCGTACGCTTCGGTTTTAAAACCAATTGGACAACCATTCACGAACAAAACAGTAGATTTCCACACAGGAGTCGTTTCGGATATTAGCATTCAACCGGTAGAAAACGATGAAGATATACAAAATACGATAGCCGTAATGGGTGGTGAAGATTGGAAATTTTGGATGGAAGATCTTAAAAACGCAGGTGTTTTAGCGGAAGGTGTAAAAACCGTGGCTTATTCGTATATCGGTCCAGAATTAACATTCCCGATTTATAGAAACGGAACGATTGGTCAAGCGAAAAATGATCTTGAAGCAACGGTTACCGTTCTAAATGATTTGCTAAGTGATATCAACGGAAAGTCGTACGTATCGGTAAACAAAGCTTTGGTAACGCAATCGAGCTCGGCAATTCCAGTAGTTCCGTTGTATATTTCTCTTTTGTACAAAGTGATGAAAGCGAAAGGAACGCATGAAGGAACGATTGAGCAAATGGAACGTTTGTTCTCGGAAAGACTTTATACAGTGGACGGAAATGTTCCGTTGGACGAAGCTGGAAGAATCCGAATTGATGATTTGGAAATGGCAGATGATGTACAAGCAGAAGTTGCTAAACTTTGGAATAGCGTAACATCTGAAAACCTTGGAGACATAAGCGATATCGAAGGCTACAGAAAAGAATTCTTCAACCTTTTCGGATTTGAACTAGATGGCATTGATTACGAAAAAGACGCGAACGAAAACGTTCAAGTTCCAAGTATTGAAGCGTAAAATAAACGAATCGAAATAAATAAAAAAGCGATCCAAAATTTGGATCGCTTTTTTAGTTGAATAAATTTTTAACTCTTATTTTCCAAGAACTTCGGTAATAGGATTTCCGATGTTTCCACTTGGGTTTTCAATTTTCAAGAATTGAGCCAGCGTTGGCGCAATATCCGTCATAAAATACGGATGATTACTTTCACCATGTTTCACGCCCCAACCCATGAAAATCAAAGGAATGTGTGCATCATACGAGTTCCAAACGCTATGCGTGGTTCCTCTTTTGGCGTAACTTGGCAATAATCCATCATGAGAAATGATCTGAATGTCTCCGCTTCGTTGCCAGTTGTAACCGTTGATTATTCTGGATTTAATAGGCTCTGGAATAGCGGACGAACCTACTTTAGCAAGATCTACAGCATAAAGAACACGTGGATCTTTATTCAATTTGTTGATAATCGTTTGTTTTACATCATCCACATTCAAATTCATTGCAGCGATCGCCTTATAATCTAAATATATTTGATAATTATCTACTGCCATAATAAATTTGCTCTTTGGATATTTCTGCTCCAATTCTTCACCCAAATTCTTCACCATTCCATCATCAAAAAATCCAGAAAGCATTTTGTTTGCCTTCATGAAGCCTTCGGAGTGGGCTCCACCGTGGTCCGCAGACAAGAAAACAAGATATTCTCCCTTTCCTACTTTTTTATCTAACATTTTAAAAAAATCGGCTAAATCTTTGTCTAGTCGAAGGTATGTGTCTTGAACTTCGATTGAGTTTGGTCCAAAAGCGTGACCAACGTAATCCGTCGAAGCGATATTAATTGCTAAGAAATCCGTGATCTCATCTTGTCCCAGTTGATACCCATCTAATGTTGCTTCAGCAAATTTCAGGGTATAGGTGTTTCCAAAAGGAGTTGTTCTTAAAACGCCTTTTTTCTTTGCAAAATCTCCTGCCAAATTGGTATACGGAAACACGGGTTTTGTAGAACTTCCTAACAAACTCTCCCAAGGAACATCATCTGCTGAACTTTCTTTATAATCTGCAATTGGCAAAACGGTATTCCAACCATTAGAGACTAATTTTTCTGCTAACTTTTGCTGGTTAAAATTTTTCACAAACTGAGGTAAATCCGACATGTAATATGAGCTCGTAACAAAATCTCCTGTAGTTTCATCAAACCAAAACGCACCTGTAGGATTGTGTCCAGCTGGAAGAATGGATGCGCGATCTTTTAAAGAAACTCCAACTACTTTGGATTGAAAATTTGTTGCAAGACGTAACTGATCGGAAATTGTCGTACTCCAAAGGTTTTTAGGAGAATGCTGTCCTATTTTATCAGAAGTTGTTCCAACACCTTTCACCTCTGCATCCGTTGTACAATATACATTTTTTCCTGTTTCTTTATCTGTCCAATCATTTCCAGCAATCCCGTGAATTGAAGGAACAGAACCTGTATAAATACTAGTATGCCCCAAAGCAGTAACTGTGGGAACATATGGAATCATCACGTTATTAAAGGAATACCCTTGATTTAAAAGTCTTTTGAAACCATCGTTCCCATATTTATCATAATATCGGTACAAATAATCCCATCTCATCTGATCGATAACCAAACCAACTACCAATTTCGGGCGCTCTAACTTTTCAGTTTTCTTCTGAGCTGTAGCCGGAAGAAAGGCAAGAAAAACCAAAGCAAGCGAAGTCATTTTTCTGAACATAGATCTATATTTTTATAGCACAAATTTAAAATTTTTAAAATGGAAAGCCATTAAAAAACCTTTAAGATTTGGAAATCTTAAAGGTTTATATTTTATTTTTAGTTGATTTAGAAAAAAATCTTACTTTCCACCACCTTGGTTCTTTTCAACATCCGTTTTGGTATTTTCCTTTACTTTTTGGTTACCGAAACGTTTCGTTAACGTAAATGAAAACCCTCTATAATCAAACCTATTTAATGTTTTATAGATTCCAGTTTGACTGTAAGTTGTTATGTCATATCTCGGTTTTTGAAACATATTATTAAACTGAACGGTAGCTTCCATACCAATCTTATCAAATATTTTAGTAATAGAGAAATTGTCGTAAATATTATTGCTATTGCCAATAGAGTTCCCTTGATTCTGACGATAAACCCCAAACCATAATGCAAGATTAACGTTCTTGTTAAACAAATTGGTGTACATCAAATTTGCAGATCCGCTATAATTGGTATAGTAATTTTTTGCAGGAATATTATTTCGATTATTGAAATCACTATTATCTCTATAACTCACTCCTAAATTCACATTTACGTTGAGCTTGTTACTAAAAAAGGTTTGATTGGTATTGAAATTGGCCGAATAACTTGCCGACTTTCCGTTGAAGTTACTTTACGTATTAATCAGCTTGTCTCCTTCTTGGATGTAATCATCCCAATAATCTTGGTTGGTAAAGCCATATCCAAGCGACAAGAAATACTTTTTGTAAACCCCAAATTTCAAATTAAAACTGTGATTCGGGTTTGGATTTAAGTCCATATTTCCACGCTCAAAAATCCCGGTGTTTGTTGGTAATTCGAACGGATTCATTTCAGAAAACCACGGTCTCCATAGATAGAAATTATACGAAGTCGAAACATTAAAATTAGGTGTAAATGTGTATTTCAACAAAACATTCGGCATCCATTTTCCGTACGAATCTTCTTTACTCTGATTATTTGAAGCCTGATGAAGTTTAAACGAAATATACTCATAACGAATCCCCACACGCGTTTCTAGTTTTTTGAAAATTTTTGTACTGTAATTCGCATAAAAAGCATTGAGATTGTCAGTATATTTAAATCGGCTAAAAAGATTAGAGAATGAGCCATCAGGATTCTGAACTCCGTAATAATCAATTGGAGCTGTATTGTTATTAAAATCAAACTTGGCACCAACCTCAAAACTGCTTCCCAAGGTATCCAAAGGCTGGGAATAATCCAATTTCAAATAATAATTTCGCATTTGGGAATTATCCAAAATCCGATTATTCAATGTGTTTGGTGCT
Organism: Kaistella sp. CFF1-2; assembly: GCF_059509915.1. Classification (NCBI taxonomy): domain Bacteria; kingdom Pseudomonadati; phylum Bacteroidota; class Flavobacteriia; order Flavobacteriales; family Weeksellaceae; genus Kaistella; species Kaistella sp. CFF1-2. The sequence continues at coordinate 109,777 of NZ_JCAKLF010000004.1, forward strand.
ATTGTCTGTCTTTGTACAAAATTTCGATCGCTGTTGCTCGAATTGTAATTTGTTCCCACATTAACGTCCAAAATTCTATTCTTCACCTTATCGTAGTACTTATAAAATAAATTTCCGTTTAGATTTTGATAGCGAGAATCTGAAATCTGATCAACAGTGTACGAATTATATGGTAAATCATTTCTAGAAATTTCACCAATCGAATTGTTGGTTGAGTTGCTTTTGTTTTGATAAAACTCACCAATAACACCAATCGTATTCTTATCATTCAATTCATATTCGGTTGATGATGAAAGTGATGGTGATTTCCCTTTGTAATAGGATTCTCCAGAAACAGTACGCTTTTCATTATTGTTGAAAATCAAACTTTCCAGTTGTCTCGTACTAACGCTATGATTTTCGCCATAACTTCCCGAAATGGTTTGGGTGAATTTATTTTTATGATAGTTGATATTGGCGTTAGAATACTGATTATTTTTCGTACTCTGTCTGTTGCTCATAGAAACGCTTCCTTTTATTCCTTCGTCCTCACGCTTTTTAAGAACGATGTTAATTACTTGCCCCGATGTTTCATAACGAGCGGAAGGATTCGTAATCACCTCGATTTTCATCAAATTATCAGCAGGAATTGATTTCAAATATTCTTTTAATTCTTTCCCTGTAAAAACGGATTTTCTATCGTTAATATAAACGGTAACATTTTCGCCTTCGGATCTCACGACATCATTATTATCAATACTCACCAAAGGGGTCATACGAAGGACGTCCCAGGTTGTATTTCCCGCAAGAACAGAGCTATTAGCCACATTAAAAACGGTACGATCGACTTTCGTTTCAACAGTTGGTTTTTTAGCAATAATCTTCACCGCTTCGATTTCCTTTTCGCCTGTTTTTATCGTATCGTTTGTAGTTTGAGCATAAATAGCCGTTGAAGACAGCAATGCAAAAAGTCCGAGTTTCCAGTTCATAGTTTAGTATTTCAGTTTCCTCAATGCTAATAGGACAACCGAAGTTAACTTATTGTTACACTGAAGAACGCAAAAAAAATGTGAATTCGCATAAACGATTCATACTCAAGCTTATGACCATAAAAAAAAAAAGAATGCACCGAAGTACATTCTTTTTTATTTTATGTTATATTGAAATTAGAATTTCAAATCGCCATTGATTTCTCTTACTGCGTTAGCTGCTGTTTTGAAAGCCGCTTTTTCTTCGTCAGTTAAAGGAACGTCCACAATTTTTTCAACGCCATTAGCACCGATAATTGCAGGAACTCCTAAACAAATATCCGATTCTCCGTACTCACCATCAAGCATTAAAGAACAAGGAATCATTTTCTTTTGATCGCAAATGATGGATTGAACCAATACAGAAACCGCTGCACCTGGCGCATACCAAGCTGAAGTTCCCAACAACTTAGTTAATGTTGCTCCACCTACTTTTGTTTCTTCAACTACATAATCTTGTTTTTCTTTAGACAAGAAAGTCGTCACTGGAACACCGTTACGCGTTGCTTTCGACATTAAAGGAACCATTCCTGTGTCCGAATGCGCTGCTACAACCATTCCGTCAACATCAGAAATTGGACAATCTAGAGCTTCCGCTAATCTGTATTTGAAACGAGCCGAGTCTAATGCTCCACCCATACCGATAATTCTTTCTTTTGGAAGTCCTGATGTTTTATGAACCAAGTACGCCATAGTATCCATCGGGTTAGAAACCACGATAATGATTACGTCAGGAGAATGTTTTACTAAATTTTCTGTTACCTCTTTAACGATTCCAGCGTTTATCCCGATAAGCTCTTCACGAGTCATACCTGGTTTTCTTGGAATTCCTGATGTAATTACAGCAACTTTAGAACCAGCCGTTTTGCTGTAATCTCCCGTTGTTCCTGTAATTCTTGTATCGAATCCGTTAAGAGATGCTGTTTGCATCAAATCCATTGCTTTACCTTCGGCAAAACCTTCTTTAATGTCCACTAAAACAACGTCTGATGTGAAGTTTTTCATAGCGATGTACTCAGCGCAAGATGCACCAACAGCTCCAGCTCCTACTACAGTTACTTTCATAATGATTTACGTATTTTTGATATTATTTCTTTGTTTGTTCTCAAATTTAATACTATTTGTAAACTAGGGCAATTTTTTCCGCTAGAAAATCAGCTAAGCCAAATGATATTTATCAATTCTGAAAAAATTATTTTTCGTCTTCGTAATACAAACGGTAGTACTTCCCTTTATCATCCTCGCCTTGTTCAATCATTTTACGATCTCCATGAATGTAAATATGGAAATTTTTATCTAGTTTGATGATGCTTTTGAAACCTCTACTTTGCTTCTTTACCGCCGATTCATTAATTGGAAATTCCTCTGCAATATTCACTTGCATATCTTGCTCATAATCCGTTTTGAAGTTCACAAAACTCTCAATAACATTAGCATCTTCAAGAACCGTATTAGTGAAATCTTCAAATTCGAATTGTTCTTTTTCCTTGAAAAATTCGATGGATTTATTTAAAAAATCGGCTTGATCTGCTTTTGAAACCTCAAATTCCTGCGGAAGTTGTTTGGTGATAAATTCTTTATACACCGAAAGCGTTTCTTGCGTTTGAAAATAATCGTTCTCACGTTGTTTTACCTTCAAAAAATCTTCAAACCAATAATACATATCGCCATTTTTATTATTATCAATGGCAGATACAACGTATCCTTCTTCCTTATCATTATTGTAAATTAAGGCTGCTTTATCGATTTTTGCTAGTCCAATTCCGAAATCTTTTTCAATCTCGAAACTCGCCCCTTCTGGAAATATTTTCAAGAAAGGTTCTCTTTTTTCCGTTTTGAAAATTCCAATTTTATCGATTTTTTGACCTTCGGCTTGTTCGCCTTCAAAATAAACGATAAACAATTCGCCATTCTGAACACGAGGATTTTCCGTGATGTCGTACAAATGTTTTGCAATGGTTTCCGATTCCCAAAGAAACTTTTCCGGATCTTCAAAAATCTCCGAAACAGCTCCATAAACCACATTATTTGCTAAGTATGTATCGCTGTAAAACTGAAATTGCTCTTCCGATTTGAAAGATTTCAAAAAATAATCTTCCAAAAGTTCTTTCATATCCTCACTTAAATTCAGCTGTTCTTGAGCCAAAAGCAATGATTCTTGATTGATTTTATTTCCTACCCGATGGGCTATAATTTTTGTAAACATATCCAAATTCTTTTGAGAAGTGCAAATATAATCCTTCGTCAACGGGTCGCCAAAATATTTTAAAATAGGGACAAAAAAAATCCTCACGAGGAGGATTTTCATTTATTTTTTACGAATCATCCAAAGGCCAATAAATGTGAGTAAACCATTTAGAATAATCAACTCAACTCCAATTCTATAATCCGTATAGGTTGTTGTAAGATAGTTGATGATGTATGTAAGGATCGGCGCCAAAATCGTTACCGCAAGAATTCCATACTTTTTATTAATCTGGAATTTGGTTAAAATTCCAAAGGCAAATAATCCCAAAAGCGGTCCGTACGTATATCCCGCCACTTCCATGATGAGATAAACAATCGATTTATCATTAATCGCTTTGAAAATCATAATAAGAATGAAAAAAACGACCGTGAACACCAAATGAACTTTCATTCGGGTTGCTTTTTTCTGCTTTTCAGTGCTTTTTTCGTCTTCGTTGATATTCAACAAATCCACACAATACGAACTTGTCACCGCTGTTAAAGCTCCATCAGCAGACGGGAACAATGCGGAAATCAAACCAATAATAAAAATCACAGAAATAGCCAGTGGGAAATAACCCTGTAGAGAAAGCGCTGGGAACAAATCATCACCCATGATGTTTTGAATTTGCCCAGAAGCATCTTTAAATCCAAAAACATTAGTAATAACTTCTTTGCCATCAACCATATTGGAAATTTGTCCGTATCCTGCACCATTTTGGATGGCATACAAATACAATAAACCACCCAAGAAAAGAAAAGCCAAATTTACAATAAGCAACGTTCCAGCGAACGTAAGCATGTTCTTTTTGGAGTTTTTCAAGTTATCAACGGAGATGTTTTTTTGCATCATTTCTTGGTCTAAACCAGTCATCGCAATCGTAATAAACATTCCTCCTAAAATCGTTTTCAAGAAGAAGGTTTTCGAGTTGACATCCGTGTTGATTAAGTGCGTATAATCTCGTTCCTGCAGTACCGAATATGCCTGAGAAAAAGAAAAATCCAATTGGGTTAAAATAAAAACAATACACGCAACCAAACTGATAATCATAAAGGAAGTTTGCAATGTATCGGTAATAACAATTGTTTTTACACCACCTTCAAACGTATAGAGTAAAATCATCAACAACAAGACAAAAGCCGTTAACCAGAACGGAATTCCTAATTGTTTCAATAAGAAAATCTGAAGAATATTCACCACCAAATACAATCTCGCGGTTGCTCCAATAGCACGTGAAATGATAAAGAAAATGGAACCAATTTTATGAGCTTCAACATTAAATCGTTTTCCTAAATAGGTGTAAATCGACGTTAAATTCATTCGATAATACAAAGGCAGAAGAACTCCCGCAACAATGAAATATCCAATGAAAAATCCGATGACCATCATGTAGTATTCGAATCCACCAAACGGATAATCGCCGCTCGTCATTTTCCCAACGGTACCTGGAACTGAAATGAACGTAACGCCACTTAAACTCGTCCCAATCATCCCGAAAGCAACAAGCCACCATTTACTTTTTTTGTTACCAATAAAAAAGGATTGATTATCCGAATTTCGGCTGGTAAAATACGAAATGACCAAAAGGCCGATAAAATAAATAAAAACAAAAAGTAATAGGACTGTTCCTGAATTCATGGGTAAAATTAAATTTGAACAAATATAGTTTTTCTAGATTTGAAACCAACAAAATGGGTGATTAATTGACATTGACTGAACTTAATTTTCTTTAAGTTCTTTCTCGATACGTAAATCGGGAACAAGCCACATAATCGCAACGACATAATAAATCCCAACGCTTATATACGGATAGAAAAAGGAAACTACAATTCCCAAAAGATACAAAACTGTAGAAATTTTCTCCTTCCAACGGGATTTTACGGCTTGTGCTAATTTAGAATCACGTCCTTCCGCATGAATCACTGCCGACTCTAAAAAATGGTACGCAATAGCGCACATCATCAAAATAAAGCCATAAACAGCTACTGGATTCGAAGCAAAAACCGTTTCACCAATCCAATTCGTTGCCACAGGAAGTAGCGAAAGCCAAAATAAAAGATTCAGATTTCCCCACAGAACTTTCCCATTCACTTTAGACGTTACCTGAAACAAGTGATGGTGGTTATTCCAGTAAATCCCCACATAAATAAAACTAAAAATATAGGACAAAAATTTGGGTAAAAGTGGACGTAAACTTTCAAATGAACTTCCTTCGGGAATATTCACTTGCAAAACCATAATGGTGATAATAATAGCTAAAACGCCATCACTAAACGCTTCTAATCGATTCGTAGTCATCGGAATAAAACTTTTGTCAATATTACGAAATCCGCATTTTATTTTAACCAAAAATTTACGCTTGGGAACGCATATTTTGTCCATCCGAAACATGAAGTCTTCGAAAAACCAAACCTGAAAAAAGTGTCATCACGCCCATAACCAAGAATGTATAACGAAACGATTCGTGAACATGCTCTTTTCCTACAAACCCAGAATGTTGAAAGAAATTAAGGATTACCAAACCAAATGCAATCCCGAAACCAATCGCTAATTGCTGGTTTACCGAGATTAATGAGTTGCCACTACTCTCCTGAAATTGTCTTAAATCGGCAATGGAAATGGTATTCATAGAGGTGAATTGAATGGAATTGAAAAAGCCCATCAAGCCCAAAATAGGAATAAACCAATAAATCGATGTGTGAATATTCGGAATGGCTAAAAGACAAATTAAAAATCCAATAATCATGGTATTCACCATTAAGGTTTTTCGGTAGCCAAATTTGTTCAAAATTTTAATAACATAGGATTTCCCGAACATGGCTGTTAAGGCCATCGGTGCAACAATCCAGCCCGAAATCACCGCGGATTCTTTGTACGCCAATTGAATCATCAATGGTAATAATAACGGTATAGCACTAATTCCAAGTCGCGTGGCTAAGTTTCCTAGAATCCCAACTCGAAACGTTCGCACTTGAAATAAATTCAGTGGAAAAATCGGTTTGTCGGATTTTTTGGCGTGAACAAAATAATAATACAACAACAAAAAACCCAATATCAAAATGATTAAAACAGGTGTTGTTCCTTTTCCCGCACCCAATAATTCTAAGGAAATGGACAGCAATAAAGAAGCTGATGCGAAAATTAAAAAGCCTTTCAGATCAAAATTTACTTTGTCGGATTTATAATTCGGCATGTATTTCAAACTCAGGACAATTCCTAAAACCCCAATCGGAATATTAATTAGAAAAATCCAATGCCACGATAGATAATCAACCATGTAACCACCAACTAATGGACCGAGAACCGGACCAATAAGAGCAGGAACGATGGCGTAGTTCATCGCTTTGACGATTTCGTTCTTGTTAAAGGACTTTATAAGCGCCAATTTTCCAACGGGCGTCATCATACTCCCACCAATTCCCTGAACGACGCGAGCTACGACTAATTGAGTAAGATTTACAGACATCGCACAAAGAATAGAACCGACACTAAAAAAGATCAACGAAATAATAAAGATTTTTTTGGTCCCAAATTTATCTGCTAAAGAACCAGAAACAGGCATAAAAATAGCCAAGGTTAAAACGTAACTGATAATCGCATTCTGCATCCGCAAAGGTGATTCACCAAGATCACGAGCAATGGATGGCAAAGAGGTATTTAGGATTGTAGAATCCAACATCTGCATAAAAATAGAAGTTGCCAGAATAATTGGCAACATTTTCTTTATCGATGCTAGATCATTTGTGTTTTCCATCAATCAAATTTAGGAAAATCTCTTGATATCAACCTCTTCGGGTAATTGCGAATTCGTTTCGATATAATCAAATAATATTTCAGAATATACAGCTCCATTAAGCAAACCACGAGTTCCCAAACCATTAAAAACAAACATATCATTTTCCGTAGGATGACTTCCCAAAATCGGTTTTCTATCTTTAACAGTTGGTCTAAACCCGTATGGAATTTCAGTTATCGAGTACGAATTAGAGATCATTTCTTCTAATCCTGTAATTAATTGCTCTTTAGCTTTTGCATCAATTTGGGATGTTTCATTGTCGCGATCGTATGTTCCGCCGTAATAATATTCATTTTCGTTTAATGGAAAAAGGAAGAACTTTTTCTTCACAGTTTTAGAAAGTGAATATTCATCTATTTTTACTGTTAAATGATGACCTTTATTGACAACGATGGGAATCGTTTTAAAATACGGATTGTTTTTAACGCCAATTCCTTCCGCGAAAATTATTTTTGAATACGAATGGTCTCCATAAATTTTATCCTCCGTATTCAGCTTAGAATAATCGAATTGTTCTTCAATAAGAGAATTGATGTTTTTCAAATACGATTGCATCAACGAAAAGAATAAAGGAACATTAACTCGAAACGAATGCTTTACTTTTCCAGCACCAAAGGGATTTTCAACGCCCGTGAAACTAGAAAATTCGGTATCAAGAAAAGGAATTAAATCTTCATTTCCAGCCTTTTTCAACCAAGTTTCTTTCTCTTTATCATCATGAAAAATACGGTAAACAGGCTGATTGACTCTAGAATTTTGCTTTAGATAAATTTCCATTTCATCTAAAACTTTAGTTAAGCTTGTAATTTGTTCCAAAGCTCCGCTAAATGTTGTAAACTTCTTTAAAACAACCGGATTTACAATTCCAGCCGATATTTTTGATGCACCTTGCTGCCCATCCGAAAAAACAACAAATGATTTGTTATTTTTTAGTAATTGATGCGCAAAAAACATCGATGCAAATCCATCCCCAACGATAATATAGTCTACCTTTTTCATAACAAAAAAACCTGAGCAAAAATACTCAGGTTTTCTATGACTATAAAATTATTTCTTAATAATTCCACATATCGTTTTCCATTTGCAGAATTTGATCTTTAATACGATCACTTTCTTCCAATTGTTGCTCGGCATCGCCAGGAATATAATCGGAGATTGTTCCGCTTCCTAAACCTGTCCCCGACTTGTAAATAATCGAAGAAAAACGTCTTGCATTCAAAATATCATCAAACGTGATATCCGAAGAAAGGTTTCTGTTATTGAAAACTACGGCGTTAGATAGTACTTCTCTTGCATTTGGATAATATACCCAGAATAAATCGATGTACATATCATTAGACTCAATTGGCATTCCATCAGGACCAACTTGTCCCATCATCGATGGATCTTTACCCATTGCTGCAATACCTAACAAACGATACTTCATTTGAGCATCACGCTTGTCAATGTACCACATTCCTTTGATTTTAATCAACTTAACATTTTCAGATTTCACTTCATGAATATCAGTGTATTCTTTAACTTGAGCATCAGACAAAGGTTTTCCTTGCTCGTTGATTTTCTCAACACCTGCATCAGATAAACTTTCGTAACGAACTCTATTCGGAATATCTTCTGGAGCTAACCTTGTTTCGAACATTTCGTCATCATAAACCTCCGTAATCTTCCCTGCAATAATTGCATCGTATAATACTTGGAAAAGAGATTTGTTTTGGCTTACAATTCCGTCACTGTTTTTATAAATAGGTTGGTTGATTTTATCGTTCAAATCAATAATTTCCCAAACGACCATACTTTTACCTACGTCTTTCTCGTCGATATAGCCGTATTGAAGAGGTTCTACCTTGTTAGAAACAACAGAGTCACCTACTTTTATTTGATTTTCTTCTCTTAGCTTACGGAATTCTTCAGGAGATTTTGAGTTCAAAATCGTCTGAGAAAATGCAAATCCCGATGCTAAAACCAAACCACAACTGATTAACTTTTTCATTGTATGAGATCTAATAATCTTTAATCTAAATTATAACGTACCTTATTGTACATTTATTATCACCGCAGGAATCTTTTTCAAACCTTGATTTCCGATTCCGTTTGCTGAAGCGTTAATGTTATACACATAACAAACATCTCCAGATCTTAGGTTTTTCGTCATTGCAGCTACACCTGCCATGCTACTTCCGTTAATTGTCATTGCTGCTCTTCCCGGAACTTTAAACATGAAACTGTTTACACTGAAACTTACTGGCCAATCGAAATCAGGCATCGCAACCGATACATTCTGATTTGGGATCGATGATGCTGGCATACTTACGATAGATTCTCCACGAATTTGTCCAACTGGCGTTGGCAACCCTTTAATTCTGAAGGTAAATGCTTTCGTAATATTTTCCCCTTTCGGACCTTTTCCAGAAATAGTTAACGTTGTAGATGTTCCTGCTCCTGGAGTAACATTCCACGTTCCATTACCTGTTTTAGAAACCGAGGCTCCTGATGCAGAAAGCGTCGTTCTACTGTTGTCAGCTCCTAGGATTGATCCTGAAATTGGGTTAGCCAAACCACGATATAATACTTGCATTTTGTCTGCAGAAAGTAAAGCTCCACTTTGGAACGCCACAGTCTCAGCACCTGCAATTACACGGTATGTATGGTTGAAAGGTAATGAAATAGTTTTACCATTAGCATCTGTAAATGAAACTTCTCCTCTGAAAGGAATATTTTCACCAATACTTCCAGTAGCTAATGCTTTAATACCTTGTCCATTTTCTACACGATCAACACCAGAAATATTTAAGTTTGGTAATGAACTAGAATAGTTTCCGATACTTACTTTAGCCATTGCTGGTTGCCCTTGAAGTATTACATCTGGAGCAGATACAATCGCCTCAAATGCATTGAACTTGATATCTGCATCCACTTTTTCTTGAAGTAAATTCGCCAAAACGTCTGACTCGATGTTACGAGCTTCCGCTTGAAGAACTTCAACATTTGCTAAAGCGGCTACTAAAGGTTGGTTGTAGAATTTCGCTACTAACCAATTCTTTTTTCCTTTTGCATTTTCTGTAACTAGAGATTTTTTTGCTCTAGCAACTACTTGCTTCATTCTTGGATCTGCGCTGAAATTGGTTTCAATAAACGTACGCAATCCATTAACTTTTGTAACAATATCTTGTGCAGGCTTCGATGGTTTTGTTTCATCAGCATTACTGAAGAAAAAATGCGTAGATGCATCTGTATTATTCAGCGCGTTGAAATTAAAATCATCAGATTCCTTTCCTGCTCCACTTAGATCAGCAAACTTGGACATTTCTCCTTTCGCACCATCAAGACTTGCAACCAAATTATCTACCTGCTCTTTTAAAGAAAGGTATTGTCTGTTTGCTCCATCAAATGTCTCGGGAGAGTTTTTTGCCTTTTGAGCAAGTGTTTGTTCAAAAATTACGTTCTTATCTTGAGTTAACAATCGTGTTTCCTCCAAAGAACCTCTTGTATCATTATACGAACGTATAATTTCTTGATCAATCTGCATCGCCAACATCGCAATGAAAACGAGGTACATCAGATTGATCATCTTCTGACGTGGAGTCTCTTTTCCTGTAGCCATTTAAAACTTTTTTATCGAATTAATATTTAGGGTACACGGATTCTTAAGACTTCATCGCATTTAGCATACCTCCATAAACTCTGTTTAAGTTGTTTAAGTTGGAAGTAAGACCTTGTAACTCATCGTTAAATTTCGCAGATTGTTCAGCAGATTTTTGAAGATCAGCAACATATTTAGTTTGGAAATCAGAAGCTGTTTTACCATTTTCTAATTGTAAAGCATAAAGTGCATTCATACTTTCCATATGAACCGCAGCTTTGTTTAACTGATCGTTGTATTTGTGCGTAGATGCAGAAACGTCAACGGTTTGATTGATTTGGTCAACAGAAGTTGAAAATTTATCAATTCCTGAACGCAATCTTTCAAATAATGAAACGTCCAATTTAGCATCTGATAACATTTGGTCTAATTTAGAAGACAAAGATGTTTCTAGTTCTTTCACTTCCGCAACTTGTAATGCTCCAGAAGAATGTCTTGGGTTTGGTGATGCATCTTTATCCAAAAGTTCTGGATATACGTTTTCCCATGCATAACTTTCCTCCGATCTTGGCGGGTTGAAGGCATACAATGTAAAGATAAATGCTTCTGTAATAAGACCAGCACCTAGTACCCAGTTTGGATTGATAAGTCCGCCAAAAGTAGTATGAGTCATCTTAAAGAATGCACCCAAAATTACGATCGCAGCACCAATGGAATAAACAAAATTGAGTTTTGCTTCTTTAGTTTTAAACATGTTTTTTGAATTTTTTGATTATTTAATTTCTATTTGGTTTTTCTCTTGATTTTTGCCGTTCCTTCTGGAATATCTTGTACCGTACGGAAACCGATGTAGCTTCTTGCAGAATCTTTACGTTCCCAATCTCTCGCACCCGTCATTAACATATACCCAACATCTTTCCATGAACCACCACGAACTGATTTTTTCACTTCTCTATACGCTTGGTTAGATAAATTCGGGTTCAACGTTGAAGAAAACTGATATGTTGAATTGTTATAAGGAGACTCTGTCCATTCAGCAACGTTACCAGCCATATCATACAATCCGAAATCGTTTTTCGCATCTTTGAATGACTTCACTGGAGCTGTATAGGTGTATGTTCCTTTCTTTTTATCCTCGATATAATCACCTCTTTTCGGTTTAAAGTTCGCCAAATAGCATCCTCTATCATCCATCAAATAAGGACCTCCCCAAGGATACGTCGGATTTTCTCTTCCTCCTTTAGCAGCATATTCCCATTCAGCCTCCGTTGGTAAACGGAATGCCATTGCTTTTTGCTTTTTATTTTTTAACTGAGAGTTATAATCACTTTTGAATTTCGTTTTGAAACTACAAAACGCTCTTGCTTGATCCCAAGTAACACCAACTACTGGGTAGTTTTTATAAGCAGAATGCCAGAAATACCCATCATACAACGGCTCGTTATATGCATAGTTGAAATCTTTAATCCACACTGTTGTATCTGGATAAACCGCAATACTTTCTTTTTTAAGATAGTTTGCTCCTCTAGAATTATCCTTTACAGCAGATTCTACGTCCTCCCACTGATAAGCGAATTTAATTTTAGACCAATCAATAATACGTTCATTGTTGATTCTCTTATCTGCTGGTAAATACATAGATTCAAGAATTTCAGCATATTCTACATCAGGATATTGATTTGTATTCCAATGCAAAGGAGCCGAATAATCTAATTTTTTAGACGCATCATACCCATCTCTTCCTCCTTGCGAATCCAAGAAATCTTGATAAGCAGAAGCATTACCCGCTTTTTTTGCTAAATACGAGTATGGCGAACCATCAGCCACCTTTTCAGCTAAAAGAGTTCTTGCAATAGAGTCTCTAACATAGTTGATGAAAAATCTATACTCCGCATTGGTTGTTTCGGTTTCATCCATAAAAAATGAAGAAACGGTTACAGTTTTTAGCGGTGCTTTCTCAGGTGTATCGGTGAAGTCTTGATCTGCAAGACCCATAATAAAAGAACCTCCAGGGATGGCAACCATTCCGTACGGTCTTTCGGCAACAAAAGATTTGGATTTTTCTTGTGGGATAATCTCACCTTTTGTTTTGGGTTTTCCAGTGGTTCCTCCTCCACCTCCTCCACACGATGCAACTACGGTAGCTGCTGCAAGAATTGGCAATATTTTTTTCATGCTTAGTCTAAAAATTAGGCGGTAAATATATAATTTTTTTTGAAATCTTTAACATTTCTTAGCAAACGCAAAAAAAATCAAATTATTTTATTTTAACAAAAAAAATTATTCTACAGTTACAGATTTTGCTAGATTTCTTGGTTGATCTACATTTGCTCCTCTATAAACTGCAATATAATACGACAACAATTGTAAAGGAATAGCTGCGACGATAGGCGAGAAACACTCTGACGTTTCAGGCATCTCAATCACATAATCAGCCATAGAAGCTACTTGCTCATCTCCTTTATTAACAACTGCGATTACTTTTCCTTTTCTTGCTTTAATCTCTTGAACGTTGCTTACAATCTTATCGTAATGCCCTTTCTTAGGTGCAATGATCACGATAGGCATATTCTCATCAATTAAAGCGATTGGTCCGTGCTTCATTTCTGCAGCTGGATATCCTTCTGCATGGATGTACGAAATTTCTTTCAATTTCAATGCACCTTCTAATGCAGATGGGAAGTTATATCCTCTACCCAAATACAAGAAATTTGTCGCATCAACGAAATGTTTCGCTATTTCTTTACTTAGTTCATGTGTAGAATTAAGAACTTCTTCTACTTTTTTCGGAATGTTATCTAATTCGGTAATCAATCTCATGAATTCGCCATTACTTAGATTTCCGTTGTGTTTTCCAAGTTTCAGAGCGATTAGAGATAAAATTGTTAGCTGAGCTGTAAATGCTTTTGTAGAAGCAACACCAATTTCAGGCCCAGCGTGTGTATACGAACCAGCATCCGTAACTCTTGCAATTGAAGAATCAACCACATTACAAATTCCGTAAACGAAAGCTCCTTTTTCTTTAGCTAATTTAATAGCAGCCATGGTATCAGCCGTTTCTCCAGATTGAGAAATAGCAATGACAAAATCGGTAGGTTTAATGATTGGGTTACGGTATCTGAATTCAGAAGCATACTCTACTTCAACAGGAATTCTTGCGAACTCCTCAATTAAATACTCACCGATCAATCCTGCATGCCAAGATGTTCCACAAGCAATGATTAGGATTCTTTCTGCTTTATTAATTCTTTCTAAGTGATCCCAAATACCAGCCATTTTAATGATTCCTTCATCTAGTAATAGACGACCTCTCATTGTATCGTGAATTGATTTTGGTTGTTCGAAAATTTCTTTTAACATGAAATGCTCGTAACCTCCCTTTTCAATTTGCTCTAAACTTAATTTAAGTTCTTGAACTTCCGGAGTAATAGCTTCATTATCTTCTATAGAAGTAATTTGAACTCCATTTTCCAAAGAAATAACCGCCATATGACCTTCCTCCAAGTAAATTGCTTTTTGAGTAAATTCAACAAAAGGCGATGCATCCGACGCAATGAAATATTCTTTATCTCCCAAACCAATTGCTAATGGCGAACCTAAACGTCCAACCACCAATTGACCAGGGAAATCATCATGCATAACTGTGATTGCATATGCTCCATAAACTTCATTCAAAGAAGAACGAACTGCTTCTGGAAAAGACAAACTTGGATTCGTATCCATGAAATACTGAATCAAATTCACCAAAACTTCGGTATCTGTTTCCGAATGGAAAACAAAACCTTTTTCGGTTAGCATTGTTTTAATGGTATCGTAGTTTTCGATAATACCATTATGTACCAATGCAATTTTACCATTGTTTGATAAATGTGGATGTGAATTTCGATCACTTGGAACCCCGTGAGTTGCCCAACGTGTATGTCCCATACCCACATGCGCAGTTCCTTTTAAATCTGAAGAAATAGAAACCAAATCTTCAACTTTTCCTTTCGTTTTAGCTACGGAAAAAGCAGTTTGATCTTTATCTAAAACAATCCCAGCACTATCGTAACCACGATATTCTAGTCTTCTAAGTCCATTAATAACGATTTCATAAGCATCTTGAAACCCCGTATATCCAACAATACCACACATAGTATATTATTTTTTTTCTAAATTATGTTTTTATTTTTTGGTATAAGTTACCAAAAGTTGAGCTCTTTTTGCATTTCCAGCATCGGTACCTACCAATACTACTCTATTTGGTGTGTAGATTCTACTATCTACATTTGCTCCGTAAAAAGAAGAGGTTTGAGAATTTACTAGGAAAGTTCCCACTTTCATGACAAATGGTTTTGTCGTTTCTTCTTTTTCCACCATATCTTTTACTGTTTGCGTAATTGAAACATCATAATATGCTGGGTTTTTATCCAAATCAAATGCTTTAACCAATTGGAAAGATCCTAAAGATCCGAAAACCTTCATATCAGTAAGGAAATCATATACATTTTTTTCTTTAAATTCTATTGCTGTAAATGCTTTTGGTTTTTCTAAAGAATTATTCCAAACCGATTGATCTGTATAAAATCTCATTTTTGCCGAAAGAATTCCGACCTTATCATTTTTATACAATTCTTTTAATTGAGCAATCGCAGATTCTGGAATTTTTGCACCGAAGTTTGGTCCCCCCATACCTTGCGCGTACAATTTAGCATCTCCTGTAATCTCATTAGATCCAGCTAACACAGATTGAATAGCAGCACCGTTTCTATCAAAAGAAATTTGACTAAAACTTGGGTTGGAGTTCCCTAAATTAAATGTAAATGTCGCAGCGGTTGGTTTTGCTGTCCCATCCGTCGTAACATCATGCTTGTAATACATCGTAATATCGGTAGAACCAGGAATATTCATTTTCATTAAATAACCATCGTTTTCTTGAACTGAAATACGAAGTCCTTTGAAATAACGAATAAAGTTTGACAAGTTGCTTAAATCCGAAGATTTCGCTTTATCAATAATTTTCGTTTTGAAAAAATCTTTATCTAAATTAATTCGAATTCCTGCTGGTCTAGAAAGCAAAGAAGCATTATCCGCATCTTTAGTTACTTCTACTGAAGTTACATTCCCATTAAAGGCATACGAACCAATCTCAGAACCTAATCCAACAGCTTTATTAGAATAAATAGTATCATTAACAGAACCTAAGAAGTCGGTAACTTCATGAACTTTAATGGTAAGTGGCGAAGTTTTCGCTTTTCCGTATTTGTAAACTGGAAAGGTTTTAACAACCTTTTTTGCTGCAATATTATCAACCGGCCACGTATAATCATCTAACGTTGTTGTTTTAATAGAATCTTCCTTTGCATAATACTTTGGACGAATCGTCATGACAACTGAGTCAATTTTTGCATTGGTACCGAAATCCGGATCATACGAAGACATTCGTATTTGCGAAACGAAAGCCGATTTTTGCAATCCAAATTGAGGCTCCGAAAAAGCACCGATAACCACGGTATCTTTTCTTGCAGAACCGTCTATTCGTCCGTCTGCTTTTATCGTATCAAAATTTGGAATATTATATGCAATTAAATCATAGGCTACTTTGGTTCCTTGCGCAGTATCATCTTCAAAAAACTGAGATCCCAAACCATCAGGATCCGATTCGCAACTCCAAAAGAAAAAGCTTCCAGCAACTAACAATATTGTCTTGAAAGCTTTAGTTGTTTGTTTTGTCATCAATTTATGTTCTATTAATAAACTTTTTCTACAGAATCAGGTTCAACGAAATCTACTTTTTCAGTAGTCGCTTTTTCGTAAGCAGCATCCAAATCTCCTTCTAAAAACTCATCACCTTTCACAATGGTGTCCACGCAATTCATACTTTCAATAACGAAGTTCTGAACTTTAGGATCGTCTACAGCGCTCACATCGGTAATATTATCAAACGCAAGTATGTCTTTAATATTATTACTGAATGATGCTTCCTGCTCATTGTAAAGCGACATCACCAACTTGGTATTGTTGAAGTAGTAGTCGTTTTTGTAAAATTTCTTTAAGTATAAAGGGATAAATGAGGTCATCCATCCGTTGAAGTGAATCACATCTGGTACCCAGTTGAGCTTTTTGATGGTCTCTATAACTCCTCTCGCAAAGAAGATAGCACGCTCGTCATTATCATCGTAGAATTTCCCGTCCTCGTCTTCGTAGTACGATTTTCTTTTGAAATACTCTTCGTTGTCAATGAAATAAACTTGCAACCTTTCTCCAGGCAAAGAAGCTACTTTAATGATTAAAGGTTGATCGAGATCGTTGATGATAATGTTCATCCCAGAGAGACGAATTACTTCGTGAAGCTGGAATTTACGCTCGCTGATCAATCCAAATCTTGGCATAAACACTCGCACATCGTGACCTTCTCTGTGCATTTTCAACGCCATTTTGTTCACCATCATAGACATATTAGTGTCTTCTTGATAAGGGAACATTTCCGTGGTCACATACAATATTTTCTGGTTCGGCATAATATATATAGCTTATCCTGTTTTCAGATATAATTTATGCAAAATTACAAAATTTTAACCGAATTAATCGATGTTAACATTTTTTATGATGTATGAGGCAATAAGACGTCCTTGGATTTCAATTTTCATTACATTTGTGAAAAATAACCCAATGGAAATCTTTAGGACTAAAAAATCGCTTGTAGACTACATCGAGCGTAATCGAGAGATGGGAAAAAAAATTGGCTTTGCCCCTACTATGGGCGCTTTGCACGAAGGACACCTTTCTCTTTATGAAATTGCAAAAGATGAAAATGATCTTGTCATTGCTTCAATCTTTGTAAACCCAACCCAATTTAACAATCAGGAAGATTTAATTAAATACCCACGAACGGTTGATA
Organism: Kaistella sp. CFF1-2; assembly: GCF_059509915.1. Classification (NCBI taxonomy): domain Bacteria; kingdom Pseudomonadati; phylum Bacteroidota; class Flavobacteriia; order Flavobacteriales; family Weeksellaceae; genus Kaistella; species Kaistella sp. CFF1-2. The sequence continues at coordinate 127,267 of NZ_JCAKLF010000004.1, forward strand.
AGGATTTGCAACTTTTAGAAAAAACGCATCATGTTGATGGCGTTTACGTTCCGTCGGTAGAGGACATTTACCCAAATGGTACCGAGAGCAAAACCTATGATTTTGGTGGAATTGACAAAGAAATGGAAGGCGCTTTTCGTCCTGGACATTTTGACGGCGTTGGAACCGTTGTTGAAGAATTATTACGACAAGTTAAGCCAAACAACGCCTATTTCGGAGAAAAAGATTTTCAACAATTGGCGATAATCAAAAAATTAGTTGAAATAACAAAGCTTCCCGTCAAAATCCACGGTGTCCCTATTGTTCGAGAAAAAAGTGGCTTAGCATTAAGTTCGCGAAATCAAAGATTAACTGAAAAACAACACGCAGAAGCTAAACTTATTCATGAAACCTTAGTTAAAGTTCAGGATTGGTTCGGGAAAATCTCTCTTGAAGAAATTAAAAATTGTGTTTTTGAAATTTTTGATGACGCTCCAGGATTCCGAATGGAATACTTCATCATTGCTGATGAGAAAACATTGAAAGAAGCCGTAAAAATAGATTCTAAGAAAAAATATCGTGCTTTTATCGTCGTGTATTTAGGAGATGTACGCTTAATAGATAATATCGCTTTGGGGTAAAAAAAAATCAGAAGCTTTCTGAGGAAAGCTTCTGAACACCAAATCACAAAATATTAATATGAAAAAAATTTACTTGCGTAAATTTGTGACCCGGCTGGGATTCGAACCCAGGACCCATACATTAAAAGTGTATTGCTCTACCAGCTGAGCTACCGAGTCGGTTTTTTGTTTTTGCTTGTGTGAGTGCCTGCGACTGGACTCGAACCAGCACATCCATAGGAAACCACCCCCTCAAGATGGCGTGTCTACCAATTTCACCACACAGGCGAGAAAAAATTCAAAATAAAGAACGTTTTTCTAAAAGTGACCCGGCTGGGATTCGAACCCAGGACCCATACATTAAAAGTGTATTGCTCTACCAGCTGAGCTACCGAGTCGGCCACTGTATCACGAGGTTTCCCCCGTTTCAAAAGTGGTGCAAAGATATGTCTTTTTTTTGAATCTCAAAATTTTTTATCACATTTGTGCAAAATAAAATTATGATTATTTCTCTAGCAGGATACATGGGTAGCGGCAAATCTCACATTGCCAAATTATTAAGCGAAAAAATAAATTTTGAACTTATTGACTTAGACAAGGAAATAATTTTGAAAAATAAATCCAGTATCGCAGAAATCTTCGAAAAGAAAGGTGAAATCTACTTTAGAAAGCTAGAAAGAGAAACTTTAGAGGAGATTCTAGCAACACGAGAAAATAGCATTCTAAGCTTGGGTGGTGGAACTCCTGTATATTACAATAACATTGAAGTTATTAACAATCGATCGGAAAGTATTTATTTAAGGGCAAATATTCCCACTTTAGTCCAACGCTTGGCTCCTAACAAGGCAAAACGTCCGTTGATTGCTAAATTAGAAGACGATGCGCTCCCTGAGTTTATTGCAAAACATCTTTTCGAGCGCACGCCGTATTATTCTAAATGCAAATACACTGTTTCAACCGACAACAAAGAGCCAGAAGAAGTGATTGCAGAAATTATTCAGATTCTTGATCTTCCTCAAGCGAAGTAAAGAATGTATCCCAATCTTCTTCGCTAAAGCTGATCATGGCATCATCTTCCATATAATCCGAAATCTCCCGACGGTCTTTCTTCGTTGGGCGACCTTCACCTTTGGCACGGTAATAATTCTGCTGCATTCGTTTCAGCTTGAGGATTTCGTATTGTTCTTTTTCGGTTCTGTCTTCAATAAAATCCGGAACCAACTTCGCCCCTACTCGACTTTTTGGAATATCTTTTACTTTAATTCGAAAATCAATTTGATTCTTCCGAATCTTTATTAAATCTCCAATTTTTACTTCACGAGAACTTTTAACTTGCTGATCTCCAATTGTCACTTTGTTTTTTTTAATCTCATCGGCAGCGATACTTCGTGTTTTATAAACCCGAACACTCCATAAAAATTTATCTATTCTCATATTTTTTGTCTACTTTTGTGCTTCAAAAATACTTAATTTCATGAAAAAAGCATGGATATGCCTACTTACAATCGGTATTGCGTTACATTCTTGTAAGGAAGATGACACTAATGATATTGAAATAATCGAGGAACCTAGCAATATTGCAGATCAAAATGCAAATGACGATAAGGCTATTGCTAAATATTTGGATGATCATTATCTTGATACACAAGGAGTGATTAAAGCATTTAGTAGCACCGATGCAGCTGATGATAATTACACCAAGCTTTCTGCAATGGATAAAACCACTTTGGAAAACGGTGTAGTGATTATTAAAAGAGCTGGTGCACAGCCAGATGCTGCGACAGCAACTACAATTGGAGCTACAGATATCCTACGTTTTATGTCAAAAAGTTCAACATTTCTTTCGAAAGTTGAAAAAGATAATTCGGTAACCTACGCTTCTGAATATAGTTTTAGAAATACGATTGATGGATCTGGAGTTCCAGAAATTGATCCGTATTATTATTATGTGAAGAAAGATGTAATGGAAAAGGCAACAGTTGAAGACGCTAAAAAAAGAAGCTACTACGAAATTGAAGGTTTACAACAAGGTTTGCAAGCTTTCAAAAGCTTTAATATAAGTGATTCCAGCAACTTTAATTTGCAAGGTGTAATCATTGTTCCATCAAGAGCCGCTTACGCGAGAGACACACATTATACCTCAACATTTAGAAACAGAAGTTTTGTATTTAACTTCCAAGTGTATAAATCGACTGCTAGACCAGCGTCACAAGAATAAGAATTTAGAAAAAATCGACATAAAAAAGGTTCCAATAAATTGGAACCTTTTTTAGTATCATTAAGTGAAAAATTAATTCTTCACATTCTTTAAAATATCTGGGAAATATTGATCTGCAAGATGCTCAAACTCGTCTCCACGCATAAATAACGACGCATCAACTTCAGAATAGGAGTTCTTACCAGCGGCACCAATCAACTCATTACACATACGAAGTGTGTTTTTATGGAAATGGTACACACGCTCACTTTTATCCGTCACATCAAGACCTTTAATTAACATCTTATTTTGCGTTGCAACCCCCGCTGGACATTCATTCGTATTACAACGTAATGCTTGAATACATCCTAAAGAGAACATAAATCCTCTTGCATTGTTACACAAGTCAGCTCCCATAGCGATTGCTCTTAGGATATCTAGTGATGTTAATACTTTTCCACTCGCAATCACTCTAATTTTATCACGAACTTGGAAATTTTTCAATGTTCTATTTACAAAAATCAAAGCAGGCTCTAATGGCATACCTACACCATCTGAAAATTCTGGCGGAGCAGCTCCTGTTCCACCTTCAGCCCCATCTACGGTAATAAAATCTGGGAAAATTTTCAGAATATTCATTTGAGCACAGATATCTTCAAACTCCTTCGTATCACCAATACAAATTTTGAAACCAATTGGTTTTCCACCCGACAATTCTCTTAATTGCTGAACAAATTTCAACAAACCAGCTGCGTCAGAAAAAGCAGTATGTGATGGTGGCGAAATAATTGTCATTCCAGGCTGTACGTGTCTAATTGCAGCAATCTCTGGTGTATTTTTCACTCCAGGTAAAACTCCACCATGACCAGGTTTTGCACCTTGAGAAAGTTTAATTTCAACCATCTTCACTGTTGGCAATGCTGAATTTTTTGCAAATAAATCTGGTGAGAATTTCCCTTGATCATCACGACATCCGAAATATCCTGTTCCAACCTGCCAAACTAAATCTCCACCCGCTGAAAGGTGATATGGAGAAATCCCTCCTTCTCCTGTATTGTGATAAAAGTTTCCTTTTTTAGCACCTCTATTTAAAGCCGTTTGTGCACGGTCACTTAATGAACCGAAACTCATAGCTGAAATATTAAACAAAGACGCATTATACGGATGTGTACATTGGTGATTCCCAACCACAACTCTAGGCAATTCTTCTACAGGCGATTTTGCATAAATGGAATGTTTAATTCCTTCATATTTTCTGTGATTTAACTCTAATTGCGTTCCGAACGCTACGGTATCACTAATATTTTTCGATCTACGATACGCTGCAGATCTTTGATTTCTTGGAAAAGGTTTTCCGTCAGTCTCTCTTTCGATAAAATACTGCTGCATTTCCGGAGAAATCATCTCAAAGAAATATCGAAAATACCCTAAAACAGGGAAATTACTAAGAATTGCATGTTTCTTCTGAAACACATTCTGAATACCGATTGCATAAATAATTGTAAAAATAGCTGGAACCCAATAACTCGCATTGGTAAAGTAACCAATAATCCAACTAAGAATGACGATAATCGCGCCAAAAAGCAAAAATTGTTTTCTCATAAAAAAGTATTAACCTTCCTGACCAAAGATAGGAAATTCACATTGAACAAATAAAAGATTTAAAAAATTGTCTAATTAGTTGATGCCTGCAAGAAATGCAGCAAAAGAGGGTGAGACCGAAACTGTCCCATCGGACTCGATTTTTTTAAGTTCGACCCACTCAATTTCATTAACAGAATGGATGTCATACGGTTTTTGAACGCGAACATAGTTCTCTGTAAAACCATACATCATTCCGTTTTTATTTTCATGCTCCCAAAGTACAGGGAATGTTTTCCCCAACTGAGATTCGTAAAATTCGTGTTTTTTCTTTTCGGATAAAATTCGCAACATTTTATTCCGTTTTTTGCGCTCAGCAATAGGTACAATGCCATCCATTTCTGCCGCTTCCGTATTGTCTCTTTCCGAATAGGTGAAGACATGCAAATACGAAATTGGCAAGCTATTCAAATACGAATAGGTTTCTAAAAAACGCTCTTCCGTTTCACCTGGAAAACCAACAATTACATCAACACCAATAGCTGCATCAGGCATTACGTCTTTGATTTTTGCAATACGATTGGAATACAATTGCGTTAAATATCGACGTTTCATTTTCTTCAACAGATCATCAGAACCACTTTGCAATGGAATATGAAAATGCGGAACAAAACTTTCGCTTTTTGACACCAATTCAATCGCCTCATCTTTCAACAAATTCGGTTCAATTGATGAAATTCGAATTCTTTCTATTCCATTAACCGTATTTAACTCTGAAATTAAATCTAAGAATGTATGTTCGTGACGTTTGTTTCCAAATTCACCTTTTCCGTAATCACCTATATTAACACCAGTAAGAACGATTTCTTTAATTCCTTTTTGTGAAATTTCTTTGGCATTTTTCAATACATTAGAAATCGTATCCGAACGAGAAATCCCTCTAGCCAAAGGAATTGTACAATACGTACATTTATAATCGCAACCGTCTTGAACCTTTAAAAAAGCTCTCGTACGATCACCAAATGAATAACTCCCGATAAAAGAATCCGCTTCTTCAATCTCGCACGAGTGGACAATACCTTCATCTGATTTTTGCAAATCTTCAAGATAACGTAACACATTAAACTTTTCCTTCGCACCAAGAACCAAATCAACCCCAGGAATCGATGCAATTTCTTCAGGTTTCAATTGCGCATAGCAACCAACCACAACCACCAAACCATCAGGATTCGCTTTCATCGCGCGTTTCACATGCAACTTACATTCACGATCCGCATTTTCAGTCACCGAACACGTGTTAATCACGTAAACGTTTGCCGATTGATCAAAATCCACACGATCATATCCTGCCGAAGTTAGTTCTCGGGCAATAGTGGATGTTTCCGCAAAGTTTAATTTGCATCCAAGTGTGTGATATGCTGCTTTTTTGGCCATGAATTCCAACAAAATTTGCGATTGCAAAGTTAGCAAAAAAAATAGTATTTGAACTTTTCTTAACCTTCAAAAATCTGTTGCAGAACTTCTAACGATTCGGGCGTTTTGAAACTAGGAATATGAAGTTGATAGTAAATAAGTAAAGAATCCATCATCATTTTCCGATTTTGGTTCTTTATTTCAATTTTGAATGGCTCTTGAGATTGTAAAATATTTTTCCAAATCGTCGAAATTTCTTCAGAAAAATACCGATTATACATTTGATTGACAAAAGCACCTTCTTCTGGATCAAGAAAAGTATGTTCAGAAAGTAAAGGCGATGCTCCTAAATTCCTTAACATAACAACCAAAAGAATTAGATGACAATGGTAATGTCCATTTTCTAGTTGATGTCGTAGCTCAATAATATTTTCGTAGAACCAATTGGAACTTTCTTCGTTTCGTAAAATTGAATTAAATACTTCCGAAATAAAAAAAACGATAGACTGGGCTTTAAAATCTGTTGCGACTTGTAATTCAGAAACCAAATCTAATTTGCTAGCAGATTTCAAATCCCCTTTAGAAAAACCTTTACTCGTCACGATTTGTAACTCATTGAGTAGACTTAAATACGGTTTTTTCTTATTCTTTTTTGCATAAATATTCTTCACATAAAAAGACTGAAATCCTGCTTCATGAGTAATCAAATGCAAAATCGCATCCTGATCTCCATATTTGGTAAGTGAAACCAAAAAACCGGTATATGTATCCATTAATTAACTACTGCAATTTTCGCTGTAGCTTTATCCGTCCCGTCCGCATTGGTCATTAATACGAAATAAATTCCAGAAGCCACTCGTTTTCCACGGTTGGTAAGATCCCATTCATAAAAACCACCACGAGAAACCGCTTGATGAACTAAATTTCCTGCCGCGTCCGTTATCCGAATATTCGTTTTTTCTGCTAAACCTTTAATACGAACATTTCCTTTATAATTTGCGTAAACCACAGGATTCGGATATACTAAAACGTCACCAAAATTACTAGTAACATTCGCAACATCACCTTGATAGACTACAATTCCGTCCAAAGTAACAAAATAAACTTTACCTGTTTTTTCATCCACTTTAACGTCTGTCACATTATTTGTTGGCAATGGCGAGTTTTCTTTCGTAAAATGATTAATCGTTCTTTCACCATTAGAACTTAGATAAAAAACACCGCCATTATTCACTGAAACCCATTTCTGATTCCCAGAATCTGCTTCTATTTGAAGAATATATCCATCTCGAAATAACTCCTCACCAATTCCATTTTCTTCAATGATGATAGGATCAACTTGTAAATTAGGATCTGAAATGGCAGAAACGGCATTATGCAAAATTCGAAGTCCGTTAGTTGTTCCAATCCATAAATCACCAGATTGATCGAGATCAGCCCCAATAGAACCTTCGCTATTAGCTGGCAATCCATTCTTCACGGAAATCTCATAAACCTTGTCATCATTCATATTTACAGCAGAACCATTTGGGTCAATCGCTAAAAAATAATTACGATATGAAGTAGGTAACCAAATTAGACCTTCTTTAATAAATGGTTTTTGTGCACCGTAGGTCCCTATTTGCTTTTGGTTAAAAGATTGTGTACTTCTGTCAAATGAATACAGAAAAGTGACATTTACATTTACATTTTGCTCATCCATTTGAGAAGTCCCATACAGGTTTCCTTTTTCATCATATTCCAAACCAACAGCCCAAGTTCTTCTATTCAGATTATGTAGTTTAATAAACTCGAAATCTTTAGATGCAGAATTATACTTAAACTGTAAAAAACCGTTGTTAATATTACCATATCCATTATAAACTGCTATAAACGTTTCTGATAAATCTAAAGGATTAGAAACAGCATCAATAATATTATAGCGAGCTGGATTATTTTTGAAAAAAGACGGGAAAATCCAATCGGAGCCATCAAAGTAATAAAACCCACGATTTGGATTCATAAAAATCGGTGCAGCCAAATTATTCCCACGCGCCCCAGAAGAAACAAGAATCTTATCTTTAACTAGAGAAATTTTATATGATGTATTAAAATAGGGTCCACTTGGTTTAAATTTTTGATCCGACTCATTTAAAAGTCCCTCATATTTTGAGCCTAAAAACAATTGAGAATTGGAAAACCATCCTGTATTTAATTCTTCAGAACTTGATTTCGTTTTAATTTGAGTTCCAGAAGCATTAAAAACTGAAACCGACGTGCTTGTTGCCACCAAGGTTTCATCATTTTTAATAACTAAATCCTTAATAGATGTAAATGTTTGAGGAATTGCAGAAAACGAAATTCCATCACCAACAAAAACTTGAGTCGCAGAAGTATATCCAATCTTTGTAGATGATGCTGAAATATTTGAAAAAGTTCCTGTAGCATTCTGTGTCCACGTTGAATTTATTGGGAAACTCACATTAATTTCATGCGATTTCAACCCTGAATTAGTGACTGCAAAAACTTTATTATTGAAAATAACGGCTTCTTTAGCTGAATCATAGGAACCAGAAGCTCCAAAAAATGCCGTATCTCCAAATTCTTTATTATCTAATCGGAATAACGAAACGCCATAACCCACGGAAATCACTGCTAAATTTCCAGAAATTGAAATATGATTAATTCGTTTAGAACCTGTATATCCTGTAGCTAAAGGAATATCAACCACAAATGTAATTCCATCAGGAGAAATCACATCCATCGTACCATTTTCGTATCCAACTAAGCCAATTTTTGTTTCGTGATTATAGTCAAAAGCTGAAATTTTCACTTCGTGAAGCCCATTCGCCTTAGAAAGCTTCGAAATTTCACCTGTTGCAGGTGTATAATAAAAAATTCCGTTTTCTGTTGCAGCAATGAGTTTTCCTTGATCTTCACGAATCTGAAGAACATTGTTATAGGAAAATAAATCTGACCAACGATTGGAAGAAATCTTTTGGGCTGAAACTCCAAAAGCAGCCATAATAAAAGCAAACAGATAAATTCTTTTCATAGACTATGCTAAAATCTTTTCATCAATAACGTGATTGTTCCAAGCAATATTTTTGACTTGCTTGTTTTTATCAAAATAAAAATCAATTCGCCCCAAAAGTAAGCCCGCCCAACCGACTTGGTTTATCAAAACATTTTTACCTTGTCTATTGGTGTATGTCTGGGGTTCTGGTAAAAATGTATGTGTGTGACCACCCAAAATCAAATCGATATTTTCAGTTTGTGGTGCTAATCTCACATCACAAATTTTATCTTCATCGAATTTATATCCAAGATGCGAAAGGCAAATAACCAAATCACATTTCTTTTCATTTTTCAGAAAGTTGGAATAATGTTGAGCCACAGAAACAGGATCATTATAGACCGTTTCTTGATATTCTTTTTTCCCTACAAGCCCATCCAATTCAATTCCGACACCGAAAATTCCAACTTTAATTCCGTCTTTAATAAAAATCTTGTACGGTACCGTTTTACCATCTAAAATGGTGTTTTTGAAATCGTAATTCGAACAAATAAAAGGAAATTTCGCATTAGGCAGAACATTCAAAAAACCCTTCAAACCATTGTCGAAATCGTGATTCCCCATCGTTGAAGCATCATACCCCATCATGGACATCAACTTAAACTCCAACTCACCACCAAACATGTTGAAATAGGGAGTTCCTTGAAAAATATCTCCAGAATCCAATAACAAAACGTTGGATTCTTGTTTTCTGATTTCAGAAATCAAATGGGCGCGTCGTGCAAAACCGCCTTGATTCGGGTTTCTCGTATATGAAGCATCAAAAGGCTCAATTCGACTATGTTGATCGTTGGTATGCAATATCGTTAATTTCTTTTCGCTTCCATCCAAAATAAGAGATTTTCCAAACATGATATTCGGAACCAAAGACATCCCGACACCGCCCGCTGCTGCTATTTTTAAAAACTGCTTTCTATCCATTTCTCTGCTTATTTTTTTAGGGTCAAACGAATATCTTTTGGAGCAACCGCGTTCGGATGCGCTTTAAACTCTTCAATATAAAGGTCTCTCAATTTCAATCCCGTCATAATCATCGTTCCTTTTTTGAAAAAACTCATATTATCACCGCCCATGGCAAGATAATCCGAAGTTGCGATGTAATAGGTTTTTGCTGGATCTACTTTTTTGCCGTCAATAAGAGCTGTTAAAAGTTGACCACCTTTGGTTTCAATTGTAATTCTGGAAACCGGATTATTTTTCAAATTTTCTAAATAATAGGCAAAAAGATCTTGAATTTCTTTTCCTGATAATTTAACAACAACCAATTCGTTTTCGAAAGGCATTACTTCAAAAACATTTTTTAGCAAAATATCACCTTGCCCAATTGTTGAACGGATTCCGCCAATGTTAATCAACGCGGCATCAATTGCGGGTTGATTATTCTTTTTTGCCCACTTTACAGCCGCATCATAAGTATAATCTGCCAATAAATTTCCCAAACTGGAATTATCGCCTTGTTTCGTCAACTCCACTTCCGTGTACGAAAGTTTTGCGCTCATTTGCTTTTCTAACGATTGTTTGTAAGGAGCGATAACGTTTTTCATCGTCGCATCCTCTTCTAAATCACTAGAAATAGATGTATTTTTTTGAGGCTGAACTTGATTCAGACTCCAATTTGTTTTGCAAGAAACGAGTGTTAAAGCCAAAACTGGATACACCCAAAACCTTTTCATCATAACAATCATTCTAATACGTGCAAATATAACTATATGTATGTTAAAACTCATTTTTTTTCCACTTTTTAAAAGAATAAAATCCTAAATTTGTTTTTTAATTATCTGTATTTATGAGCAATTTAACTGGAGTAGGCGTTGCATTGGTTACGCCTTTTCATGAAGATCTATCCATTGATTTTGAATCGCTAACGAGGTTAGTAGATTACAACATCGAAAATGGAACTAATTTCCTTGTAGTTTTAGGAACTACAGCCGAATCTGCAACACTTTCTAAGGAAGAAAAAAAACAGGTAACAGACCATATTATTAAAGCAAATAATGGTAGATTACCTTTGGTATTAGGAATTGGCGGCAATAATACGCTCGAAGTAAAGAAACAGATAGAAGAAACAGACCTTTCTGCTTTTGCAGCCGTACTTTCCGTTTCTCCATATTACAACAAACCAAATCAGGAAGGGCTTTATCAGCATTACAAAGCTTTAGCTGAAACGGGTAAAAATATTATCATTTACAACGTTCCTGGAAGAACAGGGCAAAATCTTGAAGCAAGCACAACATTGCGTTTGGCAAATGACTTCCCAAATCTATTCATGATTAAAGAAGCGGCTCCGAATATGAGTCAATATTTCGATATTCTTCGTAAAAAACCAGCAAATTTTAGTTTGGTTTCTGGTGATGACGAATATACACTTCCAGTGACTTTAGCTGGTGGAGATGGTGTGATTTCTGTGATTGGACAAGTTTATCCAAAACAATTTTCAACAATGGTTCAGCTAGGTTTGGAGAGAAAAGTTGATGAAGCGTATAAAATCCACAATAATTTGGTTGAAATCACGCGTTTGATTTTTGCTGAAGGAAATCCCGCTGGCGTAAAAACGGTTCTTTCGGAAATGGGAATTATTAAAAACTACCTTCGTCTTCCTCTTGTAAAAGCTTCTGAAGAATTGCAAGCGAAGATTAAAGCGGAAATGAAAAACATTCAGTAATCGATGCCGTTACGACCAGCAACTTTAGATGATGTCACACTTATTCAAGATTTAGCGAATGAATCTTGGAAAGACACCTATGGCAAAATTTTAAGTCAAGAACAGTTGGAATATATGTTAGACTTGATGTATTCTTCTGAAAACATTGTCAAACAGATGAACCAAGAAACGTATCATTACCATATCATCCAAAACCAACAGCTTGATCCTGTTGGTTTTATTGGTTTTGAAACCAATTATGAAGATAACACAACCAAATTACATCGTTTGTATCTTATTCCGTCCGCTAAAGGTTTAGGATTAGGAAAAGCAACGATGAATCAACTAAAAATTTGGACGAAAGTTTACAACAACAATCGCATCATTCTCACCGTAAATAAAAACAACTCGGCGAAAGAGATGTATGAAAAACAAGGTTTCAAAGTCTATCACGAAGGTATTTTCGATATTGGGAACGGTTACGTGATGGATGATTATTTAATGGAATATACCTTTGGAGAATAATATTAATCCATAAAATTGTTCGTAGAAAAAAAATAAAGGCAACCTACCGATATTTGAAATAATCGGTTATATTTGTTAAAAAGAAAAAAGAACTTAATGAAGATTTTTGTAAAATTTGATTTCAACACCTTGTGTAAAAAAATCCTGGAAGAACAATTTCAGAAAATGGGCATCCGTTACAAAATGCTTAATTTCGGGGAAATAGAGTTCCTAGAACCTCTAAAAAAAGAAACACAAAAAAGTGTTATTGGGAATCTTGAGAACTACGGAATTGAAGTTATTGAAAATCAGAAAACCGCATTGGTTCAAAAAATTAAAGATGCCATTGTAGAAATGGTTTTTTCCGATGTACCTGTCAATGTAAAATCATCTATTTATCTTTCTGAAAAACTAAATCATAGCTACGGCTATATTTCTAATGTTTTTTCCGAAGTCACTTATTCTTCAATTGAAAATTTCATTATTTTACAGAAAATAGAATACGCAAAACACCTGCTTGTTATTGGCCATTTATCTTTAACAGAAATCGCTAACAAGCTGAATTATTCTAGCGTTGCACACTTGAGTACACAGTTTAAAAACACAACTGGGATTACGCCTACGCAATTTCAGAAAATTGTTAAAAAAAGAAGAGAATTATCGTACAAAACCCAGATTACTAATGAATAAGGATTATACTTTTATCATTCTAGCAGATGATGACCAAGATGATAGAATGTTATTTACCGATGCTTTCGATGAACTAAAAATTTCTACCAAAGTACAAACTTTTTGTGACGGAGCAGAGCTAATGACCTATTTGAATAGCGAAAACGCCATATTGCCAGAAATTTTATTTCTAGACCTCAACATGCCGAAAAAGAATGGAATCGAGTGTTTGAAAGAGATTAAAGCAAATGAAAAACTTGATAAAATAGCCGTTGCCATCTACTCTACTTCGTCTTCCGAAGAGCATATTGAAGAAACGTTTGTTATTGGCGCCAATATTTACATCAAAAAACCAAACGATTTTAACGCATTGAAAAAAGTATTGCAGGACGTGGTTACCATGAACTGGCAATACCATACATCAGGCATGAATATGGAAAATTTCCTGCTGAGAATTTAATTTCCGCATGAAGAAAATCAAAATAGACCGTTCCAACTTTCTTTTAACGCTCATCTGCGTTATGGCGTTGGCATTGGTTTTTTTCTTGATGGCCCTCACCTACAAACATGTTGAAAAGCTCAACCAAAACTCAGCGCAAGTACACAATTCGTTAGAAGCCGCACTAAAACTTGAAATCCTATATGCCGACCTTAAAGATATCGAGGTAGAACGTCGTAATTACGTTATCCTAAAAGATGAAAATGCGCGCATTCAGATTTTAAAAAACATGAAGGAAATTAATTCTAATTACGAATTCCTTCAGACCTATTTCAAAACCAATCCTGCTCAAGAAAAAAATTTCGTACAACTTGGAAACCTCATCCAAAAGAAATACGAAATCGTTAATCGAGTTGTGAGTCCAAAATTTAATTTCAAAGACAAAGCCGAACTTCAAAAATCGCTACAAGAAGGAGAAAACATCATGTCGGCCATCCATAAAACGATGAATACGATGTTAAAAACCGAAAGTAATTTACTGAAGAGTAAAAAAAATGAATTCGATTTTCGCCAAAAATCAACACCATTTTATTTGTACGTTATTGCACTTTGTTCGCTTGGTTTAATTGCATTTGCTTTCTTTAGAATGTTGAAAGAATCGCGTTTAATCAAAAAAACCAATGAAGAACTTGAGCTTGCATTTAAGAAATCAACATTAGCAGAAACCGTTGGGAATTTTGGAATTTGGACATTGGATAGCGATAATAATAAATTTCATTTTTCGGATAATCTGTACCGTCTTTTCGGCTATAATCCCAATTTTAAAACATCAAACGATGCACAAGTTTTTGGAAGCCATATTCATCCAGAAAAAAAAGATGAAATCGCAGAATTTGTAAAAACCTTATCTCTAGACCCTATTGTATCAAAGATAACCACTAAAGACGGCGATACCAAAATCGTACGAATTAGCCAGCGCCAGTTTACCGATTCCACAGGAAAAGTATTTATTCTCGGGATCACCACGGACATTAGTAACGAAATTAAGAATAAAGAAAACCTCGTGAGCGTAAGTAAGGAGGTTTTATTCTACAACTATATGAGTAAAGATGCCGAACAAATTGGTGGATTCGGCTTCTGGAGATGGTTTCTTAATAACGATTCGTTTATTTTTTCGGATAATCTAAAGCAGATTTATGGTTTTGGTTACAACAGAATGGTTAAGGATCTGTATGATCTAAACTCCCGATTACATCCCGATGATGTCGCAAAAGTGCAGCAAATCTACGAAAGAATGCATAAGGGCGAATCTAATATCGAGATTTTCACCCACCGAATTTACCGTGAAGACAATGATCAGCTTCGGTATTTACGAATCATCAACAAACTCATTCGTGATAAAGAATTAGGCTCGTATTATTTAGTTTTCACTCAAGATATTACCGAAGAGACACTTCGTAACGAAAATATTGAAGAAAAAAACCGCGCCTTAGAAATTCAAAATAAGGAGTTGATGGCTTTCAATTACGTTGCTAGTCACGATTTGCAAGAACCTCTTCGTAAAATTGAAACCTTCCTTTCGAGGTTATGTGACAAAGAATACGACCATTTATCGGACAACGGAAAACAGTACGTCGATCGTATTTTAGCGTCTGCTGGACGAATGCGAAAACTTATTGATGATCTTTTGCAATTTTCGAGAACAACTCGTTCAGAACAAGTCTATGAATTGTCGGATCTCAACCAACTTTTCGAATCGTCTTTAGATAGTCTTCATGATAAAATTGAAGAAACGCATGCCGTTATCCAACGGGACAAGTTTCCTATATTAAAAGTCATTCCGTTTCAAATCCAGCAGTTATTCACCAACCTTATCAGTAATTCTCTAAAATACAGTAAAGACAATGTTGTCCCACACATCAATATCTCTTGCGAAATCGTTAAGGCGCCAAAAGAATTAAGCGAGCGAGTTCAATCCATCGAGCGTTATTACAAATTTGAATTCAAGGACAATGGCGTAGGCTACGACCATATTTATTCCCCTCAAATTTTTGATTTATTTACTCGTTTGCATGGAAAATCTGAATATGAAGGAACAGGAATTGGACTTGCTATTTGTAAGAAAATCGTTGAAAATCATCACGGGATTATCCTAGCCTATGGCGAAGAAAATGTAGGTGCCAAATTCACCATTTATCTTCCCGAAATCACTTCCTAATTTGATGTAAAAATTCAAGCAAAAGCCTATCTATAGGACATCCGTTATAATTCTATAAGCTTTCATACAAATATTGTAATAGCAATTTTGCCGAAGATTTGCAATTTTGCTACGTTCAATCGCATGAAACGATAGGTATGAAAAATAAAGATGGATTAATTGTAGGAGCATTAGTTGGAGTCGCAGTTGCTGTTTATTTTATCGCCAAAAGGAAAGGCAAAGGAACACAATGGAAAGATGACCTATCAGAAAAAGTAAACCAGTTTTCTGAAAATGTAAAAATGGAGTTTAATGAAAAACGTACGGAAGTAAAACAGAATATTGCTGATAAAGTTTTTGATTTCGCTGTGGAAAACAGACAATCAATTGCCCAAGTTGCAAGTTACGTTATGCCGTACGTATTGAAAAACTTCGTAAAAAAGAAACTATAAAACACAAATGATTATCGCAAATACATCGCTCCCACTCAACTGATGTATTTGCGGAAAACCGCGATGTATCGCACTTTCTAATGAAGCGTATGTTTTACATTTTAAGCGCCATATTCTTTGTATTATGGTATTATGGATTTATGATAAAGAATATTAGTGGGTGGATACATTTCATATTCTTACTTGGTATTTTTTCATTAATCATCCAAATTTATTTAGATAATCGAAAAGTGAATCATGATAACAAATGACCTTTTCATTAGATAATCAATTCTCTCTTTTTTTAAAGCTTGTCAAAATCTGATAAGCTTTTTTTATGATATCTTACCCCAATTATAGCGCTTGCTGAAAAAACGCATATAATGATTTCGGATCCGTTGATGATCCGGATGCTGCAACTGAGGATCGGTTTTTAATAAAATATCAACCAAATCTTTAGACGCTTTGATAATCTTAGAATCCACAACTAAATCCAATTTTTTAAAATCAACGACACCACTCTGCTGCGTTCCCAAAATATCTCCAGGGCCGCGCAGCTGCATATCTACTTCAGAAATTTTGAATCCGTCCGTTGTTTCTACCATGGTTTTTATTCGCTTTCGACTATCAGCCGAAAGCTTATCGGAAGACATCAAAACACAAAAACTTTGCTCCGCACCACGACCTACTCGACCTCGCAACTGATGTAGCTGAGACAAACCAAAACGCTCTGCACTTTCAATAATCATTACGGAAGCGTTGGGAACATTCACTCCCACTTCAATTACCGTTGTAGCAACCATGATTTGTGCTTTCCCGCTAGCGAAATAGTTCATGTTCACATCTTTATCTTCAGGTTTCATTTTCCCATGAACCATCGTCACATTGTAGCCTTGAAAGAAATCGGTAACATGCTCAAAACCTTCCATTAAATTTTTATAATCCAAGGTTTCAGATTCCTCAATTAATGGGTAAACAAAGTAAATTTGACGTCCTTTTTCGATTTCTTCTTTTGCAAATTTAAACACCGAAAGTCGATCTTTTTCTTTTCGATGTGCGGTAATAATTGGTTTTCTCCCCACAGGAAGTTCATCAATCACCGAAACATCCAAATCCGAATAAAAACTCATCGCTAACGTCCTCGGAATCGGCGTTGCGGTCATCACCAAAATATGCGGTGGAATTTTATTTTTCGCCCATAATTTGGCTCTCTGAGCGACACCAAAACGATGCTGCTCATCAATAATCGCTAAACCCAAATTTTTGAACGTCACAACATCCTCCAAAACCGCATGTGTACCTACTAAAATAGACAAACTTCCATTCAATAAACTTTCGTGAATCAAGCGTCGTTCCTTGGTTTTTGTAGAACCTGTAAGAAGTTTAATTTCAACCGAAGTATCCTTTAAAAGCTCTTTTAAACTGGCAAAATGTTGTTGAGCCAAAATCTCCGTTGGCGCCATTAAAACACTCTGAAAACCATTATCCAAAGCTACTAACATCGAAAGTAAAGCCACCATGGTTTTCCCAGAACCAACATCACCTTGCAATAAACGATTCATTTGAATCGGCTTTTTCATATCGTTTCTGATTTCCTTGACGACTCTTTTCTGAGCATTGGTTAATTCAAACGGCAAATGATCTTGATAAAATCCTGTAAAATGCTCACCGACCAAAGGAAAAGGATTTCCTATTGCAGTTACTTCGTGCTTTTTCTTTTTCAAACCATAACTTAACTGAAAAAAGAATGCTTCTTCAAATTTCAAACGTCGATTTGCATGTTCATAGTGCTCCCAATCTTTCGGAAAATGAATATTTATTAAAGAATGCAATCGAGACATCAACTGCAATTTTTTCATCAGAACATCGGGCAGATTCTCTTCAATTAAATTGGGTATTTCGGCACAGATTTTCTTTAAAACTCCTTGGAAAAATCTTTGTCCTAATCCTCTTTTCGTTAACTTTTCCGAACTTGGATAAATGGGACGTAGGCGCGTTTCTTCTTCACGACTTTCCACTCCTTCAATTTCGGGATGCGCCATCGAAAATCGATGATTAAACACATTTACTTTTCCAAAAATATAAACGTCTTTATCTTGCGGAATCTGCTCTTTCATCCATTGGCTATACTGAAACCAAACCAAATCCATCGTCCCCGTTTCATCGGTAAATTTTGCGCTTAGACGCTTCATTTTCCCATGTTTGATTTCTTGAAGTTGGGTGATTTTTCCTTTCAATTGAATATCCAACGTTTCAGATTCCACCAAATCTTTTACGAGATAGACTTTACTTTTATCCAAATAACGTAGCGGATAAAAATGGAGCATATCTTCTATCGTGGATAATCCCAAAACAGATTTAATGATTTTGGCCCGATCGGGACCAATACCTTTTAGAAATTCAATAGAAGTTTCGAGTGTCATCATGAGAAGATTCGAATTTCGGGAAAATAATCATAACTAAAAAGCCTGCAGCTGAAAAAATCAGCTACAGGCTCAAAAAACAACCCTGTTTAAAAGCTTTGCAGCCTTTTTTGGTTCCATTTGAAAATAATAAATTATGAAAGAAAAATGAACTGAATCAATTGGTGAGTGCCATGTTAAAAACGAGGTTCAAGTGGTCTTTTACGACGATCATCCCGCCCATTTTTTTTGGAGGCACAATGCCAAAATCGCTAAACTTCACCGTTTCTTGACCTATCAATCGGTTCTTAGAACTCACAAAGTCAATGGTATATTTTACGGTTTTCGTCATCATCTTCACCTCTACCGTAGCGATATACTTATTATTTTCTTTTTTTGAAAAATTTAAAAATTTGATATGTAAATTAGGGTACTGAGTTGCATTTAATGTTTTTTGAAAATCCTTGGTCATCGTTCCGTTTCCGCAATCAAAATCTTTGACCAATAATTTTATTTTTGGGAGATCATTTGCAGTAAACGAAGGTTTGTTGTTGTCAAAATAAAAATCATAATTGGCGCATTTAAATTTATTAACATTCGTACTTCCGTTTATCTGAAGGCTATTCTCTTGTGCATTTATCAATATTACTCCCAAAAACCAGCTGGCTAGTAATATGAATTTTTTCATTTTATCTTTCGTAAAAATGAAGGGGCGAGGCTTGTCGCCCCTTCGGATTATTTTGGGTTGTTTTGTCTTAGAAAGCAATTACTGCTTCTAATACAAATCCATTGAATTTACCACCGTTCAAAATACTTGTAGATGCATATCCGTCGTATTTTTGGTTTACATATTCTGCTTTTGCAAGAATGTTTTTCGTCATAAACCAACCTCCTCCGATGTTGAAACGATCTACTTTGATATCATTTCCAGAGATTAATTCTCCTTTTACTTGGTTGTATTTACCACCGATATAGAAGTTTTCATCTGCACCAAATCTGTATAGTAATTCCGCCGCATATTGATTATAGCTTCTTCTATCTGTTTCTGAGAAGTTACGCCCAGAAGCATTTTCATAGGTTCCGAAGAATTCTAATCCTTTATATCTTACAAATGGATTCACCATAAAAGAAGTTGTTTTGTTCTTGAAATCTGGAACAACGGCACCTGATAGGAAATTCCCTTTAGAAGTCGCTGCTGCATTTTCCATCACAAAATAGTATCTAGAACCTGCTCTATCACCATCGTACAAGTAAATACTCTTACTGTGTGCACTGTTGTAAACGGATCCCGTCAAACGAACTCTAAGATCTTCATTTACTTGCTTGTCATATCCAATTTTTGCGTGGATAGACGGGCTAGATCCTCCACTTGTTGCATCCTGGTTCAACTTACCATTACTTACCCCAAGCATCCCGATGAAACCGTCTCTTTGGTAGTATGCTTCTGCAAAAACGAAGGTTGCATAAGAATCCATTAATAAGTTTCCAACGAATGGATTTTTAATTGCATACGCGTTATCCGTTCTTCTGAAATGCGCATCACCATAGTTGATCTCATCGTGACCAAACTTCAATGTTGAGTATTTCATTACATCTTTCAAGAAGTCTTTTTTAATGAAGTCTAATTTGTCAATTTGCAAATAACCTCCTTTTACGTATGGTTCTGGGTGGTGTCTTGAAGACAAGAACGTACGCAAGTGCAAATTAACACCATCATACAAAGCAACATCGATATCTAAATTTGCTGTTGCAAGATTGAAGTTATTTCCAATATTATAAAGCTGAGTCGCTGGAACATTTTGATCGGCTTTTGACTCGTGTTGTAAAGCCTGGAACTGAAGTGCAAATGCACCACCAACTCGTACTTTTAGTCCGTCGAAATTAGAAATAGAATCTTTCTTATTTTCGAACATATTAACTGCTCTTTGATCTCTAGGATTCATATTATCAATTGGGAACTCTTGCGCATTTGCAAAGCTTACCGCTGCCATTGATAGAGCTAAACCTGCTTTTAATAGGGTTGATTTCATAGTATAAAAATATATTGGTTACTTAATTTGATAATACTTATTCAGCTTGGATAGTTACTTTTACCGTTACAACATCTCCTGTTTTTACTCCCATAAAACCTGGACGACTCATTCCAAACTCAGACATTTTAATAGTCTCTGTACCTTCGATTACATACGCTGCTCCTTTTTTCGTTACACTTACTGGGAAAGAAACATTTTTAGAAACACCTGCGATCGTCATTTTTCCAGATACGGTAGATTTACCAATACTGATTGTTGACGCTTGGAAAGAAATGTTCGGTGCTTTAGAAGCGTTTAATGCATCATAGGCCTTATTATCCATCATTTTTCCTTTTGCGCTTTTCAGATTCTTAACCGGAACAGAAAAACTTACGTTGGTAATTGCGTTTCCATTAACTACTCCAGAAAAAGTAGCGTTGGATCCTGACATTTCCCAGTCGTGAAGACTTGAAGTTCCAGATACTTTAATCACGGATGATTTCTGATCAATTTTTTGCGCACTAATTGCTGTTGCAAAGAATAAAGGAAGGACCAATAAACTTGATTTCAGGGTTGCTTTTAGAAGTTTCATTTTCTTAATAATTTATAGTTAATACTTGGTTTTTGTTCTCTTATTTTTACATACCAAAGATAAAAACATTCATTATTATATTGAAATTTTATTAAATTATAAATATCGTATTAACTATTTTTTATACAAATAATACATAATTTAAATTATATTTTTATCGATTCAATAATTTTTTTTACAACTTTATAAAGAAAATTTTATTGAGCGAAGATTAGTCTACCAATTAGGTATTTTACTTTAAAAAATTAAAGCAAAAAACGCTGACAAATGTCAATTATAAACGATTGGTAAACTTCTAGAATTTCGATATATTCTATATCCGAAAAATGAAAATCGGAAAATTATTTTCGATTAATGAAATCTATTTTATTTTCGAGCAAATGGAAATCTTGTGAAAAAAGCAACAAAAAAGCCACCCAAATTGGGTGGCTTTTTACTATTTATTAAGAATTAATCTCGAATTTTTGATTTAAATTTTTTCTGAAAATCGGACCATTGCGCTCGGTTCGTAATTTTCCGATGTGAATCTTGCGAAATAAAGCCCAAATAAGGCTCCAATTCCTTCGCACTAAGTTTCCCTTGCAGCTTAGTAATAACGGATCCACTTTCATCCAAAAAGATAATGGTAGGCGCTGCGGTTACATTCATATAACTCGCAAATTCATTAAAACCATTAACTTGAGGTTTCAAATTGAAATCTTGACCGTATAATTTCAAAACCGAAAGGTCGCTCGCATTGTATTTCACCGGATAAAAACCTTCGTTTATTTGGTTTTCGATAACGGGATGCGAAAATGTATTCTGCTCCATGTCACCGCAAACCTCGCAAGGTTCTTTATAAATCATCATGAGTATTTTCTTAGGTTGCTCTTTTTGTTTCGAAACAGCCTCCGAAACATCCATCCATTTCACCTGCGCTTGTAAAGATGAAACTAATAAAATCGATAAAAAAAACAATCCCTTTTTCATACGCATGAATTAAAGGGGCAAATATTACTTTACTCCCTGCATTAATTTTTTCACCCAAGGTGATATCAAAATCAATACCACTCCCGCGATTAAGGCATAAACACCTAACATTTTATACCCTTCGGTATAGTTCATTAAGGTTACCGCAGGCGCAGCATGCTCATCCGTATCCGCCATACTAGCTCCGATCAACCCAGCAACATATTGTCCGTAAGCAGACGCCAAAAACCACATTCCCATCATAATTCCTTGCAACTTCGCAGGTGACAATTTCGTCATAATAGACAATCCAATAGGCGACAAACATAATTCACCAATCGTAATCACCAATAAAGCTAATGTGAAAATATCTAAAGAACTAATCCCGCTATCTGCGAAGAATCGGGTTGCGAACAACACATAATATCCTAAACCTAAGAAGATAAATCCTAGACCAAATTTGATAATCGTATTCGGCTCGAATCCTTTTTTCCCCATCCACAGCCAAAGCAAACCAAACAAAGGCGCTAAAGCGATAATAAAGAACGCTCCTGCTGAGTTATTCACCCCATTCGGGTCTACCGTCATGCCAACCAAGGAATCATTTAAATTCTTTGCAGCAAAAATACTTAATGAACCTCCACTCTGCTCATAAATCCCCCAAAAAACGATAGAGAAAAGAATGAATACCAAAGCAGCAATAAGTTTCTTACGTTCTGCTAATGTCACTTTCGACATTTCATAAAACAAATACACCAAGGTTGCCGGACCAATGATATACATGAAATAATCCGTGTACTCCGGTTTTGAAACCATAATTTGAATCAATGGAATACATAATAACGTTCCGATGTAAACTGCATATTCCACCCATTTAGGAAGCGCTTTTGTTTTTACAATCGCTTCTGGATGACCAGGCTGAAGCCCAATAGGACCCAATTGTCTTTTCGTAAAATGAAAATTAATTAAACTAACAATCATCCCAACCGCTGCAAGACCAAAAGCCACATTCCAGCGATGCGCCTCGTCAATAAGATCAGCGAACATATAACCTTTCCCAATCGCCACACAAATATATCCACCCAAGAAAGCACCTAAGTTAATACCCGCATAAAACAAGGAAAAACCCGCATCTGTTCTTTTGTCCCCTGCTTTATACAGTTCGCCCACCATTGTGGAGATATTTGGTTTGAAAAAACCAGTACCAATAATAATAAAGGACAAGCCTAAGAAAAAGAATTTATGAGGATCTGTTGCCAACAAAGCACTTCCGGCAATCATTAACAATCCACCCCAAAATAGAGATTTACGGAAACCCAAGATTTTATCTGCAAACAATCCACCGATAAAGGTAAACGCATAAACAAATGCTTGCGTTGCACCATATTGCAAATTGGCTTCTTTTTCCTGAAAACTCAATTGATGAATCATGAAAAACACCAACATACCGCGCATTCCGTAAAAACAGAAACGCTCCCACATCTCAGAAAAAAACAAGCTCCAAATCTGCTTTGGATACTTTCCTTTAAAATCTTGTATTTGTTCTAAAGTATACATAAATGAAAAATGGCTGCTTCGCTAATGAAACAACCTCGCTAATTTATAAAAAAACCTCTTATTACTAAGAGGTTTTTCCTATTTTTTACAAGATGAAAGCCTTAGCTTACACCGTGCATCATCTTTTTCAATTTTGGTGAAATAAGCATTAAAATAACTCCAGCGATACCACAAAGCACCACAAACACCATGAAGAATTCATACAAGTTTGAAATTTCGAATCCTGCGAACGAATGGTTTTCCAATGGAATTTGATTCGTAGAAAGTAATTCTGTCTGTTGTGGAGTAAGTGTTACTTTCTTATCCAAAACATCTTGAAGATTAATTCCCAATTCTTGTGCTTTTTTATGCTTGTCACCCGTTGCTGGAAGAATCGCTCCCAACGTTCCCGCTAAAGCATAACCCGCAGCATTCGAAATAAAGAAAACTCCATACAACAAAGAAGCGAAACGCTTTGGAGAAAGCTTTCCTACCAATGACAAACCAATTGGCGATAAACAAAGTTCCCCACATGTTTGTAAGAAATATAGTAATACCAACCATTTGATTGCTAACAATCCGCTATTTCCAAGGTCTTTTACGTTATGGGCAATGATGAAATACGCCAAAGCCATAATTAACAATCCAATAGCTTGTTTGAAGGGCGACGCTGGTTCTTTTCCACCCGCTCTCAATTTATCCCAAAGGATTGAGAAAGGAACAGCAAGCATTACGACGAATATACCATTAAAAATCTGCACCATCGAAGCTGGCATTTCCCAACCAAACAAGAATGTTCTGTCTGTTTGATAATCGGCAATAAATGTCAGTGAAGATCCAGCCTGCTCAAATGCAGCCCAGAAGAAAATAATAAAGAATGAAACGATATAGATAACTAAAATTCGTTGTGTTTCAATTTTCGTTAATTGTTTATCTAAAAGAATTAAAATCGCTAATGAAATCCCTGATGAATAGATAATTGGATAAATAATTCCTTTTACTAATGTTCCGATTTCAAAATTCGAGAATCCAAATTCACCAACAGAGAAATAACGGAACGCAAAGAATAAAACAAAGAACAAGATTCCAGTTCCTAATAATGCACTTGGAGCGAATTTCGCTTGATCTTCGGCTGAAACCTCTGTTTTTGATTTCTTTGGAAGACCACCAATAGGATTCCCTTGAGGATCAACAACGTATTTGTTTTTAAGAATAATGAAAATTACCGTTCCTAAAATCATGGCGATACCTGCTAGTAAATATCCCCATTTGAAGGCGTGAACATCTCTTTGTCCATCAACAACAACATCAGCAAAAAGTGGAACAAAATACTGGCTTAAAAGCGCACCAATATTAATCCCCATATAGAAAATCGTAAATGCTGAGTCTAATTTCGTTTTCTCTTCCGCAGGATACAAACTTCCCACCATCGAAGAAATATTTGGTTTGAAGAAACCGTTACCAAAGACAATAACCAATAGACCGAGCCAGAACACCATTTTTGATGACTCTAAGCTACTTTCAAACGTTACCGCACTATAGAACAACAAAAACTGACCGATCGCCATTAGGGTTCCTCCTAAAATAATACAATAGCGATTTCCTAAATATTTATCTCCGATAAAACCACCCAAAAGCGGCGTCAAATAACATAATGCCAAGAAACCACCGTAGATAATAGAAGCATTTGCTTCACCAAGCATTAATGAGTTTACCATGAAAAGCGTAAGAATCGCTCGCATTCCGTAGAAATTGAAACGCTCCCACATTTCGGTACTAAACAACACCCAAAGGCCCTTAGGATGTTTTGTTTTCGTTTGAACTGTATCCATTGTTAATTGTTAAATTTTCGTTAAGAATGACAAATATAACTTTTTTCTCCTTTTGACAAAGGGATTTACAAAAAAAGGAGTGATTAATTCACTCCTTTTTCTTTCATGATCTTATTTAAACTTTTCAAGATCAATAATCCTATGACGAAAGCAACCATCAGTAAACCGAAATTTACCCAAAAGAAATTCGCTTTATTATCATAATCATACCACATACTTGCTAAGATACCAGACAATTTGTTACCAATAGAAATCGCAAGGAAGTTTCCTCCCATCATCAACGCCGTTAATCTTGGTGGTGATAATTTAGACACTAAAGAAAGCCCCATTGGTGATAGACATAATTCTCCAATTGTAATTACGCCGTAGGCTGCTACAAGCCATAAAGCCGAAACTTTCATCGCGCCATTGTCTCCCGCGTAAACCGCTGCAACCATCACCAAACACGATAACGCAGAAATAAAGATTCCTAAGATAATTTTACTCGCCGTTGTTGGTTCTTTGCCTCGACTTCGAAGTAAAGCGAAAAAGCCGACCACGACAGGCGTTAAAACAATTACCCAAAACGGGTTGATGGACTGAAATAACTCGGTGTTATACAAGAAAACTTTAGAATCGGGATGCGAATCCAAGGTTGCTTTTTGTTCTGGTGAAATATTTTTAAAATATACATCTTTCCCTATCGCCTTAACTCCGTTACCTTCCGCATCATTTTCAGCACGAAACTGACTGTCATAAACAGGAACTTCAGCATCTTTATATTCTTTTCCATCAACCAAATAAACACTTTCTAAAGGCTTTTCTAGTGCTTTCGGAACTGTTCTATCGGTATAATAATCTCCCCAATTTGTTAGAGCTGTTCCATTTTGTTTGAAAACCGCCCAGAACATAATACCTACAGCAAAAATTGCTAATAAAGCTCCAATAGGTTTTTTATCCTCTTTGCTTGCACGCAAATACAAAGACAAATAAAATCCAATTACTGGCAAACATGCAAAGATAAAGGCATCTGTAGAATCACTTCCGAAGATATTTCCAGGAATAATCCAACCTAAACCTCCAACTAAAATCGCAGGAAGGAAAACTTTTAGTAAAATTCCACCAATACCCACGTCGCCTTCTTGTTTTGGTTTCAACACATTAGCAGATTTTACATGTTTCAATCCGATGGTAAAAACAATTAAACCAACATACATCCCGACTCCAGCGGTGATAAACGCTTCACCCCAACCAAATTTGTTACGCATAAATGCGGCAATAATGTTACAAATAAAGGCTCCAACGTTAATTCCCATATAGAAAATATTGTAACCAGCGTCTTTATTTGCTTTATACGGTTCTTCCGAATATAAATTTCCTAAAAGTGTAGAAATACTTGGCTTAAAAAAGCCATTTCCGATAATAATTAAAGCCATAGAAAGGTAAAATATAGGCATTTCCTGAGACAATCCCAAACCAATATATCCAGCTCCCATTAAAGCACCACCGATGTAAATTGCTTTCACATAGCCTAAAATACGGTCTGCTAAAAATCCACCCAAAAACGGTGTTAGATAAGTAAGGGCAATGAAAGTTCCGAAAATATCATAAGCTGATTTATTTGGGATTCTTAACCCACCTGTATCTTGATCCTTCATATAGAGAACGAATATCCCGAGAATCAAATAATAACCAAACCTTTCCCACATTTCTGTGAAAAACAAATACGGTAAACCCTTAGGGTGCTTGCTTTTCATTGCTGTTATTTTTCAAATTTTTCAAAAATAAGATTTTTATTTGATTGACCTAACAAACAACAGAATGTTTTCCTAGTTTTTCTTCTAAAAATAAAAAAAATCATTCCGTATTTAGGAATGATTGGAAGGTTTATCTATATTTTTTACTTTTCGGAAATTCTACTTCTACTTTTTTTCGAAGGCTGGTTTATAGGCTTCATAATACTCATTAATTCGATCGATCATTTCTTTTCTTCCTTCCTGTATTTCTTCAATATCTTTTGGTTTTATCGTGCTAAGTGCTTTTACCAAGTCTCGATATTCATTTTCTACCGGTTGTTTTTTGTAACCTTTAGCATTCTTCACTAAAAAGTTGTACGGATTTTTCTCATAAAAATCAATCGCCATTTGGATGATTCTTTTATAATTGGCAACATCCGCTGAGAGAAACAAATAAACGGATTCATCAAGAAGATGTCCTTTTTCACCTTTTGCAAAATATCCTAAATCGCATTTGTTAAAATCCGTAGCTCTCATTTTTCCAAGATAATTCAGAAAACCACTTTCATTATATTTTCCCTTTTCATAATACTCCTGCGCTTTTTCAAAATAAAACATGGGATGCGATTGGGCATCCAGTTTTTTAGCTTCCGCAAAAAGACTTTTTGTGTCAAATTCAACCGATTTTGTTTTGGCTTGAATAGAATCTGCGGCATCAACCAAGCGTTTGTAATACAGCCAGAAATCAACGTCTTTATTTCCGGTGGGTTCTGCTTGGGCAAAAAAACTTTGACTAGAAATTAAAAAGCCAACTACGAAAATCCATTTTTTCATCATTCGTTGTGAATTTGAGCAAAGATAAGTTTTAAAAGAAAAAGCCGACTTCAAATTGTGAAATCGGCTTCAGTTTTTATAGATTTTGAAGGATGTAATCCGTCATTTTCTTGTACAATTGCGGTCGGGTATTTCCACCGTAGATTCCGTGATCTTTGTCTGGATACGCCATAAAATCGAATTGCTTGTTGTTTTGAATCAAAGCTTCAGAAAACTCCAATGCATTTTGGAAATGCACGTTATCATCTGCCGTTCCGTGAATCATTAAGAATTTCCCTTTCAACAATTTCGCATGCGTTGTTGGTGAGTTATCATCATAACCTGAAGGGTTTTCTTGCGGAGTCAACATGAAACGCTCAGTATATACCGAATCGTAATATCTCCAGTTGGTAACTGGCGCTACAGCGATTCCTAATTTAAATACATCCGCTCCTTTTGTCAAAGCCAAACTCGCCATATAACCACCAAAACTCCATCCGAAAATCCCGATTCTTGACGCATCAACATAGGATTGCTTTCCTAACCATTTTGCCGCAGCAATTTGATCTTCAATTTCGTATTTCCCAAGTTGTTTGTAGGTCACTTTTTTATATTCTGTCCCTCTATTTCCTGTTCCACGTCCATCTACGCAAACTACGATATAGCCTTTCTGAACTAAATGACCGAACCAAAATCCATTTCCTTGATCCCAAGAATTAGAAACCGACTGCGATCCTGGACCCGAATATTGATACATGAAAACAGGGTATTTCTTCGTAGGATCGAAATTTTTCGGCTTCATGATGTATGCATTCATTTGATCACCAACTTCATTTGGAATTGTTGTAAATTCTTTAATTGGAAGATTATCCGCTTGCAATTTTTCCAGCTGCGCTTTGTTATTTCTAAGCTCACGAAGTGATTTTCCGTTTGCATCTTTCAACGTATACGTACTTGGCTGCGCCGCAGAAGATGAATTCTCGATGAAATAATGGAAGTTCTTTGAGAAATTAGCCGAATTGGTTCCGTCTTTTGCCGAAATCACTTCGATTTTTCCAGAGTTGATATTAACTTTAGAAATAACTTTATTGATACTTCCGTTTTGCGTTGTTTGGATGAAAGCTTCCTTCGTTTTTGGGTTGTATCCGTAATAATTCAATACTTCCCATTTCCCTTTGGTTACTTGTTTTTTCAACTTTCCGCTTTCGTCATACCAATACAAATGCTTGAAACCATCACGCTCCGAAGCCCAAAGGAATGAATTATCATCCAAAAACTCCATAGTTACGTTATCCGTTTCAATCCATTTCGGATCAGTTTCTGTAAATAATTTCTTTACTGTTCCCGTTTTGGTATTCACCTTCAAAACATCCGACGCATTCTGCGTTCTTTGAGATGTAATCAAAACGATTTCATCTGCTTTTGCTGTTTGAATTACATTCGGGATATAGTAGTTTTTGAAAGCACTTAAATCAATATTCGAAACTTTTCCTTGATCCAAACGGAACAAATGAGCCGAAACTTTTGAGTTCTCCTCACCTGCTTTTGGATATTTGAAACGCATTTCCGTAGGATACAATTGCCCTTTGTAAAGTGGAATGTACATTTCGCGAACGTTAGACTCATCGAAACGAACAAAAACTAACGCATCTGAATTTTTCGTCCAAGCAAATTGTCTTGCATGACCAAATTCTTCTTCATAAACCCAGTCTGACAAACCATTAATGATTGAATTTTTCTTTCCATCATTCGTAATTTGAGTGATTTTACCCGAAGCTAAATCCTGATAAAACATGTTATTATCGGCAACGAAAGCGACTTTGGTTCCATCTGGAGAAAATTGTGGTTCTTGAACGTAGTTTCCGTTGTTTATTTCCACTACTTTTCCGGATTTCAAATCTTTAACATCAAATTTTCCTAAAAAAGAATGTCTGTAAATGGACTCCGAATTTTTTAGCAATAAAATTTTGGATTCGTCATCCGAAAATTCATAACTCATAAATTTTCCATCCACAATATTTCCTTCTTTCTGAGACGTGTTGTAGGAATATTTTGCGATACCACCACTTTCGATAACGGCGTAGTTTTCGCCATTTTTAAGCGACGCAATTCCTGCAATCCCTTGTCCTCTGTAGTATCCTGAATAGATTTTATCTAAGGTAATTTCTTGTGCAAAGAAACTTTGAGTAACTGCAAAAATCGCAGCCGAAATAAAAAACTTTTTCATATAAAACGCTAAATGATTATGAAGTTTCCAAATATAGTACTTTTAGTAGATATTTCTCGAAATTTAAGCTTGAATCTCTCCACAAACATTGAATGCATTTGAAAATAAAAAAGCCCGAAATAAATCGAGCTTTTATAAATTTTAAAATTCTATATTTCTAAGAATTGTAAATCAATTTGTAGTATTCATCCGCCATACGGTCGCTTCCGAATTGAATTTTCACATCATCCATTGCCGTTTGCGTGATTTTGCGCCATTCAGTAGGATTTTCATAATAGGTTGGAATAATTTGATTTTCTAAAATATCGTACACTTGCTCCAAATCGTAGTTATCCTGATCGTAAACCGACATATTTTCGTAATCGCAAATAGGGACAACAAACGAATTTACACCTGGTTTTGCAAACTCTGGAATCCATCCATCATCGGTAGAAAAATTCACAGAACCATTCATCGCTGCTGTCATACCCGACGTTCCCGAAGCTTCTCTTGGGACACGAGGATTATTCAACCAAACGTCTGAACCTTGCTTCAACGATTTACTTAAAGCCAATTCGTAGCCTGTTAGCACCGCCATATTGTTTTGAACTTTACTTTCTTCTACC
Organism: Kaistella sp. CFF1-2; assembly: GCF_059509915.1. Classification (NCBI taxonomy): domain Bacteria; kingdom Pseudomonadati; phylum Bacteroidota; class Flavobacteriia; order Flavobacteriales; family Weeksellaceae; genus Kaistella; species Kaistella sp. CFF1-2. Next base: position 157,675 of record NZ_JCAKLF010000004.1, read on the forward strand.
AAAGTATTAAACACCGAAATCGCTGAATAGTCCATTGGATACGGTTTTCCTGCCCAAATAATCTGAACTGGATATTTCGGATTGTTCAATAATTTTGTGAAACGCTCTTTATCTTTCAACAACAAATCGGCTCTTTTGTACCCAGCAAATCGTCTAGCCCAAACAATCGTTAAAACTTCAGGACTGAAAAGCTTCCCGCATTGATCCGCAACGATTTTAAACAATCTTTTCTTCAAATGTTTTTTACGGTAGTCAAACGCTTCTGTATCATCTTCGTCTTTTGCAGAATACAATGGCTTATCTGCCCAATATTTAAATTCCTGCGCATTGGTAATCGATTTAATCTCACAAATTCCGTCGTATTTACCCCACATTTGTCGAGAAACTTTTCCGTGAAGTTGAGAAACACCATTCGCAATTCGAGCCATTTTCAAAGCGCAAAGCGAGTGATTGAACATATTTTCTTGAACTCCGCCAATCGCTTGAACCTCATCCATAGACAGACCAGAAAAATACGTCATATCATAACAAAGATTGACATTGTGCTTTTCGTTCCCCGCTTCTTCTGGTGTATGCGTTGTGAAAACTAATTTTTCTTTTACTTTGGCTAAATCGCCACCGTATTTTTTCAACAAATAGAATGCTGCTGGCAAACCGTGCGCCTCATTCAAATGATAGACATCACGTTGCAAACCAATCTCGTCCAACAATTTTGCACCACCTTTTCCCAAAAGAATGTATTGCGCCAATTTTGTTGCTTCATTGGCATCGTATAAGCGATGACAAATTGTTTTTGAGATATGATCGTTTTCCGGAACATCCGTAGAAAGGAAAAACATCGGTGCCGTGTGGAAAACTTCTGGATCAAGATACCAAACTTTCACCCAAACCGGTGCGCTGTGAATCTCAATTTGGAATTTGATTCCCGTATCTTGAAGATAGCTGTACATTTTTTTCGTCCAAACCGGATTCAGCGTTTGATCGTGATTACGCGCTTGATCGTAGTAGCCAAACTTCCAAAGAATCCCGATCCCTACTAAATCTTGCTTCAAATTATATGCACTTCGCATATGCGACCCTGCCAAAAATCCCAAACCTCCTGAATATATTTTTAAAGCCTGATCTATCGCAAACTCCATTGAAAAATAAGCCACTTTTGTAGAATATTCCGAGTTAATCGGAAAAGGCATCTGATAGTTTTTAAAATCCATATATACTGATATTAAAATTATAGTAGCACAAAGGTAGCATTTTATCTGCAGTACGTAAGTGTCTCAAATACTGAAAAATATCAATATTTAAAGCATTTTCGGGCTTTATGCTGAACATAGAATTTTCGTTTTGTTTATGAACTTTTTGTTAAAAAAGAGCAATTCGTATTTCACTATCAAAATAAGTTGTACATTTAGTAGGTAATTATTTGAATATCAAAATATTCTATAATGAAAAAAACATTTTCTGATGAAGATTTAGTGAAAAACCTTTCACTTTATTATCTAAACCAGCATCTCAAAAAGAAGCCGATAGGGCGTTATCACGACCAAATTGATCAATCGGCGCTCCACGAACGAGAAAAGTATAAAAAGAAATCTGAAATCTTGCTTCTCAATGCGTTCATGCACCATTTCCCACAAATACAGTTTGAAAATCTCACCTGCGAAAGCCCCGATTTTATTGCAACGTTTAATGGAAAAAAGCTAGGAATAGAGCTTACCGAGGTGATTAATCATTTGGAAATGAAAAAGATTGAAGGCATTTTGAACAAATTATTCCGCCAAGCTGAAATCGAATTAGAAAAGGAAAACACTGCGAAATTTCGTGGTGTTTATTTTTTACAATTTCGTGAGAATTTAGAAGAACATGTTTTTCATAATTACGATAAATTATTGACCGATATTTGCAAAAGCGTCCAAAAACAAAAGCCTTTTGGCTGCGTTAAAACCTTAAAAAAATCGCACCATCGTAGAAATGTGTTTATCACACATGACTATACACAAAATCTTTTCGACACGCTTTGTTCTGAGAAAATATTAGAACTTATCCAAAAAAAGAACTTAAAATTCCCATTCTACGATCAATCGGTTGACGAACATTGGTTGGTCATGGTTTCCAACATGAATTCTTTAGCTTCGCGTTATTCTATTATTCAAAACAAAGAAAATCTCAATGCTATTCAATCGCCTTTCCACAAGATTGTTCACTTAGAAAACTTATGCGGAAATATGACGTATATAAAGTAGTTTTTACTCAACATAACCGAATAAAAACTAACTTTAGCTTAAATAAAAGCAGTATGAAAGATCTATTTATTAAACGATTTTTGTATTATAAAACGTTGGGAGATCAAACTTTTGATCAAATTTCAGAAGAAGATTTCTTTTGGCAGTATAATGAAGAAAGTAATTCGATTGCGATAATTGTAAAACATATTGCTGGGAATATGCTTTCGAGGTGGACGAACTTTTTAAAAGAAGATGGTGAAAAACCGTGGCGCAATCGAGATCAAGAATTTGAAAACACCTTTACAACCAAAGCCGGAGTCATCGAATATTGGGAAAAAGGCTGGACTTGTCTTATGGAAGCTTTAGAACAAATCACCGAAGAAAATCTCAACTACGTCATTTTTATTCGAGGGGAAAAACATACCGTTTTGGATGCGGTTTTACGCCAACTAGCCCATTATCCGTATCATGTTGGGCAACTAATTTACATCGCAAAAATGCGAAAAGATCAGTCTTGGAAATCACTTTCCATCCCGAGAAATCAATCAGAATCCTTCAATCAACAAATGAAAGAAAATCTGAATGACAATGCATCACCGGTTTGTTATGCGCAAAGCAAAGACGTCCGCGATGAGTATAAATCTTAGTGAAAATAAACGTCATCATACATGACACCTGCTTCAATTCGGGTTGAAATCCAGTTTTCTCGTGGAACAATCGGACACGAATAATCGTATGCATTGTAAGCGCAGTACGGATGATACGATTGGTTAAAATCAATAACCATCGTATTCCCTTTAGGAATCGTTAAATCCAAATATTTTCCACCGCCGTAGGTTTCTGCTCCCGCCGTTTCATCTTTAAAAGGTAGGAATAAATGATCTGCATATTCCGGTTTTTTAATCAACGTTAAGTTTTGATAAAGTGTCACCGTGTGCTTCTTTCCGTTTAAAGTAAACGTTGCTTTTCCATATTCCACATACGGGCGTGTTTTTCCAGATGACGTGTTCATATCAAAAGGAATCGCATTTGGAGTTCGCACAAAATTGGCAACAACACGATATTTCAAATCAATTGGAAAGAACGGATGCGCTTTAAAATTGGCGTAATTTTCACCGCGCAATGGCGTATCCTCTTTGCTAAGATAGCCTTCGTTCAATTCCTTTTGAAATTTTAGAATTTCTTTTTTCTGCTTTTTAATTGATTGTCCAAACACCAATGTTGAACTCATTAAAAGCAGTAGAAAACCTAGTATTTTATAATTGAAATTCATTTTAAGAAATTTTAATTCGATAGACGTCTGTTTCGTTACGGCGAATATTTTCTACAAAGAAACCATGTTCTTCGGGGATAATTTCGGCAAAATCAAAGGATTTGCAGTCTTTCGGTAAACCCGAAAAAATAAGCGTAAACCAGTAATCCTTCATCGGCGGAACTTCCGTCCAATATGGGAAAATCGTAATATTATCTGCAAAAAGCAACTTACTTTTATGATCACTTCCTTTATCCAAAAGAAAGGTCGTTTGCCAAATCCGAATGAGATTGCCCCACATCGGCGATTTCGGAAAACAACAATGAACAATCACTTGTTTCTCCTCCTCTACTTGCGTTTTGAATTCGAGTAAAAGTTCTTCTGCTATAAAAGGTTTTTCAATGGTTGCCATAACTAATCAAAGGTATGAAAAAGAAAAAGCATCCCAAAAGATGCTTTTTACTTTCTATGTTGCTTGGAGTTTTAATTTAGTATTCCAACTCTAATTTTTCCTTACTGAACGCACGAACTTGATCTGTAAGTTCTTTATTTTCTGCTAATTTCTGTCCGTACGATGGAATCATTTCTTCCAATTTGGCTTTCCATTCGCCATTTAATTTCTCTGGGAAACATTTTTCAAGAACCGTCAACATTGCTGCAACAGCCGTAGAAGCACCTGGAGAAGCTCCCAAAAGTGATGCTAAATTCCCTTTGCTATTCACCACTACTTCCGTTCCGAATTCTAATTTCCCGCCTTTCATTTCATCTTTTTTGATAATTTGAACACGTTGACCTGCAACTTTCAATTCCCAATCGTCTTCTTTTGCATCTTTCACAAAGTCACGAAGTGCCGCCATACGCTGATTTTTGTTCATCGCAACTTGCTGAATCAAATATTTCGTCAACGGCAAATTATGCCACCACGCACCAAACAACGAACGAATATTTTTAAAATTTACACTTTCTGGTAAATCCAAATAACTACCTTCCTTTAAAAATTTTGTTGAGAAACCCGCGAACGGACCAAAAAGTAAGGCTTTTTTACCATCAATAATTCGTAAATCCAAATGCGGAACCGACATTGGCGGTGCATCAACTGTCGCTTGCGTGTATACTTTGGCCTGATGTTTTTCTACCAATTCTTGATTATGCGTCACCAACCATTGGCCAGAAACTGGGAAACCTCCATAACCTTCACTTTCTTTAATATCTGAACTATCCAAAAGTGGCAACGAATATCCGCCAGCTCCGATAAATACAAATTTTGCAGAAACGGTTTGTTTATGATTATTTAAACGATCTTTTACCTCAGCAGTCCAAGAACCATCTTCTTTCACATCCAAATCCTTCACTTCATGGTACAAGAAAACCTCAACCGCAGAATCTTCTACAAGAAAACGACCCATTTTACGTGTCAAAGAACCGAAATTAACATCCGTCCCCATATCCATTCTGGTTGCTGCAATCACTTCATTTTCCTTTCTCTTGCTCATAATCAACGGAACCCATTCTGCCAATTGCGTATGATCTTGAGAAAATTTCATTCCTTGAAACAAATGTGATTTTGTAAGTGCTTCATGTCTCTTCGTTAAATACTGCGCATCATGCTCACCAAAAACCAAAGACATATGCGGACACGAATTAATGAAGTCTTTTGGTTCGTTAATATGTCCTTTTTCAATTAAATAAGACCAAAACTGCTTGGAAACCTCGAATTGTTCAACAATTTTTTCCGCTTTGGAGATATCAATACTGCCGTCTTCTTTTTCGGGTGTGTAATTCAATTCGCAGAAGGCAGAGTGTCCTGTTCCTGCATTATTCCATGCTGCGGTGCTTTCTTTGGCAAAACGTCCCAATCGTTCGAAAATCGCAATCTCCAAATTGGGATCAAATTCATGAAGCAAAGTTGCCAAAGTCACACTCATAATTCCACCACCAATCAGTACAACATCGTATTCTGGTTTTGGAGTTCTTGTCTTGATCTTTCTATGCATAACTTTATTTTATGCAAATTTCGGAAATCCTACTAAAATAGCTTGCGAAATTAGATAGAAATTCTCGGTTGAACGTATAGGTAAATTGATAAAAAGTGGCAAAAAGTGCCTAATAGAACGAAAAAGTGAAAAATCGCATGGTTAAAATGCAACTTTTTAATTGAATAACATAAAGCACCAATGGTATAAGCGGCTCCCCCGGCCAACAACCAAAAAATGCCCTGTCCGCCTAAGTTTTTAGATAAATTATCGAAAGAAAAAACAATGATCCAACCCATACCAACATAAAGTAATGTTGACAAAATCTTGAATCGACCGGTAAAGAAAACCTTTAATAGTGTTCCCAATAAAGCGATTCCCCAAACAGTAAGCAAAATCAAGTTTCCACCTTGATCTTTCAAAGTAACCATCGTGTAAGGCGTATAACTTCCTGCAATAAAAATGAAAATCGCAATATGATCGAAAATTTTATATCGATATCGGTTTCTAGGTTTTGTTGATGCATGATACACGGTAGAAGCCGTGTACAAAATGATCATCGTGAATCCGAATATAAAAAAGCTTACCCAAACACGCCAATCTTGATAATGAGACGCTTTTACCATCAACAAAATCAAAGCGACAAAGCTTAAGATAATTCCCGCAAAATGCGAACGAATATTCAACCTTTCCTCCAAGGGAGCGTAAGGTTTTAGCATTTTTCGAAGTTCGGATGTCTTCAACGAAAAAGAAAAATTAGTTTAAGATCGTTGTTAATTTCTGGAACTGCTTTTCTGCATTACGTTCTTCGTAAAGAATACGATATACTGTATCAATAATTGGTGTATTCATATTTTTTTCTTTCGACGTTTGATAAATAGAATCGGCAGCGTAATACCCTTCCGCAATCATATTCATAGATTGAATCGCAGATTTCACGGTATAGCCTTTTCCAATTAGGTTTCCTAAGCTTCGGTTACGTGAAAACAACGAGTACGCTGTTACCAGTAAATCTCCCAAGTAAGCACTTTCATTAACATCACGAGGCGCTTCGTAAATCCCTTCTAAAAAGGTTTCCATCTCACGGATTGCATTCGAAACGAAAACCGCCGTAAAGTTGTCTCCATAACCTAAACCACTCGCTATACCCGCACCAATTGCATAAATATTCTTTAAAATAGCGCTGTATTCGTTTCCTAAAATATCACGGCTGCAATGCACATTAATAAAACGAGAAGAGAAAAGTTCAGACAACAAATCAGAAGTTTCTGCTTCAGCCGTTGCAATCGTTAAATACGACAAACGCTCCATAGCAACTTCTTCCGCATGACAAGGTCCCGCTAAAACCGCCTGACATTTGAAACCAATATTAAAATCTTCTTTTAAATACGTAGCGACAATATCATTCACCTTCGGAACAATCCCTTTAATAGCAGAAACAAAAATTTTACCTGTATAATCTGCAGTTAAATGCTTCATACTTTCCTCCAAATAAATAGAAGGTGTAGCCAAAACAACCACGTCACAAGCCGTAACCAACTCGTTAATATCGGTTGTAATAGCTAATTTTTTTGTATCAAAATGAACCGCTGTAAGATAATTCGGATTATGACCGCGAGTTTCAATAGCGCCTTTTACAAACTCATTTCGAACGCACCAATGCACAACTTTCGAGTTTTCCAAAAGCATCTTTACAATCGCTGTTGCAAACGAACCACTCCCAACAACGCCTACTTGCGCTTTTGGAGTTATTGGTGTTGATTTTTTAGCTCTTGTTTTCTTTTCCACTTTCGGTTCTGGTTTTGATTTTTTCTTTGCCATGATGTACGATTGCCCACAAAGATAGCAAGATTATTATATCTAAACCCGTATCTGAATTAAACAGCGTAGGATTATCGTTAAAAAATATATTTAAAATGACTAAAAACAAGTTTGTATTTTCTTAAACACACTTAATAAATCTACACAAAGCGGATGAGAATCAACCCATTATTCAGATGACAAGCATATCTCTTATTTCTTAAAAACTTTATGAAAACCTTAACATTATTTTATTTAAAATTTACGTTTTGAAAGTAGATTATTAGATTTCATAAAAAATAAAAATTTTAACTTTGCACCCATTTTTTAATTAGCAAATGAAAAAATTAAAGAAAAGTAAGCTTTTATTAGGAATCCTTCTTGCCGTAACCTTTACTCAAGCTTTGGTTATTGCTGGATTAGTAAGCAAAAAAGATGATAAGACCTACGAAGTAAATCTAGTAAAAATCAATACTCAAAAAGACAGTATTGATTATTTACGCATGAAAAACGACCTCAACCAAATTGATTTTACTGTAAATCAATTGAATCGATTTTTAATAACGAAGAACATTACAAACGAAAAAATTCAAGCCTTAGATAAGGATAGTTTGTCGGATGCCGTATATCTTGCAAAGCAAAGCAACCGTTACAGTCAGTATTTAGTAGATTTGCAGCAAAAATTGCAAACCATTCCTTTAGGACATCCAACGGGAGGTTATATTTCATCCAATTTTGGAGTTCGTAAAAACCCAATTCCTCCTAAAACGCCACAAATCTTAATGGCCTCTGTAAAGCCAGTAAAAACGGAAGAGGTGAAAAAAGACAGTTTAGGAAATCCAATTCCAAATCAAACTCAAGTTGCAAATACTAAAAAAACAGCTCCAGCTGCAGAACCTGATCAAATGCAGTTCCACAAAGGGATGGATTATGCGGTTGCTTACGGGTCGGATGTGCAATGTACTGCAACAGGAAAAGTAATTTTTGCAGGACAAAAAGGCGGCTATGGAAATTGCGTGATTATTTCGCATGGAAATGGATTAGCAACTTTATACGGACACCTTTCTAGCATCATGGTTAAAGCAAATGATGATGTGAAAGTTGGCCAAGTGATTGCAAAAAGTGGAAACTCAGGACGTTCAACCGGACCGCATTTACATTACGAAGTACACAAGAATAACACGCCCGTAAACCCGAAATTATTTTTGAATTTATAATTTTACAAGATAGAACAAAGCCTCCAAAATTGGAGGCTTTGTTTTTGAAAATATGAAAGTAAATTAGTTCAATTTATAGTGGGTTTGCGTAGAAATAATTTTCCCAGTTACCCGTATCAAACTGCCATACCGCTCCGTTATTTGGTGTACCTGCTGGAACCGTACGATTAGGAAAGTTCTCTATCATTAGGTAAAGAGTAACTTCGGGGTCAGTAACTTCAATAATATTAGATCCATTTATGTAGTTATTTGAGTTCGCCTCAAAGAACTGAAAATTATTACTGCTATCATAAACCGCACTACCGAACAATGTTCCTGCATATGACGTATTATTATTTGCTGTTCCCAAGTTTTTCCATCCAACATAATCTACTCCCGTATTGGATGAAGAAATTCTTAAATGCACCCACTGTCCATCATTATTCCTAATAAATGATTTTATTGTAAGCCCCAAATTAACCATCCATACTCCCTTTGTCAACTTTATTGAAACATTAGAATACTTCCATCCACCTCCATCTGATGTTTGAACACCAGGTGTAAAGGTCCCAACAATAACACTTTTTAAAGCATTTGGTAAAACCCACTGTCCAACGCCGTCTGCATTACTCATTAAAAGTTTGCCAGCACCTTGAGTACCATCAACAATCTTTATCGCTCCATTTGTAGACCCATTATTAATATCCAAACGCCTTGTTGGAGTCGTAATTCCAGTTCCTACATTCCCATCTTTTGTGATTACCACATCATCAACTTGTTGAGGCGCAGTTGGCGCTCCTGTAGTAGGATTCGTTGTAGCCGCACTACTCTTACCATCGATGTGGAATTTTTGCTGAGGGTTTTTAGTATTCACCCCAACTTGAGCGTATCCGCTCAAGCCAATAGCTATAAATAATAATGATATATATTTTTTCATAATATTAATCTAAATAGTTGTTGAATTAGTTAACTGGGACTGCATATAAATAGTTTTCCCAAAAACCACTGGTTGTATAGAATTTTCTACCCGTATTTACGCCGTTAACTGTAGTGGCTAGGTTTTCAATCATCAAATTTAAAACAAGCGTGTCGCTAGTCACTTCAATAAGACTCGATCCGCTAACAAAATTATCATTATCGGCTCCTCCTGGATTCACATCTTTAAATCCGTGAATTTGACCAGCATAAGCCGTTTTATCTGCTGCCGGGCCTAAATGCGTAAAACCAGATTGATCAATTGTAGATGTTGATACAGATGATGATAAATACATATGTACCCAAACTATTTGTCCGTTTGCAAGATTAGATTTCAATGTACTTCCTGCATTTACAATCCATTTCCCTTTGGTTAAAGTAATGCTTGCATGTAAATCTTTGTATTTATCTGCTGAGTCATCGGAGCCAGCATAAATTTCTCCACCTCCAGAATCCCTTCTAAAAACTCCTCTTACAACATCTTTTAGAGCCGAAGGCATCTGCCATGTTCCTACTCCATTTGCGTCACTCATTAATACTTTTTCATCACCTTGTGTACCATCTACAATTTTGATAGCTCCAGGCGTAGCACTATAAATTTCAACTCTCTTTGTTGGAGCTGACGTACCAATACCTATATATCCATCTTTAGTAACTACAACATCATCTGCTTGTTGAGCAGCACTAGGAGTGCCAGTTGTTGGGTTTGTCGTTGTTGAAGAACTTTTTCCGTCAATATGGAAAACCTGTTGAGGATTTGTTGTGTTAACACCTACTTGTGCATTAGCAGTGAAGGCTAACGATAATCCTATTAGTATACTATATTTTTTCATGATATTTAAAATTTTTAAAATTATTCAACAGGAATTGCGTGAAAGTAGTTTTCGTAAGCATCTGTGCTGAAAACAAAAGAACCGACTCTTTCGTCATCTCTAGGCAATCTGTTAGAATTATCTATTAGCAAATAAAGTCTCACATTAGCTGTAACATTAATAACCGAAGATCCGCTAATAAAATTAGAACCTTGATTCCCATAAGGATTACTAGCCGTATTTGGATTGGCAAAAATTAAATTTGCGTAGGTTGTTGTTGATCCGGCAGGACCTAAATGTTTAAACCCAGTTTGAACAACCGAAGTCTGAGAAGTTGATAAATAGGCATGCATCCAAAATCTAGCACCTAAAGCTTCTGTAGCACGAACAGTAAGACCTGCATTTACAATCCATTTTCCTGGGGTAAGATCAATATAAATTTGCGTATATAGTTTTTCACCAATATAATTTGCAGTACCATTAGAGGTTATTACAACCGCAGTTTTTGGGTATACTCCTAATGCTGTAGATTTAAATGAGTTCGGCATTACCCATGTCCCAACACCATTTGCATCACTCATCAGAACTTTTCCAACGCCTTGCGTTCCATCTACGATTTTTATGGCACCATTCGTCGTCCCATTGTAAATATCCAATTTCGTAGCTGGGGTTATGTTTGCGATACCTACGTTACCTGAGGTTGTTACCACAACATCATTGGCAACTTGAGCAGGAGTAAGTGCTGTTGCTGGGTTTTTAGGATTATCTTTTCCACCATCCACATGGAAAAGTGCTTTTGGCGCAGGGGTATCAATACCAACCTGATTTGTTTGAGCATAAAACATGCTTCCTATGCTCAAAAACGAGCAAAGAATGTATTTTTTCATATAAGGGTTTTTTAATTAAAATGAATAATTTCTAGCTTATGTATTTAGCAATAGAAATTGGAGGAGGACGAACTCTAAAAGTTCGATGTTGTGCGTTTACAAGAAATTGACTTTGATTATCAACAATATCATCATCATTAATAATCAAAACTATTTTCAATGAAATTGAAGAAAGAATGGCAACAGCTGCACGTTGTACCCGATCTCCAAGTTTTGATATCGAATTTGAATTTTTAAAAACCGAAGTTTCACCGCTGTTTTCCAGAGCATAACGAACCCGATTTACTTTATTTTTTTCAACTAAAATTGACTGCTTTTCGATTTTATTTGAAACTAAAACTTCAATTACTTTGGTCTTTGTTTCAATTTTGGCGTTCTGTTTATTCTCAATTTGGGGCTTTACATAAACTTCTTTTAAGCCAACAACTTGAGCTCCTTCACTTATATATAAAACATTCGAAATGTTTTCAACTTCATAAATTTCCTGTTGCTCGATCGCATCCGAATCATTAGAAGTTTGTAGAGAGTCTTGGAAAGAATATGTTTCTGCCGATATAAAAGATAAAGCAAATAAAACACAAAATGCACTAACCAATTTCTTTGGCTGCGCTTCAATAAAAGAGGAAAAATAAATAGGTAAATATTTTCTCATCAATTGTGTTTATAATAATCTCTATTTATCGACTATTAGACATACTAATGAAAAACAAAAAAATCTGGATTAAGAAGAACCTAACGGTACCCAAACAAAAATCCCCAGCTAAAAATTTGCACTAACAATTAAGGAATGCAAATTTCACTTAATCCAGAATTTAAATCGATTGAATAATTCAACCGCATCACTTGTGTTTTTCTGAGTTCAAAAGTAGCCCTTCCTATATAGTACACCAAGTGTTTGCCTTTCAAAAATCCAGAATAAACACAACTAAATCACAAATACATCAAATTGATTATCAATTAATTAAAATGCACTTTGAATATATTTTATGATCAATTTTTTGAAATAGAATAAGCTTCTATTTCTATTCAAATTTTAAAAAAAATTAAATCAAAATTTTCTTTAGAAAAATATCAAATTATGAAAAAAAACTTTTTATAATTGATTTTCGATACAATAAAAGCAAACCTTGTCGTATCGGTCATTTCTAGAATATATTCAAACTTTATATCAAATTCAAATAAAGTCTATTTTACAAAAAACAATTGCTGATTATCAACACTTTAAAGCGAAACACTGTTTTCATTTAAGCGATTGATCAAAACTATAAAATTTGAATTTCTTTTCAATTATACCTTAATTTGTATTTAATACAAAAGAGGTTTAAGAACACAAATGATGGAATGAAATTTTCCAGAAAAAAGCGCACTCTTCTAGGTTAGAATCAACCAGAAAAGAGTGCGCTTTATGATT
>NZ_JCAKLF010000005.1:0-115164 GCF_059509915.1 Kaistella sp. CFF1-2
AACCCTTACTTCAGACCATATTAAGGTATTTATATCACTCCATCTCAAGCCTGACAAACATGAGAAAAGAAAAGCTCTTTTCAAGACGTCATATTTGCATTCTGTTTTTGCTAATGCTTGAACTTCATCAAAAGTCAAATACTCTCTTTGGCTTTCCGCCTGATCAAAGGATTTGGTCTTTGTAGCAAAATTGATTGTAGTATAACCTTCATCAAAAGCCCTACGAAGAGAGGCTTTAAATTTATTGAAATACGAATATTTTGAATTCTGAGATAGTGGTAAATTACTTTTGGTCAAAGCCTCATTTTCAAAATAGGTGCGTACTTTTTTAATAAGGTTTTCATCAATATCGTCAAAAGTTAGATTCTTAGAGAGAATTCTTTTCAGGTGCTGTAAAGTTGAGAACCAGTTACCGTAATTAGTAGAAGAATCTTGTTTTTGCTTTTCTTCTGTTAGCTCTTGAAAAAAAGCAAGGAATGTGCGCTTAGACTTTGAGGTATTTTTAATGTCATATTTCCCTTGAGCGTACTCTGCTTTTCGAATTGCTAAAACATTTTCCGCGAAGGCTAAACCTTCTTTATTATGTTTCTTCTCGTTCGGAGTTTTAGGTTCTGGAAATAAATAAGTGTCTAACTTTTCAAAATTACGTAGGTGTCTTCTTTTTCCTTCAGAACTAGTTTCAGATCCACGATAATATTCAATGGAAAGACTAATCTTACCATCTTTAAGTTTTCTTTGATTAATGGAAATTTTCATATTTTGCGGCTTGTACTTTTTTGTACCACTTTGTATCAATTTAGAAATTGAAGTAGTACTTAATTGGTAACAAAACTACAAATAAAGAATAATAAACGAAAATAAAATTATCATAAATTATTGAAAATCAAATAAAAGAATAGAAAAGAAACTAAAGGAAAACAAATTTATTTCCCAATGCAAAACTTAGAGAAGATATTCCCCAAAACCTCATCATTTGTAAACTCACCCGATATCTCCCCAAGATGTTCCAAAGCGTTGCGCAATTCGTAAGCTAAGAGTTCGGTGGTGATGTTATGCGAAACAGCCTCTTCAACTTGTGTTACCGAATACAACGACTTTTGCAAAGCTTCAAAATGCCTTTGATTAGTAATCACTACGCCACCTTCTTGAGCTTTTAAATTTTCAACATAGGAAGAAAGCTCATTCTTTAACTCCTGAATATTGCGGTTCTCGATAGCCGAAATCTTAATAAAATCAAACGGTGTATCCAAAGCATCACGGAACTGATTTTCAATCGTATCGAAAGCAGTTGGAACGACTTCATCGATCTTGGTTAAGCAGATTATCAATTCCAAATCCTCACGAACCAACGACTGAATCATGCGAATATCCTCTGTGAAATCTACTGAATTAGCGGCGGCTAGATACACCAATATCTCGGCTTGACTAACTTTTTCACGGGCTTTCTGCACACCGATTGCTTCAATTTCATCTTCCGTATCGCGCAATCCTGCGGTATCAATCAATCGGAAAGCATGACCTTTAATATGTAAAATTTCCTCGATGGTATCACGCGTCGTTCCTGCAATATTACTCACAATCGCACGCTCTTCTTTTAGTAAGGTATTGAGTAAAGTCGATTTCCCGGCGTTGGGTTTCCCAATAATCGCAACAGCAGTTCCGTTTTTAATGGCATTCCCATATTGGAAACTATCGATTAAAGATTTTAGTTTTGCTTGTATTCGCTTAATTAGAGCTACTAAAGCGGTTCTATCAGCAAATTCCACATCTTCCTCAGCAAAATCCAATTCCAATTCAATGAGTGAAGTGAAATTCAGTAAATCACCTCGCAACACCGAAATCTCTTGCGAAATACCACCTTTCAATTGGTTTAATGCTACTTTTCGAGAGGCTTCATTTTCGGCAGCAATTAGGTCGGCAATCGATTCAGCTTGCGAAAGGTCAATACGGCCATTCATAAAAGCACGCATTGTAAACTCGCCCGCTTTCGCCATTCGAGCTCCGTTTTTAATCAAAACTTCCAGAATCTTAGCACCAATATGGGGAGAACCATGAAACGAAATCTCCACAGAGTTCTCCGTCGTAAAAGTCTTCGGCGGATGAAACACCGAAACCATCACCTCATCAATAACCTCTATGTTGTTGCCACCTTCTTCTTTCCTCTTTTCTCTTTCCTCTTTCTTCCCATCCACAATAAACCCATAATGCACCGTATGCGACTTCGCTTTTTCAAGGTTTTTCCCTTCAAAAACTTTATTCACGATTTCAAAAGATTTTTCGCCCGAAACTCTGATAATCCCAATGGCGCCTACTCCGTTTGCCGTTGCTAATGCGCATATAGTGTCTTGATTCATGCTGCAAATTTACGGCTTTTTTGTACAAGTTTTTAAGAGCTAAGAACGTGCTTTAGGTTGAATCTTTCTATTCCCATCTTCGCTCATCGCAAAAAAAGATTTCTAGTAAACGAGGAACGAGTTTGGATGTTACAATTATTAACATAGGCAAACCAGAATCACTTAGAGGGATTTTCCACCTTACTCCCATCCCAACAAGTTTAAATTAAAAACAGAACAACGAACGAAGTTCAAAACAAAGCAGAAAATGAATAAGTAAACAAAAACTAGTAAATTCTCAAAAAATAATATAATCTTTGGAAAAATCTATTTTAGTATTTTCGATTCTTAAAGTTACATGGATGTTCGGAGTTTATATTAGTATCAGTATTTTAGTACTTATTGCAAGTATATTACCCAAAATTCCCTCTTCCTATTGGGTTTTTAGGAGTACGGACTTTGGAAAAATCCAGGTATTTTATATTGCTATAGTTCTCTTTTTAGTAGGTTTTCTTCTTCCACAAAAAAATACAACATTCTGGATTTTACAATCGCTTTTACTTGGAAGTATTGTTTATCACGGTTTTATTTTGTTTAAATACACGCATTTTTATCCTGTTAAATAAAGTAAGCCTCAATATACCTCAAGTAAAAAACTGAGTTTCATTTCAGCAAATGTCTATCAATTTAATACCGATTACGAACAGTTTATCCAATTGATCAAAAAATATCAACCCGATGTTTTTTTAACGATGGAAAGTAATGGTGATTGGGAAAAAGCCTTAGAAAAATTAGAAGTTGAATATCCATACCAACACAAAGTTGGTTTAGAAAACACCTACGGTATTCATTTATATTCGAAACTGGAAATAACAGAAAGCCAGACCCATTATTTTGTTGCCGACGACATTCCGAGTATCGAAGCCGTAATAAAATCTCAGCAAGGCCATAAATTCGTCTTTTTTGGAGTTCATCCACCGCCGCCAAGTCCCACAGAAGAGAAAACATCTAAAGAACGGGATGGCGACTTACTATCTGTTGCGAAAAGAGTTAAAGAACTTCACCATCCTACTATTGTTGTTGGAGATTTCAACAATGTTGCTTGGAGCAAATCATCTATTCTATTTCGGAAAACGAGTGAGTTAATCGACCCCAGAATTGGCCATGGATTTGTTTCGACTTTTCATGCGAAGTATAAATTTTTGCGATTTCCGATTGATCTAATGTTTCATTCTACAGATGTGTTTGTTACTCAGTTAAAAACCTTAGAAAATTTTGGATCTGATCATCTACCAGTTTATTGCGAATTTTTTATTGATGCTGAACTAGAACATCAAGAAGATCAAGTGGAAACCGCTACAAAAGAAGAAGAAAACGAAGCCGAAGAAATGATACAAGATGGAATTGAGGAGCAGAGCGACCGCGAAAGAGTTGTTACTGAAGATTGATCAACAAAATAGTTGCTCTTAAAAAAGGTCAGCTTTTTAATCAAAATCAAAACTTCAAAAGAGTTTATCATTTATATTGGCTGTTAAACCTCGTCCCCCTTTTCTATTTTTTTCCCTATTTTTATCCAAAAAGTCATTTATGTTTCGTTTAACGATCCTACTAACTTTTCTTGTTTCACTTCATCTTTCCGCACAGAAAGAGCTGCTCAACTACGTCAAAGTCTGGAATTTCATAAAATACTACCATCCCGATTTGGCGAGTGGAAAGAAAGATGCCGATTCTCTTTTTCTGGCTCATATTCCAAAAGATCATGACGATTTCAACACGGTCGTTTCAAATCTAACAAAGGAATTATCCAACTCAAAAACGTTGGACTCAAATCCTGAAACTTTCAAGGATATTCTCGACAAAAATCAAAACTTTAATTGGTTTCTAAAGTCGAAAACACTTTCTAAAGAAAATAAAAAACGTCTGGAAAACATTTTCACGAACAGGTGGACAAAAGAGCCACATCACTTTGTTCCGCAAGACGGATTTACGTCAGATCTACCCAATGAAAAAGAATATCTCCTTGCAGATCAAGATAACTTGAGCCGTGAACTTCGTTTGCTGGCCATGGCAAAAATATGGGGTGTAATCGACTATTTGTATCCGCATCAATATCTGATGGCTAAAGATGCCGAAATAAAATTTGAAAACTATCTACAGCAAAGTCTTATTGCCAAGTCAAAAAAGGATTTTGAAGAAATTTTAGCAAAAACCGTCTCCTTATTGGAGGACACGCATGCTTTTCGTTTCTACAATCAATTAAAATACAAAGCCGATATCTTTCATACGCGTTATTTTGCCCCATTTGATTATCAAATTGTCGACGATTATATGTTGATAACGAAAATTATTGATTCAAGTCGTTTTAAGAATGCAAATTTGAACATCGGGGATCGAATTTGCAGTATTAATGGAAAAAAAATTTCTCAAATTCTTTCTGAGAAGTCTAATCTTCTTTCGACTTCAAATAGCGAAGGCTTGCGTCACCGTTTGTCTGATTATCAGATGAATTTGATTTGGAGTGACGACTTGCAAACGAAAACACTAAAAGTACAAAAGAGAAACACCAAAAGCTTTTTCACAACTAGTGTTGAAATGCTAAATCCGAAAGAAAAATCAGATTTAGAAGCAGTTTCCACCTACTTAAAATCAAAAATTCAAGCGAAGCGTTCTCATCAATTGAAGAATCAAGACATTGTGTATTTCCGTATCGATCAAACATTTGGAATGATAGAAGAAGTGGACGATCAAGAAATTGATAAAAAGATGAAGGAAATTTTAGATACTGCCGCTTCTAAAAAAGCTTTGGTTTTTGATATGCGCGACTATCCAGATTGGGGCGGATTTGTTTACCATTACATCTATTCGTATTTCTCACCTAAAGAAAACTATTTCGGAAAATATTATCAGCAAAACCTCAATTCTATTGGGACTTTTAAATATGTATCCGATTCCAAAACCTATTTCCCAGAAGTGGAACGAATGAATACGAAACCCTATACAGGAATAGTTTTTATCATCGTTAATCAAGAAACTTTAAGCGCTAGTGAATGGAACACAATGAATCTTCAATATACTTTTCCTCAAGCAACCACGATCGGTGAACAAACCGCGGGAGCAGATGGAGATATCAAAAAAATGAAATTACCAGGTGGCTACACCTTGGAATTTACAGGAAATGGAATCTTTTATCCCAATGGGAAACAAACTCAAAAATTGGGTGTTCATATCGATAAGAAAATTAATTACACCGATTCCGATATTCTTGCTGGGAAAGATTTGGCTTTTGACTTCATTCAATCTCAACTATCAAAACCTTAAAGTCAGCAAATTTTCTACCTTATAAAAGTAGCCTAAAACCTTAATCTTGATTCTCGGCTCTAGAATCTAGCATCTATATAAATCAATACGAAAATGAATCCACATGTCGCTGATGCGTCAGATAGTAATCCAACTCATCCAAACTACTTTTATGAATCACAATATCAAAGGAAAGAGTCAAACTTGCATCTTGAAACTGCGATTGCTTCATCTTTACCGTCTTGCAAATCTGTTTTAAATCATTAATAATTTCTTTCTTTAAAGCTATATTCTGGGATTGAATATGAATTTCAAGTGTTTTCGCAACATTCCGAGCAACATATCGATTGAAAAGGGATCCTGAAGCGATAATTCCAAAACAAGCTAATAAAAAAATCCCGGCTGTTATATACTGCCCAAAACCAATGGACATACCGATAGCTGCAGAAATCCAAATAATACTTGCAGTGGTTAAACCATTAACGTTGTTCCCTTCTTTAAAAATAACTCCGGCTCCCAAAAAACCAATTCCAGAAACCACATACGAAGCAATTCGGGTTGCGTCTTCCGATTCTCCCATACCCATTTTGTAGGACAAAACCGTGAACAATGTACTTCCTAAACAAATAATTGATATGGTTTTAAAACCTGCAGATTTATCCTTCCATTCTCTTTCCATTCCCAAAACAAATCCTGCTAAAAGAGAGAAAACAACTTTCAGTAAGTCTTCCCAATCCCAAACTAATGATCGTATCGCCTCGTCCATAATTGCATTTTAGTAAAGATACAAATTTGAACAAATTTTGAATTCATCACAAAAAAAACGTTGCTAAGATTGAAATCCTAGCAACGTTTATGGTATTTATTTTCTATTAAAGCGGCGAAACAAGGTCTAAAAACCAAGTTTTCACATCGCCTTCAAGATGTTTTCCGATTTTCTCTTCACATTGTTTATGATAAGTATTCAACCAATCGATTTCGTCTTGTGAAAGCAATTCTTTCTTGATGGTATTTTTAAAGAACGGACAGAACGTCAACGTTTCAAAATCATAGAACGTTCCAAAATCATTGGTTTCAGCAACTTTTACTGCCATTAAATTCTCGTGTCGAATTCCATAATTTCCTTCGATATACAATCCTGGCTCATTAGATAAAACCATTCCTGGAAGCAATTCCGTAGGATTCAAATCTTTTCTGAAACTTTGTGGACCTTCATGCACATTCATGAAACTTCCAACACCATGTCCCGTTCCGTGATTGTAATCTTTTCCTTCCATCCACAACGGTAAACGAGCAATCGCATCCAATTGATTTCCACGCGTTCCTTTAGCAAATTTCACCATCGAAAGACGAATCATCCCTTGCAAAACACGAGTCGAATTATGAATAAACTCTTCCGAAACCTCACCAACAGCTAAAGTTCTTGTGATATCCGTAGTTCCTTCTAAATATTGACCCCCTGAATCCACCAAAAGAACTCCTTTGTTGGTTACATCAGAACTTCCTTCAGCTTTTGCAGAATAGTGTGGCAACGCCGCATTTCCTTCATAACCTACGATATTGCCGAAACTTTCGCCTACAAAATTATCCAACTCCGCACGGAAACCTTTCAATTTCTGACCTATTGAATATTCTGTCATCGGTTCTTTACCAACGTTATGAGTCAACCAATACAGAAATTTCACCATTCCAACACCATCACGTTCCATCACCGTTCGGAATCCTTCTAATTCAGCTTCGTTTTTCTGAGCTTTCATTAGATTTCCAGGAACCGCCGCTTTTACAAACGCATTTTGAGCAGCTAATGTATTGTAGATTGCTTGATTTGTCGTCGGTGAAAGGAGAACCTTTTCGTTTTTCACATCTTTCAAGAAGGTATAAAAATCAGCGTAAGGTGCCATTTTCACATGCGATGCATCCATTTGGCGGCGTGCATCTTCATTCAATTTATCTAAATCAACGAAAAGAATGGCATCATTCAAAGTCACATAAATATAACCTAGAAAAACCGGATTGGCTTCCACATCGCTTCCACGAAGATTCAGTGTCCAAGCCACATCATCCAAACTAGAAATAACGTGAGCCGTTGCGCCTATTTTATCCATTTTCTCACGAATAGCGCTTAATTTATCGGTAACCGACTTCCCTGCTCTTTCCAAAGGATGAACAAAAACTTCGTTTTTAGAAGGTTCCGCACGATTGGTCCAAATTTGATCCAACAAAGGCAAGTCAACCAACGTAATTCCTGATGTTTTTAATTGACTTTCTACGGCTTCCCAGTTTGAATTAGACGTAGCCAACGCATTTACAGCGACTTTTCCACCGTTAGAAACTTGAGATTTAATCCAATCGATAAAATCAGGAGTTCCTTCTACCCCTTCTTTCATCAAGGTTACTGAAGAATCTTTCAACTCGGCAGCAGCTTGAACAAAATAACGACCATCCGTCCAAACACCAGCTTCCGTTTTCGAAATTACGGCAAAACCTGCGGAACCTGTAAAACCAGAAATCCACTTTCGCTCTTGCCATTCTTTAGGCAAATACTCGCTCATATGCGGGTCTGCGGAATAAACAATAAAGGCATCAACTTGATTTTGCTGCATCACCTCGCGCAGCTTGGCTAGTTTATCTTGTGTAGTCATAAATTTTGGTGGATGGATTGGCCATCTCAATTATTATTCAAATGTACTAATTCCTAATTAATTCAGGAAAATCTGATACTTGTTATTTTCGGCAAATAAATGCATTAACTCTCCACTAATGCTGACTTGCGTTCGCATGGAATTTAATTCAACATGGGAATTATCTTCGGCATTTTTCAAGAAGAAATGGAGTTTTTGCTCACCGCTATGATCTTGAATGACCGAACGAATAAATCCGATATCGTCTGGACGAATATCCCGAATATCCATCACCACGGTCATCGTGCTTGCAAATCGCTCAAACGCTTCTTTCAACTCGTAAACATCCACAACATTCAAGAAAACGCGGTTGTCTCGAGCTACAGAAAACTTCACTTTGAAAATCAAGAAACGCTGAATGTCAATTTTATCTTTCAACTTCATATAATCGCGGTCTCCTAAACGGAACGAGTAACTTCCTGTGTAATCTTCCAACGTTAGAAAAGCGATTTTCTCACCACTATTTCGACCATCACGAACTGTAAATTCCGTCACCAAACCGGCAACCGTATTTTCTTTGATCGCATTGTTGAAATCCGTTCTAAGCTTACTTCCCTTCCCCTCTTCAAACATTCGCGTTTGTTCACTTCCGAAATTCTGATCACGGTACGCATCGATTTCATCTAAATTCAAGAATTTAAAATGGCCTTTGGCTTCCACATTTTTCACTTCTTCTTCCATCACGACTTCGCCATCTTCGGTCACTTCCAAATCCACTACATCAGTTTCATCACCCGTTTCTTCTGCTTCGCGTTCTTGATCTAAAATCAACTCGGTTTTGGAAATCATTTCTTCATCATCTTTCTTCTGGTCCAAAATCTCTTTTCGACTTAAAACCCCTTGAATAAACTGATATTGAAACTGAAATTCATCCAACGGATGCGCCGAAAGATAGAAACCAATAATCTCCTTTTCTTTGTTGAGTTTATGCATGTTTGGCCATTCTGCAGAAGGTAAAATCTTCGGTTGTTCAATTTTCACCTCATCGGCAAAATCTGCAAAAAGGGAATTATCCATTTGATTTTTCGAATCTTGGAAACTCTGGCCGTATCGTAAAAGCCGTTCTACATTGGTTCTTCCTTGATTATCATAATCAAAATACTGTGCTCGGTGATACACATCCAATTCATCAAAGGCACCAGCAACCACCAAACTTTCTACTACTCTTTTGTTAACTTGTGCAGATGGCAAACGCTCAAAAAAGTCAAAAACCGACACAAAACGTTGCTCATTACTTGTCGCTACAATCGCCTCACTTGGTCCTTCACCAATACCTTTAATGGCTCCCAAACCAAAACGAACTTGACCTTTTTCGTTAACCGAGAACTCATACTGACTTTCATTAACATCAGGTCCTAAAACATCCACACCCATATTCTTGCAATCCTCCATGAATAGAGTAATTTGCTTGGTGTTATTTAAGTTGTGCGTCATCACACTCGCCATATATTCTGCAGGATAATTGGCTTTTAAATACGCCGTCTGATACGCGATATATGCATAACAAGTGGAGTGAGATTTGTTGAAAGCGTATTCTGCAAAGGCTTTCCAGTCATTCCATATTTTTTCTAAACTGGTTTCGTTTAGATTATTCTTTTTTCCACCCTCTATAAATTTCGGGTACATTTTGTTCAAAACATCAATTTGTTTCTTACCCATCGCCTTTCTCAAAGTATCGGCCTCACCTTTGGTGAAATTCGCCAACTTCTGAGACAAAAGCATTACCTGCTCCTGATACACGGTAATCCCGTAGGTTTCTTCCAAATATTCTTGACATTCCGGTAAATCATAGACAATGTCTTCAATTCCATGCTTTCGATTAATAAAGTTTGGAATGTATTTGATTGGACCTGGACGGTACAAGGCATTCATGGCAATTAAATCGGCAAAAACAGTGGGTTTCAGCTCACGCATGTATTTTTGCATTCCGGGACTTTCATACTGGAAAATCCCAACAGTGCGCCCTTCTTGGAATAATTGATAGGTTTTTTCATCCGTCAACGGAATTTCATCGGGATCAATATCAATTCCGTGCCGCTCTTTCACCAATTTTATCGCATCTTTAATAATGGACAAAGTTCGCAATCCCAAAAAGTCCATTTTCAATAAACCGGCACTTTCTGCAACGGAGTTGTCAAATTGCGACACCAAAATATCTGCATCTTTCGCTGCAATGGTAATCGGAACCAAATTGGAAATATCTTCCGGTGTAATAATCACTCCACAGGCGTGAATACCCGTATTTCGGATACAGCCTTCCATCTTTTGAGCCGCCGACAACACCTCATTTCGAGGATCGCTTTCATTCTTTAAAATCGCCTTCATTTCATCCACCAACATTTTATCCTCTGGTGGAAGTTTTTCGTATTTGCTAAAGGCTTTTCCGATATTCATTCCCGGTGCGGGCGGAATTAATTTCGCAATGTTTTTGGTATCCGGTATTGGCAAATCTAAAACTCGACCTGCATCCGTAATCGCTGATTTCCCTCCCAAAACGGAATAGGTGATAATCTGAGCTACATTGGTTTTACCGTATTTCTCAACAACCCATTTGATAATTCGCTCTCGACCTTCATCATCAAAGTCAATATCAATATCGGGCATGGAAACCCTTTCTGGATTTAGGAAACGCTCAAAAAGGAGATCGTATTTAATCGGATCAACATTGGTAATTCCGATACAATAAGCCACGGCAGAACCCGCCGCCGAACCACGACCGGGGCCAACCCAAACGCCCATTTTACGGGCTTCATTACAGAAATCCTGAACAATCAAAAAGTAACCAGGATAGCCTGTATTGGCAATAATCTCCAATTCGAAATCCAATCGTTCCCGAATTTCATCGGTAATCGTTTCATATCTTTTTGCCGCTCCTTCATACGTCAAATGACGAAGGAAAGCGTTCTCCCCTCGTTTTCCACCATCTACCTCGTCTTCCGCATGAAGAAACTCTTCAGGAATATCAAATTTCGGCAAGAGAACGTCTCGTTTTAAAGGATAGGATTCAAACTTGGCGAAAAACTCTTCATACGCTTCAAACGCATCCGGATAGCTTCTAAAAGTCTGTTTTAATTCCTCTGCATTTTTAAAATGATAGGATCGACTTGGAAGTCCTTTACGTTTTCCAAATCCTTTTCCGATGGGCGATGATAGCTTTTCACCATCTTTAATACAGAATAAAATATCCTGGGTTTTTGCCCCATCTGCATTGGTATAATAGGTTTCGTTTTGGGCTAAAATCTTAACATTATGTTTGTCGGCAAAACCTAATAAAACGCCATTAACATATTCCTCTTCATCTATATCATGATTCTGAATCTGAACATAAAAATCATCTTGAAAAGTCTCTTTCCACCAAAGGAAAAGCTCTTCCCCTTTGGTTTCCCCAAATTCTAAAATCGTATTCGGAATATCGGCATGAATACTTCCCGTAACCGCGATTAAATCTTCTTTATAGGCTTCAATTTGCTTTTTCGAAATACGCGGAACACCAAAGTAAAAACCGTTAACATAGCCCATACTTGAAAGCTTTGCCAAGTTTTTGTAACCATTAAAATTCTTCGCTAAAAGGACCATTTGAGTTCTGCGATCGGGATCATCTTTCGTAAATTGTTTCTGCTCGGGGCGATCCGAAATATAAAATTCGCAACCCAAAACGGGCATCAATTTCTTCTGTTGAAGTTCGGTATTGTCGGGATCGGCTTCTTTCGCTTCTTCGTACTGTTTTTTCAGATTGCCGTTGGCTTTTTCAACTTCACTAATGAATTTAAAAGCGCCCATCAAATTTCCAAAATCGACCATTCCAACGGCTGGAAAATCATTCTCCAAAGCTTGATTCACCAAATCACTTAAGTGAGATGAAGCTTGCAATGACGAATAAATCGTATGATTATGAAAGTTGAAATAAGCGCCCAACTCAATATCATCAGCGTTTCCAAAATCAACATTTTTCTTTTTGTTGAAATTGGCAACCTGCGTTCGAATGACAATCCCAAAAGGCTGAATAGGCTCTTGTTGAACTTTTCTAAAATTTTGAACAACTTCGGGTTCAACACCAATATCGGACGCATTGATAACGCCAATACGCACCATTTCAAAGAAAACCTGAGCCGTTGCATTTACGTCGGCCGCAGCATTGTGCGCCTCGGCAAAATCGGTTCCGTAGAGCTTTTTGTAAATCTCACCTAATTTAGGCGACTTAAACCTTCCCGAATTCCCTTGCGGAATCGCCGTATACTCCGTTCCTAAGTGCATGGTATCCACCTTAGGAAGCTCTTGCAACGTACTTTCTACTTCTTTTCTGTAGTTTTCGGCACCGATAATATTGTAGTCGAATTCAATATTTTGGCCAACACCAAAACGGCATTTTGCCACCGCTTCTTGGAAGAGTTTTAAAACCTCCGTTAAATCGTGGCCTTGTTCTTCGGCAATTTTAGTTGTAATCCCGTGAATTCGGGCAACATTAAAGGGAATATCGTAGCCTTCTGGCTTAATGATAAAGTCTTGATTTTCTACTAAATTTCCGTTCTCATCATGAATTTGCCAAGCCAACTGAACCATTCTTGGCCAGTTATCGGAATCGGAAAGAGGAGCGTTATAATTTTTCGGTAACCCTGTAGTTTCGGTATCAAAAACTAAATACATCGACATTATTTTTTGTAAAAATATCACAATTTTTCTGGAAATAAAAGTTGACAGCAAGGGATTAATTCAGTACATCTACTCCATCAAAAACCAATCAAAAACATCATTAAACACAATTAAACAAAGGATTTAGGTCGTTTTATATTTTTAAATAAGTTCAAAAATTAGGGCAAATTGTTGATAACTATTTTCACCATCCAGTTTATCAATCACAACTCAAGTAAAATCAGCAAAACCAACCAAATTCAAAATCAAAAAAATCAAAATTAAAGTTCATTCAAAACCTTAAAAATTTCCTTTTTTGCTAGGTGGATTCAAGGAAACAAAGGTCATTTTTTATCGAATTGAACAAATCAATGAAAAAGTTTATCTTTGAGAAGTATGAAAGCTCAGATTAAAAACAAAATTTCTAAAGATATTCTGCTTAAAGCATTTCGTTTGATGATGGAAGCCAAAGCGATGGCCGACACCTACGAAAACAACCGCAAACAATGCCCTTATGTACATAGTACGTCACGCGGACACGAAGCAATCCAACTTGCAACGGCGTTTCAGTTAACGACGGAGGATTGGGTTTCGCCCTATTATCGGGACGAAAGTTTACTTTTAGGAATCGGTTTTGAGCCGTACGAACTGATGCTTCAATTATTAGCGAAAGCCGATGATCCTTTTTCGGCTGGACGTTCATATTATTCGCATCCATCGTATTTGGGAGACGACAAACCGAATATGATTCACCAAAGTGCTGCAACAGGAATGCAAACGATTCCAACAACGGGAATCGCGCAAGCAATCCGCTATATTGAAGATTTTAACCTTCGTCAATTTGATGGAAAACCCATTGCAGTATGTAGTTTAGGAGATAATTCGGTAACCGAAGGCGAAGTGAGTGAGGCTTTTCAATTTGCGGCTTTGCATCAATTACCGGTCTTATTTTTAGTTCAAGATAACGGTTGGGGAATTTCCGTAACCAAAGAAGAAGCGCGAACCGCCGATGCCTACGAATTTGTGGAAGGTTTTATCGGCATGAACCGCATGCGATTGGACGGAACCGATTTCGTAGAATCCTTTTTAGGAATGCAAGAAGCCATAGAATTCGTTCGTGAGCAAAGAAAACCAATGGTTGTTTGTGCGAAAACAGTTCTTATTGGGCATCATACATCTGGAGTTCGTCGCGAGTTTTATCGTACAGAAGCAGATTTGGAAAAGCATCGCGTTCAAGATCCCGGTGTAATCCTTCGAAAGTATTTATTGAGTGAAGGTTTCGCTGAAGACGAACTCAATTCCATCGAAGAAAAAGCATTAGAAAAAGTAACGGCTGAATTTCAAAAAGCATTGAACGCGCCAGAACCGCCAATAACATCGGCATCAGGACCAGTTTTTGCAGACAATCCAATTACAGAAGAGTCCGGAATTCGTGTTCCTGAAGGCAGCAAGGAAAAAATTGTCATGGTTGATGCGGGAATCCACGCATTGCAAGAACTTATGTACAAGCATCCAGAAGCCGTTTTGTACGGTCAAGATGTTGGTGAACGTATTGGTGGTGTTTTTAGAGAAACGGTGACTTTAGGACAAAAATTTGGTGACAAACGTGTTTTCAATACTCCCATTCAAGAAGCTTACATTATTGGATCAACGATTGGAATGAGCGCTATGGGCTTAAAACCTATTGTTGAAGTTCAGTTCGCTGATTATATTTATCCAGGTTTAAATCAACTTATTACCGAAATATCCAAGTCATGCTACCTTTCGCATGGCAAGTTCCCGATTTCCAATATAATTCGAGTTCCAATTGGAGCGTATGGCGGCGGTGGACCGTATCATAGCGGAAGTGTAGAAAGTATTTTAGCGAATATTAAAGGAATTAAAATCGCGTATCCAAGTAATGCCGCCGATTTCAAAGGTTTGTTTAAAGCAGCGTATTACGATCCAAATCCATGCATTATGTTGGAGCACAAAGGCTTGTACTGGTCTAAAGTTCCAGGAACGGAAGACGCTAAAACCATTGAACCTGCTGAAGATTATATTTTGCCATTTGGAAAAGCAACTTCGGTTGTTGAAGCTGATGAACAAGAAGTTTCGAAAGGAAATTCACTCGTGATAATCACGTATGGAATGGGCGTTTACTGGGCAAAAGCAGCTGCTAAAAACCATCCAGGAAAAGTCGAAATTGTCGACATCAGAACCTTGGTTCCTTTGGATGAAGAGTATATTTTTGATAAAGTAAAACTGCACAGCAAATGTCTTGTTTTAACAGAAGAACCAATTCAAAATTCATTTGCTGAAGCTTTAGCACATCGAATTTCCAAAGAATGTTTCCGCTATTTGGATGCGCCTGTTGAAGCAATGGGATCACTCAATGTTCCAGCCATTCCGATTCATTTTAAATTGGAAGAAGAAGTGCTTCCAACACCGGAAAAAGTAAGTGCAAAAATTCAAGAACTTTTGAATTATTAAATATAAAAAAGACCTTTTCGAAGGTCTTTTTTATTGTTCAAAGTTTTAGGTTTAATATTTAATTCACGATCGGCACTTCGAGTAAAAATCTGAAAGATTTTGTATCGAGAAGTTTTTTACATTCTGTTCTCGATACGATTTTTTCAAAATCTACTCGAACTGACGACCATTACTTATTTAGTATCATATCTGATGGAGCGAAGTGAAATAACAGCCTCATCACAAAACTGTCATTCCGAATGCAACGAAGTAAAGTGAGGAAACCCAACGTAGTGGTTCGACGAAGTCAATCTCTTTTTTTGTTCAAAGTATTAGGTTTAAAGTTTAATTCACGATCGTCACTTCGAGTAAAAATCTGAAGGATTTTGTATCGAGAAGTTTTTTTTAAATTCTGTTCTCAATACGATTTTTTCAAAATCTACTCGAACTGACGACGGTTACTTATTTCGTATCATTCCGAATGGAACGAAGTAAAATGAGGAATCTCTCTTTTTTATGTTCTTTTAGCTTGAACTAAAAGAACCAAAAGTTCAAGACTTGGATTTTGAAGCTAAAGTTTCTATCCATTTTCTAAAACTTCTAAAACTTGCTTCGCTTCGAACAGTAGAAGTTTTTAACGAAAATTCCAAGAAACTTTTTGACGCTTCAAACTCCTAGGTCGGTGTGAGAATATCGTTTTAAAATCCCGATTGTCATTCTTTATACAACGAAGTTAACCTTCAAAAAAGCTAAAAGTCAACTTTCTTAGAAAGCTGACTTTTAAAAAATGAAAAGAAAAAGTATTGTTACGGAATCATTTCGGTTTCTTGAACCTCAAAACTTCCTTTTGCTGCATGTTTGTATCCATATCGATCCGTCACACGAACCTCCACTTGATGCGCACCCAAAGCTAAATCTTTAGGAAAAGTAGCCGTCCAAATATGACGTGAGTTTTCAGGATAATTCGGGCGTCTTCCATCAAATAATTCCGGACTTTGATCCCATTCTATTAGTGTTCCGAAATACGCTGGATCAATCACTTCTTGGTATTGCATTTTCTTCCAAGAACCTTGGTCAATTCGATATTCTAAAACGGTTTCCGAATCTCCCATAAAGAAATTAGCCACCATTCTCGCTGATGTATTTTTCTTGAAAGGAACCGTTTTTGGAAGTTGAAGATTGATTTGAAAATCCTCTGGCTTTCCAGCTGCTTTGTATTGAATTTTGTATTGATTTCCACTAAAATTAACAAAAGAATAGCCTCTGTAGGTTCCATCACGCATCGTTGATTGTGGAACTCCGATTTCATCCGCTTTTCCCGAATACCAATCTCCCGAAGTCGTTCCTACATTGTACTCATGCAATGGTTGAATCCCTTCCCAACCTTCTTGTTTTCCGTAGAAAAGTTGACTCTGTTTATGCGTATGCGCAGACATCATCAAAACGTTTTTGAAAGGCTTCAACAAATCAAATAAACGATTACGATCTCCCATTCTAAAATGATCATCGGCTGCATTTTCTGGTTTCAACTGGATATGAAACGCCAAAACAACCAATTGATCTGGATTCAACAACTTTAAATCATTTTCAACAAAATCCAACTGCTCTTTTCGAAATCCTCCCCAATAGCTTTTTCCATCTCGTGGATCGGGATACAAAATATCATCAAGTAAAATGAAATGGACCTTTCCGTAATTAAAAGCATAATTTGCTGGTCCGAAATTCAATTCAAAAGTTTCGTCTGAAAATTGATCTTCTTTAGCATCGTAATTCATATCGTGATTGCCCATCACGTTGTACCACGGCAATCCCAATTCTTTTACCGCGTTGATGTAATGCGGTTGCAGCGACAAATCGTCGCCAACCAAATCTCCTAAGCTAATCCCGAAAACGGCTTGTTTTTTATTCTTTTTAACCTCATCAATAATTCCTCTTTTGAAATAATCCATCTCTTTCAAGTTGTACGCTTGAGGATCGCCAAAAACCAAAATTTGAAAATCCGATTGCTCATTTTGAGCGGTCAATGGAAAATTAATTTCCTTCGGCAAAGCGCCTGTTGGAGCTACACCTTTATATTTAAAATCTGCCGGTGAACCGTTTGGTTTATGCAAATAATAATACGCCGGGAGTTGATTTTCTTTTATTTTCGTTTGATAACCTGAAGGCTTAATCACAAAAATCGCCTGATCATCACTTATTGGAAGGCTGTATTTTCCCTGAGTGTCGGTTTTTACGACTTCAACGCCATTTGAAACCCCAACATTGGGAATTCCGCGTTCTTTTTTGTCTTTGATTCCGTTTTTATTGGCATCTTCAAAAACAAATCCTGTTGCTTTTTGTTGCGCCGAAAGCGCGATGGATACTAAAGATAAGGTAAAAAGATATTTTTTCATTTTATTTTTTCAGATACTGGTCGGGCTCGTCCGTCGTGACAAAATCGACGCCCATTGTTTTTAATTTTTCAAATACTTCGGGACTGTTAACGGTCCATGTGTTAGTAATTACACCCAATTCCTTTGCTTCGGAAATCCACGTTGGGTTTTTCTCCAAGAAAACCGAGTAATGATAATCGACTCCATCGATTCCAAGGTTCTTAATTTCTTGAGGCGAAAGCTCTCCATTCAAATACTGAACTTTATAATTAGGCTTTCTCTTTTTGATTTCTTTACAAACATTCAAACTGAACGAAATAAACTCGCTTTGACCTTCCAGATTCTTCTTTTCAATGAGTTCAATGGTTTTTGCGACAATTTCGTTTTCCAATTCGGGTGTTTTCGCTGGTTTAATTTCAACAATCAGCTTTACAGAAGAATCTTTCTTACCCTGTTTTAGATATTTTTCAAGCGTCGCAATCTTTTCGCCGTTGCTTAATTTTTGAGATTTCAGTTCTTTAAAAGACGTTTCTGCAATCACCACCTTGTTTACATCCTCATCGTGATTCACCACCAAAACTCCGTCTTTGGTCATTCGAACATCAAATTCGCTTCCGTAAACTTTCAACTTCTGTGCATTTTTCAGCGATTCAATGGAGTTTTGAGCCGTTTTTGGTTCCGTTTTCCAATAGCCACGATGCGCGATAATTTGAGTTTGTCCAAAACTTGAAATTCCAATTCCTACCAATGCGATACTTACTAATTTTTTCATTTTTCTAAATTTTGGATTAAATATCGGGATTAACTTGAGAAAAAATTAATTTTATTGATTCCACCACGTTAATGTATTGATATCATCCGCTCCCATGGACTGAACGGCAGCGTTATAATTTTCCGTGTTCAAAATTTTAGTTTGCGCCGGATACATCAATCTTTGCGGAAGTTTTCCGTCATTCAGTAAACCACCGTTATTTGGAAGTTTTGGAAAACTGGTTCTACGTTTTTCATACCATTGCTGCTGATCCACAAAATACAAAGTCACATATTTCTGAAGCATAATCTGCTCAAAAGTACCGTTGTAAGCGACTTTTGGATTGGTGAAATAATCCGCTGGAACTACGCCGCCCCATTCTTCAATACTTGCTTTAATACCGTTTTGATAATACGTTTTGGGATCGCCTGAAATAATTCCTTTGAAGGAAAGTTCCGCCAAAATCATTTGAACTTCGGCATACGGCATCATGATAATTTTCATCGGTGCTTTAGATAGGTTTTGATTGAAATTGGAAGGTTGATAATCAAAAACCATATCTTGCTTATATCCTGCTGGAGCTCCTTTGAAGCCAATATTTTTATTGTTCAAATCTTTCGCTTGAGTTAAAAACGTTGCCATTCGCGGATCTTTATTATCCGCCAAGGTGTTCACAAAGAACTCGCCTGCAGCACGGAATGTTGTAAAATCCTGAGGTCTGGAAATTGGAGAAACCAACGGCGCCACGCCAGAAAGAGCCATCACCGCGCTTTCCGTGTTATTTTGCATCAATGGATATGTTGCTGGATCTTTGATAATCTCCTGGATTCTTTCATGAACATTGATCTCACCATTTTTTTTCAAAATACGCGTCAATAAACGTAAAGAAAGTGAGTTGGTGAATTTCTTCCACTTCATAATTCCGTTAGCATCCGTGTTTGCAGCGAAATACAAATCACCTTCCGTTAATTTGGTTTGCGTGTCGAAAAGAGTATTGGCTTTTTTCAAGTCGTCTAATAATTTGATGTAAATCTCTTTTTGCTTATCGAATTTAGGTTTCGAAATTCCTTCGTCAATTCTGGAAGCTTCCGAAAATGGAATATCACCAAATGTATCTGTTAAATTCGCATAAGTCCACGCATTCAACACCAAAGAAATTGCCTCGTAGTTTTTATCACCTTGAGCAACCGCCAACGTATTCATTTCTTGAATTTGCTTCAACCATTTGTACGATGTATTCCAATAGCCATTTCCGGTATTTTCAGTCATGTAATAGCGGCTCAAGGTATTTCCTACATTAGGAAAATCAATCATAATTTGCATAATGTCAAACGTGAAATCGTTTGCACGCATATATCCGTTAGAAGCAAGCCCGTATTGAATGGGAATCAACATACTTCCCGCCGTAGGCTCAATGATTTTGCTGGTATCGGTATTAATTTCTTCGAAAGTTCGGTCGCACGAAAGCAACAATAACGTTCCTAAAAGCAAGCCAATAATGTTTTTTATATGTTTCATAAGGTTTGTTTTGATCATCCTTTTTTACAAGGTTTTTTAAAATTTAGCATTCAACTGAATTCCCACGGTTCTTGCCGATGGTAGCTGTCCAATCTCGATTCCAGGCGTAATAGTCGCGTCATCCAAGGTTGCCACTTCTGGATCGAATAATGGAAACTTCGTCCACATCCATAAGTTTTTTCCGAAAAGTGAAATCGATAAATCCGTCATTTTCATATCGCTGATTAAATTTTTTGGAAAGTTGTACGTTATACGAGCATCTCGAAGTTTAATAAAACTGGTGTCAAACGAGTTGGTTTCCACATTTGCTCTACGATAATAATCTCCGTAATAGGTATTCAAAGCAATGGGTTTCGAGTTTGGAGAATAGCTTCCATCCGGATTCTGAACCACACCATCACCTACAATAGTTCCGTTTGGATTGTCTCGACCAACTAAGGTGTGCGTTAACTTTCCTTGTTCGGACATTTTGTGGTGCGATTGTGAATATGCCATTCCTTTGTATTGCCCATCAAATGAGAAACTGATACTGATGTTCTTGTATCTAAATTCATTTTGCAAGCCCGCTCTCCACTTTGCATAGGCATTTCCAACGTATTCCACCTCAGTAGGTTTTGCGGTAAGTCCATCAGATCCATAAATAACTTGACCTTGTTCGTTTCGAGCCAATTTGTACCCGTACATATCTCCCAAAGAACCACCAACAACGGCGTTAAAGAAAACAACGCCACCAACGCTCGCCATGGTGTATGGTTCTCCCTGGAATTCGTCTGGAAGCGATAAAATTTTGTTTCGGTTCAACGACCAGTTTGCAGAAACATTCCAACTGAAGTTTTGATTCTTAATTGGTGTTCCGTTTAAAGTCATCTCCACACCACGATTTCGAACTTCACCCGCGTTAATCGTCCTTCTAGAATATCCCGTTTCTATTAAAGCGGGAACATCAATAATTTGATTTTTCGTGTTGTTCTGGTATAAAGTAACGTTGTAAGACAAACGATTTCGTAGAAAACTGAAATCCATTCCTGCTTCAATATTGGTATTCATTTCCGGTTTCAAATTCGGATTTGGAAAAATAGAGGGAATCTCTACACTTCCTTGAAAATCACTTGCATTGTAGTATTTTTCTAATTTATACGGTCGCGTGTCGTTCCCTACCTTCGCCCAAGAACCTCTAATTTTCCAGAAATTCAACGTACTGGATTTCAACCCAAAAGCTTCAGATAAAATCAAAGACGAAGAAACCGATGGATAAAAATACGAGCGGCTTTCTTTGGGTAGCGTACTACTCCAGTCGTTTCTTGCCGTTACATCCACGAAAAATACTTGATTGTAATTCATAGAAACCAAACCATACATACTTTGAACAAGTTTGTCATTTGGCTGTGCATAACGAGAATTATAGGAAATGGCATTGGTCATTTCATACGTCCCAGGAATTTTCAATCCTGTTGCACGATAATCGTTCATTCGATATTCGTTGTAACGCATACTTGCTCCCGCTGATGCTGAAAACCCGAATTTTCCGATTTCATTTTTATACGTCGCTAAAAAATCATTATTGTATTCCTGATTCTTAATAAACTGCTCTCTGTAATAGCCTTGAAGGTAGTTTGCCGAGTTCCAAGGGCGTTTTGTTGTTCTTTCTTCATTGGTCACCTCAACTCCAGATCGTAACATCACTTCAAACTGATCGCTAAAACGATAATTTGCAGAAACATTTCCTGTGATAAAATTTTTGTCAACTCCATTGAGCATTTCGTATGCAATTAGATACGGATTGTCAATAAACGAACTGAATGGGTGAATTTGTTCTGTTTGATCTTTTCCTTTTTTCCAAATTGGACGATACCAAGACAAATCCACATTTGGATTTTGGAAAATCATAAAGTAGGAAATCGATTGATTGTTGTATCCCGTCGCAGGAAGATTATCACTTTTCGTTTTGTTGAAACTAAATTTCGCCGACATTCGTAAGCGAGCGCTCAATTTATGATCCACAGATAATGCAAAATTCAATCGGTCGAAACCTGTGTTTGGCATCATCCAATTGTTGTTGGTGTAATTCAATGAAGATCGAAAAGCGGTGGTTTCATTCGAACTTTCTACCGCAATGGTATTAGAATAGGTGGTTCCCGTTTGCCAGAAATCCTTAATATTTCGTTTGTGAGGCTGCCACGCTTGTCTAGTTAAACTTTGCCCTTCAACATTAGGATCGTATTGAAAGAAAGATTGTCCATTGAATCTAGGTCCAAAAGCACTACTCGTTCCACCCGTACTTACGCCATCCGCCGAAGCGCCGTATGAATAATAAAATTCGCCCGCTTTATTCTTTGTTAACGTTCCTTGTCCGTATTCGTATTGATAATCTGGCCATTTCAAAACCGTATCATAACTTGCCGACGAGCTAAAACTTACGACTAATTTTCCATTTTTGGATTTCCCTGACTTCGTCGTAATCATCAACGCACCATTTGCACCTCGAGAACCGTACAAAGCCGCTGCGGTAGCACCTTTCAAAATTGTTACCGACTCAATATCATCTGGATTAATACTGTTCAATCCATTTCCAAAATCAACGGGTAAATCTCCTCCAGAACCTGCTCCATATGCTGCTGTTCCCGTTCCTGTTGTCGAATTACTCAATGGAATTCCGTCCACCACGATTAATGCGCCATTGTTATCCATATTCATGGAAACATCGCCTCTCAACGTAATTCGTGACGATCCAAGTGGCCCAGCGCCAGCGGTTTGAATTTTCAAACCGGCCACCTTTCCTTCTAAAGCTTGCGCCCAGTTGTTATTCTGTGCTTGCTCAAAAGTTTCGGCATTCACCTTTTCGGTGGAATATCCCAAAGATTTGTCTTGTCTTTTAATTCCTAAAGCAGTAACCACGACTTCGTCTATACTCCGTACACTGTCCTTAGCAACTTTATTCGTTTGAGCCTGTAAAGGAGCAAAACTGATGCAACCTAAAATAGCCAAAGTAATAATTTGCTGAGTTTTCTTTTGCATTGATAATCTATTTTTGTGCAAAAGTATCCAGCCCTGCCCATCGGCTATTTAACAGAATTTTAAGAAAAGTTTACGAAATAATCAACCGAATTTTAAGCCAACGTAAACACCTAATTTAATGATTTATGGTTCAGGAATTTAAAATATGTTACGATTTATTAATTCGTTCAAATAAATTAAAACTTCTATTTTTTCTAATTGAATTATATAAGTATTTTTGTTCAAAATATGATCCATGACGGAATCGATTCAGCAAAAAATAGAAGCGCTTCGCGAAGAACTTCATCAGCATAATTACAACTACTACATCTTGGATGAACCGAGTATATCGGATTTTGAATTTGATGCTTTGCTAAAAGAATTGCAAGAGTTGGAAACTCAACATCCTGAATTTCATGATCCCAATTCGCCTACATTGCGTGTTGGTGGTGGAATTACGAAAAATTTCCAAACCATTTCGCATGAGTTCAGAATGTACTCGTTAGACAATTCGTATGATTTTGATGATTTAGAAGATTGGGAAAAACGAATTAGTAAAACCATCGAAGAACCTGTAGAATTCGTTTGTGAATTGAAATACGACGGAGCCTCGATTTCCATTTTATATGAAAATGGTCAAATCTCGCAAGCAGTCACACGTGGCGATGGTTTTCAAGGCGATGAAATCACCAATAATGTACGAACCATTTCGGATGTTCCATTGAAATTGAAAGGAGATTTCCCAAAAAAATTTTTCATTCGTGGTGAAATTTATTTAACGCGAAAAAACTTCGACAAAATCAATGCAAGTCGTGAAGAGGAAGGTCTCGATCCGTTCATGAATCCAAGAAATACCGCAAGTGGAAGTTTGAAAATGCAAGATTCTGCTGAGGTGCGAAAACGTAGTTTGTCAGCGGTTTTATATCAATACATCGCTTCAGAATTTCCTGCAGAAACACATTGGGAGACTTTAGCAAAAGCCAAATCTTGGGGCTTTAAAGTTTCCGAAGATCAAGCGAAATTATGTACAACGCTTCAAGAAGTTAAAGATTTCATCTCGTATTGGGACGAACATCGCCATCAATTACCTTTTGAAATTGATGGAATGGTAGTTAAGGTAAATTCGCTAAAGCAACAACG
This sequence comes from Kaistella sp. CFF1-2, assembly GCF_059509915.1. Lineage (NCBI taxonomy): Bacteria > Pseudomonadati > Bacteroidota > Flavobacteriia > Flavobacteriales > Weeksellaceae > Kaistella > Kaistella sp. CFF1-2. The sequence continues at coordinate 24,167 of NZ_JCAKLF010000005.1, forward strand.
GCAATTAGGGTATACCGCAAAGTCACCTCGTTGGGCAATGGCCTATAAATTCAAGGCTGAGAAAGTAGAAACCGAATTGCAATCTGTTTCCTATCAAGTTGGAAGAACTGGGGCGGTAACTCCTGTAGCCAATCTAAAGCCTGTTTTATTGGCTGGAACGATTGTAAAACGTGCGTCACTGCACAACGAAGATATTATCCGAAAGTTGGATTTACATGAAAACGATTTCGTTTATGTTGAAAAAGGCGGCGAAATTATTCCAAAAATTGTGGGTGTAAATACAGAAAAACGTACACCAGAAAGTGAAATTTTAAAATACATTACCCATTGTCCTGAATGCGGAACTGAATTGGTGAAAGTTGAAGATCAAGCGATTCATTTTTGTCCTAATGAAGCACATTGTCCGCCGCAAGTGGTTGGAAAAATGATTCATTACGTTTCGCGAAAAGCATTGAATATTGAAAATCTCGGTGGCGAAACGATTGAACAGCTTTACAAAGTACAATTAATTGAAAATGCGGCTGATTTTTATGCTTTAACAAAAGAGCAACTTCTTCCATTGGATCGAATGGCAGAAAAATCGGCTCAAAATATCTTGGATGGAATTGAAAAATCCAAAGAAATTCCATTTGAAAAGGTTTTATACGGAATCGGAATCAAACATGTTGGTGAAACGGTAGCCAAAAAGTTGGTTAAAAATTTTGGAACGATTGATGAATTGGCTTCTGCAACGGTTGAAGAACTTGTTCAAGTGGAAGATATTGGTGAAAAAATTGCGTTGAGCATTGTCGCTTATTTTCAAAATGAAGAAAATCAACTTTTTATCTCACGCTTAAAAAATTACGGCGTACAACTGGAACGTGGCGAAAACACCAATGAAGTTTTAAGTACCGTTTTAGAAAATAAAACCTTCCTATTTACGGGGAAATTATCGCTTTTCACTCGAGATCAAGCCGAAGAAATGGTAGAAAAACACGGCGGAAAAAATATTTCAGCGGTTTCTAAAAACTTGAACTATTTGGTAGTTGGTGAAAAGGCTGGAAGCAAACTAAAAAAAGCGCAAGACATAGGAACCATCATTGTATTGGATGAGCAGCAGTTTTTGGATTTACTTCAGTAAAGAATAGACAATAAAAAAGCGAGCCTAGACTTTGTCTAGGCTCGCTTCGGATAATCTCGTTCAAATTAATGGCTGATTTTTACGCCAAGCTCGTATAAATTTCCTCGCATCAAATATTTAATTCGTTCGCGAGTAGTTACTGTATTAATTTCTCCATCTTTCAAAATGATAATTCGATCGCCGGAAGCAATGTTTTGGTCGGCCATCCAATCTTCTGGTGCCACATCATTTTCTTTCTTCTTCATTTCTTCTAGAATCGTTTCTGCCATTTCCTGAAAACCGTCAGAATCGGAATATAGAACGGTATATTCTGGTCCAATTGACACGCGAAAGGCTTTTTTATTTTCAATTAAATGTGCATCGTTGTTCTCCATCATCGCGTCTGAACCATCTGTAAAACCAACTTCAATCAATTCTCCTTGGTTTTCATTCGCATAGGCTACCGCATCATCATACGTCGCAAAATTGGTCATAATGGTGTACGTATCATATTCATTCTTGTGTAATCTTTCCGTGTCCATAATCTTACTTTTATTGATTGTTACTAAATTAGGTCATTTTACGATGTTTCATTTTACAAAATTCTGAAAGAGATATACAGCATTTTCATTCGAGTTAAAATAGGTGCGTGTAATTTCAATTTTTGAAATGCTAATTTAAAACGTTAAACCTCATTTTTCAGCCGTCTTATTTGGGCAATTATTCTTAATTTTAGGCAAATTTTTTAATTATGATCAGAAAACAAGTCTTTATTGCGGCGGCTTTCTTAAGTTTTTCTTTCGGGATGGCGCAACAATACGGAGGAATGTGGATTCCTACGGAACTTAATGAAAAAGAAATGAAGCAATTGGGGATGAAAATCTCCGCAAAAGATATCTACAATACCGAAAAACCAAGTATTAAAGATGCCGTGGTTCAATTCGATGGTGGTTGTACAGCTGAGGTGATCTCGCCAAAAGGGTTACTATTAACCAATCACCATTGTGGTTATGATAATATTCAATCTCATTCAACTGTTGAAAATGACTTGTTAACAAACGGATTTTGGGCAAAAAATAACGGTGAAGAACTTCCAAATCCTGGAGTTACGGTAGACTTCATCGCTGATATCAAAGAAGTGACTTCACAAATTCTTGCCGGAACTCAAAACCTGACTGGAAAAGAATTAGCTGCAAAAATCAACGAAAATACGGAGGCTTACAAAAAAGCTCAAAACATTGAAACGTATCAAAAAATCGTTGTTAGACCAATGTATTACGGGAATAAGTATTACGCTTATGTGATTGATACGTACAAAGATGTTCGTTTGGTAGGTGCTCCGCCACAATCCATTGGGAAATTTGGTTCGGATAGCGATAACTGGGTTTGGCCAAGACATACAGGAGATTTCGCGGTTTTCAGAATTTACGCTGGAAAAGACAACAAACCGGCTGAATATTCTAAAGACAACGTTCCATTTACGCCAAAACATTATCTTCCTATCTCCATCAAAGATAAAAAAGAGGACGATTTCACGTTTGTATTCGGATTTCCAGGAAGAACTCAGGAATATCTTCCATCAATCGCAGTTGAAAAAATCATGAATGAAATTGATCCGGCAATGATTTCTGTTCGTGACGTTACGTTGAAAGTTTTAGATGAAAAAATGAGAACCGACAATGCGACACGTATTAAATATGCGTCAAAATATGCGGGAATTGCCAACTCTTGGAAGAAATGGATTGGTGAAGTTGAAGGTTTGAAGAAATCTAACGCTGTTGGTAAGAAAAAAGAATACGAACAAAAATTAAGCAGCAAAAATCCACAAGTTAAAGCAACTTTGGATCAACTAAATTCGTTGTATACAGCTCAAGCGCCTTATGCTTTGAACAGAGCGTATTACTCGGAACTTCCAAGAAATTCGGAAACATTTGCTTTAGCAAACTTATATTTAACTTTTGCTGAAGCTGCGAAAAAAGGAACTCAAACTCCAAAAGCGATCGAAACTTTAAAGAATAGACTTCGTGGAATCTACAAAGATTACGAAGGTGATTTGGATGCAAAAGTAACGGCTCAAGTATTGTCATTATACGCGAACAAATCGGACGCAGCGTTTTTACCATCTGGATTTGCGCAATATAAAGATCTTGCGAAAACAGCTACTGTTCTAGAAAATTGGTCTAAAAACTCATTCATTACAGGAAGAGGAACTTTAAATGGCGCGAATACGTCAACTAATTTGGATAAAGTTTTTGAAAATCAGCCTGCGTTACTTGCTGCAATTGAAAAAGACCCATTGGTAAACCTTTGGAAAGACATTAGAGCGACCTATACAGACAAAACTCTTGGAAAAGTAACATCGTATCAAGATCAGATTGATGCGTTGCAAAAAACGTATATGGCGCAACAAATGGAAACCGATAAAGAAAGACAATTTTTCCCGGATGCGAATTCGACGTTGAGAGTAACGTACGGAAAAGTGAAAGGTTCTAATCCTCGTGATGCGGTTTCTTACGGTTATCAAACGAATTTGTCAGGTGTAATGGAGAAATACATTCCTGGAGATTATGAATTTGATGTTCCGAAAAAGTTAATCAACTTGTACAACACGAAGAATTACGGAATCTATAAAGACAAATCTGGAGAAATTCCTGTGAATTTCACAGCGACGAACCACACAACAGGAGGAAACTCTGGAAGTCCGGCTTTGGATGCGTACGGAAACCTAATCGGATTAAACTTCGACAGACAGTGGGAAGGAACGATGAGTGACATCAACTTCGACCCAAGATTCAGCCGAAACATTATGGTTGACAGTAAATACATTTTGTTTATTATTGATAAATATGCCGATTCTCGTTGGCTTCTCGATGAGATGAAAATCATTAAATAAAATCAATAAAAATTCCCGAGTTCATCGGGAATTTTTATTTTTAGACTATGGAAAAAGTCGTCATTCGATATTCGTTACAAAAACTATTTCAGAATTATTTGGTTTTACTGGTTGCAGGAATTCCAATTAGTTTGGCGTTGCTGGGTTATAGCATGAAAGACAAAGGCGAAATCCATCCAAAAACACAACTTCTGTTGCAAATCGGGACTTTGGTTTATTTTTTAGGAATAACGCTTTATTTCCTTTTAAAACGTCGTCAAATTCTATCTAAATCTTTGTTAGAACTTTCCGCTAATGATATATTAGTTTTGGGTGTACATAAATTTCAATGGAACGATATTTATGAATTGAATTCGTTGACTAAGGAACGAGAAGTTCACTCTCAAAATTCTCGAACGTATATCAAGCAACGATTCAAAGTTCTACGAATTAACAATCAAGAATTTGAATTGTTGGAAGAAAATTCCGCATATACATTCGATGAATTGATCCAAGTGATTACGCAGTTTAAATCTGATTTGGAAGGGAACAAAATTGAAAATAAGTAAGTTTTAAATAAGTTAAAGTATTTTATAAATAAAATTTATTAAAATCTCATTATCAATGTATAACATATATTATTTTAGAATTAACTTCAAATAAAACAATTGTAAAATTCAATTAAAATTTCGACGAAATAGTTCAAAATTAGAAAAAATCGGAATTATTTGAGAATATAGTAAAAATTTCATTTTTAATAATTTGATAATCAATGCGATACTATTCAAACTATACTACAAGTATTGCTCATTTTTATATAAGTTTATGATTTCAAAAATTCAATCGATTTTTCAACGGCAATTTTCAAGTGTTCTGGCAAAAAATTTTCATCCCATGGTTCTTTCGCACCAAAAGTATGGTTTGCATTTTCAATTAAAAACAACTCCGATTTGGGATTCCATTGATCTAAAGTATGCGCCGCTTGAACCGAAACGGCTTCGTCATTTGTACCATGTATAATCAACGGTAATGCCTTAAGTAATTCAAAAGACGACTCCACATCAAAGCGCGAACGGTTTTCACTAAAATCTTCATACCACTGAAAATGATGCGGCATTTTTTGTCCAGTTCGTCCATTAACAACCGAATAAACTCCACTCTCTTCCCATTCTTTAAAAGCATCATCCTTCGGAAAACGATCTAAGGTTTCCACCCCGCCCCAGGTAATTAAATGATGGATAGATTCATTTTCGAACGCTTCAATAATTGCAATTCCACCACCACGACTATGTCCAATTAAATTAATTTCGGAGGCGTTAACTTCAGATTGTTGCATGAAATACGCTAGAATTGCTTTTACATCAGCCATTTCTTTGGAATAATTATTCTCCGCAAACGCTTCTAAATCATCAAAATCCGTTTGATTCTCCAAACTCATTCCGTTGTGTGAAAAATTGAATTTCACAAAATAAAAACCAGCTTCGGCAAAGGATTTAGCAACCAAATCCCAGGCGCCCCAATCTTTATATCCTTTGTAACCGTGAATAAAGACCACTAAAGGTAACTTCTCTTTGGATTCGGGATAAAATGCATCCGCAACTAAAGTTCGTGTTTTGGGCGAACGAACGTGAATATTTCGTTGAATCTTGATTTCCATTGGTTTCATTTAAAGTTTAAAAATAAAAAAAATCACCCATTTTCATGGATGATTTTCTTGGTATTTATTTGCTTACCACATACGAATTCGATCGTTTGGCGCTTTATACATTTTATCACCTGGTTTTGTTTGGAATGCTTCGTGGAACGCATCAATATTGATGATTGGTCCAATGGCTCTAAACAATCCCGGAGAGTGCGGATCGGTTTTCACTTGGTTAATCTTATACTTTTCCGTTGCCAACGTTCTCCAAATCGTTGCCCAACTCATAAAGAAACGCTGATCTTGCGTATAACCCGAGATTAAACCTGGATTCCCTTTGTCTTTCAAGTACATTTTCATCGCATCAAAAGCAACAGCGGCACCACCAAGGTCACCAATGTTTTCTCCAGACGTAAATTTCCCGTTTACATGGATGTTTGGCGCTACTTCATACGCATCATACTGAGCCGCCAACTGCCCTACTTTGATATCAAAATTCGTACGATCCGATTCTGTCCACCAGTTATTTAAATTACCATCACCATCGAAACGCGAACCACTATCATCGAAGCCGTGAGAGATTTCGTGACCGATTACGGCGCCAATTCCACCAAAATTAACCGCAGGATCTGCTTTAAAGTTAAAGAACGGAGCTTGTAAAATCGCTGCTGGGAATACGATTTCGTTGGCTGAAGAACGGTAATACGCATTCACCGTTTGAGGCGTCATACCCCATTCTGAATTGTCTACAGGTTTACCAACTTTTTCTAAAGATTTCTGATAACCCCATTTCGATAAATTCTGTCTATTCGAATACAACGTTCCACCATCTGCGGGAGCTACAATATCTAATTTAGAATAATCTTTCCACTTGTCTGGATACGCAATTTTAACTGTGAATTTATTTAATTTATCCAATGCTTTTACTTTGGTCGCATCAGACATCCAAGAAAGGTTTTTAATGTGCATATCAAACGATTTCAAAACATACGAAACCAAAGTTTCCATTTCTTTTTTCGCTTCTGCAGGGAAATATTCTTCAACATAATATTTTCCGAAAGCCTCACCCATCACACGATTTACCAATTCTAAACCTCTTTTATCCATAGAGCGTTGTTCTTGCTGACCTTGAAGGTATTTTGAATAAAAATCAAAACTTAATTGATCTAGTTTTTCATCCAAAGTAGTAGCATTCGAAGCGATTACTTTATACTTCAAATAATCCTTGATTAAAGGTAAATTCTTCGTATTAATAAACTGATCCAGATTCGTAATATACTTATTTTCAGAAGCAATAACTAAATCCGTATTAACACCCACGTTTTTCAAATACGCTGGTAAATCCACATTTTTAGATACTTTTTTCAAGTCAGCCATTGTTTTTGGGTTGTAACGCAAATTCGCATCACGTCCTTCAACATTCGTCAACAACGTATTCGCCATTGATTTTTCGAAAGCCACGATGTTTTTAGCAACGGCATCCGAGTTTTTATAGCCAATAATAGAAAGCAAATTGCTTACATATTTCGTATATTCTTCAAGAACTTTTGCGTTTTCTGGCGTGTCTTTTTGATAATAATCTTTTCCAACTCCAAGGCTTGGACCGCCCATGTACACAGCATTATTCTTAGAATCTTTCATGTGCGCACTAACGCCCCAACCATAAAAAGGATTATCACCCGTTAATGTTGCTTTGTTAATATACGCTTGGAATGATTTCAAATCTTTGATTTTATCAACCTCGCTCAAACTTCCTTTAATTGGAGCAATTCCATCCGCATTACGCTTGGAAACGTCCATAAACGAGTTGTAAACATTCTGAATTTTACTTCCATCGGAACCTTTTGGATACGATGATGCTAAAATTTTATTTAAAATCGTCAATGAATTTAAATCGGTGGTTTCTCTCAATTGATTGAAAGATCCCCAATTTGCTTTATCCGAAGGAATTGTAGCGGTTTTCATCCAGCCACCATTCACAAAATTGTACAAATCGTCTTGTGGACGAACGGACTTATCCATGTAGAAAATATCTAGACCTTCATCTTTAATTTGAGGCTTATCTTCGATTATTTGCACTTCCACTTCTTTTTCATTTGATTGGGTTGCTTTCTGCGTGGTGCCGCATGAATGCAAGAAGAATACACTGGCAACGGCCAAAGTATTAAAGGTAACTCTTTTCATTAATAACTAATTTTGGAGCCTAAATATACTGAATATTTTTCTTCAGAAAGTCCCAAAAACTGAAATAATATCAACAAAAAAGCATCTTCCTTGAGAAAGATGCTTTTATACTTGAATTTAATTCTTATTTAAAATTGATGGTTCCACCCACCACTTTTTTCACATTTCTATCGTCTGGATCTCCGTAAACATCAATTCTACCACCGGCTCTCGTCGTTGCCGAAATCGATTCTGAAGCATATACTTGAACTTCACCGCCTGCATTGGATGCAACCGTTGCATTAGATGATTGCAATTGACTTCCATTAAACTTAGCGCCAGAATTCATGACGATATCTTGGCTTTTAGATTTTCCACTAACCAAAATTTCACCGCCCGAATTTCCTTTCGCATTCAAACGATCAGCGTTCACTTCCAGATTAATTTTAGAACCTTCGTTTGCCGTTAATTTCAACATGCTGGATTTTACTTTATCATTAGAAGAAATCATAGCACCTTGACTTGCTTGGATATCGTTTAGATTTTCATAGTAAACAACCACTTTAGTATCCGATCCTTGTAAGATTTTAGACGCTGTCATTCGGATTTTCAACTCGCCATTTTTATTGACAACTTCGACATCCGTTTCGTTGCTTCCTAAAACTTCAACTTTTGCTTTACTAGATTGTACCAATTCTACAGGAATTCGGTCGTACACCTTCAAACTATTGAATTCTCCTACATTACGCGTTTGTTGAGCTGAAAAAAGCGAAACGCCAGCCACCAAAACTAAACTTGACCATAAATTTTTCATATTGACCATTTTTATCTTACTTGTTAAACAATTTAAAAAAGAAATATATTACCTATAAACTCTATTTTTTTATAAACTTACTTAAGCAAAAACCTTTCCACAACGGATTGCAAAACTTTTTGTGACACAAAATCCATAAAATCTTCTCGCTCCATATGCGGCAAAAACAAGGTGTGAACTTCTTCTTGATCGTTAATTCTAACCGAATAATACACGCGACCAATTTCCGAATCAAATTCATCGGTTCCGGGACCAGCTACGCCTGTTGTTGACACGGCAATTTCGGTTTGAAATAAATCTTGAACCCCTTTAGTCATCGCCGTTGCAACTTCCTCGCTCACAACGCCTTTCTCTTGAATAAGTTGCGCATCAACTTCAAGAACGGTTGTTTTTTGATTTGTTTGGTATACTACAACTCCGCCAGCAAAATACGCCGAACTTCCAGGAACTGAAGTAAGCAAACGAGCAATTCCACCTCCTGTACAGCTTTCAGCAACCGAAATTTTCATTTTATTCTTAAGTAGAACATCTTTTAGAATTTCTTGAATTTTGTATCCTGAAGTTGAAATAATGTGATCGCCAATAATCAATTGCAAAGCATCGATCTCTTGCTGCAAACGTTCTTCCAATTCGGTTTTAGAATCTCCCAACGCCGAAAGTTTCAGTTGAATTCGAGAACCTAAGGGCAAATACGATAATTGAATAAATTCTGGTAACTTGAGTTCCCACGATTCTATTTGTTGAGCCAATTTACTTTCTGCAATTCCCACCACCGAAACGCTTCTAGAAACAATGGATTGCAATGCAAATTTGTCTTTTAGAATCGGCAAAATACGATCTTTTATTAATGGTTTTACTTCGGAAGGAACTCCTGGAAGGCAGAAAAAAACTTGATTTTCACGTTCTACCATTTGACACGGAGCTGTTCCATTTGGATTTAAAATCACTTTTGCAGTTGACAAAACGTCTGCTTGAGATTGATTGATTTCAAACAAATCACCTCTTCCTCTTCTCTCTAAATATCCTTTTAGATAGATAAGCGTATCCGCATCACGAACAATCGTATCTTCAAAAAAATCAGCTAACGCATTAATCGTTTTGTCATCTCGAGTTGGACCTAAACCACCTGTAGAAATCACGATTTGTGCATTTTCAAACGCAATTTTCAAGGCTTTTTTAATTTCAGATTCTTGATCTGAAATCGTTAAAATCTGAACCACAGGAATCCCGATTTCTTTTAATTGATTTGATATAAAATTAGAATTGGTATCGAGCGTATTTCCAGAAAGGATTTCGTCACCGATACAAAGTAATACTGCTTTCATGTAATGATTTCGTTGTGTAAATTTCTAAAAAAAATCGCATCTAAAAAAGATGCGATGCTATTTTAATGAATATGTTTTTCTGCATGGTATGAAGAACGTACTAGCGGTGAACTTTCTACATGTCGGAAGCCTAATCCTCGAGCAAAATCTTCATATTCTTTGAACTCTTCAGGGGTAACAAAACGCTTTACCGGAAGGTGATTACGGGTTGGCTGCAAATACTGCCCAATTGTAATTACATCCACATTCGCATTGCTGATATCTTGAATCGTTTCGAAAATTTCGTCTCTTTCTTCGCCCAAACCAAGCATTAAACCTGTTTTCGTACGTATTTGTCCCGCTTCTTTCAAATAACGAAGAACTTCCAAACTACGCTCGTATTTCGCTTGAATACGAACTTCACGAGTTAATCGTTTTACGGTTTCCATATTATGCGAAATCACTTCTGGAGCTACTTCAACCAAACGATCGATATGTTTTGTAATTCCTTGAAAATCTGGAATCAACGTTTCCATCGTTGTTCCTGGGGAAATACGACGAACAGCATTCACCGTCTCTGCCCAAAGAATTGAACCCATATCTTTCAAATCATCACGATCTACCGAAGTAAGCACCGCATGTTTGATTTTCATTAATTTAATTGAACGTGCCACTTTTTCGGGCTCATCCCAGTTTACATCCAAAGGTTTTCCTGTTTTTACGCCACAAAAACCACAACTACGTGTACAGATGTTTCCTAAAATCATGAACGTTGCCGTCCCTTCGCCCCAACATTCACCCATATTTGGGCAACTTCCACTCTGACAAATGGTGTTGAGTTTATATTTATCTACCAACGAACGAAGTTCACGATAATTCTTTCCTGTAGGAAGTTTTACGCGAATCCATTTTGGTTTGTTCGTGATGGTATCTTGTCCTAAATTTTCTTGTACTGAGCTATCCATGTTCTCTCAAACTTAATTCCTGTAAAATTACGTATTATTTCACAAAATATCGGCTATGAAACCGATCTACAAAATCGATTTCGTTATTCGATTGTAAACTGATGGTCTCGAAGCAATTGAGCCAATACTTTTTTCGCTCTCATGATACGCACTTTCGTGTTAGACTCGGACAATTGAAGCTTTTCTGAAATTTCTTTAATACTTAATTCATCAAAAAAACGAAGTCGAATAATCTCTTTATAATTCTCGTCCATGGATTCAACAATAGCGTTGAGTTGCTTTTGCTCTTCCACAGAAATCAATAATTCTTCGGGCGACATAGCAAATTGACCTTCAAAATCTTCCAAATCATCAGCATCTTCTTGATCACGCGATTTCTTACGCCACGCATCAATAATGGTATTTTGCGCAATGGCTAAAATCCAATTTCGAAACGACTGATTGGGATCGTATAAATCGAGTTTGGATAAAACTTTGGAAAAAACAACGACTGTAATTTCATCGGCCTCATTCTTATCCTCCACTTTTTTCATCACAAAGGAAAAAATATCCACCCAAAAGAGGTTAATCAATTGCGTTTGGGCTTTCTGATCTTTATCAAGAGCCGCTTGTATCAGGTTTTGAAGTTGATTGGTATTCATAGAAAATCGATGAAATCTAGTGAGCAAAGACTGTGCAAATGTGAAAAATTGACTTAGCTTTTGTAAAATTCCATTAAATCGATGTAATTTTTCTGGTTGACACCATGACCATTCATGTATTCTCTAAACGAGAAAAAACATCCTAAATCATAAAGCAATTCAGCCGCTTTTCTACCCCAATCTAGAGGAACCACAGCGTCTTCTGTTCCATGCGAAATAAAAAAGCGAAGATGATGCAATTTTTTATTATCCTGAACCATATTCACCAAAAGCTTTTTCTCGGGATAAGCGCTCATACAAGCGACTTTATCAAACAATTCGGGATACGTAAGCGCCAAAGCATACGACAAAACGCCACCTTGACTAAATCCACCCAAATGGACTTTGGACTCATTTAATCCGTAACGAGCTTTTACCTCTTGAATGGACTTCAAAATCCCATTTAACGATTCTACTGCTTGCGGAACATCAACGAATTTTTCTTCGTTCATAAAGTCGATATCATACCACGCATAGCCTTCGTAATCGGACTTTCGAGGTGCACGAAAACTCACTACAATCCAATCTTCGGGCAAAGTGGGAACAAACGAAAACAAATCTTCTTCGTTGCTGCCAAAACCGTGAAGTAAAAATAAAATGCGGGTATCGGATGTAATTGTTTCCGGCTCGCGAACAAGGTATTGTAAATCCATACCACAAAGATACTTTTTTAGTTAGTATCGAATCAAAAAAAGCGTTTCGGAAAATTAGAATTCAACTAAATTTAAAGTTGAAATTCAACAAAAACTCAAGAATCTGTTTTAAATTTCTTGACTTTCTTCGTTCGATTTCTCATTCTCTTTTTCTTTCCTTTTTTATCATCTTCAAAGAAATGTTTGATGTAACCGTACAAACATAAAAGTAAGAAAACGCCCATTGCCGTAAAAAAAATAGCGGCTTTTAGACTTATATTTCGTTCATGAAGTATAAAATATTCGTATCCGAAACTGAGGAAAATAAAAATCAGAACACAAAACGCAATCGGAAAGAGTGCAAAAATAAAAACCAATCCCAGAATTGGAAATACGCCTTCAAAACTGCCGTATTTTGCATAGGTGAAAAACAAAAAATAGAACATCAATAGAAAAATAAGTACCACGACATTCATGACAAAAGCGAATGTTTTTAAAGGTGAAATCATTCTAAATTCTTTGCCGTCTTTAATAATATCAACTTGAGTTCCTACGGGAAGCAAATTGTTTTTACTAAAGGAAACATCACCAAATCCCCGCTCTACTTTTCCATTTACTTCCACTTTTAAAAGTGGTTTATAGAAGGTATTACGAAGCTTTTTGGAACTCCCCATCCTTGATTTTGAACTGCGATACGAACTTGTCGATACATCGTATTTTTCAATGGTTGCTCGAGTTACGTCTGAACTAAGGTTATCCGAAACGGTTGTGTAAAACGATTGTATTACGCCAAAAAACAGCATCACAACGAAATACGAAGCGACACCGCCGATAATCCCAACGATAATGCGCTTTATAATTTGCACATGTTTGTTGTAATAAAACCACGCAGCCACGACGAACAAAGCCAAAATTGCCGCTAGTATCTTGAAAATAAGTAGGTCGCTAAAATGAAATTCTATAGAAAATGGATGCATACTTGTGTTTATCGAGCGAAGATACTTTTTTTCATGAAAAAAGCTTCCCAAAATGAGAAGCTTAGATTATATTAGAATCGAATTTTCTAAAAACTAAATTGCTTTTACGATGAAATACGATTTTTTACCTTTTTGTAGCAACAAGAATTTTCCGTCAATTAGGTCTTTTTCAGCAACTTCATAGGCTTCCGTTACTTTTTCTTTATTGACTGAAATTGCATTTCCTTTCAATTCTCGAGTTGCTTCTGATTTGGATTTCAAGAAACCTGATTTCTCAGATAACAAATCAACAATTCCTGAATTTAAAAGATCCGCTTTAGCAACTTCTTTTTGTGGAACGCCATCAAAAATTTCTAAGAAAAGCTCTTCATCCAAAGACACTAAATCTTCTGCTGTTGACTTTCCGAACAAGATTTCAGAAGCTTTTACCGCTTTTTCATATTCTTCACGACCGTGAACCCAAACCGTTACTTCTTCTGCTAATTTCTTCTGAAGAGTACGTTCATGAGGCGCCAATTGATGCTCGGCAACACGTTGTTCAATATCTTCTTTCGACAAGAATGTGTAGAATTTAATGAATCGCTCTGCATCAGCGTCCGTAGAGTTCAACCAAAATTGATAGAATTTGTACGGGGATGTTCTTTTCGCATCTAACCAATAATTTTCACCACTTTCCGACTTCCCGAATTTGGAACCATCCGCTTTTGTAATCAAAGGAACCGTTAATGCAAATGCTTCACCTTGAACGGTTTTTCTAATCAATTCCGTACCTGTGGTGATATTTCCCCATTGATCCGAACCTCCCATTTGCAACTTCACATTACGTGTTTTATACAAATGTGCGTAGTCATAACCTTGCAAAAGTTGATACGTAAATTCGGTAAAGCTCATTCCATCAACTCCATCTTCACCCGAAAAACGCTTCTTAACGGAGTCTTTCGCCATCATATAATTTACGGTGATGTATTTCCCAACATTTCTTGCGAAATCTAAGAAAGAAACATCTTTCATCCAATCGTAATTATTCACCAATTCGGCTTTGTTAGGGCCTTCACCTTCAAAATCTAAGAAACGAGCCAATTGGTTTTGAAGACAATTCACATAATGATTTAGCGTTTCTTCATTCAACAAATTACGTTCTGAAGATTTTCCTGAAGGATCACCGATAAATCCAGTTGCACCGCCCACCAAAGCCATTGGCTTGTGTCCGTGCATTTGGAAATGAGCCAAAATCTTAATAGGAATCAAACTTCCGATGTGTAAAGAATCAGCCGTTGGGTCGAAACCAATATACGCTGTTGTCATTTCTTTATTCAAAAGTTCGTCTGTTCCTGGCATCATATCGGCGAATAACCCGCGCCATTTTAGTTCTTCAATAAATGGATTCATTCTTATACTTAATTTGCTGGGCAAAGATACGCCTTTCTGCATCAAATTTTAAATGGAAAATAGCGAAAGAAAATGCTTTTGTTTATTTCTCATATTTTGAATGTAAAAGCAAAGGAGTTTTCGCTATTTTTGTTTATGTTTTTCAGAAAAATCAGCTACTTAATCTTATTTTTTGCCATGAGTTTTACATTTGCGCAAATCACCATTCGTGTATCCAATACACCTCAAGACACTCCGCTTGACGCTACTTTATATATGGCTTCTAATCTAAATGGTTGGAATCCTAAAGACGAAAATTACGCTTTCAAGAAGCAAAGAGATGGAAGTTTCACACTTGCAATTTCGCCAAAAGAATCGACTGTGGAATATAAAATAACCCAAGGAAGTTGGGATGTTGCGGAAGGGGATCCAAATGGAAATTCTATCGGAAATCGGAAAATAGAAATCAATTCAGCGACTCCAAAAAGTTTAGAGATTGTAGTTGAATCGTGGCAGAAAAAGATCATCAAGAAAAGTACAACATCGAAGAATGTTAAAATCTTAAGTGAAAGTTTTGACATTCCTCAGCTTAAAACCACTCGTAAAGTTTGGATTTACCTTCCAGAAGAATATCACACGTCCGAAGCTCGATATCCCGTGATTTTCATGGCCGATGGACAGAATTTATTTGATGAAGCAACGTCGTATTCAGGTGAATGGAGAGTAGATGAAACGATGGATTCTCTAAAAACATTGAATAAAATCAATGCGATTGTCGTTGGAATTGATAACGGTGGTAGCGAGCGCCTGAATGAATATTCGCCTTGGAAAAATGAGCAATACGGCGGCGGACACGGCGATGCTTTTGCTGATTTCCTTGCGCAAACCCTGAAACCTTATATTGACACGTATTTCAAAACAAAAAATGGCGCCCAAAACACCGCTTTGATTGGAAGTTCAATGGGAGGTTTAATTTCACTTTATACTGGCGTAAAATATCCAGAAAAATTTGGAAAACTTGGCGTTTTCAGTCCAGCATTGTGGTTTTCAGAAGCCGACTTAAAAACGTATGTTCAAAAGAACTCTTCAAGTTTGAAGAACACCAAAATATATTTCGTAGCCGGACAAAACGAATCCAAAGAAATGGTGAACGACATCAACGAAATTGTGGAAATTCTAAAAGCCAAAGGACTTTCAAACCAAAATCTAAATGTAAAGATCGATGAAAAAGGAACCCATTCCGAAGGTTTTTGGGCGCAACAACTCCCCGATGCTTTGCTTTGGCTTTTTCACTAATTTAAAATAAAAAAAGAATCAACTTTCGTTGATTCTTTTTGTTTTTGGACAATCCAACTATCTTAATCGTATTGGTTCGGATGGATTTTCTTAATATTATCAACCGTTCCCAAAACTTTATCTTTCAATGAATTTTGATACGCATCTAATTTTGTAGAAATCGCTTCATCACCAGTACCTAAAATTTTCGCTGCTAAAATTCCAGCATTGGTTGCACCATTCAAAGCAACTGTAGCAACGGGAATCCCAGAAGGCATTTGCAAAATAGACAATACCGAATCCCAACCATCGATGGAATTACTGGACAAAATAGGAACACCAATTACAGGTAACGTTGTACAACTTGCCACCATTCCAGGAAGATGAGCTGCGCCTCCTGCCCCAGCAATAATCACTTTTAGGCCGCGAGATTTCGCTTTTTGAGCGTAATCAAACATTCTTTCTGGAGTTCTATGCGCCGAAACCACCGTCAATTCGTACGGAATTTCTAAACTCTTTAAAAAATCGGCTGCTTGTTGCATGATCGCCAAATCGCTTTGGCTTCCCATAATAATTCCTACCATAAATTCGTAAAATTAGATGCCATCAAAGATAAAAATAAAAGGCGAAATCAACCGAATTTTGAGGTATCTTTGCACCTTAAATGTTTGGAGGTTGAATACAAAACTGGTTCTCGCCATTTTGTGCGTGGCTTTGGTCTGGGGCACTACTTTTTTAGGAATCAAAATTGGGGTTGAAACCATCCCACCTTGGTTCGTCGCTGGACTTCGTCAGTTTTTAGCCGCGTTAATCGTTCTCCCTATCCTACTTTTCAGAAAAGAATTCGCTTGGATTGGTTGGAAAAACTTTAGAATTCAAGCTACTTTATCTTTGTTGATGCTCGTTGGTGCTAATGGTTTAACCACCGTTGCGGAGCAAAATCTATCGTCAAGTTTAACATCCTTAATTTCGGCTTTATCTCCGGTGATGATTTTCATTGTGAGTTTAGTCGTTGGCTTGCAAAAATTTTCTTTCAAAGCTTTTGTTGGAATTCTATTAGGTTTTTCGGGCGTTGCTTTTATCTTCTGGGATGGCTTGGAAGATTTGCTAGAACCTCAATATTTACAAGGAATTATCATTCTTTTTCTCGCGATTTTAAGTTGGGCTATCGGAACCGTTTTTGCGAAAAAAGTAAGTTCGAAAAGTGGCCAAAATCTAATATTAAATCTTTTCTATCAATTTGCACTCGCAGGCGTTGTTCAGTTAATCTTTGCATTTGCTTTCTCAAAATCAATTGACGTTCAAACGTGGAGTTTCAAAAGTATGGGAGCTGTTCTTTACCTCGCTGTTTTTGGTTCGGTTACAACGTTTTTTGCGTATCACTATATCCTTCAAAAGCTAATGCCAACGCAGGTTTCTATGCTTTCATATGTGAATACCATTATCGCTATTTTCTTAGGTTGGCTGATCTTAGATGAAGAAATTAGCATCAAATTCGTCGTGGCAACTATTTTAATTATTTCTGGTGTTTTCATCATGAATTATCGAAAAGGGATGCTGAAACGTTAATATTATGTAACAGAATTCGAAAAAATCTGTACCTTCGATATATGAAATGCGCTAAATTTGCGTTATTAAAATCTCAAAACAAATTAAAAAACAATGAAAAAAATTTTTGTAATGGCTGCTGCAGCCGCTCTTCTAGTTGTATCTTGTAAAAAAGAAACAACAACAGTAAGTTCTGAATTGGTAGATGGAGATTCTATCGGAACAGTAACGACAACAACAACTGAAACAACAACACTTTCTGAAGTAGATGCTAAGGCAAAAGTTGACGAAGCTCAAGCTAAATTAGATGCTGCTATTAAAAGTGGTGACAAAGAAGCTCAAGCTGCTGCTCAAAAGGCTTTAGATGATGCAAATACAGCATGGAACAGTGCAAAAGCTGCAGTTACTACAGCTGCTGGTGATGCTAAAGAAGCAATCAACGCGACAGCTGCTGATGCAAAACAAGACTTGAAAAAAGCAGGTGCTGATGCAAAAGAAGCTATTGACAAAACAGCTGCAGATGCTAAAGATGCAACGAAAAAGGCGACTGAAGACGCTAAAGATGCATACAACAAAACTTTAGAAAAAGCGAAAGTAAAATAAGCTTTTGCTATTTGATAAAAGAAATGACCAAGCTTTGCTTGGTCATTTTTATTTGTTTATTTCGAGATTACTCGAACTATATTTTTAATCATAATCAGCTTTTCCATCAAGGCTTCGCGAGAATCGGCCAAAACATTAATGTGTCCCATTTTACGCCCTGGTTTGGTATCTTTTTTTCCGTATAAATGCACATACGTTTGCGGAAGTTGCATCACTTCTTCTAATCCTTCGTAGTGAACATCGCCTGAAAAACCATCTTCCCCAACCAAATTCAACATACCAGAAAATCCACACGCTTCGGTATCCGCCAACGGCAAGTTGCAAACGACACGATAAAATTGTTCAAACTGAGAATTTGAGTTTCCTTCTTGGCTTTGATGCCCTGAATTATGTAATCTTGGCGCCGTTTCGTTCACCCAAACTTTTTCATTTTTATCTAAGAAAAGTTCGATTGCAAATAAGCCTGGCGAATTTACATTTTCAACAAAAGTTTGCGTAATCGCTTCTACTTGGTTGATTGTATCTTGAGAAATATCGGCTGGACAAATATTAAAATCCAATAAATTCAATTTTGGATCGGCAACCATTTCCGTAATCGGAAATGTCCGGCTTTCGCCTCTTTCATTCAGTGCAACAATAACAGAAAGTTCCTTATCAATCTCCACCAACTCTTCTAAAACCGAAGCTTGTTTCCAAAGATTCGCATAATCGTGTTCCGATTTAATTACTTGAACACCTTTCCCATCGTAACCGCCCGTATTCATCTTCTGAACAAACGGAATTGGAAACATCACCGGCTCATTCGCATCCCACATTACTTCAAAAAATGGCGACGGAATCGCATTGAATTTATAAAACTCTTTCTGCAAAATTTTCTGCTGAATGATTTTAATAATTTGAGAATTCGGAACCACTTTTACGCCTTCTTTTTCGAGTTCTTCAAGGGCTTTCACATTGACGTGTTCAATCTCAATCGTCACGACATCTTTGTCTTTTCCAAAAGCCAAAACATCATCATAATTATTGAAATCTCCCTGAACGTAATGCGAAATGTGCGCACAAGAACATTCTGGATTGGGATCTAAAACATGAAACTCGTCATCGTATTTCAATGCTTCCTGAATAAACATTCGCCCCAATTGGCCGCCTCCAAGAATTCCTATTTTCATTTTTACTTTTTATTTATTCGATTTTACTTTTTACTTTGCAGGCTTCACTTCACCGCAATTCTCTTTTCTTCTTGTATCAATAATGTATTGAATTTTCCATTCGTCATTTTCCTTGACGAGTTGGAAACTATTCACACCGCAATGGGAAAATTTTCCTTTATAAAAGAATTGATAAGGCGTCCAAACCGAGGCCAAATTTTGATCTATTTGAATGGATTTAAACTCGATTTTCTCGTCTAAATCTCCTTTCTGAGCTTTCGAAAGAGATTGTGCAAACGCTTGAATATCTTCCGAAATGCCTTCTCCATTTTTGTTAATGGTTTGCAAAACCGCCGTTTTGGAAAGAGTTGATTGAAGTTCAGCTGAATTGGAATTTCGCATCGCATCAAAAAAACGATTAATCGTTGATTTAACTGCATCTTCAGCCGATTTTTGCGCAAAAGCAAAACCTGAAATCAAAACAAAAAGGAAAACGAGTTTTTTCATGATGGTGATTTTTACAAAATTAAAGATTTCGACTAAAATTCAGCTTCGTAGAATTCCAGCGGCAAATGATCGGGATCTTGCGTGAAAAAGAACTTTCTATCCGTAAACTCATCAATTCGAATTTCTTCACAAATCAAGCCTTTTTCAATCAATTCATTTCGCTTGGTTTCCACATTTTCAACAGCAAAAGCCAAGTGTCGCAAACCACATGATTCAGGTTGTGACGGGCGTTTTGGTGGATTTGGAAAAGAAAACAATTCAATAACATACGAATCGTCAATTCCTAAATCCAATTTATACGATTGTCGTTCTTCTCGATACACTTCTCGAAGTATTTTCAAACCTAAAATTTGGGTATAAAAATGCTTCGAAGCCTCATAATCAGAGCAAATAATCGCAATATGATGGATTTTCATTTTCATCGTTTAGAAACGCATAACATCCTTTACCACACCACCTTTTTGAGTAAGTGGTACCAAATCGGTTGTGATAAAGTTTTTGATTTTATCCGTTTCGAGATCGTTTGGAAATAACAAATGAACGTTTGCACCGGCATCCAACGTAAAAAACAATGGCAAATCTGTTACTCTACGGAATTCCCAGATTTTATTGATGACTTCTAACGTTCCCGTTTTCATCAAAATAAAAGCAGGATCACTCATCATCATCATCGCGTGCAAAGTCAATGCTTCGTGCTCTACCAACTTGATAAAGCCTTTCATATCACCCGTTTTCAGAATTTCTTTTAGAATCACAAAATTCTCATGCGCTTCTTGAAAACGCCTTTCTGCATACGGATTGGTATTCATCAAACCATGACCAACAGTTGACGAAACCGACTTTTGTCCTTCATGAATCAACAAAACCCAATCGTTGAAGTTCTTAAAAACGGGATGAATTTCGTCGTTAGAATATGGAACCGCATACAAATCTGAACTATCCGCAACCACATCCGTTTTTCCCCAAACCACCAAGCCTGGATACAAACTTCGGCAAGCTGAACCGCTTCCCAAACGTGCTAAAAAACTCTCCTTTTTAACAATAAAATCAGCATCTTTCTCTTCAGAAAAAAATTGATCTAGCGTCATCAAACATTTAGCAATTGCTCCAAAACCTGACGCCGAACTTGCAATTCCCGAACTATGCGGAAACGTATTTTCAGTATGAATTTTGTATTTTCCTTGTAAAATCCAAGGCAAATACTGCTCAATTTTCCGGAAATATTGCTCAATTTTTTCAGCAAATTTCACTTCTTCATTGCCCGCAAGAAATGTTTTGACACCAAAAGTTTCCCCCGCGACAAATTGCATCGTCGTATTCGTACGGCAATGATCCAACGTATAACTGATACTTGGATTTGCAGGAATTTGGTTTTCGTATTTCCCCCAATACTTGATTAATGCAATATTGGAAGGACACGAAGCCTGAACTTCTTGATTAGACGTTTGATATATTGTGTTTCCTAAAAACTGAGTTTCCATCGGTATTAAAATTCGGTTTTATATTTAATCTTGGCCTTTTTGGGCGTACATTTCTTCGATAACATCAGCGTATTTTGCTGATACAATATTTCGTTTCACCTTTAAACTAGGCGTAATCTCACCCGTTTGAACATCAAATGGATTTGGAAGCAAAACAAATTTCTTCACTTTCTCAAATCCTGGTAAGTCTTTCTGCAATTCATTAATTGCATTTGTAAACAATTCTTTCACTGCTGGGTTTTGCACCATTTCTTCATTCGTCCCAACTGGAATTGAATTCTTCTTCAAAGTTTCTTCCAACGCTTCAAAATTCGGCGCAATAACGGCTGAAACAAAAGGTCTTCCTTCGGCAACCAACATGATTTGATCAATCAAATTCAAATTTGCAAAAAGGTTCTCAATCGGTTGTGGAGCGATGTATTTTCCATTGGACGTTTTCATCAAATCCTTGATACGATCTACAATATACAAATTCCCTTGCTCATCAATTCTACCCGCATCACCCGTTTTGAACCAACCATCTTCTGTAAAAACCTTCACCGTTTCTTCTGGTTTATTATAGTAGCCTTTCATAACGCCACTTCCCTTCACCAAAATCTCGTCGTTCTCACCAATTTGCACTTGCGTATCACCGATTGGTTGCCCCGCACTTGCATAATTGTAATTCGTTAAAGGAAAACACGTTACCGTAGCCGTCGTTTCTGTTAAACCATAGCCAACCGTAATATGTAAGCCCATCGCATCGAAAAATTTTGAAATATTTTCGGACAATGAAGCGCCTCCACAAGGTGAAAACCAAAGTTTTCCGCCCAATTTATTTTTAATTTTATTGAAAACCAATTTGTTGGCGATTCCCATTTTGAAAGACAATCCGAAAGGAACGGATCTTCCTTCGCGGGTATAATTCGCAACTTCGGTTCCGGTTTCCAACGCCCAATTGAAAATCTTTTGCTTCGTAGAAGATCCGTTTTTCACCAAATCATGAATTCCGTTGTATATTTTCTGATAAAAACGAGGAACGGTACACATCATCGTTGGTTTCACTTCTACCAAAGCGTTTGCTATCAGTTTTGGATTTTCTAAAAACGAAACTTTCGTTCCCATATTCAGCGCCAAAAGCGTCCAACTACGCTCAAAAACGTGTGTTAGTGGTAAAAAAGCTAAGGAATGTTCTCCTTGCGGGTTTTTAAATTTGAAAAAATCGTAATGCGCTTGGAAAACTTTAGAAAAATTCCCGTGCGTAATCATCACGCCTTTCGGAATTCCCGTGGTTCCCGAAGTATAAATCAACGTTGCAAGATGCTCATCATCTACTTCTTGAATGGTAAAATCTTCTTTTTCCTTCGCAATAAAATCTTCTAAATATTCCGAACGATCTTTTTTAATCCAAACCGCTTTTTTAGCAACGATAATCTTGGATAAAAAAGGTGAATCTTGAATTAATTCATACGAAATATCGTAGTTTTCTTGATTTCCGGTTAAGATAATTTTCGCTTCGGAATCGCGTAATATATAATCAGTTTGCTCTTTCGAATTGGTGGAATAAATAGGAACTGTAATTGCTCCCAAAGCCATAATAGCGAGGTCGAACGTAATCCATTCCGCAGAATTATCCGAATATATCGCTACTCGATCGTCTTTTTTAATTCCCGCTTTTTGAAGTGCGTTGGCCGTTTTGAAAACCAACGTTTTCAACAATTTCCAGCTAATCGCCTTCCACTCGTCCTTTTTTTTGAATCCTAAAGCGTGATTTAGCGGAAACTTAGCCGCATTAGTTGGTACAAACGAAGTAATATTCATTAGGAGGATTATTTATGGTCCTTTTTATAATTTTCAACATGAAAAGCCAAACTGTTTTTTACCGAAATAAAATCATAGTCTAATTTTTCTTTAATTTTTGAATTTGAGATTTTAGAATTGGTGGTTATCGCTTGGATATTGACTTTATTAATCATTTTCAGTTTTGGAATTAGAATTCCTAAAGGATTTAAAATCAAAGCAATATTCAACAAAGAATCGGAAATCACTTTCAAAGGTTTCTTTTTCAAAAGTGCTCTGATTTGATTTCCCACTTCGCGATACGGTTTCGCTTCAGCGATTAAAATAAATCGTTCTCCAAACGCATTTTGCTCCATCAATTCAATTGCAATTTTCGCAACATCGCGAACATCAACATACGATGTCCCACCCGAAAACGTGTAATTGGTATTCACAAAAGAGCCGATTAATTCGCCGCTGCTTTGCTTCCAATTTCCACTTCCGATAATCATTCCAGGATTGATAATAATGGTAGACAAACCTTCTGCACTCGCGCGCCACACTTCCATTTCGGAAAAATGTTTGGACGTCGCATACGCCGAATGATCTATTTTGGAATTGTATTCTGAATCCTCGTCTAAAAAACCTTGATCGTTGAAATTATCCAAAACCGCAATAGAACTTACATGCAAAAACTTAGTCACAGACGAGTTTTCGCAAGCGTACAACAGATTTTTTGTTCCATAAATATTGGTATGATACAAATCTTTGCTGTCCGAAGGATTGAAACTGACCTTCGCTGCACAATGATAAACCTCGGAAACGTCTTTAAGCGCATTTTGAATCGAAAATTGATCGTCAAAATCGATATTCACCCATTCTATTTTAGAAAACCAAACGTCGGCATCGTCGGTATAAAACGAAAAGGAATGACGAACTTCTTCAAGATTGCTTGAAGGTCGCTTCGTTCCCCTAACATTTTTTCCATTTTTGAGCAAGTAAAGTGCAAGTACTCGCCCCAAGATTCCCGTTGCTCCGGTTACTAAAATCATAGATGCAAATATAACGAAAAACCTTTCTTTAACGAACTTAAAGAAAGGCTTTTTGAAACTTTAACGCTGAATTTCATCAGCAAATCGTAATCTAATTTTTGATAAAATTGATTTACGCTAAAAATTCTTTGACTACAGTAGCAAAATCGACCGGATTATCGGCTTGAACCCAATGTCCAGCTCCTGAAATTTTCACAATTTTCGAATTTGGAAATTGCTGCTTTATTTGAAACTCATCTTGAGTTAAAATATAATTGGAATTGGCACCCGAAACAAATAAGGTTGGTCCCGAAAACACACCAAATTTAATTGCATTTGCTACAAATTCTGAATAATGCTCGCTTAATACTGGAAGATTAAATCTCCAGTTCAACGTTTTGTCTTCCGTCCAATACAAATTTTTTGCAAGGAACTGAATTACTGGTTTTTCGTGAATATATTGCTCTAAAACCGCCTCCACATCCGAGCGTGATTTCATTTGAGAAAAATCAACACTTTCCAAAGCTTTAATTATCCCTTGATGATGCGGTGGATACGCTTTAGGGGAAATATCAACCACAATTAATTTTTCAACTTTTTCAGGATGTAAAATTGCAAATTGCATCACCGCTTTTCCACCCAAAGAATGCCCAAGAATATTAGCTTTTTCCATTTGGTAAAATTCCATATAGTTGAAAATATCCTCTGCTAAAGCATCATGCGACATCACATCCGAGTGAAAACTCTTACCATGATTACGCAAGTCCAACAAATGAACAGGATACAACTCGCCCATTTCTTTCCCAAAACTTCCCCAATTATCGAGCATCCCAAACAAGCCGTGAAATACTAACAATGGAGTTCCCGAACTTTCTTGACCGTATATTTTTGAATGTAAAATTTCCATTTTTATTAATTCAATTGTAAATTTTGAATTTTAGATTTTAAATTAAATTTCGATTACCACTTCGCCAATCGCTTCAGATATGCTTGAATGGTATTTTCTAACCCCAAGTACAAAGCTTCCGATATCAAAGCATGACCAATTGAAACTTCCAAAAGATTTGGAATGGTATCTGCGAAATATTTTAAATTATCTAAACTTAAATCGTGTCCAGCATTAATTCCTAAACCAAATTCTGTTGCCTTAACGGCAGTATCGTAATAATCTTTAATCGCCGCTTCTGGATTGTTTGGATATTCTTTTGCGAAAGCTTCCGTGTATAATTCAATACGATCCGTCCCTGTTTTCGCTGCCCATTCCACCATTTCAGGATTTGGATCAAGAAAAATAGAAGTTCTAATTCCCGCATTTTTAAAAGTCGAAACAATCTCGGTTAACTTATCCAAATGTGTTTTACAATCCCAGCCAGCGTTTGATGTAATGGCATCTTCAGCATCGGGAACCAACGTCACTTGTTCCGGTTTCACATCCAAAACCATTTCAATAAAATCAGGATACGGATTTCCTTCAATATTGTATTCCGTTGTTACTAAAGGTTTTAACTCATACACATCCTTACGCGTAATATGACGCTCATCAGAACGTGGATGAATGGTAATTCCTTGCGCTCCAAAACGCTGCGCATCGATTGCAACTTGCGTTACACTAGGCATATCGCCACCTCGGGCATTACGTAAAGTCGCTATTTTATTGATATTGACACTTAACTTTGTCATGTTTACATTTTATTAATTTGCATAATTTCCAATCCGAAGTTTTGCGCTGCCACCAAAAGATGGTCGAAAATATCCGATTGAACTCTCTCATAATCTGCCAAGCCCGAAAAAATGGTAAAACAATAGATTTCTAATGGCATTCCTTGCGTTGTAATTTCTAATTGACGCACCAAAATAATTTCCTTTTGTTCGATATTCGGGTTGTGTTTTAAATAATTTTCAACGTATTTTCTGAAAACTCCGATATTGGTTAATTGCTGTCCATTAAGCACCAAATCAGCATTTTCTAAAGATTCACGCGTTTCATTAATTTCTTTTTCTTTGGTATCCAAATACTCAGAAATCAAATTAATTCGTTTCAATTTGTGAATATCTTCGTCCGTTAAAAAGTGAAACGATTTAATATTGAAAATCATAGAACGCTTAATTCTACGAAGATTTCCTTCCGTCATCACTTGGTAATTTCGGATTTCGGTGGACATCAAATCGTAGGTTGGAATCGTAGAAACCGTTTTATCGAAATTGATAATTTTCGTCGTTAAAAGGTCGATGTTTGCAATATTTCCTTCGATATTGTATTTTGGAATTCCGATCCAATCGCCTACCTTCATGTTTTTTGAAGTCGCCACATGAATTCCCGTTACAAATCCTAAAATCGTATCTCGGAAGACCAAAACCAAAACCGCCGTTATCGCCCCTAAACTCCCTAAAATAGTTGTTGCATTGATACTGAAAATAATCTTGATCGCGATAAAAAAGAAAATCACGAATCCAAAGATTTTCAACGTTTGAGAAATAGCACGAAAAGCAATGAGTTTGTAATTGTCGCCAATATTCACGAAATAGAGTTCCAAAGCTCGGTACAAACGCAAAGCCGCACCAAAAATCACGACCACTTGAGCGATATCAACAATTTTGTCTAAAACACCTTTGGTAATCTTGTGCATTCCCTCATAAAACAAAGAATCTAAGGCAAAACTACAAATAGATAACGCTGCAATATGAATTAAAGAATTGACAAATTTTGACTCAAAAAGCGAATAAATAAAGGGTCTTTTTGCTTTTCGAATAAAGGTTTTCGAAAATAAAGTGGCTAGAAATTTTAACGAAAAATCAATCAGAAAAAACAAAGCGATTAGGACAATTATTTTGGTAGCAACTTGAAAAATCCATGCTGTACTTCCATTAAAATACAATGCATAGAAATCATTAATTGCATCACTAATGTCCATCAAGAAATCCTTGGTATCTTTCAGTTCTTCCTTCATTGTTACAAAATTAAGAAAATGCTTTGGTATAGTATTATATATTTTTATTTTTATCCCAGAAACCCACTTTATGGATTACACTTTAATTACACTTATTAGCTTAGTTTTATTAATTCTAGGCATGATTGGCACCATACTTCCCGTTTTACCAGGCTTATTGCTAAGTTTCTGCGGCTTGTTAATTTACAAATTCGGGACCGATTCGGATCTCAGTATGGTTTATATTATCCTTTTTGGATTGCTCACGCTCCTTTCGGTTGTTCTCAATTACGTAATCCCAGCCAAAACCAATAAAAAATTCGGCGGAACTCGTTGGGGAAGCATTGGCTCTGTGGTTGGAACGTTTGCTGGATTATTCTTTATTCCAATTCCTTTTGGCTTCCTTATCGGGATGCTTGTAGGCGTTTTCATTGGAGAATTATTGCACGATATGAAAGATAAGAAAAAGGCTTTCAACTCAATGAAAGGGGCATTTGTTGGATTTATTTACGGAACTGGATTTAATTTTATGGTAGGTTTGGCTATGTTTTTGGTTGTACTTGTTCATTCCTTTAATTCACTTTGGTAATGAAAATTCAAACAATACTAGCGTTAAGTCTTTTCACTTTGGGCATTTCATGTAAAAGTCAAAAAGTTGAAGATTCAAAAGACCCAAATAAAATAGAAACAACTAATACGGAAGTCTCCGTGGGAAACTCTCCCATTGTCAAAAAAGATGGATTGTACATACTGAAAGAAGGACAAACCTTCTCCTTACCGAATGAAAAAATGAATATTACGTTTCATCAGATTTCGGAAGATAGCCGTTGTCCGAAAGAAGTTAATTGTATTTGGAGTGGCGTTGCTGTGGCTGATTTAGAATTTACAGGTTTTATTGCACGACCGCGAAAAGCAAATTTAGCGTCTATAAATCTACCAAGTAAAGGATATCAAAAATCGTATGAATATCAAGGCTATACAATAAGTTTGGAACAAGTTCTTCCCGAAAAATCTAATAAATCTACTACAAAATCAGGCTATACAATTGGTTTAAAACTAGAAAAAAACGGAAATAAGCCTGACATTCATCCTACCAAATAATTTCTTTTTTCCCGATTGATTTTAAATACGTGTTAATTTTAGAAAACGGTTTGCTTCCGTAAAAACCACGATAAACAGAAAATGGCGACGGATGCGCAGATTTAATGATGAAATGTTTTTCCGGATCAATTAACGCTTCTTTTTTCTGTGCAAAAGCGCCCCAAAGAACAAAAACGACATTTTCCTTTTTTGCCGAAAGCTCTTTAATAATGAAATCAGTAAACGTTTCCCAGCCTAAATCTTTATGAGAATTCGGTTCGTGAGCTTTCACCGTTAATGTTGCATTCAACATCAAAACGCCTTGTTTCGCCCAATCATCCAGTTCATTGCTTTTACGATCGATATTGAGATCTTCTTTCAGTTCGGTAAAAATATTTTTCAACGATGGCGGTGCTTTCACTGCGTCCGAAACCGAGAAACACAAACCATTTGCTTGAAAATCATTATGATACGGATCTTGACCAATAATGACAACTTGAACATCTTCGAAAGGCGTCAACTCTAAAGCTCTAAATATTTGATTTTTAGGTGGAAAACACTTTGTTGTAGTATACTCAATTTTTACTTTTTGCAAAAGCTTTTCAAAATAGTCCGAGTTCTTAATCGGAGCCAAAACATCATTCCAATTCATAAATGCAATCAAATAAATTCCGTCCAAAAGTAAGAATTCGCATTCAGAAAAAGCCTTAGATTTTTAAAATTATCTCAGTACATTTGCGCTGTGAACATTGATAAAACAGATTTTGTTGAATTAGAATTTCCGGAACTTCTTTCCGAAATTGCTCCCTACGCTTTTTCGCCAAAAACGGAAGAGCAAATTATGAATTTACGTCCCATGCCTTTTGAGGACGCAGAATATACCTTGAAAAAAACGTCGGAATTTCTGACAAGTTTTGAAAGTTCGAACGCGATTCCCTTCCATGAATATGAAGATATTGAAGAGGAATTGAAGTTGATGCTCATCGAAAATTTTCGATTAGAAAATAAAGCGTTCATCAAAATTAAAAGTCTTACCGAGCAAATCGGCAAGTTGCAAAAATTTTTACCTGCTTTAGACGAAACCTTTCCTACGCTAAGTTCTGAAGTTAAAAACTTGGTTTACAAAAAGGAAATCATAGACAAGATTGATCGTGTTTTCAATCGTTTTGAAGAAGTTAAAAGCGATGCATCCCCAGAATTAAAAGTTCTACGAACGGAAATTCAACATGCGCGAAAAGCCATTGATGAGAATTTCAATCGATCTTTGACCACCTATTCTGAATTCCTTGAAGATATTCGTGAAAGTATTGTTGAAGATCAACGTGTTCTCGCTGTAAAATCAGGTTTTAAAAAGCGAGTTTCAGGACGTGTTTTAGGAATTTCGAAAACAGGTTCCATTACGTACATTCAGCCAGATTCGGTGGTAAAACATTATTTTAAACTTCGCGAAAGTCAGGAGGAAGAAAAGAAAGAAATCGATCGAATTCTACGAAAATTAACCGCTGAAATTTCAGAATTCCAACCAGAATTAACGGATTATCAAACGTATATTTTCGATTTGGATTTGGTTCGTGCGAAAGCCAAGTTTTCGGAGAAAATCAATGCTATTTTACCCAAATTAAATAAGCATCAAACCTTACGATTACGAGAAGCGTATCATCCATTGCTTTGGTTGAAAAATAAAGCCGCGAACAAACCCATTTATTCGCAAACGCTTTCGCTGAACGAACATAACCGAATTATTTGTATTTCGGGACCGAATGCAGGTGGAAAATCCATTACTTTAAAAACAGTTGGATTGCTTCAATTGATGATTCAGAGTGGAATTTTGGTTCCTGTCCATCCAAAATCGGAAATGTTTTTCTTTGATCAAATCATGACCGATATTGGTGATAATCAATCCATTGAAAATCATCTTTCCACCTACTCTTCTCGATTGAAGAAAATGTCCAGTATCATTCGTCAATCCAACGAAAATACCCTTTTGTTAATTGATGAATTTGGAACCGGATCGGATCCGGAATTAGGTGGCGCGCTCGCTGAGAGTTTCTTAGAATTTTTCTACGGAAAAAAGAGTTTTGCGATTATCACAACGCATTATACTAATATTAAATTGGTGGTGGAACAGCTTCCCGCAGCAGAGAATGCAGCGATGTTGTTCGACGAAGAATCCTTGGAGCCTTTATACAAATTAGAAGTTGGGCAAGCTGGAAGTTCATTTACATTTGAAGTTGCCGAGAAAAATAAAATTCCAAGATTCATCATTAAATCGGCGAAGCAAAAAGTAGAAAAAGATGTTGTGAATTTGGATAAAACGATTGTTAAACTTCAGCAAGAAAAATTTGAAGTTGAAAAATTGAAAACCAATCTTGCCGAAACCAAAGAATCGGTGGAAGATAAGCGTGATAATCTTCAAAAATTGAATCAACAATTAGAGCAAAAGCTTTTCAACTTTCAAAAACTGTATGAAGAAGAGCATCGTAAATTGCAATTCGGAAATAAGATTGAAGCCTTTATCGACAGTTATGTTAAAGGAAAATCTCGGAAAGATGTTGTCCGTGATTTTATAAAAATTTTGGAGCAAGAAAAATTCCGAAAATTGGATACCGACAAAGACGAAAGTAAGCGTTTGCAAGTTATCAAACGAAAGATTACGCAACAATTGAAAAAGGAAAATATCCAAGAAAAGATTGCAGAAACGAACGAAAAAATAGAAACCAAACGTCAAGAAGAACGCACACTTTGGCTGAAACCTGGTCAACGCGTGAGAATTGCGGGCGGAAGCAGCGTTGGGACGATTGAAGAAGTGAAAAAAAATAAAGTGATTGTGAATTATGGAAATTTCAAAACAACGATTGACGCCGATCAATTGGAACGAATTTAAAATTCAATTCACTAAAAACCACCAACTAAAAGAAAAATTTCAATGAAATAAATCATTTCAAAGCCGAAATTCATTGAAACCAATTTTATATCTTTATTAAAAATTAATTATGCTGAAACGGATACTTGTGTGGACTCTCATTTTCTTTGTAGGATGGCTCGCTTTTCTGTGGATAAAATATACGTTCTTCAACAAAGTGTATTCGCAACCCGAGATCAACAGCATCTTTGCGGAAGAATCTTTGACACCACCAGAATACGATTCAGTAAATTCGGATGGTTATCAGATTTACTATTTATCGAACAAAAAGAAGGTACAAAATGAAGCCAAAAAGCCGTT
Organism: Kaistella sp. CFF1-2; assembly: GCF_059509915.1. Taxonomy (NCBI): domain Bacteria; kingdom Pseudomonadati; phylum Bacteroidota; class Flavobacteriia; order Flavobacteriales; family Weeksellaceae; genus Kaistella; species Kaistella sp. CFF1-2. The sequence goes on from NZ_JCAKLF010000005.1 coordinate 55,261, forward strand.
TCTGATTCTTCTTCATGACAGTGGAAAAAATTCGGGACATTTTTTACGCTATTTCAAAAATCAGGATTTCAATAAAAACTTTCGAATTATTGCCTTAGACCGTGTTGGATTTGGGAAAACTCGAATTTTATTTCCCGCAAAAGACAGTATTTTAAACCCGAAAAATCAATTGGTTTCTCAACATTTTCTTGAAGATGTTTTGAAGAAAGAAGGGTATCAAGACGAAGAAGTTCGTATTCTTTCAACGGGAAGTGCGGCTATGGCTGGTTTGAAAGCCTATTTGGGCGTTGCTAGTCCGAAAGTTCGCGTTCTTATGTTCTATCCGAAAATTGACCCTCGATTTTTTGCAAGTCGGTGGATTAGTGAATGCATCGCTCAAAGTCCCATGAAAGTTATTTTCCCAACTGCATATATTAATAAGCATAAAGATTTACTATTTTGGGATCAAGTGCGGAATGAAGAGCGCAACCAATGGTTTAAATTGGCTCGAATGAAAGAAATGGAAATCCGTAAAGAAAAACAAGATTACTCGGCGATGTGTTTCTTTGTGACGCACAGTAGTTTTGAGAGTAAAATAAACGAAATTGCAGGTAAAAACTTCTTTAAAACCCACGAAGTTAAAAGAAGAAGCATCTTTAGAAATCCGGAATTTGTTTACCAAGAAATGCAGCTTTGCAATTCGAAAAAATAAAAAATAGGCGGCCTTTCTTCGAAAGGCCGCCTATTCAATTTTATATCTAAAAGTCTATTTAATTAACTGGAGTTACCGTATATCCTTGCTTTTGTAAAAGCATAATTACCCCTTCTTTTCCTAGTAAATGACCCGCTCCCACAGCAAAAAATGTCGAATTATCAGTCATTAGTTCTGGCATCATTTTCGCCCAATTTTTATTTCGATTATTCAGTAAAAGATCTTCTTGCTCTTGTGTCATCTCTTTACGATCCTTCATTAATACATCTAGCGTAGCCAAATCTTCATCCAAATATGCTTTTTTAAGTTTAACCATCATCTCCTTTCCTTCTTCGAATTTTGAAACCGTTTTTACCAAATCACTTGGTGTCAGGAATTTTCCTAATATTTCCATTTGCTCTTTTGCAGATTCTAATCCACCGATAATTTTGTCACCAGAAGCGGCTAGATTCATTAATTCAAGGTCAATCATTTTCAATTCTGTTGGTGCACAATCAAAATATTTCACCATTAACAAAGAGTTGATTACCATTGGGGACATGCCTTCAACATCTTCAAATCTATAACCAAACTTCGAGATATTTGCTTTCATCACTTCCACTTCTTTTGGTGAAAGAACGTCGCTCAGCTTTTGTTTTGCCATCATTGCAGATTGCATAACGGTCATCGTTTCAGGATCGGAAAAATTTACTTCCATCATAAATTGTTCGGAAGAATTAAGGGCGTTTTTCACTTTATCTTTTATCTGAAAATCCTTTGAGCATAACATATGATAGGTTCCGAAAACATAAGAAGGATTCTTCAATCCGTTCCCGCTCACCTTCCAAAGAAGTGAATTTTGGTTTTGTGAAAAGCCTAAAACCGCGATTAATACAAGAACTAGCGAAGCAAATTTGGTCAATGTAGACGTAAATCTATTCATGATTTTTATTTTTTTTTGAATGTATACTAAGTAAGTAATAGAAACCAATTTTTGTTACACTTTAAAACATCAAAAAAAATCATTAAAAATTTTTATTATTGAAAATCAGTTAGTTATAAATTAAATTAAAATTATTTTACTACTTTGTATTGCATAATACCAATTAAAATATATATCTTTGTCATATAAAGTTGAAGGTATAACTTTTATCGCGATTAATAAATAACCAAAAAGTTCTTTAATATCAATGAATACAGAGAATACGAAAGCGCAAATGCGAAAGGGAATTCTAGAATTCTGTATCCTTAGTTTAATCCACGAAAAGGAAATGTATGTTTCTGACCTGATGGACGAACTTAAGAAAGGAAAACTAGATGTGGTAGAGGGAACACTTTATCCCCTTCTTACCCGACTAAAAAATGGTGAGTTTCTCACCTATCGATGGGAAGAAAGCACAAGTGGACCACCTAGAAAGTACTATCAAATAACAGAAAAAGGTAGAATGTTTCTCGCAGAATTGCAGAATACATGGCAAGATTTGACAGAATCCGTAAACCAAATTACTAAAAATAATAACCAACAGACTCCGTAAAACGACTGTTCTTACAAAAGATTAACAATGAATAAAACACTCTCAATAGGATTAGCCGGTTTCTCATTTGTTATTGAGGAGCACGCATATATAAAGCTCAGCGACTATCTCGCGGCATTAAGAAGCTCTCTTGATGCAACTGAGGCAGACGAAGTCATGCACGACATCGAAATCCGAATCGTAGAAATTTTCAGAGATTCATTAGGAAAACGTGAGGTAATCAACGACGACGACGTAGAGAAAGTAATTGCCCAAATCGGTAGCCCAGAAGCCATCGAAGAGCAAGAAGAAGCATACTATTCTGAAACGAATAGCCAGAGCCAAAAGAAGCAACAAAGACCTTTATTTTCACCTTCAGGAAAACATCTTTTCCGTGATATTGAAAACGGAAAATTAGGTGGAGTTTGCGCAGGATTAGCACACTATACAGGAATGGAAATCACTTGGATGCGAATCATTTGGGTATTGCTTTTCTTCGCTTTAATCCCACTTCCAGGAACGCCATTTTTAGTTCCTTTAGTATATATCATTTTCTGGGCGGTTTTGCCAAGTGCACAATCAACATCTGATATCCTGAAAATGAAAGGAAAGCCTGTGAACTTCGATACCATTAAAGAAGAATCGAATAAAATCGTTCAGTTTGCAAATGAATCTACTCAAAAAGTAGGTGCAATGTATCAAGACAGCAAACCCATGATTAATTCGGCAGGTACCGGAGCTTGGAATGTGATTCGATATATTTTAGGAGTTTTCTTCGCTTTCATATCGATTATGTTCTTGATTGGAGCGTTCTTCGGAGTTGGAATTTCAGCAAAAGCAGATTTCCCTCCTTTCAACGAAATGAACTTCTATTTTGATGAAAACAACTTGTCTTACATCTTAAGTACGATGATTGTTTTAGGAAGTTTGATTCCAGCATTATTATTCGGACTTCTAGCAATCAAATTGATTTCTCCAACGACAAAATTGAGAAATATTGGATGGGTAATCGGAGGTCTATTTGTACTACTAATCGGACTTTCAACGTATTTCGGATTAAGTATGGCAAAACGTGAAATGTTCCTGAAAGGTCATAAAGAAGATACAGAAGAAGTTGCTATTAACACCACTTCGGACACTATTTTTGTTGACATGAAGCAAGTAACGATTCCGCAAAACTTTATAGGTTACGATGATGATATCTATTCGGACAAGAAAATGGTTTATGAGAAGGACAACTGGCCACATATGGAAATCACAAGAAGAGCGGATGTAAAAACACCTTATCTAATCATCAAAAAAGAAGCAAAAGGATACAATTTACCTATTAACGTTTCGGTTCCTGTAGAAATTCGTGACAACAAACTTTATATCCCGAACTTTGTAAAATATCCGTACGAGCACCGTTTCAGAAACTACAGCATCGATTATGAATTGGTACTACCAACAACAACAATGGTTATTCCATCAAAAAACAAAGGAATTAGATTTGATGGAGATTTAGATAACGATGGATTTAATGATTCGGATGATGAATATGGAAATTTCAATAGTCAAAATGGAATTCATTTCGATGAAAATAAAATCACTATTAATGGTTCTACAATTGAGTATTCTAACGACGATAAAGACAGCTTGATTGTAAACGGTAAAAGAGTTCCTGCGAAAAATGTGAAACAATATTTCAAAGACTCATTAAAGTTAGATCCTACAAGTGTTAATGATCTTAACATCCAGATAAAAGACGGTAAAAAAGAAATTACCATAAAAACAGATAAAGACTAGAGAGTGATAAGCTGAAAAGTGGCGAGTACAACGATATCCTAATTTACGGAAAACCACTTTTCTCTTATTGTAAGCCCAAAATTGAACGGTTAAAAACCAATCAAGGATTTTCATAAAAAGATTCGTAAAAAAAATCAATTTTACTATAGAATCTCAAGAAAATCAGTACATTTGTAATGAAAAAAAACACCAACACAAAAAAATGTCATTATGGTACAAGTCGTTTTTGAAATCGTAATCAAACTGATCGATTTCGTTTGCAGCCTATTTTAAGTTTCAAGAACTATAATATTTCAATATATTTGTAAAGTATAACCTGCTTTGGTTATACTTTTTTGCATTTTATAACCTCTATTTTTTATGAAAAAATTTCTTGGTAAATTACTTTTAAAACTTGTTGGCTGGAAAGTCGTTCTTCATGGCGATGTAGACAACCTAGACCGTTGTATTTTAGTAGTAACGCCACACACCCACAATAGCGAATATATTCTTGGAAACTTGGCGTATTGGTCTTTGGGTAAAAAATTAAAAGTGATTATCAAAGATGCGCACACCAAAGCTTGGTACGGCGGTGTTGTGAAAGGTTTGGGCGGAATTGGAATTGATCGTAGCCAAAAAAACGATTTAGTTAATTTCGTTGCGAATGAATTTAAAAAAGATAATTTCAGTTTGGTAATTACGCCTGAAGGAACGCGTAGCTACGTGACTAAATGGAAAAAAGGCTTTTATTATATGGCTTTAGAAGCAAAAGTTCCTATTTGTCTTGCCGTTGGAGATTTCGGTACCAAAACGATGTATTTGGGGTATAAAATCCCGTACGAAAAAATTGTTTCTAGTAGTTATGAAGAGATTTTGAAAGAAATTTCAGACTATTTAATCAAATATAATATTCAACCAAAAGTTCCAGAAAACTGGAATCCAACTATTCAATAAACGATTATGGACGAACAAAAGAAGAAAGAAACGCTCGATTTTTTAAATAATTGGGGACCAAAAACTTTGGGTGGGACCTTAGATATGAAATTTACGGATGTTACCGAAGATACGTTGTCTGCAACAATGCCTGTGACGTCAAAAGTTCATCAACCCTATGGAATTTTACATGGTGGAGCAAGCGCAGCTTTGGCGGAAACGTTAGGCTCTTGCTTATCTTATTTGCATGTTGATATTGAAAAGTTTTTCCCTGTAGGAACTAATTTGAACTGCAATCATTTGCGAGCTAAAAAAGAAGGAATCGTTACCGGAACGGCTTCGTTTATTAGAAAAGGACATTCGGTTCATGTTTCTCAAATCGAAATTCGTGACGAAAAAGGCAACCTAATTTGCCATACAACGATGACTAACAATATTGTTCCGCATTCTAAATTACCTTAAGACATGATTATTTTCAGACTTCCTTTTGAAAATACCATTTATAGCACGAAAGAAAATACTGATGGAGATTTCATCAGTTTTTTTTCGTTCGACAATTCCCAAGAAATTAAAATTCAAGGCGAGATTTTTCCGCTTTCTGAAGATGAGTTGAAAGCAGTTTCTTTTTCGCTGCCTACAAAAGATGAGTCGACTCCAAATGAAACTTTTGATGAGTATGTTGAAAAAATAAAATCGACAGTCGCATTCATCAAAGAAAATGAACTTCCAAAGCTTGTTATCGCTCGAAAGAAGCAAGTTCTGTACAAGAACATCCAAATAGTTGAATCCTTCAAAAACCTAATTAAAACCTACCCTTCTACATTCGTCTATGCTTTTGTACAAGATGGAATTTGTTGGATGGGCGCTTTCTCTGAATTATTAGGAAAATATACACCAAAAACGAAGGTTTTTGAAACCATGAGTTTAGCAGGAACACTACCCATCAATGAAAATTGGACGGAAAAGGAAATTAAAGAGCAAAAGCCCGTGACTAACTATATTGAGGAACGTATGAAACGTTTTGTGACCGATTTACAGGTATCCGAAACCTACGATCATCCGTCAGGAAATATCAAACACTTGCGAAATGATTTTAAAGGAATTTTAGAGGAATCTCAAGTTGAAAATTTAATTCAAGAATTGCATCCAACACCAGCCGTTTGTGGGATTCCGAAAGACTTTTGTAAATCGGCTATTGCGAGATTCGAAAATTTTGATCGCGAATTGTATGCGGGCTATTCCAAAATTCAACTGAAAGAAACAACGTACTATTTCGTGAATTTACGATGTGGAAAATTCTATACCAACCAAGCCGAATTATTCGTTGGTGGCGGAATCACAGCTCTTAGCAATCCTGAAAAAGAATGGCAAGAAACCGAATTAAAATCGGAAGCGTTATTGAAAAATATGGTTATTTCTTAGCAGCACCTACTCGGCTCCACGTATCCATCACGAAAACAATGATTAGCCCAAGAATAGCCGCAGCCAAAGAGAAAATATACTTGGTATTATCTTCATGCATAAAGCCTAAGTTGTAATCAATCGCATAAAAATTGAATGCAATAAACAAAACGAATAATACTAAAAATACTTTATAAACGGTTTTCATAATCTAATTTCTTAAAAATGGACGTACGTCTGAAATAACTGTGCAAAGTTAGCAGTAAATAATTTAATAGAGATCGCTAAAAGGATAATTCCGAAAACTTTTTTCAAAACTTGCAGCGTTCCGTCTCCTAATTTTTGCTCTAGCCAGTTGGCGGTTTTCAAAACGACGTAAACTAAAACGGTATTCAGGATAATCCCAACAATGATGTTGATATCGTAATATTCCGCTTTTAAGGACAATGTCGTTGTCAATGTACCTGCACCAGCGATTAATGGAAATGCAATTGGAACAATGGAAGCTGATTTGGTTTCCCCACTTTTCTGAATTTCAATTCCTAGGATCATTTCAATCGCAATGATGAAAATCACAAATGCTCCGGCAATTGCGAATGAGTTGACATCAACCCCTAAAAATTTCAAAATTTTGTTTCCAACAAACAAAAACCCAATCATCAAAGCACCGGCAACCAAAGAGGCTTTACCAGCGTCGATATGACCAAATTTTTTACGCAAACTCACAATAATAGGAATCGATCCTAAAATATCAATTACGGCGAAAAGTACCATTGTTGCGGATAAAGTTTGCTTTACGTCAAAGTGTTCAAAGAATTCCATAAATTAGAAATTTCGCAAAAATATCAATTTTTTTTGAGAATTATGAAATTTTTGAAAGAATCAACGCGAAATCACGATGCAAATCTTTCAAAAGGTCAATTGAAGGTGCTGGCGCGTACCGTTCCATCTGCATTTTTTCTAAAATACTTTGATATTCTGCTGCAGTCTTATCAGAAACTTTAGCTTGTATTAAGTCTTTTAAATCTGCAAAATCTTGTTTTGAAGCAAAATCATTCAATTCTCGTTTTAGAAAATCAAAATCTTGAAAATAACCTTGTGCATTTTCTGAATTCAATTCTTTTTTCATAAAATCCAATCGAGCCGAAAAGTCCACTTTTTGATTGCTTTTTATTTTTTCCTCAAGTTCAGCAATAGATTCTATTTTCGTTTTCGTTCCTGAATTCGCTTCAACTTCCGCATTTTTCATTCGTCGAATAAAAATCAACGAAACAATTAGTAACCCCGCAACCAAACTCAAAGTGGCAAAATGATTTCCTAGAAATGCCATAACTCCCTTTCCTTTGGTATCTTTAGAAACATCCGCTTCTTTAATCATCGGAAGTGGCACGTTATTTAAAACCGTACTTGTATATTCATTAACTTTCTCCAAAGTTGACTTAGAAGCTTCAATTTGCTCCGCTGTCATTACTTTAACAGGAAGTGATTTCTGACCAAGATTCACATATTTCTTTTCATCAGGATTGAAAAAAGCAAAATCTTCCGCTTGAATATTCAAATTTCCTGCTTTTTGAGGTACAACAACATAATGCGCCTCAATGCTTCCAACCATTCCTGAATCATTAGTTTTCACATTTTTAATGATTTTCGGTGGGAAAATTTTGTAATTCCCCGTTTGTTTTAAAACAGGAAGTTGGTCTGGACTTAAATTCCCATGACCATTAAGCTTAACAACAATTTCCATAGGTTTGTGAAGCTCTACAAACTTCTCTTTTGAAGAGGTAGAAACTTCTACATGATAATTTCCAACCGCATTTTGAAAATTGAAAGGTGCCTCATCAGGTAATTCTTTCACATACAAATTGGATTTCTGTGCTCGAATTCGGTCTTGTTTAACATGATGATGATCTTTCATTTTCACCATGACAGGATTGATGCTCAAACTCCCAGATTCTTTCGGAAACAAAAGATAAATTCCTAAAATCTGAGATAACATGTGCGTTCTTTGATTCATCTCGATATCCGAACGATTGGTGCTAATTGGCTTAAAATCAACATTGGATTGCACGGGCAGAATAATTTCGCCAATACGTCTAAGACTGTTGAAATTTTTAGAATACGCCTTTAAAGTCGCTACTGTAGGCTGATACGCAAAAACTTCGCGCTCACGCATTTCCCAATTAATAACAACTTCGCTTTGCGGCGCTTGAATAACGGGCTCTCCCGCTTCTTCAACACCGATATCAAAAGGTTCTGTTTTATACGGTTTTCCATTTACACGAACAATGGCAGATCCCATCTTAAATGTTCCCGCCTTTCTTGGTTGCAGCTGAACCAAATAAAGCATTTGACTAACCACTTCATTGGTATTCGGATCCTGAAACGTATTGGTTTGGGAAGAACTTCCACGCTCAATAAATTTGGAAAAATCGGGTAAAATGATTGGACCTTCACGCACGAAATCTTGCCCTGTAATCTCTACCGCGATGGTAACAACGACTAAATCTTTTGTTGTATATTCTTTTTTATCTGTAACCAGGCCAATATTTACCTGACCGTACATAAATACAGTTAACATTAAGAATACAGTATGCAAAAGTTTTTGCTTCATTTACCAGTCTTTCTCGTTGCTTTGTGGCACGGTATACGAGTTTTTATTTAATATTTTTCGAGCAGTCTCTTGTTCTCTTCCTTTAATATTATTCAAGATAGCATTTTCTAAGTCTTTCGGCATTTTTCCACCTTGGTTTTTCTTTTGATCATTGGCGTCTTTTCCTTCTCCTTGACCATTTTGGTTTTCATTTCCATTGCCGCCACCTTGTTGGTTTTTACCATTCGGGTCTTGTTCTTCTTTAGGATCTTTACCGTCTCCATTTCCACCTTGACCGCCACCTTTGCCTTGATCTTTTTTATCCTTGTTCTGATCTTTATTTTTCAACATGGCGATTTCGTAGTTTTTACGAATCTTTTCGTTGTATGGATCTTTCTTTAAGGCTTTTTTATAGAATTCGGCCGCTTTGGATGCGTCGTTGGATTGCATGTAGGCATTTCCTAAATTGTAATTGACTGCGTTAATGTCGTCAGAATTTTTAGCGTAGGACAACGCTTTTTGATATTCCGCTTTTGCTTCATCGTACTTTTTCTGCTTGTACAACGCATTTCCCATATTGTAATGAGAGCCGAAATCATTGGCTTTAAGTTTTGCTGCTTCCATATATTTCGTTGCAGCTTTCTCGTAGTTTTTAGAGTCGAATGACCGATTGCCTTCAAAAATTAAGGCATTGTATTGATCTTGTGCAAATAATATGCTCAGATTAATAACTAAAATCAGTGCGGAAAAGAGTTTTCTCATCATTCTCTTGCAAAAATATCCGTTTAATTGTTAAGAAGTATCGTCTAGAGTGTTAAAATTGGGTTAAAGTCTTTAGTATGATGCTGATTTTAAGGTTTTAAATATTCAAATCACGCTTCGGATTGAACAAATAGATGATTAAAAAGCAGAATAAAGAAACCGCTAGGAAATACTGATAATAATGAATAGCATTATGACTATCTACCATAACCGTAGATGATGTTGTTGAGTTTTTCAAATGGTGTGTTAACTTGCTCACCGCATCTTCCATAGAATTTCCGTCAATGTACGTCCCGCCCGTCTTGCTCGCCATATTTTTCAAAGCATTTTCTTGCCTTTGACTGATTACAGTTTCACCATTTCGATTCATTTTATAGCCCATTAATTGACCATAAAAATACTCGGGAACTGGCGCTCCTTCTTTGGTTCCGACACCAACAGTTGAAATCTGAATTCCTTCTTTTTTAGCTAAATCAATGGCTGCGTTTTCCTTCCCTTCATTATCTTCACCATCGCTGATTAAAACGATTTGTCGAGCTCCTTTCGCCACACCTTTAAATTTCTTCACAGCTGCTTCAATGGCCTTCAAAAAATCCGTTCCTTGAATTTGAACAATCGAGGTTTCGATTCCGGCAATATAGGTTTCTGCAGCAGACAAATCCGTTGTTAAAGGCATAATACTATGAGCGTCGCCAGCGAAAACCACGACACCTACCCGATCCGAACCTAATTTCGGCAAGGTATTAATGACAATATTCTTGGCTTCCGTTAAACGATTTGGCTCAATATCTTCCGCATTCATCGAGTTAGAAACGTCCATTACGAACATCACATTACTCACTTTTTGCTGACTTTTCATTTGTTCTTTTCCCGCCAAAAGATCAATAATAGCAAAGATTAAAAACAAAAATGCAATGAAATATAACGCTGGAAATAGCTTCGAAAAAAAGCCTGTTTTCGGAAATAAATGATCCTGAAAACGTCTGTCTGCAAACTGATTTTTTCGTGCTTTTCTCCAACGAATATAATTCAAAATAAGCCCTCCCAAAACGGGAAGAACCAACAATAAAGCTAAATAGGTGTAATTTCCTAAACTAAACTCCATTATACTATACTCTTATATAAAACCCAACGCAAAAGCGCATCAAAAAGCAATAATCCAAAGGCAATCCAAAGAAATATTCTAAAATATTCTTCGTAATTGAATAAGGTATTGCTCTTCAAATCGGATTTTTCCAATTGATTAATTTCACTATACACATCCGCCAAACTCTGTGTAGAGGTCGCTCGATAATATTTTCCACCCGTAATTTGAGAAACCTCTCGTAAAATTGGTTCATCAATGGTTACTTTGGCTTGGGTAAAAATTAAATCACCCGTGAAACTATCCACAGCAGTTGGCATTAACGCATATCCATTGGTTCCGATACCAATTGTATACACTTTGATGTTATTATTTCGCGCCAACTCAGCTCCCACTAAAGGAGAAATCGCATCTGGAACTGTGTTTACACCATCGGTCATCAAAATCACAATTTTACTTTTGGCTTTACTGTCTTTTAAATGGGCCACCGAAACCGCTAAACCATCACCAATAGAAGTTCCTTGCAACAATTCATTTGAATTAAGTTCTTGGATTTCTTCATTTAAAATCTGATGATCCAAAGTCACCGGAACCTTCGCAATCGCTTCACCTGAATAGGCAACAATTCCAATTCGATCGTTTGGTCTTTTGTTGACAAAATCGACTGCAATTTTCTTCAAAGCTTGCAAACGATCTGGCTCTAAATCTCGTGCCAACATGGAATACGAAACGTCGATCGCCAAAATCATATCAATCCCTTTGGTATCGTCCCGTTCTTGCGAAACTGAAAACGTTCTTGGTCTCGCTAATGCTATAATTAAAGCCGTAAGGATTCCGTATTTTGTTAATTTCAAGATGAATAAAATGAATAAAAAACTCCGGTTCTCCTTCATATTATTGATGGTTGGAACTTTAATTCCCGTCTTTCTTTTCTTGGTAAGATCCCGAATAAAAATAGGAACTAAAAGTAAGAAAAGCAGCAGAAACCAAGGGCTGTAAAACTCAAAATTCCAATTACTAAACATCTTTTCTTAAGTTTTCAAGTTCTACATCCTTAATGGAATTTTTCACCATAGCACGGATGTCGTTCCAATCTTTTTCCATCGTTGCGCTATCTGGGAACGTTTTTGCAAACTTCACCAAATCACCTCTTAAGAACACGTCTTCAACGACTTTATCAGCTTCTTGCGAAATGGAATCTTTGGTTTTCATGTATGCAATCAAATCATCCGTTAACAAAACATTCGCTGGAATATGGTATTGTTGCGAAAGGAAATCACGCGAAATATCAATTAAATCCACATAAAATGAACGATAATCACCACTTTCGATAAAGCCTTTTTTCTTTAAAGCATCTAATTTTTTCAACGTTTGATTGGTCGTCACAATTGGAGCTGATTTTCGTTTTTTACCGTATCTAATTAATAAATACGTGAAAATAATCAATGCAATAACAATCAAAGCCGCCAAAATGTATAATTTGTACATCTGCCAATAATCCTGAATATCAAGTTTTACTTCCTTGTTATTCATGATATCGTTGATTTGATTTTCTTTTTTAGCAGAATTAACGACTTCTATTTTATACGGAACCGTACTTAAAACTTGATCACCAATTTTGATATCAAACTTTGGAATCGTAAATGTTCCTTCTTCGTACACCGCAAATTCAATCGTTCTTTCGTAAATATCAACTTGTTGATTGATAGAATCGCGAATCACTTCAAAATGAAAAGGCAACATCTCATTTCGTGGTGCAATTTGAATTGGTTTTGCCGCTAAATTTTCAATTCTAATTTTATAAATCGCTGGTTCGCCTAAAGACACTTTTTCTTTATCCAAATTAGAATACATCGTTTGTGCGAAAGCAAAACTTCCGAAAAACAAGAATAAAAAAGTGTAAAAAATAGTTTTCATGCGCATCTTAATCAGCTTCATTCCTTATTTAGTTCTGAAATATTGATAAAATTGTTTCACATAATCGTCGCCAGCCTTCAGATTCATATATCCAGCGGAAGCGTTTTTAAAATCTACTCTAACTCGATTGTATTTTTGCTTCTGCTCTTCGGCAAACTGATATCTCCACCGAGCATTGGATGTATTCACCCAAATTTGTTTTCCTGTTTCCGCATCCGTAAATAAGGAATATCCAATATCGGGAATTTCATTGTCTTTATCATCGGAAACGCGAACGCCCAAAACCGAATGTTTTTTGGAAACAACGCCCAATAAACGGGATGTATATTCATCTTCAAAATCAGAAAACATAAAAACAAACGACTTCTTTTTGAAAACATTCATCATATATTCCATGGCTTTATCCAAAGAAGAAACCCCAGGAACATAAGGCGTAGAAAGGATTTGCGATATAATAGAAAGCATATGCTTTCGTCCTTTTTGTGGCGGAACCACTTTATAAACTTTATCCGCGAAAAGAATTAAACCGACTTTATCATTATTCCCGATCGCTGTAAAACCAAGACTAGCGCAGATTTCCGCAACATATTCTCGTTTAAGAGAATATTGTGTTCCGTAATCCATCGATGCCGAAATATCCACCATTAACATTACCGAAAGTTCACGCTCCTCCTCCATGATTTTCACATAAGGTTCTTGGAAACGTGCCGTTTTATTCCAATCGATTCTTCGGATTTCGTCCCCAAATTGGTATTGCCGAACTTCAGCAAACGTCATCCCTTGACCTTTGAACGCACTGTGGTATTGACCCATCAGCGATGCATCGGTCTTTCTTCGAGTAAGAATTTCGATTTGTTTTACTTTCTTGACGATGTCTTTAATATCCATCCTAATCGTAATCTTTTCTAGATAATTTTACGGAGCTTCGATTCGAGCTAAAATACGATCAACAATAGATTCTGATGTTACTTCTTCTGCTTCCGCTTCGAATGTTAATCCGATACGGTGACGCAAAACGTCTTTAGCAACCGCTTTCACATCTTCTGGAATCACAAATGCTCTGTTTTTCAAGAACGCATACACTCTTGAAGCAACAGCTAAGTTGATAGAAGCTCTTGGTGACGCACCAAAACTGATATAATCTTTAATTTCGGATAGACCATATTTTTCTGGATAACGCGTTGCAAAAACCATATCCAAAATATATTTTTCAATTTTCTCGTCCAAATAAATTTGGTTGATTAATTCTTTAGCATCCACAATATTTTGAAGTGAAATAACCGCGTTTACCGTTGGCTGATGTGCCGTAGAAACCATTCGCATTACTTTGCGCTCATCCTCAAATTCAGGATAATCAATTTTACATTTCAGCATAAAACGGTCGCTTTGTGCTTCTGGCAAAAGATACGTTCCTTCTTGATCAATCGGGTTTTGCGTTGCAAGAACCAAAAACGGCTTCGGCAAAGGCATCGTTTCATCACCAATCGTCACTTGCTTTTCTTGCATCGCTTCTAACAATGCTGATTGCACTTTAGAAGGTGCTCTGTTAATCTCATCTGCAAGAACGAAATTCGCAAAAATAGGTCCTTTTTTAATGCTAAAATCATTGTCTTTCACACTGTACATCATCGTTCCGATAACGTCAGCAGGCAATAGATCCGGCGTAAACTGAATTCTAGAAAAATCTCCGTGAACGGCATCTGCAAGCGTTTTAATAGCCAACGTTTTTGCGAGTCCAGGAACTCCTTCCAACAAAATATGTCCATTTCCCAACAAACCAATCAAAAGTCGATCAACCATATATTCTTGACCAATAATGACTTTATTGATTTCTTGTTTTAGAAGGGTGAAAAAATAGTTTTGTTCTTTTACCTTTTCTGTAAGCTGTCTAATATCTTCAGCTTGGTGTAATTCTGCCATAATCTATTTTCAAAATAAGGTGTAAAAATGCGATAAATACAAGCACTTGTCAACACAATTAGTGCCAATTATTAGTTAAAGTTTGTTAAAAATAAACGGATACAAATTTAAAGTAAATCACGTAAATCTAGCCTAAAATACCGATAATAACCTGAGAAATTTTAGAATTTCTGATTTGAAATTCCAAAAGAAAAGCAATGACCTTAACAAATTCTAACAAAACAAGCCTAAAATCGTGATTTTGAAGCCGTATATCTTTGTAATTTTCATTGGAAAAGTCTAATTTTGAAGCCTAAGAACTGTTGAAAATGAATTATCATTTCTTAGCGCATCGAGAAGTACGAAAAAACCTTCTTCAATCGCTACAAAACACCCCTTTGGATGAGCTTTTACTGATTCCAGATGGATTTAATAATAATATGTATTGGAACATCGCACATTGCGTAGCAACCCAACAATTATTGCATTATTATTTAAGTGGAAACCCCTTCCGAATTGATTCGTATTGGGTTGAAAATTATAAAAAAGGAACCTTACCAAACCTAAATGTTTCGGCATCGGAAGTAGAAGATCTTTCTTTTTTGTTAACCGAAACCGCTAAAATTTTGATGAAAGATTACGATTCCGATTTCTTTTCAGATTACACGCCTTACACTACAAGCTTTGGTTTGGATTTGAAAAATATTCAGGACGCTATTATTTTCAACAACATGCACGAAAGCCTGCATTATGGCTATATCATGGCTCAGAAAAGAGCTATAATCGGAGAGAAATTTTAATCCCGATTTGAAATTTAGATTTTATGAAAGACGACTTTATTTTTGGCCTAAGGCCCGTTATTGAAGCCATAGAAGCTGGAAAAACAATAGACAAAATATTTATCCAAAACGGATTACAAGGACCTATTGTGATGGATTTGAAAAAGCTACTTGCCCAACACAACATCCGTGCAAACTACGTCCCTATCGAAAAACTGAACCGTTTTACCCGAAAAAATCACCAAGGAATTGTTGCATTTATTTCGGATATTCCGTTTTATAGTATTGAAGATATCATTCCGCAACTTTTTGAAGAAGGAAAAACGCCTTTTATCTTAATTCTAGACCGTTTAACAGACGTACGAAATTTCGGTGCGATTTGTAGAACAGCTGAATGCGTTGGCGTTGATGCGATTGTTATTCCAGACAAAGGAGCGGCTCCAATTAACTCGGATGCAATTAAAACTTCGGCGGGTGCGATTTACAATATTAAAATTTGTAAAGAAAAAAATCTAGCGCATTCCGTTGATTTTCTGCAACAATCGGGAATTTCCGTTTTCGCTTCAACAGAAAAGGCGCAAAAGTTGATATATGAAACGGACTTCAAAGAACCATGCGCTATCGTGATGGGAAATGAAGAAACCGGAATTTCGAAAGAAGTGATGCATCATAGCGATGAGAAAATTAAACTTCCGATTGTAGGAAAAACGCAATCGTTGAACGTTTCCGTCGCTTGTGGAGCTGTACTTTACGAAGTTGTCCGCCAAAGATCATGTTAAGAGAAACGAATTTTTGTTTCTCGAAGTATAACGCCTAAAAGGCACTAAACCAATTGAATGAAAAAATTAAGTGTTTTCGCAATTCTTTTAACATTAGTTGTTTCTTGTAAAAAAGAAACCAAAACAGTAACCAAAGTAGATCCCGAAACTGGAAAAACGGTCCAAGTTGAAGTTCCCGTTGAAGAAAAAGATCTTATTGCTATAACAGATTCGGCAGGAATCTACAAACAAACTTTCCTTTTAGAAAAAGGGAAAACATATCCTTTTATCTCTTCTCAGAAAGATGTTACGAAGATTACGGCTCCGAATGGCCAATCGCAAAGTGTAACGAGCGAAAGCACCGATGAAGTAACTTTTACGGTTGATGGAATTACCAATGATATTTACGACATTACGATCAATTTCATCGGTAAAAAAGCAACGCAATCAGGAGGTGGAAAATCGGTAAGTGTTGATACACGAACTGCAGCACCTAAAGATGAAGGTTTGAAGAATAAATGGACGATGGACAAAGCGCTTACGGGCAATACTTTGAAAATGAAAATGTCCAAAGCGGGGAAAATCATTTCAATTACAGGTTTTGATCCTATTTATGCTAAAGTAAATACGGCGTTAGGTCAATTAACGAAAGATGCGAAAATGAAAACCGAATTGTTAGCTGAAACTAAAAAAGGCTTCAACGAGAAGGTTTTGAAAGATCAGTTCAGCAAAAACATTATGGTTTTACCTGAAAAAGGAGCGAAAATTGGTGAAAAATGGTCGCATTCTGAAAACGCGAGCGCTGATGGTAAAATTAAATTAACATCCAATTACACTCTTAAAAGTGTAGAAAACGGAATTGTTGAAATTTCAGTTCAAGGTGGAATTCCTAAACAAGCGGATAAACAAACGCAAAACGGCGTTACGCACAGTATGTCATCCGTTTTGAACCAAAATGGAACGATTAAATACGACCAAAATTCCGGTTGGATTACCAACCAAAACATTACGGTAAAAACAACACAAACGGAAGCAATGACCGACGGAAAACAATCTCAAAGTATGTCTTCAGAGACTACATCTAACATCATTGTAAACCCTGTTGTGGCAACAAAATAAAGTAATAAATCATCATGAAATTCGTTTTAGAATTAATACTCGCAACTATCATCATTTTCTTTGTTTGGAACATTATGAAAAGACTTTTCTTTTCGAGTTTTTATAAGTTTCCAAAACAGAATCCGCAGCAGCAAAAACCCGCAGAATCGAAAAAAAATATCGATAAAAATCTGAAATGGGATGCCGAAACGGTCGATTATGAAGAAGTAAAAGAGGAAAAACAAACGAAATAATTCTTATAAATCCTTTCAAAATAGTATTTTTGGAAGGATTTTTTTTAACACGCTTATTATGCTTAAAAACAAAAAGAATTTACTCTTTATTATTGGGAGTCTTATTTTCTTTATTATCGTTGCTTATACGTATGCAAGTCCGGTTATTAGCGGGAAACAATTGTTTCAGCACGATATTATTCAATATAAAGGTGGAGCCAAAGAGCTTTTAGATTACCGCGCTCAAAACGGAAAAGAAACGTATTGGAGCGATTCTATGTTCAGCGGAATGCCGACGTATCAAATGGGTTCTCAGTTTCGTGGGGATCTAATTAAGCAAATTGATAAAGTGATTATCTCTTTTCCAAAACCAGTTAACTATCTCGTCCTACTCTTTTCAGGGTTTTTCTTTTTAGGAATGGTTGCCGTTCGCAATTGGAAATACGCTCTTTTAGGCGCAACATTTTTTGGATTGTCTACATATTTCTATATTCTTATTGCAGCTGGACATAACGGAAAACTACATACCATAGCTTATTTCGCACCACTATTGGCGGGGATTTTATTGGTTTATATTCGTAAAAAATATATTTGGGGATTCATAGTTACTACTCTATTTATGGGCTTGCAAATCACAGCGAGTCACCCTCAAATGACGTATTATTTATTTTTAGGATTAGGATTTTTATTTCTTTCTGAACTCATTAGAGCGTTTCAAAAGAAAACGACGTGGAAGCATTTTCTTACATCAACAGCCTTAGTTGGTGTAGCTTGTATTCTAGGGGTAGCGATGAATTCACAACGAATTATGGCTAATGCTGAATACGTTAAAGAAACCGTTCGTGGAAAGCAAATTTTAAATACTGACAAACATTCCGATGACAAAACTGGAATGGACAAACAAAGCATCCTAAATTGGAGTTACGGAAAAGTGGAAACACTAAACCTATTCATTCCAAGATTAATGGGTGGCGGAAGTCAAGAAATTGGCTCCGAAAAAATTTCGGAAGGTTTGCAGTCTAAAATCATGGAAAATGTAAGTTCTGAAGAAGAATACAATCGTTTGTTGCCAAGAATCTCACAAGGACTTTCAGGAAGTTTAACCTATTGGGGGGACCAACCTGGAACTTCAGGACCGGCTTATCAAGGAGCCATCGTTGTTTTCTTAGCGATTTTAGGATTCTTTTTCGCTTGGAAAAAATACCGCTATTGGATTTTAGGAGCAACGATACTTACCATTGGACTTGCTTGGGGAAGCAATATGCTTTGGCTTTCTGATTTGTTTATAGATTTTGTTCCAATGTACAACAAGTTCCGTGCGCCGTCTTCTATTTTAGTAGTAGTTGAATTACTATTTCCTTTAATTGCGACTGTTGGATTGTACCGATTCTTCAACTCCAATTTGGAAACGGAAACGCAAGAAGCAAACATTTTAACTTTCGAATACAAAAAGAAAACGCTTTTCATTGTAAGTGGAATCGTTTTAGGAATCACATTACTTCTTTTAGTTTTCGGAAAATCAATTTTAGGTTTTTCAACGAGCAATGAAAGAACCTATCTTCCTCCTTTTTTATTAGATTATTTGGTGGATGAACGCTACCAAATGTTCCGCGAAGACGCTATTAAAGCTCTTTTGTATGTTGCTGTAGTTGCTGCTACTTTATATTTCGCATTGATTAAAAAATTAAATACCAACGTTGCGTTACTCGTTATTGGTTTAATCAGTTTTTTCGATTTGTGGAGCGTTAATAAGCGTTACTTAAACAATGACAATTTCGTTGATCAAATTTTTGCCGAAGAGCCTTTCCAAACCGAAAGTTCAGATTTATTGGTAGAAAAAGCAGGCTCCAATCCGAATCTTCAAAGTGTTTTGAAAGCCGTTCCGGTAAACAAAACGTTGGACGATATTACTAATCACGACAAGTCGCATTATCGTATTTTCAACCAAACATTGGGAATTTTTAATGAAACCAATACATCGTATTTCAAATCATCAATTGGAGGTTACAGTGCTGTAAAACTGAGACGTTACGACGATTTGATTAATGAATATTTCTATTCTTCGGACACGACGAGACAACAACAAATTCCGGAAATCCTGAATATGTTGAACACCAAATACATCGTTGGAGGTTCTACAGAGCAGCCACAAGTTCAAATCAATCCGCTTTCCAATGGAAATGCGTGGTTTGTTACGGATGTTAAATTTGTCAACACGCCGAATGAAGAAATTGACCTTATTGGGAAAACGATAACAAAACGAACAGCTATTGTAAATGTTGCTGACAAAGCTTATTTCAACGGAAAAAACTTAGCAGCCGATTCTACAGCGCAAATTACATTAACAAAGTATGCTGCTGATGAATTGGAATTGAAAACTCAAAGTAAAACGCCTCAGTTAGCTGTTTTTTCTGAGATTTATTATCCTCTTGGTTGGAAAATGTTTTTGGATGGAAAGGAAGTTCCGTACATCAAAGCAAATTATTTGTTGAGAGCAGTGCATGTTCCGGCAGGAAATCATCAATTGAAAATGGTATTTGAACCTCAAGTTTTAACGACAGGTAAAACCGTTTCCATGCTAGCTTTTGGTTTATTTATACTTCTTTCTGCAGGAGGTTTATACCTTCTTTATCGTGGAAAGAAAAAAGATGAAAATGCAGAAATAGCGGTTTCGTAATGGCGGAAAACAAAAAAGTTCTCATTGTTACCTACTATTGGCCACCGGCAGGCGGTCCAGGCGTTCAGCGTTGGTTGAAATTCGCGACGTATCTTCCTGAATTTGGTTGGGAACCGATTATTTATACTCCAGAAAATCCAAGCTATCCTTTGGTAGACGAATCGCTTTTACAAGAAGTTCCTAATGGAATTAAAATGGTTAAAACCAAGATTTGGGAACCCTATCAATTGGCTGAAAAACTCAATAAATCTAATAAAAAATTCAAGGGAGGTCAATTCGATGTTGGTGAAAATCAAAGTTGGAAATCGAAATTATCCATTTGGGTACGAGGAAATTTTTTCATTCCCGATGCACGTGTATTTTGGGTAAAACCTTCGATTTCGTTTTTGAAAAAATATCTTCACGAAAATCAAATTGATACGTTGGTAACAACAGGACCGCCCCACTCTATGCATTTGATTGGTTTAGGATTAAAAAAAGAACTTCCGAATCTGAAATGGATTGCTGATTTTCGAGATCCGTGGACGGAAATCTCGTATTACAAACATTTGAAACTCACCAAAAGTTCGGATGCGAAACACCGAAGACTAGAAAAAGAAGTTTTTCAAAATGCGGATATTACGTTAGCCACCAGCTTTTCCGATGCAGAAAATTTTAAGAAAAACGGTGCAAATGCAGTTTGTATCACGAATGGATTCGACCAAAATCCAAATTCAACAAATGTAAAATCCGATTCAGATTATTTTTCGTTGAGTTATATTGGTGTTTTAGAGCAGTTGCGAAATCCAGAAATTCTTTGGGAAGCAATCCATGAACTCCGAAAAGAGAACTCAGATTTTGCAAAAGACTTTAAAATTACTTTTGCAGGCCGTGTGGATGAGAAAGTTCTCAATCAATTAAACGAACTTCAATTATCAGATTCAATTATTAATTTAGGATATCTTTCGCATCAAGAATCGGTACAAATAATGCAAGAAGCCAACCTTTTATTGATTACAAATTTTCCAGAAAGTGCTTCCAAAGGAATTATTCCTGGAAAGTTGTTTGAATATTTAGCGACTGGAAACCCGATTCTTTCTTTTGGACCTAAAGACGCGGATGTTGCACAAATTCTAAATGAAACCAAAGCTGGAAATCATTTTTATTACGCTCAGAAAAAAGAAGTAAAAAGCTACTTGCTACAACATTACAATCAATGGAAATCAAAATCGGAAACTTCTAAAAACTCTTCTATTGATCAATATTCTAGACGAAATTTAACAAAGAAATTAACAGAGATTTTATAGTTTATCCTTCAAGTTTTCACTTGCAATTTTACATGAAATTCACATTTTTTATTCATTTTTATTTATACATTTGAATAAAAGAACTGAAAATGAAAATTGTAAAAATGACCCTTATTGCGAGTTTATTCCTCGTAATTTCTTGTAAAAAAACAGAAAACCAAACCACAACAACCCAAACAGACAGCAGTCAAGTAAAGCAAGATTCTTTAAACAATACAAATACCAGCGCTGGATTTGATGAATCAACCATACCGAATGCTACAGCGGATATGGGAGAGTTTCCTTATTTCACTATTCCTGAATGGGTAAATGACAAGTCGAGTTACGGAGGTGATCGAAATACCGATTTCGGAAAACTTGAAGTATATACTGGAAATGGTTTCCAAAAAGTAGAAGGACCTGTTTTTTCAAAATCTTACACAATGAGTGATCCAAAAGATCCGGGAAGAGGAACTTGGGACGAATATAAATTTACTCAAGCTTTTTCTAAACATTTTGAAAGCTTAGGTGCGAAGAAAATTTGGGAAGGAAAAATTCCTGAGGAAGCGAAAAAAGCATTAAATACAGCTAATAATCGAGATGATTATTTTTATACATTCGGAACGCCTCAGCAAGAAAACATTGTGGTTTACGCAGTAAAAAACAATGGAAAACCGACGTATTTTGTGATCTCCACCAACTCTTCTTATGGAGCTATTAACGTTGGCGAAAGTGGCGAATTAAAACAAGATATCGGAATTATTAAATCCGATCAAATTCAAAAAGATCTTACAGAGAAAGGAAAATCCGTACTTCACATTAATTTTGACACAGATAAAGCGACGTTAAAACCGGATGGACAAAATGCCGTTTCGGAAATTGCAAAAGCATTAAATGCAGATTCAAATCTAAAAATTGATATCAACGGATATACGGACAATACTGGAAACGAGCCTCATAATGTGCAACTTTCTAAAGATCGAGCGGCGGCGGTTCTTAACGCTTTAGTTTCGAGTCGCATTGCAAAAAATAGAATGAACTCCAATGGTTTCGGGTCTAAAAATCCAATAGCGGACAACACTTCAGAAGCTGGAAAAGCAGAAAACAGACGTGTCGAATTGGTTAAAAAATAACAACCTCGTATACTTAAAAAAACAAAAAAGATGGACTAAAGTCCATCTTTTTCTATTTTATCTCGATTAATCTTAATCTAACCAACCTTGCTCTCGCATCCATTCGTCATTGTAAATCTTCGCTACATAACGACTGCCGTGATCGTGCAATAAAACAACAATCACATCATCTTTCGTAAATTGATCTTTCATCTGAACTAACGAAGCTATAGCACTTCCAGCAGAATAACCACAGAAAATTCCTTCTTCCAAAGCCAGTTTACGAGCATAGATTGCGCCATCTTTATCGGTTACTTTTTCAAATTGATCAATCACTTTCATATCGTAATTTTCCGGAATAATATCTTCACCAATTCCTTCCGTAATGTATGAATAAGCATGATCGTAATGAATTTCTCCAGTTTCATGGTATTCTTGAAGAATAGAACCGTACGTATCCACACCAATAACTTTAATATCTTGATTTTTCTCTTTGAAAAACATACCACAACCCGTAATCGTACCTCCGGTTCCAGCTCCAGCAACAAAATGCGTTAATTTCCCTTCCGTTTGTTCCCAAATTTCAGGCGCTGTTTGTTCGTAATGTGCTGTTCTATTAGACAAATTATCGTATTGATTTACATACCAACCGTTTTCTGTTTCCGTTGCTAAACGCTTAGAAACCGAATAATATGAACGAGGATCGGTCGGTTTTACATCGGTTGGACAAACAATAACTTCGGCTCCAACAGCACGAAGAATATCGCATTTTTCTTTCGATTGTTTCGAATTGGTAACAAAAATACACTTATACCCTTTTACAATAGCCGCAAGAGCAAGTCCCATTCCTGTATTCCCAGAAGTCCCTTCAATAATGGTTCCACCAGGTTTTAGACGACCGTCTTTTTCTGCATCTTCAATCATTTTTAAAGCCATACGGTCTTTCACTGAATTTCCAGGATTAAAGGTTTCAACTTTCGCCAAAACCAAAGCTGGAAAATCATCACCTAAAACTTTATTTAGCTTTACTAATGGGGTATTCCCAATAGTTTCAAGGATGTTATTTGCAAACTTCATTCTCTAATTTTAAAGATCACAAAGATACGGCTTTAAGTCGAAAAACCTATTTTTGACGGGTATTAGAGTGTATTTCAGAATTTTAATCAAATCCTAAATTACATCACTATAAATCAAAAAATAATAAGAAATTTTAACTGTATTTAATGGATTTCACAGGGGAAATCTTGCTGATTAAATAACTTGGTAAAATCAACGAAATTGCTGAAACCAGTAATATTCCTGCAGAAATTCCAAAGATGTAAACTGGATTAAGATCCACCGGAACTTTACTTACATAATAGTTCTCTGGATTTAAGCTAATAACTCCAAAAAACTGTTGAATAAGTAACAATCCAATTCCGATTACGTTTCCAGCAATCAGCCCTGGAATCATAATAATAACGGTATAATTGATGAAAATAGCTCGAATTTGTTGGTTGGTTGCACCCATCGTTTTCAAAAGTCCAATGGAATTGGTTCTTTCAATGATGAGAATTAATAAAACCATGATAATATTAATCACCACGACTAGCAACATAATGGCAATAATTAACCCAATATTTGTATCAAAAAGATTGATCCAATCAACGATTTGCGGAAAACGGTCCGTAATTTTTTCGGCATAATTCTTATAACCAATCAGGTTTTCAATTTGCGGAAACGCAGAATCAATATCTTCAACATCCTTTAAATAAACTTCCAAACCACCAACTTGATTATCTTCAAAACCTTGAATACGACGCGAATGTTTAATGCCACCAATCACATATAAATCATCCAACATCTTAATGTCGGTTTTGTAAATCCCCGCAATTCTAAACTTTCGATACACCGGTTTTTCATTTTCCTTTGAAAAAATAGCCACAACACTATCATTCAATTTTTTATGAAGATCGCTTGCAATCTTTTGAGAAACCAAAACATCATTGGTAACTTCCTTATCTAAAAATTTGGGTACGTCGCCTGAAACAAGAAATTTCTTGAAATTATCTTTCTGAAAATCATTTCCAACACCTTTAAAAATAATGCCGGCAAAATTATCTTCTGTTCTTAAAATCCCATTCGTATTCACAAAACTTTGAACATTACGAACTTGAGGAAGATTTTTTATTTGGTCTAACTTCAAACCATTTTGCTCTAAAACAGTTGAGTTATAGGAAGAAT
Organism: Kaistella sp. CFF1-2; assembly: GCF_059509915.1. Lineage (NCBI taxonomy): Bacteria > Pseudomonadati > Bacteroidota > Flavobacteriia > Flavobacteriales > Weeksellaceae > Kaistella > Kaistella sp. CFF1-2. Next base: position 79,940 of record NZ_JCAKLF010000005.1, read on the forward strand.
TGGAACGATTTGACTTGATGGTAATTTCACCACTAAAATCTGACAAACTGCTTTTAATTGCTTTCTTAGAACCAAGTCCTGTGGAAACCGTAATTAAGGAAACGATGATGCCTAAAGCAACAGACAGCCTACCAATGAAGACAATCACCCGTGAAAGGTTATTTTTAGTATCTTTGGCTGTAGCGATTTTTCGTGAAAAATAGATAGGAAATTTCAAATCAATGACTTTACGCTTCAAATTTATCAATTTACTTTTTATATCCCTAATTTTTTTGGGAAGCATTCGTGTTCAAGCTCAAACAAATTCTGATGTTTGTTATAAAACAGGTGCCGATCGCTCAGAATTGTATCTTCCGATGCTCAAAAATAAAACCATTAGTGTCGTTACCAATCAAACTGGTTTGATGAGTGACAAAACCCATTTGGTGGATTTCCTTGTGAAGAATCAGGTTAAAATCAAAAGTATTTTTGCCCCTGAACATGGTTTTCGTGGAAATGCCGATGCTGGCGAACATGTAAAAAGTGGTGTTGATGCGAAAACGGGTTTACCTATTGTTTCATTATATGGAAATAATAAGAAACCTTCTGCAGAGCAATTAGCAGGAATTGACATTATCCTATTTGATATTCAAGATGTTGGCGTTCGTTTTTATACGTACATTTCAACTTTAGCCTATGTTATGGAAGCCGCAGCAGAGAATAACAAGCAAGTAATTGTGTTGGATCGACCAAATCCCCACGATGGATATATTGATGGACCAATTTTGAAATCTGCTTGGACGAGTTTTGTTGGAATGCATCCTGTTCCTGTCGTTTACGGATTAACGATAGGTGAATACGGATCTATGGTGAATGGTGAAAATTGGCTAAAAAATAATGTAAAAGCGAATTATACAGTAGTTCCGATGCAAGGATATCATAAAAAGAATCGGTATCCAATTTTGGATCGTCCTTCACCAAACTTACCCAATGATGTTTCAATAAACTTGTACCCATCCTTATGCTTTTTTGAAGGAACTCAAGTTTCTGTAGGACGAGGAACGGATTTACCATTCCAAATTTATGGTAGTCCTTGGACGAAAAATATGCCGTATCAATTTACTCCAAAACCAAATTATGGTGCAAAAGATCCTTTCTTGAATGGAAAACTTTGTTACGGTGAAAACCTTTCTCAACAAGGAACAGACTTACGTTCTTTGAACTTAAATTGGTTGTTAAAATCGTATAAAAGCTACAAAAATCCAAAGCAAGACTTTTTCTTGAAAAATTTTTTTTTCGATAAATTAGCTGGAACCGATGAATTGAGAAAACAAATCATTGCAGGAAAAACCGAAGCTGAAATCCGATCTAGTTGGCAAAAAGGGCTATCCGATTTTGAAAAAATTCGTTCTAAGTATAGAATTTATCCAGACTAATCGAAATTGTCGTGAGGCTTATCATCTTTCGCCTTGTATAAAATAAATATACCAATACTTAATCCTACAACGCCTGCAACTGCGGTCAATAAAGCTCTTTCCAATTTATCTGGAAGGTCATTCCCAAGATAATTCATGGCAAATAAAATGGCAAAAGTGATAACACAAAGGATAATATGTTTTGTCCCGAAAAGTTTCATGTTTTAATGAATTAGTTTAGTTTGTAAGTAAGCATTAATCCGCCTTTGTAAGGAAGGATTTCACCGCTACGATTCCACTCTCTATTTTTGGTTTCGCCAACATTGTCATATCGATCCCCTGAAAGTTTGTCATAACCTTTATAGAAACCTTGTGAAGAACCTATGCCTAAATACAAATCTAAGTTCATTTTGTCATTAAGTTTAAACTGATACCCGCCAACAACTCCAACTATAACAGTCATTCCACGTTGATATAGATTTTTTGTTAAATAAGGGCTGGTTTCACCATTTTTGAAAACATAATAACTATTACTATTATAGTTCCATTTTTGAAGTTGGAAGGCAGCGACTGAAACATTAGCTCCAACATAAAATTTTTCAAAAGCTTTTGAAAAATAATATCGAGCATCAAGACCAACCATATAAATTTGTGCATAACGATTGGCAAAGGATTTCCAAGGTGATACAAAAACTTCCCCTTGTAGAGTCATTTTTGGTGAGATTTGCTTTTCCACAGCTCCGTTAAATACTAAAACAGGTGCAAAAAGAATATTCCCTTTTAGATGAGTTTCATAATTTTCTTTTGAGATTTCCTGCTCTTGTGCTAATGCGGAAACCGAAGCCAAAGCCAAGCATCCCAAAACGATTTTTTTTATCATTTATTAATGTCTTTTATTAATTGATCTATTTCTGTTGTACTTAAGTTATTTTGCTTTAAAATAGTTACTAACTGGTCTGCATACATTTTCGCCTCCTCTTTTTTACCATTTTGATAATACAATTTAGCAACTAATAGCAAAGCATCTGTATTCGGACCTTTCATAACAACCTTTTCCGCCCATGTCAAAGCTTGTTTAAGTTGATCTTTATCTTTAGAATTTTGACTGTACTGATAGGCCGCTAAATAAAGTTCATTCGCATCAAAACCTTCGCCATCTTTGTACAATTTTGAGGCTACTTTTGAGAATTCGGCAAAATTCCCCGTTCTTGAATAAAATTTAACTTTGAAACGATCTGCAAAATTATCTGCTTCTTCTTTCGCTACCACTTTATAGGCTTCTTGAAGAAATTTATCTTCATGAAATTGGTTGGCTTTATCATCAAAATTTTTGTTCAATAGCGCATTTAGCTTGTAATTCACATCCATCTGCTGATATTCTTGCTCCGAAACAAATTTTAAAATTTCTTTTTTAGCATTAACAAAAACGCGATAATTAGGATCTTCTGAAGTTCTCAAAAAATAGATTAACATCATTAGCTCTTGTTGCGTGAAAGCAGGTTCTTTTTTTCTTTGAAAATATCTTTCTGAAACTTGCTTTGCAAAAGCAGGGTCAGTTTGGTAATTCTGCACAAATAAGTCAAACAAAAATGCAGGATCAGATTCTCCTTTTTCAAAACGTTGACGCATTGTAAAACCGCCTTTAGCGTTAGCAATTACATTTTTTCCAACTTGTAAAAACTCTGCTTCTTCCTGGTATCCTAAAGATTTATGCACCACTTCTCCGTCACCATTTAAAAACAAAAATGTTGGATAGGAAAAGACTTGATACTTCTTTGCAATCTCACGACCTTCACCTTTTTCCATATCAAATCGAGCGTTGATAAAGTTTTCATTGTAAAAATTGCGAACGTTTTCTTTCGGGAAAACATTTTTTTCCATCATTTTACATGGTCCACACCAAGCTGCAAAAGCATCCATAAAGATGATTTTCTTTTCTTTCTTGGCCTTTGCTAAAATCTCACTAAACGTTTTATCTTCAAATTGAATACTTTCTTGGGAATACAAAACACTTGTAAAACCTAAAAAAAGCATTAAAAAAATGGACTTCAATTTCATGTTTGAAAAATTAAGCTGCAAAGATACGCATTATTAAAAAATGAGGAACACCAAAGAAAAAAGAGCATTCAACAGAAGCTCTTTTCTCAATTTTATTATTTTTTGATAAACTTGGTTCGAATTTTATTTTGATCTTTTTCAACAATCAAAACGTAAACCCCGCTTTCTAGTTGGTTAATTTTAATTTCTTTGGAAGTTGCACCTTTCAAGACTAATTGACCAGACATGCTATAGATTTGATAGTTCACTTCATCTTTTAACCCTGCAATATTCAGGATATCTGTCGCCGGATTAGGATAAACTCGAATACCTTTCTCCACTGCCGTATCATCAACACTCAAATTATTGGTTATCCAAACACTATAATCTTCTACCTCACCATCATCAAAACTAGCACAAGGATCCGTATGGTTTGCTTGATAACGCATAACAACACGCATTTTCGTTGCCTTTCCATCTGAATACGCATTCGCTGGAACGGCAAAAGTAACTTTCTCTGGCGATAATGCATTTGGTGCTGTACTCATTATTTTTTCACTGGCATCAAAAACACCATCACGATTAAAATCGATCCAAACACTGATTGCATCACGATACGAAGCCGTTGGCCAAGCTTTCGATACTGATATTGTATTCGCAGTAGAACCTTTTACTAATTTAATTTCTTTCGACAAATCTTTTGAAAAATCAGTGTATGTAGAAGCGCCAGAATTATTCGTCATAACGTTTAATCCATCTTCAGGTGTTACAACAACTTGCGAAATGTACTCACTGTCAGAACTTGCACTTGATATTGCACAATATGTTAATCCTAAAGTTCTGAACTGTTTTGTAGGTGAGAATGCACCTGGTGTACCACTACATACCGCATTTACTTGATATTCATACAAAATTCCTTCTTCTAAACCTGTTAATGTATAAAAAGGAGTTGTTACATTTGGAACAACAGTCCAAGTTGAATTTCCCGATTTTCTATAATTTAAGGTATACGTTGCATTTTGAATTTGTCCCCAAGAAACCATAGCTGAAGTACCTGTTAAATTACTTTCAGATAATTCTTTTGGTGCTGAGCCATCACATACTTGCATTGTTTTTGTCGTAGCAGGAGAAACCGCATAGAACACATTATCTAAAGCAGATACTCGAATAAACAAAGCTTGATTTGTTGTAAGATTTGGAAAATTTGCGGTTGCATTTCCTGTATTTGGAGTTGAAGCGAGAACTGTAGTCCAAGTTGTTCCGTTATCAATTGAATAGTCAATTTTCACATTAGCTACGTTATACGGAGCATTATTTGTGTTGGCAACATTCCAAATAATTGACGTTGGAAAGTTATTGTAAACACTTTTTGTATCAAGGGTAAATGGACCATCAGATCCAACGGTAATTTTCTGATTCGCAAAATTGGTTTGCTGTTGTGACACATTCGGATTATTATCTCGAACGGTCACTCTAAAATTTAAATCTCTAGCCACATTGGAAACTGCTTCCCAATCGGATTTACTAGCTAAAATCCCTTGCAGAACCAAAGCTTGTTTTGGAAAATAGCGTGTAGGCGTAGAAGTTCCCATAATTGATCTAAATTTTGGTCCTCTCGTATTATTTACGGTAACATCCGTAATCGGCGTGGTTGCTGCATCAAACTGTTCCCAAGTATAGGTTAACGGATCATTTTCGGCATCTGTTGCGGAAGCTGTTAAAGCAAATGCTGTCCCCTTAGGAATTGTTCTAGTTGGCAAAGGCGTAATTTGCGGTGGATTGTTCGCAATAGGCGTACTAACCTCACAATTTTGCGTATTCACATAATTTTGAACTTGCTCTATACTAATTGCATGAAAATATGGATCCGAATGAGCTTGAACATTATAATTTGTAATTCCAGCATACCCCATAATGGTTGAACCTGATCCAGGCTCCATATGTGCGACGCTTCCCGTGTGAATCTCTTGTGAAAATGTATGCCATGCTCCAAATTGATGTCCCATTTCATGGGCCACGAAATCAAGATCAAAAGCATCACCAAATGGCTGGTCATTTACTGCTGGAGATGTTATTCCCGCTCCTTTCGAAGTTGCGTCGGTTGTACTTGCTGGATTTCGACAAACGTTTCCAATATCGCCTGCAAAACCGCCACCACCACGATGCCCAAAGAAATGCCCAATATCATAGGCTCCATTTCCAATAGTGTTTGTTAAGGTTTGTTGAAGCTCAAGATTCCATGCGTCAGGAGCATCACCACCTGAAGTTAAATTAGAATAAGGATCTGTTGCAGCATCGGTATAAATAAGTTGCGGAAAATTTTGAACCGTCATGTGAATTGCAAAATCTTTCTCGAAAACACCATTAACACGTGTCATTGTTGCGTTAATTTGAGCCAAAGCACCAGCAACGCCATTAAATAGAGCCGTGTATTCTCCATTTACCGAAATCGCTAAACGATAATTTCGAAACTTTCGATCGCTAGAAAAAGTAGATTCTGTTTTAGAATCATATGCTGTTGTTTTAGCCGATGTACGTTTTGATTTTGAACCTTCACCAATAAAATCATGCGTTCTACATTCGAAAGATTGCCCTTTTACAATGCCTTTGGGCGACTTTGGAAAAACCGCATATACTTTTTTATCTTTTGACTGGGGTTCTATAAACTCAAAATTTCCATCCTTCATAATCATGGATTGGAAATCGTTCGGAGCAATAGAAAATCGTATTGATTTCGTGGGATCATCAATTCCAACTCCAGAATACGAACCCAACTGATATTTTTCTTCTAAAGCTACATCCATTACAGGAAGGCTATACACCTGAAAACGCTCAATTTCGCCATTTAAAGTAGGAACCGAAATTATCGTTCCACGAGCTCCTTTTCCCATTTTTGAAGCGCCTTTTAACTGGGATCTTAATTGATCAATATCTAAAGAATAATGCTTTTTTGGGGTAACTTCTACTCGTCTTCCCGCCGACGGAGCACCAACAGGCGCCCACTGTGCAAAAGCAGTCGAAGCAAAACCAGTCACAAAAAGAAAGGAAAAATATAGTTTTTTCATATTTGTATTTCGTTGAAATAATTTGTCAAAGATACCTAATCTTCAATTATGATTTAAAGAGGATATTTATTTTTAAGATAAAATTGAAAAAGAAGAAAACGTTAAAAGAAAATTTATCGAATAAAAACAAAAAAACCGCCTTTAAAAAGCGGTTTTTGTGGTTTCTCCAGGAATCGAACCAGGGACACACGGATTTTCAGTCCGTTGCTCTACCAACTGAGCTAAGAAACCTTGTTGATTTTAGTGGTGCAAAAATAGAAAGTTATCTCATACAGACCAAATATAAATGCATTAAATTTTCAAAAAAGGTTACAAAAACCTTCAATCACCTGAAAATCAAAACTAAAAATTCCGATTGGAGATAACAAAAAAGCCCGATAAACTCGGGCTTTAAGTGGTTTCTCCAGGAATCGAACCAGGGACACACGGATTTTCAGTCCGTTGCTCTACCAACTGAGCTAAGAAACCTTCGTTGTAATAACGTTTGGCAAAAATAGGAAGTTTTTCCTTTTGATGCAAATTAAATAGCTTGAATAAACAGAATTGGTATAAAATTACTGATTATCAGGCTGATTTTTTTCTTGTTCGTGCCTGATTTGATCACTCATTTCGTCTAAAACGGGCTTTATTGTACTTTCGGGAAGATCACTAATTCGGATATACATCAGTCCATCAATAGCATCATTGAAACTTGGATCAACATTAAATGCCACTACTTTTGCATTTTGCTTGATGTATTTCTTAATTAAAACCGGCATTCTCATTTCTGGTTCAAGATCGTCAATCACTTTATCCAATTTATTCAAATCCGACTCCATTGCTTCGAAAAACAAGGATTTATCACGATCGCGAAGTTTTACTTTAAATTCATTTTTTGGATGAATATATTGCGCAACTGCCGAATCGTAGTAATGCGAACGCATAAACTCAATCATCAACGACTTCGAAAATTCAGAGAATTTATCACTAATACTTACGCCACCCATCAAAAATTTATGATCAGGATTTCGTAAACAAACATGAACAATTCCGCGCCATAATAAGAAAAGTGGCAATGGTTTTTGTTGATATTCTCTGCTAATATAGGCACGTCCCATTTCAATAACCTTTCGGAAAAACGGCTGCAATTCTTGATCAAATTCAAATAAAGAAGCTGTGTAAAATCCTTCAATACCATATTTGCGCATCACATCCTTTCCAAGCGCCATACGGTAGGCTCCAGCCAACTTTTTCGCCTCATTATCCCAAAGGAACAAATGATGGTAATACTGATCGTATTCGTCCAAATCAAAAGGTAAATTACTTCCCTCACCTACAGCTCTAAACGTCAACTCTCTTTGGCGACCAATTTCCCTCATAATAGAAGGAATACTTTCATAATTCGTAAAATAAACCTCGTAATTTCCGTTCGAAAATAGTTGCTTGTCTTCCGCTTTCAACTTTTCTATTTCCGCAATTAAATCTTCGCTTGGCGTTTCATCAATAATATTCTGAACGACGTTTGCTTCTTTATTAATGGAGAAATTGAGCTTCAAATTTGGTAACTTAAGAAGATTCATCAACGATTTTCTTTTCTCGTAATAGGAACGTAAAAAGTATATCTTCGTTTGAAGATATTCGTTAAGTTCTTCTAGTGATTCGTGTTCCTGAATATTCTTTACTGTAACGGCTTTCCCAATACGAATACGGATTGGCGACGTTCGGTCGCGCATCATTTCGGATGGAAGTAATAACGTTTGTAAATCCGGATGAACTTTGGCTATATTATAAAAGAAATTACTGTTTTTCGCATGGAAATACATCGGAATCACAGGAACTTTGGCGTTTTTAATCAACTTCAAAGCGGGCTTTTCCCATTCTTTATCACGAATTTCGTTGTACTGATTATTTTTGTTAGAAACTTCTCCAGCAGGAAAAATCCCGACGCAGCCACCTTCTTCTAAATAACGAAGCGTTTCGCGCATGCCGTTCAAGCTGTTCCTAATATTTTTACGATCGCCACCAAACGGATTCACCGGAATCACAAAAGGTTCCATCGGCTTTATCTTTTCCAAAAGAAAATTGCCCATAATCTTGAAATCAGGACGAATTTCGGAAATGATTTTGCACATTAAAACACCATCAATCGCGCCAAGCGGATGGTTGGAAACAATAATAAAAGGCCCTGTTTTTGGTATTTTGGCAAGATCTTCTTCGAATACAATATATTGAATATTACGTTCACGAACGAAGGCATCAAAAAAGTCCTTCCCGGTCTTATCCTTAACTCGATCGTAAAGCTCGTTTACCTTATTAAGTTTGGTAAAACCCATTAAAAATGTAGCCGCTGGATTCTTCAGAATCCCCCATTTGGAAAGGCCTGTCGCCTGAATTAGCTCATTTTTAGATATTAAACTCATGGTTGTGTTTTTAAGCAAAAATTAGTGAGTGACCATTTGCAAGGTTTGTTTTGAAAGCTGCTCTAACAACACTTTTCTGTTCTCGTAAAAACGCGCTAAATCTTGGGTATTTGCGTTACGAACTGTGAAAAGCGCAACGTTTTTCACCACCTCGGTATTAAACAATTTACTCAACTCGCTATTCAACTCATCGATATGCTGGTATTTGTCTTCCAAACATAAAGCTAATGAAATTGCTGAATTCTGCATCAATGAAATTTTAATTTGATATTTCGCCAAATTGGAGAAAATCAAACTCATATGTTCTTCTGCAATAAAAGAGAAATCTCGTGTTGCAATACGCATTAACACTTGGTTTTCTTTTAAAATATACGATTCTGTATTTTGGTTGCTTTCGGAATTACCCACTTTCGTTCCTTCTTTTGTAGGCTCGATAAAAGACTTCACAAAAAACGGAATATGCTTTTGCTTAAGCGGCTGAAGCGTTTTCGGGTGAATTACACTCGCGCCATAATACGCCATTTCAATAGCCTCTTCGTAGGAAATGTTTGATAATAAACTTACGTTTTTGAATTTTCGTGGATCGCCCGTCATTACTCCAGGAACGTCTTTCCAAATCGTCATAGCATCTGCATTCAAACAAAATGCAAAAATAGCCGCAGAATAATCGGAACCTTCACGGCCTAAAGTCACCGCAAAATTATTATCATCCGAACCAATAAAACCTTGGGTTACATAGGATAAACTTGGATTCAAGGTTTTGATATTACTTTCCGTTTGATCCCAGTTTACGACACCTTCACGATACGTATTATCTGTTTTGATATAGTCACGAGCGTCCAACCATTGATTTGGATAGCCCGATTCATTTAGAAATTCGCTTAAAATTTTAGAAGAAATCATCTCACCACAACTCACGACTTGGTCGTATACGAAGTTGTAATTTGGAGACTTATTACGTCTTAAAAACGATTCGATATCATCAAAAAACAAAGAAATTTCGTTATAAACAGAATGTTTTTCACCAAACAATCCGTGAGCAATATCAATATGATTTTTCTTTATTTCTGCAATCTCCGATTGATAATCTTCCTTCTTAAAGTATTTTTCTACCACATTTTCTAAGGCATTGGTTGTTTTTCCCATCGCTGAAACCACCAATACACACTTTTCAAAGCTTTGAGATTCTAGGACCTCACCAACATTTTTCACACTTTCTGCATCGCGCACGGATGCACCTCCAAACTTAAATACTTTCATCTTTTCCCTTAAATTTCTAGAAAAATGATCAATCTTAGATTGATTTTGTTGTTAAAATAATTTTCAAAAATAGAAAATCTAGCCGATATGAGAATAAACAAAACCTAATTTTAATTTCCAAATTTTTAAAGTCCGTGAAATATATCATTGTGTAGTACCGATATTTCTTCTACATTTGGGAAAACTCACAATACAAATCAACATGTCCGACAATTCATTACAAACACTCGGTGAATTTATCATTGAAAAACAAGAAGATTTTTTATATTCTAGTGGAGAATTATCCCGACTTTTAAGTGCCATTCGTCTTGCTTCAAAAGTGGTAAACAGAGAGGTAAACAAAGCTGGAATCGCCGATATCATTGGGCGTGCTGGCAATACCAACGTTCAAGGTGAGGAGCAACAAAAGCTTGATGTTTTGGCTAACGAAATTTTCATCGCCGCACTTTCACAACGTGAAGTTGTTTGCGGAATTGCTTCCGAAGAAAGTGATGATTTCATTGAAATTATTCCAAGTGAAAATGGACATTTAAGTAAATATGTGGTGTTAATTGACCCGCTTGATGGCTCTTCTAACATTGATGTGAACGTTTCCGTTGGAACTATTTTTTCTATTTACCGTCGTGTTACCGAACCTGGAACACCTGTGGAATTAAAAGATTTCTTACAAAAAGGAATTCACCAAGTTGCTGCAGGATATGTTGTTTACGGATCTTCAACAATGATTGTTTATACAACAGGACATGGAGTGAATGGTTTTACATTAGACCCAAGTTTAGGAACGTATTACCTTTCACATCCGAACATGAAGTTTTCAAAAACGGGAAAAATCTACTCAATTAATGAAGGAAACTACATCAAATTCCCTCAAGGAGTAAAAGATTATCTAAAGTATTGCCAAAAAGAGGAAGACGACAGACCATACACATCGCGTTACATCGGATCTTTGGTTTCCGATTTCCATAGAAATATGATTAAAGGTGGAATTTACATTTATCCATCAACGTCTCAATCACCTAATGGAAAATTACGTTTGCTTTACGAATGTAATCCTATGGCGCTTTTAGCCGAACAAGCAGGTGGAAAATGCAGTGACGGATTTACTCGAATTTTAGAGTTGCAACCAACCGAATTGCACCAAAGAGTTCCTTTCTTCTGTGGAAGTATTGAAATGGTAGAAAAAGCGGAAGAATTTATGCGAAATGCACACAGCTAACATGAAAAAAGCATCATTCTACAAACATACATTAGAATTTAAAAAACCCGGCGGCACGTCCCGCGGGGTTTTACATTATAAGGAAACATACATTTTGGAAGTATCTTCCGTATCAAAAAAAGGAATTGGCGAATGTGGCTTATTTAAAGGGTTAAGTTGCGATGACCTTCCTGATTACGAAGAAAAACTTCAGTGGCTTTGTGATCATATCAATGAAGATGATTCGGTTATTCGAAGCTATTTAAAGGCATATCCTTCGATACTTTTTGGTTGGGAACAAGCGATTTTAAATTGGGAATTAGGTAAAGACATCTATTTCGACAACGAGTTCACTTCTGGTGAAAAATCAATTAAAATCAACGGTTTGATTTGGATGGGAAATGTGGATTTCATGAAAGAGCAAATCGAACAAAAACTCGATCAAAACTACGATTGCATCAAACTAAAAATCGGTGTTCATTGGGACGAAGAAAAGAATGTTATTGAAGAACTTCGCAAAAACTTCCCTAAAAATCAATTGGAATTACGTGTTGATGCTAATGGTGCTTTTTCACCCGAACAAGCTAAAATTGTTTTGCAAGAATTAGCGGATTTAGAAATTCATTCCATTGAGCAGCCGATTAAAGCGGGTCAAATTGAAGCCATGTCTAACCTTTGTGCGGAAACTCCAACTCCTATTGCTTTGGATGAAGAACTTATTGGTGTTCTGGATTTTGAAGCTAAAAAAGTTCTTTTAGAAACCATTCAGCCGCAATACATTATCTTAAAACCTTCATTGGTTGGCGGAATTCAAGGAAGTGATGAATGGATTTCCATTGCGGAAAACAATCAAATCGGTTGGTGGATCACTTCTGCTTTAGAATCCAATATCGGATTGAATGCGATTGCTCAATATACGTATTCCAAAAATCCGAAAATACCGCAAGGACTAGGAACGGGTGGACTTTTCACCAATAATTTTCCAACAAATTTGGCTTTGAAAGGCGACCAACTTTGGCATCTGTAAAAGTTAATCTAATGGAATCTCAAATTTTAAGTAGGTTCCGTTAGAATCGCTTTGTATATCCATCGTTCCGTTTGCGTTAAGCATTCGAAAACGCATATTTTTCAGTCCATTTCCTTGTTTGAATTGTAAAGGCATGCCCTTACCATTATCCTCGATTGAAATTTTTAGAGTTTTATTTTGTTGACTGTATTTCGCATTAACATGAGTTGCTTCACTATGCTTGTAGCAGTTGTTAAACGCTTCTTTAATGCATAAAAATATATTTCTTCGATTTTCAGAATTGATTTTTTGCTCGGCATCTTGAAGTTCCATTTGATAAGAAAACTCCATATTCGATTTTCGGAAAAACGTTTCTCCATACATGTTGATGTACTTAATGAGATTTCCAAGCGTATCATTTCCCGAGTTCAAACTCCACAACATTTCACGCATAGAAATATTCAAATCTTCGGTTGTTTTAAGGAGATCATCAATATCTTCTTCAACATTTTGTTTTTTCAACTTCATCTTCAAAAATTCGGCTTGAAGCTTCATTGCAGAGATTCCAGCGCCCAATTCATCATGCATATCGTGCGAAATACGTTCCCTTTCCCGCGTCAAAATCGTTAGTTCCTCCAACTCTTTCTGTACCAGTTCCGTTTTCAGTTTACTTGCAGCTCGCTCCTTCAATATGTAGTCATACAAAACGGCGCAAACAATACTAAAGATGTTAATCACCGCTGCGAATTGCATAAAGCCAAACGATGTAAAATCCAATTGTACCCAATCGTTCAAGCCCAAAAGATGTGGCCATGCGACTTCTGCCGTACTAAAGAAAATGAATATCAAACCAACAAATCCAATTACAAAAAATCGCTCATTCAATCGATTCTTTATGACAAAAATGACCAACACGATAAAAACAAAAAAGTCAACAACGGAAGCGTTATTCAGATAATATTTGGCAAATTGACTTCCAAAATCCGAATTGAAATTGGATAGCTCTATAAAAATTTGTCCAACCCAAAAAATGGAACCCAATTTAATAATCCATCCTGTCCAAGATCGTGACGGAATCTTAAAAAACGTGGAATAAAAAATATAATAACAGATAATATTAACATCCCCAATGACATTCCAAATTTGGCTATTGGTATATCGGAAAAACGGTAATTCTAAATTGATAATTTGGTAACGAGACAAGAAATATATAGCATCTGTCACGTTAATTAACGTGAAAAATATCAATAATTTCGGATATCCTTTAAACCATTTCAACGCCAAAAAGAGCATACAAATCACAAAAAGACAAATCTGAAACCCTGCGACAATCAACGAAATAACGCCAATTTTCTCGGTTGATTTAATTTTATAGAGGTACGGACTGATAAAAAGAGGCTCACTCTCTAAATGATAACGCTCAGCTTGAAATTGAATATAATAATCTCCAGGCTGATGGGCAGCTAATTGAATTCCATTGTAATTATCGGGAACTGATGCATCGGAAAGGCGATTGGCAAACCCCGAATGTCCGATTTTTTTTATGGTTTTACCATCATCATAAAACAGTTGAATTTTCGCAATATTTTTCTTTGCATACACGTACAAAGTATCTTCATATACTCCCGAAAGCGTAAACTTTTGCCATTTTGATTTATAATTTGAATTCGATTTAGGCTCTTTCCAAATGGAGTGAGATGTCCACTTTGTTGGAATTTTACATTTCAATTCTTTTGATGTTGCAAACGAAGAAAAACCATGCAATGCAATTTCGTTGGTGTAATGCAAAGAATCAAGCGGGACGCTTTTTTGTGCAAATCCCAACATTCCAAAAAAAAGGAAAACCAAATTCCAAAAACCCTGGAGCTTCATAAGCGTAGATTAATCCTTAGGCGGTTGAACTTTTTGAAAAATTCGCATCGCTTGGTAACGATTGGACACGTGTAATTTTCGATAAATATTTCCAACATGTTTTTTCACCGTATCCAGCGAAATATTCTTTTTACCCGAAATATCGCGATACTGAAGACCATCGGAAAGCATTTCTAAGACTTCTTTTTCTGAACGGGTAAGATTTTCTAGGATTTTTGTTTCTTGATGATCATGAAAATGATCCAAAACGCGTCTTGCAATTCCGAAACTCATCGGTGCGCCGCCATTCATCACTTCTTTGATCGCTTGGATAATCTTCTCCATACTTTCCCCTTTCGCAATATAGCCGCTTGCTCCCGCCTTTAGCGATTTGAAAATACTGTCATCATCCTCCAAACTCGTGCACATCACAAAATGCGTATTTTCCATAATTGGCTTTAGCTGAGCAACGACTTCCGTACCGCGAACAAAAGGAAGTTTAATATCGATAAGGACAACATCAGGCTCAAGATTTTTTAACTCCTTTAATGCGTCATCACCATTAAAAATTTGACCAACACAAAGGAGTTCATCATCAAAGTCAATTATTTTTTTCAGGGCATTGCTGTAGTTTTTTTCATCTTCAACGATCGCCACGTGTGTTTTCATGGGATAGGAAATTAGTTTCATCTAAAATACTGCATCCCAACAACATACACAATAGGTTTTTTCCCCTTATTTGACATTTACTTTTTAATAAAAATTAAAACGACTTCCCATAAAAAACGAGCGAATTTTCGTCTAAAAAACTTAATTTTCCTACCTTTGCACCAAGATTGATAAACCGTATGGAAGAGGATAAAAAATCATTAAATTTTATTGAACAAATCATTGAAGATGATCTTAGCAATGGGATGTTGGCTAATGAAATTCGTTTTCGATTTCCGCCAGAACCCAATGGCTATTTGCATATTGGGCACACCAAAGCTATTTGCATTAACTTCGGGTTAGGACAAAAATATAACGCGCCTGTAAACCTTCGTTTTGACGATACCAATCCAGAAAAAGAAGAGCAAGAATTTGTTGACTCTATCAAAAAGGATGTGGAATGGTTAGGTTTCAAATGGGATAAAGAATTGTATGCATCTGATTATTTTCATCAGTTGTATTCATGGGCAGTTTCGTTAATCAACCAAGGGAAAGCCTATGTTGATGAGCAACCTTCGGAAGTGATCACGGAACAACGTAAAAACCCAACGGAAGATGGTATAGAGTCGCCTTTCCGTAATCGTCCTATCGAAGAATCGTTGGATTTGTTTGAGCGCATGAAAAATGGGGAATTCGAAGAAGGAACCATGTCTCTACGTGCAAAAATTGATATGACCTCCCCTAATATGAACATGAGAGATCCTGTGATGTATCGAATTTTGAAAAGACCTCATCACAGAACGGGAACTGAGTGGAAAATCTACCCAATGTACGATTGGGCGCATGGAGAAAGTGATTATCTAGAGCAAGTATCACACTCGTTATGTTCACTAGAATTTGAGAACCACAGACCGCTTTATAATTGGTACTTGGATCAAGTATATGATGAAGAAAACGTTCGACCAAAACAAAGAGAATTTGCAAGGATGAATGTTTCCTATATGATTACGTCTAAGAGGAAACTTCAACGTTTGGTTGGGGAAGGCGTTGTAACAGGTTGGGATGATCCTCGTATGCCTACGATTTCTGGTTTGCGAAGAAAAGGATATACGCCAGCTTCCATCAAAAATTTTATCGAGCGTGTTGGCGTTGCCAAACGTGAAAACTTAATTGACATTCAGCTTTTAGAATTCATGGTTCGTGAAGATTTGAATAAGAAATCGAAGCGTCTCATGGTTGTGATGGATCCTGTGAAATTGATTATTGAAAACTATCCTGAAGACAAAGAAGAATGGGTAGAAACGGAAAATAATCCTGAAGATGAAAACGCTGGAAACAGAAAAGTCCCATTTTCAAGAGAAATCTACATCGAAAGAGAAGATTTTAAAGAAGATGCCGATAAAAAGTTCTTCCGTCTAAAATTAGGAGGCGAAGTTCGTTTGAAATCAGCGTATATCATCAAAGCGGAACGTGTTGAAAAAGATGCTGATGGAAATATCACGACGATTTATGCGACCTATGACGAGTTGAGTAAATCAGGAAGTGGAACGGAAGAAAGTTTACGTAAAGTAAAAGGAACATTGCATTGGGTTTCGGCTAAACATGCCTTACCAACGGAAGTTCGTATCTACGAAAGATTATTTACAGTGGAACAACCGGATGCTGAAAAGGACACCGATTTCCTAGAATACATTAATCCAGATTCGTTGAAAACGATCACAGCGTACGCTGAACCTGCTCTTAATGAAGTAGAAATTGGAGAGCCTTTGCAGTTCCAAAGAATAGGATATTTCACAAAAGATACCGATTCTACGTCGGATCAAGCTGTTTTTAATAGAACGGTTACCTTGAAGGATTCCTACAAGCCTGCTTAGTATTATTTATATCAATAAATAAACAGGGCAGATTTTTTCGCCCTGTTTTTTTTATTTAAAATTTTGAAAATGAGATTACTAAAAATATACATCGATTCATTCAAAGGTCTTTCAGCAGAGAGCTGGATGCTTGCTATCGTTATGCTTATCAACCGATCTGGTTCTATGGTATTGCCTTTTTTAGGTATTTATATGACCGATCATTTGGGATTTTCGTTGAAAAGCGCAGGATTAGTCTTGAGTTTTTTCGGTGTAGGTTCAGTTGTAGGCTCGTATGTTGGTGGTTTGCTTACTGATAAAATTGGTGAGTTTAAAGTACAAACGGTCAGTTTATTTGCTAGTGCTCCCCTATTTTGTTTAATCCCATTGTTCCCTACCGAAGCGGGTTTGGCAACGATTATTTTTATTCAAAGCTGTATAAGTGAAGCGTTTCGACCAGCCAACTCCGTAGCGGTTTCTAAATATGCAAAACCTGAAAATATTACAAGGGCCTTTTCTTTGAATCGAATGGCCATTAATCTTGGTTTTTCTATTGGCCCAGCTTTGGGTGGAATCTTATCTGCAATTTCGTATGATTTTTTATTCTATTCTAACGCTGCAGGAGCTGTTTTGGCGGGTATTACGTATGTTTGGTTTTTCAAAAACAGAACGTATCGAAATCCCGATGCTCCAAAAAAACACGTGGTTGCGAAATCAGAATCGCCGTATCGAGATACTAAATTCTTGCTGTTTTGCTTGCTGAGTTTGGCGTTCTCCATGTGTTTCTTCCAACTATTTAGCACGTTGACCATATTCTATAAAAGCGAAGCCGGGCTTTCACAACATCAGTTGGGTTATCTTTTAGGATTTAGTGGGATATTGATTGTTTTGCTGGAAATGCTTTTGGTTCAAATTGCAGAAACGAAGTTTAGAGTCGCATTCACCATGTTTTTAGGAACCTTTCTATGCGGAGTTTCCTTCTTTTTATTGGGATTCGGAAGCCAATTATGGTTGCTCTATTTTGCTATGATTTTCCTATGTGTAGGTGAAATTTGGAGTTTACCTTTTATGGCAACGGTAACCGCGATGCAATCTGGCGCATACAATAAAGGGGCGTATATGGGACTGTTGGGAATTTCCAATTCATTAGCCTTCATCATCACACCGTACCTAGGAACAAGCATTGCGGAGAACTTTGGCTTTAGCAGCTTATGGTTCTCAACAGCTTTATTGCTCGTTATTGCGGCAGTTGGCTATTATATTTTGATCCCAAAAATGTTGGGTTCTAAAAACTAAATTCAAACAACATAATCTTATTTTAGAGAAAAGAGCATTGTAATGAATCAATTCAATCTCTTTTCTTTAAAATATTTTCTAGGATTAATTTTGCATGGATTCGTGAATTTTCAATAAACCAAAGATGCGTATCCAATCCACCACAAACCACGCCTGCTAGATAGATATTTTCAACATTGGTTTCCATCGTTTCTGGATCGTATTGAGGCTTCAAATTATCTCCAACTAAGTTAATTCCCATCGAAGTTAAAAATTCAAAATTCGGCACATAACCCGTCATCGCAAGAACAAAATCATTCTCGATCTCGTGTGTTTCTCCGGCAGAATCTTGGTAGATAACTGAGCGTTCCTTAATTTCAAGTATATTGGCATTAAAATGCGCAGCAATACTTCCCTCCGAAATTCGGTTTTCAACATCTGGTTTTACCCAATATTTCACCGAAGATGAAATTTCAGAATTTCGAATAATCATCGTGACCTCAGCTCCTTTTCGATACGTTTCTAAAGCAGCATCCACCGCCGAATTACTTGCACCAATTACCACAATTTTCTGTTGTGCAAATGGATAGGGTTCTTTATAATAATGCTTTACTTTCGGTAAGTTTTCTCCTGAAATATTCAGCTTTTTTGGAAAATCATAAAAGCCCGTAGCCACAACGATATTCTTCACTAAATAAACGGCTTTCGATGTGGTAACTTTAAAAAGAGAATCTTCTTGTTTTTGAACAAAAATAACCTCTTCGTATAAATTGATCTTTAGATTTCGTTGTCTTGCAATTCCCTGATAATATTCTAAAGCATCCTGCCTTCCAGGTTTTGGAGCTGTTGTAATAAATGGTATTTCTGCAATCTCTAACCGCTCCGCCGTGGAAAAAAACCGCATATACAACGGATAATGATAGAGTGAATTTACAATTGTTCCCTTCTCGATAATCACATACTTCAAGTTATGTTTTTCGGCTTCTAGAGCACAATTGAGTCCAATAGGACCACCACCAATAATCAGCAAATCTAAAATTTCCATAGAACAAATTTAGGCATTAAAAACGAGCCTAAAATGGACTTTAATCTCTATTTTTCACCAAAATCCAACCTGTGAAAATTCGTCCGTCCGGTAGTGTAATTACGTACCAATACGAAGATGATGGAATTTCTTTACCATTTGATTTTCCATTCCATGTTATTTCACTCGCCCCAGAGCCTTCATACACCAGTTTTTGGTATCGATCAAAAACTTTGATTGTTGAAGCTTTTCCATTAAATACATGCAACCCGGTCATTTTCCAAACATCATTAATACCATCTCCGTTTGGAGTAATCGTATTGAATACCTCTGGAATCACACCTTCCATCATATTTCCTAAGCATGTTTCACCTGCAAATCGAACATAGAAAAACATGTTTCCAAAAGGAAGATTTGGGAAAACATTCGATTGTTGCCAATCAACCCCGTTCAATGAAAATTCTATTGGTTTGCTTCCCGTCGCAATCACCGTTATGGTTCTTTCAACCGCTTTCAATTCTGTAATTACTGGAACTTCTTTATGAATTATTTCAAAAGTTGTTTGATAGGTACAATCTAGATTATTTTTTACGGTGACTGCGTATTTTCCAGGTTTTGAAACACCCAATAATTCAGCATTTGTGGAAACTACATTGCCATCGGGATCTCGCCAAGAATAACTTACAATGTTTAAACCAGAAAAATTAGGCTTTACGTCTATCTGCTCACCTGTTGGACAAATATAAAAATCATTAATCTTGAAAATGGGAGTTGTATTCAACGTAATTTTCACTTCAACCAATTGAGGACACACATTCGGTTTAGAGACCTTTACGTAAATCGTAGATCCTGAATTTGCTTGATATGAATTTGGATCCTCTATTTTGTTTGTATTTGCATGAACATCTGCAAGACTCGAAAAATACTCAAACTGACCGCCAGCAACTATTTGAGATTCAAATTGTGTTAAATCAATCACTTCCTTACTATCATTTAATTGATCACAAACCACCAAAGAAAGTGGACCTGAATTAGCTAAAATAACTTGCTTATTAGCAACAAAATTAATTGGTGCTACGCTAAAACATCCAGGAATTGACTCGGCACGGAACCAAATCGTTTCATTAATATCATTCAATTCTAAAAACTCGATTCCTTGCAGTCCATTTTTATTGTTGATATCGTCCGCTTCTGCTTTTGTTTTGAAGAATGTAAATATAAAATCTGGACTGTAATTGGAAACAATTTGATTGTAATACAAAGTCAAATTAATATCATATTTCCCATTAAGATTGGTGTCACAAACCAATAATTTCTGAAGCGTTGTTTTTGGAGGCAGATAAGTTAACAGTGTAATTTTAGCAACAGAGTAACATTGATGAACGGGATCGTAAAAACGCACCCAAACCTCTTCCATAGAGCTCAAAGATTGATAATTTACCGAAACTGCATTCATCGTATTTCCGTTATTTGCATCTACATACGATTTATAATATGTAACTTGAAGTTGGTTTAAGCTTAACGTATTTTCGCCCGAATTAAACATTAATGGCAAAGCGTCAGACAAAGTGAAAGAAACCAGCGAACTCGAATCATAAGAACACTTTTTCAAAGTAGCATCGTGAACGTAGATTGGTGCTAAAAAATTTTGCTTCAAATCTAAAATCGTAACACTTGCACAACGCTCTCCGCCTACAAAACGCGTTTGTACATATACACGTTGCGAAGTTGCAGCAACAAAAGTTGTCGGATTGTAAATCTGATTAGACAGTGAACCCGTCGTTTCGTCGTATCCGAGAAAATAATAAAACTGAGCAGGCTTGTTTTCAAGATAAATCTGGGACTGATACTTTGTAAGATCAATGGGTTCTTGACTATCAGCATTATTATCGCAAATATTTGCAATGATAATTTCTTTAATTGGCAAAACATTTGGAGTAGGAACAAGTTTAACTTGGATTGGAAACACACGTTTACATCCATGTGACGTTATACGAATATAAAGCGTATTGGTTGAATTAAAATCGTAATTACCCGTTATTTCACCAATATTATTTGCTTCAGAAGTTGCATCTGGGAAAAACTGAATAACCTCATCAGAATAGTTCTGAAGTTTTTGCAAAAACGTTCTGATCATATACGTTTCTTTACCGTCATTCAACACATCACAAACTTCAAGATTTTGCGTTCTAGGAATCGGATTAAGTAAATAAAAAGTTAACTCTCGTATGGTAAAACATCCAGAATCTTTATCAGTTATTCGGACGAAATACGACTTTCGAACTCGAGATCCATCATCAGTAATTGTTTGATCTTTTTGAATTTGCAAACGTGCTAAATCCGCAGGATCTTCACTACTCGCATCAACAAAATTTGCATAATAACTATAAATTACATTTTGATTACCTACTAAAAGACTTGGTGCATAGCTTTCTAAATCAACAGTAACATCTTCGGTACCATTAAAGCATAAATAAACATCAGCATTTTTCGCTTTCACACTTTTGAAGGTAACGGTCAAATTAATTTTAGAAATACTAAAACATCCTCCACCATTTTCCACTCGAGCATAAATAGGGTAAGAACCACCTGTAACTGCTCTTAATTCATTAAAGCCTCCATAGAAAGCCTCGTCATAGAAACCATAATACTTTATTGTAATTCCTGATTGACTAGAAATTAAGGAATCAATACGTTTAAAATCATATTCCTCTATTTGGTTTTCTAGATCGTCACAAGTCGTAATTGCGTAATCAATAGATGAATTCACCACTGGTCCAGGAGAAAAACTAACTTTAATAGGACCTAGAATACTCACACAACTTCCTCTATCGATGCGAACCCAAAATTCGGATGATGGAGAGATATCTGCATTTAAAATAGCATTGCGATTTGCTTCGGCATCTTCCTTGGTTTTGAAGTACCCAAGTGTCCCAACTAATCCATTAGGAAATAAAATAGTAGTAAAATTTCTTAAATTATAATTCTGTTCAATACTATCGTTGTTTTGATCGCATATTGGGACAATGTTCGTTGCTAATTCGGCTCCATTATAATTAATTAAAATTTCAGAAACGGTGTAACAATTCGGATCCGCCTTGCTTTCCATCCGAACATAATATTTAATTGTGTTATTAACCGTGACATCGGAAGTTAATTCATTTAATTTTGCAGCAGCATCGCTTTGACTTGCATAATATGAAAAAGAAAAATTTGTAGGATCCAGAGTAGTAACTTTCGTATTAAAATCCTGAAAATGGATCGTTTGAGCACCAACTTCACAAATATTATATACGTAGTTTGCCGATAAAGGAAATAAAGGGTCAATAGTTACCGAAATTGTATCTTTTAAATTCAATGTTGCACCAGAACATAATGTATAAGTTGCTTCCACTTGATAGGTCGTATTCGCCGTTGGGCAAACTTGTACGGTAGAACCATAACCTATATTTATATTTTCAGCATTTTTCCAAGAAATTGAGGAGGGCGAAATTGCTCCTCCACTCGGAGAAAATCGGTATGCTTCATTTGTTGCAGCCCAAATGCCCGTATTTCTGTTTGGTGGATACACGGCTAATGGATTTGATGAATCTGTTCCAGAAAGTCCAATAACCGATTCTTTAAATCTTGATTCAGCACAAGAAACAGGTTTGTCTTTGATAAAAACTTCAATCATATTGCTTCCTTCGTGAAGAACAATTTGCGAAGTCACCGATTCTTGACAAGCTGACAATCGCCCTTTATAAAAATTGATTACGAACTTACGGCACGGGGCATCACCAACAACTTTGTAATAAATTTCGGAATCATCAGCATCGGAAAAAACCAAATCCGACATTCCTGCAAATATCGATTTTAATGGAAGATTTTTATCTGTAAAATTGGGATAAGAAACCTGATCTAATTGGTTTTTCTCAAAGGTAATCAGTCCATTAGAACCAACAACCAATTCGTTATAGACACCATCAAAATAACAAAAAGAAAAAGGAATATTCAGCTTTGTAAAAAACAAATCATCAACATTCGCCTGTAAAGGTGTTCCTTCATTAAAAGCCCCATACGGACTAGTTCCATTAAAAGAAATCGTACTTAAAGCATAAGAACTTGTGCTATATAATGTTGGTAGATTTGCTTTTAAACCAATACATTTCTGTCCCGCAGGTTGCGTAGCACAAGAAAGTGTCGGATTGGGATTATCTTGAAAATCGGTTGCCGTGATTTGCAAGCACGTTTGTGCATACACGATACTTTGCCAAAACACTAAGACACCAAAAAGTACTCCATAAAAAGTCTTCAAATGGATAAAATTTTGTACAAAAATAACAAAACAATCCCAATCAAAATTTGAATTATTATTTCCAGTCGATATCTTCGAAATGACCTATGGAATCGCTAAATTTCTGCAAAAACTTTCGATTCTCAGCTTGCAATCGCTCAATGCGTTGCATTAAATGATCAATAACCTCAAGTCCCGCGATATTAACATCCAAATCGTAATGCCAAGACGTTAGCTTTTCAAAATAAGCAAGATCGTCGAATAATAAATATTTGATATTATCCTGTAATTGTGGCTTTATCAAACCAGACTCTTCCAATTGATCAAAAAACGAAATCTCGATTTTATAGAGTTTGGTGAGTTCTTCTCGTGAAATTTTTCCTTCCATGATTACGAATTTTTAAGCTGTTGGAATAGTTCTTTTTGCTTTTCGGTAAGGTTCGTTGGGATTTTCACTTCGTAGGTCACGAACAAATCACCAAATACGCCTTCTTTTTTGTACACCGGAAATCCTTTCCCTTTTAGACGAACGGTTGTTCCTGATTGCGTTTCGGGCTTCACTTTCAATTTAACATCTCCGTTAAGCGTTCGCACTTGAACGTCACCTCCTAAAACTGCCGTGTATAAATCAACTTCAACTTTAGTTTTCAAATCATCACCAATGCGTTCGAACTGAGAATCGGGCGCAATGTTGAAGGTTATATACAAATCACCTTTCGGACCTCCATTGTAACCTGGACTTCCGTGCCCTTTCAGTTTAATTTGTTGACCATCATAAACTCCCGCAGGAACGGTAATTCGTACTTTATTTCCATTTACATCAAATGTCTGCTGATGCGAAGTCGCTGCATCTTGTAAAGTCAAATTCAACTCGCCATGAATATCTTGACCTTTGAATTTTCCTGAAGAACTTCCTCGCGAACTGCGACCAAAACCGCCGCCTCCACCGCCGAACATGTTCTGGAAGAAGTCTGAAAAGTCTTCACCATCCCCGAAATCAGCACCTGAAAATCCACCTCCGTACCCACCTCCTTGCGATGCTCTTTGCTGCTGCTGCTGTGCTTTTTCATATTCCTCACCATATTTCCAGTTTTCACCGTATTTATCGTATTTCTCACGATTTTCGGGATTACTAAGAACTTCATTTGCCTCGTTAATCTCTTTAAAACGTTTTTCCGCTTCTTTATCATTCGGATTGAGGTCTGGATGGTATTTTCGAGCTAATTTTCGGTAGGCTTTCTTTACATCATCTTGCGATGCAGTTTTTGTTAAGCCCAATATTTTATAATAATCGATGTAGGCCATACTTGTCTAATTATGATGAATAAAATTATCGAAAAAAAATCGCGAATCAAAATGAATTCGCGATTTCTATATTAAGATTCTGTCTGCCATTCCAAATCGTGAATTTCTTCTTCCTCGGAAATAGGCAGTTTTGAAAATAAAAAATAGCCACTAAGCATTCCTATTGTATTCAGGAAAACATCGTCAATATCGGCAACGCCACGTCCTGTAAAATGCTGTGTTAATTCTATTGAAATAATTCCGCAAATAAAAAGGGGAAGTAAAATCCCAATATTTCTGCAGTTTTTATGAATCAAACCTAAAAATCCGAAAGGCATGAACACGACAACATTACAAACAATATTTAAGAAAAAATCTTCAAAAGGAACTTTGAAGCTTGTAAAATTGAGAATCATGTGAAAAGGTTTCAACTGCAAATTCCCGATTTCTCCTGCGGTTCTCCCGCATCCAAATAACATCATATATACCAAGCCAAAAAAATACAAAGGCATATACTTCACATACAATTTCTCCAACATATAACCACTTTTTTAGTCTAAATTCTACTTTAGGTTTTTGTTCTATTTCGTTTCTATTTTAAAAAAGTTGA
This sequence comes from Kaistella sp. CFF1-2, assembly GCF_059509915.1. Taxonomy (NCBI): domain Bacteria; kingdom Pseudomonadati; phylum Bacteroidota; class Flavobacteriia; order Flavobacteriales; family Weeksellaceae; genus Kaistella; species Kaistella sp. CFF1-2. The sequence goes on from NZ_JCAKLF010000005.1 coordinate 105,117, forward strand.
TTTTCTACCACTCGCTGTTTTTTCTGATTATGTATTTTGTATTACTTTAAAACAAAAAGCCAAAATCCTACCAAAAAAATCAGAACTGTGGTAATTTTTACAGATTTAACAAAAAATTAAAATTCTACACCCTTAACTTTTAGAAATATTTAAGAAATATTGTTTTTCAATTTTTGACCATAAACGAATGATTTTCAAAAATTTAAAACAAAAAAGATTTCAAAATCGAGAAGAATCCTATCTTTGAAAAAAAATAGTGTGAAAAATCTGTTTCAAAATTATTCTGGAATCATCTTACTTTTACTTGGAATTCTTGTAGGAAGCGGCATTGGTTTGTATTGGCCAGAAGTGGTTCCTGCATTGAAACCAATTGGTGATATTTTTCTGAATTTGCTTTTTGTCTCTGTAGTTCCACTCGTATTTTTTGCAGTTGCCCACTCTATTGCGGATGTCGAAAAGCAAGGAAAGTTTGGTCGCATCTTGGTTAGTATGGCGATTACGTTTTTATCATTCATTGTTATCGCCGCTTGTTATACTATAGTTGTAGTATGGTTATTCCCAACACAAGCGTTAGCTTCCAATGATTTAGTTCATTTAGATTCGCCTGCAGAAACTCAAAATTGGGGCGACCGAATTGTAAGCTTTTTCACGGTTGGGGAATTCACGCAATTATTTTCCCGCCAAAATATGTTGGCGTTACTCATCTTCGCATTTCTTTTAGGCACGGCAGTTCGACGGTCTGGTGAAAAAGGCGTTTTCTTCAAAAACTTTTTAGATTCTGGCTATGAAGTCATGAAGCAAATTTTATTGCTGGTTATGAAAGGTGCACCAATAGGTTTAGGAGCGTATTTCGCTTTTCAAGTATCTACTGTAGGTCCAGAATTATTTGGATTTTATGCCAAACCTTTAGGCCTCTATTATGCTGCTGGAATCATTTATTTCTTCGTATTTTTTAGTTTATATGCTTTCGCTGCATTTGGAAAAAAAGGCGTTCGCTTATTTTGGAAAAACAATATTTACCCTTCCCTAACGGCGGTGAGTACGTGCAGTAGCTTCGCAACGATGCCTATCAATTTGCAAGCGGCTCAGAAAATTGGCATACCCGACTCCATTGCCAATGTGGTTATCCCTATTGGAACGACACTTCACAAGAACGGATCGTCCATCTCATCTATTATTAAAATTTACGTAGCTTTTTTAATTATTGGTGAAAACTTTTTCGAACCAAGCAATCTACTTTTAGCAGTGGGAATCACGGTTTTCGTAAGTATTGTTGCTGGCGGAATCCCCAATGGCGGTTATATTGGCGAAATGTTGATGATATCTGTGTATAGTCTGCCTCCAGAAGCCATTCCTGCGGTGATGATTATCGGAACTTTAGTTGATCCTTTGGCTACGGTACTGAATGCTACGGGAGATACGGTTGCTGCGATGCTGGTTACTCGACTTACTGGTCAAAAATTAAATCCCGAGACGATTTCAGATTCTGTCTAAAGGCGAAATCACATTATTAACAATAGGATCCGTGACTTGTGTGTACGTCAACGTTGTGCTGATGTTTTCATGACCAAGTAATTTCTGAATCAAAGAAATATCCGTTCCCAACTCCAGCAAATGCGTCGCATAAGAATGTCGAAGTCCATGAATTCCAATTTTCTTTTTCACATTAGCCTTCAACAATGCATTACGAAAAACCATTTGAGCCGTTCTAATATTCAGTGGTTCACCAGGAATTTTGCCTTCAAAAAGATAGACTTTCGGCAGATATGTTCGATAATAATTGCGTAATTCTTCCAAAATACTTTTGGGCAAATTAACATAGCGATCTTTCTTTCCTTTCCCCCTTTGGATAAGAACTTTCATAGAACCGCTGTCGATATCTTCAATTCTAAGATGGACAATCTCACTCACACGTAATCCCAAACCGTAGCAAAGTTTTAGCATCACTAAATGCTTGGGATTGTCAATAGAATTGAACATTTTCTTAATCTCACGAACGTTAAAATACTTCGGTAATTGCTGATGTTTTTTAGGTCGAGGAATATCGAAAAACATTTTTTGCTGATGCAAAACTTTCTCAAAATAGTATTTGATTGCATTCATCCGACTGTGAATTTGATTCTCCGAAAGTTCCTTTTCCTTCGCACAAAAAAGGAAGTAACTTTGAAGTTTCGAAGCTGTTAAATTATACACCGGAAACTCTTTGATCTCGTAAAGCAATTGCGCAAACTCCGCCAAATAAGTTCGTATCGTATTTCCCGAAAGCCCTTGTAAAACCAAGTAATTTTGATATTTTATTAATTCTTTTTGATTGATTTCTGCGATTTTGTCTAGAGAGCGTTTTCCGATCCACTTTTCAGGAAGTTGAAGTTTTTCACGATTGTGTTTCGTATCGGCGACATACCATTTCTTTTCGCTCGATGACCATTGTGCAAAAAAATGCTCGCGAAGCATCGCAATTAATGCTTTTTCATTCTTGAAAGCCACCCAAATGATCTCCTTACCCTTAAAAAAATCGGGAGCAGCGTGAAACCAAGAAGCCTCGAAACTAGAATCCAACGACTTCACAATCCTTGTAGTTCGCATTTTGTATAATTTTGGTTATTCGTTTTTTGAATAGCACTAAAGTTAAATAAAATTAGTCTACTGATAGTCAATGTTTTAAAAATTTTTGTGATTTTAATTTATTTCGTATATTTGAGAGTTAGGCGACACCCTATTTACAATCGTTACAATAAGAAAATAGCAACAAAAGTTTCACGAAAGTGGAACTTTTCATATTTTAAAATCAGTTTAAAAAAACTACTTTTGTACAACATCAAAAAAACGTACAAATCTGCAAGAACAACCACTATGAAATACAAAAACATCCGAGAAGAAGAACTAAAAAATAAAGTTGGTGCAGAATGGTTCAAGAACTTTGATACAACCGAAATCATCGGAAATATAGATTTCTCCGTATTTCCAAAACAAGACAATTTATTCGGTAGAACTCCCCTGCTTTGGGCGGAAGCCAAAACAGGAAACTATGACGAAGTCACCATGTTTGTGCAATTAATCCTTACAATTGGTAAGGCGAGAACATTCGACAAAACGTTACCACCCGCATTTTTAGGAGCGTTCGATTTCAAAAAAATTGCATTCGTATCGTACATCAGCATTCAGGATATATTTTATCTTAACGATTTCAATTGGAATGTTACGCCCAGTAACCACGATACAAAAGAATTCAAACTCATCAAAACACGTGTAGAAGCTAACTTAAAGCAAAGCTCTTACGTTTACGATTACGAAAAAGATGCAAAAGAACTAAAATTCTTCATCGCCAATAACATTGCAAAAGCTACTGAAACCGCAAAAATAAAAATAGATAAAAACAACTTTATCCCCATTTATCTCCGCTGGTTAGAATTTGTAAAACCCAATATCGAAGTCAATTGGGACGACCTTAAAAAAGCCAATATCCTCGATTCCGATTTTTACCTTGCAGACCTTTTTGTAGATGACAAAGACACGCAAAAGATAGAAGACGATTCCACAGTTAGGGACAATCTATTTGTTATTTATCAAAACCAAGGCTACAAAATTGCGAAAGAAAACATCAAGCAAATGTTTGATGCTACTATCAACATTCGCAACAAAGAAACCTATCAACAATTTTGGAAGCGTTACAAAAGACCACCTATCAAAAGCTACCAAGAATACATTATCGAGCGTAGAGACCTACTCGTTCCCCAAGACATTAGAGAGCGCAAAGGTGCTTTCTTTACCCCAAGACAATGGGTAGAACTTTCGCAAAAGTATCTTACAGACTATCTTGGCGAGAACTGGCAAGACGATTATTATATTTGGGATTGTGCCGCAGGTACGGGTAATTTGTTAGCGGGATTAACTAATAAATTCAACATTTACGCAAGTACGTTAGACCAAGCAGATGTTAATGTAATGCACGAACGTATAGAACACGGTGCCAACTTATTGCAAAGCCATGTTTTTCAATTCGATTTCTTAAATGACGATTTCTCCAAACTTCCCCAAAGTTTACAAGACATCATCAACGATCCAGAAAAACGTAAAAAATTAGTTATTTATATCAATCCTCCTTATGCGGAAGTAGGTTCAAAAGGAGATAAACAAAATAAGACAGGAGTTTCACAAACTAAAATTGTTGAAAAGTATAAGTCCTTAATGAAAAAAGGGAGTAATGAACTTTTTGCCCAATTTTTAATGAGAATTTATCGAGAAATACCTCAATGTAAGATTGCAGAATTTTCAACTTTGAAAATTCTGCAATCTCCCAACTTCTCGGATTTCAGAAATGTCTATCGAGCGAAGCTCGAAAAAATTTTTTTAGTTCCAGCTAATACCTTTGATAATGTAAAAGGTGACTTTCCAATTGGATTTAAAATATGGGATACAGAAAAGAATGATGAATTCTTAGAAATAGAAGCTGAAATATTTACTAAAAATGGATATTTACAACAAAAGAGCATATATAATTCTGGGATACCTATTAGTAATTGGATTTTCGAAAAATTAGATGTCGAAAATAAAATTGGACATTTGAGTTGTAGAGGTGGTAATGATTTTCAAGGTCAAAGTTCAGTAAATATTAACTCATATATTGTAAAAATATCAGATAGATCAAATAGAAGATATAGAAGTACTTTAAATATTGAAAAAGAAAATTTAGTGAAAACATGTGTTTTCTTTGCAGTTCGCCATAGCATTCCTGCTTCTTGGCTTAATGACAGAGACCAGTTTTTATTTCCCAAAGATGCTTGGCAAAATGATAATGAATTCAAAACAGATTGTTTAGCATTTACATTATTTCATGGTCAGAACAGAATCACCACAAGTGAAGGCATCAACCATTGGATTCCCTTTACTGAACAAGATGTAAATGCGAAAGAAAAATTTGCAAGTAACTTTATGACCAACTTCATAAAAGGAAAACTTCCAAATACAAACGAAGTTACTCTGTTCGAAAATACCACACAAAAAAATGAAGCTTTAGAATTTTCAGAAGAAGCAAAAGCCGTTTTCGAAGCAGGTAAAGAACTATGGCGTTATTATCATGAACAACCAAGCGTTAATGTTAATGCAAGTTATTACGACATTAGAGAATATTTCCAAGGCAGAAATGATAAAGGAAAAATGAACGCCAAAAGTTCCGACGAAAAGTACACAGAACTAAACGCCGAACTAAAAACAAAACTGAATATACTCGCAGACAAAATAAAACCTAAAATCTACGAGTACGAGTTTTTAAAAGAATAAACGAGTCAATTATTTATTGAAAACCTTTATCGCATAAAAAATAATATAGCTAATCCAAAAGATTAGCTATTTATTTTAATATCAATCTATTAACCAATTGTTTTTTTTAGTAACTTTAATAGATTAATCAATAAAAACTACACAAATGGCTTCAACTCAAGACTTATCAAGCACGAACACCACAAAAACAAAAGCATCTGTGAGTGAAACAGGACACGCAAAAAATGTTGCGAACTTCCAAAACCTAATTGCCTTTGTACAAGGCTATGGAGCAACTTACAACCCATCAAAAAATGCTTTAAAACTTCCACAACTACAAGCCTTGTTAGCGGATGCCGAAGCAAAACTATCGGATGTCGTGGCGAAAAATACGGCATACAACACCAAGGTTAACGAACGTCAAGCCGCTTTTAGTGGTTTAAAATCTTTATCCACTCGTTTAGTCAACGCATTACAAACAACCGATGCATCAGACGAGTTAATAAAAGATGCCAAAGGATATAACAGAAAAATGCAAGGGCAAAGAGTATCCCCAAGTGCCACTACCCCAACCGACCCCAATACACCTGCACCAACAACCATATCTACAAGTCAGCAATCTTATACACAACAGATTCAACATTTAGCAGGTCTTATATCAGTATTAGAAAGCGAAGCAAGTTATACACCCAACGAAACCGATTTACAAATTGCAACCTTACAAGCCAAACAAACCGAGTTAGCAACTAAGAATAACGAAGTTGCAATATCATATACAGATATTAGCAATTCACGCATCGCAAGAAATGCTACATTATATACAAAAGATGATAGCATTTTTGAAGTCGCATCCGAAGTTAAGAAATACATCAAATCAATCTTCGGTACTACAAGTCCAGAATTCGCACAAGTAAAAGGAATAGAATTTAAAAAGCCTAAATAACAACAACCCACTAAAACAAATACAGCTACCCTATTTATAAAGTTAGCTACCAATTTTTAAAAGAAAGATACCGTAAGTATAATACTAAGAACTGCGGTTGCATAATTCAAAACCTCAATTACAAATATTGCAACCGCATTTATAAAACTAGCATCCGCAAACTAAAATATAGCTTCCGCACTTTCATTTATTACAACCGCAATTACATTTATAGCATCCGCAGTTTAATTTATAGCATCCGCATTTATATTTATTGCATCCGCTATTACATTTATCATGACCGCAAAAACAATTATTCCACCCACCGAATCAAAACCCAAAGCAACATCAAAAAAAGGGCGATCGCCTAACATTGTATTGGCAAAATGCGGGGTAAAATGTATAATAGGAGGATTAGGTGTATTTAGTCGCAAAAAAACTTTTCGTTCCACATAATTTATGTAATTTAGTTCCACGAAAAAGTTTTTTGCTTTATGCAGTTAACAATAGACCACTCAGTCATTCTTAGCCCGCACTTCGCCAATACTTTTTCCGTTATCTGCAAGCATATCAAAACAGCGTCTATGAAAGAGAAAATCAAGAATTATAGTAAAAATTTTATAAAAGAAATAATACCTGTAATCGCAGGTATTTTAATTGCGCTTTTTATTAATAATTGGAGTGAAACTCGGAAAGATAAAAAGTATGTTGAACAAGTTTTTGCTACAGTTAATAGTGAACTAAATGAAACAAATGAGGAAATAAAAGACATAATTCCTTTACAACAAGCATTAACTGACAGTCTTGAGTTGTATGCAAACTATAAAAACGCTACAATTTTGGACGTAGTAAAAAAAGCAAAAGGAATAAAAATTCCAAAAATAAAGATAAATGCTTGGAAAGCGATTTCAAGTTCAAAAATTGATTTAGTAGATTATGAGAGAATTGCCTCTTTATCAAATATTGAAGAACAAAAGGAAATCTTAAAAGATAAAACTGAATATCTAATGACATTTCTATATTCTAACTTTCATGAAACCGAAAAAAGCAAAAAGGAAACGCTAAAAATGATATTAATTGATATTATTCAAACCGAAAAAACAACACAAAGAATAATTGAAGACTTTAAGGGAAAATAATGCCTGCAGATAACATGGGTTTGGCAAAAGCGGGGGTGAAGTTATCATTTAGAAGATTTCAGCACTTTTCGCCGCAAAAAACCATTTCGTTTTTTTATTTTTTTGTAATTTTGAAAAAACGAAAATGGTTTTTGCTCGGTTCGGGTTCAGTTGAAGTTTATGTCTTTCTTATCCCCGCCTTCGCCAAGCCCTTTCCCGTTATCTGCAATTATCACAAAACACTGTCTATGAAAGCAAATTTTATCATTTTCACTTTAACACTAACTTTATTTTCGTGTAGCAAAAATTCGCCAAATTTAGAAAGCTCTTCAAGTGTAGAAACAGAACCTTCTTCAATTGAAAATCTAAACATTCAAATGAATTCTTTTACAGAAATTGACAGTACTGGAGTTTTAATTTTTCCCTTGCAAATGGGACAGAATCCAAGAGAAGATGGAAATTATTCATACAAAGAAATGCCAAATAATGGATTCTGGAATATAATGTTTCTTAATTCAAATACAAATGAATATCATTTACTTACGGAAAACAAAATTCTAATTTTAGATTATGATTATAAATATAATGCTGAGGAAGGAATTAATGTTTCGAAAAAAACTAATCATATTTTTTATAATGTTAGAAGCGTAGATTATAACAAAGACAAATTAATAAATGAAAAAGATCCAATTTATTTGTTTGTTTCAGATCGATTTGGTAAGAACTTTAGACAAATTTCACCCAAAAATTCAAGCATAAATAGTTGGAAATATATTCAAACTTCAAATAAAGTTATAATGACTTCGACAAAAGATAGCAACGGCAATAATTTGTTTGATGACAAAGATGAAATATTGACTTATGAAGTTGTTTTGGATAAATCAGAGCTACCAAGAGAAGTTTTTCAAACAGAAGTAAAGGAAAAATTGAAGAAACTTTATGATAGAGATTGGAAAAGAATAAAATAACTGCAGATAACATTGTATTGGCAAAATGCGGGAGGAAAGTCTAAGTTGAAATATTCGAAATATTTAGCCGCCGCTGCTTTTCATATTGTTTTTTTGTGTAATTTAACAATCTGAAAAAGCATCGGCTACACGCAGTCTGAATTGAACTTTCAGTTAAATTCAGCCCGCACTTCGCCAATACTTTTTCCGTTAGCAGAAATAGTAACCAAAAATCCGTATTAAAACTATAAAAATGAAGACTAAAATTTTATTATTGTTTTTTTTATTTTCAATAACACTAAATGCGCAAAATCAAAATTACTCCGATGTTTCACAAAGAGAATTCTTGAAAATAAATTCATATCCTATTGAAGGTGTTGCTGATTACTATTCTGAAATAATGAATTTCTTAATGACAACAGGAGAAAAAGAAAAAGATAGAAAATTCGGTTTTATTTCTCAAAATGGAAAAGTTTTTAAATCTGCTGAATTTGATTATGCATCTGATTTTAGAGGAAATTATGCAAACATTATTAAAGATAGCATTCCTGGATTAATTTTTAAAAATGGAAAAATAAAATATTTTCCTGAATATTCAATAACTTATTGGAATGAAGATGAATTAGGTTTAGCAATAAAAAAAGATAAATATGGATTTATAAATAGGAAAGGCAAAGTTATTGTCCCTTTAATTTATGATGATGCATTTCCTTTTTACAAAGGATTTGCTTCAGTAAAAAAAGGTGCAAAGTGGTTTTATATTGATAAAAAAGGAAAGGAAATTGAATATCTAAAAAATTTAGAAACTTCATACAAACCTATAATAGACAATCTTGTTTTGGTAAGTGATACGAAAAAAAATAAAATTAAAAAAGGACAATTAACTTCAATTACAACAGGAATGACAGAGTTTATGACAAAAGTAAAAGGCAGTGACTTTCCTGAAAACCTATATGATTTAAAAAATCACAAATTACTCTCTTTTTCTGATTACGATGAAATTTCAGGTTATTTTGAAAATGGTTTAATGAAAGTGGTTAAAAACAGAAAAATAGGATATGTCAATAAAATCAGGGATGTTGTAATTCCCTTAATTTATGATGAAGTTAAAGATATTTCAGAAAATAAAATAATTACAAAAAAAGATGGCTTTTGGGGAGCAATTGATATGAGTAACAATATAATTATTCCTTTTGAATATAACTATTTAAATCCATTCCATGAAAATATTACATTTTTCAGTAAAGACTTAAACAGTAAAAAAATAGGTTATATAAATCTTTCCAATCAAATTGTTATCAAACCTGACTTAGAATTTTGTTGGTATGGAAATTTTAAAAACGAAGTTGCTGTTGCAAAAAAAGATGAAAAGTATGGCTATATAGACAAAGTTGGTAATTTTATTATACCGAATATTTACAAAGAGGCATTCCCTTTTAAAAATAATATTGCCTTAGTAAAATTAGAAAATGGAAATTATACTTTCATAAATGAAAGAGGACAAAATGTTTTTAATAATGATTATAAGCAATTATACCCCTTCAAAAATGGATTTGCAAGATTTGTTGAATAGAAAAAACTACTTCTGCTAACATGGGTTTTGCAAGATGCGGGGTTGAAGGAAATCATAGAAATATTCTATAAAATACCCGCAAAAAACCATTTCATTTTTTTTGTAAATTTGAAAAAATGAAAATGGTTTTTGCTAGAGATTGGTTCTCCTCCCGACTTTCGGTTTACAGTAGCCCGCACCTCGCAAAGCCCCTTTCCGTTATCTGCAAGCAAAAAACAAACAACCTTCC
>NZ_JCAKLF010000006.1:0-71675 GCF_059509915.1 Kaistella sp. CFF1-2
ATGAGATTTCTCTAAACGAAAAACGAGAAATAAACCAGATAACAATGGTAAAATATTGGGATGAAAACTAAATTGTAAATTTTTACATCTCGAAATACGTTTCAGTAAAACAATTCGTTATTTATCAAATCAAAAAGGGAATCAAAATTCAATGCATAAAATTCTTTACCTTTTCGCTCTAGTTTTAGGCAGCTTGATATTTGCCCAAGACTTACGCATCCAAGGAAAAATAGAAAACACGAGTCATCAATTGATTTCCTATGCTGATGTTTACTTGTATGATCATCAAAACCAAATTGTCAAGGCAACCATTTCTAAAGAAGGGCTTTTTAGTTTTGAAAATCTAACTTCCCAAACCTATTATTTGCAAATTGAATTGGGTGATTCCGTTCAAAAAGAAGCCTCTTTTTTCCTTTCTGAAAACCGAAACATCCAAATACTATTCAAAAATCAAGAAACGACAATTCAGGAAGTTACCATTTCAGGCAAAAAGAAAACCTATCAAGTTCAAAAAGGAAATATCAATATCGACGTCGCTAATTCTAGCTTGAACAAAGTGGCAACAACGTCCGATTTGCTTTCGAAATTGCCGTTTTTGCAATTGAGCCAAAATGGTGAAAGCCTTTCTATGGTGGGTAAAGGAACGCCTTTGCTCTATTTGGATAATCAAAAAGTGGATTTCATTATGTTGACATCCCTTGCTGTAGATGACATCAAATCAGTAGAAATCATTCGAAATCCATCAGCAAAATACGAAGCCGAAGGCAAAGCGGTTGTCAAAATTATTCTAAAAAATAGCAAAAAGGAAGGTTCCAAATTCAGTGTTACCGAAACCATGACGTTTAACAAACGTTTTAGCAATAACCTTTCTGCAAATTTTCAACAAAAGAAAAACAAAACGGAATGGAAACTAAACGCCGCTTACAACCAAATAAATCATTGGGAAAGTAACGGTTTTGAGTATTCGGTTCCTTCCAAAAATATCCAATCCGATTACATTATCACTTCCGTTACGAAGCGTCCACAACTCGTTTTTGGAGCCAATTTATATCAAGAACTAAATGACGATGGTGATTATATTACGTTAATTTTAAATGCGAATTTACGCCCAGACAAAGGCGACAACAACACGATCACAAACTATTCTGAAAACGGAAAAACTTCAAAAATCAAAACGTTAAATCAACAAGATCGAAATCGAGCAACCGTAAATTCGATACTAAACTACAACAAGGTTTTAAAATCGGTGGATGCTTCCATTTTTACGGGACTGCAATTCACTCGAGAAAGCAATATTGTTGATTATAATTTCTTCAATGAGGTCGATAATTCAGGATTTCAATTAAATCAGTTTCGAAATCAAAATTATGGTGTCAACGCCTATTCGGGAAGAGTTGATATTGAGAAAAAACTTAAAAATGATTATGCAATAGAGTTTGGTGGAAGCCTCACAAAAGCGGAAGCCATTACGGATAACCGAACCGATTTTGCAATCAAAGTAAATCCAGAAATTTTTCAATATTTTTTCAAAGAACACAATTGGGCTTCGTATGTTCAATTCTTAAGTGAAAAGGATAAACTAAGTTTTAGCGGCGGAATCCGAATGGAAACCACTTCTGCAGATGGCATCGACAAAATCAAAAATCAAACAACCATTTCGCGAAATTATGTTGATTGGTTTCCGAATGCTGAAATCAACTACAAACCTAATAAAGATTATAACTACACGTTGAGTTTTAGCAAAACAATCTCACGACCTAATTACGGAAATCTAGCTTCTGGAGGCTTATACGGAAGTCCCTACTTGGAATATGTGGGAAATCCAGAGTTGTTACCAACGTACACCAACACGTTTTCAGCCAATGTTAAATTAAAAAATTGGTCTGTAAATGCATCGTATTATCATGGAAAAAATCCAATCGCTTATAATTTGGTTTATGATGAAAATCGGAATATTTCCAAATTCACTTCTTTGAATTTTGATAAAGAATCGGGTGTTAGTTTGGGACTTGATGCTCCTTTTGAATATAAAATATGGAGTTCACAAAACAGTTTGTCTGTGAATTATTCCAAAACCGAAGATTCCTTAGCACAAGTAAAACAATCAACGCCGTATTTGTATTGGTACACCAACAATACATTAAAATTGGGAAAAGGCTATAATTTCTTGATGGACGCTTCTTGGATCACAGATCGCACCGAAGGTATTTTCGATTACAACGCCATGTTTCTAGTTAATTTTGGTTTAACCAAATCAATCTCAAATTTTGATTTCACTTTACGATACAACGACATATTCCAGCAAAATAATTTTGTACAAAAACTAAATTACGACAAGATTATTACCAAAGGAAGTTTTTACGGAAATACACCAACTGTTTCTCTCGGCATCAAATATAATCTTGGAAAAGTTTCCAATTCGGGATATAAAGAAAAGAGCGTGAACGAAACGGTGAACCGTATTTAGAGCTAATAATTTTCTATATTCGTAATCGAATGGCAACGAAAAACCAACCAAAAATTAATATCAAACTTTCTAATAACCAATTCTTTTGGGAGATTTTCAGTTTTGTACTACTTCTTTTGTATTGGCTGTATATTGTACTTTCTTTTCGTTCATTGCCCGCAACTATTCCGACACACTATAATTTTAAAGGGGAGCCCGATGCTTTTGGAGGTTCTGAAACCATCTTTCTGTTACCCATTATTGGAACATTTATTATGATTGGCCTTTCCGCTTTGAGCAAGATTCCGCATCATTTTAATTACTTAGTCGTAATTACAGAAGAAAACGCCGAAAAGCAATATTCAACGGCATTAACAATGCTTCGATTTTTAAAAATTACTATTCTTTTCGTCTTTATTTTTATTGATTATCGAACGATTCAACTAGCTAAAAAAGAGGATGTTTCGGGACAAAATTGGACTTTTATGATTTTACCACTGATCATTTTTATTCCCGTTATTTATTATATTTTTCAGTCCTTTAGAAAAAATAAAGAAGTTCGTAGCTGATGAATATTCAAGAAAACCAAAACTGGATAAGCCGTTACCAAAGCGTGATAACGTTCGTTTTGCTAGGAATTCAGTACATTTTCATTTCGTTATTCCCGAATTCGTTTTCAAAGGTTACGGAAACATCGTACGCACTCCTTTTGGTTTATGATTTGTTATTTGCGATTCCTATTTTAGTGATCATTCACATGCCTTTGAAAAATCGACGATTACTTTTAGGAGCAATTTTAGCTTTAAGTTTCATCTATTTTTGGCCAAAATTCAAATGGAATACCGTTTTCTTAAACACCTTCATTGCGTTACTCATAAGCAGCAGATATTTATTCTTTGATTTAAGTAAAAGAGATAAAGATCAAATTTCACGGTTAAAAATTCAACAATTTTTCATTTTTTTCGGTGTATTAATGCTTGCTACCAACGTTGAATCCATTTTAGAGTGGACAGGACTTGTCAAACATAAATCTCTTGATGATGGATTAGAATTTTCCAAAGGTGGCGTTATCATGATATTTTCCGGCTATTATTTTTGTGTCGCTTACTTTGAATTTCGAGCCATCCAAAATTGTTTAAGAGAACAAACAGTAGACGAAACTTGATAATTTTTTAATTTTGTCATCGCATTCTACTAAATCCATGAATTCAAAATCTAACGTTCAACGTTTTCGAGAGGAAAATCATCTCACCCAATCGGAACTCGCTTCTAAGGCTGGTGTTTCGTTGCGTACCATTCAGCGGATTGAAGCAGGAAGCATCCCAAAAGGATTTACGTTAAAATCTATTGCAGAGGCATTAAAAAAAGCTCCTAATGATCTACTAGAACAACAGGAAACTTTCGATTTGGAAAGGCTAAAATGGATTAATATTTCGACACTACTTGGACTACTTATTCCTTTTGGTGGAATTTTAGCTCCACTAATTTTGATTCATAAAACGACCGATCAAAAAGTAAAAACACTCGGAAAGAAAATAATAGAAATCCAAATCATTCTCATTCTATTGGTTTCCATTTCCATGATTATAAGTCCTTTTATTCAGAAGTTTTTTTCGCTAAAATTTCCACTTTTTATCATTCCACTACTTACTTTATTAGGTTTAAAAATCATCGTAACGCTTGCAAATGGAGTTTCGTTAGACAAAAACAACAGTTTAGCTATTCGATTGAAAAACAATTTCTTGTAAATTACGACATGCAATTGTCGGCATATTGTCGTATCTCATTTTCTTCTTTTTTGGTGAAATTATTCGAATGTTGATGAAAATTTCAAACCTATGAAAATCATCAAAAAAATTCTTGTCACAATCTTAATTCTAATCATCGTGAGCATTGCAGGTCTGTATCTGTATTTCAATCAAAAATTTACACCGGAATCCAATTATTTAACCGTCCAAAATGAAAGTGGAAAAGTCCCTATGATTTGGACGGATCAATCCAAAACCGCTTTACTACTTCCTATTCAGTTACAAAATAATTCGAAAATCTATTACATGCAATTGGATACGGGGTCACCATATACTCTATTTTACAACAATTCTGTTCAAAAGATTGAAGGAATTACAATAAAAAATAATCGTGTAAAAACTAAAATTAAAATTGGAAACACATTAATTTATTCAGATAAGTTTCAAGTCATTCAAACCAGCTCAAAACCAACTGAAAATTCCATTCAAATAATTGGAACAATCGGTTCTGATATTCTAGAAAATCGATTAACCTACCTTAATTTCAAAAAAAACTATGTCGAATTGAATTTGAAAAATCAACCAAAACTAAACTCAAAAAATACCTTCGAATATTCCTTTAAAAAACGAAAGCTAATCATTCCAGCAACTTTGAAAGGGAACAAAGAACAATTCATTTACGATTCGGGAACCTCTGCGTATGAATTACTAACCAACAAAGAAGTCTGGAATTCATTAAAACTTCAAAATGCTACCGTAACAATTGAAAAAGGAAATTCTTGGGGCAACGTTTTAACAACGTATACAACCCAAACCAACGAAAATATTCGTTTTAATTCGACGCAACTTCCACTTCATGAAATTACGTATGTTGAAGGGTATTCTAAAACGCAATATGCCTTGATGAAGTTGTCAAAAATGACGGGAATGTTGGGAAACAAAATCTTCTTGGACAAAAAAATCTTTATTGACGGAAAAGATCTGAAAATGAACATTTCAAACTAAATTCAAAAGTAAGATTCTAGAATAATTGTACATTTAGTATTCAATTGAATTTTCTTGAATCATGAAATTGAATCTCGTTTTTATCGTATTTGTATTGTTTTTTTGTGGATGTAAAAAATCGTCAAAAACATCAACACAAGAATTCCCACCAAATCCTGATCACATAGAACAGGAAAAATACGACGCAATCCAAATATTGAAATCGAAGAAATGTCTTATTGAAAATCCAGACATTTCAATCAATGGAATTGAGTTAAGAGTCGATGAAACAGCAAATAAAATTATTAGCGAAAACATAACACTAAACCAAAACAACGACTATGTTTTCACAAATGGAACGATTGGAAATAAAATTACGCTAACTCAATTTGAAGGCGACAATAAAAACCAATTTTCGCAGATTTTGGTAGAAGAAAAACATTTAAAAAACGAAAAAATAGATTCAAAGAAAATCGGAATCATCCAAACCAACAATGGAATTAAATTAGGAATTTCTAAGGAAGAATTAATTACAAAACTTGGAAAATGCTACGCTCCAATTGACAGTACGAAAAATGGAATTCAGCCGTATTACTACTTTGAAACCCATCCCAATTCGAAAGAAAACATTCTTACGAAAAATAATCTTCCTGCGTACTCGGCAAAGTATACCTTTTGGAAAAATAAGTTGGTTGCTTTTCAGTTTGGATTCGAATATCCGTAGCTTCGCTAAACAATTTAAATATCTTTACAATTTCGATTCAAAAATATGTTTGATTTCAGACTTCACGTTTTTTATTCAGTCGCGACCCGCCTTAATTTCACAAAAGCAGCCAATGAGCTTTTTATTTCTCAACCTGCAGTAACAAAGCATATCAAAGAAATTGAGCAATACTATCAATGCAAATTATTTATTCGCGGTGGCAATAAAATCGAACTCACAACACAAGGGAAAATCCTATTAAACTACGCGGAAAAAATCAAACATCTATATCAGGAATTAGATTCAGAAATTGATTTTCTAAATCAAGAAAACCAAGGTTTTTTACGAATTGGAATGAGCACAACCGCGGCACAATATGTTTTGCCCAAATATCTCGCTCAATTCAAGAAAAGCTTTCCTCATATTGAGTTGGAATTGCATACAGGAAATACTGAAAATATTGAAAATCTCTTAGCGAATCAAGCAATCGATTTAGGAATTGTTGAAGGAAAATCGAAACGAAGCGGAATGAATTACGCGCCATTTCTTAAGGATGAATTGATTTTGTGCACACAAATAAAAACCTCTAGTAAGTCAATAATCTCCAAAGATGAATTATTGAAAATTCCTTTTGTGCAAAGAGAAAAAGGCTCGGGTTCTTTAGAAATAATTGCTTCGGTTTTGGCTAAAAACAAAATCAAAATTTCTGATCTGAAAACTGAAATTACCTTCGAAAATACCGAAAGTATCAAAAACTATCTGTTAAATTCGAACACATTTGCATTTTTGTCCATTACTGCTATTTATGAAGAGTTACAACATAATCTTCTCAAAATCATCGATGTTGAGGACGTAACGATGGAACGGTATTTTTATTTAATTTCCAATCAAGGTGAAAACTCAAAAACAATCAATTTATTTATTAACTATATAAATAATTATAACTTTTAGTTATAGTTAATAAAAAGAAACAATTTCCATAAATCCTGATTCTATAGGAACTTTGCCCTATAAAATTTGATTTATGAAAACATCATCATCGTTTGGATTTGGAAAAATAGTATTTGTAGGAATTGCTATTTTGTGTTTTACTCCACTCTTCAATCCGCCAATCGCACTTTTCATCGGAATTCTCGTCGCACAACTCATTCAACATCCTTTTCCGCAGTACAATCAGAAAATTACAAGTTTTCTTTTGCAATTTTCAATTGTTGGATTAGGATTCGGAATGAATCTAAATACGGCACTTGCCGCTGGAAAACAAGGCATTTCATTGACGGTTGCATCCATATTTGGAACCTTGTTTCTTGGAGTTTTACTAGGAAAACTATTCAAATCCGATCGAATAACCTCGTTTTTGATATCGGCGGGAACAGCAATTTGCGGAGGAAGCGCCATTGCAGCTTTGTCGCCTGTGGTTAAAGCCAATGAAAAGCAAATAAGCGTTGCATTGGGCGTGGTTTTCATTTTAAATTCCGCTGCATTGTTTATTTTCCCGGCCGTTGGTTCGATGTTGCATTTAACCCAAAATCAATTTGGATTGTGGTGCGCCATCGCCATACACGATACCAGTTCGGTTGTTGGTGCTGCTGCAAAATACGGAACCGAGGCGCTGCAGGTTGCTACTACAGTAAAACTCACCCGAGCTTTATGGATTATTCCACTAACTTTTGCGTGTTCGTTCCTATTTAAAAAGAAAGAAAAGAAAGTCAAAATTCCCTATTTCATTGGTTTGTTCATACTCGCAATTGCGATTAATACGTATTTTCCATTTGTACAAAAATGGAGTCCGAACATCGTATTCCTTGCTACAAAAGGATTAACATTAACTTTATTTTTAATCGGTTCTAATCTGTCATGGAAAAAAATGAAATCCATTGGCCCAATCCCCATATTTCAAGGAGTAATTTTATGGCTTTTTATTTCAATAACAGCTTTGGTCTTCATTAAAAATTTCATGTAGTATCTAATTTTAATATGTATCTTTAAACTACATAATCTTTCTATGCAAAAGCCTTATTTACTCACGGAAAACTAAAAGCTAAAACCAACCAAGTTGAGAATCTAGCCAAAATACTTTTGGACGCTGCCGACTTAATTTCAGAAGCTTCGGGCTGTCAACTTTATGTGGTTGGCTCCGACTCTAACGAACCGAATTCCGTTTTTGTCACCGAGATTTGGGACACCAAAGAAAATCATGATTTATCCTTGCATATTCCTGGCGTTAGAGAACTTATTATGGAAGCGATGCCTCTATTAGACGGACCGCCAGCAAAAGGGCAAGAAATCCAATTATTCGGAGGACACGGAATCTCATAAAGAAAAGAAAACTGCATGTTCAATTTTAAAATTCAACATCCTGGAATTGTTTCGGATTACTTTAAAAAACTAGAAATTTTTGATTTCGATGAAGCTTGCGACTACATTGCAAAGCTCCCCTATAAAAGAAATTCGGAAAAAGAAAATCCTGCAATCGCCCTCATTGACCACTATGGAACATGCAGTACAAAACATGCTTCTCTGCGAAAACTAGCACTAGAGCAAGGTTTTCCTGATGTAAAATTGATTTTAGGAATATTTAAAATGAATAGTGAATATACACCAAAAATCAAGAATACGTTGGATGCTAATCACTTAACGTATATTCCGGAAGCCCATAATTATTTAAAAATTCAAAACACCTATTTCGATTTTACGAGAGTTAATGCTTCCTATACAGATTTTCAACCTTTGCTTCTTGATGAATTAGAAATTGAGTTTGACGAAATCGCAACTAAAAAAGTTCAACTTCATCAAAACTATCTAAAACAGTGGATTATCGAAAATCAATACAACTTATCACTAACCGATATCTGGAAAATCCGAGAACAATGTATCTCGGATTTGCAAAATGAAATACCTATAAATACGGTTTAAGAAATATCAAAATATAAGGTGCTAAAAAAGCCGTAAGTATTCCGTTAAATATCATTCCAACACTGGCGAAAGCGCCATATTTATCTCCAAATTCCATCGCACGCATCGTTCCCATGGCATGAGAAGCCGTTCCCATAGCAATACTTTGGGAAACCGGATTTGTAATACGAGCCAAACTCAACAATTGAAAACCAGCCATACTTCCTAACAAACCCGTTAATATAACCGCTGCTGCAGTAATAGACGGAATTCCACCTACCGATTTAGAAACCTCTAAAGCAATGGGGGTACTTACCGATTTTGGTGCAAGCGACATAATTACTTGAGTTTCTGCTCCCATTATTTTCGCAAGGAAAACTACGGCAAATAGCCCAAAAATACAACCCACAAACTGACTTAATAAGATGGCGCCAAATTGCTTTTTAATATTATCCCATTGTAGATAAAGCGGGATCGCCATGGCGACAATGGAAGGTTTTAGTAAGAAATCAATATGTTGACCCGCCAACTGGTACTTTTCGTATGGAATTTCTAAAATCAATAAATAGCCAATAAGCACTGCTGATGATAAAATTATAGGATTAAAAATGATCCATCGTCTTTTCGCAGAAAGCAGGATTCCTAACGAATATAAAGCTACCGTTAAGAAAAAAAGCCAAATCGTATTATCTAAAAAACTCATTTTTTTCTTCTCATTATTTGGTGTGTAAATCCAGTAACCAGCACGACGGCAATTGTACTTCCAACAACCGCCACGACTATTGCCCAAATAGAATTCCCAAGAACATCAAAATAATTAAGCATCGCGACGCAAGGAGGAACAAAGAAAATCCCAATATTGTTAATTAAAAAAGAAGTAACACCATCAATTTCATCCAATTTCACCCACCTCATCTTCAAAATAAAAAGCAACACCAACATCCCTATAATACTCGAAGGAATCTTAATACCTGATAGCGAAACAACTAATTCTCCAATAGCCAGACAGCCAAAAACCAAAGCAACTTGCTTTACCAAATTCATGATTTGAATATTTACGTACAAAATTAGGTAAAATCGCTTGAGTAAAAGGAAAATCACATGACAATTATGGCTCAATTTTTGACTAGAAAAAATACGATAACACTTAAAAATATTCTAATTTATCCGTATATTTAAAAATAATTTTTAGAAATGGAAATACAAATACGTCCCGAATTGCATAGTGAATACGAACTTGTTGAAAAAGTAAACCGTGATGCATTCAACCGTGATGAAGAAGCACTATTAGTTCAAAAAATAAGAAAAACGCCAAATTACATTCCCGAATTATCTTTAGTTGCGAGCAAAAAAGATATTGTTATTGGGCATATCATGTTCACTAAAGTTCGCATCATCAACGAAGACACGGAGTTTCCCAGCATTGCGTTGGACCCAATGTCCGTTGCTCCTAAATATCAAAAAAAACACATTGGTTCTCAATTGGTTTTAGCTGGCCTAGATGCCGCCAAAGAATTAGGATATCCACATGTTATTGTTTTAGGCCATGAAAACTATTATCCAAAATTTGGATTTGTTCCTGCAAAAACATTTGGACTACTTCCTAGCTTTGATGTTCCATCCACCTATTTTATGGCAAGGGAACTCACAAAAGATTCTTTAGCTAAAATTAAAGGCTTTGTCGTTTATGATGATGTATTTTCGGAATTATAACAACCAAAATTTGCACCTCGACAAGCATAATCGGAAACCACAATAAATCTAGAAAATTATGATTATCTTATTTTGAGAAATAAAGACCAGAAAAAAAACAGTTTATTGTCTCAAAATGATACAATAAGAATACACACAAATAAAAACAGCCTGAAACCCGCGTTCAGACTGTCTTTTTTAATAATTTGGGGAATATTAATGTAATTTTTTTCTAGATCAAATGAGTCAATTTTCAATTCCTAATTTCAACACCATCTCCTTTATTGTCTCACGTTAAGATATTCGCTTTTTTTTACCCATATCTTTATCGTAAATATAGTTAATATTTTCAATAATGCAAATTTATTTTAATTTTTATACGCTTTTTTTATGAATTTAATATTTAATTCTATTATAGAACCGTTTCTGCGTCCAGATTTTTTTTCGTTTCGATTAAGTTTTAAATAAAAAAAAAGTGATGTCACTTTGAGAAAGTAAACATCACTTTTAAAAATCAAAAAACATGTATTTTCTATGGGTAAGGAGCAATCTGAACCTTTAACCCATCAATTTCTTGTGTAATTGGGATTTGACAGCCCAATCTTGAATTATCTTGAACATGGAACGCTTCCGCCAACATCGCATCTTCTTCATCTTCCATAGCTTGCAATTGATCTTCTCCTTTTAAAACATAAACTTGGCACGATGCACACATCGCCATTCCACCACAAACACCAATTGTTCCCTCTTCTGCCAATTCATAAGAACGAATAACTTCCATTAAATTCATCGACATATCCGTAGGTCCTACAACTTGATGTAAAGTTCCCTCACGGTCGATAATTTCTAACTGAATATCTTGCTCCGTCATGACTAGTCAATTTTTTTAACAACCGCTTTTTCGGCTTCTTTACGGCTTCCATCAAAACCATCAACACCACTTACGGTTGTATATTTCAAAACGAATTTTTTTCCTGGATTCAATCGCTGGTAAACGCTTTGACACATCAATGTTCCTTCGTGGAAACCACATAGAATCAGCTTCAATTTACCTGGGTAGGTATTGATATCTCCAATCGCATAAACACCTTCGATATTCGTTTGATAATCTAATGCGTTGTTCACTTTAATTGCATTTTTCTCAATTTCTAATCCCCAATTAGCAATGTCACCTAATTTTGGTGTTAAACCAAAAAGCGGAATAAAATAATCCGTTGCAATATCAGTCTGCTCACCTTCTTTTTCAATAGTAATCGCTTCAATATGCCCGTTTCCTTTCAAACCAACCACTTCTGCAGGCGTAATCAAATTGATTTTTCCTTGGTTTTTCAATTCTTGAACTTTATCAACGGAATCAAGAGCTCCTCTAAATTCGTTACGACGGTGAATCAAAGTAACCTCAGCGGCAACATTAGCTAAGAAAATACTCCAATCTAATGCGGAATCTCCACCACCGGCAATAACGACACGTTTATTGCGAAAATGTTCTGGATCTTTCACAAAATATTCCACTCCATGATCTTCATAGGAAGCAATATTCTCCAAATCCGGCTTTCTAGGTTCAAAAGTTCCCAATCCTCCAGCAATAGCAATTGCTTTTGCACGGTGAATAGTTCCTTTATTTGTAACCACTTCAAACCACTCATCATCAATTTTGGTTAATGTAGCAGCCGTTTCGCCCAACGTAAATCCTGGTTGAAACTGTTTAATTTGCTCCATTAAATTATCCACCAACTCCCCTGCATTTACAGAAGGAAAGCCTGGAATATCAAAAATAGGTTTTTTAGGATACAATTCAGCCAACTGCCCACCTGGTTGAGGAAGAGCATCAATAATATGGCATTTTATTTTAAGAAGTCCGGCTTCGAAAACAGAAAATAAACCTGTAGGTCCGGCACCAATAATCAATAAATCGGTTGTAATCATTGTTTGATTTTTTTACAAAAACAATTGGGCAAAGGTACGCATTTTATTGAAAAGGAGAAGTGACTCTTGTCAGCCAAATCGGTTAATAATGCTTATTAATTCAGAAAAAACTAAATTGGCAAATTATTTGCAAATTAACACGTATGAAAAATATTTTACTGGCTATAACTTTATTTGTTTTTGGACTTGGAAACTCCCAAAAGCTAAATAATATTCAAATTGGTGAAGTTTTAACCTACCGAATCCATTATGGAGTACTTACGGCAGGAACCGCAACCCTTTCTACTGCATCAAAAAACTACAACGGTACACAGCACCTTTATGTTCGCGGTGTTGGTAAAAGTTCTGGTGCTGTACGTGCTTTTTTTAAAGTAGATGATGTTTACGAAAGTTACATTAATCCAGCAACAGCGTTGCCTAGTTATTATGTACGAAATGTTGCGGAAGGTGGCTATAGACAACATTTGCATGCTGCGTTCAATCAGAATGCAAATTCCTTAGTTTTAACGGATAAAAAGAATCCGAAAAATCCGCCAAGAACGATCAAAACAGTCGCTGGCTTGCAAGATATGCTATCTGCATTCTATTATTTGAGAAGTAGCGCTTCTGGAACCTTAAATGTAGGTGATGTTTTTAATTTAAATGTTTGGATTGATGATGAAATGTTCCCTTTCCGACTTCGTGTCGCGGGAGCCGAAAATATTAAAACAAAATTCGGAACGGTAAATGCTTTACGAATTATTCCATCGGTTATGAGTGGACGTGTTTTTAAGGACAAAGAAGGCGTGACATTGTGGGTAACTAACGACGCCAATAACGTTCCTGTTGCCATAAAAGCACAATTAACCGTAGGTTCTTTACGAGCTGATTTGGATAATTATAAAAATGTAAAATATCCCATTAAGTTTTCGAAATAAAATTGATGTAAAGCAAAAAAAATCCGAGAAATTCTCGAATTTTTTTTATTTCAATGCTTAAAATGATTACGCTAAAACATCTTGTAAATCTGGATTTTTCTTAAATGTAGCATTTGCAAACGGACATAAAGGAATAATCTTCACATTATTAGCGCGAGCAAACTCTACAGCTTTTAAAAGCAATTCTTTACCAATACCTTTTCCGTTAAAAGCCGGCTCAACTTCAGTGTGATCAATAATAAATTTATCTTCGCCAGCCCAAGTATAGGTCATTAATCCTGCCGGAACTCCAGAGAATTTAGCGATAAATTCGCCATTTTTTTCGTAATTTTTTTGTTCTATTTCTACCATTATTTTACGATTTCTGTATTAATTTCTATTTTGTTGGTCAACAATTTATGTACAGGACAAGCTTCAGCAATATCAAATAGTTTCTCTAACGCTTCCGCATCCAAATTCGCATCAGGAAAGCAAATTTCTCTTTTGAATTCGGAACGTTCTAGTTGCGGAACGTTTTCAAACTGAACATCCACTCGAATCGTATCAACATCCCAACCTTTTTTATCAATATACATACGCAAAGTCGCCGCCGTACAACTTGCTAACGAACTTGCTAAAATCTCATACGGATTAAAGCCTTTTTCTTGTCCACCAAAACGTTTGGGTTCATCGGTGATAATCTTATTTTCACCGGCTACAACTTCCGTATAATATTTCTCACGACCTAACGTCGCCACTACTTTTACCGCCATATCTAGTTTTTTAATCGATACGATAAAGCGCCCGAAGGACACGCATCTATTTGTTTGATTAATTCGTCTTTGGTTGCCGATTCCGGTTTTATCCAAGGTCGCGCTTTTGGATCATACACTTGAGGAAGCATTTTCACGCAAACTCCCGAATGTTGACAAAGCTTTGGCTGCCAAATAACCACCAAATCAGGATGTTCATATTCATGTTTTTCCATGTTATTGTATTTTATTTTCGATTTAAAACTGCTTTTGGCAACGGAACATACTCATCCGAATCACCAGGAATCAAAGGAAAGGCTTCATGATTTTGATCGTGCCAATTCACTTTAGCTTCATCAATGATTTCCTTATCAGAATTTACAAAATTCCAAAAAATGAATCGCTCTTCAGGAAAAGGTTCTCCTCCAAAAAGGTACACAACCGTATTTTCGTTCATTTCAAACTCACAAAGTTTTGCATTTTTTGCAATCAAAAGTTGTTTAGTTCCGTATTCGTTTCCTTCAATATTGACCGTTCCTTCTAAAACATACATTCCAACTTCGCCAAACAATTCATGACCAATATTGAGTTTCTGCTTGGTGTGAGATTTAATTTCTACAAAATACAATGGACTGTGAACGGGAACTCCCGACTTTTTACCAAAAGCCTCACCAGCAATTAATTTGTATTCTAAATCACCCTCTTTCCAAATTGGAATTTCATCGGCTTCAATATGAAAAAAACTCGGCTCCGACTGTTCTAAATCTTTCGGTAAACCCACCCAAATTTGAAATCCATGCAAACGGTAATCGGATTCACGTAAATATTCCGGCGTTCTTTCTGAGTGAACAACACCTTTACCAGCCGTCATCCAGTTCACAGCACCGGGTTTAATTTCAATTGCATTACCCAAACTATCTCTATGAAAAATGGACCCTTCTAAAAGATACGTCAATGTGGAAAGTCCGATATGCGGATGTGGTGCAACATCAAAATTCTGATATTCACGTAAATGAGTTGGTCCCATATGATCAATAAATACAAACGGACCAACCGCTCTTTTTTCACGGAAAGGCAATAATCTGCCAACTAGAAAATTCCCGATATCGGCTGCTTTTTCCTCTAATATTAATCCAATATTCGACATCATAATTTTACTTTTTATACTACAACTATATTACAACTGGTCGTAACCTTTAAATTTTTCATCTACAATAGCTTTCCATTCTGGATGTTTTTTGATGTACGCAAAAACATAGGGACAGAAAGGTAAAAGCTTTTTGCTACTTTCTTTCACATACGCTAATGTTTTTTCGACAACCGCTTTCGCAGCTCCTTTTCCGGCAAGAGCCGGATCAGCTTCCGTATGAATTAACCAAATTTGAGAAGACGTTTCTTTATAATCAATAAAGGCTTTGTAACCTTCTACATCAATTTCGAAACGCTTATCTGCTTCATTTTTCACTAAAGGAATTGTTGAATAATCTATAGTAATCATTGTCTTTTGTTCAATGTTTAAAGTTAAAGAAAAAAGTATGGCCACCTTAATACGATTTGGCTATACCTTATCATAATTACGCTTTATTACGAGAATTTATTATTCTAAATAACCGAATTTGCCTTGGTTATAGTCTTCAAAAGCTTGCATAATCTCCGCATCCGTATTCATCACAAATGGTCCGTGAGGAACGATGGGTTCATTCAAAGGTTCACCACTTATGACCAAAACAATGGCATCGTCAGAAGCCTCGATTGTAAAATCGTTTCCCTCTCTTTCAAACAAAACCAAATGATCCGTCGGAACTTTTTCTGAACCATTCACGACAATATTTCCTTCAATTAACAAAAGAAATGTAGTCTGTCCTTCAGGAAAGCTGAAATCCGCTTTTCCACCTTTTTTAAGCTTCGCATTCATTAAGTTCACCGGTGAAAACGTACTTGCTGGACCTTGAAATTCATTATAATTTCCTGCGATAACTTCAATGAATCCATTTTCCCCTAAATCAACAACAGTCATTTTATCATGAGAAATCGATTGGTATTTCGGCGAAGACATTTTATCTTTTGCTGGTAAATTCACCCATAACTGAACCATTTGGAAAACGCCACCTTTTTTTGCCCATTCTGTTTCGTGGAATTCTTTATGCAAAACTCCAGAAGCCGCCGTCATCCATTGAACATCACCTTCCCCAATCACACCGCCACCTCCAGACGAGTCATGATGCTCGATTTTTCCTTGATACGCGATGGTTACGGTTTCGAAACCACGATGTGGGTGAACGCCTACTCCACGAGCTTGGTCTGCAGGAGGAAAAGTATACTTGGAATTGTAATCCAATACTAAAAATGGATCCATTCTTTTCATATCCAAATGATACCCACTTGGAATAAAATTATGAACTCGGAAACCATCTCCAACAAAATGCGCTGGTCTTGGCGCAGCGACCAATTCAATTGATTTTACTTTTGTATTAACTATATTCATTTCTATAATTTTTTAAATTTATAGTACAAAAGTAGCTTTCATAAACATCCCAAACATTGATGTAAGATAAGAATGTAAATAGTTGAATTTCAACCAAAAAAAATCCCGCTACAAGCGGGATTTTATGTTTATCTATTTTAATCTCGTTATTACAACGATTTAAATTGCTCTAACATACGGATGTCATTTTCGAAGAACATTCGGATATCTGACATTTGATATAACAACATCACAATTCTTTCGATTCCCATACCAAAAGCATAACCGCTGAATTGGTCTGGATCTACATTCATATTCTTAAGAACGGCAGGGTCTACCATACCACAACCCATAATTTCTAACCAACCTGTTCCTTTCGTAATACGGTAATCCGTTTCAGAATTTAACCCCCAATACACGTCAACTTCAGCACTTGGCTCAGTGAACGGGAAATACGATGGGCGCATTCTAATTTTTGATTTTCCGAACAATTCTGTGGTGAAGAACTGAATCGTTTGTTTTAAATCTGCAAAACTTACATTTTCATCGATATATAAACCTTCAATTTGATGGAAAATACAATGCGAACGAGACGAGATGGCTTCATTTCTAAAAACTCTTCCTGGAGACAAAATTCTAAAGGGTGGTTTATGCGTTTCTGCATATCGAATTTGTACCGATGACGTGTGCGTTCTTAGTAACGTATCAGGATCACGATTGATGAAAAACGTGTCTTGCATATCTCTCGCTGGATGATATTCTGGTAAGTTTAATGCGGTAAAGTTATGCCAATCATCTTCTATTTCGGGTCCGTCTGAAACAGCAAAACCGATGGATTTGAAGATGTCAATAATTTTATTTTTAACTAAATTGATAGGATGTCTAGACCCTAATTCCAAAGGAAAACCTGGTCTCGTAAGATCTTCTTTCTCTAAAATCAAGTTGGACTGAGTAGATTCTTGCAAAGCATCTAACTTTTCTGCAACGGCTTGTTTTAGCGTATTAATCTTTTGTCCAAACTCTTTTTTCTGATCATTAGGAACGTCTTTAAATTGGGCAAACAGATCTGTAAGAATTCCTTTTTTACTATTAAAACGAATTCTAAAAGATTCTATTTCAGCTTTTTCAGCCGTTTTGAAAGCCTGAACTTCCTGCAAATACTCGTCTATTTTTTCTATCATCATATTCAATCTAGAAGGCACAAAATTAGTAATTTTTGGGGACTTGACCTTTCAAAAATTCATAAAAAAAATCTGCATTGCGAAAGGCGAATGCAGATTGGTATTTCGTATACGATAATCGTATTATTTTACGGTTGCTTTAATGAGTATCTGAAGTTCCACTTCATTTTTAATAACTCCATTCTCAGCTGGCGACTGAAACTTAACCCCGAATTCTTCTCTATTAATTTCTTTTGGTTCTGTTGCAATCGTCACTTGATTATCTGTAACCGCAGTATTTGCGTTTAACTGAACTGGTTTTGAAATCCCTTTAATAACCAAATTTCCATCTAAAATCGTATTAAAATCACCAGATGTACTCGGCGTTACTTTTGTAATTTCAAAACTTGCTTCCGGAAACTTCGCTACATCAAAGAAATCAGCCGATTTCAAATGCCCTTCTAGCTTTCCTTTTCCGGTAGGATCTGCAATATCTACATTTTGAAGGGAGTTCATATTTGCTATGAATTTTCCACTTTCCAAAACACCATCTTTTGCCGTAAGCTCACCATTAACAAACTTAATCGTCCCGAAATGATTGGTATGTTCTGACTTGAAGACTTTAAAACCTTTCCACTCAATTTTACTATTTGTCGTATCAATAACGTAAGCAGTACCATCTTTAGTTGTCACAACTTCTGTACTTTCGCTGGTTACCGGCTTATCCTTTCCACAAGAATATACAACAAGCGCTCCTAAACCAAGCGCCACAAAAGGAAGTAAAAATTTTCTTTTCATAGGTTTTTTTTAACTAATTGATCCTCTCAAAAATACTCAATATATTTCAATTACGAAAACAAATCCTTATTTTTGCTCTATGCTATTGGATATCCGAAACCTAGACTTTTCTTACGCTCCCGAAATCCCTCTTTTTGAGGATTTTTCTTTATCGATTTCATCGGGAAAAACCGTTGCCCTTGTTGGCGAAAGTGGATGTGGAAAATCAACACTTTTAAGTTTAATCTACGGTTTGTTTGATTGGTCGTCGGGCGATATTCTTTTTGAAGGACGAAAACTTATGGGACCGAAAGGAAACTTGGTTCCAGGTGAAGCCGAAATGAAATTGGTTGCGCAAAATTACGACTTGATGCCCTATGCAACGGTTGGCGAAATCGTCGGGAAATTTCTTTCCAATGTTCGTTTAGCAAAAAAAAAGGAAAAAGTTTTAGAACTTCTCGAAATTGTAGGTATGGAAGACTACGTCAATGTTCTTCCTAAAAAGTTGAGTGGAGGCCAACAGCAGCGTGTTGCCATTTCAAGAGCATTATCTGTGACACCAAAACTGCTTTTATTGGACGAACCTTTTAGCAATTTGGATTATTCAAGAAAAATTAAAATCCGCGAAAAGCTTTTCAATTACGTCAAAAGGGAAAACGTCACCTTACTAATTTCTACGCACGAAATCCAAGAAGTCATGCCTTGGTTGGACGAATTGGTGATATTACAAGACGGAAAACTTGTTCAGAAAGGAAGTCCACAAGAAATATACAATGACCCGAATTCCGATTATGTTGCTGGATTATTTGGCGAAGTAAATTCGTTCTCCAAAGAGGAAATGGAAAGGTGGAATTT
The DNA here is from genome assembly GCF_059509915.1 of Kaistella sp. CFF1-2. Taxonomy (NCBI): domain Bacteria; kingdom Pseudomonadati; phylum Bacteroidota; class Flavobacteriia; order Flavobacteriales; family Weeksellaceae; genus Kaistella; species Kaistella sp. CFF1-2. The sequence continues at coordinate 19,299 of NZ_JCAKLF010000006.1, forward strand.
GTCAAAATCCTATTATTTTCCAAATCAAATTGAACTAGCATCAACCGGAATTGAGGCGCACATTTTAGAAAGTCGATTTTCAGGAAGCCATTATTGGAACAAGCTTCTAGTAAACGAAAAGACAATTATCCAATATTCTGAAAAACCTATTAATGATAAGGTTTTTATAAATTTTTAAATCGTTTATTGTTAGTAAGTGGATAAGTTCACCATTATTTTCACTAGCAAATCAAATATCGAATAGATAAATTAACTAAATTTGAACTATAGAATAAGGAAATTTTTGGTTAATTCTCTTTCTGCCTTTGGGGATCAAAATTAGCTTCGGCAATGATGATTCTGGGAAGACTACCCTGCCAGACTTTTCCTTTTTTTGTGCACAAAAAAATAGGCCGAAGCCTATTATGTATTTTATAAGGAAGCTTTTCTACGCTTTTTTCACAAATTCTGATTTTAAAGCCATAGACCCAAAACCATCAATTTTGCAATCAATATTATGATCGCTATCAAAATTCAAACGAATGTTTTTCACTTTCGTTCCTGCTTTTACTGGTTTTGGAGCCCCTTTTACTGGTAAATCTTTAATCACCACAACCGAATCACCATTCTGCAATTCGTTTCCGTTAGAATCTAAAATCTTTCCTTCACTTCCCACTTCCGCAGGATCCCATTCGTAAAAGCATTGTGAACAAACCTGCAAATGATCTTGTTCGTATGTAAACTCCGAACTGCATTTTGGGCATACAATAGCATCACTCATAATAGCATCAATTTTTACAAAGATACCATTAAAAACAACTTTATCAAGGCGATTCGCATGAAGATTCGGCTTTTCTTCAGAATTTCCGTATTTTTGCACAGCCAAACAAACGGCTTATTCTATGGAACTTATTCACCGAAACCTACTCATCGGCATCCACGATGCGCTACAAGAAACCTTTTTTGAAAAAAATAAATACGCTGATAAAGTAATCGAACGATTATTAAAAGCGAATAGAAAATGGGGAAGCCAAGACCGCGCCGTGGTTTCGGAAATCTTTTACAACATTATTCGTTGGAAAAAAAGGTTGGAATATTATATGGGCGAAGGTGTAAAACCGGGAAACATTTATCAATTAATCCTTACGTATTTAATTTGGAGCGAAACTCCCTATAAGAAATTTGAAGAATTTGCTGGAATTAAAACAGGTCCAGCTGTTCGTAAAATTGAAAGTAGAAAAGTTCCTACAAAAGCTATTGAACATTCCATTCCAGAATGGTTAGCCAATCGTTTGGAAACGGAATTAGGCCCAAAATGGGAAAAAGAAATGATCGCATTAAACGAGCAAGCACCAACGGTTTTACGAGCCAACTCGATCAAAACAACGGTAAAGGAACTCGTTTCAGATTTAGGTGATGAGAACATTCCTGCCTTTCCGCTGAAAAACTATCCAGATGCGGTTCAGTTAGAAGAAAAGAAAAACGTCTTTATTACAACTGCTTTTAAAGAAGGTTTGTTTGAAGTTCAGGATGCAAGCTCACAAAAAATCGGGTATTTCCTTGATGTTAAAGAAGGTCACCGCGTTGTTGATGCATGCGCTGGAGCAGGTGGAAAAACACTACATTTAGCTGCTTTAATGAAAAACAAAGGTCAAATTATCGCCTTAGATATTTTCGAATGGAAACTTGCGGAGTTGAAACGTAGAGCGAAAAGAGCGGGTGCTCACAATATCGAAACGCGAATGATTTCCGACACCAAAGTCATCAAAAGACTTTATGATAAAGCTGATCGTCTATTAATTGACGCACCTTGTTCTGGACTTGGCGTTTTGAAAAGAAATCCTGATAGCAAGTGGAAAATTGATGAAGATTTCATCGCTCGTATTTGCGACGAACAACAGAAAATCATGCAAGATTACTCTAAAATGCTAAAAGTTGGAGGGAAAATGATTTACGCAACATGCTCTATCCTACCATCTGAAAACCAAAATCAGGTTGCTACATTTTTAGAAGGAAATTCGAACTTCAAGCTTGTTGAAGATCAAAAAATCCTACCAAGTTCTGGTTACGACGGATTTTATATGGCTTTGATTGAGCGTGTTTCTTAAAATAAAATCGACATAACAAGTACAAAATCTTCTGGGAATTTCTCAGAAGATTTTTATTTTTGAATGAAATAAATCAACCTCATGAAAACGTTCTCTCTTTTTTGCTTACTAATTGTTCAAGTTCGCTTTGCTCAAACCTATAAAATCACGTACCAATCAAGTTTTGAAGGAAAAGTAAATGTAAATCAAGACCCAACGATTATTTACGTTGATTCGCAGCAAAACATCATCACATCTCAAAAAATTAGTCAAAATAAAAAGGAATTTCCGTACGAAATTACTTCAATAAACACGCAAAATTGGGAAACAACCTATTTTGGATTTCTAAAAAACCAAGAAAAAACCTCAACCAAAAATCCAAATAGCGTTGGAAGCTACACGTATAAAACCAGTGATGAAACCAAGAAAATATTAGGATACACGTGTAAAAAAATCACCACTTCTGTCAATTCAAATACGATTGACATTTGGTACACTACCGATTTAAAAGTCTTTGGTGGACCATCTTTGCTAGGAATACAAAAAGGATTGGTTTTGGAAACGGTGAGAAATGGAAATTCAAAACTCACCGCAATTTCTGTTCAAAAAACAAAAGATAATCCCGCAAAATTAGCTTTGAGTAAACTAAATTCAGCTTCAACCGATGAACTTTCGTATCGTGATCGAATTTGGAAAAGTAGATATACAACCATTCCAATATTTAAAAATCAAACCATTAATTTTTCGGATACAGCAAAATCAAAAGGGGATGTTTTGCGATTTGCTAACGGAACGATTGTATTAAAAAAAGTAAAATTTCCGGAAATAGACGCCAACCAAGGTGTCTTTATCGAGTTGAAAGAACAATCGAAAGGTGATGCGTATGACCGAACTGGAACTGTTTTTATGATTCCAGAAGAAGGAAAATTATCATTTTTGAACGCTTTAAAAGACGGCATCAAAACAATACCGCACTTTACAAATGAAAGTGGAAAAATATTCTATGGAAACACAATAACACCAAATTATTTTCCACCAATTGAACTTATGCGCTTTTTCACACCTTTCGGAGTGAAGCAATTCAACCATATTCAACTTAAAGGAAAAACGTGGACTGAACAAACACCGTACAGACAAGACATCACCGAGCTTGCGCCCAATTTCAGCAACAAAGAAGTTTGGATTGGTGTTTTCATTGGAAACTACGACAAAGGCGGTCATCAGATTGATTTGGAAGCCACGATACATCAAGACGGCTTAATTGCATTTCCTTCCAATGAGAAAATCCCACTTTTCAATACGTTAAACATTATGGAAATGGCGGGACAAGAATACGCCACGATGTTTAGTAGCCCAGAAGGTTTAGTTGTTGACTTTGAATTAAAAAACGACCTTAAAAACGCTACTTTACGTTACATTAGCACGGGGCATGGCGGTTGGGAAAACGGCGATGAATTTGTTCCCAAATCGAATACCATTGTTCTGGATAAAAAGGAAATATTTCAATTTACACCTTGGAGAACCGATTGCGGAAGTTATCGACTGCATAATCCAGCGTCTGGAAACTTCGGAAATGGATTATCTTCATCAGATTTAAGCCGAAGCACTGGTGTCCTGGAACAACGACAAATCCTATCTATATAGCTTTAGGTGATTTAAAAGCTGGAAAACATCAAATTCAGATTAAAATTCCGCAAGGAAAAAATGAAGGTTCAAGTTTCAGTTCTTGGAATGTAAGCGGCCTACTACTCGGTAAAAAAGAAAACCTTCCTGAGTAAATGAACACTTCAGGAAGGCAAAAAAACACAAATGATGAAAATGTTCTGCAAAGGAAACACCTTTTCACGTATAAAATATTAACATAAATCAATTATTTTCTAAAAAAAAATTCGTATAGAGGATAGCGCCTTTTTACTTTACTATTTATGTGGTGTAAAATTTCCGCTTTTTAAGCAAAATGAACCTAAAAAAAATTAAAAAAATTCTACATTTAAAATAAATTAATTAATAAAATACTAATTATTAAAAATTGTATTGTAAAAAATCATATACTTTTTTAATATTGTATCATATTATTAATTAAAATTTAAAAACAACCCAATATGTGTGGAATTGTATGCTTGTTTGACTCCAAGCAAAAAACAGAAAGCCTAAGACCACAAGTTTTAGAAATGTCTAAAAAAATTAGACACCGTGGTCCCGATTGGAGTGGTGTTTATCAGAATGACACCACCATTTTTTCGCATGAGCGATTAGCCATCGTAGATCCAAGTTCTGGTAAGCAACCTTTATTTAGTGCGGACAAATCGTTGGTTTTAGCCGTTAATGGAGAAATCTATAACCATGTTGAGTTGCGAAAAGAGTTTCCTGATTACGAATTTCAAACGAAATCCGATTGTGAAGTTATCTTACCGCTTTACGAAAAATACGGAAAAAATTTCATTGAAAAACTAAATGGAATTTTTGCATTTGCTTTATACGACGAGAAAAACGATGTGTATTTAATTGCTCGTGATCACATGGGAATTTGCCCATTATATCAAGGTTGGGATAAAAATGGAAACTATTACGTGGCTTCCGAACTCAAAGCTTTGGAAGGCGTTTGTAAAACGATAGAAACATTTTTGCCGGGTCATTATCTTTTTAGCCCAGAAGGTCATGATTTGCAAACGTGGTACACTCGCGAATGGACAGAATTTGATGCTGTAAAGGATAACGAAACGAAAATTCAAGATATTCGTGAAGCGTTGGACGCAGCCGTTCACAGACAGTTGATGACTGATGTTCCTTATGGCGTTTTACTTTCTGGAGGATTGGACTCGTCTATAATCTCGGCAGTAACGGCAAAATACGCAAGACAACGTGTAGAAAGTGATGATCAACAAGAAGCTTGGTACCCGAGATTGCACAGTTTCGCAGTAGGATTAGAAGGTTCCCCAGATTTAATTGCAGCTAAGAAAGTAGCAGATCACATTGGTTGCGTTCATCATGAAGTGAACTTTACTGTTCAGGAAGGCTTGGATGCAGTTCGTGATGTTATTTATCATTTGGAAACCTATGATGTTACAACCGTTCGTGCATCGACACCGATGTACTTATTGGCTCGCGTTATCAAATCCATGGGGATCAAAATGGTATTATCAGGAGAAGGATCAGATGAGTTATTTGGAGGGTATTTATACTTCCACAAAGCACCGAATGCAGAAGAATTCCACAATGAAACCGTGCGCAAACTAAGCAAACTTCATCTTTACGACTGTTTAAGAGCCAATAAGGCTTTAATGAGCTGGGGAATCGAAGGAAGAGTACCGTTTTTGGATAAAGAATTTATGGATGTCGCGATGACCATTAACCCGAAAGACAAAATGGTAACCGCACACGATAAGAAAATTGAAAAATATGTTCTGAGAAAAGCTTTTGAAGATCTGCTACCTGAAGAAATCGCATGGCGCCAAAAAGAACAATTCTCGGACGGTGTAGGATATTCTTGGATTGATTCATTAAAAGAAGCTGCGGAAAAAGAAGTTTCTGACGAAATGATGGCGAATGCTAAATTCCGTTTTCCATTAAATACGCCTCAAAATAAGGAAGAATACCGTTACAGAACGATTTTTGAAGAGCATTTCCCAAGTGAAACCGCTGCGGCAACCGTTCCATCGGTTCCTTCTGTTGCGTGTTCTACTCCGATTGCATTAGAGTGGGACGAGGCTTTCAAAAAAATGAACGACCCGAGCGGACGCGCTGTAAATATCCACGAAACAGCCTATTAAACAAATATCATTTCGCTAACAAATCAAAAGGTTTCCAAATTTGGAAACCTTTTTTATATTTATTTTTCACTTAGAAACTGAATAAACTTGGATGGTGATATTCCCTTTATGGTTTTGAAAATACTCGCAAATTGAGAATGCGAATTGTAGCCACTCATTTCTGCGAGAACTGCAATTTTATAATTTCGTGCTTGTGGATTATCATGCAATTCTCCAATAATGTAATCAATTCGTTTTTGATTGATATATTGATTAAAATCGGAGTTTCGATATTTTTTTAGAATACGACTCAGATATTTGGTATTGGTCTTTACCAAAACAGCCATTTGAGCCGTTGAAATTCCACTTGTTAGAAACAACTTCTTCCGTTCAAAGGTTTCTAGATTATGTAGAATTTCCATTTCGGTTACATCACTCATCAGCGATTCTCTTTTCCCTTCAATTTGTGAACTTTCTAAGTCACCCTTTTTTTCTTCAACAATCCCCTTTCCTATTTCCGGAAGTGCTTCTGAAGAAATTGAGTTTTGTTTTTCACGTTCAATATCACGAATAATTTCATGATATTTCCTTTTCAATTTTTTATTTCGATTAATAAAATAATAAGCTACAGCAACTAAAATCAAAAAGATAGCAACGCCCAATAAAACAAATAGTTTTTGCTCACGCTCCTTTTCTCCAAGAATTTCGCGAACTTTTAATGATTCCACCTTTGTTAAATCTTTGGTTATTCTGGTTTCCGAATTCGTAATTCCACGAATAATTTTGGCATATTTCAGTTGGTCGCTTGGAGAATCGATATCGGTTTCTAAACGCTCTGTTAAGATAAGTTTCTGAACCGTTTTCCCTCCAAAATAATCCGACAAAACCATTGCAGAATCGAAAAGTTTTTTACTCTTTTCCTTATCATTGCTTCGAGCCGCAATCATCCCTTGCGCCACCAAATAAAGCTCGGTAAAATTAATATTTGATTTATCTTTTATCTTCGGTTTAAGATCTTCAAGCTGTTTAAAAATTTGATACGTTGCCGTAAGATCTCCGCATTTTAATTGAACATAAGCGGATTGACACAATAAAGCATACTGAAAGCGCTTTTTAAAATCCGAACGTTGATCATCTTTACTAGAAAATCCTAAATATTTTTTCCTAATAGCCGCAGATTTGCAATAATCTTCATCAATATCATACATTTTACATTGCGCATAAGAAATAATTGATTCCCGAGTTTCTGCAGGTAAATTTTTACTTAGCGTTTGTAAAACTTTAAAATTTTCATCCGACTCATACGGCAAGCCAGCCCGACGATAGGAAACAATTAAATAATTTATAACGCGAACCTTTTGCTCAAGAGAATCTGTTTTCCATGCATATTCGCGTGCTTTTTCAAGATAAGAAACCGCGCTTACATAATCACCCAACATATATCGATTTTCCGCTAAAACAGAATTAGCAACCGATTTTTCTAAGTCGTTTTGGGCATACTGAACCATTTTCTTTCCGTATTCAAAACCCTTTTTAATATTGAAACTTTGCGCTTCGTTAAGCTTCCAAAATTCTTTTGATTTAGCCGAATCTATTTTCTGCTGCCCGTTCGCAAAACCAAAGCCAACACACGTTATACAAAAGAGAATGAAGGAAAAAAAAGTAATTTTTCTCATATACGCTGGTTTTATTTAGCTTTATTTTCATTTAAAAATGAAATATATTGCGATGGTGATATCCCTTTTACAGATTTAAAAATACTTGCAAACTGACTATGAGAATTATAACCGCACATTTCTGCAATTGCCGCGATTTTAAGATTCAATAACGAAGGTTCGTCATGCAATTCTTTTGCAATATAGTTGATACGTTGGGTATTGATATAGTTGTAAAAATCAGAATTTCGATATTTCTTTAAAACGTGGCTTAAATACTTGGTATTTGTTTTGAGCATAACAGCCATTTGAGCCGTTGAAATCCCCTTGGTTAAATACAATTTCTTCTTTTCAAAGGATTGAAGTTGCTTTAAAATTTCCTGTTCGGTTTCATCATTTTTGATGACATCTGTTTTTATTTCAGGATCAACGGTTTCAGTTTTCACATGATCGTAAACGACTTCCTCTTTCTCAATTTCTTGAATAATCGCTTCATATTTTTTCCGCAACGCTTTATTCCGGTTGTAGTATAAGAAAATAAGAACACTTAATCCAGCAACCGATACAATCAAAATGTAATGATACATTTTTTCTTTACGTTCACTTTCTTCAATAATTTTTTGCGCTTTAGACGATTCTTTCGAAGTAAGCGCTTTGGTTGCTTTGGTTTCTTTATTTAATAAATCGTTCAGTATTTTTGCATAACGTAATTGCTCTTCTGGCGAATCTACCTCAGCTTCAAGACGCTCCTCTAATATCAATTTCCGAACGCCCGTCCCTTCTGAGAAATCACATTGTTTGTAGGCTTGATCAAAGTATTTTTTAGCTTGAATTTTATCATTTTGAGCATTTGCAAATAATGCTTTATCCAACAAGTAAAATTCATACATCAGTAAATTTTCACGATGAGGAATTTTCTTTAAATAGGATTCTGTAATTTCGAAACTTGCTTTGGCTTCATTACTCTTCGCACATTTTAATTGATTATAAACCAACTGAACGTAATTGGCGAACATGAATGTATTTTGGCTTTCATTATCCGCACTTAAAGGCTTCATAAGCTCAACAAACTTTTTCCTAGCAGCCCCAGCTTTGCAATTATCCCCGTCGATATCGTATAATTTGGCTTCTGTAAAACTTAAATTAATAGATTTTATGGGTTCTGGAAATCCGGCGATTTCTTTTTTGAAATTCTGAAACTGAATATCTGATTCGCTAATAAGACCCGCTTGACGATACGCACTTGCCAACGTACCCAACGTTCTAACTTTCTGCTGTAGAGAGTCCGTTTTACTAATAAATTCCCATGATTTTTCCAACTCATTTACGGCCGTAACAAAGTCGGATTTCATTAAATAATTTTCGGCAATAATATTTAGGGCAAGGGATTTTTCGTAATTGGTCTGCGCATAAGAAAGCATTTGCTTTCCATAATGATCTAATTTGGAATTATCCAATTTATAAGCCTCAAACGCTTGATTAAAAAGCGTTTGTTTTTGGACATCAACTTGATTTTGACCAAAAACCATATTTTGTATTAAAAAGAAAAATACAAATATTAGTTTCAATCTATACCTGTGCACTTTCATCATACATGAGTAAGCAATAAATTCAATTACAAAAAATACTTCATCATTAAAAGTGCCTGCACCATGCGCCATCACACGGTTTTTCATTAATCATTAAAACCGGCACAAAGTCTATGATTATGAATACGATACAAATATAATTATTTTCTCAAAATGAGATGATAATACTACTTTAAAAAATCGACACAAAAATAAACTTATTTTGAACGATTCTAAAATTTTAGCTGATAATAAAAAAACAAAAAAACTTTAATAAAAAAAGCGATTCACAAAATGGAATCGCTTTTACTATTTATGTAGCAAGTTTTAGAATGTTATTTTTTCACCTACATTTAGTTTCTGATTTTTGGCGAAAATTCCGCACATATGAAATAACATTCGCGCTCCAACATTACCATCCCACTCGTCATTTTCGCCCGGCGCAACTTCGACTAAATCAACACCAATAATATTTTTCGAAGATTCAGCAAGACGACTTAACGCATATGTTGCTTGCTCAAAAGACAAACCACCCGGAACTGGAGTCCCTGTATTTGGACAATACCACTGATATAATGCATCAATATCAAAACTGACCACTACGTTTTCTGGCAACAAAGCGATCATTTCATCAACTTGATTTTGCCATGTTTTGCCTTCAAATTGCTGCTTTTTAAGATCAGAATCCGTAAAAACTTTCACTTTGTCAGTTGATCGAATCACTTCCAATTCTTCCTCGCAAAAATCACGAATTCCCACTTGAACCAATTTGGAAATCTGAGGAATCTTAATTGCATTATTCATTATTGATGCATGCGAAAACTGAAATCCTTCATAAGCATTTCTTAAATCCATATGCGCATCGAAATGCAGTATACCAAAATTATCATAGTTGGCCGCTAACGCCTGATAATACCCCAATGGAGTTGAATGATCTCCACCTAATAAAATCACTTTTTTGCCTTGAGCTTGCCACTTTAAAACACGGGTTTTTAGTTCTGCATTTAGTTTTGAAGACGCTTCATTAATGGAATTTAGCGTATGTTGAAGCTCTGAATTATCTTCAATATTTTCTCCATTTTCTAAAGCTTCGATCACAGTTTGTGCTTTTGCTTTAAATTCGTCGCTTGTCGATTTCCAATGCGGCTCTCCTTCATCAAAATAAATTCCTAATTTCCATAAGTCAGGAAACTCTTGATGCAACAAATCTACCTGAAAAGAAGCTTCCAAAATAGCAGCTGGACCATCAGATGCTCCCGCCCCATAACTTACCGTTACCTCCCATGGAACCGCAACAATTACTAACTCACTTTCTTCTGCAGTAAAAGGCAAACCAAAAATACTTCCATCTGCCAAACCTGGTTGAGAAGGATCAAAATTATCTATTTTATCTTGTTTAGTCATATCCATTAATTTGAAAATTGAACCGCAAAGATACTTGAAAATTTTGGTGATTTTTGAATCAAATTTGCAGGAAAATAAGATTGAAAATCATCTCGAAAACTGACATAAAAAAATAACATATCATAAAATTGTACGTTGAATTAGGATTTAAAATTAAGTTCAAGATTAATTTTAGCATGAATTTCATCAAAACATAAAATTCTACTATAAATTTTAGTAAATTTGAAGCAACCCCTTATTGGTCTCATCCACCAATTATAGGAGAAAAAGAAATACATGTGCCTGAAAAATTTACTCGCTGTACTTTTGTGCTTTGTTTCGTCTTTTCTATTTAGTCAAGCTCAACTTGACCCATCAAAAACGCAACAATTTCTGCACTATAAAGAACTAGTAAATACATCCGACTCAAATCTCGAGTCCAATTCAACAAAATTACTAGAATTAGCCCAAACCAAAGAGGAACTTACATTTGCCAACTTCATCAAAGGAACCTATATGTATAGACAAGGTGAATACGTAAATGCTATTTTTTATTTGGAAAAAGCTGATCAGTTAGGGAAAGGAAATGCCCCAATTGATATGCAGCGTGGGTACATAAATACCTTGGTAATTTCTTATCGTAGAGCTGGCTTACTACAGCAATCTAACGAGGCTTGGGAACGAGAGCAAGAGCTTATCAAAAAATCAAAAAACCCCTATAAAGAAGCAGAATATTTTTACAATCTCTCAAAGTTAAAAGATATTGACGAGGCTTATTGCGAAGCGGCTACTGCTCGAAAAAAATTTTTATCTCTTGTTCCGCTAAATATTCAAAAGAAGGATCCTGATTATATTTTTGCAACGTATGCCCAATTAGGTTTCGCCCAAGTAAAATGTGGTTCTACAAATGATGGAAGAAAAAGTTTGGATTATGCAAAATCATTATTCAACGGAAACTTAAAGGAAGTAGACCCAACCTTATTAGAAATTTATGAGCTGGCAAGAGCATTAATTTCAATAAAAGAAAATAACATTGAAGAGTCCAAAGCCTATTTTGATTCAGCTTATTCGATCGCAAAAAATAAAAACACCTATCCTATCGTAAAACTAATTCTCATGGAGCGATTGGAGGCTAATTTCGATCCTCCAAAAGAACAACTATCCTACTCCAAAGAAGTGGATGTAATAACGAAAAAAGAGCGCCTCAACAGCAGAGATTTAATAAAGTATGAGTTTCAAAAATCCAAAGTAAAACTCAAACAACAGGAAGGTAAAACACAATTGTGGATTAGCCTAAGTATCCTTTCCACACTTTTTCTTTTGAGTATTGTCTATTTCATTAATAAACGAAATAAAAAGCTAAAACAATCGTACCTTAAAATCATTGAAGATCTCAACAAAAAAAGTGAAAAAGAGAAGCAGACTACAACTCAAAAAAATACATTATCAATCGAGTCAGACGTACAAAATGAAAGTGGCAGTAAAGAAATTGAAAATGAAAGCGAAATCGTAAAACAACTTGAGCAACTCGAAAAGAAAAACTTTTTTACAGCAAAAAATATGTCAGCAGCAAAACTAGCTGTTTTGCTAAAAATAACGCCGCGAAATCTAAGCTACGTCTTAAAAAAACACCGAAATGAAGACTTCTATAACTATCTCAATAACATTAGAATTGAATATATTTCGAAAGAATTAAAGGAAAATCCCAAACTTTTAAATTATAAAATCGCCGCTATTTCTGACATGTGTGGATATAGCTCTCACAGTCAATTTGCCACGAATTTCAAAACCAAGACTGGAATTTCACCCTCTCAATACATTCAGTTTTTGAGAAAAGATGAAAAATAAAAGGACAAAAAAAAGCATTGTTTACACAATGCTTTTTTGCAGAGAGGATGGGATTCTCATCTTATGTATTTCTAAATACATTAAAATATTAATTTATCTAATATTCAGGGTATTAAAGATGTTTCTAACTTTAAGATATTTCTTGAATATCATTGTGTATCATAAAAAATGGCTGTAAATTTGGCTGTAAATATTTTTTATGATAACTATTAAAAGAAAAATAACTGTTGATGTTGAAAGAAGAAAAAAGAAGGGGGTAATCATTAATGAAAATGCACCCATATTTATTCGTTTAACTTTTTCATCTAATAGAATAAATTTGTATAGTGGACATAGAGTTGACATAAAAGACTGGGATTCTGATAAAAAAGAAGTCATTTCTGGCAGAATAAACTCTAGTGGACAAACAGCTGAAGAAATTAACATCACTATTTCAAAATATAAATCTGCTATTCAATCGTTCTTTTTAGAACATCAAATAAAAAACGAAATACCCACTATCGAAGAAACGAAAAACGCTTACGAGAAAATAAAAAATAATGGTGTAGAAATAGCGAAAGTTGAGGAACTGAAAAATGATAAACTAAAAAAAGAAACATCATTTTATAAAGTGTTTGATGAATTCACTTCCTATAATGGGAAAATCAATAATTGGACAACTGACACATATGCGAAGCTCAGCACTCTTAAATCTCATTTGGAAGCTTTTAATCCGAAACTTAAATTTGAGGATCTTACATTAGAAGGCTTAAGCAATATTCTTTCTTTTTTCACTAACAAATTAAAACTTAAGAATACTACCACAAAAAAATACATTGAAAACATTAAATGGTTCTTAAGATTTGCTGTTAAGAAAGGATATACCGAGAATAAATCATTTGAGGATTTTCAACCAAAACTTAAAATTGGAAAAAAGAAACTTATTTTTCTTACTGAATCTGAAATTTCTCAAATAAAAAATGTTGAGATACCTGAATCTAAATTATACCTAAATCGAGTTCGTGATGTACTGCTCTTTTTGTGCTACACAGGTTTGCGGCATTCTGATGTTTATAAATTGAAAAAATCAGATATTAAAAATGGAAAATTTGATGTAACTACTTTAAAAACTAATGATAGTTTAGTAATCGAACTCAATAAAACATCACAAGAAATCCTTGATAAATACAAAGATATTCCATTCAAAAATGATAAAGCTTTGCCTGTAATCTCTAATCAGAATATGAATGATTATTTGAAAGAATTAGGAGAATTGGCAGAGATTAATGAACCGATAACAGAAACTTTTTTTATTGGTAATCAAAGACATGATGACACAAAACCCAAGTATGAATTATTAAGTACACATTGTGGCAGACGTACTTTCGTATGTCTCTGTATTGCAAAAGGAATTGGTTTACAGATAATTATGAAATGGACGGGACATTCCGATTACAAATCCATGAAACCATATATTGAGGTCACAGATTCAACAAAAGCAACAGAGATGAAAAAACTAAATTTTTAAAAAATGAAGACAACAGAGCATTTAGCCCTTCTACAAAAGATAAAAACGAATTTAAATTCAATAAAAGAAGTTGATGATATTGGAAAGGAATTATTGGATGATATTATTAACTTTTGTGAAATAGATGAAAATTTGGTTTATGAAAATTTATTAAATCAGGAAAATCGCGCACTTTATCTAAAAGAATATCAAGCACTAATTCCAGAATCCAAAAATATTTTAGCGAATCGTAAGTTTATTTTTGATAAATTTTTAGCAAGAAATTTATTCAACAAGCTAATACGTCCTTATCAATTTAAGTGGGATTTTGCCTATAAAGAGCTTCGTGAACCTTCAGACAAGAAGGATGAACTAAATAATAGATTAGATTCTTGGGGGTATAATAATGATAAAAATTCTGATGATATAATAAGATTGACTAAAGATTTAGACTTTGCAAAACAAGAATATGATATTTTCAAAAAAAAATTAGAAATCATTGAAGATGAAAAAAATGAAGCATTTAATGGTAATTTATATCTTCTTTCTTTTAGTTTTAAAGCATTTATAAATAAGTTAAATGTAATAGAATCCAATGTTTCACGTCTTACTGAATCGAATGATTTTTTTCAAAATGTATTTAAGAACGAGAAGGCAATACTTCTTGCTTTTTCAGTTTTCGTAAAGAATAATCTTCTTAAAGAAATTCCTTACCTTGATTTTTATAATCAAATTACACTTAGTAAAACGCTGACTTTGGAAAAAAATAAGAGTAAAGACAAATACATTGCTTATGCAATCAATAAACTCAAAGATTTTATCATTGAAAGTGAAAAAGAAATTTGGGAAAATAAATTAGTACAGTATTTTAATATTAAGGACTATGAGAAAAAGAAAACAGTAAATATAGATGATTCAAAAACTGAAGAACATAAAAAAATTGATTTTGAAATAGAACAATATTTTGAAATTTTAAAATCATAATGAATCCAAATAGTCTATATAAATTCATTTTTGTGAGAAAATAAGCTTAAATGACCTCATAAAATCTCTTGACATTTTTTATAAGTTATATTTATTTTAAAAATAGCTTTAAATAATTGAATATCAATACTTTAAATATTGATATTTTTTTGTGCCCATTTTTCTCCATTTATATTTTGTTGTCAATTTGGGGTGTTCGAACACTCAGAAAATTGTTAAACATTTAAAAAGAAAATTAAAATGAAAATCGAAAATTTATTAGAAAAACCCTTATGGCAAATGACTGGTCAAGAATTTTTAGCATTAAATGAACAAACTAAAAATACTGTTCAAAATCTAGAAAGCTCACCTATTTCTGAAAACACCTTAAATAAAAAGTATGTGTACGGAATACGTGGAATCGCAAACCTTTTGAATTGCAGCATTGCAAAAGCCAATAGAATTAAAAAGAAAGGAATTATAGATGAAGCAATAATTCAAGAAGGAAGATCCATTATGGTAGATGTAGAATTGGCTTTGAAATTAATCAAAAACAATATGTAAGATGGAACAAAAGAAAAACGCCCCGTTATTCAACGAAAATAACAAAGGCGTATTGTTTTTAAACTCAAGCAAAAATACGGAAAATATTAATATTCTCAACAGTTTAAAAGAAGATTTCAAACTTATTTCAGGCAAAAATATATTTCCCACAGATATATTCCCTTTGATTTTACAAAAGCTAATAAGAGAATTAGAGTCAACTTTGAATTTTTCTCCGGATTACACATCGGCTTCCATTTTATATGCAGTTTCGGTTTCGATTGGGAATAAAATACAACTTAAAGTGAAAAATAGTTGGCTCGAAAAATCCAATTTGTATATGGTTCTTGTAGGTAGAACAGGCGATGTGAAAAGCCATTCGGTTTCGTTTTGTCTGAATCCATTAATGAAAATCGATAAAGTAAATTTTGAAGAATATTTGCTAAAGAAAAAAGAATATGAACAATTACCAGTTGAAGAAAAATCTAAAAATACAATTCCAATTCTTCGGCAATTGCTTCTGAACGATTTTACCCCAGAAGCATTTGTAAAGGCTCATTACTTCAATTCAAGGGGAATTGGTTTGTACACCGATGAAATTGCAGGCTTTTTTAATTCCTTCAATCAGTATCGAAAAGGAAGCGAAGAAGAATCTTATTTGTCGGCTTGGAGTGGAAAACCAATCATAAAAAATAGAATTTCTGGCGAAGAAATGCGGGTAGATAATACGAAAGTTGATATTATCGGAACGATGCAAGAAGCAATTCTGTCAAGTGTTTTTCATTCCAATAAAATGAAAAATGGATTTATCGACCGGCTACTTTTTGTTTTGCCACATAAATATGTTGATAATAAATGGAACGACCGTGATTTAGATAAAAAGTATATTGAATGGTATTCAGAATTCATTGCTAAAGTCTTTATGATTGCCGAACAATCAGAAATAATACTTGAATTTGATTCCGAAGCTAAAGATTATTTGTACCAATGGCAGAATAATCAAAAAACCGATTTTGAATTTGAATATCAAAGAGGGATTTCGGTCAAGCTGCAACAATATGTTTTGAGATTTTCAATTCTTATTGAAGTGATACAGTCGATTTGTAATGATGAAAAACCGCAAACGATTTCTTTAACAACATTAAAATCAGCCATTCAATTGAGAGATTATTTTTTTGAAAATGCAGTTCGAGTTTTTGAATTGATTGACAATACTTACTATGATTCACTTACCGAAATTCAAAAAAATGTGTTTGATAAGTTATCTCCACAATTTAAAACAGGCGAAGGAATTGAAATTATTTTAAGAGAAAATCTCATGAAAGAGCGGAGCTTTAAAAAATTTCTGAAAGATGAAAAACTCTTCAAAAAAATTGCTCACGGAGTTTATGAAAAACAGGTTTTTTAAATAGGGCTATAAATTCTGCAATGCACTTTTTGCACTATTGCATTTTGGTTTTTAATAAACTGATTTTCAGTTGTTTAATTATTTTTGAAAATGCAACAAAATGTAAAAAGTGCAAATGTTATTTTCTTCAAAGTGCAGATAATGCAAAGAAAGTGCAATTGAAAACCTACTTCAATTGCCGATGAATAAAGAAAAGTGCAAAAAGTGTAAATAATGCAAACTGTAAAATCATACCGATATATTTTAGACCCAAGTTCAAAGAAATATAAATGCCCGAATTGTGGTCAATTTTCGTTGGTTATTTTCATTGATTCTGAAACAGGAGAAATCATGGAAAGTTACGGGAGATGTGACAGAGAATCGAAATGCGGATTTTTCTATCATCCTTCAAAAGATGGATTTCAAAATAATAAAACATCTATGATTGTAGAAAATTCATTTTTTGAAACCGTTCCTACTTTTCACAAAAATAACTTGGTGGAATTATCGATGAATTACGACAATAATTTATTGAAATATTTAAGATTACGATTTGGTGATTCAATAGCAAATTCTATCAAGAAAAAATATAAAATCGGAACACTTCCGGAATTTAATTATGGAACTGTTTTTTGGCAGATTGATGATAGAAATAAAGTAAGAGGCGGGAAAGTAATTCAATATTTTGAAACTGGAAAAAGAACAAAAAAAATTACATGGATGCATCAGTTTTTAATGAAGAAAAATGAAATTTCAGACTTCAATTTATCGCAATGTTTATTTGGTTTGCATTTGACGAAAGATGACAAGGCAAGTGTCATTGCTTTGGTGGAATCTGAAAAAACAGCTTGTATTATGAGTGTAATATTTCCGGAATTTTTATGGTTGTCTTGTGGTGCAAAAGGTGAGTTTAAATTGAAAAAATTAGAACCAATTAAACATCGAAAAATCATTGCATATCCTGACTGCGAAATTCAAAAAAATGGATTTACAACCTATCAAGAATGGAAGCGAAAAGCGGTCGAATTGAATGCGAAAGGATTCGATATTTATGTATCGGATTTACTTGAAAAACAAGCAAAACCCGAACAAAAAAGAGAAGGAATTGACATTGCAGATTTCTTTATGATAAACCAATGAAAAGATGAGTAAAACAGGTTTTACATCGAGATGTGCCGATAGAGCTACAATTCGTTCCGAAATTGCACCTTATCGGCATCTCGCTTTTTCTCCCGATGGTCAAAAAAGGGAAAATTGCTCTACAATTTTAAAATTAAAAAAATATGAAAAATAAAGTTTTAAGGTTCAGAGTTTCATCTCTCGAACATCAAATTATTCAGAAAAAAATTACAAAAACAGGTCTTTCTATGTCGGAATTTTTTCGAAGACTTTCCTTAGAATTAGACCTCAAAAATACGTTAACGGAAGATGAAATTGAAGGCTATAAAAACCTCTCAAAATACGCTGATAATTTCCGGAGGATTTCCAATTTATTTAAACTTGGAGATGTTACGGGAATGAAAAATGAAATGCTTGAAACTTCGAGAATAATAAAAAGTCATCTAGAAAAATTTAAGTAAAATGATAGCCATGGCAAAATCTTGCATCGGTGGTTTTTCACTTTTTAATTATGTAATTGATGACCAAAAAGGAATAGAAATATTGCGAAATAATCTTTGTGGCGAAACACCTATTGAACTTTTTCAAGAAATGAAAATTCTGCAAAATCTAAATCAAAACGCAACCAATAAACTCATTTCTATGGTTCTTTCTCCGCATGTAGCTGATGGTGAAAAATTGAGTAAAAAGCAGTTGCAGAATCTCACAAAAGAATTTTTAAAAGAATTAGAAATTGATACCAATCAATCTCAATTTATTGCTTTTATGCACACAGAAAAACGCCATCGTCACATTCACATCCTTTTAAACAGAGTAGATGAAAAAGGTAAATTGTTGAAAGACCATCATATTGGGAAGAAAGCGCAATGGGCAGCGCACAGAGTTGCAGAAAAAAATGAATTAGTATCTGCAAAACAAATGAGAATTGATAAAATAAGAGCTTCCGAAAGTTTCGAATTTGATTCTAAGAATTTAAGGAAAGAAATGTTTCGAAAACATCTGAACGTAATGGCAACAAAGCCAAACACGATGGAAAAATACTTATCAGAAATGCTGAAAAAGGAAATAAAATTCATTCCTACAATCAATAAGCAAGGTGATTTACAAGGTTTTCGGGTGAGAGATATGGAAAGTCAAACAGAAATGAAAGCGAGCGATGTTCACCGAAATATGGGACTGAAAAAACTTTTAGATTCTGGTTTGTTTTTTCAGGATGATAATTTCAATTTGAGTAATCCAATGCACGAATTAAATCAAAAAAGCATTCAAAATTTTAAAAAAGAATTAGAAATGATTGCTCTTCAAAATAAAATATTGCTAGAATCTAAAACATCTGAAACCAAAATTGTTGATAAAATTGAAAGAAAAATAATAGAACGTAGTACATTTAGAAGATAATTATATGGCACAAAAAATAAGAACCCAAGATGTAATGGAGCTTTTTGCAGAGAAGCTTGACAAAGCAATTGAAAAATTTGATTTGAACGAGAAAATAATTACAACTGTAGATGGGAAATTGGAAGAGATTAAAAAAACATCTCTTAAAGTTGAATTTGAACCACTGAAAGAAGTAATAAAAGAAATCAGTCAAATATTTGAAAAACAAATAAATGAATTAACTCGTATTTCTGAAAAACATAACAATCAAATTAAAGATTCTGTTAAAAAAGAAGGAAAACAGCAATTGTATTTTTACGGTTCTTTAACGATTCTATTTTGTTTGTGTGTCGCTTTTTTATCATTTGGAATTAATCAATATCACGAAAAAAAGTATGCTGAAAATGAAATGAAATTCTATTCAAAAGAAGCTCATCGAAGAAATACTTATCTGAAAGAAAAAAATCTTACCGAGAAGTATGAAAAATGGCTTGAAGCTAAACAGAACCCAGAAAATGATAAAAAATAAATCTATTAAAATATGGAAAAATCAGCCAGCGCAAACCAATGGATTTTCCCACATTTTAACAGATTACAACAACAATACTTAATTGACAACCAAATATTTGAAATGCTATTGGTGTTTAAAATTTCATTCTCTGTATCCTCACAGCATTTAAAATTGCCAATAAAGCAACGCCAACATCGGCAAAAACGGCTTCCCACATTGTGGCTAATCCACCTGCTCCGAGTACTAAAACAATTGCTTTTACTGCAAATGCTAAAATGATATTTTGCCATACGATTTTCTTGGTTTGCTTACCTATGTTGATTGCCATAGGGATTTTGCTGGGCTTATCATCCTGAATAACCACATCGGCAGTTTCTATGGTGGCGTCACTTCCTAAACCGCCCATTGCAATACCTACGTCGCTCAAAGCTACTACTGGTGCGTCGTTCACGCCATCGCCTACAAAGGCTACGGTTTCATTTTGGGCTTTTATTTCTTTTACTTTATTTACTTTGTCTTCGGGTAATAAATCGCCAAAAGCATTATTAATTCCTAATTTATCTGCAACAAATTTTACTACGGTGCTTTTGTCTCCGCTCAACATTGTGGTTTTTACGCCTAATGCTTTCAGTTTGTCAATTGTAAGCTGTGCATCTTCTTTGATGCTGTCTGCAATGGTAATATATCCTGCAAATTTCCCATCGTAAGCAATGGCAATTAGGGTGTAAACAATTGTGGTCGGGTCTAAATCATAATTGATGTTGAATTTATCCATCAACTTAAAATTCCCGACCAATAATTCTTTTCCATTTACATTGGCTTTCAAACCGTGACCTGCGATTTCTTCGGTATTTTCTAACTTTATTGAGCTGTCAATTTCGCCTACGTATTGATGAATAGCTGTTGCGACCGGATGTGTACTTTGGCTTTCCAGAGCGTTGACCATTTTCAGGATTTCATCTTTATTAAATTCAGATTTTAATACCACTTCCTGAACTTTGAAAACGCCCTCGGTCATTGTACCAGTTTTGTCCATTACTACATTTTGAATACTGGCAATTACATCTAAAAAGTTACTTCCTTTAAACAAAATTCCATTTTTGGAAGCTGCTCCAATTCCACCAAAATAACCCAAAGGAATACTGATAACCAAAGCACAAGGACAAGAAATAACCAAAAACACCAATGCTCTGTACAACCACTGACTAAATACATAATCGCTCACAAAAAAATAAGGAATTATGGTAATTAGCACTGCCAACAATACAACAATCGGTGTGTAGATTTTTGCAAATTTTCGAATGAATAGTTCTGTTGGTGCTTTTTGTGCGGTTGCATTTTGTACCAATTCTAAAATTTTAGAAAGCTTACTATCAGTATAAGCAGTTGTAACTTCTACCTGTGCAACGGTGTTTAGGTTTATCATACCTGCCAAAACGGTTTCACCTTTTGTTTTGGTATCAGGCTTACTTTCGCCTGTTAAGGCTGCTGTATTGAATGAAGCGGTTTCGGATAATAATTCTCCATCTAGTCCTAATTTTTCTCCGGGTTTTAGTTGGATGATATTGCCAATACTTGCGGTTTCTGCTTTTATGGTTTTAGCTTGATTATTTTCTAAAATAGTTACTTCATCTGGTCTTTGATCGAGCAAGGTTTTAATATTGGCTTTGGCTCTTGTTACAGCCAATGTTTGGAACACTTCGCCAACGGCATAAAACAACATTACGGCAACCCCTTCCGGATATTCGCCAATGGCAAAAGCTCCGATGGTGGCAATGCTCATCAATAAAAATTCTGAAAACACATCGCCTTTTCTAATGCTTTCAAATGCTTCTTTAATTACGGGAAATCCTACAGGTGCATACGCTACTACATACCAAACAATTCTTACCCAACCTGTAAACCAAGATTGCGGCACCCAATTATCGAAAGCAATGGCTATCATCAATAATACGAAACTGATGATAGCAGGTAAAAACATTTGAAAGGTAGATTTATCGGTACTTCCGTGGTTATGACCGTCATCATCGGTGTGTTCGTGGTTGTGTCCATCATCGTCGTGATGTTTTTCCAATAGCATTTTAGCATCGGCATCGGTATATATTTTTTCTTCTTGAGGTGTGCAACAAAGCTGTTTGCCTTGTGCATCATATTTATGTTTGTGTTCCATTATAGTAATCTTTTAGTAGTTTGTTTATAGGATAAATATTCTTGTCCGTGTTGTTTTTCTAAAAATTTTTCTTCCAATCTTATCTGAATTTGGATAACGATGTAAGTGGATAGCATCAGGAAAAATGTAATAGCATTGGGCAATATGAAAAATATTCCGGTAACGCTGATTATCATTCCTAAGAATATCGGGTTTCGGCTATAAGAAAATAAGCCTTTTGTTATTAATTCGGTTTTATTGTTTTCATCTATACCAATACGCCAACTGTTGCTCATTTGATATTGAGCTACCGAAATCCAGAGTAGTGAAAGATGTATCAAGATTAATCCAACTATCATAAACACTTCTTTCATTAAATAAGAAATGGGTACTAAATACTGATATGCTTTATCGCTGAATGAATAAATGAATACCGCTATAAAAAGCAAGGCTATCAATACTTTCATTACAAAACCGATGTAATCGTGTGCGTTATCCGTTTTGCCGAATGTTATAGGATTTATGCCTGTTTGCTTAAAGGTGCGGTATGACGGTAGCACAAATGCTACCGTCATATACAACACCAAATACAAAGGCAAATAAAATTTTAGCCAAATCATAGATTGCAAATTTTAGTGTCCGTGACCACCTGTATTACTCAACTTTGCATTTACAAAAAACGCTCCTTTAATCACAATTTTTGCATCGGCAGGAATTTCATTTACAAATGTTACTGCGGTATAACCCATATCAGATACGCCTTTCAGTACTTCTACTTTTTCAAAATTCTTACTGGACTTATCTTCCTTATGTTCTTTTTCTTCGCCCTCTTTATGGCTTCCCTCTTCCTCTCCCTCTTCGTGATGTTCTTCTGCTTTTTTATTGGTTTGTACAAAAATATAGTATTTTCCATCGGCATTTACAATGGCATCATTCGGTACAGCCGAAGTTGTTACATTATTAAGACTTACAATGGCAGTAACATTCATTCCGTCTATAAGTCCTGTTTTATTGCCTTGTACCACGGCGTGAGCGGCAATTGTTTTGCTTTCGTTTTCAAAAGATGAGCCTATTGCAAATATTTTAGCATTATAGTCTTCTACTGCATTGTTGGTTATTCTAAAATGAATAGTTTGCCCTACTTTGAGCATCGGCAAATCTTTTTCAAAAACATTCAAATCCAAATGCAAGGAACTGTTATCTACAATTTCTATAACAGGTGAAGAAACATCTACATAGCTTCCTATTTTAGCGAAAACGTTACTAACCGTACCATTCAAAGGACTGGTTACAACCAATGCTGATTTTAGATTACCATTTGAAACAGAACCTGGATTGATGCCCATTAATTGTATCTGTTGTTGTAAGGAAGCTCTTCTGGTACGTAAACTATTGAGTTCGGCTGTGGCACTTTGTAGATTTTTTTTCGCTCCTGCATTGCCTTCGAAAAGTTCTTTTTGCCTTGATAATTCTTGTTCTGCAAAAGTAATTCTGCTGGCAGTACTCAAATATTCTTCCTGCAATTGTATAAACTGCGGATTGGCAATAGTGGCTATTACTTGTCCTTTTTTTACATAATCTCCAATTTGTACGTTCAGTGTTTTTATTACACCACCATACAAAGAAGTTGCGTTGGCTTTGTTGTTATTGGGAACTTTCAGCAAACCATTTGCTCGGATGGTTGCCGTTAATTCTTTTTGCTCTATTACGCCTAATTGTATGCCTACCGTTTTTATTTGTTCTTCGGTAAGTGTGGCAATGGTTGGCGTTTCTTCTTCGTGAGGAGCTTCAGCTTTTTCGGTTGCTTTTGCTTCTGTAGCCTGACCCTCTTTTTGTTTATCGTTTTTACACGCGGAAAAAGTAAATATTGAAACAATTATCGCTGTGATAGACGTGATTTTATTTATATTGAATTTCATTTTTAATTATTGATTAATGAATGAATAAATAGTGATTACAGATTGGTTTACCTGCTGAATACTTTTGAGGTAATTCAACTGAATATCGGTGGCAGTTTGCAGCGCAAAAAGATATTCTACATAACTGATTTCGCCTGTTCTGTAACCCAATTGTGCTGCTGATACAATTTCCTTGGCATTTGGCAATGCTTCTTTCTCAAAATAATTGAATTGCTGTATGTCTTGCTGATATTGTTGCAAGGCATTTTGCATTTGCGTAGCCAATGTTTTTTGCTGTTGTTGTGCATTGGCTTCGGCTGCTTGTTTTCTGTAATCTAAAGATTTTATTCTGGCTTTGGTAGCACCATAAGTGATGGGAATAGCAATACCAATGTTTACAGAACTAAATCGGTTTCCACCATTGAAAAATTGTTCGGCTCCGTTTACATTTTGAAAACCAATTAAAGACTGATTGACGTAGCCAATCGTAAAATCTGGTAAACCTTGCGAACGTTCTACCTTTTTGGTTTGCTCGGCAATAATGGCATCCTGATACAAAGATTGAATGGCAGGATGATATGCTACGGCTTCATTATCCAACAAATTACTGATTTGTAGAGGCTGAAATATTCCGTTTTCTGCAATGGTAAAATCGGCTTTTGTGTTCATCAATGTTTTCAGATTGGCAACAGCATTGGATAAAAACACTCCATTTTGTTTTAGCAATAAATTGATTTCGCCTTTCTTAGCTTCCGCTGTGCTGATGTCCACTTTTTTGGTGTCGCCAGTTTTATAACGAAGCTGGGCTATTTTAATAAAATCGTTGTACAAACTATCCAATTGCTGTAACTGTTTTTCATTGTGTTGCAAGTACAAAATTTGATAATAATAAGTACGTACTTGATTTTTTAACTCCAATACAGTAAGGTTTTTTTGCAATTCTTTACCTTTTATTTCGGCATTAATCAGTTGCTTTTTAGCTCCAAATAATGATGGAAACGGAATGGTTTGTGACACCTGAAAAGACTGGTCGAATTTGGTACTGCTATATTGCCCTAATTGTGCATTAAAATCAAGTTTTGGTAATTCTCCAGCAGTTTTTTTCAAAGCTTTGCTGGCATCAATTTCTAAATCTGAAGCTTTTAAGGTTTGATTATTTTGAAGTGCAATATTTATCGCATCGTCAACGTTAGTTAAACTTTTTGTCTGTGCATTTGCTGTAAAGCCTACCGTTGATAAAAGCAATACAATGATGGTTACAATGGGTTTCACTTGTGGCTTTCTTTTTAATTTAATTTTTGAATTGAAAATGATATAGAGTAATGGCAGTACAAATAGGGTAAGGAAAGTTGCGGTAATTAAACCACCGATAACCACCGTTGCTAAAGGTTTTTGAACTTCAGCACCTGCACTACTGCTCAATGCCATTGGTAAAAATCCTAAACTGGCAACTGTTGCCGTCATCAATACTGGTCGCAATCGGATTTTAGTTCCTTCTATTACTCGTTTAAATACGTCTTTTACGCCTTCTTTTTCCAATTGGTTGAAAGTACCTATCAATACAATTCCGTTGAGAACTGCTACACCAAACAAAGCAATAAATCCAATTCCTGCACTGATGCTGAACGGCATACCACGAAGTAATAAAGCCAATATACCACCGATCGCACTCATTGGGATAGCTGTAAATATTAAGCCTGCCTGTTTAAAGGAACGGAACGTGAAATAGAGCAATACAAAAATCAATAACAAAGAAACCGGAACGGCTATCATTAATCGGTTACTGGCTTCCTGCAAGTTTTCAAATTGACCGCCATACGTGAAATAGTAGCCCGGTGGTAATTTTACCTGTGTATTTAATTTTTGCTGAATTTCTTCTACCACACTTTGTACATCCCTGCCTGCAACGTTGAACCCGATTACAATTCTACGTTTTCCTGCTTCACGGCTTATCTGTGCCGGTCCTAATTTGTAATCAATAGTTGCTACTTGCGAAAGCGGAATTTGATTACCAGTTGAAGTTGGTATCATCAAATTGTTTACATCTTCGATACTGTTACGGTAAACACTATCCAACCGAACTACCAGTTCAAATCTTCTTTCGTTTTCATATACTACACCAGCACTTTTTCCTGCAAATGCAGTGCTTACTACATTGTTTACATCTTCTACCGTTATCCCATAATTGGCTAAACGTGTACGGTCGTATTCTATATTTATTTGCGGTAAACCACTCACACGTTCTACTTGTGGAGATGTAGCACCTTCTACTGTTTGTATAATTTTACTAACCTTATCAGCATTCAAGGCAAGCGTATCTAAATTTTCTCCAAATATTTTTACTGCTACATCTTGCCTAATACCTGTCATCAACTCATTAAAACGCATTTGTATTGGCTGATTTTTTTCAAAGAACACACCAGGTATTGCTTCTAATTTTTCATTGATAGCATCTCCCAATTCATCATAACTTCTGCCACTTTTCCATTCGCTTTGAGGCTTTAGCAATATCATCATATCAGTAGCTTCGGGTGGCATTGGATCCGTTGGCACTTCTGCCGCTCCAGTTTTACCTACTACCATTTTTACTTCATCAAATTCTTTAATAATTCTTGAAGCTTGCATAGAGGTTTCTATACTCTGGCTCAATGAACTGCCTTGTGGTAAAATACAATGGAAGGCAAAATCTCCTTCCTGTAATTGTGGTATAAATTCGCCACCCATTCTGCTAAATAAGAAAAGACTAAAAACAAATATACCAACGGTAATTCCTACTAGCCAATATTTTATTTTGATGGCTTTTTCTAATAATGGTTGATACATTTTTTGCAACCAATTCATCATTTTATCCGAAATGGTTTCTTTGAGCATCGGCTTTTTAGATAAGAACAAAGCGCACATCATCGGGATATATGTTAAAGATAATATCAATGCTCCGAATATTGCAAAACCTACTGTTTGTGCCATAGGACGGAACATTTTACCTTCTACACCTACCAATGTAAGAATAGGAATATAAACTATAAGGATAATGATTTCACCAAAGGCTGCACTATTACGAATTTTGGAAGCTGAGGTAAATACTTCATTATCCATTTCTTGCTGTGTGAGCCTTTGTGTAGATTTCCTTAAACCTAAATGATGCAATGTAGCTTCTACAATAATTACCGCACCATCTACAATTAATCCAAAATCTATTGCTCCCAAACTCATTAAATTGGCACTTACGCCAAACACATTCATTAAAGCCAATGCAAACAACATCGCCAAAGGAATAGCGGATGCTACAATCAATCCTGCCCTAAAATTTCCTAAGAAAAGCACCAATACAAAAATGACAATCAGTGCGCCTTCTATCAGGTTCTTTTCAACGGTACTCATAGCTCTGTCAACCAAATCTGTACGGTCTAAATAGGGTTCAATAATTACATCTTCGGGTAAGGATTTTTGAATAATAGGTAATTTTTCTTTGATGCGATTTACCACCTCATTGCTGTTCTCGCCTTTCAACATCATTACCACACCGCCAACTGCATCTACTTCGCCGTTGTAGGTCATTGCTCCGTATCTTACAGCACTTCCGAAACGTACATCTGCTACGTCTTTTATAAAAATGGGAATACTGCCGCCATCATTTTTTACACTGATATTTTTTACATCATCCAATGAAGTTACCAAACCGATACCTCGGATGAAATAAGCGTTTGGTTTTTTGTCGATATATGCACCACCAGTATTTTGATTGTTTTTTTCTAATGCGGTAAAAATGTCGGTAACACTTACCCCCATAGCTTTTAAGCGATTGGGATTTACTGCTACTTCATATTGTTTCAGTTCGCCACCAAAACTATTTACTTCGGCAATTCCGGGAGTTCCATATAATTGCCTTGCCACAATCCAATCCTGCATTGTGCGTAGGTCTTTTGCATTGTATTTTTTTTCACTGCCTTTTTTCGGATGGATGATGTATTGATAGACTTCTCCCAATCCGGTACTTACTGGTGCAAGTTCTGGCTTGCCAATACCTTTAGGTATATTTTCCTCTGCTTCTTTTAGTTTTTCATTGATAAGCTGACGGGCAAAATAAATGTCTACTTTATCTTTAAATACTACTGTAATTACCGATAAGCCAAATCTTGAAATACTCCTTGTTTCTTCTATATCTGGAATATTGGCAATGCTTTGCTCAATAGGGAAGGTTACTAATTGTTCTACTTCTTGCCCTGCCAATGTAGGGCAAACCGTAATTATTTGCACCTGATTATTAGTAATATCGGGTACGGCATCAATGGGTAGTTTTGTGGCACTCCACACTCCCCAAATGATGAGTAACAAGGTCATTATCCCAATGACGAGCTTGTTCTGAATACTAAATTTTATAATGTTATCTAACACGTGTATCTGTTTAATTTTTTGATAAATAAATTATTGCCTCTTGCCATAAGAAGCCAACAGATAATCAAATAACTATCGGATGAAGTGGATTATGCCTGTAATTATTTCTATAAACAAACATTCATAGAAAATACATAACACGAACAGGCTAGCAGTACCGTAAAGCCAATAAAAGGCATACAATTACTGAGGCTTGCAACAAACCATCAATAGCATTAAGAAAATCTGAAAAAATTAAACAGTAAATTTAGGAGGATGCCAAATACTTCCTGAGTAGAAGGAAATTAAAGTAAAATCACGAAGTGTAATTTTTTTAACAACAAGAGTGGGTTTAGGTTGCTTGATTTCAAAAGGTTTGAAATGGTAAGTAGCAATACTTATACTACAACAATTGCAATAACAAAAAGGACTGCAATTGTCATCGCTATCTTGGTTGTGGTCGTGAGATTGAACGGTTTCAATTTTAGGAATGGTATCCTCACACTGATTGCTTCCATCGCTACAAGGCAATGAAAAAAGTACCATCAGGTAAAAAGTCCATATTGTGATTATCCATCTCATTTATAGTGCAAATATAGAAAAATAAACTTTGCAATCGGATTGCAAAGTTTCATAGTATTTTAGTTGCATCTGTCACACCGTCCTTTAAGTACCAAATTGACACCTTCTAATTTAAAATTTAGTGGAATATTGATGTTTGGAATTTCGGTATCGGTAAGACAAAAAGTTCGCTGGCACTGGGAGCAATGAAAATGCGTATGCTGTTCTGAAGGTTTGCAATTGCAACCCGATTGACAAAGTGCATATTTTACAACTCCTGTTCCGTCGTCAATAGTATGGATAAGTTTGTGCTCTAAAAAAGTTTTCAGCGTTCTAAATAGCGTAACATTATCTGCATTTTCAAACTGTTCTGCTAATTCCTTATGACTGATGGCATATTGCAGTTTCAACAATTTTTCTATTACCAACAAACGCATTGCTGTGGGTTTAATATTTCTTTGTTGTAAAATATTTTCTTCGTTTTTCATAAAGTCCCCAAATATTTATTTTTAAAACCTCACACAGTATCATAAAAAACAAACAGCCAAAACTATATAAGTTTTGGCTGTATTTTTGGCTGTATTTATCATAAGTATTTGATAATCAGTTGAAATTGTAGAGAGGATGGGATTCGAACCCACGATACAGTTACCCGCATACTAACTTTCCAGGCTAGCTCCTTCAACCACTCGGACACCTCTCTAATTAGGTGTGCAAAAATACTAGAAAAACATGGAACATCAAAATTTATTGTTCCAAACTTACTTCACCACGTAAATCTTGTTCAAATAGAACAGAAAATTCACCTGTATACGTTGGGTTGTCTATTAAATGCATCGCTTTCGTTAAGGCGGCTTCTGCAGTAAGATCGTGTCCGCTAATGGCTCCTATTCTAGAAAAAATATTAGAGTTGGAATACTTCCCAAATGA
Organism: Kaistella sp. CFF1-2; assembly: GCF_059509915.1. NCBI lineage: Bacteria > Pseudomonadati > Bacteroidota > Flavobacteriia > Flavobacteriales > Weeksellaceae > Kaistella > Kaistella sp. CFF1-2. Next base: position 48,866 of record NZ_JCAKLF010000006.1, read on the forward strand.
AACTTTACCAGAAACACATTGGCTTATAATAACGATTTCGGTCCCGTTTTTTCGGATATTTTCTAAAACTTTATTCGCCGTTTCCGTATTGAAAATAGTTCCTGAACCAAATACTTGAAGTATTAAAACCTTAGCAACAGGAAGATCTTTAAAGTAATTATTAGTCATTCCTGGGAAAATTCTCCAAAAAAGAACTTCTTGAGACATGTGTAAATCAACTTCAAATTTTTGCTCTTTTGGAGCCCGATATAAATTTTCATTGATTACAGTTAAATGAACTCCAGACTGTCCTAACAAGGGATAATTTGGACTTTGATACGCATCAAAATATTCTGCAGAATACTTTAGTGTTCGATTACCACGCAGCAGTTTATATTCAAAATATACCGCTACTTCCTGAATAACCGCTTCATTATTTTCGTACAAACTGGCATAATACAAACTTGTAAGCAGATTTTCCTTTGCATCCGTTCGCAAGTCTCCAATTGGTAATTGTGATCCCGAAAGAATTACTGGTTTACGCAAACCTTTCAGCATAAAACTCAGCGCAGAAGCCGTGTACGACATTGTATCGGTACCATGTAAAATCAAAAAACCATCAAAAGCCTCGTAATTTTCACCAATTACGATGGCAACTCTCCGCCATTCATCCGGTCCTATGTCAGAGGAATCCAAAGGTTTTTCAAAGGCATACAGCTTCACTTCACATTCCAACAATTTCATTTCCGGAATTTTCCTAAAAATATTTTCGAAATTGAAAGGTTTTAGACTTCCTGTTTTATAATCTTTTTCCATACCGATGGTACCACCCGTATATATCAAGAGAACTTTTCGTTTCATGCTTTAAAAGTAAGGCTTTCCTTCGAAATTAGAAATCAAAACTGAAATTTGTACACCTTAATAATAAAATATATGACATTGCTAGTTCATAATTCATTAGAATATGGATATATATAGTAGATTTTTCCGAATTTTTCATCAATTTTGTCCAATGCTTCAAGACAATCAATTAGAGCCATTCTACCAATATATTTCTCAATTTTTAACTGAAAATAGGTTAGATAAAATCGAGCATTTTTCGAAAACAAGTTCAGACTTCATCTTACCTGTTATGGAAGATGTTTATCAGTTCCGAAATGCTGCTGCCATCGTTCGAAGTGCAGAAGGTTGTGGATTCCATAAAATTGTAGCTATGGAAAAAATCAACGTTTTCAATCCGAATCTTGATTTGACTAAAGGTGCGGATACGTGGGTAGAAATTGAAAAAGTTCCAGCTGAATTGGAGTCGCTTAAGAAAATTAAAAAATCGGGTTATAAAATTGTTGCGGTTTCCCCAGAAAAAAATGCAACCTCACTCCCAGATTTTAAAATTACAGAACCCATCGCTCTCACCTTTGGAACCGAATGGGAAGGTGTAACGGAAGATATTTTGGATTTTGCTGATGAAACTTTAGCGATTCCAATGTATGGTTTTACTCAAAGTTTCAATGTTTCGGTTGCTGCGGCGATTTGCTTTTACGAATTGAAGCAAAAGCTCATAAAATCTGGAATATCACATTATTTACAAGATGAAAAACTCTTGCGATTGAAAATCCGATGGGCACTAAGTTCCGTAAAAAGTGGTGAACATATTCTTGAAAAATTCCTTCGTGAAAACAAGTAATCTATGAAAAAGTATACATTGTATCTTGTTATTTTCAGCTTGCTTATGTCTGTTTTATCTCTAATTAAAACCAACAAAGGAGGCGTTGAATTGTATCCATTTGCCGTTTGGAGATTATTTACGAGACCAACGGGAGGAAGCGGTTCGTTAACATTTTACAAAATTTACGGTGTTAAAAATGGAGATACTATAAGAATAGCCAATAAAGACACCGAACTCTTGGATGCAAATGCTCAGTTTTCAATTTTAAAAACAAGCGGTGAAGAGCTTGAAAAACAAGAAAATACAGTTCAAAATAAAGAAAAACTTCTCACGCTAATGGAAGTCACAAATCCCAATTTTGACCATTATATTTTATTTAGTGAGTCTTTCAATCCGGCATTGCTAGGAAGTAAAAACTTCACATATACGAAAAAACAAATAGCGCAACTTAAATGAAACTTGACTACAAAAAGCTTACGGTTTTCAACTTTCAAATCACATACTATGTGATGCGTTTTTTTACGTTTTTTTGGATATTTCAGCAGTATCAGTTTTTCACTATAAATTCGAAAAGACCTTCTATTTTTTACACACCAGTAACGGATTTTCAGAAATTACTACAACCCGAATTTCCTTCTAAACCATACTTTATTGCATTATGCGTCATCCTAATTATCAACTTAATTTGGAGTATTCTAAAGCCTAATTACATTAGCAATATTCTTATTTTTTTAACAACGGCATTAATCAACCTTCCCATTGGCGGCTATTTAGGGTTAGGACATCATAACCACGTATTTATTTTATTTTACTTTTTAACGATCTTCCTACTACCAAAAAAATTGGTCACCACCGATTACAAACTTGTCCAATATGTAAATTTCGGGGTATTGGCAACCTATTCTGCTGCTGGGTTGTGGAAAGTTCTTTCGATGTTTCGAGATTCGATCACGCAAAATTCCGAAATTTCGTGGTTAGAACCGAATGCTGCCAAAATGAACTCTTTAGTTAATTACTACATGATTGATTCACCCATTCCCAATTGGATGGAAACCGTCTATCAAAATTCAACTTTGTGGATAATCCTTACCTTTTTTGGTATCCTCATGCAAACATTTTGCTTTCTTGGCGCCTTTAATAGAAAGTATCTTACACTTACAATGCTATTTCTATTTGCATTTCACATGTACACCAATTATTTTGTCCTTGCCGATTGGCAAATAATGAAATACGGAATTGTACTATTGTTCTTCCCGTATCATTATTTTTACGGATTAATTAAAAAGCGCTTTCCGAACTTTGGAGTATAAAAAAACACCGTTTAAAACGGCGCTTTTTTTATATTTTTAGTTAAACTACATCATCGAATAATTCCAAGAAGCGACGTAAATCCCAGCTGTTTCGGTGCGGAGTCGTTGCTCGCCTAAAGTAATCGCTTTTATGCCAAGTTCGGAAAGCTCTTGAATTTCACTAGTTGAAAAATCACCTTCTGGACCGATAAAAACTGTCCATTTTTCTGGGATTTCGACATCTTGAATTCGTATTCGCTCCAAAGATTCGTCGCAATGCGCAACAAAAGACGTTTCTGGGTCGATCGTTTTTATAAAATCTTTGAACTTAATTAAGTCGTTTACCTTCGGAAAATACGTTCGCAAACTTTGTTTTGAAGCACCCACAACTTGTTTCTGAATTTTATCCAAATTCAAATTCTTGCGCTCGGAATTATCGGTTTGCAAAAATGTGATTTCTGAAATTCCCATTTCGGTTGCTTTTTCGATAAAGAACTCAATGCGGTCCATATTTTTAGTTGGAGCAATCGCGATATGAAGACTTGGTTGAAATTTAGGCTTTTGAGGTTGAATCTCTATATTTTGAAGCAAAACTTTTTTTCCTTCTATCAAAAGATTTCCTTTCACCAATTGGCCATCGCCATCAGTTAGAAAAATTTCATCTTCGTTTTTCATCCGCAAAACCTTAATGATATGCATTTGCTCATCAGGATCAATCAAAACTTCTGGCGAAACACTTCCGTAAAACAGCTTCATATTACTTCTTTTCTAAATCTTCAACAATATCGTAACGCGCCGTTGCAGCAACCGAAAGATCTGCAAATTCTTTGCGATCGTATTTTAATTTTGCCACCATAGCAATCATCGCAGCATTGTCCGTGGTATATTCAAATTTTGGAATATAAACGCTCCAACCTAATGTTTCAACACGTTCATTCATTGCTTGTCGCAATCCAGAATTTGCCGATACACCACCTGCAATCGCAATCTCTTTAACATCGTACTCCACCGCAGCTTTTTCTAATTTATCCATCAAAATATCAATAATGGTTTTCTGGACAGAAGCGCAAATATCATTTAGGTTTTCTACAATAAAATTCGGATTTTTCTTCTCTTCTTTTTGAATAAAATAGAGAATCGACGTTTTCAAACCACTGAACGAATAATCAAATCCATCCATTTTGGGTTTGTTGAATTGAAATACTTTAGAGTTTCCTTCTTTAGCCAATTTATCAATAATTGGCCCCGCTGGATAATCCAAATTTAAAATTTTTCCCGTTTTATCAAAAGCTTCACCGGCCGCATCATCAATGGTTCTGCCTACGATTTCCATATCGAAGTAGTCTCGAACCAAAACAATCAAGGTATGGCCACCGCTTACCGTTAAGCATAAAAATGGAAACTTGGGTGGATTGGGATTTGCGTCTTCAATAAAATGGGCTAAAATATGTGCTTGCAAATGATTAACCTCAATTAAAGGCACTTGTAAACTCATTGCCAAAGACTTCGCAAACGAAGTCCCAACCAGCAAGGAACCTAATAAGCCTGGTCCGCGCGTAAAAGCTATCGCAGAAATCTCATTTTGTTGTATATTTGCTACACGTAGTGATTGATGAACCACGGGTATGATGTTCTGCTGATGTGCTCTGGAAGCTAGTTCAGGAACAACGCCTCCATATTCAACATGAATTTTTTGGTTGGCGGCTATATTGGAAAGGATTTTGTTTCCGTTAATAACCGCAGCAGATGTATCATCGCAGGAAGATTCAATCCCTAAAATAATTGGCTCGCTCATAACATGGCAAATTTAGAGAATAATAACGATTCTGAAAACAAAAAATCGGTTTCCGATAAATTAGAAGACTCTGTACAAAAAGGAGTCGAAAATGTGCAGAAAACCGTAAAAGAAGCTACAGAACTAGCTTCCGATGCGGTGGCGCATCCTGTGGAAACGGCTCAAGAATTCGGAAAACAAGCAGCCAAAGACGTACAAAACGTAAAATGGTGGGCAAAAGCACTACTCTATCTTTTCTACACTGGTTTATTTTTAGCGGTCGCCTTATTCATTACAATCAACTTGAATGTCACCAAAGAATGGGCTGCCCATCAAGCACTTGGAATTCTTAACGAAGATTTCAAATCGGAAATGACCACGGAAAGTGTTGATGTGGATTATTTCGGCGATGTTACCATCAAAGGACTTCGAATTAAAGATTATAAAGGTTTAGAATTCATTAAAGTAAGACAACTTCGAGCTAATTCGGATTGGATTCGTTTGGCGCGAAATGCTATTACGGGAAAAAGCAACTCATTGAGTTTTAACGGAATCCAATTAACCAATGCGGATATTAAAGTCATCACCTACGAAAACGATTCCATTTCCAATTTCATTCGATACATTGGTTTATTCGACAATGGAAAACCTCGAGATCCTAATAAACCTCCATTCCAATTAGACTCTCGAGTTGAGCTAATTGATTCTAAAGTTTCTATCGTCAATAGAAATCATAAAGGTGACGCTGGAAATTGGTTAAAAGGTGAACATGTCAATCTCCGTGCACCATCGGTAAAAGTGAATGGTGCAAACGTTTATGCACAATTAAATAACCTTTCATTTTATACAGAACGTTGGGGCAAAAAGCATTTTATAGATACTTTTTCAGGGGAAATTTCCATGACCAACGAGTTTCTATCTTTAAAAGATTTAACGTTCAATACAGATCATTCTTTGCTTCAAGGAGATCTAAAATTCAATTTGAATAAAGAAACAGGATGGCAAGATTTCGCCAATAAAGTTTCTTGGGACATGGCTTTGAAACCAGGGAGTCAGCTTTCTGGATATGACATCAGCTATTTTGTGACCAATTGGGACAATTACAAACCGATGAATTTTTCGGGTTCTATGCAAGGTCCTTTAAATAAATTTACTTTAACAGATTTTAAATTAGGAAATCGTCAAGTGAATATTCACACCACCAAAATGGATTTCACCAACTTGTTGCGAGGAAATTTTTTAATTCAATCCCAATCATTAAACACCGATTTCACCTATAAAGATTTGAAGGCGATGATGCCGAAATTTGTTTCGGAAAAAATGAAAAATTTCGCCGATGATTTTGGACGATTAAAATACAACGGAAACGTCAGCGTAAGTCCAAAACAAGTCTATGTGCAGAAAGGAAGTTTAATTACAGGAATCGGTCAAGCTGACATTCAAAATTTTTATTTGGAAGATTTCAGCACGCACGTTCCAAAATATCGTGGTCATTTTAATGTTAAAAATCTAAATACAACGGTGATTACGAAAAGTCCACAAGTCGGTTTGATTTCTGGAGATTTCATAGTTAAAGGCCAAAGTTTCGACGTAAACACCATGATTATCGAAACACAATCGAAAATTTCAAGCATTGAAATCATGGGAAAACCTTTACACAATGCGTATTTGGACGGAACACTGAATCATCGTAAATACAGCGGATTGATTGTTGTAAACGACCCGCAAATGCAAGGAAAAGTAAATGGTTTAATTGATTTCAGCACAAGCCGACTTGCAGCTGACGTCGTTGCAGATATCGATCGGCTGAATTTAAGCTACTTCACCAACTCTAAAGAAAGCCAAATCGTAAGCGGAAATATTGATGGAAAATTCTCCATGACCAACATCAACGATCTTACTTTAGATGCTAATATAAAAAGTGTAAAATTCACGTCTGGTGGACAAACGATTAACATTCCAAATGCAGATGTAAAGTCCTTTATTGCTAATGGCGAAAGAACTATTGATATCAATGCTCCGGGCGCTGCCGTTGGAAAAATCTCAGGAAAATATAATTTGGGTGATTTAGCAGGAATGGTTCAAAACGGATTAGGAAAAATCTTAGTGGGTCCAGAACCTCGAAAACTGTATCGCGGACAAAATTTCGATTTAGATTTCACCGTAAACCAAGGTTTGATGGCGTATTTTATGCCTGATTTGAGAATTCCAGAAGGTGCTCATGTGAGCGGAAATTACGATGGAGACACGAATAATCTTGTTTTAAATGCAGAAGTTCAGCGTTTGATTTATATCATGAAGAAACGAAATGATATTACGGAAGCTGAAAAAGCATTAGCAAAACTGAATCCCGATTATCAACTTCTTCCCGAAAATGTGGAGCAAGACAGTGCAACGGTTGAAAACATCGTTGTAAAAATCAATACCGCGAATCGCGACGAACAAATTAATGCTCAAATTGCAAAAGCAGAATTTGGGAACAACGTTTTCCGAGACATTTCGTTGACTGGTGTCAATGAAAATAACGAAAAACTGCATATCGCAGCTAATTTCCTTCACGGAACCAAAGAAAATGACCTTGAAAATAAACTGAAATCGTACGCCATTAACTTGAATCAAAGTACGAATTCAGCAGGCGATTACGTTTTCCAATTTGAACCAACGCAACTTGAATTCAACAAAACGATTTGGCATATTGATTCGGATCCAAACCTAAATCATTCTGTCGTTTATCGTAAAAAACAAGGCGATTTTGTGATTGAAAACCTTCGATTGTATTCGGATGACTCCTCACTTTTGGTTAAGGAAGGGCATTTTAAATCAGGAAGTGATTTTGAGCTCGATGCAGAAGTTACTAATTTACAAATTTCCAAACTCTTTGACATGACTCAAAGTGGTAACACGATGGATTTCAAAGGAATTGCTAATGGAAATTTGCATATCAAAATGCAAGAAAAAATTCTAGCACCGATTATTGATTTAACGGTGAAAGAAATGAAAATGGGCGACAAAGATATGGGTGAGCTCATTGTTACAGCCAAAAACAGTTCGACACCAAACGTCTTTGATATCGATGCCAAAATCGTTTCAGCCGGATTCTTGGGGAACAACAATCTTCATGTTCAAGGAACGGTGAATAACAATACACAGTCTCCTACGCTTGATATTAAAGCCGAAATGAATGATTTCGATCTGGCTTTTACACAACAATTTGTGACTGCTGTTTTCGGAAATATGCGTGGAAAAGCAAACGGTGTTCTTTCCATTTCTGGTCCGCTTAATAACATTGATTACAGTGGTGATATTGGTTTAAAAGGATTTGGTTTGAAACTTCTCTTCACGGGAGTTGATTATCAATTCGAGGATACGACGATTCCTATTTCTAAAGGATTTGCAGCATTAAACGACATTAAATTAAAAGACGGACGAAGCAATTCTGCAGGATCAATTTCAGGTTTCATTCAGTTTGAAACGTTAGCTTCCATGGGAGTCAACCTCATCATTAGAGCAGATAATTTAATCGTTCTAAATTCCACCCAAAAAGAAAACGACCTCTTCTGGGGACGTGTCTATGGACAAGGCGATTTATTCATCTCGGGACCTGTTTCGGGATTGGATATTTCGACACCAAATATGAAGGCACTTTCTAATTCTATATTTACCTTTAACTCCAGTTCCACCAGCAATGTTGATGAGTTTAAAATGCTTCGTTTCTTAAAAGAAGACAAGCAAGGTGAAATTGTTTTGGAAGATCGTAAAAAACACGGAGCCAATATGAACGTCGATTTCACCGTTTCTGTTGACAAAGGAACTTTGGTGAACGTTCTTGTTGGTGATGATGTAGGTGATATTAGCGTTCGTGGAGAATCAAAGGAACTTCGTTTCCAAATGGCGAGAACAGGAAATATTAGCTTAAATGGTGATTATTTTGTCGATAGTGGAACTTTTATTTCAAAAGCGGTTCTGGAAAGAACATTCCAAATTTCGAAAGGATCAAGTATCCAGTGGGATGGAGATGCGATGACGCCGCAATTGGATATTCGTGCTAATTATTTAAGAACCGTTACCAATACAGGACAGTATTTAGGAATGGGAGCGCTGCCACCAGTAAACGTTGTTTTGACGGTAGGCATCACAGGAACCTTGAATGCACCGGAAGTCGCGTTGGATGTAAAAGCACCTGATGTATCGTCTCAAGTTAAAGAAACTATGGCTATTAAAATGGCTAATGAAGACGAAAAAGTTGTTCAGTTCGGTTCCATCTTGGTGATGAACAGTTTCAACGTTTCTAATAGTGGCGGGTTTGATATTGATGTAGGAAATCAGCTTGAATCTCAAGGATACAATATGTTATTCAAACAATTAGGTTCGGTATTAAATACGATTAGTAACGAATTCCAAGTGGATTTGAATTATCTAAAAGGGGACCAAGGATCCAATACAGGCGACCGAGCGAATGCATCGGTAAGTATTGCTCTTTCGCCACGAGTAACCATAAAAACGGGATTAGGAGTTCCGATCACGAAATCGGAAAATACGACGTATGATTATCTATCTGGAGAAGGAATTATTGAATACGATTGGAGTAAAAAGAATGACGGAACCCGATTATTACGTATGTACTCTAAGCCATCTAATATCGGTTTGGTAGCAGGTGCAGGAAATGCCTACGCGAACCAAACTTACGGAGTTGGTGCTGTTTATAGTAAAAGTTTTGACCGATTATTTAAGAAAAAGAATAAAAAAGCAAAACAAGATACTATAAAAGTTGCTAAAGATTCTTTACAAAACACTCCTCAGAAATGATGATAATGGAACAAAGTTGGTAAAACATGTTAAAAATTATTAATTTTAGCTGTTATTTTTTAATTTTCATTTTTTTTCTTAAATTTGCAAAAAAGTTAGTTATTTTTTAACAATTTAATAATTCAATAGAGATGAATTACCAATTAGACGAAATCGATAAAAAAATCCTGGACTTTCTTGTAGAAAACACCAGAATGCCTTTTACCGAAATTGCAAAACAAATGGATGTTTCTGCAGGAACTATTCACGTTCGGGTAAAGAAAATGGAAGATGCTGGTATTATCCAAGGTTCTTCCTTAATTATAGACTACAGTAAATTAGATTATCATTTTACTGCATTCATCGGGATTTTGCTTACAAAATCAAACCGTACTCAAGATGTATTGAAAGAACTTTCTTCTATCCCTAACGTGGTTGAAGCAAGCGTAATTTCAGGTAAATACAACATTTTCTGTAAAGTGCGTGCACGTAATACAGATGATGCAAAACGTATTATCTATCAAATTGATGACATTCAAGATGTGATGCGCACTGAGAGTATGATTTCTATGGAAGAATACTTATCTGATAAAAACAGATTGATCAAAGCGATTTCTGTATAATCTATTTATCGACAAGAATCATATAAGAACTTTTGAGGGTAACTTCAAAAGTTCTTATTTTTATAGCATGGAAAACAAACCTATACCTTTCAAAGGAAGATCATTGGCTTTTACAGCTGCTTTGGTATTCACTTTCATCATTGCGACCTTTTCAATCAATATTGATTTTACAGAATTTAGTCAACGTAACGAGATTAATATTCCAACTTGGTATTTTTATTTGATTTTTTTAGTGGATTTAGTGATGATTGCTGGTTTAGTTCTCATCTACTTTTACCGTAAGATTGGGGTTTACGCCTTCCCTCTTGCCGTGTTCGTGCACTTCTTAGCTCACAACTATTATCTATCAAGCTTTTTATATTTCGATTTATTTTTACTATTTCTTTATTTTTGCTTGATTTTGGTAGCGGTAGTTCCTCGTTGGCCATTTTATAAATAATGAGTAAAGGACTTTTCACCATCGTGATGTTGGTTGTAGCCAACATTTTCATGACCATGGCGTGGTATGGACATCTTAAATTAGAGCAAATGGGCTGGTTAAAGAAAACCGGCATCTTTGCAATTATCATGTTAAGTTGGGGAATGGCGCTATTCGAATACATGTTCCAAGTTCCCGCAAATAAAGTCGGATTTCAGGGAAACGGAGGCCCATTTTCGTTGTTTCAGTTGAAGGTGATCCAAGAAGTCATTACGCTGATTATTTTTGTGCTATTCGCAAAATTTGCATTCAAAAACATGGAGCTTTCCATGAATCATTTTTACGCAGCCGTCTGTTTGATATTAGCCGTTTACTTCGTGTTTAAACAATAAAAAAAGCCATCTTTTCAGATGGCCTTTCTATTTTTTATACCTAAGGATTATTTTCCTAAGATTTTCTTTACAGCAGCTTTGACTGCGATAGAATCAATTCCGTATTTGTGCATCAATTCTTCTGGAGTTCCTGACTCGCCAAAGGTATCGTTTACCGCTACGAATTCTTGAGGCGTTGGTCTTTTTCTTGCCAACATTCCCGCAACCGATTCACCAAGACCACCAAGATAGTTATGCTCTTCCGCCGTAACAATTTTACCTGTTTTTTCTACAGATTTCAAAATAATCTCTTCATCCAAAGGCTTAATGGTGTGAATGTTAATCACCTCACAAGAAATCCCTTCTTTCTCCAATTCATCAGCCGCAACCAACGATTCCCAAACTAGATGACCTGTTGCAACGATCGTTACATCGGTCCCTTCTTGAAGCAAGATTCCTTTTCCAATTTCGAAAGGCATATCTTCAGGAATAAAAACGGGAACTACTGGACGTCCAAAACGTAAATAAACTGGACCTTCAAAATCAGCAATTGCTAATGTAGCCGCTTTGGTTTGGTTGAAGTCACACGTGTTAATTACCGTCATTCCTGGAAGCATTTTCATCAAACCGATATCTTCCAAAGTTTGGTGCGTTGCCCCATCTTCTCCTAAAGTAAGTCCCGCGTGAGAAGCACAGATTTTTACGTTTTTATCAGAATACGCAATCGATTGACGAATTTGATCGTAGACTCTCGCAGTTGAAAAGTTTGCGAAAGTTCCGGTGAAAGGAATTTTCCCATTAATCGTCAAACCAGCAGCAACACCCATCATATTAGCTTCTGCAATACCCATTTGGATAAAACGTTCTGGCGCTTTTTCAATGAATTTCTCCATTTTCAAAGAACCGATAAGGTCTGCACAAAGTGCCACAACATTCGGGTTTGTATCTGCTAATTCTGCCAATCCAGCTCCGAATCCGCTTCGTGTATCTTTCTTTTCAGTATACGTATATTTCATTTTGATATTTTTCTTTTTATTAGTCTAATTTATTTAAATATTTAAGTAGCTTATTACGATCTCCTTTGCTTAGGCTGTCCCATTGATTTAGGATATGAAGAATCTCGCGTCGCAGCTCATCAACCGTTACTTTTTTGTCCACAGAATTGTATGAAAGTTGGGTTATATACAAATCACAAACCTGTCCCATATAATTTCGTAAACTCGCTTCCAATTTTTTGTCATCCAATTTCGGAAGATCTTTTTCGAAGTTTTGACAATGCTTTGGAAGAATTCTCCAGATTTTAGAATCTTTTCCAAAACTTGAAATCGCAAAGGTTCCTTCACTTGCCGTTTTGAATGTTGATTCGTATTCTGGCAAATCATCAATTCCTTCCAAGAAACTTTCCATGGCAACTGCAGTAGCAACAGAATCGGCAACAGCGTAAGCAGAATCTACAATAGTAGAGTCTATTGCAGCTGCATTTAGTTGTTCTTTAACAACCTTTTGCATTTTCTCAACATACTTCTTTTCATCAATTAAATTCTGTTTGTTATTGAATTGAATTGATTCATTGGTATCCGAAATTTTGGTAAGAACAATATGTTCTTTTTTGTAGTCTTTCTCGGGTCCAAATTTCAAAATCGTCCCTGAAAAAGGAGTTACATACTGAACTTGATTTGGAAGTTGAAGTATGGTTTCGTACAACTTCGTATTGTCCATTTTCAAATCTTGAGAAAGACAAACAATGAAGTTTCCATCTCCACTTCGACTTTCATTCGTATTAACAAAAATTGGTTTCAACAAAAACTGGTCGCATGAATAACCCAAAATGGTTTCTTTTACATCCAAAGGAATTACAGAAATCTTTTGATTTTCCAACTCGCCTTCGCTATAAATCTCACGATACGAACCTGCATGTTCGGGTCTCAGCTTGTTTCCAATTCCATACGAAACCGAACTTGTTCCGTTTTGATCAAAAAACCAAACGGTTTTATAATTTTGGTTGACAGCGATTTCAGCAATGGATTCTTTCCCATTCGTGTACGAAGTAATTCCCAATTTAGAATCGGAAAATTCACTATGCGGCGTGCCTTTAAAATTCAATTCGTACTCCAGTTTTTTTGTAAACTGAACCGTATTGTTTTGCGCAAACGCCCCAATAGAACCTAAAACAACGAAGAAGATCGAAAGCTTTTTCATAGATTATTGATTAATAATCTGCTTTTTCATCCATTTCTAACTGCGAAAGCGCATTAGCTAGTTGATCTGCATTTGGTGCTTTACCATGCCAAGCATGCGTTCCCATCATAAAATCAACCCCATTACCCATTTCCGTATGAAGGATAATTGCTACAGGTTTTCCTTGTCCAGCCTCTTCTTTGGCTCTACCAAGAATTGCCACAACAGCATCCATATCGTTTCCGTTTTTCTCTTCTAAAACTCTCCATCCGAAAGCTTCTAATTTCGCATGAAGGTTTCCTAGAGAAAGAACATCATCAACATCACCATCAATCTGTCTGTTGTTGAAGTCAATTGTAGCGATTAAATTATCTACTTTATTGTGGGCAGCAAACATTAAAGCTTCCCAAATTTGTCCTTCTTGCAACTCGCCATCACCATGAAGCGTGTACACCATACTGGTATCACCATCCATTTTTTTAGCTAAAGCTGCACCAATTCCTACAGAAAGACCTTGTCCTAAAGACCCAGAAGCCATTCTGATTCCTGGCAACCCTTCATGTGTTGTTGGGTGACCTTGCAAACGAGAATCTAGTTTTCTGAAGGTTGCTAATTCTGAAACTGGAAAAAAGTCAAATCTTGCCAACGTCGAATAAAACACAGGGGAAATATGTCCGTTGGATAAAAAGAAAAGATCTTCTCCTTTCCCTTCCATAGTGAAGGGAAGTTTGTAGTTCATTACATTACCATAAAGTGCAACGAAATACTCTGTACACCCTAAACTACCTCCTGGATGTCCGGAATTCACCGCACTTACCATTCTTAAAATATCCCTTCTAACCTGCGTAGCTATTGACTTTAGCTCTCCGATTGATTTACTCATTCTTTTAGATTTATTTGCACACGAAAATACAATTTTTTTATGGGCTACAAAAACGAAAAGCCCAAAGAAATCTCTGAGCTTCATTTTGGTTTTTACACGAAATCAACTATATATCATTTACTTTTTAATAATAAGTTTTAATGATTTTTCAATGCCATTAGCACGAACTTTTACAATATAAATTCCGTCAAGAAGTGCATAATTGGTATATCTTACAACAACTCTATCTCCTAAAATCTGAGCATTTTTAGAAAGATCACCCATTAATTTTCCAGTAGAATTGTATAATAAAATTTCCATTGTACCTCCTGTAGGTTTCACAAATGTTAAATTAACTTCAAATCAAAATTTATTTTAACAAAGGAAAATCACCCTAATTCACTTTAAAATCAGCAACTTAACTTTAAAAAACCGATGAATAGAGCATTTATCAAAGTGAGAAAGTCTTTCCTTTTTGAAATTATTTTTTTTGAAACAAAAACACTTTAAAATCACAACTTTTCATAAAACTTAAATAAAACCCGTTAACTTTTTACCAAAAAGCCTAATAAATCTAAATAAATTGACCTGGCTGGAATTATTGTTGTTTCTAAAAAAGTGCAACCCAATACTAATTATTAAAATAGAACAACATGAAATTGATTAAAATTAAGAGCTCGAAACACCTTGTATTAGGAATGCTATTATTTGGTTCGGCAAGTTTTGTACAGGCGCAGGAAACAACAACGACAGAACAAGTACAAACGCAAACACAAACGACACCAGCGATTGAAGCGCTGAAAAAACAAGTAGAAGCAAATCCGAAGGATAATGAATCACTCGTGAAATTGGCCGCTGCTTATCAAGAAAACAAAGATTGGAAAAATGCCCTTGAAACTTGGAAAAAAGTGAATGTAGCACTTCCCGATTGGTCGCCCGCTTATTATAGCCAAGGATATGTATATCAATCGATGAAAGATATTCCAAATGCAACATTGGCTTATCAAAAATATATTGGTTTAGTGAAACCCGAAGAGTTAGAAACAAGCAAAAAGAACTTGGCTTACGCTCATTTTTTCATTGCGTACTCTCAATTTGAAACCAATAAGGATGAAGCTAAAAAGAATATTGCAAAATCCTTAGAATACGATTCTAGCAATCCGGAAGCTGTAAAGCTGAAAGAAGCTTTGGATAAGTAATAAACAAAAAAGTGCTAGAGTTTTCTAGCACTTTTTATTTTAATCATTTTTGATAAATACCTTTTTAATCACCGCAAAATCTTCGGTTTTCATTTTAGATGCCACTTGAAGCTTCTCAATAAACGAAGTTACTTCTTCTGGCGTTGCTGGTGAACCCAAATTATCCCCATTTTTATCAAAAGAGTCGGCTAAAACTTTACCGTCTGGAGCAAGTATCACCCAAAAAGGTAATCCCGCAGTCTCGCCTTTATATTTGTTCATCAACTCTTGACCGCCCGGATTTTCAAATTTCTTCTTCTCGCCTCTTTCCTGAACATCAACATAGGTTGTTACAAAACTAGATTCAAACATAGGTTTTGTTTCTGGAAGATTCATATTTTTATCCATCAACTTACACCAACCGCACCAAGATGCGTGAAACACCAATAGTACATTTTTATTTTCCTTTTTAGCCTGGTTCAAAGACGTATCCAATAACGTTTTCGCGTTCTCTTGTGCAAACATAAATTGCATTGCGAAAACCATAAGGAGCATCAAGATTTTCATTTTTTTCATTGTACTGTTTTTTAGCTCTATCGAAGTTATAAAAAAACAGTTGACTTTTAAAAGAAATTTTTATTCCTCCAACAGTCCCATATCCTTCGCTTTTTGAAGAAGTGAAACCGTTTTATTGACTGAGAATTTTGAAAATAAATTTTTTCTGTGGCTATCAACGGTTTGAGAAGTTACGAAGATTTTGTTAGCGATTTCAATGGAAGACAAGCCTTGAGATAATAACAAAAGAACTTCTTTTTCGCGTTTCGTGATGGGCGGAATTTCCTCCGACGTGTCTAAAGCTAATGAAGCCAACGCTTTTTGTGCGTCGTTTCCGAAATAAATTCCACCTTGATAAACTTGCTCGATGGCTTGCTCTATTTCAGTTACAGAAGCGCTTTTTACCAAATATCCCGACGCATTATTGCTCAACATTCTTACAATAAAACTTCGCTCATTGTTATTGCTAAATCCAATAATTTTAATTTCTGGAAATTTCTTTTTTATCTCAGCGCACAACGCAATTCCGCTCGTATCGGGAAGATTAATGTCGAGCAATAGAATATCGGTTTCTTGGCTTTCAATAATTTGCAGAAGTTCCGCTCCAGAACTAGCCGTAGCAATAACTTCCATATTCTTTTTCTGATCCAAAAAATTGCGCAAACCTTGCGTAATAATGGGATGATCGTCGCAAATTATGATTCGTATTTTAGGCATTTTTTGTGTTTTTTTGAATTAAATTTTCGCTTCAATATTAACCGTCGTTCCCGCGTTTGTGGACGAGTGAATATTCAATTTTCCGTTTAAAGCGTGCACTCTTTTTTCAATATTATTCAATCCTAAACCTCGAGAAGCTTTTTCTACATGAAATCCTTTTCCGTTATCTTCGATGTCGAGCAAAAGCAAATGATCTTCAAACGTGCATTGAACCAGTATTTTTGATGCTTCCGAATGTTTAACCGCGTTATTTACCGTTTCCTGAATAATATGAAAGATATGAATTTGCGTTTTCTGATCTGTAATTTGGTTCAAATTTTTTACATAGCAAGAAATGGTTCTCGAAGACGACGACATATTCTGACAAAAATCTTTGATAGCTTCCTCCAAACCAAACTTTTTCAACGTTTCGGGCGTGAGATTTCGGGCTGTATTTCGTAATTCCGAAAGGCAAATTTCCAATTGATTGGTCAAATTCTGTAAATCGGAATTATCGTTTTGCTGAGCTAAATTTTCAAGATGAATTTTGATTCCTGTAATTCGTCCACCAATTCCGTCGTGAAGGTCTTTTGCGATACGTTCACGCTCCATAATTTCGCCTTCATAAAGCGCCTGCTCTACTTCATTTTTTTGCTGTTGCTGTATGGTAAGTAACTTTTGGTCGTTGGATTTTTTACGTTGTTTTAATGCATAAAAGAAAAAAGAAATTACCACCAATAAAAGAATTACACTGATAATGCTGATAATTTTTTGCTGCTTGTTTTTGCTTTGTAAATGTTGTAACGATTTTTGTTGCTCTTTGGTTTTGAATTCCGATTCGAGATTAAAGATTTGAAGTTTTTCATTCTCTTTTTGAACGGTATCATTCAGCATTTGAAATTGCTCGTTGTACGAAAGCGCCGATTCAAAATTCCCGAGTGTTTTTTCAACATCCGAAAGTTCATTTAAAATCACCAATTTATTCAGTTTCCGTTGAGAAAATTTATTGTCTTGAAGTAAATTTTGCAAAACCGTTTTCGCTTCATTAAATTTTTTATCCGTTTTTAAAAGTCGATAATACTCATAACTCAACGTAAAATAATCATAATCCAAATTCATGCTTTTTGCAAAAGCAATCCCTTTCTGGATGGTAACATAGGCTTCTTTGGTGTTCCCTATCGCATTGTAGTATTTAGATTTTTGCTGGTATGCAACCACATTATACTGCGATTCTGGAATCCTCGCGAGATATAAATCTGCATTTTTCAATGCGTTGTTTACGGCTTTCAAATCTTTGGTTTCCAAATAGGTTCCAGCCATATTTAAATAAACCCAAGCCGCAGTTTCATCTTTATTATCAACGTTTTTTAAAGTTTCCAACGCTTTATTGTAGTAGGTAATCGCTTTTGGAAATTCACGATAATTATTAAAAATGAGTCCAACATCCACGAAATATCCTGCTAGAAGTTTTTTGTTGCCAGATTTTTCTGCAAAAGGAATGCATTTTTTCAAAGTAATATCAAGAAAATCGCCATGATCGTCTTTCATTTGCTGCAAAACAGCGTAATTATGCCATAATCGAGCTCGAAATTCGTAGGCTTTTGGAGTTTCAACATGCTTCAGTTTTTCATCTGCTTGTTTGTATAAATTTTGCGCTTTATCACCGTTATGATCGAAATAAACACCTCCTTTATAAAAAAGAGAAACTCCCTTCAAAAAATCATTATTTCCTACAAATTGATCTGCATTTTTAAGATGTTGAAACGCTTTTACCGTGTCGCGATACGACCAATAATCGGACAATTCCATCTGAGCTAACGCCTTTTCTTGATTGTTTTTAGTCATCTTAAAACGCAACTCCAAACTATCAGCAATTGATTTTTGCGAAAAACCCATCACAAAAAACGTGGTGAAAAAGAGAAGTAGAAATCGTTTTGAATTCATTATTTCAAGAAAAATTGTTTCGTAAAAATAGGAAGCTTTAAGGTAGTAAAAAACACCCGAAAATAAATTCCCTAAAAACAGGGAGAAAAAAATCAATCTTTATTAGGATTGTGGAAACGCTTTACTGAAACTACTTTTGGAATACAATCAACCCATAAAAAATTAACACGATGAATTTTACTAAAATTATTAAAGTCGTAAGCTTGTTCCTTATACTTGGTTTTGGACTTACCGCTTGTCAAAGTGATAGAGACGATAACGGTGGCGCATCTTCATCTGATCCCTTTATTGGAAATTGGAAATTACGAGTGCTTACCTATCAGGGTCAAAGCCAAGACGTGACCAATACCGCTTGCTGGAAAGAAACCACTCTTGTTGCCGATAAAACGAATGCAAAATTCACCTTGGTTGTTCCAACGGATGCGGGCGGCTGTCAAAACTCATCAGATTCGTACGAATGGATTAAAAAAGATGGCATCTATTATTATACAGAAAACGGGCAACAGCAACAACTTCCGATAAAACTATTGGATAATAATCAGACATTACAATTGACTTTGAGTTCTAATGGCTCTAGCATTGTTTTTTCGTTCAGAAAGTAAACTTTAAAAACCGAATGCAATGAAAAAAGTACAATTCATACTATGCGCACTTCTTTTGAGTACGGTTTCTTTACACGCGCAAAAGAAGAAAACGACTAAAAAAACTCCTCAAAAAGTTCAGTTTGGATTACGAGCTGGTGCCAACATTTCTAAAATCAATGGAGATGATAATTATTACATTTTCAGTAGTAAGTTTGGTTATTTTGGAGGTCTCGTTGCCAAATATCCTTTATCCAGAGAATTCGCATTGCAAGGTGAGGTTTATTATAATATGGTTGGATCAAAATCTAAAAATCAACCAGACAAAGAAGCCTTCAAGGTCAACAACAAAATTACTTATGTATCGGTTCCAATTTTGATTCAATACAAAATTTCTCCTGAATTCTATGTAGAAACAGGCCCTGAAATAGGCATTAATTTAAGTTCAAAAAATGAGAACTTAGATACTGGTGAGGTTTTCAACATGAAAGACTTCACTAAAACAACAACTTTCTTCTGGGGAATCGGTACGGGATATTACTTCAACGAAAATATAGCGGTTAATTTTAGAGCAAACATTGGAATTACAACGCCATTTGTAGAAGGTGGAGAAGGCGCAGTCGATCACTTTAGGATGAATAATTTCCAATTGGGATTAGTTTATTTATTTAAATAAGAAAAGATGAGAAAGCTACAATTATTCGTATGTGCTTTACTTCTGGGAACGCTCTCGGTAAACGCACAAAAGAAAAAAACGACTAAAAAACCTCCGCAAAAAATCCAATTTGGAATACGTGCAGGTGGAAACATTTCTAAAATCAGTGGGTACGATTACAATTATGTTTTTAGTAATAAAATTGCTTATTTTGGAGGGATCGTTGCAAAATATCCTTTGTCTAAAACATTTTCTTTACAAGGTGAAGCTTATTACAATTTGATTGGGTCAAAAGCTAAAAATCATGAAGGAAAACAGCCTTTCAAAGACAATGAGAATATAGATTACATCTCAATTCCGGTAATGGCTCAATATAAATTTTCTCCTACATTTTATGTCGAAACTGGTCCTGAAATCGGTATTAATTTAAGTGCAAAACATAAGGATTTAGAAACCGGCGAAATCGTTTTTAGGAAGACGGACACGAAAAATACTACTTTTTTTTGGGGAATTGGAGCCGGATATTTTCTTACGGAAAATCTTGCCGCAAATTTCAGAGCCAATATTGGTTTAACTACACCATTTTTCGAAACGGGAGTCGGAGCAGTTGATCATTTCAGAATGAATAATTTCCAATTGGGATTGGTTTATTTATTTTAAAAAGCACATTTAACATATTCATATCTAGAAAACACAAAGAATGAAAATGAGAATCCCTTCGCGTTATGCGAAGGGATTCGTTTTTTATTTTAAAGTTTTCAGGAAAAAGCCGTATCGGTTGAATATTAAGCTTTTATAGAGATAACCAAAGAAGTCAGGTAACGATTTAGTAACGGTGCTTATTGCTTTTCTTTTCAACGTGTTTCCTTTAGCTCAAAGCAAATATACAAAAAAATATTTTTGATGAGAGTAGAAACATTTTATATCAATTGGTTATAGGTTAAGAGGTCGAGTACTGGACATTATTTTCAATCCGATAAAACCTTAATCCTTTCCTACTTCATCAAGAATGTAATGAAAAATTTCATTACTAATATTATCTTTGTTATTAACAACAGCAACACTATGCCTTGCTCTTGTTAATGCGACATAAAGTTTTGAACGACTTGTTTCGGCTAATTCTGCATTATTGTCTTTTAGCCAATCAATAAATGGCTTTGTAGGATAAATAAGAACTCTATCAAATGATAGACCCTTGGCTTCGCCAAAATTCATAACCCTATAATTTTCATTAACCTTTGTTCTTTTGCTGTCTCGAAGTTGAAGTGGTAAAAATTTTTGTATATAACTTTCTACATCTTGTTCTTTGATAAAAAATACTCCGCTATGTTGTGTTGCGGTATTATTACCTGATGTAGTGGCTTGAAAGTTCGGGAACAATTTGTTTGACAAGTCGCAGATAGATTTATTACACCTATAATTTGTCATTAATGAAGTGTCATCTTTGGTTAGATTTTCAATTTGGTCTGTGAAAAAGTTTACAATATTTGCTTTCTTGAACTTTTTGTTTTTCGGAGCACTATTGGTTGAGTACGTTCCTTGTCTTGGATCGCCAACTAATTGAATCGTAGAACTACAATTAAAGAATAATTTAAGTAATTCTAAGTCGTAACCTGCCAAATCTTGAACCTCGTCAATAAAAATATGAGAATAAATTCTTGAAATTCGGTCAACTACATTTCCGTTAGATTTTTCATTACAACGGAATACAAATTTTGAAAGCTTGTCGGAATATATTTTTAGGGAATTGGAAAAATAATGCTTTTCAAAATCCTTTTCTTCTCCAAAATAAATTGGTTGTTTAAATTTCGTATATCCTTTAAGCCCTGACTGACTATTTACTAAAATGAGTCCTTTAATTTTCTTTTCAAATAGAACACCTTGAAACGGTCTAACTCCGTGTTGCAGCAAAAACGAAAACCAAGTTTGCACAGTAACATTTTCAGGAATGCATTTGTTTTTTTCAATGATTTTCTTTCTTATCTCTGCTTCATTAGCCTGTGTATATGTAGTGATAAGAACTTTACCCTCTTTTTGTTTCAGGGCTTCTTCTACCAAAAAAGTTGTTTTACCTGAACCTGCGGCAGCGATGGTTAGTCTATTATTTATTTGCTTTGATTGCATCTAAAATATATTGAGGAAAGTTAAACAGTTCTTGCGTTTCAAAAATTTTCAAAGCACATTCAGTTTTATTGGCTTTCATATACTTTTGCAAGTCATCATCACTTTTATAAGTTGTCCCAAATATTTTGTTGAATGCTTCACGGCTATTAGCTTTCAAAAATTTTGGTTCAAGTGTGTTGTAATTGAAATCTTGTATTACTCCTGTATCAACTTCTGAATCAAAACAGATTTCAATGTTTTGTTTGGCGTTGTCGCCTAAGTAATTTATATATTTGTTTTTAATAGCTTCAAGATTTCCGTCATTGTCAGTTACAACTGTAACTTTTGTTCCAATTTTTTCTGCTATTTCTAAAAACCTTAAAAACGAAGTACCGACAGAAATTACATCAACACCTTTTTCAATCGGAAGTTTTCCATCATTGTTAAGCATAAAAGCCTTTTGAACAACTAACTCGTCTGAATCGCCCTCAACCAAAATAGCTTTCTTACATAAAATCAAACGCAAAGTGTCGTACCCCGATAGCTTCTCGAAAAACTTGTAAGTGCCTGTTGAAAGTTCGTTTAACCGAACCGTTTTCTTGTCGTTCAACAAAATTAAATGTTCAAGTCCTAGTTTGTTTGCTACAAAACTGCTGTGGGTAGAAATCAAAATTTGTTTATCTCCGCTATCATTCTTTATATCGCTAATTAACTGATTTAGTTTAGAATAAGATAGATGATTTTCAGGCTCCTCCAATAAAATGATATTCGCTTCTTTTGCTTTTTTGTGTCCCAAAGCCAATTTAGTTTTCACTAAACATTGTTCGCCTTTTCCGATATAATGAAATGGAACATCCTCTAAATATGTCATCAAACTATTTTCCCACGCATTCTTTGATGACAACTCAACTGAAAGCTCAACTTTTTTGTCTGAAATTTTTGAAGCGGTTTTTATTTTCTCATTTATCTTTTTTATTGCTTCTTCGCCCATAAAAGATTCTTTCATTCTTCTGTGGGCTTGTGATATTTCTACAATTTCGTTTGATTCTAAAAACTCTTTTACAATTCTGGAAATGTAAATATCAGAACCATTTTGCAGTCTATTACTTGACGAATCAATCAAAGCCGATTTTATCGGAATTGTTCTTGGTGT
>NZ_JCAKLF010000007.1:0-70263 GCF_059509915.1 Kaistella sp. CFF1-2
GCGGAAAACACCAAATTGGTTTTGGATGAATTAAAAATTGAAAAAGCATCTATTCTAGGACATTCGATGGGCGGAATGCTCGCAACTCGTTTTACTTTGATGTATCCCGAAATGGTTGAAAAACTCATCTTAGAAAACCCCATTGGATTGGAAGATTGGAAACTTTTTGCGCCTTACACCACCATCGAAAAGAATTATCAAAACGAGTTAAAAGCCGATTACGCCACCACGAGAAAATACCAAAACGGCTTCTATTACGACAATAAATGGAAACCGGAATACGATGAATGGGTGTATCTTTTGACAGGTTGGGTAAAAGCGCCTGATTATCCGGAAGTGGCTTTGGTAAACGCAAAAACATCGGATATGATTTTCACGCAGCCCATCGTTTATGAATTTGAAAATATTAAAACGCCTACCCTTTTAATTATTGGAACCCGCGACCGAACTGCCATCGGAAAAGCATTGGTAAAAGATCCTGAAGTTGCTGCAAAAATGGGGCAATATCAACTTTTAGGAAAAGAAACTCAAAAGAAAATTAAAAGATCCCAATTGGTTGAATTGGACGATGTTGGTCATCTTCCTCATATTGAAGTTTTTGACCGTTTCATCGAACCTTTAAAAGAGTTTTTGAAAAAGTAGCAACTTCAAAATTACAAAGAATTCTACGCTTTTATTGAATGTACAGCATCAAAAAAGACTTTCAATTTGGTTTCATCAAGTTTTCCATCAGTGCGAACACTGCTACACAAATCAACTCCAAAGGGTTGAACCATTGCAACGGCTTTCTGAACGTTTGCAGCGTTGATTCCACCCGCTAAAAACAAAGGAATTTTAATGGATTCTCGGACTTTTTTGCTCAACTCCCAATTGTGCGTTCTTCCAGTTCCACCCAATTCTTTAACCTCTAAATTGGGATTTCCGCTGTCTAAAAGCAACGCATCAACATAATTTGAAATTTCAATAGCTTCCTTTACAGAATCTTCGTCAATAACATGAGTAACCTGCACCAATTTCACATGCGGAATTGCTTCACGAATACGCTCATACTCGCGATTTTCTAAACGATCTACAATCTGAATAGTCGTTGTATTTACCTTGAAATAGTGGTTGATAATATCCTCGGCTTTGGTTTCGCTAGTCAGTAAAAAAGTTGAAATCGGCGGTGGCGTTGCTTTAACAATTTCAGAGATCATTTCATCATTAATAACTCCAGGTCCACTTGGCATTTTGCCTACCAAACCAAGAATATCAGCACCATATTTTATCGCTAATTCAGCTTCCTCAACACTACTAATACAACAAATTTTTACTTTTGGAATTCCCATTTTTAAATTTTGAGTGAAGGTAAAGAGAAATTAGACATTTTCATACTTGATTTTATTTACAAATTTTAGACTCTTAGAGTTCTTTATTTTAAGAAAGTTTTTTAATTATTTGACATGGATTTCCAACCGCAACAACATTGGCTGGAATATCCTTCGTGACAACGCTTCCCGCACCAATAGTCGTGTTATCACCAATCGTTACACCTGGTAAAACGACAACATGAGCGCCAATCCAAACATTATTGCCGACAGTGATAGGTTTTGCATACTCCAAACCTTCATTTCGTTGAGGAATGTCTATAGGATGCCCCGCCGTGTAGAAGCCGCAATTTGGAGCAATAAACACATTATCTCCAAAACGAACTTTGGCACCATCCAAAATCACAAGATTATGATTCGAATAAAAATTGACTCCAATTTCAATATTATAACCGTAATCACACCAAAACGGTTGTTCTATTAAAAACTCGGTTTGGCTGGTCTTCAACAAATCTTGAATAATCTTTTTACGCGTATCAAAATCCGAATAATCCGTACGGTTATACTCTTGGCAGAGCGTTTTACAAACATTCCGTTCCTGAATAAGCTCTTCATCAAAATTTGCATTATAAAGCATACCTTTCTCGCACTTTTCCTTTTCTGTCATTTCTAACTGTTCTTATTATTGTAACGTATTTTTTACAAGACTAATTAAAGTCTCCATTTATTTTTCTTCCAACTTCATTTTGTAGTAATCGTAAACATTACCTTCTTCTTTATATTCGGTAACTAAAGCAAAGTATAAAGTCGTGGTATCACTCCAAAATTCTTTATCAATAACGCATAGCCATTTATTTTTTTGCTTTTCGAAAATATCATTTATCTCGATAACTTTTTCAAATTCATTTCCTTTCTTCATCTGCAAGAAATGATCAAAACACTCCTGCCCTTCATAGAGTTTTGTAAACTGATATTTTCCATTGGGAGATATAATTCCATAATCTGGGTTTCCGACATCATACGTTTCTTTTCCAGTACGTAAATTATAGCTTATATCTGTTGTATGACCGCCTTCACATAAGAGAATATCTTCTTCAGGAAAATAGGCAACAGCAATGGTTTCTATAAAATCATATGATACCGTTTTTCCGTTTCTGAATCGTATTTTTCTAATTCCTAAATACTCATCTGTATATTCAAAGGTGACAATTCCTTTTAGTCTTTGTTGAATTAATTTCGGATCCGTAATTCTAACTTTTGGTTTACTAGGAAACTTGACTTGACTTTTCGCGACGTTAAAATCTTCAGAAGTCACTTGTTCGAACGTAATTTTATTTATTCGCTTGGTATCTTGTGAAATTTCTGTTTTTTGTATGGAAACATGCAGGGTATCCGAATTGGGAATGGAAACAGCCACATCTTCGTTCTTCTCCTTTTTACAGCCGATCAAAAATATTCCCATGATTAAAAATCCCGATAGTGTTCTCATTCCTTTCTGTTTTTTTTAAAGCTGGACTTACTCAATTTTTCTATTCCACTTTGCACTCAAAGATGCTAAAATCTTTTAATAAATAATGAAAAATGACAAGCAAAATTATCTCTGTAATTTTCAATTTACTAAAGAACGCAATTCAAGTAGAGACAATTCTCTTTTTAAAATGTTAAATGCGGCAATAACTTTTCAACTACGCTCCTATTTATAATTTCAATTATCTAACTATCTTTGCTTTTTAAAATTCGCCCATGAACACCATACTTCTTATCGACGACGAAGAAAAAATCAGAACCTTACTGTCCAAAATAATTTCTTTGGAAGGTTTTGAGGTCTTTGTAGCTTCCGATTTGAAAAATGGATTGAAGCGACTTGAAGTTTCGGATATTGATGTTGTCATCTGCGATGTAAAGCTTCCTGACGGCAGTGGTGTCGATTTTTCAAAAACCATAAAAGATAAATTTCCTTTGGTTGAAGTGATTTTGCTCACCGCGTTTGGAAATATTCCTGATGGCGTAAAAGCGATAAAAAACGGCGCATTCGATTACATTACAAAAGGCGACGACAACAACCGAATTATTCCACTTTTGTATAAAGCTGTTGAGAAAGTTGCCCTCAATAAGCGAGTTTTGCAACTTGAAAAACAGTTGGGCGGAAAAAAATCGTTCGATTCTATTGTTGGAAAATCCACCGCTATAAAATCGGCAATTGATTCCGCAAAAAAAGTGGCAGGAACCGATGCAACGGTGCTTTTAACGGGCGAAACAGGAACAGGAAAAGAAGTTTTCGCGGAAGCCATTCACAACGCAAGTACGAGAAATAAACAAAATTTTATCGCCGTAAACTGTTCTTCATTCAGTAAAGATTTGCTGGAAAATGAATTGTTTGGGCATAAAGCAGGAGCTTTTACAGGAGCCGTAAAAGATTCAAAAGGAATTTTCGAGGAAGCCAATAACGGAACCGTTTTTCTGGATGAAATTGGTGAAATGCCGCTCGATTTACAAGCGAAATTATTGCGCGTTTTAGAAACGGGTGAATTTTTAAAAGTTGGCGATAGCAAACCCACAAAAACGGATGTTCGCATTATTGCAGCCACCCACAGAAACTTGCAAAATGAAGTGGAAGCAGGAAATTTCCGTGAAGATTTGTATTACAGAATTGCGGTTTTTCAAATCAATTTACCTTCATTACAAGAGCGTTTATCAGATATTAAGGAATTGTCAAAGCATTTTCTACAAACATTTTCACACAAAGCAGGCAAAAATATTTTAGACATTTCGCCGGAATATTTGGATGCATTACAACAGCACCAATGGAAAGGAAACATTCGTGAATTGCGAAATGTCATCGAACGCAGCGTTATCTTAACCGACGAAAATACGTTAGAAAAAGACAGTTTGCCCTTTGATTTCACTTCTTCCAACAGCAGTTCAGGGAAAAACTTATCGGCTTTTTCTATGGCAAGTGCAGAGAAAATTCATATTCAAAAAATTCTAAATTACACCAAAGGAAATAAAGCCGAAACCGCCCGTTTGCTGGAAATCGGTATTGCAACTCTATACCGAAAAATCGAAGAATACGGGATCAATTAACAATGGATAACTGTCAATTGTCAATTGTTAATTATTAATTGTCAATTAAATTTTTTCTTCTCAAAATAATAAAAAGCCTTTCAAAATGATAGGCTTTTTTTCGTGCTAAAATTTCTTCAAAAATCGTAAACCATTTCCTAGAAGTCGTTTGCGAGATTTTCTTGGTTTTCGGTCTGCATCTTGGCATTATGGTTTTGAAATCAATTAAAGATTCAATCATGAAAAACAATTGGCAAAACCGACATCACACAAGACTTCAAAGAATAAAAACAGGATTCTTAACTCCAAAGCAAATTCTGCTCACAATTCTGGCTCTTGCGTTCCTTTTTTGCCTTTTAGTGCAGTTCTTATAAACTTTTAAAATCAAAAATATGCTTACAGTAGTCTTAGTTTTAGCAGGCGTGGCTTGCTTCTTCCTTTTTTACAAATCCATCGATTTTTTTGACAAAATATAAATTCTAAAAACTTAAAAAATGACACTTTTATTTATCGTCGCACTTGCGGTTTTTGGCTACACATGCTACGTACTCTTAAAACCAGAAAAATTCTAAATCCTTTTTCCAGATGAAAATCAATAGCAAAAGAAAATTAAAAGATGCCTTCACAATCCTCATGATGTGGCTCTTCGTCATCGCCATACTTTATTTGGTGATTGAACGGGCAAAACTTCTTCAGTAAAAATTTCATCTCAAGAAAAACGGAACAATTTATTTATAAAACAAAGGATCAACTCAGAAAATGAACACAGAAATATTAGGAATTATCGCCATGTTTTGCGTAACCATCGCGATAGGAATACCGCTCGGAAAATACATTTCCAACGTTTACGGCGGTAAGAAAATGGCGGCCGATAAAATTTTCGGACCCATCGAAAAACTATTCTTCAAAATTAGTGGTCTCGATGCCACCAAAGAAATGAATTGGAAACAGCATTTAACCGCTTTGCTAACCATAAATTTAGTTTGGTTTCTTCTCGGAATGCTGATTTTAATGACGCAAGGAAGTTTACCACTCAATCCAGATCACAACCCAAGTATGTCTGCAGATTTGGCTTTCAACACGATAATTTCGTTTGTGGTTAATTGCAACTTACAGCATTATTCGGGCGAAACGGGCATGAGTTATCTCGGTCAACTTTGGTTAATGTTTTTACAATTTGTAAGCGCTGGAGTTGGCTTAGCAGCTGCTGCCGTAGTTTTCAGAGCTTTTAGAGATAAATGTACCACACAATTAGGGAATTTTTACGATTTCTTCGTGAAATCATGTACTAGAATTCTGCTTCCGCTTTGTATTGTTGTTGCAAGTATTTTGGTTTTCCAAGGAACACCGCAAACTTTTGAAGGGAAAGATCATTTAACGAATTTTCAAGGGGATAAAATGGAAATTTCCAGAGGTCCTGTTGCAGGTTTCGTTGCCATAAAACATGTCGGAACCAACGGTGGTGGATTTTTCGGAACCAACGGAATTCACCCTTTAGAAAATCCAAGTTATTTAAGCAATATGGTAGAAATGTTTGGACAACTTATCGTTCCTGTTGCCATGGTTTTTGCGTTTGGATTTTTCATCAACAGACGAAAGTTTTCCTGGATGATTTTCGGAGTGATGACCGTTGGATTCCTACTTCTCGCCATTCCAAATATCAATATGGAAATGAATGGAAATCCTGCGATTGCTCAAATGGGAATTAATTCAGATCTAGGCGCCATGGAAGGAAAAGAAATTCGTTTTGGTGCGGCTGCGTCAGGTTTTTGGAGCATTGTTACGACGGTAATTTCTACAGGTTCTATCAACTCAATGCACGACAGCTCTATGCCGTTATCTGGGATGAATGAAATGCTTGCCATGATGATTAATGCCTTTTATGGTGGTTGTGGCGTAGGAATTCTCAATTTCTTAGTTTTCATCATTCTTGCGGTTTTTATCAGTGGATTAATGGTGGGAAGAACACCCGAATTTATGGGTAAAAAAATTGAAGCTCGCGAAATGAAAATCGCGATGATTATTGCGCTTTTACACCCGTTTTTAATCTTGGTCGGAACGGCTTTAGCAGCCCATTCGCCAGAATTTGGAGCTTCTACTTTAAACAATCCAGGTTTCCATGGTTTTAGCGAAATGTTGTACGAATTTACATCGGCTTCCGCCAACAACGGAAGTGGTTTCGAAGGTTTAGGCGACAACACGTTATTTTGGAATATCGCAACCGGTTTTGTGTTGATTCTAGGGCGTTTTCTACCGATCATTGGACCTGTTGCAATCGCTGGACTTTTGGCTCAGAAAAAATTCATCCCAGAAAGTGCAGGAACTTTAAAAACTGATACATCAACTTTTGGATTAATGGTTTTTGCAGTGATAGCCATTGTTGCAGCACTTTCCTTCTTCCCTGCTTTGGCTTTAGGACCTATTGCAGAATATTTTAGTTTGGTGAATGGTAAATAGTGAATGGTGAATGGTAAATGGTAAATGGTAAATGGTGAATAGTGAATGGGAAATAGTGAATGGTGAAATGTGTATCAATTCTTCCTTAACAATTTGCAAAAAACATATACAAAATCACAATTTGCTTTTAACAGATTTTATTAACCCCAATAATAATTTAGTAATGATTTCAATTTCATCAAGGTGTTTATCAATATTTTCTTTAGTGGAAAAGTTCAATTCTATGGAAAGTAAAAGTAAAGTTTCTAATTCTGTTAATGAACCTAAAGCAATGTACAAAAAATGAATAAATTCTTTGGAACTATGTCTTGCAGAGCCTTCAGAAATATTTGTAGGAACAGAAACAGCAGCTCTTTTAAGTTGCGAAATCATTCCAAATTTTTCATCAGCAGGAAAAGATTCGGTTAAAATATAAATTTCTTTTACCAAATAAAAACTTCGTTTCCAGACTTCAAGTTGATAATGAGGTCTCATATAAATAAATTTTAAATCAATGAACAATAAAAATAATCAAAAACTCATCAACAGCGAAACTTTTTGGGTAAGTTTCAAAGAGTCTTTTGTAAAACTTAATCCCAAGTTGATGTTCCGAAATCCAGTAATGTTTTTAGTGGAAATCAGTACCATTGTAATGGTCTTTGTGACAATTAATTCATTTTTTTCACACACAGACAATTTACAATTGTCCATTTACAATTTACTTGTAACTTTTATATTATTTATCACTTTACTGTTTGCAAATTTTGCCGAAGCCATCGCGGAAGCGAGAGGAAAAGCACAAGCCGATAGTTTGAGAAAAACAAGAGAAGAAACACCAGCTAAAAAATTGATAATGGAAAATGGACAATTTAAAAATTCAGATTCTCAAAATTATCAAGTATCAATTGTCAATTCTTCATTACTCAAAAAAGGCGACATTTTCCTTTGTGAAGCGGGCGATATTATTCCTGCTGATGGTGAAATTATCGAAGGTTTAGCAACAATCGATGAAAGTGCAATTACGGGCGAAAGTGCTCCTGTTATTCGTGAATCTGGAGGCGACAAAAGTAGCGTAACTGGCGGAACAAAAGTGCTTTCGGATCAAATAAAAGTGGTGGCAACCACCGAACAAGGCGAAAGTTTTCTTGATAAAATGATTGCTTTAGTTGAAGGTGCTTCAAGACAAAAAACACCCAACGAAATTGCATTAACTATACTTTTGGCAGGATTTACTTTGGTTTTCATCATCGTAACGGTTACTCTAAAACCCTTTGCGGATTATGCACAAACGCCGATTACCATTGCCGCATTCATCTCGTTATTTGTTTGTTTAATTCCGACTACAATTGGCGGTTTACTGTCCGCAATTGGTATCGCGGGAATGGACAGAGCTTTGCGAGCAAATGTGATTACAAAAAGCGGTAAAGCCGTAGAAACGGCGGGTGATATCGATGTTTTGCTACTCGATAAAACGGGAACAATTACCATCGGAAACCGTAAAGCAACCCAATTTTATCCTGTAAACGGTGTGGATGAAAGCCAATTTATCAAAGCGGTGGTTTTAAGCTCCATGTCCGATGAAACGCCTGAAGGAAAATCGATTATAGAATTAGGTAAATCGTTAATGGTAAATAGTGAATCTATTTTTACAATTGATGAAACCACCAAGACCATTAACAATTCACCTTTTACAATTCACAAGTTCACGGCTGAAACCAGAAGTTCAGGAATTGATTTTGAGAATTCAAGAATTAGAAAAGGAGCTTCTGATGCCATAAAAAATTTGGTAGAGAAAGCTGGAAACACTTTCCCACAAGAAGCTGCAGAAAATGTAAAACAAATCTCAAGCAACGGCGGAACTCCACTTGTGGTTTCAGAAAATGAAAAAGTTTTGGGCGTTATTGAGCTTCAAGACATCATAAAACCAGGAATTCAAGAGCGTTTCGACAGACTACGAAAAATGGGAATCAAAACCGTGATGGTTACGGGTGATAATCCATTAACAGCAAAATTTATAGCGGAAAAAGCCGGAGTTGATGATTTTATTGCCGAAGCGAAACCCGAAGATAAAATGAACTACATTAAAAAAGAACAATCTGAAGGCCGACTTGTCGCAATGATGGGAGACGGAACTAACGATGCGCCTGCGCTTGCACAAGCCGATGTGGGCGTTGCGATGAACAGCGGAACTCAAGCTGCGAAAGAAGCCGGAAATATGGTGGATTTGGATAATGATCCCACAAAACTCATCGAAATTGTCGAAATCGGAAAACAACTTTTAATGACACGCGGAACTTTAACAACTTTCAGTATTGCCAATGATGTCGCGAAATATTTCGCCATTATTCCTGCGCTTTTCATCACTGCAATCCCTGCTTTACAAGGTTTGAATATTATGAAATTACATTCTCCTGAAACCGCCATTTTATCGGCTATTATTTTCAACGCGATTGTTATTCCGATTCTCATTCCGTTGGCATTAAAAGGCGTTGCGTACAAACCAATTGGTGCATCGGCTTTACTGAGAAGAAACCTATTTATCTACGGTTTGGGCGGAATTATCGTCCCATTTATCGGAATAAAATTAATCGATATTCTGGTTTCTTTTTTCTTCTAAATCTTATTTAAAATTTAAACAAAATGAAACAACATATTTTACCCGCCATCAAACTTACCGCTGTTATGATTCTATTTTTTGCGGTGATTTACCCCGGAATTATTTGGGCAATCGCGCAAGCTGCTCCCAATAACGGAAAAGGAAAAATTATTGAATACAAAGGAAAAACCTATTACGAAAACATCGGTCAGAAATTCGATAAAGACGAGTATTTCTGGTCGCGTCCATCGGCTGTAGATTACAATGCAGCAGGTTCTGGAGCGAGTAATAAAGGAGCTTCCAACAAAGAATATTTGCAAGAAGTGGAAAAAAGAATCGAACACTTTATGCAACACAACCCAGAAATTCAAAAATCGGAAATCCCAATGGACTTGATTACGGCAAGTGGAAGCGGTTTGGATCCCAATATTTCCGTTCAAGGTGCAAAAGTTCAAGTTAAAAGAATTGCGAAGTTGAGAAATATCTCGGAAGAACAAATCCAAAATCTTATTTCTCAAAACACCGAAAAACCTTTGATTGGTCTATTTGGACCAGAAAAAATCAATGTTTTGAAACTGAATATTGCATTAGACCAATTGGTGAATTCTAAGTAGAATATTCGCCTCAAAAATTTAAAGTAGACCATATTTAACTATCATTTCAGTGCTTTTCGGAATTGTTTTTAATTCCGGAAAGCTTTTAAGAGCAAAAACATGAAAAATATATTCATCATCGCTTTTGTCGCACTTTCAAATATCATTATTGCACAAAACGATTCAATTCAAAAACCTTTATCAATCAGCGCTTACGGAGAAGTTTATTACGCTTACGATTTCGGAAACCCCGAAAATCACACCAAGCCTGGTTTTATTTATTCTCATAATCGCCACAACGAATTCACCGTAAATTTGGCGATGATAAAAGCGTCTTATCAAACCGAAAATGTTCGTTCAAACCTCGCTTTAGCAGCTGGAACGTATATGAACGCCAATTACGCTGCAGAAACAGGCGTTTTGAAAAATATTTATGAAGCCAATGTTGGGGTAAAACTTTCAAAATCAAAAAATATTTGGATTGATGCCGGAATTCTACCTTCGCATATTGGTTGGGAAAGCGCCATTGGAAAGGATAATTGGACGTTAACACGAAGTATTGCAGCCGAAAATTCACCGTATTTCGAAACGGGTGCAAGATTTTCCTACACCACCGATAATGGAAAATGGTATATGAGCGTTCTCGCTTTGAACGGATGGCAAAGAATTCAGCGTGTTGATGGCAATAACACGATTGGGTTTGGACATCAACTCACCTATAAATTGAATGATAAAATAACGCTGAACAGCAGTTCTTTTGTGGGAAATGATAAACCCGATAGTTTGCGACAAATGCGGTATTTCCATAATGTATACGGAACTTTTCAGATCAATCCGAAATGGGGAATTATTGCTGGATTTGATATCGGCGCCGAGCAAAAAGCGAAAAGCAGCAAACAGTACAATTCATGGTACACTCCCGTTGTTATTGTAAAATATCAAGCTACGGAAAAAAGCAACATCAGCGCAAGAGCCGAATATTACAACGATAAAAACGGCGTGATAATCAGCACAGGAAGTCCGAACGGATTTCAAACGTGGGGCTATTCTTTAAACTACGATTATCAAGTAACAAAAAATCTGGTTTGGAGAATTGAAGGAAAAGGCTACTCGTCCAAAGACAAAGTTTTCATAAAAAACAACGAGCCTATAAATTCTAATTTTTGCATAACAACTTCGCTGGCGATAGCATTTTAATGGATAATGGGAAATTGTTAATTGTAAATGGTAAATGGTCAGTGGTGAATGGTCAATAGATAATGGATAAT
Organism: Kaistella sp. CFF1-2; assembly: GCF_059509915.1. Lineage (NCBI taxonomy): Bacteria > Pseudomonadati > Bacteroidota > Flavobacteriia > Flavobacteriales > Weeksellaceae > Kaistella > Kaistella sp. CFF1-2. The sequence continues at coordinate 11,264 of NZ_JCAKLF010000007.1, forward strand.
TGTGAATGGAAAATTGTAAGTTGTAAACTATTAACTTTTTACAATTCACTATTAACAATTCACTATTAACAATTCACTATTAAATTTTTACTAATCACTATTCACCATTAACTGTTAACTATTGACAATTCACTAATAACAATCATTTAAAATATTTCTTTTGTGGAAAACAACGCGCAACATTTTCTGGATTTAATAAAAAAATCACGACGTGGAAAATTCAAAATCTACATCGGGATGAGCGCGGGTGTGGGAAAAACCTACCGTATGCTGCAAGAAGCGCATTCGCTTTTGCAAAGCGGTATTGATGTTAAAATTGGTTATATCGAAACCCATAACCGAAAAGAAACCCACGATTTACTCAGCGGTTTACCTTTAATTCCGAGAAGACGACTTTTTTATAAAGGAAAAGAACTGGAAGAACTGGATGTTCAAGCGGTGATTAATCTTCGTCCGGAAGTGGTGATTATTGATGAATTGGCGCATACCAATATTGAAGGAAGCAAAAATGAAAAGCGTTGGCAAGATGTTCTGGAAATCCTAGATTCGGGTATTAATGTGATTTCGGCGGTCAACATTCAACATATTGAAAGTTTGAACGAAGAAGTACGTGAAATTACAGGAATTGAAGTAAAAGAACGTATTCCGGACAGCGTTCTGATGCAAGCCGATGAGGTGGTAAATATCGACCTTACCGCCGATGAATTAATTAATCGCTTGCAACAAGGAAAGATTTACGATTCGTCAAAAATCAATGCGGCGCTCAGTAATTTTTTTAAAAATGAACATATTCTTCAACTTCGAGAATTGGCTTTGAAAGAAGTTGCTGCTCAAGTTCAAAGAAAAGTAGAAACAGAAGTTACGGTTGGTAAAAACGTTAGAAAAGAAAAGTTTCTGGCTTGTATTAGTTCCAATGAGAAAACAGCAAAAAACGTCATCCGAAAGACAGCAAGATTGGCGAATTATTACAACAGCAAATGGTATCTTTTGTATGTTCAAATTCCGAAGGAAAGTTCGGATAAAATTGCTCTTGACAAGCAACGGCATCTGATAAATAATTTTAAATTAGCAACAGAATTAGGAGCAGAAGTCATAAAAACCGAAGGCAAAAACGTGACCAGAGCCATTATGGAGATTTGTGAAGAACGAAAAGTAACCACCGTTTGCATTGGGAAACCCCATCTCACCATTTGGAAAATCATCTTAGCCACAGATACCTTCAATACGCTCCTCAATAAATTATCGAAAGAAAATATAGATTTAGTGATATTGAGTTAATGGAGAAAGGTGAATAGTGAATGGGATGTTGGATGTTGGATGAAAGACGTTTGTCTATTTTCAATCATATTAATTAGTAATAAAATCGGATATTCGTATGAGTTATCAATTTACCATTAACCACTATCAATTTTCTATTAACCATTCGCAATTATCCATTATCAATTTACTATTCGCAATTTACCAATAACCATTAACCATTTACAATTAACAGTTCACAATTATCAATTAGCATCTCGTGAAAATTAAAACAAAACTCAATTTCGGCGTCGGATTTCTTTTTGTCATGATTATTGTGCTTTCCGTTCTTAGCGGTTGGTACATCAATCAACTGAAAAAAGACACCAATAATATATTGATCGCCAACTACAATACTTTGGAATATTCCAGAGATATGATGCTGGCTTTGGAGGACATCAAAACAGATTCTACGGCTTTTTCCAGTTTTGAAAAACACTTGGCCAAGCAAAAGAAAAATGTAACCGAAGTTGGTGAAAAAGAGGCGACAGAAAACATTATTCAGCATTTTGAAATCTTAAAAAAAGACGCTAAAAATGAGCAATTATTTTCTTCCATTCGAAAAGATATTGCCGAATTAATGCAACTGAATATGCAAGCCATTCAGCATAAAAGCGAAGTTGCGAATTCTACATCAGAACGGGCGATTGCAGCGATTTCTATTGCAGGAACTGTCTGTTTTTTGATGGCGTTTGTTCTTTTGGTGAACTTGCCTTCAAACATCGCCAATCCTATAAAAATTCTTACTGAAAGTATCAAGCAAATTGCGAATCAAAATTACAAAGAACGCGTCCATTTCGAAAGTCACAGCGAGTATGGCGAACTTGCAAAATCCTTCAACACCATGGCGGAAAAACTGCAAGAGTATTCTGAAAGTAAATTAGACCGCATTATTAAAGGAAAAAAACGAATTGAAACGCTTATCGACAACCTTCACGATCCGGTTATCGGGATTGATGAAAACAAAAAAATACTATTTGTAAACGATGAAGCCATTAAAATTATTGGTCTGAAAAAAGAGCAACTTTTAGGAAACCAAATTCAGGATATTGCGATTACCAATGACTTGGTTCGAGATATTATCCGTGAAATGATTCAGCCTGAGAAAAAGAAATCTAATGAGGAACCGATGAAAATTTTTGCAAACGGAAAAGAAAGTTATTTCGAAAAAGAAATTGTCGACATCAACGTAATTCCTACTGGTGAAAACGCTTCGCAGTTTATTGGTCAAGTAATTATGTTGCGAAATATCACGCCTTTCAAAGAATTAGATTTAGCAAAAACCAATTTCATGGGAACGGTTTCTCATGAATTTAAAACCCCGATTTCATCCATTCAAATGGGACTTCAATTATTAGAAAACGAACGAATTGGCGAACTGAATTCGGAACAGAAAAACCTTGTAAACGGTATTAAGGAAGATAGCAAACGATTGCTGAAAATAACGGGTGAACTTCTGAATATTACTCAAGTTGAAAGCGGTTCAATACAATTATATCGCAAAGAAGCTGCAATTCAGGAAATCGTGAATTACGCCATCAATGCAAACAAAGCTGCGGCAGAACAAAAGCAAATTCACATCAAAACAGAAATCGAACCCGAACTGAAAAACATTTACGCCGACGAAGAAAAAACCTCTTGGGTTCTGAATAATCTGGTTTCGAATGCCATTCGATATTCCCATGAAAATTCAGAAATTAATATTTCAGTAATCGATGACGATGGTAAAACTAAATTTATCGTTCGAGATTTCGGACGCGGAATCGAAGAACAATATGTCGAAAAAATCTTCGATCGTTATTTCCGAATCCCAGGAACGCGCAAAGAAGGTACTGGACTGGGCTTAAGCATCAGCAAAGAGTTTATAGAAGCGCAAGGCGGAAAAATAGGCGTCACAAGCGAAATCGGTAGCGGTAGCCAGTTTTGGTTTGAGTTGGGGTGAAAATCCGGTCTTATGTCCAAAACCTGAAATATTGTTTCCAGATCCTAGCATTTGGCTCCCAATTTTAAAGGGGAATTTTGCTTACACCATTAACCACTATCCATTATTAATACTCAATTATCCATTACAAACAACATGTCGCAGTTAATTTTCCAATTTCAAATGTAAAATTGGATAGGGTTTTCCGGAGGAATCTAATTCTGAACGACTTGACACTTCAAATCCAAACTTTTTATAAAAACCTATGGCTTGCTCGTTTTGTTCGTTCACATCCACTTTTATAACATTCATTTTTTCAATGGAATATTTTAATAAAGCTTTTCCAATTTTTTTTCCTCTGTAATCGGGATGAATAAACAACATTTCCAAATTTTGATCAGCAACACCAAGAAACCCCAGTATTTTTCCATCTTCGCTTCTAACACATCTCAATTCAACGGCATCTAAGTAGGTATTTAAGATCAATGGTTTGAAATATTGAATATCCTCTTCCGCCAAAAAGTCATGCGTTGCCCGAACAGACGCTTCCCAAACCTCGACTACTTCGGTATATTCGTTTTTTTTAATTAAGTCTATTGTATAATCCATGGTATTTAAATTATTCGTCGAAAATCAATGGCGGATGACTTGTTCAGCTTTTATCCTACTAGATTTGCCTCCTTATATTTTCCGTTTTTATCGACATGTATTTCAATGGAATGTCCCCAAAAAATATCATCGTCATTGCAGTAAATCAAAGAAGTACAATCTTCATAAAACACGATACTATTAATGGAAATCCGTTTTCTAAAATCCTCTGCTGTGATTGGAGGTTCATCTTCTCCCGTTTCGTCGTCTTCACCAAGCCATGCGTCATTTTTTAGAGTGACCATTTTGTTTTCCATTTTCAGAAGAACTTCCTCGAAAAATTTTGCACTCATTTGCTGGTCTACGAAAGAAAGTAGTTTTTCTAATTGATGTGGTTCAGCATGGCAAACATTTACATCAATCACCTTATTTTTTAATTGAATTTTTCCTTCATACCATTCCAATTTGTCGTTGTAAGTTAATTCTCCTAGCGACATAATTTTTATGGTTTTGTCTTTTACTTCTAATTTCTTCGGCTGGTTGTATTGTGCGTTCGATAGAGTATTAAAGGCATTTTCAATCTCTTGTTCCGTAATGTTACGATTAAAAAAGTTAAGCTTTTTATTTAATTCCGTTAAATTAGTCGTCACCGTTTTTTCGGCAGTTATGATTTCAATTTCTTGTTCTTTAATTTTAAATTCGTTATAGTGCAAAGTATTAGGCAAGTAAAAATTATTTTCCGTACCACCATCATCATCTAACTGAACAATTGTAATTCCAGATTGGAAATCTTCGTTTTCTGGATGGCAATTTGTGATACGTCTTTCTTCATTCCAAAAACTTACATTGAAATGTCTAAAAAGTAATAAAACGGATAAATCTTCATTTGTAGCAGCTAGCGGCGAATATTTTGATATGAAATATTTCAGTTCTTTAGAATCGTCAAGTCTTGCATCTTCTAGCAAGTCCATAAGATCATAATTCCAAGTTTCTTGCATTTTATTGGTAAATTTTTGGTTAGATTCGTTCGGCATACTGGTCGCTAACGGAAATAGTGATGACAATGCCTCTAGCTTTTCGCGGTCCTAAAATAAAAAAAAAAAAAACAATAAGTGGTTCATTTCTTTCTTCTTGCTTCTAACCTTTACCAATAAAAAAATACCAACTCCTAAAGGGTAGCCATTTCTCCTACTATCCTATCTCGCTAAAACTCTCATTTACGGTTTTTAGAGACTACAAAATTGGGATATTTTTTTTTACAAGTACCTACTCCTTTGTTTCAAAAACAGTTATTAGAGACGTAGCTTGGTTATTAATGCATTCCTACCCAAAATTGCTATTCCCAAAAAAAGGCAATAATAAGGAATTCTAGCACAGCCTTGCAGGGTTTACCCTAAACATCGGAAGCAAGAATAACAATTAGTAAAGTTATGTTTTACTAATGAAAAATAAATTTACTTGCCAACACAGAATCTAACAAAACCTTTATTACTGAGGTTTAAAGATCTTGAATTATACAAAAAGCAGTACTCTATTTTCTAATTTAAAGTTTTTATTTACCCTTAAAAAATATCCAAGGATAATACGTAGTCAGTATATGTAGTGATCATAAAAGACGAGTACAAGCAATTCCAAAATTCAGTACATTTACAATAATCTTAAACCATTCCTTAATCACTAATTTCACACCCCATGGATCTCAAATCGAACGAACCTTTCTGGATGATAAAAAACGGAATTATCAATTCCTATCCTTCTCTGCACCAGGACAAAGAATGTGAAGTGTTGGTCATCGGTGGCGGCATTACGGGAAGTCTCATAGCCCATCAGTGCATTGCAGAGGGCAAAAACACCATCCTGATTGACAAACGCGAAATTGCGCACGGAAGTTCTTCCGCAACAACCTCCATGCTGCAGTATGAGATTGATGTTCCATTGTACAAATTATCAGAAATGATCGGTAAAAAAGGAGCTGAAATGTGTTATAAAGCCTGTTCCGACGCTATTGATACACTTGAAAAAATTGGCATTCAAATAAAATCAAAAGCTGGTTTTCGGAAAAAACATTCCCTGTATTTTGCCTCGTTTAAAAAAGACGTTTCTTGGTTACAAAAAGAATATGAAGCGAGGAAAGAAGCGGGTTTTGCTGTAAAATGGTTAGAAGCTCAGCAAATTGAAACCAAGTTTAAAATCCCAACTTCCTATGGCGGAATCCTCTCCGAACAGGGAGCCAGCGTGGATGCTTTTCAGTTGGTGCACGAACTTTTAGCATACAACGTGAAAAAAGGCCTACAAGTTTATGATAAAACCGAAATGGAATCGGTGAAATATCATAAAGGAAAAAACATCGTTACCCTGAGTTCTGGAGCAAAAATCACCGCAAATAAAATCGTGTATTGTGTCGGTTATGAAAGCACCAATCTCATCAAGGAAAAGTTTGTAGATTTGCTGAGCACCTTTGCCATTGTTTCCGAAGTGGATGAAAAACTGGCGAATGCCTACAAAGATGTACTCCTTTGGAATACAGCCGAACCTTACCTCTACATGCGCACAACCGACGATCATCGGATGTTAATTGGCGGTGAGGATGAAGAATTCTATAAACCTGAATTAAGAGATGCGCTTATTTCTAAAAAATCAAAGATTCTTACTAAAAAATTTGAACGCAATTTCCCTTCTTTTGATTTCCGTGAAGATTTTGCTTGGGCGGGAACATTTGGTTCAACCAAAGATGGTTTGCCTTATATTGGTGAACATAAAGACTTCAAAAATTCTTACTTTGTATTAGGTTTTGGGGGCAATGGTATTACATTTTCGGTTACAGGCATGGAAATGTTGTCGTACTGGTTGCAAAAGAAAAAACATCCTTTGGATAAATATTTCGCGTTTGGAAGGTAAGTGTAGGTGTTTAAAAATAATATGATTTTGCAAATTAAATTGCATTCTTTACTAAGTTTGTTTTGCCAATTAAAATCTCATTTGGAGAAAAGATAGAATTCGTGAAAATCTAGCATATTACAATAAATATCACTATATATGCAAACGAAGGTACTATTATACGCTTTACAATACAAATGAAGATTTACAACCAATGTTCTGATGAACCTATAAAAATACCTGGAAAAATTCAAAACTTTGGTCTATTAATCGGTATTGATGAGGATTTTCGTATCCAATTTTACAGCCAAAATATTCTCGACTTATTTGAAATCGAGTCTATTCCACTAGGTTCACCAATCCAAAATTATAAATCAATTGTTAAGTTCTTAGAAAACTCTGGAGTCTATAAAAAGTGGATGGCGAAAGATAATTCTGTAAACTCGCAACTGAGTGTAATCGATATTTTAGGTTACAAATATTATCTTACCATCAAGTACCACGCACCTTATTATTTTTTAGAATTGGAAAAATCCTATAATGTTGATTACTCTACCGAGCTAGAATACATTGATTTTGAAGGCTATTCTCAATTGAAAGAAGAATCTCTTGTTTGGAATAAACTTGCTAAAAATATTAGCGAATACATCAATTATGATCGCGTAATGATTTACAAATTTTTAGAAGATGGCTCTGGTAAGGTAGTTGCTGAAAGTGTAAAAAATGATATTGAATGTTTTCTCAACCTTCATTATCCCGAAGATGATATTCCGAAACAAGCAAGAGCACTATATTTAACAAAAACGAGAAGGATTTTCAGTGATATTGATGCGCAGCCTATTCCCGTGATTTCCAGCATAGAAGATTTGGACTTAAGTTTTGTTGATGCACGTGCCATGTCACCTATTCATGGCCAATATTTAAGAAATGCTGGGGTTAGATCTAGTTTTTCAACCTCAATTATTGTCAACGGAAAGTTGTGGGGTTTGGTAACTTGTCAAAATACGTTGCCACAACACATAGATCTTCGCAATAGGATAAAAGCAGAGATTGTTACCAAATGGGCAGCAAAAGTGTACAGCAATATTTTGTCTGCTGAAATGGTGGATTTTAGTATCCAGATGGATCAAAAAATCTCCAAACTCAAAAAAAGATTATCCACAGCACCTGTTCTTACAGATGGAATTATTCAAAATCTGAATCATTTCTCGAAATACGCCGACGCAGATGGAATTGCCTTTGTAATAGGTCATGACGTATTTTTTAATGGGATTACGCCGCCCAACTCTTTAGTTTTAAAAATTATAGAGCACTACAAAGCCTATTTAGAGGATAATGATACAATAATTTATAATGAAAGTTTTGCGAAAAATCATCCAGAAATAATGTGTGGTGATGCAACCTTTGCAGGTTTAGCAATTGCAGAAATTAACAGAGAAACTCAAAAGTACATTATTTGGTTTAGAAAAGAATATAAAGAAACCATACATTGGGCAGGAAATCCAGAAAAACAGTACGAGAAAATTTTGAAAAACGGTCAGGAAGAAATGAAAGTTTCTCCACGAAAATCGTTTCAAATATTTATTGAAGAAAGCAAAGGAAAATCTAGATTTTGGACGGAAAAATACCGAAAAACCATTACCAAACTTCTCACTTTAATTTTTGAAATTTCGTACGACCATTATACGAAAATAAAACAATTAAACGATGATCTTCTGGCTGTTAACGAAGAGTTAGACAGTTTTTCCTATACTATTTCTCACGATTTAGGAACGCCTTTAACTGTCATGAAACTTAACCTACAAATGCTGGAAAGAAAGTTACTGGATGGTGATACCCAAGCCAACGCTCAGAAAGTGGAAAATGTCCTTGAGCAAATCAATAATATGGAAAATCTCATGAGAGATGTCCTCAATTTGAGCCGAGCTAAATCTGTAGAATTAGGATTACAAAAAATCTACATGCCATCGTTGATTGAAAGAATCGTTGAAGAATCGCAAATTGTATACGGAAATCCCAACACCAAGGTTGAAATAGGCCATTGTTACGATATTACAGCCGATCAAACTTTGGCGTATCAAGTTTTTCTTAACATCATTAACAATGCTATTAAATATTCGTCTAAAGAAGAATGCCCTGTTGTCACAATAGATTCCGAAGATATTGGTGATTATATTGTGTACTCAATTTCTGATAATGGCATCGGGATTCCCGAAACGGATAAAAGCCAAATGTTCAAAATTTTTAAAAGAATGGAAAACGCAAAATCATTCTACGGAAACGGCGTTGGACTCAACATTGTTTATCGAATTATGGACCGTTTGCAAGGAAAAATAGATTATGAAAACCATAGAGATTCAAAAGGTGTAACCTTCACTATTCAATTTAAAAAATAAAAATGCTCTCAGATTATCTAAAACAAAATACAAGACATCAACATGATTTGCTGGAGGAGAAATTTAACTCTAAAAAAATCTTTGAAAAAGCCTATTCCTTGGAAGATTACAAACGTTTAATTGCGCTGAATTATCAATTTCTACTGAATTATGAAGAGAAAATTAATGATGCAATTTCAGAAGGTTTTAAAGATGAAATTAGGCAGGAACTTCGTTCAAAACTTCCATGGATAAAGAAAGATGCCAATCTTTTGGGAATTGAATTATCACAAAATTTGGAAGTTCAAGAAATAAACTCAGAAGCCGAAGCCATCGGAATGTTGTACGTTATTGAAGGTGCATCTTTGGGCGGCAATGTCATCAAAAAAAATCTTGAGAAAAATCCAAATTTTGATGGGATAGATTTTCACTATTTCGGCATGTACAACCAATCTATTTCCGAATTTTGGAAAGAATTTATCCTTGCTTTAAACACTTATTTACCCGAAGAAAAGTATCCAGAAGTTTTAAAAGGAGCAGAAAGAGCGTATGCAGAACTAATTAATTATGAAATTTAAAGTTTATAAATTCCTTCGTCTGTAAAAAAGTAAAAGCTGGATTTTTCTGGATGATTTCTTGTATCTAAACCCGTAAAAGAACTAAAAGCAGGTAAAATTAATTGATTTTCTGACACAATATAACACGGAAATTTAATGAATTTTCCCACAGGTGTTTTCATCCGAATTCCTGGATGAATGTGTCCAGAAATACAAAATTTTTCTTCAGATTCCACTTTTTCATGGGAGAAAACAAAATGTTGTTCTTCGTAAATTTCCCATATTTCAGTTACACCAATTTCATATAATTTATCTTTCGATACTCGGTCGTGATTGCCTTTCACCAAAACAATTTTTAAATCAGGAAACCGAGATTTCCATTCAGAAAATAAGTTGAATTCCGAATTTTTTCCCGCATGAACAAAATCGCCAACTACAATCAGTTTTTTGGGTTGAAAATGAAAGATTAAATCCGACAAACGTTGTAAGTCACTTTCAATAATTTCGGAGGGTAAAGCAATGCCGTTTTTTCTGAAATGAGCCGTTTTTCCTAAATGCAAATCAGATAAAACCAAAGATTCTGCTTCTTTCCAAAACAACGCACGCTGATTGGTCAAAACAAAAGTATGTTGCTGTATGACAATCGTTTTCTCTGCTAAAATCATTTTCGCTTGGCTTTTTTCTTCATATTGGCTTCCTGCATTTTTTTAATTCTTGTGCTCAAATCCTCACTGGAAAGCGATTGTCGCAAACTGTCCACTTTTATCGGAAAACTTAAGGGCGTAAAGCGATCCGAATGTACGTAAATGATTTTACTTTTAGCAATGCGGTCAAAAGCTGCACTCAATCTTTGCTCTTCCAATTGCTGATTAAAAACTTCGGTGTAGGCTTGCCTTAACAGTAAATTTTGGGGATCATAATCTTCCAAAACCGAAAAAATAATGCCCGATGAAGCCTGCAAAGATTTATTGTTCACTTGTCTTCCAGGCATAGTTTGCACAACCATTCCCGAAATTACGGCTATATCTCTAAATTTTCTACGAGCCATCTCGGTCGCATTAACGCTGGCAACAACGTCCTGCATCAAATTGTCTTTAGAAAGAATCTGATGCAATTCTGCATCAGTTATTTGTATTTCTTTATCCGAAAAAAGTTCGAATCCATAATCATTCATCGCCATCGAAAAACTTATAGGATATAATTTTGAAATACGATATGCCAGCAAAGCTGCCATCACTTCATGCACCAAACGCCCTTCGAAAGGGTAAAAAAACAAATGATAACCTTCTCGAGTTTTGATGCGTTCCACCAAAAATTCGTCTTCTTTCGGAATATGAGAATTTTCATTTTGATTGGCTAAAAGTGGATGCAAAAATTTCAGTTCTTTTTCGCGAGAATTTGGAGACAAAGATTCCGCCAATTTTTTCCTCAAAAAGAAACTTAGATTAGATGATAAAGGCAATCTGCCACCTAGCCAACTTGGTGTTATCGCCTTTCCACTCGATAATTTCACGAAAACCGTCATTTCTTTCAGCATTACATATTCCAACACTCTTCCTGCTAAAATAAATTTGTCGCCTTTATGGAGTTTCGATATAAAATATTCTTCGATCATGCCGATATAACCACCCGACAAAAATTTTACCCTCAACATCGAGTCGCTTACAATAGCGCCAATATTCATGCGGTGAAGCACCCCGATTTTTCTTTTTTCTACGACTAGTTTTCCGTCCTCTTGCTGTACAACTTTATGAAATTCTTCGTAGTTTTTTCCCGTTTTTCCGCCTTGGGTGATGAAGAAGATACACCATTGCCATTCTTCCTCAGTAATTTCCGAAAATGCATAGGTGTTTTTAATAATCGGAAACATTTCATTGGCATAAAAACCGCCACCCAAAGCCAAAGTCACGAGAAATTGAACCAAAACATCGTAGGCCAAAACAAAAGGTTCTCTTTTTTCAATCACCTTATTTTTTACGGCTTCTTTTAAAGCTGAAGCTTCAATCAGTTCTAAAGAATGTGTGGGAACAAAATAGATTTTTGAGGTTTCAAATGGCGAATGTCCGCTTCGTCCTGCGCGTTGCATAAACCGTGCAACGCCTTTGCTAGAGCCAATTTGTATCACCGTATCTACAGGTTTAAAATCAACTCCCAAATCCAACGAAGACGTCGAAACTACAGCTTTTAATAATCCTGAGCTTAAATTTTCTTCCACCCATTGACGCAAATTAGCATCAATAGAACTGTGATGAAGTGCAATTTGTCCGGCAAAATCGGGATAAGCTTCCAATAAAAGTTGGTACCACATTTCGGCTTGACTTCGTGTGTTAGTAAAAACCAGCGTAGATTTGCTGTTCAGGATAATGGGGACGACTTCCTCCACTAACTTTCCGCCCAAATGTCCTGCCCAAGGCAAAATTTCGACTTCTGGTGGAAATACGGAAAGAATTTCGATTTTTTTCTGCTCCTTGGCTACTACTTTTGTTCTTTTTTTACTGTCTGGAATTAATACATCTAAAGCTTCATCCAGATTTCCGATGGTGGCAGTAATTCCCCAAATTTTCACTTTTGGTTGTTGATATTTAAGCACCGCCAAAGCCAACTCTGTCATCACACCACGTTTAGTACTCAACAATTCATGCCATTCATCCACAACTACAGATTGTAAATTTTTGAAAAATCTTTCGTGGTTTTTTTGCGCCAAAAGCAGATGCAAACTTTCGGGTGTGACCAAAAGTACATCGGGCATATTTTTAGTTTGTCGGGTCTTCTGTTTTGCATCCGTGTCTCCGTTGCGAACTTCTACCACCCAATCCAAACCAATCTCGTCCACGGCTTCTTGCATAGCTCTCGCCAAATCTTTTGCAAGGGAGCGCAAAGGCGTGATCCAAAGTAATTTTAAGCCGTTTTTATATTTTTCGGGATGATTAAAAAAATCAATGATTACGGCTAAAAAAAGAGAGTAAGTTTTCCCGAAACCCGTGGGCGCAACAACCATTCCAGAATAGCCGTTGGAAAAGCGTTGCCACGCTTCATTCTGAAAAGAAAAAGCTTTCATGCCCTTATCGCTCATCCATTTTTGGACGATTTGGTATCCTTCGGATTGCTCAAATTTTTCGGTCACGTGATTAATTTTTTAATATCCTCAATATCATCTATTTCATCCACTTTTTTATCGCGTCGCCAACGTAAAATTCTCGGAAAGCGCAAAGCTACACCCGATTTATGTCGGCTGCTAAAACCTATTCCTTCAAAAGCCAGCTCAAAAACCAATTCGGGTTTTACCGTTCTTACAGGACCGAATTTTTCAACTACATTTTTAGAAATAAATTTGCTCACTTCTTGAATTTCTTTATCTGTTAAACCAGAATAGGCTTTGGCGATGGTTACTAATTTTCCTTCTTTTTTTACTGCAAATGTGTAATCTGTATAATATCCACTTCTTCTTCCGCTTCCTTTTTGCGCGTAAATAAGTACCGCATCCAGCGTTAAAGGATCAATTTTCCATTTCCACCAATCGCCTTTTTTACGACCAGTATGGTACGGAGAATTGTAATTTTTCAGCATCAAACCTTCGCTGTTGATTTCGCGAGCGTTTTCACGAATGTCAGGAAGTTCATTCCAATTTTCAAAAACAATTTCTTCGGAAATTTTAATTTTCTCTGAAGGATTCATTTCTAATAGTTTTTGAAGTTGAAAACGCCTCTCTTTCATTGATTGATCTCGAAAATCTTCATTTTCAAATTCTAATAAATCATAAGTAAAAACCACGATTGGAATTTCTTCCAGCATTTTTTTGCTTAAATTTTTGCGATTCAATCTTTTTTGAAGTTCATTAAAATTTAAAACCCGATGGTCTTTAAACGCTAAAATTTCGCCATCAATGACAAAATTGCCGTTCCATTGAAGTAATTCGTCTCTAATCTCGGGAAACTGATCGGTGACTAGTTCTTCACCACGCGACCAAATAAAAACTTCGCCATCTCGCTTAATAAATTGTCCACGAATGCCGTCCCACTTGTATTCTACCAACCAATCTTCGGTAGCGCCCAAATCTTGAAGTTCTTTTTCTAAGGCATACGCCAAACAAAAAGGATAGGGTTTTGATAAATTGGTGTCGGTATATTCACCTTTTATCAAACTTTCAAAATCCACTTCTTCAGGTTTCCAATGTCCCATAATGCTGTGTGCAACGGCACTGGGGTCCATTTCATAAAATTTTGCCAAGGTATTAATCAACGCTTTTGAAGAAACGCCAATGCGAAAACTTCCACCCAATAACTTATTGAAAATAAAACGCTCCACATTACTCAAACTATCCCAAGCGGTAAGCACCAATTCTTTCTTTTCTTCGTCGGTTTTATCTTTAAGTTCGATGATTTTCTGCATCCATTCGGACAAAGAATAGTCAATCGTTTTGGTTGGCGGCGGTAAAATCAAAGAAATAGTTTCCCCTAAATCGCCCACACTGGAATAGCTTTCTACAAATAACCATTCTGGGATTTGCGCAACTTCCATTGCCCATGTTTTCATCAAAGTGGAATTGACATTTCGCTTTGGTTTTCTACCAGTAAACAAAGCCAAAAACCACATCTTGTCCTGCGAAGACGCCACTTTCAGAAACTCGATAATCGCCTCTTGTTTCAAAGAAGTTTTGTTGGTACTATCGAGCGCATTGATTAATGTGGCGAAATCGTTCATTTTTTTCAATTAAAGTTTTTAAACGCGAGGCTATACAAAGTTCTCTATCAATTAAAATGAAATTAAGATAAACTAAGCTACTTCATTTATTACAGTAAGATTAAAATTGTTTTTTCAAATTTGTATTTCAAAATTAAGTGAAACGACTTTGTATAACTTTAAAAAAATACATTGTAAAAATCTTTGTGTCACATTGCGTTAAAAAAATAATAAAGAATTTTCTTTACTATATTTTACCTAAGCACTTCTTCAGCTTCAGTTTTTTCTTCATCATCACCGTATTCGGTTTTTACTTCTTCGGAATAGATACCTATTTCATTCAAATATTTCGAGAAAACAGCCGTTTGACCGTGGGTTACGTAGACTTTTTCGGCTTCGGTCGCTTTAATGGCTGTTAATAAGCCTTGCCAATCTGCATGATCGCTAATCGCAAAACCTGCATCTGCACTGCGCCATCTTCGAGCACCACGAATTTGCATCCAACCCGAACAAATAGCATACGCCATATTCGGGATTTTCTTTATCGCTGGATTGTCCACCAATGCGGGTGGTAGCAGAATTATTTTTCCATCCAAATGTTTTTTATCGTCACGTAAATCAATGGTGGTGTAATCTGGAAGTTTTACACCCACACTTTCATAAGCTTCATTGAGTTTCGCAATGGAATAATGAACATTTAGCTCACCCAAACCTTCCAAAGCTTTCATGATTCTTTGAGATTTTCCTAATGAATAACCGATGAAAACAGAAGTTTTACCATTTCTACGGTTTTGCTCAACCCAATTTTTCATTTGATTTTCTTGCTCTTCAACAGAAAGCCAATTGTAAATGGGAAGTCCGAAAGTACTTTCGGTGACGAATTCGTTGCATTTTACGGCTTCAAAAGGTGTGGATAGTCCATCATCTTGAATTTTATAATCGCCAGAAATTACGGAGACATAGCCTTTGTATTCCATCCTAATCTGCGCAGAACCAATAATATGTCCTGCCGGATGAAGTGAAACTTTTACGCCGTTAATATTTATCACTTCACCGTAAGCTACACTTTCACATTCTATATTTCGACCAATTCGTGAATACAAAATAGGTTTTGTAAAATGATGACACAGATATTTCTTCATGCCACTTCGTGCATGATCAGCGTGA
This sequence comes from Kaistella sp. CFF1-2, assembly GCF_059509915.1. Taxonomy (NCBI): domain Bacteria; kingdom Pseudomonadati; phylum Bacteroidota; class Flavobacteriia; order Flavobacteriales; family Weeksellaceae; genus Kaistella; species Kaistella sp. CFF1-2. The sequence continues at coordinate 26,725 of NZ_JCAKLF010000007.1, forward strand.
CCATGCGTGATGACTGCTAAATCCACAGGTCGCCAAGGATCGATATAAAATTTCCCTGGAACACAATAGATACCTTTGGATGTGAATTTTAGCAGCTTCAACCTAATCGAGTTTTTTTGAATTGTTTTTCAAATGTTTGGCAACTAAAAATCCTGCGCCAATGGCAAGTGCGGTTCCCAAGATTGTTTTTGTTGTTTTAGACGGTTTTGGAAGTGCAGATTCACCATACACTCGGTGTGGATTGTCGGAAGGTTCTAATACATTACCTTCATCATCTTTTCCTTTTTTTAATTTCATCATTAGCCTTAACGCACCTGTTGCCAAATTGGTAAAAGTTTCTGGAAAAGCACCATGAGCAAGCTTTAACATAAAAGAGGTAGCGTCGGGAAAGGTGTCGTTTTTAGGTTTGCCCACCAAATTGTAAATTACTTGAGCGGTATCTCTCGGATCTGCAGCAAATGGAGGAATCTTAAAATCTAAACCCGAAAATTTTGCCGAATGCATATTCCCAGTGGATTGTTGCACTTGCGGATAAATATTGCAGATATGAATTTCTGGATAGACGCTGTATTCGCTCTGCAAACCACTCATCATGCCTTTAATACCTGTTTTTGTTGCTGAATATACCGAACTGAACGGAGCAGGCATATAGCCTCCAATAGATACATTATTAATTAAAACGCCTTGATTTTGTTCTTTAAAAACTGGCAAAACATAATAAGCGCCATGCATATAACCCATTAAATTAGTCTTGATAACCTGCTCGTTAATGTCCATTGGGATTTCCTCGAATTTTCCACTCGCCATAACGCCTGCATTGTTCACCCAAACGTCGATTCTACCATATTCTTTCAATGTAAATTCTACCAAATCTTTCACCTCATTGGCGTTCGAAACATCGGTAGTTTTGTATACAGCTTTTCCACCTAAAGCATTACACTCGGCAACTGCTTTCTCCAAGCCATCTTTTCCTCTTGCTGCTAAAACCAATTGATAGCCGTTTTCTGCAAACAATTGCGCCGTCGCTAAGCCAACACCACTTGAAGCACCTGTAATAACCGCTGTTTTTGTAATTAAACTTGTATCTGTAGTTTCCATAATTATATAATTTTAATGTTAAACAAAAAGTCTCAGAATTCCGAGACTTTATACTTTTTAATTGTTAAATATTTGTAGAAAAAATTTCAATTTATTTAGCAACCATTCGGTAAATTGCTAAACAAAGGACAGCACCTCCAATGGCTACTAGAAAGCTTGAAATATTGAAGCCCGTAACATCTACTCCGAAGATCATTGATCCTAACCAACCTCCAACTACTGAACCTACAATCCCAATAATAATTGTAATAAGCCATCCTCCAGGGTCGTTACCTGGGTGTATAGCTTTTGCAATTGCTCCAGCGATAAGTCCGAAAATAATCCATGTTAAAATTCCCATAATGTGTAATTTTTTAATATTTGTAAATTGTTATAATTAAAAAAAAGGTTACAAATGCAATGCCATAAATACTATGTTGTTGCTTTTTTATTTGCTAGTTTTTTTTTTAAGAGTTGCATTGTAAAGGAAAATAAATCCTTCTTAAACTTTCAGTTCACCTTCTATTCCTCCGTCTTCTACTGGACTTCCGTTAACTGCCGCAAACAGCATTTTCGACATAGCAATAAATTTATTGTCTTTGGTTTCGTAATAATATCCATCGTTAGGCGAAACTTTTATGACACTGATATTGGGGTCATCTTTGCCATCGAACCAAGCATTAGCAAAATTGGACCAATATTTTTCGATTAAGCTTTTGTCTTGTGACGCACTTGCTTTTCCTTTAATAAAGATATATTCGTATTTAGAATTATTCATAAAATACAATTCTACATTCGGATTGGCTTCAATTTCGTCATTTTTTAGTGAACGAACATCGCTCAAAAACCAGAGATTTCCCGCCTCATCCACTTCTTGAAGAGCCATTGGTCTGCTCGTGGTATTACCGCCAATATTGGTGGTGAAAAAGCAGGTTCTAGCAGTTTCTGATATAGCTTTAATTTTTTCGATTGCGGCATTCCCGCTCAAATTTTCGTGTGGTGATTGTGCATTTCCCATAATTTGGTAATTTTAATTGTTATTATGTGGTAGTATCGTGTGGGAAGCAATTTCTTTCTTCATTAATATGAAAAGTAAAATTGGTGCACACAATAACATCGTTACTATCAAAATGTTTTACAATTCCGTCTTTTTCCATGGTGACCACCCAGCAGGAGTTTTGGTGCATGCCATAATCAATAATAAATATGGTGTGACCACGTCCCAAAGGGGTATCAACAAGTATCGTTGGGCTTAGTTGTAAAATCATTTTGTGTCTTTTTTTGATTTAGATTAGTGATTTGCTTATATTAAGATGGAACTTTTCTTTGTTCTTCACGCTCCCAAATACGATGCAGTTTCATTGTTTTAATAAAAGATTCTGTCCAATTGGATTCTCTACTTTCCAGTTTAACCCCTTTATCAACCTCCACAAAAGACTTATCCAATAAGCTTTCCGCTTCTTTCGCAAAAGCTAATACTTTACAATGTCTATATGCATCGTTGATAAATTCATAATAATCTGCATTCTTCTTCAGTGCTTCTACCGATTTGCCTCCTGGCGTAAACACAGCGTCATAACAAACTGATGGATCGGTAAGATAAGTGTGTTCAATATTATCGGTTCCGCCTTCTTGATACGTGAGTGGACCCACCTTGGATGAAATTAAAACGGCTTCTGCTCCTTCTTTTTCTAAAGCTTTTTTAAGCTCATCAACACTCGCTTTGGAAACGCCATTATCCACCAAAAAGGCAACTTTTCTGGTTTTAATTGTTCCTTCCCCTGTTTTTACCTTCATGCTAAGCGCTTCGGAAGATTTCACTTCATTCTTTTTAACTTTTAATGGGTAGTTCGGATGGTTTTGTCTGGCAAATTTTAAAGTCAATTCATCCAATTCTTTAGGAGGAGTGATATTGAGATTATTACCCACTTTTTTAGCTAAATCGGCGTCAATTTGATGTAAAATAGCAACCTGACGTTCCCTGATTTTAGGATCATTTACTTTGCTTAATTCAAAACTTAAAGCATTAATGATATGTTGTTTCTCTGGTTCGCTTTGTGAATTGAAAAACAATGTGGCTTGACTAAAATGATCAGCAAACGAATCGGAGCGCGCACGCACTTTTTTACCATCAACTTTTTGCTCATGCGATTGGAAACCTTCTTCTCCTTTCAACATAGCATGATATGGGCATCCAGATGATTTACTGTTGGGGAAATAGCTAACGCCACCTTTCAAAATATCAATTCTACCCGTTCCGTCTTTTTGGTTATTATGTTTTTGATTTATAGATCTATTAATCGGAATTTCATGAAAATTAGCGCCGCCTAATCTATAATTTTGGGTATCCATATACGAGAAAACTCTACCTTGTAACAAAGGATCGTCGCTTAAATCAATCCCAGGAATAATTCTTCCAGGGTCAAAAGCCACTTGTTCTGTTTCGGCGAAGAAATTGTCGGGATTACGGTTTAGGGTCATTGTTCCAATAATTTTTACAGGAACCAATTCTTCCGGAACCAATTTGGTAGCATCCAAAATATCAAAAGAATATTTAAACTCATCCTCCTCTGGAATCAACTGTACGCCCAAGTCCCATTGTGGATAATTGCCCGCCTCAATAGCTTCATATAAATCTTGACGGTGAAAATCGGAATTGAACCCAGACAACTTTTGAGCTTCGTTCCAAGCTACAGAGTGTACCCCTAATTTTGGTTTCCAATGGAATTTTACAAAGGTTGCTTTCCCTTCTTTATTCACTAATTTGAAGGTATGAACCCCAAAACCCTCCATCATTCGTAGACTTCGTGGAATGGCTCTATCAGACATCGCCCACATTATCATGTGTGCAGATTCGGGCATTAAGGAAATAAAATCCCAAAAGGTATCGTGTGCCGAAGCGGCTTGCGGATATTCTTTATCGGGTTCAGGCTTTACAGAATGAATTAAATCTGGAAAATTCATCGCATCCTGAATAAAAAAAACAGGAATATTATTGCCTACCAAATCATAATTACCGTCTTCTGTATAAAATTTAACCGAAAAACCACGCACATCTCTCGCCAAATCAGTCGAACCTTTAAAGCCTGCCACCGTAGAAAAACGTGTAAACAGCGGCGTTGTGGTTCCTTTCTGCAAAAATTTAGCACACGTATATTCAGAAATATCGTCATGGATTTCTAAAATGCCGTGCGCACCGCTACCTCGGGCATGTACGACACGCTCCGGAATTCTTTCGCGGTCAAAATGCGCTAACTTGTCAAAATAAATGTGATCTTGCTGAAGAGAAGGGCCGCGATCTCCAACTTTCAAAGTGTTGTTGTTATCATAAATCGGGACACCATCATTGGTTGTCAATTTTTGATTAGAATTATCAACTGTAGATTGATTCATCTGTTCGATCTTTGCATCGGATTGCTTGTTTTTTTTCATGAAATTATTTTTTGATTTTAGTGTAAGATATTTATTGCAAAACAAAATAAACAATAGAAAAATTTAGGATTTATTTTAAGTTTTTTACAAATACTGTATAAATATACAATTATTTATAGAACAAAAGGAGTGCCATAAAAATTGATAATTTTTTAAATAAAAATATATTTTGGTAACATTCTTACAAATAAATATAAAATTTATTTACAAATTTTTAAAATGTTTTGTAATAATTTTTGATATAATTTGTATCAAAAATTATTTTTGAACTTGATATAAATTTTATATTTTTAAAAATTAGATTTGATGCAATGGATAGAATTCAGGAAAAATTAATGATCTTGGCTGATGCTGCGAAGTATGATGTAAGTTGCAGTTCTAGCGGTAGTAAAAGGAAAAATACGGGTGGAATTGGCGATGCTTCTTCGTCAGGGATTTGCCATACTTATACGGAAGATGGAAGGTGCGTTTCTTTACTGAAAATCTTGCTCACTAATCATTGTATTTACGATTGCTCATTTTGTGTAAGCCGAAAAAGTAACGATGTAAAGCGAGCTGCGTTTACGGTGGATGAAGTGGTAGAATTAACCATGAATTTTTATCGTCGAAACTATATTGAAGGTTTGTTTTTGAGTTCTGGAATTTTCAAAAATGCCGATTTTACCATGGAGCGCTTGATGCGTATTGTTAAAAAACTCCGTACCGAAGAGCGTTACAACGGCTACATTCATCTGAAAACCATTCCTGGAGCCAGCGAAGAATTGATTAAAGAAGCGGGTTTATACGTTGATAGAATGAGTATTAATCTGGAAATGCCCACAGAAAAAGGCCTAAAAATGGTAGCGCCCGAAAAAGATCACGACAGCGTGAGAAAACCTCTGGCTTTCGTTCAAAATCAAATTCAGGAATTGAAATCGGAGTCCAAACTTATCAAGTCAAAACCCTTATTTGTTCCAGCAGGTCAAAGTACGCAAATGGTGATTGGAGCAACGCCAGAAAACGATTTCGAAATTATGAGCGTTGCCAACGAGTTTTATCAAAATTACAAATTAAAAAGAGTGTATTACAGTGGGTATATTCCTATAAATAACGAAAATGCATTGCTGCCTCAAATTGGCTCGCAACCGCCATTAATTCGCGAAAACAGACTGTATCAAACAGATTGGCTGTTGCGTTTTTATGATTTTAAATTAGATGAAATTCTCAATCCTACATTCACCAATTTGGATATGGATATTGATCCTAAACTGAGTTGGGCACTGAGAAATCCACATTTTTTCCCAGTGGATGTTAATAAGGCGAGTTTCCAAGAAATAATAAGAATTCCTGGTGTGGGTAGAAAGTCGGCGATGAAGATTGTGCAAAGCAGAAAATTTGGAAAATTACACGAATATCAAGTCAAGAAAATGGGAATAAGTTTTAACAGAGCGCAGTATTTTATGACGTGCGCCGATACTACAATACGTCTGGGCGAATTAGCACCTTTGAAATTAAAATCACTTATAACTTCCACTTCCAAAAGCAAATATAAATCGACAGTACCCAGTAATCAGCTGAGTTTGTTTTAGTATTAATCAAAAAAAGGATGAAGATAAATTCATCCTTTTATTAAAATAGTTGTGGAAAAATTTTATTTCTTATTTCCACCCATAAATTTTGAAATTAACCAAATGATGAGGGCGACGCCGCCAAAAATCAGGATAAATGCCCACCACATTCCTGCCTTAAAAATAGTGTTTACAGCTTCGCAACTCGTCAATAAAGAAATAGATAAAATGGAAAAGAATCCCAGTGTTAATTTTTTCATAGTAAATTGATTTATAATTTGGAGGTAAGTATTCAAGAAGTTTGCCATTAATGGGAGTGGGTAAATTATAGATTTAAAAAATTGTGAATTAAATGGACTAAATTTTGGCGGGAAAATTGTTGTGTCTTAATAAAAATTAAATGAAAAATAACAATTTAAAAAATGTGCTTTTTGCCGTAGCTGGCATAGGTGTACTTGCTGGATTGTTGGCTTGTTCTGGAAAGAAAGCCATGAGTAATAACGTGGAAGTGATTCAAAATTTTGATGGCGACAAGTATCTAGGAACATGGTATGAAGTGGCTCGTTTCGATTTTAAATTTGAAAAGGATCTTAAAAACGTGACCGCAAATTATTCCAAACGCGACGATGGCAAGATTAAAGTCGTCAATAAAGGCTTCAACTTTGTAAAAAACAAATGGGAAGAAGCCACAGGAAAAGCGAAATTTGCAGGTTCTGAAAAAGAAGCGGCTTTAAAAGTTTCGTTTTTTGGTCCATTTTATTCGGAATATAACGTTGTCATGATGGAACCCGATTACCAAACCGCTCTTGTTTTTGGTGAAAGCACAGACTATATCTGGATGCTTTCCCGAACAAAATCAATTCCTGAAGCGACCAAACAGAAGTACATCGAATTTGCCCAAAAGCATGGCTACGACACGTCGAAATTGGTGTGGACGCAGCAAGACTAAAAGAAATGATTTATTGTTTTGATGGAAGTTACCAAGGATTTTTAACCGCTGTATTTGAAAGTTTCGAACGCAAACATTTCGAAGTGAGTTTAGTGGTAAAAGATGAATTTTTTGCGCCACTTTTTGAGGAAGTTTTTGATATTGTTACAGATCGAGAAAAAGCGCAACGGGTTCTAAAAGGTTTAAACAAAGTATGTTCTCCAAAACAAAAAACGGATATTTTTAAAGTCTTCTTGTCAGAAAAACCTGAGGTGTGGAAGGCGTTGATATATATCCTTCAAAATCTATTTTTGGGTAACAAAGAAATTTTGGATAATTATGCTGATGCACAAGTTTTGCTTTTTCATAAAACACTAACCAGCGTCGATCGGGAACGCCATCGCATGAAAGCATTTATTCGATTTCAAAAAACCAACGACGGCATGTTTCACGCAATCATAGAGCCCGATTTTAATGTTTTGCCGTTGATAACAGAGTTTTTCAGAAAACGCTATGCTGACCAAGCATGGTTGATATACGATGTAAAACGAAAATATGGCGTTTTATATGATCAGCAAATGCTTTCTGAAGTATACTTAACACCACATCAGCAAAATGCATTAACAAAATCAGAAGATTTCATAAGCTTTGATGAAACGGAAGAAAAATACCAAACCTTGTGGCAGCAATATTTCAAAAGCACCAATATTGAAGCCCGAAAAAACATGAAACTCCACCTGCAACATGTTCCAAGACGGTATTGGAAATATTTGGTGGAGAAACAGTAATGGATAACAATGTACCCATCCACAATTAGTTTATAATCGTTAACCTTTACCTGATAATACATTTACTAATTCATCATTTACAACGTACCATTTATAGAATTTTCGAATGTATTTACTTTAATATACGATGATATAGCAGTTTTTATTGTCTGGCACCATATTAGAACTGCAACAATAAATTTAAAATACATAATTATGGGAATTCTTACATGGATTATTTTCGGACTAATTGCTGGCGCTATTGCTAAAGCGATTCACCCTGGTTCAGACCCAGGAGGATGGGTAGTAACTATTTTAATAGGGGTCATTGGAGCTGTTGTTGGAGGCTGGTTAGGATCAATGATATTTGGCGTTGACGTCACAGGTTTCAATTTATCAAGCTTCTTAGTCGCAATTGGAGGAGCTGTGCTTTGCTTAGCTATCTATAGAGGAGTAGCAAAATAAATTAAACTATGATAAAATAATAAAGAGGCTGTCAAAAAACAGCCTCTTTTTGATATATCGTAATAAGAATTAGTTGAAAAAAAGGCGCATATACGAAAAGGCAAAAACCTTATATAATTTCCATTTTGGCATTTTTTTAACGTTTTTTAATTTGGTGCAAGATTTAAAGTATCTACTTTTATGGAAGAGAGTGAGTAAAAAACTACTCCAAAACCAAATAAAAATAGAAAATATGAACAAGGCAAATGAACCAACAAACTGGAATGTAGAAAACTACGAAAACCGTCTTAAAGAATATCGTAATGAAGCTAAAGAAAGCAACCAACCATTTACAGAACAAGGTTGGTTAGATAGAGTTAAAAATAATGTTTCAGATGCGTGGGAAGACACAAAAGACGCAGCTTCCGAAGCTTGGGAGAAAACTAAAAATTGGACGGAAGATGCTTGGGAAAATACAAAAGATGCTGCTGAAGATGTCAAAGCAGAAATCAGAAAAAGCACCAATTAAAAATATCAGTTTACCATCAATACATTGAAGTTCCAGCAATCTGGAACTTTTTTTGTATTTCGTGGAAATTAAAAGCTCCTTCTATTCCCTTAAACTCTTACTAAACATTAAATATTATCCATTATCAATTATTCATTATCCCTTATCAATTATTCATTATCAATTATTCATTATCCCTTATCAATTATCCCGCATTCCCAAAATTTTTAATAAATTTAGAAAGATCTTATTTCATCTAAAATGTTTAAAATCACACCCCATAGATCTCAGAATGAACCTTTCTGGATGATAAAAAACGGAATCAACAAATCCTGCCCTTCTTTGCAAAGATAAAGAATGAGAAGTATTGATCATTGGTGGTGGCATTACAGGAAGCCTCATAGCCCATCAATGCATTGCGGATGGCAAAAATACCATATTGATCGACAAACGGGAAATTGCGCACGGAAGTTCTTCCGCAACCACCTCCATGCTGCAGTATGAGATTGATGTTCCATTGTACAAATTATCAGAAATGATTGGCAAAAAGGGACTAGAATCATGTTATATAGCCTGTTCCGCTGCCATTGACACACTTGAAAAAATTGACATTCAAATAAAATCAAAAGCTGGTTTTCGAAAGAAGCAATCCCTGTATTTTGCCTCGTTTAAAAAAGACGTTTCTTGGTTGCAAAAGGAATGTGAAGCGAGGAAAGAAGCAGGTTTTGGGGTTAAATGGTTAGAAGCGCAGTAAATTGAAACCAAGTTTAAAATCCCAACTTCCTATAGCGGAATCCTTTCCGATCAGGGAGCCAGTGTGCATACTTTTCAGTTGGCGCACGCATTTTTAACTTTCAACGTTAAAAAAGGCCTACAAGTATACGATAAAACCGAAATGAAATCGGTTAAAAATTATAAAGGAAAAAATCTTGTTTCGCTTGCTTCTGGAGCAATAATTACAGGGGATAAAATAGTGTATTGGGTTGGGTATGAAAGTACCAATCTCATTAAAGAAAAGTTCGTGGATTTGCTGAGCACCTTTGCCATTGTTTCCGAAGTGGATGAAAAACTGGCGAATGCCTACAAAGATGTACTCCTTTGGAATACAGCCGAACCTTACCTTTACATGCGCAACTCCGACGATCATCGGATGCTTATTGGTGGTGAGGATGAGGAGTTTTACAATCCCGAGAGGGCATTAATCACCAAAAAATCAAAGATTCTTATTAAAAAATTTGAACGTAATTTCCCTTCTTTCGAGTTTCGTGAAGTTATGGTTGGGCAGGAACATTTGGTTCAACCAAAGATGGTTTACCTTATATTGGTGAACATAAAGACTTCAAAAATTCTTACTTTGTATTAGGTTTTGGGGGTAATGGTATTACATTTTCGGTTACAGGCATAGAAATGTTGTCGTATTGGTTGCAAAAGAAAAAACACCCTCTCGACAAATATTTCGCGTTTGGAAGATAGAAAATTTCTGTAATCACGAAATTAATCTATCGGTTTACGTCCCGAAATAATGTTGAACAAAACGACAATTACGGCAATAACAAGCAAAATATGAATTAGGTAGCCAGTACTCATACCCGGTACAACACCTAAAATTCCGAGAAGCCAAATTACAATACAAATAACAGCGATCGTCCATAATAAATTTCTCATGATAGTATATTTTTATATTGATAAAAAGGAGAAACCACTAGGACTTCTCCTCTTAAATTGAATTTAATAATTAGGATTATCCTCTCGTTCATTTGTAGCACTTTCCCAAGTATCGTCTGCCCAATTTTTCGTTTTTTGCCAAGCCTCACTTGCAGCATCTTTGGTATCTTCCCAAGTATCAGTAACATTGTCTTTCACTCGGTCAAACCAGCCTTGCTCCGTTGGCATTTGATTTTTTTTCTTCAACTCAGCGCGATAATCTTTAACACGATCTTCAAGATTTTCGGTAGTCCACTGAGGTCGTTGTGATTTTGGATTTTGATTGTTCATAATACTAAATTTTAAGATTACTATGGAGAAACTCTTTTTCTTCATTTTATACTTCTAAGGTAGTAAAGAACCAACCATCCCCCTTATGATTGAAATCATAAACCATTGATTTATAACAAAAAAAGGTAGCCAACACGAAAGTTGACTATCCAAATCAAGTGCAGATTTCGAGTTAATGAAGACATTTGATTGTTGTAATAAAGTCGCTATGAATGTTTTCTAAAAAATTTTACTCTTGCTCTGCATCAAATTCGATAGCACGTTCGGCAATTCTGGTTAGATTCTCATTCGTTTCTTCCTCCACCTGAAGGGTTTGCTCTAACATAATAGCCGCTTTGCGCTCGCCCATCGTTAACGCCAACTGCACCAAACCTCCATAGGCGGCAATTTCATAATGTTCTGCTTTTTGGGCCGCAATAATTAAGGCTGCATCTCGGGTCATGGATCCTTCTGGGTAGATTGGATGATTTCATCTCCTTCTTTTAAAATCCCATCAATCCCTTAACAGGTTTCTTTAGAAGGCTTCTCACCAAACAGCTGAAAAACCTTATCCAAACGGCGGAGGTGTTTTTGAGATTCAAATTGATCATTTTCAAAAGCATCCTGAAGTTCTTCGGTGGTAGCCGCTTTATCAAATCGAAGCGGCGCTTCTGTTAAGGCATATTAATATCTTTAATCGCGGCAATAAAAAATCTGCGTAAAGGCGCTGTATTTTTCGTTTGACTTGGAAGCGCATTTTCCAAAGTCGTATTTTGTACATCTCTTTGTGATCTGGCCATAATAAATCACGATTTAATGAATGGTTGAAAAAAGGCCACTTTCCAAATAAGAATAGAAAAGAATCTCAGAAAGCAGCCTTACGATGTATACTTAGGAACTTCTCCTTCCACCAAATCTGATCTAACGCTTCCATGAGACGCTTGCCCACCCATACGAGCAATTCGAGTTCGCACCGCCTTACTCATGGCGGCGGAGCCTCGTTTAGATGTACCAGAATTTTGCTTTTCAGATTTGTCTCGGGTCGTACCATACGATTTTTGACTTCCACAAATTGATCGCTCTGTAGATACATAGCGGCCATGTTCATCTCGCGGCTGATTCATGCGGTTTCCTGAACCGTAGTTTCCGTAATGATTTCCTCTATACTCATTTTCGTAATCGTAATCCTCGTTGGGATTATAATTATCGTTGTATCGATTGTCATAGTCATAGTCGTAGTCGTAGTCTTCGTCATAATCTTCATCATAGCCTGCACTTGATCCATCGATATAGCCGTTGTTATATCCCATTTGGTATGTATCATCGGTATGGGTTCTACTTTTTGTGTAGTTTCTGTTATAAGGGTGTCTGGTGTTCATTGTGATTGTATTTTAAGGTTACGAATAGCTCAAATTGATTTTCAATTTGCTTGTAAACTTAACCTATTCCAGAATAGCTTTTTAGTACAAACCAAAGGTAAAGACCTTCCAAATCAATTATTTATGACTCAAGTCATAATTCAAATAAAAATTTTGCCATTTTTTATCTTAAGCTTGCCATCACGTTCCAATTGCTTGATGCTACGGATTACGGTTTCCACTGTTAAGCCTGTATAATTTGCAATTTGTTGCCGTGTTAAATGAACTTCGTATGTCAAAGGGTGGGAAGTGAATTGATAGCTTCTAAGATAGTTGATAAAAAACCATATCTTACAAATTGGGTTTTTATTCGTGTTGTTATGACTCATCACAAATTTAAAGTACATTTTTTCCGATAGACAAGTTAAAAGAATCTTGGAGATTTCAGGATGAGCCAATACCAACTTCCAAAATTGTTCTCTTGGTAAACTAAAAACCGAAGTTTCCTTCATCGCTATAGCATTCATAGGATACGCATGTTCATTAAACAACAACCACTCCCCGATGCATTGTCCCTCACCTAAAATATTGTGAATAAATTCGGTACCATCCTCATTATAATTATTTAACTTCACTCGACCACGAAGGATCTGATAATAGTTCATAGCCTTCTTTTCCTCAGTAAATATAAAGTCTGAAGCATGATAATATAAAATCTCTGCACCATACTGAATAAGTAAGTTTTCTTGAATAACCATCTTCTTGATATTAGACGGTGCATATCCGAATCAATGCATCCTCATGTTCAATATAAGTTCCTGCAAATTATCAACCATACTCTATTATAAAACAATAATCTTTTATTAAATTTTAATTATCAGTGTTAATTTTTCAAAGATAGAGGCGTTTTGCTTAATTTTTGCAGCAATCTCTAAAAAGAACAGATGAAAAATTCAAGTAAAAAAAATCGTCCACTTCAACACCAGCGCCGTCCAGGACTAGAAAAAAATATGCTTCCAATACCGGATACCGACCCTATTTCATATTCCAAAAAAGGAAAACTATCGGGAAAAAAGGTGCTTATTACAGGAGGTGACAGCGGCATCGGAAAAGCAGTAGCCTTACTATTTGCCCAAGAAGGTGCGCATCTTTTCCTCATCTACCTTTCGGAAACATCCGAAGCGAAACAAACCAAAAAAGAAGTACAAGCCTATGGAGTCCAATGCCATATTCTAAAAGCAGATTTGTCTAAAGAAAATCAATGCAGAAAAGCCGTAGCCGCTATGACGAAAAAATATCAAACAATAGATATCCTCATTAATAATGCAGCTTTGCATTGGGAAACGGATTCTTTAGAAAAAATATCCACCGATCAACTTACCCGTACTTTTGAAAACAACGTCTACTCTTGTTTTTGGGTCACCAAATACGCTCTTCCATTCATGCCTAAAAACGCTAACATCATTAATACCGCCTCGGTAACTGCCTACCGCGGTAGCCCAAAATTAATAGACTACGCCGCATCCAAAGGGGCTATTGTCGCATTTACAAGAAGTTTAGCCACCAACTTAATCGACAAAAAAATCCGTGTAAACGCCGTGGCTCCTGGCCCTATTTGGACACCATTAATCGCTTCTTCCTTCACACCGAAACGGGTTTCCGAATTTGGAAGCGACACACCAATGAAACGTGCAGGCATGCCCAACGAAGTGGCTCCAACATTTTTATTTTTGGCTTCTGATGACGCACGCTACATCTCGGGACAAGTAATCCATCCGAACGGCGGGGAGATTATTAACGGCTAATCACAACTTGGGAAGTGAGGCTAATAAACATTACATCAACAGAATATTAAAGCGATGCTCATCCAAATCGCTAAATACAAAGCCAAAATAACCTTGCTCGTCTTCAAACGGCGCAGATTCAAGAATGCCTCCTGCGGCTTGTACTCGGGCAAACCATTCATACACTTCTTGTCTTGAAGTTGCAGAAATACTCATGATAATCTCACAAATAGCACCATAACCAGAAGGTAAATACGGATCGATTTGCGAATTGTTCTCAAAAAAATTAATGATAAACCCAGCTTCACCAAATCGAAAACTGACCAGCTTCATTTCGGGTAAAAAGGCATGCAATGGTATTCCGAGAAATTCGTAAAATCCTTTGGTCTTAAGAATATCCCCCACCTTGTAATTAGCCCAAATTTTAAAATCTTTCATAGGACAAATACCGTTTAAAATAAAAAAATAGGAAGCCCAAACAAGGAACTTCCTACAATGCTAAATGAATGTCAAAACATCGGATGGGCATTAGCAGACACTTTCGGAACATCTTGATGAGCATCCCAATGTTCTACAATCTTGCCATCAGCAATTCTAAAAATATCTATGGTGGATGTCAATGTACCATCCGACTTTTTATTTTTGAGGTGTATAATCACCAAATCATTCTCTGCTGCGATATGCTGCACATCAATCTTGGTTTTGGGCTGCCCTTCAAACGATTTTTTTGCAGTCTCCTTAAAGACTTCAGGACCATCAGCAACACTTGGATTATGCTGAAGAAAGTTTGTCCCAATATAACGATCTACGGCAGTAACATCTTTATCACCAAACATTTGCTGATAAAATTCCAGTACCAATGTCTTATTGGCTTCCAATTGCTTCGTATTCGAATCTACAGTCGGCATAACAGGAGTATCGCCCATCGGATTTTCCTTGGACTGATTGCAAGCAAGAACAATTGCAATCAATACCATAACACCAACGAGTAAGGAAAATTTCATTCTGGATTTCACAAATGGACTATTTAGAGTTATACGTCCAAAGCTACATGATTCCGATGCTACAATTTTATGCGTTCAATCATAAAATACGTGATTTTCAATGAAGTAACTTTGAATTCATAAGTAGATACTATGGAAGCTCTCAGTAACAGTCCAGGTTTTCAGATTACCTTAGTTTTAATCACCATTCCTTTTATTTTTGCTTTAATCCTAATGTTGCTTAAAGTGAATGGGATAATTTCCAGAATAAAAACCAGACATGAACTTCAACGAATTCAGGAAAAAATTAAAAACCTAAGCCCCGAAGAAATCCAAGCTTTAGTAAAAAGAAAAAAAGAACTTGAGTTTAAACTTTCAGGTAAAGAATTGGCAACCAATAGGGATGTTGCCGACGAACGTGGACTTATCAATGAAAGTGAGGAAGTAAAAGACATCCGTTTCTTACAAACCAAACGTCAGGAAAAAAGCATTATTCACATTCCCGAAGCAGAAAAAAAACTCATCATCTGGTATATCGCCTGCTCCATAGTTTGGCTTATACTGGGTACAACAGTAGGAATGTATTTGGGTATCAAATTCGTGGCTCCCGATACCGATCATGTGAGTTGGTTGAGTTTCGGAAGATTGCGCCCTGTACATACCAACATTGTATTCTGGGGTTGGGCTTCTATAGCAATGGTGGGCTTTTCCTATTTCGTGGTTCCTCGGGTTGGGAACACCACGATTTTTAATGTCAAACTAGGTTATTACACCTTGATTTTAATGAATACTGCGGTAATTCTTGGGAGCATCCTATTAATGGCTGGTATCAATAATGGTGGTGGCGAATATCGGGAATATATTTGGCCTGTCATGCTGCTCTTTGCAATCGGAATCGTCATCACTTTATACAATCATTTTAAAACCGTTGCAGCACGCAAAACGGAAGAAATCTACATTTCCAATTGGTACATCATTTCGGCACTAATGTTTGTGATTACAATTATAGTGGTAGCATACCTTCCCTTTTGGCAAAACGGATTGGGCGAAACCATCGTGCAAGGCTATTGGATGCATCAAGGCGTTGGCATGTGGTTCATGTTTTTAAACTTAGGCCTCATGTATTATTTCCTTCCGCAAGAACTCAACAGCCCGATTTATTCGTACAGCTTGGGAATTCTAGCCTTTTGGACTCAAATTTTATTCTATACTTTAATTGGAACCCATCATTTCATTTTCTCTGCGATTCCGTGGTGGTTGCAAACCGTAGCAATTATCGCAAGTATGGGAATGATCATCCCCGTCCTCGCAGGGTCAATGAATTTCTTTCTAACGATTAAAGGGTCATGGCATCGTTTAAAACTAAGTTACGTGCTGCCATTCTATTTCGTATCTACTATTTTTTATTTTAAGGCATCCATGCAAGGGACGGCGGAAGCCTTTCCAGCAACCAATTTAATGTGGCATTTCACCGATTTTACGGTAGCACACTCCCATTTAACCATGTACGGCATCATCACGTTTATGTTGTGGTCATTTACATACACTTTAATTCCGAGATTAACCACCTTCGAGCCGCCTAGTCTTAGTGTTGGAATTCATTTTTGGGTAGCCTTAATTGGCTTATTAGTATATACGGTTTCCTTAATGATTGGGGCTACAGAAAAAGGATTGATGTGGATGGACAAAAAACCCTTTATCGATGCAGTGGCACACATGATGCCTTATTGGTTATGGCGCGCGATCGGCGGTACCATGATGTGGTTATCTCACCTTGTTTTCGCATTCAACTTTTTCCGAATGTTGAAACCTAGAAATGAACTGGTTTTACCCGAGTCGCCACAGCAAATACTCGACCTCATCGAATCGAATAAAAGTGCAAACTAATGGATTTCTACAACAATCATAAACAACTATTCTCAGCATCCATCGCATTTTTCTTGGGATTGACAATATTGGTATGCCTTCTACCTGCACTTAAAAACCAGCGGGTGTATCAACCAATTTCAACATCCAAAGTTTTAACCGAACAAGAACAAAGAGGAAAAGCAATTTTCATCCGCGAAGGCTGCGTGGCTTGTCACACCCAGCAAGTCCGTAATGTAGATATGGATCAAGTTTTTGGCTCCAGACCAAGTATCGCCGCTGACTATGCGAGAAATAAAAGAATAAATCTTTTCCAAAATACGGCAACTTTAATGGGAACGGAACGTACAGGTCCAGATCTCACAGCAATTGGCGAACGTCAACCGAGTTTAGATTGGCATTATGCGCATCTATACAATCCTAGAGCGGTAGTGCCAAAATCGATTATGCCGTCCTACCAATGGTTGTTTTTATACAAGGAACAACTAGATCCCAACGATGTGGAAGTTAAAATTCTCCCTGCGTTTCAGAACAGATATAAAAAAATTACAGCCTCCCAAGACGCCAAAGATCTAGTAGCGTATTTACTTTCCTTAAAACAGGCGGAGCTTCCAAAATCAATGGTGCCACAAGAATTTTTATACAAGAAAGAAGACAAAAAAACACCAGGTACAACTGCTGCCAATCTTCCTGATGGCGAGGCTTTATTCATGACGCATTGTTCGGCTTGCCATCAAGCAAATGGTGAAGGGGTCCCTGGCGCTTTCCCTCCATTGAAAGGTGACGCCGTTGTCCTCGGAACAAATATCGAACTCTATGTCACCATCATCGTAAAAGGCTATAACGGCTTAGCTCCTGCGTACGGCGAGATGCCTCCTGTAGGGACAACCGCCAAACTAACAGCGGAAGAGATCTCCGCCATTATGAATCATGAGCGTGCAAGCTGGGGCAACAACGCTCTAAAAGTGACCAAAGAAGAAGTACAAACCATCATGGATAAAATAAAGTAATATGAAAACTTCAAAAATAATAATACTTGTATTCGTGCTTATCACTCAAGCTTATTGGGCATGCGATGCCTGCAAATTGTAACAACCGAAGCTAACTCAAAATTTCACGCATGGTGCTGGTCCCCAATCCAATTGGGATTGGGTGATCGTGAGTAGTATTGCATTAATTACAGTATATACACTGATTTATTCGGTGATATATTTAATTAAACCAGGCGAAAATAAGGGAAGCCATATTAAAAATCGCATTATAGATTACGGAGATGAAAACGGAAAATAACCATAACGCTAAGGTATTTCTCTACATCGATAACAAAATCCAACCGATAGCCGAATTGCAAACGCCGGTGGTTTTTAATTTGGACACCACGAAATTGACAGATGGAGAGCATACCTTGAAAATCATAAGTCAATACGGCACCAAAGAAGGTATAAAAATCATCCCGTTTACCGTACGTAACGGTCCAATTATTAATATGGAAGGTCTTTACGAAAACGAAGTGGTGGATGGTATCTTGCCCCTCATGCTCAACGCTTATGATACGGGCAGAAAACAAAGTTTCATCATTAAAGGCAGCGAAAACCCAAGAGTAATACCCGTATGGCTTTGGGTAGTCATCTTAATCTTTGCTGCTTGGGCAATTTTTTATCTGATAACAAATTACCAACTTTAAGCAAAAGATAAAAGACACTAGACAAGAGATATGAGACACTAGACTTTAGACTTTAAACGTTACACTTTAAACTCTTTGATTTTTGATCTTTACTCTTTACTCTTTAATCTGTAATCTAAAATCCAAAATCTAAAATTAACCAGTCATGGCAAAAAAACAAAGCTTAGCAAGCAAAAAAGTAGAAAAAGCGATGCACGAAATGAAAGAAGGCACACTAAAAACAGGAACGGGCAAAAAAGTAACCAACCCGAAACAAGCCATCGCGATCGGCTTATCCGAAGCACGTGAAATGGGCGCAAAAATTCCGAAAAAACCAACGAAGAAAAAGTAAGCCTAATTAGGTTCTGGACGTAGAACCACGACCCTAAAACAACTCCAATTTATATTTTTTACAAAAACCTCTTTGCTCTTTCCTCTTTCCTCTTTCCCTTCCCGTCAGTTCGAGTAGCGAAGCGTATCGAGAACCACACCCAAACTTATTGTACATAGTACAAAAAAACCTCTTTACTCTTTCCCCTCCCGTCAGTTCGAGTAGCGAAGCGTATCGAGAACCACATCCAAACTCATAGTACATTGTAGATTGTACAAAAAAAGTCTCTCGTCTCAAAGTCTAACATCTAACATCTAACTTCTAACCTCTAACCTCTAACCTCTAACCTCTAACCTCTAACCTCTAACCTCTAGCCACAAATAGCCCCCAACCCCTAAAGGAGAGCTCATTCCACACCAATCCATTAACCATTCACAACTCACAATTAACCATTATCAATTAACAATTTACCATTAACAATTAACCATTATCAATTGTCCATTATAAATTATCAATTATCCCCTAGCCTCCAACACCATTTGTAAAGACTGGTGATCCATAAAAAAAAGAACTTCAAATATTGAAGTTCTTTACTAATACAAATAATTAGTTCTTTTTATTTTTTAATAAATTTTTTCTGGTAATTACCCTTGTCAGTTTTTACAATAAGAATGTAGATACCTTTAGCAAGATCATTGACTTGT
Source organism: Kaistella sp. CFF1-2 (assembly GCF_059509915.1). NCBI lineage: Bacteria > Pseudomonadati > Bacteroidota > Flavobacteriia > Flavobacteriales > Weeksellaceae > Kaistella > Kaistella sp. CFF1-2. Next base: position 46,091 of record NZ_JCAKLF010000007.1, read on the forward strand.
AATTCATTGTTTAGCACTTTTGCTCTAATTGCTCTACCCGACATATCAAAAACGGCAATAGTCTCTATTTTTTCAGATGTCACGATTTGAAGCTTATCGACAACTGGATTTGGATAGATTGATATAGCAACTTTCTCAACATCCGAGGTTCCTAAAGTTGTATTTGAAACCGTAATTACATGATCAATCATTTTTCCATTCGAAATAAAACTTAAAACAATTTGGCTAGTTCCTGATATTCCTGGTGTAAGAACTAATTCGTCGTTCGAATTGATTTCTGCGGTCACAACAGAAGGATTCGTGTTAGATTTAATAGTTTTAACAATGGCATATGAATTCGTATCACCATCACTAACTTTATCTCTTAAATCAAGTATGGTAATTTCATTGGTAGAAATCGTTTTTGGCAACATTTCACTAATAACAGGCGCATCATTATCAGGAAACACCGTCACTGCTGGGAACCAATAGTAGTCGTTAAGCGTTTGTGTTTTGATTAATGCGCCCGTTGTGTCATAAGTATGAATCCAGTTTTTTTGATAATGCGCACCATAACCACTTTCTGTAGTATTCAGAATTAATTTATCAGAAACTGGGTCAACTCGTAATGCCGCACCATAAGGAATTTGTTTGTAAGTCCCCGTTTGTCCTGGGATTGCTGCAAAGTTTTCATTAAAAGTTTTTGTTGTTACATCAAATTTTACAATCTGAGTTCCTGAGGCCCATTCACTTTTAGAATTGATCCAATACAAAGCGTTTTGTTGTGTACTCGCTGTAAAGCTTCCAGCATTCCAAGCGCCCCATGACGCAATGTATTTTGTTGTCGGAATAGCATATTCTGTCGTTGCAAAAGTTGTTGGATTAATATTAATTAACTTTTGATTCTGAATCGCCCAAACACTTCCATCTTTAGCTTGTGCAACCGAATGGAAAGATCCTGGAATGGTCGTTTTTAAAGTATGCGTTTTAGGATCGATTATTAAAACGCCACTATTTTGTTTAACCACAAAAACATACTGAGAAGTTCGTATCATATTTCCTATTTGGCCAGAATAAGTGGCTCCACCACCAGTACCAGCAATCAAATCACCAACTTTCATATTTGCAATATCAAACAAGAAAACACCATTAGCAGCACCAATATAACCAGTATTTTGGTCAACCCCAACAAAGGATCTTCCATCGCCACCGCCGATGTTATCGAAACCTGCAATCTTCTCCATAGTTTTAGCATTAGCAACGACCAATCTTCCACCTGGTGTGTATTGCGTATCTCCTCCGTCAGAATCTTGTTTAGAAATGAAATAAAATTTATCACCATAGATAGTACCGTACTGTGTTGTAGCACCAAAAGCTTGGTTATTATTTTTCTCGCTATACACACGGTAATAAACTTGATCATTTTCGCCCACAAAGTTAACCGAACCATTGGTATGCCCAAACCACTCTTCGTTCACCATAAAAAAACCTTTGGTAAAATCTGCTTGTGAAGAATATACAGAAACTGGCGTGAAAGTGCTTGAAATATCTTGAGGATTCATATCGACATTGTAATTCCATAAGTCCCAAGATCCTTTACCATCTAGGTCAAAGCCAATACCTCCGATAGCCGAACCGTATTGAGTCCCCTGATAAAGCAATGTATAAAAACGTTTGTCCACTTTTGCAATGGCTTTTATCATATCTTCGCCAGTTGCGTTACCATCCCAACGGAATCCCCAAACGAGAGCATCAGGATTTTTTTGATCATTCCATTGGATAGCTAAAACCGCTTTATTAGATCCAGTCCCAACCCAATAGACAACATCATCCATTGTAAAATTGCTGTTTTTAGCTTGTTTTTTCAACGTTGTGTTTTTGACCTCCGATCGAGGAACGCCTTGCACTGTAACTTGAGCATTAGTAGAGAATGCAAAAAGAAACAGCAAAAAGAAAAGATACATCTTTCTCATAAGTACTGATTTTTATTGTTTGTTCTTTTATTTTTATTTAAAATGTAAATTGTAAGCTCCTGCCACTTCTGTCGAAACTTCTCCTAACCAACCTGCCTCTTGATTGATACCCGTATAAACTTTCACGAAATCGATACCTGGAAGTTTAACATAGTTTCCGTATTTGTCAACCGCCCAAGAGATATCAATGTTTGAGGCATCATCATTGTTTGGTGCGTTGTCAGCATAACCATACGCATAAGATTTACCAACCCAATAGGTGCCTGTGCCGCTTTGATCATAGAAGTTATCCTTAAGGCGAGTTCCTTTTAAAGAATAAGACATTTCTGAAAACCATAAAGGATAATAGCTTTGCGCATGGAACGTATTTCTAGTTTTAAAACCAGAAACACCTTGGTTATCTTGCCATTTGATGTATTGGGTGTCGGTCTGCCAGAACTCAGCGCCAGGAACAGATTCTTTATTTTCATCTGGTTTGAAGTAAGTAATTTCGTAGTTTCTTATAGTTGATTCTTTAAAATACTCGCTACCTGCAATCTCGTACCACTCGTCTTCATCGGGTTTTCCATTTTTGTTTCGGTCGTAGGCCACCATGATAATACCAGGTTCGCAAGAGCCAGCTCTTTCTTCAATCGCTTCATTTCCCCAAAACGCATTTCCTAGAATTTTGAAATCGCGACCATCATAATTCGGAATGGTATGATCAAAACCAAAAACCACATAACCTCCAAAGCCACCCAGAGTCACCATGGTCGAATTACCACCAACCAAAGATTCTTTCGCTTTTATAATCATTTTTTCTTGAGTGTCTCCAGTGGCGTACTCAGGGATTTCGTTAATGAATTGACCAACCGCTGGACGATAATCGAAAACATCCGAAATATATTTACTGTAGGTTTTTACTTCCTTGTTGACGATAATTTGGGATGTATATTTTTTAGAAACACCATTAGTTTCGGCAGTTAAAGTCAATGCATAATTCTTGGCATACCGCGAAATAAACTCTAGTTTGGGTACATCTTTAGCAATGATGGAATCATAAACGACTTCCTTGTTATCAACTATTTTCTTGGCACTAATACTCCAAGTAAGTTTTGAATCCAAATCTAAATTTGAATCGATGTCCAAAACACGATAACGACTAACCGAATAGTGATCGGCCAAAGTTTTTTCTGGAAGATTTCCTCCGTTATCAACTTCTTCACGATCCGATTTACAAGCGACAAGTGCAATTAGCAAGCTGCTTGCAAAACTTAAAGTCAATACTTTTATAGAATTTTTTTTCATAATAAATTACATTTTATTTGTACAGAAAAACAAAATGCGCTGGGATATTTCCAGCTTCTGTTTTCCATTTGAATTTTCCATTTTTATCAAAACAATATACAAATCCCATCGAAACATAATTGCGGGCATCCGTCATATAGATATCTTCCGTAATTGGGTTTACTGCAATACCATAAGGCGTTTTTATAGCGTCGGCATAAGTGGGTTCAATGATGTTTTTAGAAATAATTTGTTCGGTTTTAACATCGATAATTCCGAAAGATTTGGTGTAAGTGTGCGTGTTATAATTAAACTCATTACCGTAATAATAGAGTTTGTCATTAACAATCGTCATCTCGCTGACAGCAACGCCAAAATCTTTTTTAACCTGTCCAGAAACGGGATCAAGCAAATACAGACTCGATGGAATGGTATAATAATCGCCTCGAGAACTCACATACAAATCACCATTATTGTCTTTTTCGATATGGTGAAGATTAATCGCAACATCTATTTTTCTTAATTCTTTAAATGTCGTTAAATCCACTTCCGATACGGTTTTATCATAATTCGGAAAACGATAACCACCCGAATTGGCGACATAAAGTTTGTTCCCGATAATTTGCATTTCTTCAGGTTGATAACCAACAGTCACCTCTCTCGTAATCGCCAAAGACAATGTATCTATTTCTGCGACTTTACCGATTGGCGCGTTAGGATCCAAAACCACAGGACCTGCATAACTACTCGCATATGCCTTCCCATTTTTGAAAGCCATATAACGGCAGTTCTGAAGTTTAATCGTTTTGATACGTTTGGCAGTTTTCGCATCTAGAACTTCAATTTTATTGGAAACATTGACCACGACGTACATTTTGCTGCCGTAGATTTTAATATCGTTACCAACATCACCCAATTCCTTAACCACTTCGGGATTAATATCAGCGTAGATATTTCGATGATACGTTCCCGTTGCATAGTCGAAGTAATCCAAAGTCGATTTGTTACTTCCCATATTACCTTCATTTAAAAGATAAAAACCTTTGATAGCCGTATCTTGAGGTGGTTCTAGACCGGATTCCACTTCGGGACGAACAATAATATCATCCGTTCGACACGAGAAAATCAACAATAAAAGTGAAAATAAAAAATAGAGTTTTAGATGTTTCATAAAGTATAATTTAGGATGAGACGGAAACTTCTGCCAGGCATCGGAAAATTGATAACCACATCATAATACTGATTGAAAATATTGTTCATTTCCAAACTTGCTTTAAACTGATGTTGCTTCCAACGGAAAATCTTTTGCACCGACAAATCGTGCGTATACCAAGGTTGCACATAGTTGTACTGAATATTATCTTGGTTAACATCATAACGCTCGCCAACATACATTGCACTGTAGTTAAAACTCCAATCTTTATAATCCGCCATCATCGTGAAAGTCCCACTGTGCCACGGCGTATACGGAATTTGGTTTTTGTAAAACGTATCATCAGGATCGCTAACATCCTGCGCTTTTTGATACGTGTAAGAAAGCAACGGTCTTAGTTTTACATTTCCAATTTTGAAAGTGGACTGTAGGTTAACGTCCACACCGCGGATCTCCACACGACCAAGATTCATCATCAGCCAACGGAACATACTGCCATTGGGAGCTGCCACAATTTTGTCCTGAACTTCATTATAATAGCCATCAACTTTTAAATACAACTCTTGAAAAAAATCATTTCTAAAACCTTTGTGATAAGTAAAACCAACATCATATTGCGTGGTATATTCAGGTTTTAGATAGGTATTCCCGATGTTGGTGTAATACAAATCATTAAATGTTGGCATTCTAAAAATCCGTTTATAGAAAGCTCTTAACGTTAAATCTTTAGTATTGAAAGGCTGATAAGCAGCATAGAAAGCAGGTGTCCATTCTCGACGGTCTGGGGATTTCGCATTTTTTTCAACATTTTCATGAACGAAAGTTCCTAGAAAACTTCCCATAAAACGAAGTCGATTCCATTGATAAGTCGACGCTAAAGCCACTAAATTGGTATAACGCGTCGGATATGAAAAATTAACCAAATTGGCATCCAAATTATTAAATTGGAAATCACCATTTAAGCTGACATCCCAACTCGGTGTAATCGTGTAGATGTTAGAAGAACTAACGTAGACTTCGCGTTGTGTATAAGAATTCTCGGATCTTATCACATATTCTGTACGCACCGTGTCCGCATAATACGTGTAATCGTAGGCGAACTTGGCTTTAAGTTGGGTTTCGAATTTTGGAAAAAGTTTTTTTCTAAAAGTGGCTTGCACAAAGTAATTATCATCCGTCATCCTAGAACCACGAGCACCAAATCGACCGTTAACAATGGCCGCAGGAATACCGCGGTTAGAGTTGTAGGCGTAACCACGAATATTCCAACTACCGTTACGGATTGTGCCATTGAGTGTGGTTTCAAAACGTTTGGCTTTAATGTCCGAATCTTGCCTTTTTGCAATCGTGTCATACGCGATCGCTCCATCTGGATATCTTTTGAAATAGCGAAACTTGTACACGCCATCACTTTCCAAATATTCCGAGCTAAAGCTCATCGTAATATTGTCTGACAGTTTTTGCTCTAGTCGAAAAGAAGGATTAAATAATTGTATCGTACTATTTTTGAGACGTATAGAGAGATTCGTTGTTTTGCCACCAGTAAACGAAGGCGTTTTGGGTTGAAGATAAATGGCACTTGCCGAGGCAAAATCTTTTGCAGGTTGGAAGATTTCACTTTTTTGACCATTATATAAGGAAATACCGTCGAGATCGTCTAAGGAATAGCGTCCCAAATCAACCAAACCATTTTGCGCATTTCCGAGCTGGATGCCATCGTAAAAAACACCAACATGTTGACTTCCCAAACTTCGTACATTGATAGTTTTTAGACCACCAACACCGCCATAATCTTTGATCTGGACTCCCGAAAAATAACGTAAAGCATCTGCAACCGACGCGCTGCTCAACCTTTGTAAGTCTTCACCACTTAAAGTTTGCGCAGGGATTACATCCTTCAAATCACGTTTGAAAAGAATAACTTCCGTGATTTCTTTTTTGAAAATACTGTCTTTGCTCTGTCCAAAAACCAAAGACATCGCAAAAAAAGCCACAAAAAATGCCGCTCGAAAAATCGATAAAAAAAGTCGGGTCACCATTAGCTCATGTAGATTAATGATGACGCTAATGGAGAATAAGAATACAAAGCAACAGTGCAAAAACTGCACAGTAACTCCGTTGTTCTAGGCTTTATTCCACGAAAGCGCCAAACGTTAAACATACTGGCAGGTCTTCTGACTTACTTCATTTTCGGAATCCTTCCCATTCTAAGAACAGTGGATATAGTTACCAAAAACCTTGTGTGAAGCTTACAGCAGCGGGTCTGTCTGGGATTTTCACCCAGTTCCCTTTTAAAGCTTTTTATAGCTCACCAGTTTTGCAAAAGTAAAGATTAATTGTGGAACTTGAAAATAAAAAAAGACATCCGAAATCTTTCCTCTTTTCTCTTTCCCCTCTGATCCTTCCCCACCCGTCAGTTCGAGTAGCGAAGCGTATCGAGATCCACAGCCAAACTCATAGTACATTATACATTGTACAAAAAAAGTCTCTCGTCTCAAAGTCTAACATCTAACCTCTAAATCAAAAAAGGCCCCAACCCCTAAAGGGGAGCTCATTCCACACCAATCCATTAACCATTATCAATTGTCCATTAACAATTAACCATTAGCCATTATCAATTAACCATTAGCCATTATCAATTAACCATTGTCCATTATCAATTACCAACTAACTTCTAATCTCTATTTCCCAATGCAGAATCTAAAGAAGTGTTTATTAATAGTAGTTTAAAGATATTGAAGCGTACAAAAGTAGTACGAAACTTATTTACCTTTAATAGAATACTATTTATACTTAAGTAGAGACTTTTGAATTAATGCGCCGTTAGATTGACTAACGCCAAATTCTTTTGATACTTCTGACCACTTAGAAAGCGCAGAAACAGTTTGCTCCATCACATTCTCAATGAATTCTTTTGATAGTTTAGCTTCTAATCCTAGTTTTATTAGATGTTTTGATGTAACATTCCTACCTTCTCCCATGACCATCGTGCTTTGTTCACCACCTGGTCCAGATGAAAAAGTAAGGTCGTAAGCAGGTGATAATTTCCATTCTCCAAATTCATTCATCAGAAAAGAAAAATTCTTAGCGTGATCGTCCCGATTGTGCGCCATCACATTAAAAACGGCAAACCGAAACATTTTTTCTACTTCACGAATATCTTTGGTTAAAGCTCCCGTCAATGCTAACAAGTCCTCATAATCAAGCGATGGCAATCTAAAATTACTGTGAACAAGTCCGCTCACGGTATGCATATGGAAACGCTTATTTCCCTCTCTATCAAAACGTTTTACGGCAAAATAACCATTACCTTTCTGTGATGGAAACAAATGTACTTCAGGCATCTTAATTCCAGCTTCTAAAGCCATCAATGCATAAACATATTCTATTGCTCCTGCATCTTTTCCGTCTTGAGAATTAGGAAATTTCACCATCCAATGTTCTAAACCATCGCTCAGCTGATCAGCACCAAAAGCTATTTTTGTTCGATCAGTGTTTACACCAATCAATGCTTTTGGTCGCGCTCCTGCAGAAGATCCATTCAAAGCCAAAAGTTCGGCAATTACATCTTCTGAATCACCTTCGAAAATCTCTTCGGTTTGTGTAGCCAAAATATCCAAATCAATCATCTCAGTACGAGTATCTGGACTTTGATCGGGTTCATAAATCAATGCACCCATACCGTGCAATCCAACGTACGCCAAACGGTCAAGTGGTGAAATATCCGATGGTAAAATCCCCTCTGAACGTAACATACGATCAAATAGTAATCTTCCCCAACCGTCGGGCAAACTATCATTGAAAACACCTGCCAAACCTTCAAAAGGATCTCTTGGAAGCGCTATTACATCTCGTTGCAAAGGAAGTTTTATAGGTGAAATTTCGATATTGGCTTGCAGAAATTCTTCATCGTATTGAAAATAGAGGATACCATCACGAATTGCCAGTCGACCAACGTGTTGAATCCCAGAACCAAAATTCAGTCCTACTTTTATTTCAGTAATGCCTATTTTCATTTTCTGCTTCCTCGTTTTTTAATTGGTTTTTCCTCTAATTTTAGTACATCATCAATAGATTTAAAAATCTGTTCTTTCGGTTTTAAAACATCAACCATTTCTTCCAATCCACCAATTACAGAAAGAATTTTTAAAAATGATTCTAAAGAAATCACTCCTTTTTGTTCAAATTTCCTTAAAGTAGGTAACGGAACTCCCGATCTTTCTGCCAACCCTTCCTGTGTTAGATTCATTTGCAATCGCCTTTGACGGAGATGTGCTACTAGCTTTTTTTGTATTTTAGACAAAGAATTAAATAACATAATGGTATTATTTAATGTGCTTATTTAATTATAAGTAATAGTATTGTATTACAAATATAATGAATTTACATCTAATTTATTATTATAGTAAACAATACAACCAATGACCTGACTTTAAAGTGCACAAAATCACTCCCAAACAATCTTTATTTTTCATTTGATAAAAAGTAAAAAACTAATAGACTTGGTTTGTCTATAATGGTTCGGAGCTTTGTTAAAAAATAAAACAATATGAATATTGCAATTGTAGGTGGTCGTGATTTTAACGATTATGATCTTTTGAAAAAAACAATGGATGAGTACATCAATAACAAAAGTTCTTTAACGGCAATAGTCTCTGGAGGCGCAAAAGGTGCTGATTCTCTTGCCGAGAAATACGCCTCGGAAATTCAATACTGAAATGATTGTTTTCCCTCCAGAATGGGAAAAATACGGTCGAGACGCTACATCTATGCGCAACACTCAGATTATTGAAGCATCGGATGTTATATTTGCGTTTTGGGATGGTAAGTCTAAGGGAACTTTGGATAGTATAAATAAAGCTAAAAATTTAGAAAAAACATTGTTTATTATCAACTATTAGACAAAGAAACTAGGAATTATCCTAGTCTCTTTTCGTTTATGCATAAATTCGATTTGATTTCTTTAAGTATTTTTTAAATTTTCAATACCCACATTTAAAAACCGTAAAAACTCTTCCTTTACATACGGCGGTTCTATTGAAATAAGTCGTTCTGTATGGGTTAATAGTTCTTGATAGAAATCGTAAGTTGGCACCAAATGAAGTTCAATTTTGTATTCATTTTCATCATCAACCAAAACTTTTTGACTCCCATGCAAAGGAAGTGACTTAACATATTTTCCTTGTTCTGTATCAAATGAAAGTACTATGCGATCAGGCTCTTGATCCAAAGTGGATATAATTCCAAATGAATTTTTGAACAAATTTTCCACTTCTATCTCTTCCTTTTCAAATGTCTTTTGATGAATATCCAAATTTGAAATACGATCGAGTCCAAATGTTTTGATAAAGAACTCCCTACCATCTTGCTCATTTGCAAGAAGATACCAGCGGTTTCTAAACTCCTTTACAGCATAAGGTTCAAGAACTTTTTTGTGAGCAACGTTCTCCCAATGTTTGGTATACTCTAAACTGATTACTTTTTTATTTTTTATCGCATGCACTATTCCGTCAATATTATGAAGTCCTGTAGCTTGGCGTTTTTCGAACAAAATAATGTTAGCTTGATCTGAAGTTTGCCTATACGCATTTACCAATAACAAATTATCAAAAATAGTTTGCGACGAATCAGATAAACCTTCTTCCAAAATTTGATACGTCATTGTAGAGCGTTTAAAACCAATTTCAATACCGAAAAGATCTTCCAAAAGTTGCCGATCTCGTTTAAATGTTTTTTCACTAAAAGCCAATTCTCCATCAAAACTATCTTTATGGTATTTTTCTTCCAAATAATTTCTGATTTCATCATAAGATGCACCTTTTGGTTTCGTTTTCAAATAATCTCTAATATACATTAGACGGTACATTTGTTCTCTTTTTGCCATGCTATTTTATTTTTATAGTCCAAAGCTAAATAAATAAACAGACAATTAATGTCTGTTTATCTTCTTGTAAAGAAATTTAAATTAACTTCTTCTATTCCAGCTTCGCCCATCATTGGTAGAGTAAAAGAGACCTTTAGAAGTGATTCCTAAAACTTCTTTTCCATTATCCGTCAGGTCAGAAAACTCTCCTGTTGAAGTACTCCCTGAAAATCGCGAATTCCATGATCTTCCATCATTTGTTGAATATTCGATTTTCTTTGCATCTTTTGGGGAAATTCTGATAAACTCATTTCCTCTTTTAATCATTGTTGGCATTGTTGTATGTTTTAAAATTATAGACAAAACTATAATGCTACTGGGCCAAAAGGTGTCTTTTTACTATTTTATCTAAATTCTTTTATTAGCACTAAACATTAAAAAAAGTCGGCAACATTAAGTGCAGAAAAATCGGGCTTAATCGTAATGAATAAAAAATAATCCATTTCATTATTCATTTTTCTATACTTTTCATCAAAAAAAATAGGAACATCTAAAAATGTCTCCTTAATTACTCTATTAATTTCTTGTTCATGATGATACGAAAACGTAGTACCATTTCGCGAACCATATTGAATCAAAATTTATAGAAATGGATCAAAAATGTTAGAACGGGATGAAAACTTATTTTTCACTTGAGATATTAAAGCGTGAGAGTCGCCATAAAAACAATATACGGATTGCATTTCTGGAGTATAGAAAGAGTAAGATCTTTATACTTAATAAGATCTAAATACGTACTAGCTGGTAAACTTTCTTTTTGAAAATGATGATACTCTGTCCATTGTTTTAAAAGTAATTCAATATCAGTATTGATCTTACCTTTGCGTAAACTTCTAATCTGTGATTGATCTTTAAGATGAATACTCTTTTTCTGAAAATATTCTTCCGAAATAAATGACTTATATCTATTGTCGAAAGGCGCTAACAAGAATAAAAGTTCAGTATACTCAACATCCCCTTGTGCATCTAAAAAAAAAATCCATTTGGCAACTAAGTTTTCAAACTTTTCTTGTGTTTCAATAATTTGCCTCTGTAGCAATACCGCAGTCTCATACTCCTGATTGCGAACAAATCTTCTTTTCTTTAAGTTAAGGCCAAAAAAAGAATCCCATTTCTGGGAATCTTTTTATCTATTTTTCCATTGATGGACTGCTTCAATGATGGAATTACAGTACTCTTTTGTTGAGATTTTCCTGTTATTAGGATGATATGCATTAAGCAGAAGATGTTTTTCATTTTTATATATGTGCAAATCTGGATTTTCTTCATTTATCTCAAGTTCTCCAAAAGAATCTGCAAAGAGATCATAATCAAAATATTTCATCGTATTTCCAAAAATGACAACATCTGGATTAATAATTTCAATTTGTTTATGTAGCGCTTCTTGATTTTCAAAATAAAAATCTTGAATTTCCGAATCAACAGCCACACTTCCGCCAGGAACTTTCTTAACATTGATATAGGCAACTTTTTGCATACAATCAATAATGTCTGGATCTTTATAAAATCACCCATTGTATCCCAATTTTCACCAGTAAAAATTCCGTTTGTCGTATACACGATTGGTTTGAATGTTTTCTCCCAACCTTTTTTTAAACCTGTATCCGTTCTTATATCATAATTAAGAGCCTCTCTCATATCCCAACCGTCATCACCGCTGTTCGCTTATTTTAAAATCCAAAGAACTTTAATAGGTGCTGCTAGATACTTTTCGACATCAACAATACCATCGGGAATCATCAACCTTTTCCCTTCTTCATTATCCTTACAAAAATCACTCAAATTAGTTGCAACCCTTTCTTCTAACAATTCAATTTTAGTCATTACTTAAGAGCTTTATATTTTAATAGTACAAAACCAAAAATACTTAATAATAGTAAAATCAACACTATAAAACCTAGTATTAAAAACATTACTTTTAACACTATGGTTAAAAATTGATCTGATTTCTTAGGTAAAAAGTCCTTTATCGTACTTTTTTTATTTATACTTACCACTTCTGGAGGAATTTCTTCAAAATAAGTATCCCTAATTTTTTCTATAATATTTCTCAGATATAATTTCATGTTGTAAAATAACGAAACCTCTAAGCCAAACGACGACCATTTATTTCTAATAATATCCAATCTAAAAACTTCTACCGTCATTCATTGATTAAGCGGGGAAATCTTCAAAAAAAACGAGCATTTAACAGACTTACAAATTCGTCTGTTAAACTGACAGTAAAAGTATTATTCTTAATATCAGCATCAACAAAGAAGTCATACATTTTTTCGTCAATACGAGAAAAATTTTCAAGCTGATTATTTTCTACTATAGATTGAAAAACCACATTCGTAATTTGAAGTTCCTTTATTTCCATCTCGAATTGATCAAAATCCTCTTTCGGTAAACCAATACTTCTCATCAACTCCTCCTCTGTAATAAAATTCAGTAATAATTGATCTTTAGCATAATACTGAATAAAAAAAGCAGATAATAGCAAAGATGTTTTCGTGTCTATCTTAAATTTTTCCGAAATCAAGTGTATTTCATTTCGAAAATACTCCGATGCCGCCTCTACTTTATTTTCAGTTAAACGATTCAAGCTTGTAAGAAAATAGTAGTCACAGCTTTTTTCATATAGAGACTCAATGATCCCAAGAAATTCATCACTACATTTCATCATCAATCTCTTAGTTTTTTGAGTGCTTTTGCAGAAATAGAAAACTTTTGTCCAGTAAAGGGCATAAAAGACGGCTTTACAGGAATCAAATAATATTCATTTCGTTTCTGATCTTCGAGATCTAGTACTGGCACAGGATAATAATCAAATTCTTCAATCTCAATAAGCCCTTTTTCTTCCAAAGAATAGATGCATTCACGAAATCGAAAATAAAGCGAACTACTAAAATCGAATTGGTAAAAGCGAAGCAAATCTTTAAATACTATAAATTCTGATTTTGGAATCCCATACTGTATTTCGCAATGCATTAGAGCTACCAAAATCATGGCTTCATTATAGTCCACAGTAAAAATATTCTTAATGTTGTATAATTTATCCGAAATCTCAGAACGTAACCTTTCCAAATAGATTAATCGAACACGGTTGTGTTCATTTCCGTAATCTACATACGAAGCATAATCAGTCACTAAACATCTGATATTATAATGAATACCCTCGACTGTTTGTAGTATTTGTTCTTGTTTTGTAGTCATTTTAACTTCTATTTTGCAATTCGTTTTTTCGGTAGTTTTCTAATAATCTTTGAATATTCTCCTTCCCAACTGGATTTTGACTATGAACTGCAAATTCGGGTAAACCTACTTCATGATCCATGCAATACTTAACCAAAAATTTGGCGCAATCATAACCAGACTTCCCTTCTCCCAAATCATGATCAAAAGAAATAAACGTTGGAAGCTGGTTTGCCTCAATAAATGCGACAAATTCCGTGTAGTTTTTAATGATAATATAATCCCTAGGAGCTTCTCTGAGATCGTCTAAGAATACTTTTGTAGCCATATCATTTCATATTATTTTGACAAATCTCACATAGGATATAGTCAAACTAAGTCTGTTTGATATTTTACAATCTGAAAAGGCTAATTTTAAAGTTATCGACAAGAAATTTTATTTGAAATTGAAATGATTAACAGCAAATGATTGAAGAAAAAAGGATCTGCAGGAAAAAGTAAAGCTCTTTACAAACTATCCTTACTCTAATCTTAACTCTTCCAAATATCCCAAGTTTTACCCAATGTTTCAGACTTAAAGCTCCCTTTTGTTGTTTTGGCAAATAAGGTTTGATTCCGTTTTCCTAAGTAATAGAATTCACCTATATTTTCTGAACCTAAAAACTGCTCCCGCCAGCTAATTCCAGCATTGTCAGATAGCTCCAATTGAAGAGAATCGCTTGGAGATATCCGAATTAATTGCATACCAATATAAACGATAGAGCTCATAACTAAAATCCTATTATTACCGCCTTTTTTTGAGTCTCCCACTTTTCAGAATGGCAGAAATCCAACACCTGTTTCAAAGTAGGTTTTTGGTTGTTCAAGACCTCCTCCATCAAGATTTTCCGCGCAATATTTTCCATCTCGCCACCCGAAAACTGAAACTCAGAAGCAAGTTGTTCAGCTTGAATTTCTGATAAAAATGGTAATTTCAAATTCCAAATTCTCGCAGCATTTTTCAACTCCGGTTTTGAAAATCTAATTTTATACAAAAATCGACGTTCAAAAGCGGCATCCATATTATCTACAAGATTGGTTGTTGCAAATAGAATCCCATCGAATTTTTCCAATTCTTCAAGCAAAACATTTTGAATTGCATTTTCTGTGTCGGCTATATTGGAACTTCCGGCAGACTTTCTTTTTCCGATAATAGCATCCGCTTCATTAAAAAGTAAAATAGGACATCTTTTCTCTTCTTTCTTTAGTTCCTCATAATCGGTAAAAATCTTTTTGACCAATTTTTGACTTTCTCCAAACCACATACTTTTCGTTTCGGAAATATCCACTTTAAAGATATTCCGTCCAGAAGATTTCGCCAATTGATATACACTTTCTGTTTTGCCTGTTCCTGGATCTCCATGCAATAACACCGTAATTCCTAAGGGCAACGCTTTTTGATTTAATCGCTTTTGAAGTTTTTTGAATTGAATTTCAGATAACGTTTTCTGAAGTATCTCAACAGAAGACACTTCACTTTCATTGTAAAGCAATTCTTTTTTCTTAATGTTTTTATGCTGAATTAATTTCTTGTTCTCGTCCTCAAAATACTCTAAGCGGATATTTTCTTTTTCCTTCAAAAGTTTAAGCGCAGAATTTGTGAGTTTCGCTTTAGTACGATTTCGATACTGTGAATTAGAAAATTCAATAAGCTTAAAAGAGGTTAATTTACTTTTCCCATTGAGCAAATTTTCAGTTAGGTCTATCTGCGTACCTTTTCTTGGTTTATAATCTTCGATTGTTAACTGTACATCTGTATTAAAATCATTATCTCCATTTTCTAAAGCATCTTTAATTGTTTCCAGAAAAAAGTAGGATTCAAAAGCGGTCAATTTCCATTGTATTATTTTTTGAATCACCTCATTATCTTCATAATCATCAAGAATAGATTGAACAAAATCATAAAATTCATTTTTTGTGATCGCATCATTTTTAAAAAGATCAATTTGGACGGAATAAAGCTCTATAATGTCAATCAAACTATTTTCATTATCATCATTTGCAGGCAATTCAAGATTCTTGGTAATAGAATACACTAATTCTCGACTTAATTTGTAATCCATCGATTTCCCATCAAAATGTCGACTTTTAAAAAGGAGTTTTTTCTTGAAAAGTACCTCTATTTCTTTGTTGTAAAAAACAAGTTTGTAATCTTCGAAACCAAAATAATTGAAAACAGCAGAAAGTGACGAATTACCGTAAGAAAATATAAATGCGTTGGACAATATCACTGCTTGTATTTCTGTAATGTCAAAATAGGCAGAAAGTTTTTGTAAATCACTTTGAAGCACTTCAAATAGTGGCTCACGAAGATTAGAATCTTTTGAGTATTTGTAAACATTTTCAATGGTTTCCAAAACATTAAACTGAGTTTTTGTTTCCATAATTCTATTTTTTATGGTACAAAGATGAACACCTTAATGGTCAAAAAATGTCGTTTTGATTACTGAATACTATAATTTTTTACTTATTTTGTTACATTCTTTGGTTTTCTCTTGGACTTCCTGTAATCCCAAGGGGAAATAGCATGAGGATCTGCCCATAATCCCTTCTTTTGATTTTGTGCTTTCTTTTGTAATTCGCCTAAACTTTTATCTTTAGAATATTGATAAAACCACCAGCCATAACCTGCTTTGATTATTTCAGCAGACAAATACGTATCCTTCCCATAATACACTTTCGCAATAGCCCTACCGTATCGATCCTTACTAGTAACATATACCGTTACATTTTTACCAAAAACTTGCGATGCTGTGTACTGCTTCGCATTTTTACCAAACGCCTGCCCACTTTCTGGACAATCTACTTCTGCTAATCGTAAAACTTTCGTGGTCTTATCCTGGAACAAAACTTCAATGGTATCGCCATCCTTAATGCCAATTACTTTTGCCGTTTGTTGACAAAAAAAAATTGTATAGAAATGTAGAATAAAAAGGATGTAAAATTTTTTCATTGTAAATAAAATAGATTAATGCGCATTCTAGTTTGGCAATTTCTCTAGAATATTAAAAATAATCACCATTCCAAACGTATCTCGTTCGCAATACTTCAACAAATCATCGCGAAGATGATCGTTAACGAATCCTTTGTTTTCGATAGATTGCAAATACAGATTACTCGCCATACCACCGTCGCCAACCTCGAGATCGTCGTAGGAAAATTCCGGCGCAAGAGCAGGGAGAACTGATTTAATAGAAGCAGAATTTCGCATTTCGGGAAGATAATACCACCCTTTTTGAAAGACAACAAGCAAATCGACAACTCGTTCGATTAACCCTTCCAAAAAATCAGCATCTTCGGGAAAGTCTTGCGCTAACTCTCGTAATCTACTTATCTCAAACGATTGATTATAGGTCACTATACTTCCTTTTGCTTCGAAATCCAATTTCATCTGCTCAATCATTTGCTTTCTTGGATCTATATTGATTTCAGAAAAATCTTCTGGGTTTGCTAAAAACTCTTTATGATTAATTTCTCCAATAGCATTACCAACATGCAACGAATATTGAAACGGAACTTGCTGATAGGGTCTTGTACCATCTAAAACCGGAATTGCGGGGAAGACAGTTTCGAAATCGAAAAAATGCAACGGATATTCCCATTTTGAAAAAAAATCAAGTATCGACTTGCTGTCAACATAGGTTTTATTAAACTTCAATCCATGCCATTGCAATCGTTGAAAAGACGTTAGTTGGTACTCTTCTGGAATATCTTCTAATTTCAAAATTCCTTGATTGTATAAATCCCATCCTTTCTTTCCTCCACGGTATAAGGTGAAAACCGAGTTTTCAGGCACATGCTTCCAACAATGGTGCTGATAGTCACAGCCGAAAGGAGTTCCGCAATGTCCACCAATTTCAACTTTCGGCTCATCGAAATTGCTAACCACATTAATAATACGCTTAATATTATCGGTAATCCAAGGTTGTAAATCAATCACTCTTTCAGTCAGATCCTCCAAATGAAAAAGTTCATCTAAGATTTCGCCCTCTTTAACATATTGATTGTTGATGTGCATTAATAAAAAACGATCAGGTGAACAACCTGCTTCATTCATTGCCCAATATTGTACTGCCGCATCCCAAAGATGATATTCCTTTACCGATGTGCTATTTTTCACTTCAATAGCTACTAAATCATCTCCTTCCCAATGCAAAATATCCAACATAGATAATACATTTCCTGCGCTGAATGTTGCTTCGTATATCGTCTTTTTTTCAGAAATCCATTTTTTTGTATTGGCAATTGCCGTTGAAAAATCAGAGTAATTTTCTGGAGTAGCATCTTCACCATTTGGAAACTTTTGTTGAGCAAAAAAACCGATCTTATGTCCCAAATCAAAAACTTGTTGAGTTTTCTCATCCACAGGCAGTTTTAGATCTTTTCGGTGATAATCAAACCATACTTTTTTATGACATTGTACCCCTGAAATAAAGCGGGATTTAGATATGTTTTTCATGAAACTAGTCTTTTAATAGTACAAAAGTAAAACAGTAAATGGTCGAAATACGACCATTTGTTTTTTTTACTCAAACTAGAGTACAAAAAATTAGATTGTAAGAAAATGCAACACTAAAATTTCAATAAAAAATACGATCCCTATTTTCTAAAATCCAATTTCTTAAACTATCTAATTTCTGAAGTCCATCTTTCACTACAGTTTCTTGCAATTCAAAATCCTCTAATCTATTTACAACAGGAGAAAAAACTCTAAGTGAAAAGTGTTTAGTATGTTTTACAAATGTTATCCAGTCCGGTAGAATTTCCTGTATTTCATATCCTGTTTCTAAAGGAAATCCTTTAAAAGTTGCATCAACATTTCCTTGCTTAAATTTATGATAGAATACTATTCTTTCTAATGACCTATCATAAAGCATCGGCCAATCACTATTAAATGGAATTACTTCTGGTTTTTTCATAGTAAATTGAGGAAAATATAATTCCTTATAATCCCAATACTTCTTCCAAAAAGTCTGAACTGGTAAAGAATTAATCGGCTGATACCCTCTTCGTAATTTTTCAATTCCTATCTGCAATAATTGACTTTTAAAAAGATCTCTCCTAGAAGCATTGAACCTAAACTGTTCACTAATTTCTTCATAGGTAATAAAACTTTCAAAATCCATTTGATTAGTGCAGTACAATTTTGGAGCTACCATGAGGCAATAACACTCATCACATATATTGTTTTTCACATATTCTATCGATCTTCGAAAATATCTATTAAATTGCTCGTCTTGAAAATTTGCATCCAGTTTATTTTCAATAAGTACGATAATTTTACTTGTATTTGAAAGATACGCGAACACAATATCAGATTCACCAAGTCCAAAATCAGATATGCTTCTCCAAGCTCCTAAAAAGTCTGTAAAAATTGGAAGATCCGCTTGATTGATGAACCATTCACAGAATGAATTGTCAGTTGAAAGCTCTTCCAATAAAAGTAAATCAATATCCCTTTCTCTAATTGATTCAACCGGAATAATGTCGTTTTGCATGAATATAATAAAAGCGAATTATGTATATTTTGTTATCACTGTTATACTTTTACAATTTCTTTTTTGAAATTTTTGACAACCGAATAATCTTCTTTTCAGCTAATGTTTTCTTCTTTTTACGAGGTTTTGGATTTATTCGTCCTTCAATTTGAGGTTTTGGACTTTTCTTTTGTTTTGGTAAATCTCTATAAAGCATTCCATTCTGCGAATCATAAAGGATATCGCTTAAAACTAAGCAGATATCATAATCAATGTCATGCCCATTAATATCTAAATTATCAGGAAACTTCTTCCGATCAACAGTCCATCCTTTCAGGCTAATTAACACTCTTGGACTATCTGGTTCGTAACCGCCTTGAAATAGTATACATTTCAACAGCTTCATTTCTTGAGACGGTTTTCCATCCTTCCCTTTCACAAAAAGTTTTCTCCTAAAAAACTCAGTATTTTCTCGATACTCGACATTTTTTAAACCTTCTCTCATATCATCAAGATAGATATTCTTAATTGTCAAATAGAGAATATTTTCTTTTTTCAATTTTAATTGATCAACTACTTTCTGTAAATCAGGCGTATAACTCATAATAGGTGACTTAAAAATAGTTTTTATACTCTAAAATTTTTGAAGCTAGCCGTTTCTCTAAAAAAGCATTACCTCCCGTAAGCGCTTTTTGTATTTCTTGAGATTCGAAAAAATAAGACTCAACCTTTTCTTGACTCCAATGAGCAGGAGGCTTTTGCAAGTTGGTTATTCGGTCTGCTATTTTTACTGCCCACACCTCTTTTGGTTGAAGCTTGATACGCTCCAAACTGTCATAAACTTTTATCTCTTTTGCCAAGTCATCATTCTTCGTAAGAGCTTGAACTGCTTTAGCTATTTCATTAGAAAAATTGCTTTCGATGTCATCAAAAGATGTATTTGTATCTTCTATAATATCATGCAACAAAGCCACCTGAACAGCAAAATTGGTATCGAAATCTAGTGAATTAGCTCCAGCTAGCAGCACCTCCATAGCAACGTTTGATAAGTGAACAACATAGGTAATTGAAGTACCTGGAATTTTTTGGTTAATTGCTTCATGCTTTTCTGCAGCATAAAGCAGCGTCTTTTGGTAATTATCCTGAATATTCATACATCTATTTTATTGTTAAACTGATCCTATTTCTTATGATTATGATCTTCAAGATTATAACTTCTAAAATCATACATTCTTGCTACATTTATCCAAATATACAAAATGTAATTGCCTTTAAATAGATATACTTGCTAAATTGACCATCAAAATGAAGTCAAAAAAGGTGTCTTGAGATGAATAAAATAAAAAAAAATACCCAGTGGCAGATTTTCAATCTTAATCAAGTGACAACAAGTGCTCCGAATAAAAAACTACCTCCTTACATTTCTATTTTTACATACAACTAACTATCGAAGCTTTCAATTTGTTTTTGCATACATATTGTCGTAAATGCATAAAATATATTCTTCTTCCATTACCCTTTGGTTAATGGAAAAAATAAAAAGAACACTATTTTAATAAATTAATTGAGAATATACTCAATGTAAATATTTGCATTCTCTTTCTGAAAATAAACATGGTTATTATTAAAACCTTCAATACTTAAATCATCCTTCCAATTAACGTCTAAATATGAAGTATTGGAAACGATATAAGAATCCAATTCAATTCCAGCTTTTTCAACTTGTGGTTGAATTTTTTCTTTCAAAACTTTAAAGAATTGAATTTTAGGATCGTTTATTCCTTTTGAATTGCGAATACCTTTGGGATCTATAAACTTAATAATTTGCTTATCACCATCCACAATCCATACGATGAAATCTGGATAGAAATTATTACCATCCGTAAAGAATCCCAAACCTTTTTTACTTTGGTTTCTAAGAACATGTACTTCTTTGCCTTCTAAAGAAGATGGTTTTGAAGCTACATAGACAATTAAATCATCTAAAAATTGTTTCTCAGAATCATCTAAAGGAATAGGACTTACTTGTAATTTTTCCTTATACCCCTTTCCAACGTAAACTAAAGGTTTATAAAGGTGGAGGAGATTATCAAAAGCATCAACTTCAGATCCAATTTGAACATTATTAAATGCAGGATCAATAATCTCTTCATTCAATTGTTTGATTTTTGTTTTATAATGCTCAATTTCTTCCTCTGTATTTAATCTAAAATCATATTCTAAAACAAAATTATCATCTGTACCAGACAATTGAATTGCTTCAACATGATCAGAACTGAATTCATTTTTATAGAATAGGTAAAACTGCTCAATATATTTTTTTACTAAAGTAATCGCTATCTCGTGCCAAATATAAACGTTAGAGTATTGAGTGTATTCCATTTTATGCTTTGGAATCAATAGTTTATACCAAGATACTTCCTCAATAATACTTTGTAATTGTGGCAGTTCTATCTTTAAATTATGATAACCTTTATCTGCTTTAAAGCTCTGGATTTCTATATAAAATGCATTCCAGTTTATTAGAGAAAGGTGAGCTTTACTCAAATAAGCTTCATTCTTACTAATTGCAACACCAGAATTTGTTTTCTCTAAAACATCAATCTTCGGATACCAATCCAGCTCCACAGACTTCCCTGTAAAAATTGAAGCCTTATAAATTAATGGTACAATTACTTTTTGCTTAAAATTTTCAGAATCTTTAACTGCAATTAATTTCAGTTTGTTCTCCTTAACGATTTCTTTTTGAATAGTGGGAACTTTGATTGTAATCCAAGATGAATCATTGCTTGGTAATCCTTCTTCTTCCAAGAATTCCTTAAACTTCTCCATATAATCGGCTTTTACACCAAAAATTTGAAGTGTTTCTAATTGTCTTAAATATTTTTTAAGAATTTTAATATTATTAGGTCTTTGATATTCATCTAATCCCGAGGAACGTTTTAAAGAGAAATTGTATCCCTTTAGTCGAACTCCACGTCCGAATAGCTGAATAATTTGCGAACCTTCACTTTTTCCCACGTTCATTAATCCCATAGATGAAACTCGCCAAGATGACCAACCTTCTGAGAATTTTTTGGATCCAATTAATAAGTTGATCGAAGAAGATTCTTCGTTAATCATTTTAAATAATGAATCAGAAAAATCACGTTCGGTACCTAAAACTTTATTATTAATGGCTAAGTCATGTAATTTCTTTTCATCTCCTACGTTGATGACACCAAAATATTCATTATCACCAACTCGTAGTCCTAGCTCGCCATCAGCACCCTTTAAGTTATCTAAATATAAATTAGCTCCAATTGTTGTATTGTTAAACACCAATTCATTAATCAAATTGAAAATCGTGTTGGCATCTAACTTTTGCTCTTGAATATACGAAAACGAATGTTCGAATATTGAATAGCCTTTATTATCTACTAAACCTGCTTTATTATTAATTACGGCATCTATATTTTGGATCGAAACAGATGGATTCTTCAGGAATTTTGTTAAAAAATAGATAATTTCTAATACATCTGAAACATCTTTTCCGTCTTCTTTGCGAACTGCGTTTACTTTACCTCCTACAAAAATCCATAGAGGTTTATGCAATAAAAAATCTCTTAACTCACTTTTCTTTTCTTTGTACAACAATTGTTGCTGAAAGAAAGAAACTAGATTTGCAGTAAGATATAATTGCTGATAATCGTTATTATTTTCTTTTAGGTTTAAAATGCGATAATCTTTACCATAACCATCTTCGTAAAAGTATTTATAAGAATAATCGAATAAAATACTTTTGGCATATTCTTGCGTAAAATCAGTTTTCTTAGCTCCTGTTGCTGCATTAATTGCCTGACCAAAAGTCGCTGAGTATTCAAACGCAAAACCTGTTAAACTTAATTGATCTCTAAATCTTTTCCAAGAATCACCAGACATCCCACCATGCCCTTCATCAATCAATACAAGATTATCTGTTTCGAAACTTTCTACGGCAACCGTTTTATCACCACTATTTTCAGCTAGTTTGGTGATTTCGAGAATTTCGACTTGTCTTCCTGAAAACATTCCAGAATCGTTTTTTGAAAAACTGTTCGCTCGAATATCCGATAATTTGAATTCATCTAAATGTTGTTTCGTTAAGCCTTCATTTGGTGTAATCAACAAAACTTTATTTTGGTGATGTTGGTTATAATGATTGGCATAATGCAGATATTGCTTAATGTTGACGTGCATCAACAATGTTTTTCCAGAACCTGTTGCGTTCCAAAAAGCTAATTTATTTAAACTCTCAAGTGAAAACGGTTGGGCAAGAAAAGTATCTTTATCTTTCTTGTTACCTTTTGTTTCAGCTTGTTTCAAATTAAATTCTTTGACGAATTCATTTAAATCTACCAGAAGCTTTACTTTATTCTGAAAATATTTATCCAAATAAACTTCTGTAAATAGTAGAGATAGATACTGGAAGTATTTCCATGTAATCAGCTCGCTTCTTTTTTCAGAGATTTGTTTAGTGTATCGTACAATATTCTCGTCGTACGTTTGCAACATCGTTGGTGTTATTTGCTCAGAATTGTACAAATAGTTGATTAACGACTGTAAGTATTTTGTATTCCCTTCTTCAGTATAACCTTCATTAGAAGACAATTTAAGTTCGGTGAAAATTTCTACTCCTTTTTTTCCAATTATTTTTTTTCCAATACTATCAATTCCGAAAAGAGAAAGCATGTATTTGTTGAGTACAAGTTTGTCGTGAAAATTTGCCATTATAAAAAAAGAAAGGTTTATAGTTTGATAATAATGTCGTTTTCAAACATACTATCTACGTTAATAAGACCAATTAAAAACTCATTAAAGGCAGTGTTTTTTGTATTGGCAAATAAAACACCGCGTAATGTACCAGTTGTAATCATTGCTAAATGCTTTCCAAAATTGCAAGGAATAGAAATTTGATCTTCTTTTCTTAATTTCTTTTCAAAGTCTGGAGCATCAATCGCAAAATAACAAGTGATATCTTGTTTTAGTAATGGTTTATCCTCTTTTTTTAACATAAACTCCATATTTACGCCTAATACTTTTTCCTCCGTATTAACGCCAAAGCCGAAGCCAATTTCTTGTTCTATTGGATTTTCTAAAGCCAGTGTTTCCTCAAATGCAGAAAACTGATTTTCTTCTATTTTTACAAAAGAAAACTTAATGGCTAA
>NZ_JCAKLF010000008.1:0-34845 GCF_059509915.1 Kaistella sp. CFF1-2
CTCAGTTAGCAGTATCCGCAAAAATGCTTTTCATATTTCTTTTTTTAGTAATTTAGAAATATGAAAAACCATTTTGCTTAGGTGTGGTTTTCCTTTGAAATTGTTCACAAAGTAGCCCGCTCTTCGCAAATACTTTTTCCGTTAGCTGACATTTTAAAACGAAACTCACAAATGAAACAAATTCTCATAATAATTTTCTCAATTATTTCAATAACAACTTTCGCACAAGAAAAGAATAAAATAGTAACATTAGGTTCGTTTCATTTCCATTTAGTTAAATCGCAATTCGGAATTGATTTCAATATAAATGACAAAGAAAAACAAATAGAACTCAATAAAATAGCTGAAGAAATTGCAAAGTATAATCCGACAAAAATTTTCGTTGAGTGGGATTTTTCAAAGCAAAAAGAACTTGACGAATTGTACAGTTTATATTTAAAAGACAAGACTTTTGAACTTATCAAAAACAAATATGGAAAAAATGAAACGATGTATTTTGAAAGTGAATTACAACAATTAGGCTTTAAAATTGCAAATAAATTAGATCATAAAAAACTCTATGCTTTTGATTATTTACTTCCTGAACCTAATGACACAATTATGAGTTCTATACAGAAAAATAATCAACTTGAATTGATGAATAATATTCAACAAGAATTTGGAGAATATGGTCAAAAAATTATTACAAAATTTAAGACAACAAAATCTTTAAAAAATCTTTTGCTTTTCTTCAACTCAAAAGAACTGGATGAGCAATTGAATAGCGGGTATATCTCGTTGTTTAATAAAATTGGAACAACAGAAGATTTTTCAGGAGCATTTTTTGTGTCTGAAAGATATAGAAGAAATCTCTATATGTATTCGCTTATCCAAAAACAAATTGAAAAAGAGGATGAAAGAATACTTGTTATTGTTGGAGCTCAACATTCAGCAGGGTTTAAAGAGTTTATATCAAGCGACAGAAATATTGAGCAAATAGAACTGAATACAATACTAAAATAAAAAACGTCAGCTAACAAGGGTTTGGCGCAATGGCGGGTTAAGTCATAAAACAAAGTTTCAGCTTTCTATTCCGCAAAAAGCCAATTATATTGACTTTTTTCTTAAATTTAATCAATTAATTGGCTTTTGCTTACTGTGTCGCTAAATTGAAACTTTTCGCTTCAATTTCCGCCACTGACGCCAAGCCCCAAAACGTTACCTGCAACCCTATACGAACGACAGTACAAACATTGACCAAGAGGTCGGAAAACCAAAATATTAAGATTCAGACAATATGATTAATAAATTTTTTGACTTTATAAATCTTCATACAGGTGAAGAAAAAAAAGAAAAGGTTTTAGAAAATATTAAATCTAACATTTCTTTTCGTGGTTCTAATTTATGGATTTTAGCTTGTGCTATTGTAATTGCTTCGGTTGGTTTAAATGTAAATTCAACCGCTGTAATAATTGGTGCAATGCTTATTTCTCCACTAATGGGTCCAATTGTTGGAGCTGGGTTTGCTTTAGCTATTTTTGATTTTGATTTGCTAAAAAAGTCAGGGAAAAATTTGCTTATTGCTACCTTTGTTAGTTTATTAGTTTCGACTATTTATTTTTTTATTAGCCCTTTCAAAGAAACACAATCAGAATTATTAGCGAGAACTTCACCGAATATTTATGATGTAATGATTGCATTTTTTGGAGGTTTAGTTGGTGTTATTGCGTTAACAAGAGTTGAAAAAGGAAACCCTATTCCTGGAGTAGCTATTGCAACAGCATTGATGCCACCTCTTTGTACAGCAGGATATGGTTTGGCAACTGCAAATTTTTCTTATTTTTTCGGGGCATTTTATCTTTATTCTATAAACTGCTTTTTTATTTGCATTTCAACATTCTTAATCATTAAGTATCTTCAATACCCACCTGTAAAGATTTTGAATGAAAAGTTTGAGAAAAAAATTCGTTATAGTATCACAGTACTAATATTTTTAATGATTTTACCAAGTTTTTATTTAGCTTATACATTATTTCAAGAAAAAAAATTTAATCAAAAGGTAGAACAATTTGTAACTAATGAGTTTACCAACAATGGATACACCTTGATCTATAAAAATATTTCATACAAGACAAATCCCAAAAAAATAGAGTTTGCTTTTCTTTCAAAAAAATTTACAACAAATGAATTGGAAGATTTGAAAAAGAAACTACTACAATACGATATATCTAATACAGAGATAAACATTCGACAAGACACCAAAGACATTAAAGGGGAAATTTTGAATGAGTTAGGAAAACAGAATAAAACTTTAACAGACAAAGACATTATAATTAATAACCTTAATCAAGAACTAAACGAATATAAAATCGACAACACAGAGACATTAAAAGAATTAGCAATTCTATTTCCTGAATTGAAAGATGTATCTATAGGAAGACACATTATAAATTCAAATACTGACTCAACGAAAACAATGACTGTTTTACTTTATCAAACAGATAAGCCGAAACAAGAAATTGATATAAAAAAAATAGACCTGTGGTTAAAGCAAAAATTTAAAACAGACGATATAAAAATAGTACCACAGCAATAAGGGCAGCAGGTAACAGCAGTTTGGCAAAATGGCGGAGTAAGTGCTAAATTGAGCATTTGGTTTTCAAATAAACATTAGTGCTAAATTGAAAGTAAGTGCTTCTAAATCCGCCACTTCGCCAAGCTGCAAACCGTTATACGAGATTGCATAAAACAGCGTAACAGAAAGACTTTACAAAAATTCAATGAAATATTTATTAACAAATCAAGAAACAGAAAGATTAAAATTCAGAAAATTAGAACATTCTGATTTTGAAAAGTGGATTGAGTTATTTAAAGACGATTATGTAACCAAAATGCTCGGAATGGACGAATATAAAACACCAACTGAACGATGCGAAAAATGGTTTGAATGGACTTTCAATCGTTATGAAAATGATTTGGGAGGACAAAATGTTTTGATTTCAAAAGAAAATGATGAATTAGTTGGACAATGTGGACTTTTAGTTAGAGAAGTTGAAAATCAATTTGAACTTGAAATTGCATATTCAATTCTTCCACAATATAGAATGCAAGGTTTTGCAATTGAAAGTGCAAAAAAATGCAGAGATTTTGCTTTTGAAAATAATTTTCACGAAAGATTAGTTTCAATAATAATTCCTGAAAACGAAAACTCTAAAAATGTTGCGTTTAAAAATGGAATGAATTTTAATAGAAAAATAGAATATAGTAACAAAAAAATGGATCTATTTCAAATTACTAAAAATGAATGGAAAAGTTGCAACCTCGTATAACATAGTATTTGCAAAAGGCGGGGTTGAATATATAATAGAAAAACCCGATGTATTTAGTCGCAACTTGCTTTTCATATTGTATTTTTTTGTAATTTAACAATCTGAAAAAGCAATTTGCTTTGTTCGGTCGAAATTGAACTTTTCGTCCAATTTAGCCCGCCCTTCGCAAATACTTTTTCCGTTATCTGCAAGCGTAACCAAAATCGCGCATAAAAACCCGTGAAATCTATGAAATCAGAGAAATTAATAAGCGATATTCAAAATTCTACAAACGAATGTATTTCTTCTGCCGAAAAACTAAAATCTAAAACTGAAGAAGAATTAAATTGGAAACAAAATTCTGAAACTTGGAGTATTTTGGAATGTTTGGAACACCTAAATCTTTACGCAAAATTTTATCTTCCCGAAATTGAAAATGCAATTCAAAACGCAAAATCAAAACCGCAAGAAGAATTTAAAAGTGGATTTTGGGGAAATTATTTTGCAAAAAGTATGTTGCCGAAAGAAAAACTTAACAAAATGAAAACGGCAAAAAACAAAAATCCTCTGAATAGCAAACTTGACAAAAATGTCATTGAAAATTTCATTGCTCAACAAAAAGAATTTTGCAATCTTCTTGAGCAAGCAAAAAATGTTGACTTGAATAAAGAAAAAACCAAAATTTCAATCACAAATCTAATAAAACTAAAATTGGGAGATACTTTTTTGTTTCTTAACAATCACACTTTTAGACATTTAAAACAAATTGAAAATATTGAAAAAAACGCCTGCAGATAACATGGGTTTGGCAAAAGCGGGGCGGAGAGTTATCATTTAGAAGATTTCAGCACTTTTAGCCGCAAAAAACCATTTCGTTTTTTTATTTTTTGTAATTTTGAAAAAACGAAAATGGTTTTTGCTCGGTTCGGGTTTGGTTGGAATTTCCGGCTTTCTTATCCCCGCCTTCGCCAAGCCCTTTCCCGTTATCTGCAATTTCCACCAAAGTACAGTCAATTAACCATGTCAAAAAAATCTAATTTTAAACTATTATTTTCTGACTATTTCGATATAAGTAGTTCCGTTGTAGAAAAGTACGGAGCATTAAATATTTGTTTAAGTTCAGATTTACCTTTGTTCATTGACCCTTTTCTATTATTTGCCTCACACAAAAAAGAATACAAATTATTACATGATAAAGTTGTAAATCATCTTTTAATACTAAAGGATTACGCAATTAATAATGATAGAAAAGATATCAATTTAAATCTTTTTCGATTTCCTGAAATAAAACAAAATTGGTTAGGTCTTTCGGAATATGGTAATGAAGGAAAAGGTCTTGGAAAAAAATTTGCAAATGGAGCAATAAGTTCATTTAATGGGTTTTATAAAAACTTTGGAAATGAAAAAATTACATCGGAATCACATATTGAAAAACTGACTCTGTTGAACCCAGGTGTAGGAAAAGATTTCATTAGTGATTTCACGACAAACTTAATATTTGAATATTTGTTAGAATTCACACAAGAGTTTGGAAAAAAACATTTAGCAGAAAATCAGCTAAAAGAATTTTCAATCAGATGTGTTTTTGATGAAAAAACAAAAGTTTGGCTTCCAAAAACTTTTAAATTACCATATTTTTATAGAGAAAAAAATGGAGATTTTATTTTATTAACTCCATCGGATATCTTGACTGTAGATGAAGCAACTATTAATAACTCTGATTTTTATTCTAACTTCTATAATGTGACTAGAACATTGGAAAATTCATCTTTAAGAAGCTCTGTAAATGAATATTTTAGATCGCATTTACCACAAAAACCTAAAAAAAAGGATAAGGAATATGCATTTATAAAAACAATTGAAAAATTTCCAGACCTAATTGATTATTACATAAAACTAAAAGAAAGTAAAAAATCAGAAGCTAAGTCAGTATCCATTGCAAAAATAAATGAATTAAAAGAAAATTTAGTTGATGTATTAACACCATTATGTGAACTCTTAAATGAACATAGTGAATTTTACAACTTAAAATCAAACAGCTATCAAGAATCTTTAAAAAGAGCATTATACCTTAAAGATGTCATCGAAAATAATGATGGTTATCGAATCTTTTATGATGGAACAAAACCGATAGCAAAAGAAGACACAATACAGAGAATATTCAAGTTAACTTGGTACGCAACTCCTTTTGATGTGAATTCGGAAGTTAACAATGGACGGGGTCCAGCAGACTACAAAGTTTCTTTTGGTAGTGGAGATTCAACAATTGTTGAATTTAAACTAGCAAAATCGTCATCACTTAAGAGAAATTTAGAAAATCAAACTGATATTTATAAAGTTGCATCAAAATCTGCAAACGATATTTCGGTAATTCTCTGTTATGATAATCAAGATATTTTAAAGGTAAACAAAATATTAAAAGAACTTAAAAAGGAGAAACATGAGAATATAATTATAATTGACGCTAGAAGAAAAATTTCTGCGTCAAAAGTATAAAAAACTGCAGATAACATTGTATTATATCAACTCTTATTGCGGAGTGCTTTAAACACTACATTTCCTTTCTCTCTTATCTCGATAGGGAGAACATAAGGAGAACAAATCAGAAAACATCGATAAACAGATAGATTCCCGCCTTATTCTGTTTTGCAAGGAAATTTAACTGCTGATATTCAGCAAGCATAGAACAGTAATAAGATTGGCTGGCTTTAGCCCAGCCATTACTTATTAAAAGTTCATTCAGACATTCGCCATTTGGCAGAATGACATAAGCCAAATCTCTCAGCCAAAAATCGGTTCGGTTATCCAATTCGGTTAGAAGCGTAATCCGTGTTCCGGGTGGACACACCTGCAGAACATAATTCAAAGACATTAGTCCGTATTGAAGCAATAGCGAAGCAGGAACACGGCTTTTCGCTTCATCCTCGCGCATCTTTCTTGAAAATGACACTTCGGGTGCATCCAATCCGTAAAGACGAATTTCACGCCTTACCTGCGTGAATTCCTGTTTCACTTTAAGACTGTCTCCGTCCATGACTTCTTCCACTATCCAAAAAGTTTCCACATGGCTGTTCGGGATTTGGAAATATTTTAGACTTTCATTTCCTGTTGTGCTGCTCTCCGTTTCGTTAGCATTTGCACTTATTGCACTGTATTTCATTGGTTTTCAGTATTTTAACTATTGTTTTTATAAAGGTAATGAATGATATTTGTAATTGTCTAGACAACAGTGTTTTTCTCTCTTTTCTAATTTCTAAAACTTAAAACAATGGCAAGACAAAAAGGCCTCATGAAATACGTTGGAACAATCGGCGACGTTAGGCATTTTAAAATCAAAGGTCAGGAAGGATTTTTCGCCGGTATGGTCGGCGGACCAACTGCACAGCAGGTGCACTCTGCACCGGAGTTCGAAAGAACACGCGAAAATATGAACGAATTTGGAGGTTGCGCCAAGGTCGGTAAATCGTTAAGAACGGCTCTCTCCGCTCTTATGGGAAAATTTACGGATCCACAGGTAACCGGTCGTTTAACTTCTATCATGAAGAAAATCAATCTGGAGGACGGAACCGAAGCCAGAGGTTACCGAAAAGTTGAAGTGTCCACTCAGAGGAATTATCTGCTTGGATTTGAATTCAACAAAAACCTTTCTATCTCCGGTATTTTTAATGCTCCTTACGACATCGAACCGGATGCAGGAAGAACTTCTTCAGATTTTATCGTTGCAGCTTTTAATCCTGCTGATCTGATTACTGCTCCTTCAGGTGCAACTCATTTCAGACTGATTAACGCGATCTCGGTTCTTTCTGATTTTTCTTACAATCCGACCACAGGAACATACGAACCTGATGACATGGTGAATAATGAGCTGACCAACATCGCTTATTCGCCGTACATTCCGTTGAATGTTCCTTATGCAGGTGATACCATTACAGCAACACTTCCGGGTGCTCCTGTGTTGGCTGCAAACGCTTCGGTGGTACAGTGCATCGGGATTGAGTTCTTCCAGGAAGTGAACGGAAACTATTATCCATTTGCCTCCGGAAACTGTCTCAAAATCGAGGAAGTTTTTTAGGAAAACAACTTCTAAGGCCTTCCCAAACCGGGAAGGCTTTTTTGTTTAATCTTTAAATTTTACTAAAAATGAAAGCAAAAATAATCAGGGTTGCACAGGGCAAAAACTCTACGCTTTCCCACCTTTATATTGACGGTATTTTTCAGTGCTTTTTGCTTGAAGATAAAATCAGAGCCGTTAAGATTATGAAGCAAACTGCTATTCCGGAAGGTGTCTTTAGTTTAAGACTCAACACTTGGGGCGGAATGAACAAAACGTATTTCCCTAAATATGGACCAATCCACAAAGGCATGATTGAGATTGCCGATCTTCCAACATTCAGCTCGGTGTACATTCATATCGGAAACACGATTGAACACACGGCAGGCTGTCCGCTTGTCGGACTTTCTTACATCAAAAAAGACGGCGATTTTCAGGTGCTGCAAAGCGTGGACGCCTACAAACAGGTTTACAAAAAACTGTATGAAGCCGCTACCGGAAAACATAATCAGATTGAAATCAGTAATAATTTTCAATTCTAAGAAATGGACATTATGGAAAATGAAATCACAGTGAGCGTGTTCTTTGGTTTTATCAGCAGTGTTCTTTTGGCGGTAGTCGCCTACTTTATACGGCAACTGCACACCGACTTTAAAAGTATGGAAAAGGATATGACAGAGGTCAAGACAATGGCTTTAATCATCAAAACCGAGTTTAAAAATTCTCAGGATCTGCTCAATCAGAAAGTGGAATATCTCGAACAAAAAATCAATAAAATAGAGTTAAATCAATTAAAACATTCAGACAATGAAAAATAGAAACCTAAATTTAGTGGATCGCGTGTTGGAACCAACGCCAAAATGGTTCAGAATTGTGCGTAATCTTGGACTGGCGTTGTCAGCGGTCGGCGGTGTTCTTGTGGCTGCTCCAGTGGCTTTACCTGCAGCAGTTGTTACTGTTGGTGGGTATTTGCTTTTGGGCGGAACGATTATTGGCGCGGTTAGTCAGACAGCAATCAGTTCTGAAGAGTATGGCGAAAAATCCCGAAAATCGGGCGAAAATTCATCGGAAAATCAACCTTTTCAATCAGGGAAACAGCCTTAATCAGGCGCTTATCTTCAACGAAAACCATTCAGGCCGGTTCAAAAGACCGGCTTTATTATTTGCTTTCCTCCGTTTGCACCGTTTCTTATAAAGGGGCGAAATATGTATGCTTTATGCTGCTCTTATCAGTTAAATTAGGGTGAATCAAGTCAAAGTCAGGGTGTGGAAAAATTAGCGAGGGCAACCGGCGGCTGGTCGGGGCGTTAAAATTTTAGATTTTAGGTAAATAAAAAACTTCCCGAAGGAAGTTTTTGAAATTTAAATTGTTAAATAATACCGGCGGACTAACGTGTGTCGCAGTTCTTTGAGTGCTGCTGCCTGTTGTTCAATTTTCTGCTCCAGTTCGTAGGTGGCTTTGATTTTCCGCATCATTTCCGGCTGAATGCAGGACTTTTGAAAGGCAGGCTGAATGAAATTGCGCATTAGCATTTTGAGGTCGCAAAGGCGAAGCATTTCGATGACTGAGCCGCAAAGGTGCGGGTGGAAAAATCCGTGCTTCCAAAAGGCATAAAAGGTCCAATAATAGGTTTCGAGTTCTTCCGTATCTCGGACATACAGAATAAAGCAGTTCGGGCAGGGTTCAAAAAGTGGTTTTCCGGCATTTCTGCCACGGTTTAAAATGTAGAGTGCCTGTTCAGGCGATTCGCGGTGCACTGAGTAAGTGCGTACTTTGTGTGTAAGCATAATTTTGGTTTAAAAAATTTTGCTCCGCTGAAAATTTTTCAAAAGAAAAAAAAGAAAAAAAGAAAGTGCTCCGACCGTGTGGAAGGAAAATGCGATGCAATATTTTTTCAGAAAAATTTTGGGGCTAAATTTTAGCGCCACAAAACTTTTTCTGAAAAACCGTTTACGGCTTGATATTGTCGGCGCATTTTCCTGACAACAGACCTTTACTTTCTTTTTTTTTTATTTTTTCTTATCCCGAACTTTCTAAGAAGGAAATTCCAACACTTCGATTGATGGGGATAATTGCTTGTGACAACTGCACTCAAAGCGAGGAAAAGTGATGGAAAAGACAGGTGCATAGTGCTGTGAAGACTTGGAACAGTGCTATGCTCCTGTGCGCGGTGGTGTTTTTGTATGGACGGCTCGTCCGTGCATATAAAAACACCACTTGGAAAAGCGTTGGCAAACCGGGGAAACAGACTCGCAGGAAAATGGTGCTTTCCGAAACGGTCAACTTGCATAAATCTTCCTTATGTGCCGGAATGGAAAAAGCGGCTGCAAAAACAGTGGTATGGAATGCTGAAAGAAAATGCTTTGCTTGGGAATTTTCAGCACGCGCCACAAACACACTACAAACCTTTGCCTATGAAACCGAACTGTTTTTGGTGTGTGGAGAAAATATAGCGGCTGCGAAAGCAATTTTCTTCAGTATGGAATACGACTGTGTGCGGTGACGAAAGCGACTGTATTGCCACTAAACTTTTCTGCTGAAAAAAAGCAATACAGTGGCTGTAGGAACTGGATAAATCCCCAAACTCTCTGCACCATTTTTCTGCATCCTTGAATGGGTGGTTGGGGATTTGTAGGTTTTCGATTGGGGAACTGACCGTGTAAATTATAACTGCACGAGCGGCTGGAAGGCGGTGGCTCCTGAGGGCTTGCCCGAAGGAAAGGAAAGCATTTTACATAATCTAAAATTATGGGCAATGATGCAGTTGGTTTTGCACGTAAGGGAGCCTGCGGACTGGAGGGCAACGTTTTCCGCCGGCAGTTTGACCATAATTTCGATTATGTAACTTGCTGGGGGCTTATTATGATATCTTACTAGTTAAATTGTTAACTGATAAGCTATAGAACGTCCGCCGCCTATTTTAGTAAAGGCTCCGATATCCACTAAATGTTGTAAATCTCTTGTAGCTGTTGCTTTGGATGTTTTATTAATGGAAATGTATTTTTTAGCGGTCATGCCTCCTTCAAAACCATTTACTCCTTGATCTAACATTTTATTGATGGCTTTTAATTCTCGTTCGTTCAACTGCTCTTTAAATGAATCAAAAAAAGCGGTTTTCTTTAGCGTAAACAAGACGACCTGTTTAGAATCTGTTAAAGCATCTTGAAGAATCTTGCAGAAATAGAACATCCAATTATCGACTTCTAAACTTCTTTGTGCGAATTTTAGTTCGTTATAATAACTTGTTTTATTCTTTTCAATCGATTTAGAAATACTAATGAATACAGGCGATTCTAATTTTTCAGCTAAGGCTTTTTCAGCTATAGCACGCCCAATTCTACCGTTACCATCTTCGAATGGATGTAAGGTTTCAAAATATAAATGGGCTAAAGCCGATAGTAGCATGCCTTCACCAATTTTACCAATACTTACCGCATTAAAATCATTATACCACTGGATGAAATTAGGAAGCAATTTCGGTAAATCTTTTGAAGGAGGTGCTTCGTAATGAATGATAAAATCGCCATATTTTCCTGATACTACTTGCATAGGTTCCGTTCCTTCTCGAAATTGTCCTGCGTTAATTCCTTTTTCGGCGTTCATTAAAATAGAATGCCAATTGAGTAATAATTCTTCGGACATTGGCTGTTTAAAGGTATTTTGAACCTCTATCATTAAATGCGCAATTGCATTGGCTTTTTGATTTCTATTGTTTTGATGAAAATTTTTAATTCCTAAATTCGCTTTCAATGAAGACATTACATCTTCACGACTAAAATATTCTCCTTCAATTTCCGATGTTTTTAAAGCTTCGGAAAGTAAAATCTCTGCAAAGACCTCTTGTTTAGATTGTTGAGAAAAGCTTAGCAGCATTCCGTTAAGTTCACCCAAATCATGCGCAAACTCCTGAATTAAAGAAAGTAGTTTATGTTGATTAAATGTGAATTTTGGGAATTCTTTATATTGCCAAATATAGTTCATGAGCCGAATAAATTGATTAATCGGCTCAAATATACTAAAAATAATGAGCCGAATAGAGTTTTTATTCGGCTCATTTTGCAATATGGATTTATTTTCCCAGACTATCTACGAGACTACTATTTCTAAATACAAAAAAAATTTTTAATAACCTTGAAGGGAAGCAATCCGCGAGGCGTTTAGCTAGACTAAAATTACAATTCGTTTATAATCTCTCTGAAACTACCTGAAGCAGATTCTAGATTATCTACAATTTCTTGTGCTAAAATGTCCGGATCTGGAAGGTTGTCTAAATCGGTTAAGGATTGATCTTTTATCCAGAAGATATCCAATGATGTTTTATCTCTTGCGATGATTTCATCGTAGGTATATTTACGCCAACGACCATCAGGATTTTCTTCTGACCACGTTTCCTTACGGTTGTAAATATTTGCTGAATTATAGCATTTAACGAAGTCTTGTAAATCGGCTTCTGTTAATGGTTTTTTCTTTAAAGTATGGTGTACGTTTGTGCGGTAATCGTAAATCCAAACTTCTTTGGTTTGTGCGTCTTTGGAAGCTGCCTTATTGGTAAAGAATAACACATTCGCTTTTACACCATTGGCATAGAAAATACCTGTAGGTAAACGTAAAATGGTATGTAACTCCGTGGTTTCTAATAAACGTTTACGAATTTCTTCTCCTGCACCACCTTCAAACAATACATTATCCGGTAAAACTACTGCTGCTTCCCCATTAATTTTTAGTAAGGTTTTGATGTGTTGCAAGAAGTTCAACTGCTTGTTAGATGTTGTTTCCCAGAAATCTTGACGGTTGTAGCTCATGTCATCACGTTCTACTTCTCCATCTTCATTGGTTACCGTGTACGAACTTTTCTTCCCGAAAGGTGGATTAGCTAGTACATAATCATAGGTATTCGATTCAGAAGATATTAAGGCATCAGAAGATTTAATTAATGGTTCACCATCAATTTCACCGATACCATGTAAGTACAAATTCATCAAACACATACGACGCGTACTGGCTACAATCTCATTTCCATGGAAAGTTGCATCTTTTAAGAATTTCTTTTCGTCGCGGTCTAGAGATTGTTTACTTAAGTAATCATAAGCTGCTAAGAAGAAACCACCCGAACCACAAGCCGGGTCGATGATGGTTTTCATCGGCTTAGGTTGTACACATTGCACCATAATATTAATTAGTGGACGCGGTGTAAAGTATTGACCTGCGCCTGATTTGGTGTCTTCGGCGTTTTTCTCCAATAAACCTTCATAGATTTTACCTTTGATATCCGAACCCATAGATGACCAATCTTCTTGGTCAATTAAATTAAGAATACGCAATAACTTCGCAGGATCTTGAATCTTATTTTGGCTCTTGGCATAGATTTGCCCCAACATTCCTTTCTCTGAAGAAAGCGTACGCAACAACTGCGAATAGAAACTTTCTAATTCCGCTCCGTTTTTAGAACGTAAACTTTCCCAATCGCATAAATCACCATTAGGAATTTCTTTACCTTCAATGTCTTTGATACGTGGTAATTGAATGTTTTTTAAATATGGTGGTTTGTTTAACTCATCCACCATTTTAAGGAACAATAAATAGGTAATTTGCTCCAAATAATCGCCATAGCCTACGCCATCATCACGCATCACGTTGGCAAGGTTCCATATTTTTGATATAATTGCTGACTCTGTCATTTTTAACTTTTATATTCTGGAATTAAATTTTCATTTTTTAAATTGAATATTAAATCCATTACTAATTTATTTAATTGCTCTAAATTTTCTTTTAATGATTTATTCACATCATAACTATAGCAATTTGATTTTCTATATTTTATAAAATCATTTTCTTTCCATTGGTTGTAAAAATTTGCAATTGCAAAGTTGTTTAATTTTATGGTATCTCCCTTTTTATAAAAAATATCAATTGCCCATTTCCCTTGTTTCTCATAGACTGTATCAATACAAAGTCTATCTGTGTCTACAAATTTTGTAACGACCTCATTATTCTCTAACACAAGATCTGTATATGCAATTGAATCTCCAAAATTATTAAAACTAATGATCTCGGTCTTTGAAATCTCTATAAAAATTTTGGTTACTAAATAAACATCCCATTGTGAAGGATTTATGTTATTTAATAATTTAATATCGAAAAAATTATCTGACCAAATGAATTGATTTGATTGTGTATGTTCTAAAACTGATATGAATTTTATGAAATAATATCTCCAATCTTGCTCATCATTGAATAGAGCTAATCTATCTTTATAAGCATCCTTCAAAGATGTGTATCGCTTAGTTTCCCAATCCTTGATAAGATCTAAAAATGCATCATTATTTACTACTGAATTTAACCAAGCCCTTGAATCGTGCATTAAAGCCCATTTTTCTTTACCTGCCGAATTTCCAGTATGAGTTGAATAATCAAAATAACTTAGAATATATTTTCTAAGCATTTTAGATCTTAAATCATGAAATAGAATTCCTAAAATGTTGATTACATTATTCGCTTTATCCTTTGGAAAATCAGAATCTAAATTAAAATAAATCAGCTTAAATAAAATATCTGTTCTACCTTCTAAAAACTTGTTTAATTTCTCATCAAAATATACTTCTTCGATTGGATGATTAATACTTTCTACAGGTGAATCTTTAATGTAATTTATTTTATTGATTTCATGTTCTTTTCTAGGAATCTGTAAATCATTTAAAATACCAACTACATCATACTTTTCACTTTTACTAATCCCCTCAAGAATTTGGTCTAAACGTACGGTAGGTTCATCTCCTACTTCTCTCGTATGAGAATAGTTTATTAAGAAATTACGGAATAAATATAATTCTTTATCATTTATCGTTTGAGCATTTAAATTCCCATTCAAATACCAAAACCATAAGGGTAATACACGAATTCTTAAATTCAAAGTTTTTAAAGACTTGGTAAAGAAATCTTCAATAAAACGAGAAGGGCTCTCAATTTCAATTAGTACTTTCTTTAACGCTGAAAATGCTTTTGATAAAAAAATAATATCAAGATTATCTATTTCATAGGCCTTTAATTTCTCCGATTGATACTCTACCTCGCTGTCAAAATTACCTTCTAGGTATTGTTTTAATACACTTGTATAGTAAAGAAATAATTCAAAACCTTGATCTGCATTTTCATTAGAGAATTTATATTCAAAGAAAAAGTCTTGCCACTCTTCCCATAAAGTCCCTGCTTGTTTTTTATCCTCTTTCGAACATTTTTCAATTAAATTCGCTCTCAACTTTTCTTGATGTGATAAATGGTATCCGCGACTGTTCATATAAAGGTACAAACGCTCTCCCTGTGCACTAAGCTGTGTATCGAAATAATTGAACTCTACATAATTTTCTACAAAATCAATTAAATCAACTAATTGATCATTCGAAAAAGCAACTAATTGCTTCTCTAAAAAATCAAAATTATTTCTCAAATTCTGAACCGTAATATCGTTGGTATATTCGATTTCAAAGAAGTCTTTATTTTGCTTATAGTCTTTTCCTTTTAATGTATCTTCAATAAAAAGACGCATGAATTCGTAAGCTGATTCACGCACTTTATAATCTACCTTAGGAAACTTATTATCATAATATAGTTTACTAAATGCATCTTTTTTTTCTGCCTTAGTATACAGTACCAATAACAACAAATAAAAGGTTGTGATACGTTGTTGCCCGTCAATTAAAAAAAATTGACCCGGTAACTGCTTATCGTGGTACGCATAAATGAACCCCATTTTTTGTTTAAACTGTAGTGTAGTGTAGACCTGTTGCAAATGTTGAAGGATAGTATTGTTCGTTAGATTATTCCCATTTACATTAACCGACAAATCAGACTTCGTTTTTTTATTCCAACGTTTCATTAAGGATTCCCAAACTCTATTTACTTGTTCTTCTTCCCAAACATAATCACGCTGTAATTCTGGAATTACTAACTGATCTATTTCATTGTGTGTTAGCAAATCTTTTAAACTGTATCTACCTGTTTTCATTTACAAATTCAATTAAAGCATTATATGTATTTTTTATCCATATAGCATTAGCTTCTATATCTTCTTTTTCCCAAAACGTTAGATTTTTAGAAAAAGTTAAACGTTCATCAGAAAGATTATGTAATAATTTTGCAACCGCATTTACTGTATGTGTAGGCACAAAAGATCCCGTGCTCATTAAACCTAATAAAAGTTCTCTTTTCTTGGGAAAAATATAGTTTTTTAATGTGCTGTTATTTCCCCCTTCTAATAAAGCTAAATTACCCAATTGATGCTCTGATACATCGTGTGTAATGATGGCTTTTATGTCATCATCCGTTAACGAATTATTATCCCTAATCTTTTGATTTAATTCTGGAAATTCAGAAGATTTTTCAAGAAACCATCCCTTATACTTGCGAACATCTTCTTCTGTTGCATCTGGGTTTTGTGGGTATATATGTTCAATACTCCACTTGTTGTTACGGTAGGTATTAAAATCAAAACGATGCGACCAATCAATTACATGGATATCTTTTCCTTTATCATCCTTTTGTTTTAGTAAAGGAAATACATTTAGCGCTAAAAAGATTTTATCTAATTTAGATTTATCCTTTGGGATATTATAAACTAAATCTTCGATCTTTTTATTTTTAATAAAAAGTTGGTTATAAAGATGTTGATATAATTTTTCTTTTAGATCTGAAACACCTAACGATAATATGTTATCTATGTTTCCACCAGTACAAGTAAAAAAGCCCAATAAATTATACAATTCATTGTTCTTAAACCAGTTTCTTAATCGTTTACTAGTAAGGTAAATTTTATCTAATTGAATGTTTGCTTCTTCAAAATTTTGTAAGCCTTCATTGTATAAATTAAATAGTTTATAGGTGTCGCTTTGCTCTTTTGCAATAGACAAATTATCATGAAATTTATTAATCTTATCTAAGCGTTCATCATTACTCTCTTTTACAATAGGTTTCAACGCATTTAATAAAGGATTTAACCCTAAAAAACCTTCCTTACTATTGACTAATTTATAATTATAAAAAAACAATTGATTTTGTTTTTCTGAACGAAGCCAATTGTCCATATCATCCCAATTACGAGCTATTCTATTTCTCTTTTCTTGAACATGAATAAAATCATCATCACCATTATCCTTTCTCGTTGATTTAGTGAATAATAATCCTTTGATTAAATACAAATTGTTTAATTCTACTTTATTATCATTAAGATTAGAAAATATTTCTTCAGCTGCTGTTGTATCATCTTCTAAATTGATAATAATTTTTACTTTTTGACGATAATAATTATAAAAAGCTTCAGCTTCTACCTTATCTAGTAATTCTAAAAAATTAAGAATACATTTTTTTGCGTGGTATAAATAAAAGATGTCTTGTTTTTTCTTTAAAATCACATTAGCTTCATCATTTTCTTCGTCTATCAATAAGATTTCCTCAAAAATTTGACGCTTGTTGTAACGTTCGTATTGAACAATATCTTTCGTTATATTATAAAAACCGAATGCTTTTTCAAAACAATAGAATAAAATACTAATTGTGGTAAGCCTTTGCTGTCCATCAATTACTTCAAGTAAATTCTTACCTTCATCGTTACGTTTGATGGTGATATATTGTAGGTAATATTCCTCTTGATTATCAATGAATGCTTCGTACACGTCTGTTAAGAACAACGGAACTTGGTCATGTGCAGCATTCGATTTCCACTTATACCCCCTTTGATAAGCCCCAATGTAGTAATTAGTAGCTGCTAAAGTTTCTAATAACCCATCGGAAACAAATAACTCTTCAAGGTTATAAATAAATTCTTTCATAATAATTTAATTAATAATCATGTAGTATCCTATTATAATTTTAGTTACTGCATCAAACGCTATTTATTTAGTGCATCAAATTTATTTTTTAGTGCATCACTTACACTGTAAGTTCTGTATTTATCCGACCCCTGCAATTTCAATAAATTAACAGCATTTAGTAATGTTAAATCTCGCTGAATCGTTGCCCTAGAACTGTTTAGTGTCGTTACCAGAGTTTTTAAAGTTAAACTCTCGTTTGCATACAGAAGGTTCATAATATTAATTAATCTGTTTCTTACTGCATCACTTACTGCATCATTTAGTATCTCACGTACTGCATCATTTACCGCATCACTTACTTGATCTGAAATACTAGGAATAAAAACATCTTGTTTAACGTCCGGTCCAAAGAAGCTTAATATGACCTCATTCTTTGTATTGGTCCATTTGGGTTCCTTTAGTCCAAGCTCTTTACATTCTTCCAAAATTTTCATTGTACCACGGCCCAGTTTATCGATATACCCCATTAAGAAAATAATATGTGCAATGTCTGGATTGGTAGGAAAAGACCGATGATTTTTCTTTAAATCACTTACTTTTAATTCGTCCG
The DNA here is from genome assembly GCF_059509915.1 of Kaistella sp. CFF1-2. NCBI lineage: Bacteria > Pseudomonadati > Bacteroidota > Flavobacteriia > Flavobacteriales > Weeksellaceae > Kaistella > Kaistella sp. CFF1-2. Next base: position 17,753 of record NZ_JCAKLF010000008.1, read on the forward strand.
GAAGCTGACCACTATTCGCAATCACAAAGGAGTCGGGATAAACAGATATGGTTAAATGACTATTGAAACGAGAATAATCGCGATGAATTAAAGCATTAATAATACCTTCTTGTAATGCTTTATTGGGATATTTAAAATCAATTCTACGCCATTCGTTTTCAGCGAATGTACTGCGCGTTCCCATATTCATTATATAGTTTTCTAATCGCTCACGGATTTCGAACAAATTTCCTTCAATTATATCGTCGCGTAATAGACCTTTATCTGTTTTGTTTTTTTGGTATTCTGTTAATCGAACCTTTGTTTGTGGGAAATACTTACTTGCATTTTTAGCAAATAAAACAACGCAAGCGTTTGTAAAAGAGCCGTTATTAAATAAACCGTAATGATTTAGAAATTCTAAATAATCAGCCCCTTTGTAACTGCTACGTCCATTTTGTTGGGCCGTCATCATTACTTTTTTTATCAAAGCTACATCTAAATCTTCTTCATCAACACCAAAAGATACTTGACGTTCCCAATGTAGTTCGTCTTTTTGTCTATTTTTAATTAACAGTGCAATATCTTCTGTAGATGCTTTAACTGTTTTACTTCCTTTTCTGATGTAAATCGTATCATTGCATACGTAAGGTTGCTTGGTTCCTTCAGAAACTTTCAGTATAAACACCGCTTTGTTTTCTATTTCTTCTTTGATGATTTCTATGGGCGCTTCTGGTGTAATAGCATTGGTTAATTTCGATCGTAAATCATTGATCGAAATCGTCGGGTCGATTCCTGTTATATTTAACTCATCATTTACCCCAACAATTAAATTCCCGCCTTTATGATTCAAAAAACTAGATAATATCGTAGCTAAACGATCGATTTTAATCGCCTCTAAGAACTCCACCGTTTCTGATGTTCCTTGTTGAATTAGCTTCTGTAATTTGTTATTCTTCATCTTGTAAGGCTTTTAAATCGCTAGAAAATCGGGTATAATCTTCGAACTGCGTTTGAATAAAATCATTACCATCTACTTCAAATTTTGTAAATTCTTGTGTCCAAATTCTATTTTCAATAGGCAGCCCATCACCAATAGCTAAATTATACATATCTATAACGGCTAAGTTATCTAATACTGTTGTTTTTTTTGCAAGATTAAAGGCGGTTCTTTTACCAGCTGCATCATACATAAACTGTTTTAGTAAAGTCCGTAAAAATGGTACATGTGCATGCGCCATAAACCCTCTTGGCTTATTAAATTCCACAGCTTTTGTAAATTCTTTATGTGTAATACCAGAACCATAATAAGGAAAAATAATTCCTAAGAAAAAATCACATTCTTCCACCGCAGCTAAACAGGATTCTTCAGGTGATTTGCCTGGAATATTGTAAATGGTCCCTTTGTGCGAACATAAAACTTGATAACCATACGCTGTCAACATCGCATAGATAGCCTCTATATGGTGTTGATTTCCATATACTGTGGAAGACAGCATTATTTTTATGGGTTGTTTTTTAGCCATATTGGTGACTATTATTTTTTCTTCGTTTTCTTCGTTGGTTTATTAGCCTCTTTCTCGGCTTTTATCTTTTCTAAAAGCACAGAAGCTGGCTCGTAATCAGGTTCTTGCTGACAAGCTTGTATTTCTTCTTCTGTAAGTAACTTACCCTCAAAGGCTTTCTTTAGAATACTTTGGCGTAAAGCTTCTGCTTGGCTAAGGCTGTCTTTGATTTGATGTTCTACCGCATCACAAACTGATAAACGAGATTCGATTTCTTTGACGATTTGGGCTTGTTCTTCGAGTGAACATAATGGAAATGGTAAACCTTTGATAATTTCTAGATTTAAAACATCCATTGTTGTTCCGTGATTTTCTAACTTATATAATGATTTAAGAAATGAGCTCTCGAAGTAATATTTAAAAAATAAATTATTGTAAAATCTGTTTAGTGTAATTTTCACTAAACGTGGATTAATAATTCCTTTCGGAGAATTCTTAGGTAGTATTAAAACTTTTCCAACTGTACCTACCAACGAAATCAAAATATCGTTGGGTTCAACTTTACAATTATATAGCTCTTGGTATTTCGATTCATCTACATAATAATCACCTATTTCTATATTCCCTCCAATTACTTGTTCTTGGCCATAAACTTTATAGCCCGAACTAACATAAAATTCCTTCTTTAATGAGGATCCAAATGGACCAGCTTTTAAAGAATAAGAATCATAAAAGGACAAACGATCTATTTTAACCCATTTCCAAATATCATTAAGCTTAGGTATTTTATCTAAATCTTTTTCTGATAGAGATTCTGATATTTTTAAAAATTTTGGCTTTTCTGGTTTCTTACCGTCCTTTCCATTTTTCTCCCAAATCGCTACAGCTTCTTTCCAATCTTCTATTTGTTTCTTATAGTAAGCTTGGCGTTGTTCTTCAATTTGAACCAATAACTCCTCTGCAGTAGGCAAAGTCGTTTGCTTCTCTCTCCATTCCTTCGTCAATTCCCCCTCAAATGCTTTTTTCAAAACGGCTTGGCGGTAGATTTTGAGTTGGTCTTGAGCTTTTTTAAGGTCGGCAATCCCCGCATCCAAACTCGAAAACAAGGCTTCTATCTTTTTGACAATGGCACGTTGTTCGGGAAGTGGTGGGAGTCCAACTTGCTTTTTCCATAATAGATTTGGTTCTATATGGGGAATTCCTACACCTTTGGTATTCGTATTAAGATACTTGTATAGAGACTGTAAAAAATAAAAAAGGTAATTATTAGTAACTCCTACAGTCGGAAGTATTTTCATCAAAGTTGAACCTACAATTCCTTTAATAGACTTACCTGAAAAACCCGCTCTTGCTCCATCCCAAACCATTAAGATGTTTCCAATCTCACAAAAATTCACATTAGAATCATCTGAATACTCTTCTATTATATTTTTTTCAAATGCTTTAATGTTGATATATGGTAATCGATTTTCAGTACTTTCCTTATATAAACTTCTAGGTTTTTTCCCTTTACTATAATATACTAAATCTTCAAAAGTACATTCTACCCAATCTGCTCTCATTATGCTTCTTCTTCGGTTTGGTTTAATACGTATTTAATTTTGGTTAAGGGAGTACGCATCGCCAATTCTAATTTTATGATATGGTCTTTGATGAATGCAGTAATTGCAGGCCAATCTTCTTTATTGAACAGATTAACCCCGTGTTTAAAAAATCCTACGCGGCTGCTTATTTTATCGTCCCATCGGTCCCACTCTAACCGTTGCCCAAAGGTATTTTCTATTTCTGTTTGATGTTTTTTTAATTCATCGAACAAGGCTTTATTTTCGTCCTGATTTTTACGTCCAAATTCTAGTTGTACGCCTGCGTATTTCTGTGTAATGAGTAAGCAATAACGAACTCCACTAATATTAGCACCACCCGCAATTAACCAATGATCTTTGGTAGGACTCGAGTTTTGATAAATGGGAGTTTGCCCTTTTAACTGTGGAAGCAATTGCGCCCAAAATTCTAAACGCACTTGATGACGATTTTTAGAGGTTTCTTGTGCATCTATTTCGTCTTGCGTTTTACTTGCCATAGAGATGATAAATTCTTCGGTATCTTTAGTAGGAATGATTTGTTCCAAATTTAAAAACAACTGCTCGCCCCATGCATACGGCGTAACTTTAAAACATTGGATACGTAATTTGTAATTCATCAGCCACAATACCGTAGAAGTAACCTCTTTACGGAAGTTAGCCGCAATGAGCATCATGCGCTGGGTATTCCCTTTGTTTAAATCAACTTCTTCAATTTCTTTTCCTAGAAACTCGGCAATATTTTCACTTGCATTTTCGCCTTTCCCTTGCTTATCTAGATAACTTTGATAGATATTGATGATATCTTTTTTATTTAGCGTAGAGCAATACGAAGCGTACTTCATGATTTGCCAAGTTACATCTCGACCCGTATCGTCTAATTTATTTTCAATCACCACAATGTTGGCGTCTTTATCAAGCGCTAATAAATCCAAGCGTTCGTTGGTATCATTAAACCCATCGAACTCTTTTTGTATAATCAACAATTCTTCACCCAGCGATTCAGGTTTATTCGCTATCCACTCTTGCAAATGCTGACGCTCTCTAAAACCTAATTCGGCAAAGGTTTTCTTTGCTAAATTCTGAATGCGGTTGTTTTCTTTATCTATGAGGTACATATCTTATGCTGCTAAAGCTTCGTTTAATTCATTAATAATGTTTTGCATCGCGTGTTACACGATTTTGGCATTTCTAATACGTGATACCTTAAAGGTACGCTCCTCCCCACGCAATTGGCACACGCCTTTGATATAACTACCATAAGGAGTGTATTCGTCACTATAAATCACAAAATTCAATACTCGCATGGAACTTGTTCCATCTGCCTTTTGATAGTCTATCTCTACCTTTTGCTTACGTAGTATTGCCATTTTCAATATTTGTGCTACAGTCAAACTTTGCGACAGCGCTGCTGTACTAGCCTCGTTTACAGCATTCGCTTTTTCGACTACGATATTTTTCCAATAATCTAATATGCCCATAGTACGTAATTAATTATGTAATAAATTAGAGTAATCCGCTAATTTGGCCAATAAACTTTTCTGATTATTGCTCACCATTTCACTACAATATTTTTTGTTCCCCACGATATACAAGGCACTTTTAGCACGCGTTGTCCCTACATTAATTAAGTTTTTAGCCTGCGAATTGATGAAGTTGTTCATAGACTCACGTCCTTTAGTACTGCACACCAAGCTAAAAATCATAATGTCTTTTTCATCCCCCTGGAAACGATGCACCGTATCTACAGTGACATTCAGGTTGGGATGTGGCTGTACCGCTTTAATGAGTTGATCTTTCTGATTTCTGAAAGGTGTTGTAATGCCGATACTCGCATTCGGATACGCCTTACGCAGCTCTAATACGAGTTCCAAAGCTTTATTGACCTCAGCCATATTCACATTACTACTTTCGCTCACTTGCCCTTGTACATCTACCCAATTGAACCCCGTATTGCCTATATTAAAATGACGTGCATCTGTTTTGACCATCATTTCCTGTCCGGCCATCTGCTTGTAAAAATACTCGTTACTAAAGCCTATAATATCGGGATGACAACGGTAATGCTCATTCAAAAATACTTGTGCAAAACTGTTTCTGTTCGCTACTTGCTCCGCATGCAAAAACAAAGAGTTTTGTATATAATTATGCTCCTGCAACGAAACATCTATTTTCTCTGCTACATATTTCTGTTCTTCTTTTTTAACAGACGTGATATGCGTCAGCTGCAAAGGGTCGCCCAGTATACACACTCTTTTCGCACGATAGATCAGCGGCAATACCGAAGCAATATCACTTTGCGAAGCTTCATCAATGATTAATAAATCGAAGATTTCAGGCTCTAAAAGAAACGCCTTCTTTATCGTCAGATTACTAATAGAGATCGCTTGAAAATGATTAGTAAAATCAGCGCAGATAGATGACGCAACGCTCTGCTCATCACTCTTCCGCGGAAACCCATTGCTCAAATAGCTTTGATAGGCTTTGATCTTGTATGATGTAGCAGCTGCCTTCTTTATGGCAATAGTATCTAATAGCGCGACTTTCGAAGCGGCTATCATTTTTACCTCCAATTCGGCTAATTCGGCTTTAAACTGATGCTCCTGACGCAATAATTCGTTGAGCTCCATGTCTGCCAATCGAATTTCTTCGGATAGCTTACTAAGTTGTATATTATACGCTTGATCCTTTTGTACAAGTGCCTGCTGTAACCGACTTTGATTGGCTATAAACAAAAGATTTTGTTTAAATGATTCCTTCTCCGTTACACCTAGAGATATACGCGGATGCTTGGCATTGACCAATTCTTGTAGCGCCGGAGGAAGCTGCTGATTCAATGCTTGCACGTATGTCGTAATCTTACTTTTTTGGAACAGATTATACATCAAGTTCGCAAAAAAACCATTCGACGCGCTGATTTTATTGACCGCATCATTCAATTCGGATACAGCAATAGCATAGGACAATTTTTCCTGTACATACAATTGATAAGCCTTAGGATCTATAGCACTTTTCCACTGTTCATATTTTTCGACCTCTTGTTCTCTACTCAGCTTAATATCTGCTATTCGCTTACTAATCAAAGGAATTCTATTGAGCTCCCCTGTTAAGAAAGCTGTTCGAGCAGTGATATTAGACACTTGCTTACTAGAGCTCTGCAGCGTACTTCTTAGCTCGTCTAGCTTATTTTTATCTGTTTCATTCGCAAATTTAGTCAGTACTTCATCCGTTTTTTTATTCTCTTCATTATTCCCTAGACGTAGAAAATAGTCGGTATCCAACAAGTTATTCAAACGTTGGTACACATTATCTACAGCCTTATTGTTTTTACTAGCGAATAATACCTTTTGATTATTATACACCGCATTAGCCATGATATTCATCACGACCTGACTCTTACCCGTGCCTGGAGGACCTGTAATGATAGATAAGGGTTGCTCAAAGGCTAACTTTACAGCTGCTTGTTGTGAGGGATTTAGTGGATTGATATGAATATAATCAATACGTACCCCTGGTAAAGATTGTATAGGACACGCTACATCAAGGATACCCTGTACTACAGTCCCTTCTTTCGGTGCTGGTACTTTGCCCTTTAGTAAGCTATCTATCTCAGACTGTAACTGCGCACTGTAAATAGCTTCATTACTTAAGCCTAATGAGATGAAGCCCTGAAGCGTCAGTGGAATATCTAGAATTTGGCTAACGGCTACTATTTTATCGTTGAAATCATTTTCATTGGCCACGGCAGCATTAAGCTCTTCGATGACATTTTCGGGTAGTTGCAGCTCTGTCAAAACAGAAGTGAACAACTCGAAACTATTAAAATTCACAAATACATCGAGTAAACTGACGATTTCACTATTCGTAATTGTAGTATACAATAATGGTATTACCATCTCATTCATACTGACATTTATACTGACGAATAAGTGCTTCGGAAAATTACCTACACGATTTTTTTCAAATCGATCATAAAAGCTTTTATACTGCGATAGATTTAAATGAAATGTGCCCTCTTCAACACGTACCCAGTCAAACTGCACATGACTAATATCACTCACTTCAACCTCATTAAATCGTTCGATACTCAGTAAGGTACGATAATACCCAAGCGTATTTAATGCCGGAACGCTATGCTTCGGCGGTATAATACGATCGAGTTTATAGACTAAGGATTGTGCAGTATTGATTTTGAGCTTTTCCTCCTCCGTAACGACCTCATTTTGATCGTAAATACTATCTGAAGATATATGTAATATCTGTAGCATAGCCAAGATTTCTTTATCTTCAAAAGTAAGATTACTACTAACAACAGCGTCTAAAACAGTTATAAAATGTGCCTTGTCTGTTACGTGAAAGAAGCGCGTTATTTTTTTAGGTACACTTTCTTTGTCAAAAAGGATACTATTATGAAACAAGACCATGGCATTCGTATGGTCCCATTTTACCTTAGTATTGTTGGGATCTAGTATAGCTGTGGCATTATCCGAAAGTATCTGAAACAACGAAAATCGATACGCATTTACTTGCTGATACGGATTACGTGAGGCAGCACCACCAGCAACAAATAGCATTTTACCTTCTTTAGTTTTTAAATGCCATGGTCCATTCTCCGAAAAAGTCAATGCACCTTCGTAATCTTTAAAATCGATAACAATAATAGATCCTGAGCGAATAAATATAGCATCTAATTTATGCCCACCTACACTCAGATTACCTATTAAAACATGCAATCCCTTTTTATCGGAATATTGATTTAACAATATTTCGTTCAGCTCCCTGAAAAATAAATTTTCATGAGTCGTTTCAAATCGCTCTACTAAATATGATTGAAATGCCATTATGCTGCTAAAGCTTCGTTTAATTCATTAATAATTGTTTGCATATCGTTGCCAAACAGTTGGTACATTTTGCCTCGTCCACCGTGTACATCAAAAGGGTTGTAATCCAAATCGTCTATTTCTAGATGATAAGAATTCACGATATGTTCCTTGATCATACGCAACCAATCCATTTGCTCGGGCGTAAAACGGTTGTGTTGTCCGGCATTTTGCGCAAATATCCATTGCTTAAAATTGTCGTCCACCGTTTTATCGTAGGCTTTTAGTTCATTGTCAATGCCACATACGGCACGTATCAAAGATACCAAAGCTGTTAATTCATCTTTTGGCGCATCGCTGTTGGTTTTACCCAAACTTTTGTAGGCATCCCAAATATGCAATGGCGCAAATATCGGCTTTTCTAGGCGTATCTTCTCCATTAAATCCTTCATCATTTTGAAGGTTATTTCCCTTCTGCGGTACGGCTGATCGAAGAAAATAGATAAGGCAGTGATTTCGTTTTTGTTAGCCTTCAAGTATTCCTCAAAATCCTGTACCAATGCATGAGCTTTATCGATGGTGGTCGTATCCCATTCCGATTTTAACACCGTATCGGTATTGATATGATCGATAATTTGCTCGTGTTGTTTACGCACATTGTCGATGTATTCGTTCAGCTCCCCATTGAAACTTAAGGACGTTTGACAAATTAGATTCTCTTGCGCTTCCTCTCTAGCTTTTTCCTGCAAGAAAGGCGTTCTATCTTCTATCGGCGTTTGCTGAATGATGTGTTGCGCAGCCGCTTCTATCGCATCGGGATCAAAAGCCGTAATCAATTCTTTGGTGATTTGTTTTAAGGTTTTCCCACCTGAAAGTTCTTCAATTTTAGCTGCTTCCTTTTGGGTAATTTGTTTATCCAAACGAATCAGCCTATTGGCTAAGGAAAGAAATACATCTTCTTCCGCCACGCCCATGGTAACAGCTCCCAATAATTCTTTTAACGCCACTGTAGGTTTACGCTCTAATGGTCGGCTATCGGTTTTCTTAGATTTGGTCGCACCTACCGCATCTATGATGACGAAATGATTTTTTACGCGCGCTTGCTTACTCACCAATTGCAATTTGTCGGCATTGATGGTACGTGTTCCACGCCCTTTCATTTGCTCAAAGTAATTGATACTTTTGACATCACGCATAAAGAGTAAAACTTCTAAAGGTTTGACATCTGTACCCGTGGCAATCATATCTACCGTAACGGCAATACGTGGGTTGTAATCGTTTCGGAAACGATTCAACACGGACTTTGGGTCTTCGTCTATTTTATAGGTTACTTTTTTACAAAAGTCATTGCCTTCGCCAAATTCTTCACGAACGATATTGATGATATCATCGGCATGCGAATCTGTTTTGGCAAAGATTAATGTTTTAGGTACTTCATATTCTGTACGGTCAGCATTCCATCGATCGGGATAAATAACCTGTTCCAATGCACGTTTGTACTCTTTGATAATGGTACGAATCTGTGAGGGATTGACCACTGCCTTATCTAAATCGTTGCGTTTGTATTCCGTATCCTCGTCTTCTTGTTGCCAACGCTTTGCACGAGAGAGTTTATCTCTACGATCGACAAACCAACCCGATTCGATTAAACCACCGTTTTGAGAAATTTCTGTTTCTATGGTATATACCTCATAAGGCACATTCACCCCATCCAACACCGATTCTTCATAAGTATATTGACTCACTACATTTTCATTGAAGAAACCAAAGGTTCGTTTGTCTGGTGTAGCGGTTAGTCCAATTAAGAAAGCATCAAAATAATCCAAGACTTGCTTCCAAAGGTTGTAAATCGAACGGTGACATTCGTCAATGATGATGAAGTCGAATTGCTCTATCGGCACTTGTGCATTGTATTCTACAGGAATTGCCTTTTTCTCGGCTAACTTTTGTTGTAACCAAGATGATTGCTCGTTGGGGTTTTCTATATCCGCATTCTCGTCCATTTCTTCGCCTCGCAGAATAGAATACATACGTTGAATGGTAGAAATACACACCTGACTGTCCGAAGCGATATAGCTTGAACTCAATCGCTGCACGTTATATAGTTCGGTAAACTTACGGTTGTCATCATTAGGTTGAAAAGCCATAAACTCTTGTTCAGCTTGTTCGCCTAAGTTTTTGGTATCCACTAAAAAAAGAATACGTTTTGCTTTGGCAAACTTCAACAATCGGTAAACAAACGTTGCAGCCGTAAAAGTTTTTCCTGCACCTGTAGCCATTTGGATTAAGGCTTTGGGTTTGGCTTGCTTAAATGACTTTTCTAAATTATTGATGGCTATAATCTGTGCTGGACGTAAACCCGTTTCATCTAACACTGGAATATCGTGCAAACGACCACGTAATGTTTTATCTTTTTTAATCCACTCTAACAAGGTTTCAGGTTGATGAAAATGAAAAACCTCACGCGAACGCGCATGCGGATCACGATAATCGGTAAAACGTGTAATCGTTCCGGTACTTTCATACACAAAAGGAATTGCCTCAACCGACTTGAAGAACTTTAATTGCGCTTCTGCATAGCCTTTGGCTTGATCTTCAGCGACAGTTAATCGGTGCCCTTCATCTTCTTTTTTGGCTTCAATAATCCCTATGGGTTTTTGATTGACAAAAAGCACATAATCCGCCGGACCTACAGAGGTGGTATATTCACGAACTGCAACACCCTTTGAAGCATTGAAGTTGATTTTATCTTTAGACTGAACTGTCCATCCTGCTTGACGCAGCATTTCATCAATACGATCACGAGCAATTTGTTCTGGGTTTTGGTTAATTGCCATCTAAACTATGTTTGAATTTTTTAATGGTTATTAATTGTTAAAATTAATATTATTTTTGTAAAACCCCGTAGAAAAGTAACCTAAGTCATTTGATTTTCACAAAAAACAAATTTCTAATATGTAGGATAAAAGGGATTTAGAAGCATAAAGTTATTCATAAATGAAAACTGTATAGACTCCTTCGGCTTGAGCCTATATTTCGAGCTCTGGTTTTAGGTAGTTTCACATTTTTTTTGGATCAAATTTGCCTCTAAGACACATACCATTTACAAAAGTAGAATTTCTACTATAAAGTGAATCAAAGTACACTATGCAATTGTTATTATTTAAAAGAAGAATAAAAAAAGTAAGTAAAGTAAGTAAGGTTTACGAAAAAACTATTTTAAAAAAGCACTAATTAAAAAAAAACTATTTTAAACGAGGTATTGAACGCAAAACAATGTAGCATATGGAATCATTTACGCTGTTTTACCGTAGTCTAATACTTTTTTTTCGAACGAAAAAAATAAAATTTTCTTTTGATGATTTTTACTTACTTTACTTACTCTAATAAACCAAAAAAAAGAGTGCATAAAGCACCCTTTTTTAATTTTGAAACCGGAACGGTATTTCTGACTGTTTTTCTATTGGTTTGGGAGGTTCTCCGCTATCCTTATTTTTTTGATCAACGACTTCAAAATCTAACAGATTAACCGCATAAACATAAGAATTATTCCTCATAATTCTATTGTAACCGTGTTTCCTTAAAGCCTTTCCTAATTTTGTAACAGATGCATCCGAAATATTGAGATTTGCACGGTTTGTTATCATTTGCAGGATTTGCGTTGTATTTAAGAAATATTGAGCGGTTTCCTTTGTGGCACTTTCAAACCAAGTAAGCAATAATTCTTCTTCAGGACTTCTCAACTGATATTGTTCGTTATTGGCGTTTATTTCTTTGATTTCCTCTTGGTTGAACCAATGGCGGAAATTTGATTTGTAGAGTTTCAATGCCTGTGCATATACTTTATTGATGTCTATTTGGTGGGTGTACTCAATGTTTTCTACTTCAAAACAAAGAAAACGACGTGAGCCTGTTGTATCGTTGAGGAATTGCGCTGTATTTACACTTCCTGCAAAACTTGCGCGTCTTGGCATATTTTCATTGTTATGACCGTAGGCTTTTCTCATTCTGATATGGGTTTTTGTGATGATTTCTTTCAGACTTCCAATTTCCGTTCTGTTTAGGTTTTCTAGTTCATCCAAGTTTATTAACATACATTCAGCCAAGTGAATTAAAGTGTCTTTATTGCTCGGGTTTATGGTTCCTGAAAAGATATATTCTTTCAGAGGTTTAGGCATTAGTTTTTCTATCCAAGTGGTTTTACCAAGTCCCTGTTTTCCTGAAAAAACAATTACAGTTTGGTTCACCTGTTTTTCATCCAAAACACAGGCAACCATTGCTACAAACCATTTCTTGAAGCAAACCCTCCATAAATCCTGTTTTGTGGTGGTAATGGTATCTGCAAGCAGTTCTATGTGGTCTGTTTCATCAGAATTTTCAGGCAGATTGTTGAAGTAATCTTCAAACGGATCATACATTTCGCAGTAGTCGGAATGCAGTAAATTCCGCAAGGAATTGATACTGCATTTTACTTTTGCTTTCAGGATTTCACGAAGTATTGAGTTTTCAGAAAAATCAGTCATGGGTTTCCATTTGGTTGCTTTTAGTGTTTTGAATTCCAATTTTCCTAGAACTGTATTATATCTGAAGTTGTAACGATTATTAAGAAACATTTCCAATTTATCGATATATGAGGGTTGTTCTTCTTCGTCATCAGAAAAGTTTCCATCTGCCGTTTTTACCGCGGACGATTCACCAGAATTTTTTCTTCCGCTCGTCAATCGCTCGGATTTTGCTTTTTTTGTATTAGGTTTGAAAGTATCTGTGTTATGTTCTGCGGTGTTTTGATAAGCACTTTGAACGGCTTTTGTTACTTCTTTGGTGTCATATCCATAATCTGCTAAAATGTAGCCCAATGCCATTGATTCTGATATACCTTTTCGGTTGAGATTATTGGCCAACGCAAAAACGAAGTTATTGCGGTTACCTTCTGTAAACTGGATTTTGTTTTCTGTGAAGCGGACACAGTGTTCGTATATGGTATCATTATCAACAGAGATTGCTGACTTTATATTTTCACTTTTAGGATTTTGCTTATTTTCTTTAGAACCTTTTTCAGCATTGGGAAAAAATGTTTCTGCATTTTCGTTCAGGTATAATTCAGGATCGGAAGAAAAGAAGCAAAGCCGGGTTATGTCTTTTCCGGATTTGTCGATTTCTACCGACAATAAATCTTCGAAATATCGCTGAAGTTTCAAAAAAGTTTCTTTGTGCTGTTCTTTATCCGTCGAAACTTTCACGAAAATTTTCAGTCCGTTTCCGGAAGGACTGACAAATGAAGCAAATACAAAATCATCCATTCTGATCTTGGTTTTGCACTGCTGCAGTTTTTCCTTTTCAAGTTTGTCAATATCCAACACCATTAACGCGTTGTAGTTGGTGAGGAATTCCATTTTTCTACCTCCGTTGAATGTTGCACTGGGCGTAAATGCCGGAAGTGATTTTTTGGCTCTTTCTGCGGCTTCTTTCTTGTCGTCGGCAAGAGATTTTCTTAAATAAGTGATTGCGTTTTGATATACGCCAGTTTTTATATCGGATAAGATTTTTAGAATGTCTTTCTGTTCGGTGACTTCATTGAAGTTTTTGAATATGGTGGATTTCATTGTTTTAGAAATTAGATTTTAGAAGTTAGATTTTAGAGAAAAGCCCTCACTGAATTTGAGGGCTTAGAGGTTTCAGCGTTTGGAAAAATGTCAGTCATTTTTTTGCGAAGGATTTGTTGTAGTGATCCTGCATTGTCTTTTCAACATCAGACAGTTTGTAGTAGATTTTACTTCCTACCTGCGAAAAAGAAATTTTGCCTTCATCACGCCATGTCTGTGCAGTTCTGCGAGAGATTTTCAGCATTGCGATCAATTCTTCATTGTCCAGGAATACTTCCTGTTTTGGTGCTGTCTTAGCGTTAAGTTTTTCGTGAATTTCATTAATTTTTGAGATTAGACCATCAAATTGCTCTTTGGATAAAATAATTGCTTCCATAAAAATTGTTTGTTTAAGATTATGAAGCAAAGGTGTGGGAAAAGAAAAAGTCTTTTGGTCTTTATTTAGTCCACGTGGACTAAATAATTTTAAAAATGTTTGCTAATGTCCACAATATTAGAGCCTTTAGGTCGCTTCTCGGGTTTGGAAGGCATCATTATAGTTTTTACAGTCTGTGGACTTATCGAATTTCCATCTTTATCTGTGAAATTATTACATATCAACTGCACTATTTCGCTGTTCTCTGCTTCAATGGCAGGACGTGAGTCCACGAAATATTCTCGTTGCAACTGAATAAAAATATCTACCAACTGATTGACTTTCAGATTAGTTTTTACTTTTTTAAAAAAGTCCACTGTGGACTTTTCTGATAATTCGGTGGACTTTTCTTCTTCCTGTAGTTTTGCCAATGTTTCAATTTCATTAATCAGTTTATCACATTCTTTTGGAAACAGTGGTAATTGAAGATATTGAACTGTTATGATTGCACGTTCGTATGCAAATTTTTCTCTAGTCAGAAATAATATTTTTTCCCGATCTGTTGAAATACGGTCCACTTCTTTTTGGACTTCATAAAATGAAAAATAACGTTCTTCACTTTCAGCATTGATATATTTTTTGGCAGGTTTGATTTTGTTTTCATCTATATCCTGGGATTCCAATTTTTCTCTTTTGGTTTCAAGACAGGTATAAATTTTTAAAAGTCTGCTTTGGTTTCTTGTGCCGGAAAAGAGTTCGATATTCAATTCTATTAGTTTCTCAAATTTATTGAGCCACAATAGAGGTTTCTTCACCAAATTACAATGGTGTGCAATAAATGCTGGTATGTTTTTTAAAGGAAGGGAAAAAATTTTGTTTAGAATCTGTTGGCAATAATCTTCCAAACTTTGTTTTGGTATGGCTTCTATATCAAATAAATCGTTAAATGCATCCGTAACTTTTACGGACGAAAATTGCACGAAAGGTGCTGTTTCCTTTAGTTGATATTTTTCCGACATAGCCGAAAATATTATTTAGTTCACAAATTGCTTGATTATTGCAGATTAGAAGCATCAGAGTGATATTTGGCAAATATTATGAATTTTATTTGCGATTTTTTTTACTTTTTCTGTGTTTTTCATCATAATGCTAAATTAGGAAAATGAAAGCAAATTTATTTAGTAAAATTTGATATCTAAAGAAAAAAAATATGCTCCGTACTGAAATACAGAGCATTGCGTTTTCAACATTTTTTTTCTAATTCATATACTTTTCAACAGCCTCGTCCAATTCCTGGGAAATGATTTTTGCATAAATCTGTGTGGTGCCAATATCCGTGTGATCCATCAGTTTTGAAACGTGTTCAATTCGCATTCCGTTGTTCAGTGCCTGTGTCGCATAAGTGTGTCTTGCAAGGTGGAAAGACAAAGGAAACGGAAGTTTCATCTTCTTTCCGATTGCTGAAAGGTGCAGTGAGCAAAGCGAAGTGCATCTGCCAACTTCTGCCAATCTGTAAGCATCATTTTCGAAATAGGGCGAACCGTTTTCAAGCAAAGGAAACACGAAGTGTTTTGGATTTACTTCATTGGGTCTGTATTTGTTTAGTATTGTCAAAGCAGAATTTCCAAATTTAAAACTGTGCGTTCTGCCCGTTTTTCTGATTTGTTTTCTGATTTTATTTTCCTCAAAATTCACATTTTCCCATGTCAATTCGATAACATCGCTTAATCTCAAACCTCCTGCATTTGCCGAAAATAGAAACATATCCTTTACAATCGGTGCTTTACTCTCTTGATTTACTTCATACTTTTTAAAATCTTCCAACTGGGTTTTGCTGAGGAAACTTCTTTTGCTTGGATCTTTTTTAATACTTATTTTGCTAAAAGGGTAAAGGTTTGCATCTACCAATTCCTCGTTTATGGCTTCCTTGAAGAAAATCGCCAAAATCACCAACGAATATTTAATCGTAGTATTTGAATTTTTTAGGGTATTACTACAATAATTCACATAATCTTTCAGCATTGTCACTGTGATATCATCAAAGTCTACATCTTTAGTTTTAGTAAATTCTTCAAATTTTTTCAGACTGCTTTTGTAGCCTTTGTAGGTTCTTGCGGAAACTGTCCCCTTGATTTTTTCGCATCTGTCTTCGGCATAAGCAAAGTAATTCTGTGCTCCTTTCCCCTTTACGGCTTCTTTGAGCTTTCTTGCTGATACAGATTTTGACTTTCTTTCCATATCGGCAACAGTTCCCGAAGCATCTGCTAATTTCTGTAAAAGAAGTGCGTTTGTTCTTGCAGAATTTGGGAAATTTTTTCGAACCTTTTTCTGTTCGTCATCCCATTGGCTTTCCTTGGCTTTAATTCCTGTTGAAACATACTTCTTCTTTCTGTCCTTAATGAGGATGATGTAAATCGGGCAGTAACCGTTATTGTCGGTTTTGTCTGTTCTGAGGATAAATTTTACTGATGCCATAAGATTTGTGTTTTGAAAAGTTTAAACTAAATTTGAAAACGGAAGCAAGGGAATGAGAGGTCTTGAAAAGTGTTCAAAGTATCTCAATGCAACCTAATACAAAGGTAGAACTTTTGGTAGAACAAATCGTTATTTTCTTTACTTTTTTTTACTTTATATTGCATTGCGAAAAAACAAAAATCTTTATTTAATAGGCATTACAGAGAATTTTGAACAACAGAATTGAAATATTGTGATAACATTGTATTGGCAAAATGCGGGGTTAAATGTAAAGTAGAAAAAGTTGAGAAATTTATCCGCCGCTGCTTTTCATATAATCTTTTTTCTTTAACTTAGCTTATCTGAAAAAGCATCGGCTTCGTTTGGTCTGAACTTGAACATTCGTTCAAATTAAGCCCGCACTTCGCCAATACTTTTTCCGTTACCTGCAATATCATGACAAAAGCCGTCCTAAAAGGAGTTTTAGCAATATTTTTAATTGTTTCTTGTTCAAAAAACAACAAGAGTGAACAGATTAATTCCGAAAAACTTTCAAAAATCAATAAAATAAAGATTGCAGAAAAAACTATCTTTCCTGACTTCATACATTTATCTGAAACAGACTTTGAAAAATTTGCAAATGGAGAAAATTCGAAATGGTTCAGATTTAAAAATCAAAAATTATTTTTCATTCCTTACACTGATTATTCAATTACAACGCTAATTTTGACAGATGAACCTTTAAAGAATAAAAAACTGATTGAACTTATGAAAGCAGATAAAATAATGGTTGAAGA
>NZ_JCAKLF010000009.1:0-17019 GCF_059509915.1 Kaistella sp. CFF1-2
TAATTTGAACGAATGTTCAAGTTCAGACCAAACGGAGCCGATGCTTTTTCAGATTGTCTAAATTAAGAAAAAAAAACAATATGAAAAGCAGCGGCGGATAAATTTTTCAACTTTTTCTATTTTATATTTAACCCCGCATTTTGCCAATACAATGTTAGCCGCAGTTTTTTTTGTATTATTTTTTCTGAAATATTAAGTGTTCGTTTTGATTTTGAAATTACTAATTGATCTCAGATTCTAAAATTTCATTTACTTCCTTCTCAATTTCTTTTTTTTCTAAAATTTTTTCATCGTATTTGGTTTCGATTTGTGTTTTTTTCCAAAAAGGAAAGAACATTAAACTTGATGTTCCAATATTTATAGATTTAGAATTTGGATATTCAATTTCAACAATTGTCTTAAAAATAGTATTACCTTTTATATAATTCGTTGTTTTGATTCTGTTTGTCAATAAATCAAATGCTTGAAATATTCCATTATCTAAATTGTTATATTCTTCGCTGAAGTGTGTATGATTTAAACCATAACCTACAACTAAATCTCCAGAAATATTTGAAATCCAAAAATTTGAATTTTTAATATTTAAAAATTCTGTTCCATCTTCATCTTTTGAATATTCAAGATCATTTCCTAATTTTTCGATTAGTAAATTTTTAATTTCTTCGAATTTTCTTTGATTGCGGTTCATTTGTAAAATTGCGGCTAACGGAAAAAGTATTGGCGAAGTGCGGGCTTTCGAAGAACTGAAAGTTCAAGAACGACTGAACGGAGCCAATATTTTTTCAATGAAACTAAATTAAGAAAAAATGTGGAATTGAAAAATATTGGCGGCTAAATATTTCAAATTTTTCAATTTTACATTTACCCCCGCATTTTGCCAATACAATGTTAGCGGAAGTGTTATTTTAAAATTTCCAGTAGAGTATATCCTAAGTTTTTGTCAAATTGATAAAGCGTATTTATATCAGTAATATTTGTTTTGTCGAAAATATCTCTTGCATAATTTCTACTGTCGGTTTGTCCCCATCCATCAGTATTAAAAAATATTGATTTAAAATTTTTTGAAATATTAATTGTAATTGGTGGCGACATAAATTCTTTTTTTGAAAGTTTTAATTTAGAATTCAGTTGATATTTAATAAGATTGAATCCACCAATAGGAAGCGTTATCGAATTCCCGTTCTCTTTATATTGCCTTTTTTTCTTTTCATTTAAATTATCACTTCCAAAAATGTAAATATTGTTTTCTTCTTCGTTTTTTCGATTTTCAATAAGTACTTGTTCATCAGAAAAGAATATGTCAAGGTAAATTTTTATTGATCTACCTAAATCTTCTTTTTTAATAAATTTGAAAGAATTCGCTCCCAAATTTTGCGATTGAAACTTGGCAATTTCATAAATATTGGAAATTGCGAATTTTTCACCCTCACAACTGATTGTCGCCAAAAATTTTTGATTTTGAATAGGTGTTTTGGAATTTAAAAATTCAAATACTTGATAATTCTTATTGTCTGAAATTGAATCTTTCAAAGTGATTATTTGAAATTCTTGTCCGTAAAAAAAATAATAAATAAAAAATAAAATCAGGGTTAAATTCTGTTTCATACGAGATTTGGTTTAACATTTCCGCTAACGGAAAAGGGCTTTGCGAGGTGCGGGCTACTGCAACCAGAAGTGGCGAGGAGAACGAAACGCTAGCAAAAACCATTTTCATTTTTTTCAAATTTACAAAAAAAAATGAAATGGTTTTTTTGCGGGTACTGCTTACTAATTTTCTAAGATTTCCTTCAACCCCGCATCTTGCAAAACCCATGTTATCTGCAGGCATTTTTTATTTCATTCTTTCAAACTCAAATGGAATTGTTAAATCTCCTCCCGAAACTGTGGCGTTAATTTTTTCTCCATTTTTCCAATATTCAATTCTTTTAGGAAAATCAATTGTGTCGTTTACGCAAACAAGTTTATCACTTTTTAATTCAGACATTTTGAATTTAGTCGGCTCTTTTTCTTCACGAGTTTTTACTATTAAATTCCATTCTCCATTTTTTTCAACAATTTTCATTTCTTCTTTTGATAAAGTGTCTTTATTTTTCAAAGTAAATCCAATTCCGTTGTATTCAGAATTGTTGATTTTTTTCCAATTTTCAAAAGTTTCTTTTCCTTTTTCTTCGTTATTCCTTTTCCATTCTCCAAGTAACCAATCAAAATTTTGAGTTTCAACTTTTGCTTCTTTTTCTACTTCGGTAGGTTTTGCTTCATTTTTTTGGTTGCAGGAAAAAAGAAAAATTCCGCTAATTGCTAAAAATAAGATTTTTTTCATAATGATTAAAATTTTGAGTTTTCGTTTAAATTTTTGTTATTATTTTGATTTTCCGTCTTTTATACGGATTTTTGGATATGCTTGCAGATAACGGAAAAAGTATTGGCGAAGTGCGGGCTAAATTGGACGAAAAGTTCAATTTCGACCCAGCGGAGCCGATGCTTTTTCAGATTGTTAAAATTAAAGAAAAAAACAATATGAAAAGCAGCGGCGGCTAAATATCACAAATCTTTCTACCTGCGATTCAACCCCGCATTTTGCCAATACTATGTTATCTGCAGTAGCAATTCATTTTATTTTTAACGGACTTATCGCAACGTTATGATTATCAAAATCCTTCACTAAGATTCCATTTTCATTCCAATAAGGATTTTTGGCTTTCAGAATTTCGATTTTTCTTTCTTCGAATTTCTTAATAATCTTTTCAAATTCATCTTTTGATTCCGGATAAAATACGATTATGTCATCTTCATCAAAAAAGTGATTTGGAATTTCAAATGATGTTGTAAACTCTAAATGCCAATCAAGATTTTTTTTGCCAATGAAAATTCCGTCATATCCATTATGATTCTCAAATCCACCAATTTTTTCAAGACCTATAATATCAACGTAAAAATTCAGAACATTTTTTAAATTTTTAGTATGTCTTGCAATTCTCAGATTCATTTTTATTTCAAATTTCTGTTGTTTTGACTCGGTTTTTATGCTATTGCAGATAACGGAAAAAGTATTTGCGAAGAGCGGGCTACTTTGCAGACAATTTCAAAGGAAAACCGACCTTGAGCAAAATGCTTTTTCAGATTTCTAAATTACTAAAAAAAGGAATATGAAAAGCATTTTGCGGATACTTTAACTGAATTCTCAAAGACAATATTCACCCCGCTTTTTGCAAATACTATGTTACCTGCAGTGTTTTCTTATTGAATATCAACAACTTTCTTAAAGAGAAATAAACTAAAATTAAATATCCTAAAATTAAGTAATATGTTTCGTTTGGGGAATATTTTAAAATCTTTTGGAAAAAATTAGAATTCCTATAGTCAAAGTCATTTTTGTCAAGGTATTCTCTTCCAATTACGCCACCACATAGTGCGATATTATTTTCATCATTATAATCAATTTTTCTGTGAACTAGATAAAGCGCATTTGTTTTTTCTGTATCAACTCCAAACATATCTTGCTTTGTTTTCTGCATTAAATTAATGAGTTTTACCAAATCACCATAAGAATTCTCATCTGAAAACTGAAATTTTATTCCTGTTTTGTCAATGTTTTCGTTTTTTATTTTCTCAATAAGTGTAAAATATTTTTTCTCAGTTTCTTCATTGAAATTTTTTGGAACATTCACAACTTCATATTTGTATCCATCAATTGGAATTACTGCATATTGAGGTGGTTTTTCTCCTTTTTTTGCTTTGTAAGGAAGTCCTAAATCAAGAACACGCAAATTCAAATTATCATAAGTCGGCTTCGCATAAATCCAAAAAATAATTGGAACGAAAATTAAACTTATCATTCCACCAACATAATATATTTTTCTATGCGTTTTCATTTAGCGTCGTTTTGGCAACATTGCAGGTAACGTTTTGCGGCTTTGCGAAGGAGCGGATTAGAAAGACTAAACTTTCAATTTTGAACTAACTTAAGCAAAACCATTTTTTCTATTTGCTAATTTACATTTTAAAAGCAAATAAAAAATGGTTTTGCGGATTAAATGCACAAACCTTGAATTAACCACTTAACCCGCTCTTTTGCAAAACCGATGTTGGCGGTAGTTTTTTTATCTTATTTTGTGTAGGATTTCTTTCAGTTTGGGTTCAATATTTAGTTCATCAAATAGTTTTTCCGATAAATTTAATGAGTTCTCAAAAGCCAAAACGATGTTTTTGGGATTTAAATCTGATGTTACTTTTTTATACTCTGAATACCAAATCGTGTCAATGTCCTTTTCGAGACTTTTAGTCGGACTTTCCCAATGTTGCGTTTTGCTTGTTCTTGCTCTTATAAGCCAAAGCAAGTATTTCTGCACATTTGATAAACTGTGATGAGCGTGAGCAAATTCTTCTCGTTTAATCAAGTTGCTTGTTGTCAGTACAACATTCAGTAATGATTGGCTTAACCACAAAATATTTTCATTTGTTATTCTTTCGGGCGATTTCGTTTTGATTTGATTAAGCGTTTTCGTTAAAAGTCCATCTTTGTCGGTTAGGTTCATTTGGTCAAAATCGCTAAATTCAACAATTCCGTCCCAAGATTTGATAATTTCAATTTCCTCCGTTTTTAAAAAATGGAATTCTCCTCTGACCATATTCTCGAAAATAGCAACTTCACTTCCATATTCGTTTGTAAAATATAAAGCCAAAGGATGAATTTGATTTACCCATTTTTCTGTCGAGAAATTTTCTTTATTTTTCAAGAAGATGTAAAATTCGATGTCAGAATATTTGTCTCCTTCGTTTTTGGTAAATGAACCATACATAAAAACGGCGGAAACATTTTCGTCTTGTTGAGCTATATATTTTGTTTTGTCAATCATTTGTAACTGTGTCATTTTTCTAATTTTTAAATGTTGATAATAGAAATTTTCACTACTTTTTGAAAGCAATGAAAAAGTTTTACGTTGTTTATTTTGGACAGTTACTTATAGCTTCATCGGATTATACTTTTTTATTTTCAACATTCTGTTTGGTAAAATTACCGCCAACGGAAAAAGTATTTGCGAAGGGCGGGCTAAATTTAACTGAAAGTTCAATTTCGACCGAACGAAGCAAATTGCTTTTTCAGATTACCAAATTACAAAAAAATGTAATATGAAAAGCAATTTGCGGCTAAATACATCGGGTTTTACTATTAAATATTCAACCCCGCCTTTTGCAAATACAATGTTACCTGCTGTGCATGTTTTTTATTCGTTTGTTTCGTTTAATGATATTGTTTATCGTTTCTTCCTTATAAGACTCATATTCCTCAATATTTTGTGGTAAAGGAGAACGTTCAAAATTGTCAAATGGAATACAAAATTTTACTTCGTAATTTTCAGTTACAAAATCTTGAAGTAAAAAGAAGTTTATGTAATTTTCAAAGTTTTCGAAAAGTTTGAAAAAATCCTCATAACGACTAATAGCATTATAAAGTGGACTTTGTTCGTTCAAGTAAAACAATCTAATACATTCGAGCGTTAAGTCAAATCTATCGCTTATTTTTCGGTTTACACCTCTAGCTTAATTAATAGTAAAACCATTTTTCTTATGTGCAGGAAAAACAATATGTCCTCCAATTGTTCTTACAATATGTTTAAATTCTTCTTTTTGCTGTTCAGTTAACCAATCATCAAATCGACCTTTGTATTTTCCAACAAAATGAGGACACATTCTATCGCTTGATAAATTGTCGTAAATATTGTTTTTTAATAGAATTCTACCATATTTTCCACCAAGTGACAATGTCTCAAGTTTGAAAGCTTTTTCATTTGGTAAATTTTTCGACCATAAATATTTATGGATTTCATAAAGTTTTGGACTATCAGAATCTGGATCGCCACAAAGACTATCTTGTCTAAAATCAAAATTTATATCGATTTCAATCATTTGAGGTTTCAGTATTATGCGCAATTTTTGGATGCATTGCAGGTAACGGAAAGGGGCTTTGCGAGGTGCGGGCTACTGCAACCGTAAGTGGAGAGGAGGACGAAACTCTAGCAAAAACTTTTTCCATTTTTTAAAATTACGAAAAAACTAAAAAATGGAAAAGTTTTTTGCGGGTACTTTCTAGAAATTCTCTGAGATTTCCTTCAACCCCGCATCTTGCAAAACCCATGTTACCTGCAGTGCTTTTTTTGTTTTTTTTATTCATTTTTCTTTGTTATTCAGCATAATTTCCTTCTTCAACTATATATCCTTGTAATGTTGAATCACTATTATAAATTAATTTCAGATTTATGAAACCATTTGGGTCAATCATTCCTTGTTTTTCTTCTATTTCATAAATATCATAGCCATTACTGTCTTGCTTTGAAGGTTTTCCAATCAGTTTTATTACTTCACTTCTTTTAGTTCCTTTTTCATTTGAATTATGTGGGAATTTTAATTTTTCAGTAAGTAAATCATCAAGCATTTTTTTTCTGTAATTTTTTCCATAAAGTCCGTTTTCAACTGGTTTCCATTTTGAAGATTCAAATTTTTCATTGCAACTAAAAAGTAAGAATGTTGATAAAATTGCTAATATTTGTTTTAAGTGTTTGGTTTTCATAGCATTGCAGGTAACGGAAAAAGTATTTGCGAAGGGCGGGCTAAATTTAACTGTAAGTTCAATTTCGACCGAACTAAGCAAATTGCTTTTTCAGATTGTTAAATTACAAAAAAATACAATATGAAAAGCAAGTTGCGACTAAATGCATCGGGTTTTTCTATTATATATTCAACCCCGCCTTTTGCAAATACAATGTTATCTGCAGTGCGAATTATGGTTGAATCTTAATTTCAACTTTATCCGTTTGATTATAACCTATTATTGAATTTTTCTTTTTATCATATTTCGTTAATACGAAATTTCCAATTTCATACAGAATTTCGACTTTTCCATTTTCAATATTAAAATCAATTAAATATGATTTTACTTCATTATTTTTAACACTCAATTTCTGCAAAAGAATGTTATTCCCAGATTTAAATTCAAAGTCTGTAATATAGCAATCATTTAATTCCGTAATTCTCTTTTTATCTATTGTTTTAAAAATTAAAAATTCATCGTCGTATTCTGCAAGATTCCAAAAGAATTCATATAAAGGTTCGTTTTCTTTAGATTCATCAACAGGATCATAATATTCTTTTATCAAATGAAAATTTTCATCACTAAACAAAATATTTTCGGTTTTTAAATGTTGAGTTGGTTTTATTCCAAGAATATTTGTTTTAATTTTATCATAAATCCACATAATTGGAATTACAATAAGCAACATAATTAATGCAAATGGAATAAGGACAAAAGGAGCAAAAAAATTTAAGACTGTATTGAAAAAATTTCTTTCGGGAATTTTGTAAGTTAGAATTTTGATGATTTTCATAAACGGAATGTTTGAAATCGGTGGATTCAAACATTTAACGCAACGGTTAGATTGGATAAAATTAGAATAAATTTTTTATATCATGAATAAAATATGGATAACTTTTTCAGCCTTTTGGGGCAAAAAGTTACCCACATTTTATTTTCTTCGACAACGGCGTTGGTTTTCATTGTAATTGATTTAGAATGAACTGGTTAAATACATCTTTTGGTGTCTGGTAGTCCAAAACTTTTCTTGGCCGCTCATTGAGTTCGTTTTGCACCTGTTTAATTTTTTTGCTGGTTATTTTATTGAAGTCCGTTCCTTTTGGGAAGTAGTCCCGCACCAGGCCGTTGGAGTTTTCATTGGTAGGTCTTTCCCAGGGCGAGTAGGGATGGGTAAAGTAGACCTTTATCTTGGTGTTTTTGGTGAAGAGTTTATGTTCGCTCATTTCTGTTCCATTGTCGTAGGTAAGGGTTTTACGCATGGTTTTGGGGATTTTCAGGAGTTCTTTTTCAAAGGCTTTTCTCACCGTGGCTGCGTTCTTGTTTTTTAGGGGAACAATAATGATGGCCCTGGTGGATCTTTCAACAAGTGTCCCGATGCATGATTTGTGGTCCTTGCCGATGATAAGGTCGCCTTCCCAGTGTCCGGGGATTTCCCTTCCAAGGACTTCCCGGGGTCTTTCGTCGATGGAGACGCGGTCCTTAATTTTGGGTTCCAGGACGGCCCTTGTTTTAAAGTTTCCCCGGGATTTTCTTTCCTGCCGGAGCTGGGCAATGAGTTCTTTTTTAAGTTCGCTCTTACAGTGTAGATAGATGTAGAGGTAAATGGCTTCGTGGGAGATGTTCATGGCTTTGTCATTGGGGTAAAGTCTTTTCAAAGTAACGGATATTTGATCGGGCGACCAGCGCAGGGCGAGCTTTTGGTGGATAAATTCCTTAAGTTTTGGATTGGAGGAGATTTTTGTTTTCCCGTCCTTCCTGTACATCGACCTGCAGAATGCTTTTCTGTTGGCGTGGTCTGCCTTGTAGGAACAGTGTGCATAGCGGTTGGTTTTTAGTTCTCTGGCGATGGTGGATTTAGCCCTGTTTAATTTTTTGGCAATTTTCGAGACGGAGTATTTAAGATTTTTGAATTCTTCAATTTTTACCCTCTCGGCAAAGGTTAGTCTGTGGTATTTTTTCATGGCGACAAACGTAAAATAAATAAGTTAATTTCTTTAACATTTGTTGCGTTAGATTATTGAACCGGCGATCGGATTGCAGATAACGGAAAAAGTATTTGCGAAGGGCGGGCTAAATTTAACTGAAAGTTCAATTTCGACCAACCGGAGCAGATGCTTTTTCAGATTGTCTAAATTAATAAAAAAAACAATATGAAAAGCAGCTGCGGCTAAATGTAACGACACTTCATATTATAAATTCAACCCCGCCTTTTGCAAATACAATGTTATGTGCAGTTTTTTATTAATTCAAATTTTGTATTTTCAGTTATAACTATTGTGTCTCCACCAATAAAATTTAAACCACCTCTTATTTCTCCATTATTATATTTCAGAACAATCGGATCAATAAATGTGTATGATATCGAATTGTAATTATCTTTATATAAACCATCTTTACTTATTGGATAATTTTTAAACATTTCAGTATTATATAATGGTTCCATAGCTTTTATTAAAGCCTTTTCTGCATCAAGAAAGACTTTTTCTTGATCTGGATAATTCGTACCTAGAAAACTATCTACCATATCATTAACATTAGACATTGAATTAAATGATTGTATCTGTAAATTATCTTGAAATTCAAATGGTAATATTACTATTTCATTCGCAGGAAGTTGTTTATCAGTTACAGGTGCTTGTAAAGAAAGTATGTCTTGAAATGTTGAATGTCCAGTTAATCTTTTTAGTATGCTTTGTTTAGTCGCTTTTCCTACATAATGCACATTAAAAATTAAATATGATTTCCAGTCACCAACTATATTACAATTTATCAAACCTTTCCACCAATTTTGTAATAGCTTTTCAGGTGAAAACCAAACAATAAATTCTTTTTTACCATTCTTAAGATTTACTAATGAAAAACCATGGATATTATTAAAAGGATAATTCTCTTTTAAAGAGTCATTAAGATAATTAATAGCAATTTCTACACTATTTTCTCCAATTAATCCAAATATTTCTTGGTCAAACGGTAATTCGCATTTTAAAACATTCGGATTTCCTTGTTGATGAATTTCAAAATTTAATTTAAATTCTTTGTAATCTGGAAACAAATTTTCAAAAGTTATAGCAGGGCGTTGAGCAATAACATACAAACTAGACTTTTCTAAAGCTTTTTCAATTAATTTATCGTTTTTAACAACAGCAAATTCATAAGCAGTTAAAGGAGAATAAGCTAATTCTAATTGATTTAAAAGTATTTTTTTATCCATTTGATTGGGAAAAATTGCACATAACGGGAAAGGGCTTTGCGAGGTGCGGGCTACTGCAACCGAGATTTCAAGAGGTGACCGAACTTTAGCAAAAACTTTTTCCATTTTTTAAAATTACGAAAAAACTAAAAAATGGAAAAGTTTTTTGCGGGTACTTTCTAGAATTTCTCTGAGATTTCCTTCAACCCCGCATCTTGCAAAACCCATGTTATCTGCTGTTGTTTTTTGATTTTTTTTTTATTTTAAGTAGAGTGTATAGAAATAGTTCATTATGTGATATAAAATAGTTCCTAATATAACACCCAAAATAATAAGCAAGTAAAAATTAAAAGTCTTTTTTTTGTTTTCCATTTTTTTATATATATTTTGTAATTAAATCAATCGATAATCCTAAAATTGCTATTGTTAAAAAAAAAGCAATCATTCCTAAAATATAAGCTATTAAAGCTTTGAAATAATTTTTTACTTTTTTTGTTTTGTCAAAAAAGTCGGCAATTCCAAATGTCGCATAAAAAAGTGCAATAATTCCCCCAATTTGAAATATATCAATATGGAATAGTCCCTGCAAAATTGCAAAAACAGAATAAATTAGCATTTCAATCCCCATTATAAAGCACAACAAAATAATTATTTCATAAATATTATAATTGGATTTTCTAAAAAATAATTTCACAAAGAAAGCAATGAAAATTCCCATTATAATATTTGCATAACCATAATGTTCCTGAACCCATTTCATCATTTTTCCCACTGTTGAATTTTCAAGTCCTTTTTGTTGCACATATTGTTCCTCAATATGGAAATAATGATTTATAATGGTATAGATTAAAGAGGTTACAATGATAAAAATTATTGGTTTTACAAGTCTATTTCTATTTTCCGTAAAAAACTCTCTTACATTTTTCCCTGGACGGATTATTAATTGCTTAATTGTATAGAAAATTCCTTTGTCAAAGTGTAAAACGTGTTCAATTTCGTGTTTAATATAATTTGCATCAATTCTTTTCAATTCTGATGGTTGTCCACAATTAGAACAATATTTTCCATTTAATTCAGAATTGCAATTTTTACATTTACTCATTTATATTTCAGTTTGTTATGCGGTTTTTGTTTACAATAGCAGATAACGGAAAAAGTATTGGCGAAGGACGGGCTACCTTGCAGACAATTTCAAAGGAAAACCGAACCTGAGCAAAATGCTTTTTCAGATTTCTAAATTACTAAAAAAAGAAATATGAAAAGCATTTTTGCGGATATTGTTAACTGAATTCTCAAAGACAATATTCACCCCGTCTTTTGCCAATACACTGTTATCTGCCGTATTTCTTTTTATTGTTTTAGATATTCAAGAATTTTTTCAGTTAAATATTTTCTTTCATCTGGATTTGCATCATTGTCCATATTGCTGTGATTAATATTTGTGAATTCAACAACAATTCCATACTTTTTCTTCTCATCTTCATTCGGTAAAACATTTTCGTCAGCAGGATAGTCTTTAGAGCGCAATGTATAAATTTTAGGCTTTGAAATTCGTGGTAATTCCATTCTTCTGTTATCCATTGAAATTATTTTGTTAACAAGGTTCGGATATTTATGCGCAAAAAGAACAGTCATATCTCCACCATTTGAATGTCCAATGAAAGCGAGTTTTCCATAGTTCAAATTTGGAAAATCAGTTTTTAACTTATTCAATGTGAAGTAAATATTTTGCACTCCTCTTTCCCAATTTGGTCTCCTTGTTTCTTGAGGTTTACCTGTCATTGGTAAAAGTTCATCTGTTTTTAATTCGTGTTGGACACTTACAACAAAATAACCTTTTGAAGCCAAAAATTCCGTCAAATATGTATATGCATTCAAATAATCGCTTCCGTTGTTTTCGCCATAACCGTGGCTAAATATAATTGGAATTTTGTTTGCAATTTTAATATTTTTAGGTTGATAAATTGCAATCGGAATTTTTCGGTTTCTTGATTGATCAAGATATGTTAAAGTATCAAGTTTATAATTTTCATTATTAGTTTCTGCGATTTTTGTTTTAACAGAACATTGAATAAATAGAAAAAGGAAAATTAAAATTGTGGGAAACTTCATTCTGTAACGGGTTTTTTATAATATGGTAGATAACGGAAAAAGTATTGGCGAAGGACGGGCTACTTTGCAGACAATTCCAAAGGAAAACCGAACCTGAGCAAAATGCTTTTTCAGATTTCTAAATTACTAAAAAAAGAAATATGAAAAGCATTTTGCGGATAATGTTAACTGAATTCTCAAAGACAATATTCACCCCGTCTTTTGCCAATACACTGTTATCTGCTGTTTCTTTTTGCAGTTTTCTTAATTTTTGAGTTTTTAGCGCGGACTTTTAGCGCATTTTTTGTCCTTTTTTCAATCATTTTAGCATTTTTAATGTTCCATTCGCTTCTCGTAATCCATTTCAAATTATCAGCACGATTATTCAGAGGATTTCCGTCAATGTGTTCCAATAAAATTTGGTCTTCGCTCGGTTCGGGAAGAAAATTTTCAGCAACTAATTTATTCAGGCTGAAATATTTAACGGTTGTATTTTTATTTTCAGTTTTTGAGAAAGCAACTTGCGCTGTAAATCCACCAACCAAAGAAGGCTTCAAAAATTTTGTTTCTTTTTGTTTCTCAACGCCGTTTTTGTCCACATATTTTTTTCCAATTCGCCTTACATTCCCGAAGTTGGAAATTTCGTAATTAAATTCTTTATGTTTTTTCCAAATTTCCATTAAAATTCTCTCAAGTCTTATTGATACGCTGTTTTAGTGAAATAGCAGATAACGGAAAAAGTATTTGCGAAGGGCGGGCTAAATTTAACTGAAAGTTCAATTTCGACCGAACGAAGCAAATTGCTTTTTCAGATTACTAATCGACAAAAAATTGTAATATGAAAAGCAAGTTGCGACTAAATGCATCGGGTTTTTCTATTATATATTCAACCCCGCCTTTTGCAAATACAATGTTATGTGCAGTGCTTTTTAATTTATAGTATTTGAGGTCATTTCTTTTTCTTTCAAAAAATAATCGTAAATGATTTTAATAAGACCAAAAAACACTACTACTTCGACTAGCATTCCCACAACAAAGCCAATTTTGTAGGCAGTTGAATTTGCTACGTCGTTTAATTCCATAATCTGATTAAAATTTATTAATTCCCAAATAGTTTTTCCGCCTTTTATCAAAAGAACAAAACAAGCAACATATAAAAATACTTTTTTTAAATCCATTTTTTATTTTTTTTGAAGGTTATTTTATTTTAAGTTTAGTTTAATTTAATTTCTGGTTTCTCAAAGTTGAATATATTAACAGCAATAAGAAAAAAGGAAGATTTCTCATTTAATTTCAATCTTATTTTTCCATTCATTTTTCAGATATTTTTTTGCAAGATAATGAAAATTTTCTCTCTATGACGCTATTTTGATAGCATTGCACATAACGGAAAGGGGCTTTGCGAGGTGCGGGCTACTTCAACCGAGATTTCAAGAGGTGACCGAACGCTAGCAAAAACTTTTTCCATTTTTTAAAATTACGAAAAAACAAAAAAATGGAAAAGTTTTTTGCGGGTATTTTCTGAAAATTCTCTGAGATTTCCTTCAACCCCGCATCTTGCAAAACCCATGTTATCGGCAGTCTCTTGTTAACTTCCAATTGTTGGAATATTTATTTCTTTTGTTTTTTCTAACTCTTTTTGTAGTTCTCTTTGCTTTAATTTAATGTTTTCAGAATTGACCTTATTTTCCCAAGTAAAAAAGAGCATAGAAATGTTTTTATAGTAACCTTCATGAAATCCTTTAGCAATAATTGGTAAAATGACTTTTACAATTTCACAATAGCCTCTCCCCGCTGTTATAAAACCAACTTTCTCACTTGCAACACCCGAAGCAAAAAACATTGAAAAACCTTCTAGCTTATTTAAAAGGTCATTCAAAATTTCTGAATTTTTGAGTGCGTTTTCATCATTCTCATCAATTTTTTTGCCATCTTTCAGTTTTATTTTTAAGGAATTATTTTCAATATTTATATTGAATTTATTTATAAAATCTGATTTATTATTTTCTAATTCTTTATAAAATTTTTTTGCGAGTGGAATTATTTCTTCTGCAAAATACCTACATTGTTCGCCGGCTAATCTAAAAGAGTCGCGAACAGATTGTGTTTTTATGCTGTCCTTTACTGCTTTAGTATTTTCTTTGGATAGTTTTATCTGTTCTAATCCTTTGTATGCAAAAAACAATAGTAAAGGTCCTGCGGTTAAGAAGTAAATAATTTCTAAAATTTGTTTTGTTAGTTCCATTCTATGGTATGTTGTTTTTTTTTGAGATTGCCGATAACGGGAAACGGCTTTGCGAAGGAGCGGAAAAGGAAGCACAAAAGTTCAGTTTAGCACTACCGTAGCATAAGCCATTTTCTATTTGCTAAATTACAAAAAAAGAAAATAAAAATGGCTTATGCGGTGATAGAATTACTGTCGTTGAATTTTGCACTTAACCCGCTCTTTTGCAAAACCGATGTTAGCGGTTCGTTGTTTTTTGTTTTATAGCATTTCTACTATTTGAATGTTGTTTCCGCAAGTATCATTGAAAACAGCAATTTTTACTGTTCCCATTTCCGTCGGTTTTACGCTAAATTCAACACCTAAATTCACAAGTCTTTCGTAGTCTTGTTGAACATTGTCAGAATTGAATTGTGTGTAAGGAATACCTGCGTCAAAAAGAGCCTTTTGATAAATTTTGGTTGGTTCAAAATGATTAGGTGCAGGTTCTAATAAAATTTCAACTCCGTCTTGGTCATCTTTACTCACAACAGTCAGCCATCTGCTGTGCTCGCTTAATGGTACGTCCACTTTTTTCAAAAATCCTAACTTATCAGTATAAAACTGTAATGCTTTTTCTTGGTCTTGAACCGGAATGCTTGTTACTTTTACTTTCATTTTTTTCTTTTTTAAAGTTGATACTGCAAAATTCTAAAAAGAAAATTAGTCGAACTTTGTAAAAGTTGCTCTTTTTTGAAATTCGGTAGGTGTTTGTCCAACACGAGATTTAAACAAAGTGCTGAATGAACTTGGGCAGTCAAACCCGACTTCAAAACAAGTTTCAGTTATGTTTGTTCCTTTTTTTAGCAATATTTTCGCCTTTTCAATGCGTTTGTCAGTAATATATTGTTTGGGTGTTTGTCCATAATATTTTTTGAACAGTCTAAGCAAATGGAATTTTGAAGTAAAGCGAACATTTGAAAGAAACTCCAAATTTAATTCTTTATCAAAGTGGTTGTTTATGAAATGTCGTGTTCCAATTACAGTGTCAAGTTGTCCTTTGTTAGGATAACAGTCATTCATTACCTTGCTAACTTGTCTAAAATAATATGTCATATTTCTTGCTTATTCGTGTCGTTCGATACAATGACCGCTAACGGAAAAAGTATTTTTGTTGTGCGGGCTTTCTATGACTGAGTTTTCAGCTGGTTCCAACCTTAGCAAAAATGCTTTTTTCTTTTGCTAAAATACAAAACTTAGGAAAAGAAAAAGCATTTTTTGCGGAATTATTTTGACAAATGTTTATATTTTGTATTCAACCCCGCATAACATAAATACTATGTTAGCTGTAGTAATTTTTTCATTCCACTTGAAGTTATTATAATTCCAACTCCAAATAAAATCCAATAAATTAAATTAAAATTATATCCAATCAGCCAATTGTCATAAGATGCTCCAAAGTTGTTTGTAATAACAATAATTAAGTTTATAATGAAATGAAGCATTATACAATAACCAATTTTTTTTGTTTTTAAATATATTATCCCAAGTACAATTCCACTGATGAAAGTTGGTATTAAATTATTTGGCGTCTCAATATGCATTATTGAAAAACAAATACTTGAAGCAATTATCGCTAAAATAGGTTTATAACTTTTTGATAATTTATTTAATAAAAATTTTCTGTAAAATAGTTCTTCGATTATTGGCGAAACTAATAAAGTAGAAATCAGATTGTAAATTAAAGAAATATTATTCTTAGAAGTAACCGAATATGCATTTGTAGAAATTCCTTGATAATATTCCAATATCTTAGTGAAATCCCAAAATGGCTTATTTATAAGAAACAAACCAATTCCAATTAGAGGTAGATACAAATATATTTGAGGATTGTAATACTTAACTTTAAGAGCTTTTTTTAAATCAAACTTTGGTTTCCAAAAGAAAAAGTAAATCAGTAAAAATGATCCAATAACAGACACAATTTTAGTTATTCCAAATATATGAGTAAAGTCATCTGGTTTTCCAAACAGATACTTAATTGGAAGAAGTATTGCAATTTGAATTATTGCCCAAAATAAAAACGCTAAAACTGTATATAAAAATGCTTTAATTATACTCATTAACTTTATTGGGAACGATTCGGTTATTATTACAGCTAACGTCCGGCGGCTTTGCGAAGTGCGGGAAATTGAATGACAAAATTCTCAATTATCACGAAGATTAGCAAAACCACTTTTGTTTTGACGAATTTACAAAATTTGTTAAAACAAAATGGATTTTGCGGAATATTTTGAAAAAACGTGTAAGTTATATTCTCAGCCCGCATTTTGCAAAACCGATGTTATATGAAGGCGCGACACAGCTTATTTGTAAATATGCAGAATCATTTCTTTACTATTTATTTTGTATTTTTCTTGATTGTACGTAGATGTGTTTTTACGAAAGATTTAATCTAAATCGTTGTTTTATAATCAATATTGAAAAAAGATTTTCAAGTTCTACTGCAGCAAAAAAATATGCAAAAGGCTGTAGAAATTACTGTTATTTCTTAGAATATTTTGTCGTGAAAATTATTCCTTATAGTTCTAATAGTTTGTTGAAAAGGAAAAACACTCCCAATTTATAAAATTGAACAGAAAAAAATATGCAAGAAGCTCTAAAAATATTCTCACTTCTTAGAATATTTTGTCGTGAAAATTATTCCTTATAGTTCTAATAGTTTGTTGAAAAGGAAAAATATAGTCAATTCCTATCCTTAAATCATTTGATTTGAAAACTTATTTTGATTACCGAATTAAGGGGCAGTTTTCAAGTTGAAAATAGAGTAGGATTAACCAAAATCAGAAGGTCGAAACTAAAAAAATCTACCTTTTTGATAATTTAATAATCTTGTTAAAAAGCCGAGCTTTCAATTGTACACGAAATCTCTTGGAGCGCTTTCAT
>NZ_JCAKLF010000010.1:0-8437 GCF_059509915.1 Kaistella sp. CFF1-2
AGCCCGCACTTCGCCAATACTTTTTCCGTTAGCGTCAAGTGTTGCCAAAAGAACTTTCATAAAAAATAGAACAAATGGATATATATCAAATTGCAGAAGAACAAATTTTAGAAAAACAAAAAATTGTTGATTTTGATATAAAGGAGTTTACCATAGAACTCTTGGTAAATAAATATCTTAATGGAATTGAATCTGATGACAATGATATTTTCATTCCAACATATCAGAGAAATTTTGTTTGGGACGTTGATAGACAATCCAAATTTATAGAATCAGTTTTATTAGGATTACCGATACCTTATATATTTTCTGCTGATACTGACGGTAGATTGGAAATTGTTGATGGTTCTCAACGACTAAGAACAATCGTAGCATTTTATGAAAATCATTTAACTTTAAAAAATCTTGAAATATTAACTAGTTTAAACGGATTTAAATATCAAGATCTAATAAAATCAAGACAAAGAAAGTTTCTTAATTCCACCATTAGAATGATTGCTCTTTCCGACAAGAGTGACGAGGATGTTAGATTTATGATGTTTGAACGAATTAACACAGGTAGTGCAATTCTAAAGGACATGGAAAAGCGTAAAGGGATATTTGGAGGAAAATTTATGGATTTCGTATATAACGAGTGTTCAAAACATCCTTTATTTATAAGAAATACGAAGTTTACAGATCGTCTTGAAAAAAGAGGAGAACCTCAAGAATTGATTATAAGATTTTTCGCTTATTCTGACAATTACAAATTAGTAAAATCTGGAGTAAATGAATTTTTAAATGAATTTGTGGAATCTAAAAATAAATCATTTGATAGAGCAAGATATACGGACGAATTTGACAAAATGTTGAAATTTGTAGATAAGTACTTTCCAGATGGATTTATAAAATCAAAAACGTCTAGTAAAACGCCAAGGGTACGATTTGACGCAATTTCGGTTGGTGTAAATCTTGCATTACGTGAAAAACCCAATCTTATTCCACAAGATTTAAGTTGGTTAAATAGTAAAATTTTCAATGAACTAATTACCAAAGGTGGTCAAAATGCTCCGACAGCAATAAAAGAGAGAATCGAGTTTGTATATAACAAGCTAATTAATGGTTAATGGTTACGGTACTTATAGACTTTGAAAAAAGAGTTAAAGAAATAGATTTGTTTTTTAAACATTTAGAAAATCTTGAAACTGAAGGTGCTTTATTGTATTTTCCAAACAGAATAAGACGAAAAACACAATCTCATAATGTAGAACTTATTAAAGTTTTTAAAGCTAATGTATTTCTCTTGTTATACAATTTAGCTGAATCATCAATAAAACAATCTTTAGTTGAAATGTATGATAAAATTTCATCTGACAATTTATGTTATAGTGAAGTAATTGACGAAATAAAAAAAATCTGGATTTCTCAAAAACACGACAATTTTCGAAATAAAGGAACAGAGAATATTTTTTTAGTTCTAGGACAATTAGCTGACGATGTAATAGACATTGAATTTGATTCTTCTAAAATAATATCCGGAAATATTGATGGTAGAAAAATTAGAGAATTTTCTACTAAATATGGATTTTCTGATAGAACTCACAGAAATGCAAATAATGGAAATAAACTTCACCAAGTAAAAACTCAACGTAACAATCTCGCTCATGGAAATATTTCTTTTGCTGAATGTGGTAGAAATTACAGCGTTGAACAACTTTCTGAAACAAAAAAAGAAGTATTTATGTATTTACGCAATATTCTTCGAAACATTCAAAAATATTTAGATGAAAGAAAGTACGCAATTTAAAAACACCTGCCGCTAACATTGTATTGGCAAAAGACGGGGTTGAATATTTCCTTAGAAAGTTTTGTGAAAATAGTCGCAAAAACCTTTTCCATTTTTTAGTTTTTTATTAATTTTAAAAAATGGAAAAAGTTTTTTGCTTCGGTCGGTTTTCCCCTGAAATTATCAGCAAAATAGCCCGTCCTTCGCCAATACTTTTTCCGTTACCTGCAACCCTTTCCAAACACTCCGCAACAAAAAAGCGACCTCAAAAAGTCGCTAAAAAAAATTAATCATTTAACATTACGTTGTACGTTGGGTCTTCAATTACATTGACATCAATAATGCTTTCTGCATTTTTAATTAATTTTCTACAATCGGGACTTAAATGTTTTAAATGTATTTTTTTGTTTTGTTTGTGGTATCGTTCGGTGAGTTTATTCAATGCTTCAATTGCCGACATATCTACTACTCGACTTTCTTTAAAATCAATAATGACTTCTTCAGGGTCGTTCAGTACATCAAATTTTTCTGTAAATGCAGTGGTTGAACCAAAGAAAAGTGGTCCATAAATTTCATAATGTTTCACGCCATTATCATCTACAAATTTTCTTGCTCTAATACGTTTTGCATTGTCCCACGCAAAAACCAACGCTGCAATGATGACTCCAATTAAAACTGCCAAAGCCAAATTGTGCAAGAAAACCGTAACCAATGTTACTAAAACCATTACCAATATATCCGACTTTGGAAACTTCGTAAATGTTCTAAGACTTGCCCATTCAAACGTACCAATCGCTACCATAATCATAAGTCCTGTAAGTGCAGCCATCGGAACTTTTTCTATCAAACCGCTTCCAAACATTACAAAAACGAGCAACATTACAGATGCTACAATTCCCGAAAGTCTTGCTCTTGCTCCGTTGGAAACGTTGATTAAACTTTGTCCAAGCATTGCACAACCGCCCATTCCTGAAAAGAAACCCGATAAAATATTAGCCGTTCCTTGTGCCACTGCTTCTCTATTGCTATGTCCTCTTGTTTCAGTAATTTCATCAATAATATTCAAAGTCAATAAACTTTCAATCAAACCAACCCCTGCAACAATAGCCGCATACGGAAAAATAATTTGAAGTGTTTCTAAATTAAAAGGAATTTGAGGAATATGAAATGGCGGAAAACCACCTTTGATAGAAGCAATATCGCCAACAGTTTTGGTATCCAATTTTAAAAAATAAACCAAACTAAAAACCACTAAAATAGCAGTAAGCGAAGCGGGAACAGCTTTTGTAATTTTAGGTAATCCCCAAATGATAAGCATTGTTAAACCCACCAAAGCCAAAAGAATATACATATTTGAACCTGTGAGCCAATTGCCCGAAGCATCTTTGAATTGGTCTAACTGCGACATAAAAATAATGATGGCTAAACCATTGACAAAACCAAAAATTACTGGATGCGGAACCAACCGTATGAGTTTTCCTAACTTTAAAAATCCTGCTAACATTTGAATAATTCCTGCTAAAATAACGGTGGCAAAAACGTATTCCACACCGTGCGTTTTTGCTAAAACAACTATGACTACTGCTATTGCTCCCGTTGCTCCCGAAATCATTCCGGGACGACCACCTAAAATGGACGTAACCAAGCCCATCATAAAAGCGGCATAAAGACCCACAAGCGGAGAAAGTCCTGCAATTAAGGCAAACGCAACTGCTTCCGGAACTAAAGCCAAAGCAACGGTAATACCTGATAAAATTTCGGTTTTGTAATCTACTTTTTGTTTGAAATCAAACAAATTGATAATTTTCTGCATAAGATATTTGTATTGTAAAAATTTATAAAATGTAATTTGCACCGAACATCTAAATTTCGGGTACACTAAAGAAACCAATAAAAGGAATTGGGGGAAAACAACAATTAATCAACCATTAAGGCGGAGTAACTTGAGAAGATATTTGAGTTGCTTTTTTCATTGAGGTTGCAAAATTAACATTTTATGACAACTTGACAAAACAAAACTTGACAAAACCTAATAAAAAATTAGGGCTGCAGGTAACAAGGTATTGCCAAAAGCGGGGCTAAAGTGCTAAATTCAAAGTTTATACTTCTATTCCGCCAAAAACGAATTTTATTCGTTTTTTATTTTTAAATTTAACTCATAATAATTCGTTTTGGCTTGCCTCGGTGCAAAATCGAAACTTACCGCTTCGATTTCCCCGCCTTCGGCAATACCCAAAACGTTACCTGCAATATCATAAAAAAACCGCATAAAACGAGAGAATATGAAAATCGCAACTTGGAATATTGAAAGACTAAAAGATTTAAAAAACCTCATTCCTGTTGTTGAAAATATTCAAAAAATTAATGCTGATATATTAGTTCTTACAGAATTTGACAATCTTGTGGAACTACCTTTTTATGAATTTAAAACGGAAACCTTAAAACTTCCAAAAAAACCTTATGGTTACAGAGAAACTGAAAGACGAGTTGCAATTTTTTCCAAATTTCCAATAATAAAAACTTTCAAAACTTATGACGAAATGACTTCTTGTTGCGCAGAAATTCAAACAAATTTTGGAAATTTAATCGTTTATGGGACCATTGTTGGGATTTTGGGATATTCGGACAAGAATTTTAAGACAGATTTGGAAAAACAAACAAAAGACATAAAATCATTATCAAAACTTGGTCATTTTTGTTATTCAGGAGACTTAAACACTTCATTTTCTGACAATTATTATTTCACACATTTTGCACGCGAAAAATTCATTAAATGTTTTCAAGAAAATGACTTAATAAACACAACTGAAAATTTGAGTGAAAACATTGACCACATTGTCGTAAGTGAAAAATTTTTGAGTAACTTTAAATTTCAAATTTCAGAATGGAATATTAACAAGGAATTTTCAGACCATAAAGGAATTTGTATTGAATTAAAAAAATAAATATAGATAAAGATACTGCAGGTAACATGGGTTTTGCAAGATGCGGGGTTGAAGGAAATCTTAGAAAATTTTTAGAAAATACCCGCAAAAAACTTTTCCATTTTTTAGTTTTTTCGTAATTTTAAAAAATGGAAAAAGTTTTTGCTAGAGATTGGTTCTCCTCTCCACTTTCGGTTGCAGTAGCCCGCACCTCGCAAAGCCCTTTCCCGTTATCGGTAATGGCAAAACAACGTTCCGAACAAGCATCATCCGACAAAAAAAACGAAAATTGCCAACGCTTCAAAAAATAAAAGAGGTACAAGCCAACGCACAAATCCAACACAATTGTACCACATTTATTTTTCCCAAGCCCACCCACCACCCAAAAATATTTGGACTAAATTTGTCCATTTTAAAAATATTTGTATATTTGGACAAATATTGACCAAATGGCAACATTAAAAAACATAACATCATTTGGAGAGCATCTTAGAAATCTAAGAGAAAACCAAGGCTTGACACTTAAAAGTGTTGCAGAAAGTATTGGTATTGATACTTCTCTTCTTGCCAAAATAGAACGCAACGAAAGGCAACCAACGAAACAAATTATCAAATTAGTTTCAGACTTCTTTAATTGTGACGAAAAAGAATTATCGAATAATTTTTTGAGTGATCAAATTGCGTATAAAATTTTAGATGAAGAAGCTGATTTGAGCATTTTGAAAGTTGCCGAGGAAAAAGTTAAATACCTAAAAACCGTAAACAATGGAAAATAAGATAAAAGTAGTCGAATTGTTTGCAGGAGTTGGTGGTTTCAGACTTGGACTAGAAGGCTGGAATGGAAAATCTGCATCTTCAAATTATAAAAAACCGATTGAAACAAATTACGAAGTCGTTTGGAGCAATCAGTGGGAACCATCAACGAAAATCCAACACGCTTCTGCCGTTTACGAAAACCGTTTTGGAATGGATAACCATTCAAATCGGGACATTGCAAGTGTTGATGTTTCTGATATTCCAGATCACGATTTGCTAGTCGGTGGTTTTCCATGTCAAGATTATTCAGTTGCAACAACGCTAAAAAATTCCAAAGGTTTACTTGGGAAAAAAGGTGTTTTGTGGTGGTCAATTCACAAAATCCTTTCCGAAAAAGAAAATAAACCAAAATATTTATTTCTTGAGAATGTAGATAGACTTTTGATTTCACCCTCAAAACAAAGAGGTAGAGATTTTGCGATTATTTTACAAAGTCTGAACGAACTCGGATATGCTGTAGAGTGGAGAGTTATCAACGCTGCTGATTTTGGAATGCCACAAAGAAGAAGAAGAATTTTCATTTTGGCATATTTGAACAATAGCGAAATCTACCAAAACATAAAAAACACAAAACCGATAGAATGGATTTTAGAAGAAGGTACTTTAGCCAATTCTTTTCCAGTAATTGCTGAAAATAAATTATTTCCAAAGGAAATAAAATTGGAAGGAGATATTGTTGCAATTTCTGAAAATTTCAACAAAAACGGAAAAGTTGGTTTGTTTGAAAATTCAGGTTTAATGATTAACGGAAAAGTAACAACAATCAAAACGCAACCAAATTATGATGGAAAATTTACATTTTTAAAAGACCTTGTTCAAAATGGAGAAGTAACCGAAGATTTTTATATCAACAATGAAGATTTGGACAAATGGAAATATCTAAAAGGTCCGAAAAAAGAAATGCGTAAAAATGCAGATGGATTTGAATATAATTATAGTGAAGGTGGAATGATTTTTCCAGATCCACTTGACAAACCATCTCGAACAATTATTACAGGAGAAGGCGGAAAATCTGCATCAAGATTTAAACACGTTATCCAAACTCCAAAAGGTTTGAGAAGACTTTCGCCAGTCGAATTGGAGCGTTTAAATATGTTTCCAGACGACCATACAAAATTGAATGGAATAACAGATACAAAACGAGCTTTTTTTATGGGAAATGCTTTGGTTGTTGGAGTTATTGAAAAAATAGGAATTGCTCTTACTGAAAAAATTAAAAATGAAGTTACCGTATAATCCGAGTGATAAAAACTCAATAATTGAGTACGCAAAAAAACTAAAAGGGAAATCATTAAGAGAAATTTGTGAGCCAAGTATTTTAGAACATCATTATTCCGGAAAAGGGAATTTCGGACAACTTTTAGAGAAATTCTATTTTGGTTACAATCCAAATTCGACAGCAGAAGCAGATTTTGCAGAAATTGGAATGGAACTAAAATCTTCGCCATTAAAGCAACTAAAAAACAAGGAATATCGTTCAAAAGAACGATTAGTTTTGAATATCATCAATTATCTAAATGTTGTAAACCAAGATTTTGAAAATAGCGATTTCATCAAAAAGAATGCGAGCATTCTTTTGATTTTCTATTTGCATCAAGCTGGTTATGACATTTTGGATTTCATCATAAAATTAGTTGATGAGTGGAATTTCCCTTCAACTGATTTAGAAATTATCAAGAAAGATTGGGAAACAATCAAACAGAAAATTGCTGATGGAAAAGCTCACGAACTTTCTGAAGGAGATACATTTTATCTAGGTGCTTGTACAAAAGGTGCAAGTGCTTCTACAGTTAGGAAACAACCATTTTCAGAAACACTTGCAAAACAAAGAGCGTATTCTTTCAAACAAGGTTATGTAAATCACATCATAGCTTCAATTGCAGGAGAAACAAAAGAAGTTTATGGAAAACTAATTCCATCTGTAAAAGAGGCGAAAAAGAAAACAATTGAGGAAATTGTAATTGAAAAATTCAAACCTTATTACGGAAAAACGATTGAAGAAATCTTAGACAAAACTGGAGTTGAATTAAATACTTCTGCAAAAAGCTTCTATGCAAACTTGACAAAAGCAATTTTAGGAATTGAACTCAACAAAGAAATTGAAGAATTTGAAAAAGCTGAAATTCAAGTAAAAACTGTACGATTGAAAGCAAACAATTTACCTAAAGAAGATATGTCTTTTCCGAATTTCAAATACGAAGAGATTATAAATGAAACTTGGGAGGATTCTGATTTTAAAGACATTTTAGAACATAAATTTCTTTTTGTATTTTTTCAATTTCAAGGCAACGAACTAGTTTTGAGAAAAGTAAAATTTTGGAATATGCCCTACTCTGATTTGCTCGAAGTTGAAAAAGTTTGGACAAAAACACAACAAATCGTTGCAAAAGGAGAAATCGTAAAAGGCTTCAAAACAGACAAAAATGGAAAAACAAGTCGTGAAACTAATTTTCCAAACAAAACATTTAGTTCAATTTCTCATGTTCGACCTCATGCAACAAATGCTTTAGATACATATCCTTTACCAAAACAAGATAAACTGACAAAAGAAAATGAATATACAAAACATTGTTTTTGGCTAAATAATAGTTACATAAGAGACGAAATATATTTGAAATAACCAACGCTTTTGGTAGCACATTTGCATTTTTCCAACCGCACAAAGCCAAACAAAAATGCAAAAGAGCTACCAAGCCAACACTCAACAGAACGACCGAAAAGTGCCACTACCGATAACAAGGGTTTGGCGAAATGGCGGGTTAAGTGCAAAATTTAATGTCAGTAATTCTATCACCGCATAAGCCATTTGTATTTCCTTTTTTTGTAATTTAGCAAATAAAAATGGCTTATGCTACTGTTGTGCAAAATTGAAAGTTAGTGCTTCTATTTCCGCCACTGTCGCCAAGCCCCAAAACGTTATCTGTAATGCTTA
>NZ_JCAKLF010000011.1:0-6625 GCF_059509915.1 Kaistella sp. CFF1-2
GCCATTGACATACTAACATTGGATTTTCCTGTCGCTTTTTTAGTTGAGTCCATTTTGTACAATTCTTGATAATAGAACTTGACATTATTTGTATTCAGGTCTAAGAAAACGGTAGTTGCAAAGGCTTTGTTAGCAATACTATCACGAACGTATTTGTATTCGTAAATCGCTCTTGTGCTTTGTGCATTGAGTGAAATGATGATGAAAACAAATGCGAAAAGAAATATTATTTTTTTCATTAAATACGGTTTTGGTTTGAAATTCTTGTTGTTCTAAATTAGCTAAAAAATGTATTCAAAAATTATTTTTCTTACTGATAGAGGATAAGATCGATGTAATTGTTTTGGGTTTGGAGTTCTTTCTTTATTTTCAGTAAATCTTCAGCATAAAGTTGGGCAGGATCTTGTTGCTTTCCATTTGCATCAAAGTACCGCATATTGCTTATTTGAGGATTGTTAATGACAAATTGCTCCCGAAAGCCAACTGGATTTTTACGAAAAGAATTCCATTTTTTATTGAATTGTTCATGTGTTGCTGGTATTTGAGGAACTCTGTTTGTGAACGAGATATTTGGCGCCGATTTTTCAACCCGAAAATTTCCAACCAAAACAAAGGAATGTTGCTTTCTAGAATCTTCAACAGAAACTATTAAGCCAGGGAGTTTCGCAAAAACGTATGGTCCATCTTGATATGGAATTTCAGAGGTAAACCAAGCAATCCAATGCCTTCTTCCGAATTCCAATGTTGCTTTTTGACAGGTGTAGTTTCCGATTTTTTGTGTTTCATTGGTTAAATTCCATTTTAAAATCGTTGGATAGGTGATTTTGTATCTTTCAATACCAATATTTTCAAATGAATATGTTTCTTTTCCTTTGTAGATTTTCATAAATAGGTTTCCCATCGGAAGGTCGCTTCCTATGCTGTTGGATGTTTTTTGCTTTACATTAAACATCGAAGAATCTCTTTTAGCCAAAAGGTCGCTAAGAAATTCAGAATGATCTTTAAAGACATCAAGTTGCATTAACTCTTTGGAAACTTGACTTTGATTGGTTGAGTCGGGAACAAAAGTATATTCGTACAAGAAGCGATGTGATTGCGCGTTTGTTACTAAAAACGTGAAGAGAAAACTCAGTAAGAAAAGTGGATTTTTCATTAGTCAAACTAAAGCATGTTTAATAAGCAACACTTTGTTCAATGCTCGTTTTTTCTTGTACTTCACCAGGCTTTTGCAATTTTGCTAAGAAAGGTTCTGCTTTTGCGTAATCTTTAATTACTCGAATAGCAAGCAAAGCAAGCGGAATTCCCAATAGATAATTGAAAATACTAAACGTAGTCGCTGTTAAAAGTTCATCAACTGTGTCAGCACGATTTGTAATTCGGAATGTAATATTTCCGAGGATATTATTGAAAATCCAAAAAGCCCACCACCAACCGACGATATTTGAATTTAGCTCAAAGTTTAATTTAATTCCATTTTTTCTGTAAAGATCAACCGTTCTCTCGTAAAGTTCCTTCATGATTTTGTAGGGACGGACAAGATTCATAAATGGTACAAACCAACTTCCAGCAGCCCAATCATCCGAATATGAAAGGTTTTTGGCGCGCAAATGCAAATTGTAATAAGCACGACGAAACCACATGATAAAAGTAACGACGGAAACGATATAC
This sequence comes from Kaistella sp. CFF1-2, assembly GCF_059509915.1. Lineage (NCBI taxonomy): Bacteria > Pseudomonadati > Bacteroidota > Flavobacteriia > Flavobacteriales > Weeksellaceae > Kaistella > Kaistella sp. CFF1-2. The sequence continues at coordinate 1,669 of NZ_JCAKLF010000011.1, forward strand.
GCAATAAGGTACATGATTCCGATAATTCCTTCACGTGTATCATTTGCATCAGCTTCCTCTGGCGTTAGTGATCCAAAATCTGAGATTTGCGAAAGTAAATTGTACTGCAATCCGCTAGAAATTAACGAGATAATTTCCAGTCCTAGCATAATCCAGAGTAAGGTTAATGCATTTTTGGCTCTCTGTTCATTTGGTCTTAGGTCTTTCATGTTTTTTTAGTTGTTTATTTTGTAAGTTTTGAGATGATGGTGTTTATCTCGGTTTCGGTAAAATTTCCTGTAATATTTAGTTTTCCATTCGGGATTTCAGTTGAGATAACAGGTGCCCAAATAATCTCTTTATTAATGACAATCGCCAGTGGATTTCCAATATTTGCTTTGCTTAAATCTGCTAATTTTTTAGTTCCGATTTCGCTTAATTCTAGTCGAATTTCATAACCTCCATAATCAGAAATTTCTTTTGAAACTTTGGCGATATCTTCTTTGGTGAGACTTGGATTTTGAGTTAATTCAAACTTATCTTCATTATAACCACTGCTTTTATAATTGGTGACTAGGTAGAAGCCGTCTTTTCGATCAATTTTGGTGTATGTTTTTTTGTCTTTCTGAGGTTCTCCTTCACTCGGGTTATCTGAACATTTTGCGGTGAAAAGTGGTTTTAACTTTGATTTTTCCAATATTGTTGTATTCGAAATAGAAGTTGGAGGGATAATCACCCCGCGATTAGTACGCTCTTCTTCATTTTTAACAGCTCTTAACCCTTTTGCTATCGCTTGGAATTCTGCAGTTGTTATTTTTTCGCGTTTTAAAAATTCTTTTGTTATGCTCAATTGATAGTCTTCACCATTTTTTATCATGGTCATTTGTAATGGCGGTAACAGAACTTCTGGTTTGTAGAGAACAAAATAATCGGAATACTTTTTATTTATAGCATAGGTATAGCTAATTGCTTTGTACGGATAGTTGGAAGAGTAACGTATTACGTCTGGATTTTCTGGTAGCGTTATCGTTATCCAATTAAGTTTTGTGTCCAGTTTTTTAATGATGTACTCGTTTCCAAAACAATTGGGTGAATCATTAAAAACGGGTTGAAGTTCCCCTGCCTCCTTTGTGTCTTTTGAAAACTGAATACGAGCCTTGGCTTGCGCTAAACCATCAACATCAAGTATGAAACCTTCCGTAAGATCTGGACCTTTTGCGTAAAGTTCAATAGGATTACTTTTTATTTTTTCTTCGATTATTTCGATGGTATTTTTCTCAATTTCTTTCCATTTTCCGGTTTTGTACCCTCCAAAATAAAATAGATAAAATTGGTTGTTATCTAATAGGAAAAGCGACGAGCTGGGAACATCAACGCCTCCGTCTCTCAGATTGTATTTTCCGGCAAATTGAGCATGGATTTGCGCTGCAAAAAAGAGAAATAGCAGATATAAAATGTTGTTTTTAGTACTATGCATTTTGTGTTTTAACTTAATGATAAAGCTGATTGGTTTCAGTTTTAAATGTATGAATTCTGCTCATTAAATTAAAGCTAAATTTTTAGATTATTTAAAGGAAAATGAATTCAGAAAATTTCAATAAATGACATGGGAAAAGAAGACGATGAGGTAACTGAAAACACAGATTAAAGTTCTATAATTAAATGGTTTCAGCATATTTTGATCATTTGTTTTACTCTTTACAACAGATTTGGCCAAAATCCAAAAGACTAATGAAAGTGCTATGTCCCATACGTCAAATCGGCCATTCGTGAAATGAAAGAGTTGAGAAAATTCGAAAGTAAAAATCAATATAAGTGGTAGATATACCATGTTGAATTGGAGTTTTCCAAATTTTAGATACAATGATTTTGAGGTGAGTGTAATACAGAATATCCACAATGCTTCTGGTAAAGAATACACGATTACATCGGGTAGTGGAAGACGCTTCTGCACAGTATGTTGAGCTTCAATAAAAGTTTCAACCGAGTTGATTGCAATAAAAATTTGATTAATTATTGTTTGTTCCGTACGATAAAAAAGATAGATGAATAGGCAGATTCCTAAGCTAAAAAATGCGAGCAAATAGTCTTTTTTCATAATTTTCTATAGACGATTAATTTAAAATAGGAAAATACAAAATTGATTTCTTTTTCGAGTTCAAATTCATTCAATTTACTGAATTGAGAAAGATGAAAACTGGATTTAAAATACAAGAATTTTGAAAAATAATTGAACATATAATCAATATATTTTAGGGCATTATTTGGTGTGAAATGATTTAGTATAAAGAGTTTTCCGTTTGGTTTCAAAACTCGGGAACATTCCTCCAATACTTTATCTGGATCATCAACCACGGCCAAAACATGGGAAAGAACAACATAATCAAATTGAGCATTTTCAAAATCTAAACTCTCACCACTCATCAAAAGTAATTTGGTTCCTGTTTTTTTTCTTTTTTCGGCTAAATTCAACATTCCTTTTGAGGTGTCGATTCCCGTAATGTGATGATTTTGATATTTCGCAAGATGGCTTCCATTTCCAATTCCGATTTCCAGAAAGTTTCCTTTGGGTTGCAAATTTATTTCATTGAAAAGCCTTTCTTTTTGTGGTTGCAAAAACCAATCAACCATTGGATAAAAAAAGGAAAAACGATTATAAAATTGTTCTGAATTTTGGCTCACCTTCGTTTCGGTTTATTTTCGATTTTATGATCGCATCTGAATTCGTTCCTTGATTTGGTGTCTTGTAACGAAAAATACGATGAAATAAAGAAACAAACTTAAGAAAAGAATCAAAACGGAATAATCGATTTTATCATCGTCCAAGAGTTTTGCAATTTTTTTTGAATTGGCAAAGGAAAGTCCGATAAATAGGAGGGCGACAAGATAAACAACTAAGCCTGCCCAATCATTGGTGCTGTAAATAAACATTGAAACACAAAATAGAATGAGTCCTAAAATGGAATTTACATTGTACTTTTTGTACTCTTGGATTGCTTCTTCGTACTTGATATTGGTTAGTTTACCAGAAATTTTTAGCGACTCTTCTTTTACACCTCGTTCTTCTAGAATGAGAAGAGCAGCGTCTTTTAGGGTTTCTGGATAATTGTATTTTTTATTGTTTTTGGCAACATCAATTAATGACGTTGTTTGCATGGTTTTTAGTTTTTCAATTCGGGAATCCATTTTTACATTTTCCTTTTCTATTTGGTCTTCTGTGCTGCTTGGGATTAATTAAAAACAAATCATTTTCTTGGTCTTAAATTAAGTTTCCGCTCAAGAAAAATTGATTATTTATTTTTAGTAAGCATGAAATAAATAGGTAGAAGAAAAATGAGTTCTTTAGGAAATTTGCCCGAGAAATTTTCCATTAAAAATGGTGATAAAAACATTGAAAATATACAACAAACGATTCCAGTTTTCACGCATATTAATCCAAGTTGAGTGGCGTTTTTTGTTTCAAATGCAATAGACCAACTTGCGATATAATTTAAAATCAGTATTGAAATTAAAAATAATCCAACGATTGAAAATGGTTCGGTGGTCACGATTCCATAACCAGATAATTTTAGATTAGGACTTATCTTCATTACCATTAACGCACCTATTAGAAATGTGAAAAATAATGCGTATGCTAAAGAAAAGAGTTTTAGCATAATGGGATATTTTTTCGTATTAAAAAATATATTCCATCTATTCGATATCTTTCTGTTAAGTGTTTGTTCCATAATTATGTTTTTATAATTTAAATATAACTAAAATATGATAAAATTAGTTTACAAAAGTTGGTAATCCATCTTTACAAACGACTTTTGTTGGAGGTTGTACAATTGTACAGTCGCTTACAATGCCCCATTTTTTATTATAATCTTCGACAACTTTTGAATATTCTTTTACTTTTTTTAGAAAATTGGCGGTGTCTATCGTTGTAGAGTAGGCGATATAACCAGAGGGACCACCACAAGCTTTACTTCCAATTTCCGTAAATGTCCACGTTGACGAATCGGTACAGCTTACACTAAGTGATATTTTTTTTAATTCACTAAATAATTTATCAATTCGTTCTTCTTCCTGCCTTTGGACTTTTTCATCATCCGTAGAACATGAGCCAAATAGTAACGCAACTAATACAAAAGCAAAAGGTGTTATTTTTTTCATAAAAAGCAATTTATAATCTAAACATATCTATTTTAGCGCGCATTGGAAGGACTAAATAAAGGATTTTGCATTGCTATGTTTCTTACAAAAATCATTTCGTTTTCCCTTTTTTCTATCTCATTAATTTGATTTGCAATCGCCAAATTATGCGCTTCTACTTTTGATGGAATGGTAAATAAGTCAATAATCGCCCAAATTCCAAAACCGCCTAAGGTTATCCAATAAAGAATTTGAAGACCCCATTCTCCTAAATAAGCGTAATGGCAACCAATGAAAAATTAAAATAAATAAGCCATTCCTGTTGATTTCATTTTGGACATTAAATAATGTTTATTCATCTTTTTATGTTTTTATTTGGTTTAAAATCACTAATTCTATTATTCCCTTCAATAAGGTTTCTTTAGCTTAGTTGATAATTACTTAATTAACTAACCTATTGACTCATATCTGATTACGCCAAGTTACAAAAAAATTAAAGTGAAAAATATTTTTTAAACATTTATTTTGCAGTAAACTTCTGGAAGTTCAATGTTTTATCAGTACAACTTGTAGAATTGCAGTTTAGGATAATTTCTGCACCCTTTATTTTTCCTGAGAATTTTAATTTTTCTTTTGATGTTGGAGTTGTAATGAAATGCTCTCTTTTTTCTGCGCTTTTCTGAATACCAAATTGCGATGTTTTTATAGTTTTCTTTCGCCAATTTCGAAACTAATTTTGGTGTTATTTAGTTTTAAATTTTGCATTTCATTTTGAAAAAACAAAATATCACCGTTTGCAATTTTTTCACTACCAAAAAAATGTCCCTTCATTACATTGTTT
>NZ_JCAKLF010000012.1:0-5533 GCF_059509915.1 Kaistella sp. CFF1-2
CTCGAATGGTTTGGTAAGAGATTATTTCCCGAAAGGAACTGACTTTAATACCATCACTAAAAAGCGTATAAAAGAAGTTCAAGAACAGCTTAATGAAAGACCGCGAAAGGTTTTGGATTATCAAACCCCGAAAGATGTATTTAATAGTCTAATTTTAAATCAATTACAATGAAAAACACTGTTGTTGTCGGTGGAAATAAAATGTGGGTAACTTTTTGCCCTCAAAAGGCTAAAAAAGTTATCCAAATTTTATTAAAATCATCCAAAAAAATAATACTTTTACAAAAACAAAAAGTTGCACTAGCAATTTGAGACCACCCATCAAAGAACTTACAAATAAATCAAGAACCAAATTTGAAAAGCGAGATACAACATTATTTAAACTCTTATAGAAAGATAGTCCCAGAATTATCTGATGAAGAGCTTGAATTCGTAAATTCAAATATCAAAATACTAGAACTCAAGAAAAAAGAAATCTACATTGATGAAGGTGAAGTTCAAAAATCTATCGGTTTTATTTTTTCGGGATTAATGCGTTCTTACTTTGTAGACTCTAATGGCAAGGAAATTACCAACGCATTTTTTGCAGAAAATCAATTTGCTACGGATTATTTGGCTTTCATCAAACAGCATAAAACAAAATATAATTTTGAATGTTTAGAGGACGGTGTAGTGATTTCCATTCCTTATAAAACTGTAAAAACAGCCTATGAAACTTATAGCAATTTCGCAAGTTTTGGAAGAAAAATTGCGGAATGGGCTTTAGAAACAAGGACAAATAAATATGAAAGTTTCCTATTTGAAAATGCAGAAGAAAGATATTTAAGATTTTTAAATGAAAACAAAACTATTGCAAATCGTGTAACGTTAACTCAATTAGCTTCATATTTGGGAATTGAACGTCAATCCCTAAGTAGATTACGATCAAAAATTTTGTCACAAAAGTGACATATATTTTAAACAGAGAGTAATTACTTTTACAAAAAACTTAATGTATGAGAAAAAACTTACTCTTATTACTCACTACTCTATTTACAACATATTCGTTTGCGTGTTCAGCATTTTTCTTTAATTCCAAACCTAAATTATTTGCAAAAAATTTTGATTGGAATTCTGGAGATGGTTATCTATTAAAAAATAATAAAGGACAGAAAAAATATGCCTATGGTTTTAGAGGAGAAAATGTTGCAGATTGGATATCTAAATATGGCTCAGTTACATTTAATCAAAATGGCAAAGAATTTCCCTACGGTGGAATAAATGAAAAAGGTTTAGTAATTGAGCAACTTTGGCTAGAATCAACTGAATATCAAGACAATAAAAATAAAACAATTTCTGAACTAGAGTGGATTCAATATCAACTAGATAATTATGCTTCTGTTGATGAAGTTGTTGAAAATGTAAATAATTTAGCAATAAAACCCATCGCAAAAATTCATTATTTCCTTGCTGATAAAACTGGAACTTCGGCAGTCATTGATTTCGTAAATGGTAAAGCAATCGTAAACAGAAATATAGAAAAACATCAAGTTATTACAAATGAAATATTCAAGGATTCTAAAGACTATTTTTCAAACGTTAAGAATATAGATGTAAATTCAAGAAACGCATTTGACAGATACAGTATTTTAAAAAGTAATCTAAATGTGGATGAATTAAGAGTCAATGATGCGTTTTCAAAATTAGATTTAGTACGTGAAAATAGACCAAACTACAAAACATTTTGGAGCATCGTTTATGATATTGATAACTTGGAAATTCATTTCAAATCATTTGAAAACGAAAATGTCAAGAAAATATCCTTATCTGAACTTAATTTTGACCAAAATTCGGCAATCACATTCTCACCAATAAATACAGACGTTATTAAATTCAGACCCTATTCATCATATTACAACTTAATGCTTTTATCTAAAACTATTAAAATGATGAATTTTGAAATCCAACTTGAAAAAGCGAATAACCATCAAATGAATCCAAACCAAATTGTGGTTGATGAAATTTACAAAAACAAATACACAGATCTTATTGTAGAGTTTTTAACCAAGAAAATAACAGGAAATATTTGGTTTACCTTGATAAAAGGAGAAGAGAATTTTAGCAACTATAAAGGTTTTCTAAGTGGTATTCTTCCCATTAAAGACACAAAAACTCGAAAAGTATTCTATGGAATTCCAAAAGGAGAACTTGCTATTGCTTGTTTTCAAGACACAAACTATGATAGTAAAATGGATAAAAATAAATTAGGTATTCCAAAAAACACAGGTTTCTCGAACAACAAAAAAAGGATTTTTGGAATTCCTCCAAAGTATGAAACCGCAAAAATAATTATTGACGAATCTAAAGAAGTACAAGTAATTATCAAATAAAGAAACCTCGCATAACAGTGTATTGGCAAAATGCGGGGTTAAATACAAAATACAACTACTCTATTCCTTTATCCGCCAATATTTCTCAATTCCACATTTTTGTTTAACTTAGTTCCATTGAAAAAATATTGGCTTCAACTGGTTTGAATTGAACTTTCAGTTAAATCCAGCCCGCACTTCGCCAATACTTTTTCCGTTAACTGCAATAAGATTCCAAAATTCCGCATAGTTTGTAATTTAGAAAATTTGTACATATATTTGTACAAATAAAAATACAAAATTATGCTAATTGCAAGTGTTTCTGATTTTAGAAAAGACATAAAATCATATTTAGATAGAGTTGCAAAAAATTTTGAAACTCTAATTATCAATCGTGGAAAAGATTCGGGAATTGTTGTAATGTCATTAGAGGAGTATAATTCTTTGATGGCAACTAATTATGAATTATCATCGAGAAAAAACGAAATGCGTTTGGATTCAGCAATTGAAAAATTGAAAAGCGCAAAATCATTTTCAAAGGATTTAATTGAAGAGTAATTATGAAATATACTTTTGTAGACGAATCTTGGGAAGATTATTTGTATTGGCAGAAAACTGATAAAAAGAAATTGAAACGAATCAATGATCTTCTAAAAGATATTTCAAGAAATCCATTTGAAGGAATTGGAAAACCAGAGCCTTTAAAACATAAATATTCTGGATTTTGGTCTCGCCGAATCGATGATGAACACAGATTAATTTATAAATATCAAGAAAATGAAATCTTAATTGCAAAATGTAGGTTTCATTACGATTAGAAAAAAATCTTACTGCAGTTAACATTGTATTGGCAAAATGCGGGGTTAAATATAAAGTAGAAAAAGTAGAAATATTTATCCGCCGCTGCTTTTACTTTCCACATTTTTTTGTAATTTAGTTCCAAGAAAAAGCATCGGCTCCATTTGGTCTGAACTTGAACATTTGTTCAACTTAAGCCCGCACTTCGCCAATACTTTTTCCGTTATCTGCAATATTATGAGAACCGCTCTAACAACCATATTTACAATAATTAGCATATTAATGTTTAGTCAAAATAAAGTGAATGTTGAATTAAATAAACTATTTCAGAATTTAGATGTAAATCAGAATATAAATTTAATGATTAAAAATTCTGACTTAAAATTTGAGTTTGGTGTTAATAATGGAGTTAATTGGACAGGAGGAAATACGAAAATATATTCTGCAAAAATCAAAGAAAACAAATTAATAAAATCTGCAATTGTAAATGGACAAATTTTAATTAGTCAAAATGAACATCAAGAAAAAAATAATGCTTTTGAAATAAATGAAAGATTTGTTTTCAATAATGAAGATGACTTGATTTTTGAATTTAATAGATTATTTTCACTTTTTGAAAATCACGCATTCAAAATTAAAGAATCTGAAACACAACAAACAGAAACATATAATACCATTTCTCAATCCAAGAAATTATTATTCAATGATAATGGACAAATATCGGAACTGACTTTTGCATATTTGCTACCAAATAAACAAAAAAAAGATTATTCTTTAGTAATTGTATTCAAAAACAAAATAGAGATATAAAAAAATACTGCGGATAACATTGTATTGGCAAAATGCGGGGTTAAATGTATAATAGAAAGATTTGTAATATTTATCCGCCGCTGCTTTTCATATTGTTTTTTTTCTTAATTTAGACAATCTGAAAAAGCATCGGCTCCGTTTGGTCTGAACTTGAACATTTGTTCATATTAAGCCCGCACTTCGCCAATACTTTTTCGTTAGCAGAAATCCTTCCCAAACAGACTTCAGAACAATTTTAAATAATAAATTCCCAATTTGGGAAAAATTATTATATTTGTACAAAAGAATAATAATTGAGAGTTATTGCAAAGAAAATATTACGCGAGTTTTGGGAAAAACATTCCGATTGTGAGCAACAATTGAAATCGTGGTATCAAGAAGCTGACAATGGAATTTGGAAAAATCTAAATGAATTGAAAGCCGAATATCCAAGCGCAAGTATTTTAGAAGATAATAGAGTTTGTTTTAACATAAAGGGGAATAATTATAGATTAATTGTAAAAATTAATTTCAATTATCAGATGATGTGGATTCGATTTATTGGAACTCACGCCGAATATGATAAAATTGACGCAAATAAAATTTAGAAAAATGAAATTGAAACCAATAAAAACAGAACAAGATTATTTTCAAGCTTTAGAAAGACTTGAAGTAATTTTTGATGCAAATCCTGGAACAAAAGAAGGAGACGAATTAGAAATTTTGGGAATTCTGATTGATAAATATGAATCAGAACACTTCCCTATTGAACTTCCAGATCCAATTGAAGCGATAAAATTCAGAATGGAACAATTGAACTATTCACAAAATGATTTAGCGGAAGTAATTGGACTGAAAAGTAGAGCTAGTGAAATTTTGAGTAAAAAAAGAAAATTATCACTTGAAATGATTCGAAAATTAACAGAAAAATTACATATTCCATCAGAGGTTTTAATCCAAGCATATTGATAAATTAGGACTTCTGCTAACATTGTATTGGCAAAATGCGGGGTTAAATGTATAATAGAAAGATTTGAAAAATTTAGCCGCCGCTGCTTTTCATATAATCTTTTTTCATAACTTAGCTTATCTGAAAAAGCATCGGCTCCGTTTGGTCTGAACTTGAACATTTGTTCAAATTAAGCCCGCACTTCGCCAATACTTTTTCCGTTAGCTGTAATCGTACATAACTTCAATATATTAATGAAAAAATATTTACAAGAACTAATCAATTTTTATCGAAACCCTAATGATGTAAGATCAGAAAATATTTCATTCAAAAATAATTTAAACTACATTTTAAATACAATTCTTTTGGATATAATTGTTTCATTACCCATAATGTTTACACTTATTTACTTAATTGACAATAATTCATTGCCAAAAGATATTGAGAGAATACAATATAGTGCAAATACAGTATGGATTACAACACTATCAGTAGTTATACTTGTTCCTTTAATTGAAGAACTAATATTCAGACTACCATTAAGATATAATAAGTTATATTCGTATTTATTTTCTAAAAAAACTTGGAGTTATATATTTAGAATATTAGTATATACCTTTCCATTTATTTTTGGATTTGTACATCTTAC
>NZ_JCAKLF010000013.1:0-5388 GCF_059509915.1 Kaistella sp. CFF1-2
TGTATTGGCAAAATGCGGGGTTAAATGTAAAGTAGAAAAAGCAGAAATATTTAGCCGCCGCTGCTTTTCATATTGTTTTTTTTCTTTAATTTTAACAATCTGAAAAAGCATCGGCTACACGCAGTCGAAATTGAACCATTTGTCCAATTTAGCCCGCACTTCGCCAATACTTTTTCCGTTGTGCGATATTTTAAACCAATATTATGTATAGAATTGCAAACGATATTTCAAAATTAAAAAATAACCCTTCCAATTATTTAGGCGAAAGAAATTTATACGAGTTGGCAAGGTATATTGATAGAATTAATGTTGCGCATTCTTTTGAAGACAATATCTTATTCTCCAAATACTGCCAATTATATTTTTCCGAAAAGGTTGATATTGATTGGGTTCAGATTATTTTAAATTATTGCAATGGGAATAGTAGTGTGGCTTTCGACCTTTTCTTTGAGGTTTATGAAGATTTTTTTACCGATGACTCGCAAATTGACACAAGATTGATTTTGCACAAAGCCTTATACTATGCATTTATAGAAATTCGACACAGTCAAGACAATAACGCTAGATTGTTGGCTGATTTATGCCATAATATACCTTTAAAACTTAATAGTATTCTGCCAGATAGAATCATCCATAAATATGATGACATTTTAGAGTCTATAATAGAGGAATATTGGAATGATAAATTTGTCATCTCATTCTTTGTCAACAACTTTCCTGAACTAGAAGGTTGTTTTCGGCAAGTTTGGAAATCAGCCAATTCTACGACAATAATGTCTTGCGGATATCCAGAACTAATCCAAGATGATGAAATTTTAGTCAAGGAATTTTTTGCGATCAGAGCCAAATCGATAAAAATTAAATCACAATGTTAAAAAAAAACATCGCACAACATAGTATTTGCAAAAGGCGGGGTTGAATATATAATAGAAAAACCCGATGCATTTAGTCGCAACTTGCTTTTCATATTGTATTTTTTTGTAATTTAACAATCTGAAAAAGCAATTTGCTTCGTTCGGTCGAAATTGAACTTGCAGTTAAATTTAGCCCGCCCTTCGCAAATACTTTTTCCGTTGTGCGATATTTTATAACCAACTTTGGCACAAAAAATGCATTAAATTATATAAAAAGATAATATTATCAAAGTTTAAAAATTATACGCGGGAACTGCTCTAGTATTAATTGGGTTATTAATTCTTCAAAGTTTTAAATTTAATTCAGCTTCAACATGTTACCAAGTTTGGACAGGACTTACAGCTGAATGTTTTGACGTAGGTGGAAGTTATGGACTTGTTAATGATAAAACTTCATTTGCCACAGCATTCAATAATCTTAAGTCTGCCAGTGATGCTAAATTTGATGGCTCTAAAATCACAGATGGGAAAGGAAATGTTTATGTAAAATATTCACCTTCATCTACCGAAACTTTTCAGGGAAAGGGTTACAACATAGTTGGAGGATTGTCAATCAGTTCAGGCCCAAATTCCGTCAAAAAAATACGATTTACTAAAAACTAAATTAAAATGAGAAGCATAATAATAAATGACCCGGAAAGCGTATATAATTATCAAAAGATAGAAAGTGAATTATATAATGTAAAGGAACTAAAGCCAAATGTTGCGCTTTTCCCAAATCAGGTTTTTAATAAAAAATTTGACCATTATTTTTTCTTAAATGAAAACGGTTGGTTCAATAGTGAAGATGAATTTTCAGAATTGAAGACCTTTATCCATAAGAGTAAAACTAAATCCATGATTGCGTCTGCGCCTGTGTTTTATCTGCTAAACGCAATAGAAATTACGGAGGAAACCACCCACACCGAGTATATAGTAAACCATACATATTCTGAATTTGAACACCCTGAAAAAAAATTGGGATTAAGGAAATCTCATGAATCATTTTATTACGATAAAGATAAAAAGTGGGCAATGTTTGGAGACTTTACGCATAATGTAGTTATAATTGGCGTTTTAAATGAACATAAAGTTGCATTAGGAGAAAGCTTTAAAGATAAGTTACTTAGTATTGATAATTTTTTAACATTTCTCGAAAAATCACAAAATTCAATAATTGATCATAGAACAACTATTATTGAGAGATATAGTTAGGATTTAGAGAAAACATCGCACAACATAGTATTTGCAAAAGGCGGGGTTGAATCGTTAATAGAGAGACCCGGTGCATTTAGCCGCAAATTGCTTTTCGTTCCACATTTTTTTTTAATTTAGTTCCACAAAAAAGCAATTTGCTTCGTTCGGTCGAAATTGAACTTCCAGTTTAATTTAGCCCGCCCTTCGCAAATACTTTTTCCGTTATGGGTAATTTTTCAACTCGACTTGTCCTAAAGAATTAACCTTGTAGAAAATGAGATAAAAGATCGAAACACCAACATTGATGAAAGCGTTTCCAAAAGAAAAAATACTTAAAGATGGTAACTTACTATTTGCAAAATGGAAAACCAATTCTGCATCGACCAAACAATTTGTGCTGATGCAGGAAAATGCTTTTGTTTTTGTTTTAAATGGGAAGAAAATAATTGCTCAGGAAAAGGATATTGAAGTGGATAATACACAGGTTTTGTTAGTAAAAAAAGGAATTTATAAAATGACCGAATATTTAGCAAATGACGGAACATTTGAGGCATTGGTCATTTATTTTAATAACACTTTCATCAAGCAATCGACTGTATTGGAAATCTACAATTCCGAACAATCATCCTGCAATATAGACATAATAGTACTTAATAAAAACAAGATAATTGATAGCTTTATCAAACAATATCTAAGTTACATTCAAGAAAATGAAAATAACCAATCTATTTTGGAATTAAAAGTTACTGAACTTACCTATTTACTCTCAAAGCAAAATCCTCGTGCAAAGCAATTTTTTAATTCAATCACACAACAAGATGACAACTTGAAAACTATAATGGAAAACCTATATAAAGAGAATTATAGCATAGAAGAATTGGCTGGTTTTACAAACCGAAGTCTTTCTAAATTTAAAAGAGATTTTGCAAAGACATTCAATTGTACTCCTGCAAATTGGATATTGAAACAAAGATTAACCGAAGCACAATCTTGTTTGCTTACTACTGATAAAAGCATATCAGAGATTGCTTACCAATGTGGCTTTAGTAGCCTGTCCCAGTTTGACAAATCTTTTAGACGGTATTTTGGATTTACTCCTTCTTCTTTTCGTTCGTCTATAATGGACGAAATCGACAAATCATAGAACGTATAGGACAACATTGTTTACCTGCTACTTAATAATTTTGTTGGAATAATAACATTAACATTAAAGCAAATAGTAAAATTATGTGCAGGTACAATTTAAAAAAAATAAACTATCTAAGTGACGGAATTAGATTAAGTGCATTGCAGTACACACCTAAAAAAGAAGGAAAATATCCGGCTATCATTATGGCACACGGATTTGGGCTGACCAAAGAAGCTTATATCGACAAATTTGCGGAAAAGTTTGCAGAAAATGATTTTGTGGTGATTCTATTTGATTACAGAAATCTTGGAGAAAGTGAAGGTATGCCACGACAGGAAGTAAATCCTTTTATACAAATAGACGACTATAAAAACAGTATTACGTATGCGTGTTCATTAAGCAATGTAGATGACAATAGAATTGGAATTTGGGGAACAAGTTTTTCGGGTGGACACGTCATTGTAACCGCTGCAACCGATAAAAGAGTTAAATGTGTGGTGTCACAAGTACCTACAATCAGTGGTTATCAAAGCAGTTTGAGACGAACGCCTGCCGAAAAAACCACTTTATTTTGGAAGACGGTAAAAAAAGACCGTTTGAATCGCTTGCTAGGAGAAAAACCATTGATGCGGACATTGGTCGGAGAATCAGAAGATTTTCCTATTTACCCGATGATGGATGCGAAAGAATATTATATGAATGCCTTTAAATTATCACCTACATCTCGGAATGAAGTTACTTTACGCTCAACAGAATATTCCCGAATGTATGAACCAGGTATTTATGCTTCGCAGATTAGCCCGACACCTATTTTATTCATTGTTGCACTTAACGACATCGTAACACCTACAGATTTAATTTTGGATACTTATGAAAACACTTTGCATCCAAAAGAATTAGTAACTGTTTCAGGCGGACATTTTTCTCCATATATCGAATTTTTCGATAAAACATCAAACGCTGCATTAGATTTTTTTGAAAAGTATTTGAACTAAAAAACTACCCATAACATTGTATTTGCAAAAGGCGGGGCTGAATATATAATAGAAAAAACCGATGCATTTAGTCGCAACTTGCTTTTCATATTGTATTTTTTTGTAATTTAACAATCTGAAAAAGCAATTTGCTTCGTTCGGTCTAAATTGAACTTTTCGTCCAATTTAGCCCGCCCTTCGCAAATACTTTTTCCGTTATCTGCAACCATAAACCAATATTACGTTGAAATTCCCAATCATTTTTCTACTTTATTTTTCATTATTGGTATGTTTTTCATGTAACAAAAAAAATGAGAAAGAAAAAGAATTTGTAATCTATATTGCAAATCCTAAAGAACAGAAAGTAAAATTGTATTGGAAAAATGAAAATTTAACTTTTAAAAGCATTGAGAATTTAAAAAAGTATTTAGAATCACAAAATCAAAATTTAGAATTTGCAATGAATGGAGGAATGTTTGAAAATGGTAATTCACCAAAAGGTCTATACATTGAAAATTCGAAAATATTGAAAAATATTGATACGCTTAACGGAAATGGAAACTTTTATTTAGAGCCAAATGGAGTGTTTTTAATAACCAAGAATGGCGAAGCCGATATTATCGAAACAAAAAAATATAAACAAAACCCCCAAATTGAATTTGCGACACAATCTGGTCCAATGCTTTTGATTAATAATGGAGAGATAAATCCAACTTTTCAGCAAGAATCTAAGAATCTTAATATTCGAAATGGTGTTGGAATTTTGGAAAATGGAAATATAATTTTTGCGATGTCAAAAAAAGAAATCAATTTTTACAACTTTGCGAAACTTTTTAAAGATTTAGACTGCAAAAAAGCACTTTATTTAGATGGTTTTGTTTCCAGAACTTACGCTCCTACAAAAAAATGGGAACAAATTGATGGAAATTTTGGAGTCATAATTGGAATCACAGAAAATAAGAAATAAGTATGGCTGCAGATAACATAGTATTGGCAAAATGCGGGGTGAAAGGCAAGTTGAACTTTTCGTAAAATTTAGCCGCCGCTGCTTTTTCGTATTATTATTTTTTGTAATTTAACAATCCGAAAAAAGCATCGGCTACGTTCAGTCTAAATTGAACTTTTCGTTCCATTTAGCCCGCACTTCGCCAATACTTTTTCCGTTATCTGCAAGCAAAAAACAAACAACCTTCCA
>NZ_JCAKLF010000014.1:0-5331 GCF_059509915.1 Kaistella sp. CFF1-2
AAAAAAGCTCATCAAAACTAATTGATGAGCTTTAAAAAAAAACTGGCGGCGACCTACTCTCCCGCTTTCGCAGTACCATCGGCGCTAGAGGGCTTAACTTCTGTGTTCGGAATGGGAACAGGTGAGCCCCTCTGCTAAAACCACCCTAAATATTGTATTTGTTGTACGATGTAGAATGTACTATGTATCATGTACTTTAAGTATTCTATACTTTGTACTTTTTACATTGTACATTGTACTTTCGTACAATATTTATCGGTAATATACATCACAAAGGCAAAACCTTTATCGCACTTATAAGAACCAGTCAATTGTTAATTGATAATTAGCAATTGATAATTAACCATTGTAGTTAGGCTATAAATCTACGGGTAATTAGTACTACTCGGCTATGACATTACTGTCTTTACACCTGTAGCCTATCAACGTCGTCATCTCCAACGACCCTTAAAAGATGTCTCATCTTGAGGCAGGTTTCGCACTTATATGCTTTCAGTGCTTATCCTTACCAAACGTAGCTACTCAGCGGTGCACCTGGCGGTACAACTGATACACCAGAGGTTTGTTCAAATCGGTCCTCTCGTACTAGATTCAAGCCCTCTCAAACATCTAACGCCCGCAATAGATAGAGACCGAACTGTCTCACGACGTTCTGAACCCAGCTCGCGTGCCACTTTAATGGGCGAACAGCCCAACCCTTGGGACCTTCTCCAGCCCCAGGATGTGACGAGCCGACATCGAGGTGCCGAACCTCCCCGTCGATGTGAGCTCTTGGGGGAGACTAGCCTGTTATCCCCGGAGTACCTTTTATCCTATGAGCGATGGCCCTTCCATACGGAACCACCGGATCACTATGTCCTGCTTTCGCACCTGATCGACTTGTAGGTCTCACAGTCAAGCACCCTTATGCCATTACACTCTACGCACGGTTACCAAGCGTGCTGAGGGTACCTTTGAAAGCCTCCGTTACTCTTTTGGAGGCGACCACCCCAGTCAAACTACCCACCACGCAATGTCCTTCTCATCGAGAAGTTAGGCTCCAAGTAAGTAAAGGGTGGTATTTCAACGTTGACTCCACAAACACTAGCGTGCCTGCTTCATAGTCTCCCACCTATCCTACACATTACTTACTCAAAGTCAATACGAAGTTATAGTAAAGGTTCACAGGGTCTTTTCGTCCCATTGCGGGTAATCGGCATCTTCACCGATACTACAATTTCACCGAGCTCGTGGCTGAGACAGTGCCCAGATCGTTACACCATTCGTGCAGGTCGGAACTTACCCGACAAGGAATTTCGCTACCTTAGGACCGTTATAGTTACGGCCGCCGTTTACTGGGGCTTCAGTTAATGCCTTCGAGTTACCTCTAAGCACCTTCCTTAACCTTCCAGCACCGGGCAGGTGTCAGACCCTATACAGCATCTTTCGATTTAGCAGAGTCCTGTGTTTTTGATAAACAGTCGCCTGGGCCTCTTCACTGCGGCCACCATTGCTGATGGCGTCTCTTCTTCCGAAGTTACGAGACTATTTTGCCTAGTTCCTTAGCCACGACTCACTCGAGCACCTTAGGATTCTCTCCTCGACTACCTGTGTCGGTTTTGGTACGGGTTGCTTCACTTCGGCTTTTCTTGGAACCGCTTTCCCTACAGCAGCTTCGCCCGAAGGCTAGGCCTTGACTATTCCGTCAGTCTCCAGTAAGTACGGCAATCCGTCCCCTTTTATTGTGAGCAAGTTAGGGAATATTAACCCTATGTCCATCCACTACCCCTCTCGGGTTCGCGTTAGGTCCCGACTAACCCTCAGCTGATTAGCATGGCTGAGGAAACCTTAGTCTTTCGGTGAGGGGGTTTCTCGCCCCCTTTATCGTTACTTATGCCTACATTTTCTTTTCTGTCCGCTCCACAATACCTCACGATACTGCTTCAGCGCAAACAGAATGCTCTCCTACCAGATACAACTAATGTTGTAAATCCATAGCTTCGGTACTATACTTATGCCCGATTATTATCCATGCCGGACCGCTCGACTAGTGAGCTGTTACGCACTCTTTAAATGAATGGCTGCTTCCAAGCCAACATCCTAGCTGTCAATGCAGTCCAACCGCGTTGTTTCAACTTAGTATAGATTTGGGGACCTTAGCTGGTGGTCCGGGTTCTTTCCCTCTCGGACATGGACCTTAGCACCCATGCCCTCACTGCCGACGAACATTTATTAGCATTCGGAGTTTGTCAGGAATTGGTAGGATTTGACTCCCCCGCATCCAATCAGTAGCTCTACCTCTAATAAACTTAACATCGACGCTGCACCTAAATGCATTTCGGAGAGTACGAGCTATCTCCCAGTTTGATTGGCCTTTCACCCCTACCCACAAGTCATCCGAAGACTTTTCAACGTCAACCGGTTCGGTCCTCCACTTTGTGTTACCAAAGCTTCAACCTGCCCATGGGTAGATCACAAGGTTTCGCGTCTAATCCTACTAACTATGCGCCCTATTCAGACTCGCTTTCGCTCCGGCTCCGGACCTGAAGTCCTTAACCTCGCTAGTAAAATTAACTCGTAGGCTCATTATGCAAAAGGCACGCCGTCACACAATAAATGTGCTCCGACCGCTTGTAGGCGTACGGTTTCAGGTTCTATTTCACCCTTCTATTCGAAGTGCTTTTCACCTTTCCTTCACAGTACTTGTTCACTATCGGTCTTTCAGGAGTATTTAGCCTTGGAGGATGGTCCCCCCACATTCAGACAGGATTTCACGTGTCCCGCCCTACTCATTTATCACTTAAATATGCCTTTCATATACGGGGCTATCACCCTCTATGGCTGTTCTTTCCAGAACATTCTATTAAACATATAAAAGCTTTTGGGCTAATCCGCTTTCGCTCGCCACTACTTACGGAATCTCTTCGATTTCTTTTCCTCCGGGTACTTAGATGTTTCAGTTCTCCGGGTTTGCTCTCTAATAAATTAGAGTGACAGGCCTTCAACCTGCCGGGTTGCCCCATTCGGACATCTCGGGATCAATTCGTGTGTGCCAATCCCCCGAGCTTTTCGCAGCTTACCACGTCCTTCTTCGCCTCTGAAAGCCTAGGCATCCGCCATACGCCCTTAACGATTTCTTTCCTAATATTTTTGGTTACTCAAGCACTTATAAGTGCTCGGTTTTCTCTTTGTGATGTCTTTACCGTTAATGTCAATGATCTTTTGTCTTTCTTTCCGTCTGATGAACAATTGTTGTTTTTGGCTCCAATCGTAACTTTTAAATCAAACTTCCAAAACTGTGGAGAATAAGGGAGTCGAACCCTTGACCTCCTGCGTGCAAGGCAGGCGCTCTAGCCAGCTGAGCTAATTCCCCCTGTTATTAGATTTCAGATAATAGATTTCAGATTACAGACTTTTTTCGTCTGATATCTTGAATCTGATATCTTACCATCTTTAAATTAGTAGTCTCGGGCAGGCTCGAACTGCCGACCTCTACATTATCAGTGTAGCGCTCTAACCAGCTGAGCTACGAGACTTCATTAGATTTAAGACTTTTAGACTTGAGATACTAGACTTTTGTCTCACATCTCTTATCTTCCAATCTCTTGTCTCAATCCCTCGTACTAATTCTTAGGGGTGTATTTTTATAATATTCAACCAAATAAAAACTAAAGCATAAAAAAAATATCCGCATAAATACATGTACATTGCTGTACTAATTTTTTTTGACGTTTTGTCTCTAAAATGAGATGTTCCAGCCGCACCTTCCGGTACGGCTACCTTGTTACGACTTAGCCCTAGTTACTTGTTTTACCCTAGACAGCTCCTTTAACGGTCACCGGCTTCAGGTACCCCAAACTTCCATGGCTTGACGGGCGGTGTGTACAAGGCCCGGGAACGTATTCACCGCGCCATGGCTGATGCGCGATTACTAGCGATTCCAGCTTCATAGAGTCGAGTTGCAGACTCCAATCCGAACTGAGACAGGCTTTCGAGATTCGCATCACATCGCTGTGTAGCTGCCCTCTGTACCTGCCATTGTATTACGTGTGTGGCCCAAGACGTAAGGGCCGTGATGATTTGACGTCATCCCCACCTTCCTCTCTACTTGCGTAGGCAGTCTCACTAGAGTCCTCAACTGAATGGTAGCAACTAGTGACAGGGGTTGCGCTCGTTGCAGGACTTAACCTAACACCTCACGGCACGAGCTGACGACAACCATGCAGCACCTTGAAAAATGTCCGAAGAAGGATCTATTTCTAAATCTGTCATTTCCCATTTAAGTCTTGGTAAGGTTCCTCGCGTATCATCGAATTAAACCACATAATCCACCGCTTGTGCGGGCCCCCGTCAATTCCTTTGAGTTTCATTCTTGCGAACGTACTCCCCAGGTGGCTTACTTATCACTTTCGCTTGGTCTCTGAGTCCGAAAACCCAAAAACGAGTAAGCATCGTTTACGGCGTGGACTACCAGGGTATCTAATCCTGTTCGCTCCCCACGCTTTCGTCCATCAGCGTCAGTTGTATCTTAGTGACCTGCCTTCGCAATTGGTGTTCTAAGTAATATCTATGCATTTCACCGCTACACTACTTATTCCAGCCACTTCAAATACACTCAAGACTTACAGTATCAATGGCAGTTCGACAGTTGAGCTGCCGGCTTTCACCACTGACTTATAAGCCCGCCTACGGACCCTTTAAACCCAATAAATCCGGATAACGCTTGCACCCTCCGTATTACCGCGGCTGCTGGCACGGAGTTAGCCGGTGCTTATTCGTATAGTACCTTCAGCTACCCTCACGAGGGTAGGTTTATCCCTATACAAAAGAAGTTTACAATCCATAGGACCTTAATCCTTCACGCGGGATGGCTGGATCAGGCTCTCACCCATTGTCCAATATTCCTCACTGCTGCCTCCCGTAGGAGTCTGGTCCGTGTCTCAGTACCAGTGTGGGGGATCACCCTCTCAGGCCCCCTAAAGATCATGGACTTGGTAGGCCGTTACCCTACCAACTATCTAATCTTGCGCGTGCCCATCTCTATCCGCCGGAGCTTTCAATACTAATTGATGCCAATCAGTATATTATGGGGTATTAATCTTCCTTTCGAAAGGCTATCTCCCAGATAAAGGCAGGTTGCACACGTGTTCCTCACCCGTACGCCGCTCTCAATTTCCCGAAAGAAATCTACCGCTCGGCTTGCATGTGTTAGGCCTCCCGCTAGCGTTCATCCTGAGCCAGGATCAAACTCTCCATTGTATGTTTGTTTGATTTATGCTCATCGGATAATTCTAAATTCTACGCCTTAGTTTTTCCTTACTTGGTTGTATATTGTATATTTCAATGATCTCT
>NZ_JCAKLF010000015.1:0-4148 GCF_059509915.1 Kaistella sp. CFF1-2
GAAAAGGCTTTGCGAGGTGCGGGCTACTGCAAACCGAAAGTCGGGAGGAGAACCAATCTCTAGCAAAAACTTTTTCCATTTTTTAAAATTACGAAAAAACTAAAAAATGGAAAAGTTTTTTGCGGGTACTTTCTAGAATTTCTCTGAGATTTCCTTCAACCCCGCATCTTGCAAAACCCATGTTATCTGCAGCCCTTTTTTACCAACTTCCACCGTTAATTTCTTTCGTATCAATGTTTAGTGAAAATTCCGACCATTCTTCTGTTGAATTGGTTGGGTCGTAACATTCACCAATTAAAATATTATTTTCTATTCTTAAGTTTTCAATTCCATCCCAAGAAATTCTTTTGCTCGTCCAAATGTTCCAATTGTCAATATTTACGATTGTAATTTCAGTATTTGTAGAGAAAATTATTAAGTTTTTGTATTCAAAATAATACTTAAAATCAAGACCAAATATTTTCAAAGGTTTTTGATTTTCGGGTGTCATCAAATATGCAAGTCCACCTGCAATTACTAAAATCTTATTTTGAGCAGTTATATCAAACACTTTATTTAAATTAGACCACCCTGTTTTAAAATTCCCAACCCAAAAATTTCCGTCATTTTGAAAAAATTTCACAACAAAACCTTCTTGAAAATAACTTTCATTATTTTCAGTTACGGAAATATACATTGGTCCGTAGGTTGGAAGACTATCTAATATTTCAAAATTTGGCTTTGACACGGTGGTTTGATAGGGTTGCAGATAACGGAAAAAGTATTGGCGAAGTGCGGGCTTTCGAAGAACTAAATGTTCAAGAACGACCAAACGTAGCGAATGCTTTTTAACTTCTGCTAACTTACAAAAAAATGCAGAATTGAAAAGCATGAGCGGATTATTTTTTCTGCTTTTCAATTTTGCACTTTCCCCCGCATTTTGCCAATACAATGTTAGCCGTGCGGTGTATTTTCTTTATTAAATTCTGTCCCCATATGGCAATGATTTAATAATATTTTCCATCAATTTCCAATCGGGGATAAGTCCTTCTTCGGAGTATTCTTTATTTTTATCATTAAACAATTCTTTATTTTCGGTTTTTAAAACAGGAAGTTTTATTGTGAAATCTTTACGAATATGAGAGTTTAATTCCCTACCAAAAGCTAAATATTTGATTTTACATTCATTTCGAATTAATGCCGATATAAATAATTTAGTATGGATTGATAATGGTTCTTTTTCTTGTAATACTGCAACATTTTGAGCAGTATAAAAAGGTTCTTTTTGAATAAAACATGTTCCTAAAAAACTTCCTCCTAAAGCAACGGACATTGCACCTGCGGGAAATGGTGTTTCACCATTTATTTCATCTATAAAACCAACTACACCATTTCCATTACTGTCCCTAGAAACATAATTAAATTTTGGATCAAAATCAGTTGTTTTAATAGAGTCAATCCCATTGCCCATAGTTATATTGAAAAGTTTATATAAAAAAAACTCTTTCCATTCCAATGTATCAAATTTGTAATTCTTTTCTTTAGAATTAATGGTTGTAATTGGTTTACAATTAAGTTCTTTAATATAGCTTTCCATCCATAACCAATCAGGTTCACCAGTGTCTGTTGCAGGTAAAAGTATTTTAGATTTTTTCATCCTATCAGGTCTCCATTTTCTCCCATATCCCCATCTGTATCTATCCTTCATAATGATTGAAGCAATAAATAAACCTGTAAATTGATTAAATTCTCCATCAATTCTATATAATGGATTTACGTCATGACTACAAGTAAATTGGTTATCTTGATAATATGCATAACCTACAGAACCGTTATTAGTTACACAAACTGCTTTACCTGAAAATATTTTTCTATCTAAAGATTCATTTGGTTCATTTCCTGTTTTTGAAGAAGTTTCTATTTCATCTAATGTATAATAACCTGTTACACCATTATTACTATCAGTTGCTCCTAAAAATGGAATATTGCCAATACCAGATGATTCTGGTTTTTTATTATAAAATCCTTTCTCTATTCTAAATATTTTAGGGAATTCAAAAAGTTTCCAATTTTCGACATTAATTTTCATAGACATAACCTTCTTTTACTAAATGAGCCAAATATGAGTTAATTACATTTTGGAAATCTGTAATTTCCAACTTCGTATAATCTGTTTCCATATATGCTTC
Organism: Kaistella sp. CFF1-2; assembly: GCF_059509915.1. Taxonomy (NCBI): domain Bacteria; kingdom Pseudomonadati; phylum Bacteroidota; class Flavobacteriia; order Flavobacteriales; family Weeksellaceae; genus Kaistella; species Kaistella sp. CFF1-2. Next base: position 2,169 of record NZ_JCAKLF010000015.1, read on the forward strand.
TGCTAACCACTCGTCGCTCCAAGTAACTTTTCTCATAACTGATAAACCGGCTATTTCTTTTTTATTTTTATATAAGTCAAGCCACATTTTTTCTGTTTTAACCCACAAACTATTTCCATTTTCATCAGTCAACTCAATTCTGCCTAAACCTTTTCTTTTGGTGAAATTGTCCTCTCGATAATAACCGAAAAATGTTTCTTTATTTGATTTTTCATGCTTCTGAGAAAGGTCAAAAACCATACATACCGCCACTGCAGCAGCACCTGGATAAAACATTTCAACAGGTAAAGAAAAAACTGCATCTAATGTATAATTGTCAAGCATTTTTTTCTTAAACTCTTTCACATCATTGCTTGTACCGATTGCCGCTTGCATTGGTAGTAATACTGCCATTTTACAGTGCGGTGAGACTTTTCTAGCAACCCATTCAACAAAATGAAACCCTTTAGAAGGATCTTCTTTTTTCTTGCTATCCCAATTGTTTGTATATTCAGGATTACAGAATTTTTTAGTTGCATTATATGGAGGATTCATTAAAACAACATTGATGTTGTTGTCTTCAATCCATTTTCCCTTATTAAAAACAGAGTCTTGTACTACATTTGAATTTCCATCTCCATGAATAAGCATATTTGTTGAAGATAATCCAAATGCACCAGCTTCGTATTCTATTCCAAAAATCTGATCTTGTTTTACCTTTTCTCTTTCCTCTTCAGTTTCACAATCATCCATAGCGTCAGTCATTGCTCTTACAAGAAATGCTCCACTACCACAGCAAGGGTCTAAAACTCTAGAATATTTATTTACTCCAACTACTTTACTCATAAAACTACAAATATGGTCAGGTGTAAAAGCTTGATTTTTATCTGATTTACCAACATATTTATTGAATGTTGTGAAAAACAAATTAAGTAAATCTTGACCAGCAGTGTTTTTATCATTTATATAGGGAACTATATTTACATCTATATATTTTAGTATGTCTGAAAGTTCCTTATAGGTAAGGCTTTGTATATCTTGATCGTCTAAAACTTTTGTATTTAGAATGGCTAATTTACTAGCTTTGTTTATACTTCCGCTTTTAGTTAGTAATCCTTCTAAAATAGCCTTAATATTATTAACAACTACACTTTCGGGATTTAAAGTTTTACCTGTTTTGGGATTAATAGTTTCTTTTATATTTTCATAAACTAAACCATTTTTTAAAGCTAACAAACAAGTGCCAACAAATTGACTTCTTAACTTTTCGTTAACTCCATCTGAGTGTAGTTTTTCATTAAGAATCTTAATGGAATCAATTACCTTAATTTTGTCATTTACTTTACCAAAACATATTTCTTCATATTCTTCAAATGTCTTTAGTTTAAACTCTTCAGCTATTCTGTGTTCATCATCAATAATTACGGATTGACCATACCATACCCAAACATCATCACTTTCTGTTTCTGCAAGAATAGCAACAATTCTTTTATCAGAATATGCTTTTTCATATCTTACATAATCTTGTAATTGTTTTTGGATTTTATTTTTATCCCATTTTGTGAACTTATTTTTAGTCTCCACTAAAATAGCAAGTCTCTCATTTTCAAATTTAATATCAAGATAATGATGATTTTTGTTTATGTCACCTTTCTGATAATTTTTAATATCTTTTCCTACAGATTTTAGTGCAGATGGGTAGCTAAATTCACCAGACTCAGTATTACCTATATGATATTGTGTTCCAATTTTTTCTATTATTTCGAATCTATTCACTTTTTATATTCTAAATTAAGGTGGTAAATTTACGTTTTTATAAAGGATTTTTCTATATAGCACGTACTTTATACACTGACGGCTAACGGAAAAAGTATTTGCGAAGAGCGGGCTACTTAGTGTCCAATTTCAAAAGAAAACCGACCCAAAGCAAAATGCTTTTCAGATTTCTAAATTACAAAAAAAAGAAATATGAAAAGCATTTTGCGGATATTGCTAACTGAA
>NZ_JCAKLF010000016.1:0-2709 GCF_059509915.1 Kaistella sp. CFF1-2
AGCTGTAATGGCAGAAAAACTATCGCCACAACATAAAACAGAATAATATCAATGAATGAAATAATTAGAAAAAGAACTATCAGACCATCAACCCGACTTGAGAAATCTAAGAGTTATAAAATTGATACAAAAACTATTTCGCATGGTGATATTTTAGTAGTTAACATTGACCACGAAACAAAATCGTTTCGCAAGTCCTATAAATTCGAGGGTTCTGATGTTGCAAATAAAGACAGTATTAGTTTTAGAGTAAATGACTATGGAACTACAATTGATATAAGTTGGAGCGGTGCGACACCAATAGGAACAACTTTAAAGGATATAAAGCCATTAGAAAGAAAAGTTGTAAAAAAAACTGTTTCAAAACCTATCACATCACATATAAAATCTTCATTTGATCCAATTTCAAACGATGATATAGTTATTTTGATTTTAGGAACAATCCCAGGTGACAAATCCATCGAACTAGGTGAGTATTACGGACATTCAAGAAACAGATTTTGGAAAATTATCTCGACAATTACAAATAACAAATTACCACTAACCTATTCTGACAAAAAAGAACTATTATTAAAATCTAAAATTGGAATTTGGGATGTTGCACATAAAGCTAATAGGAAAGGAAGTCTTGATAGTGCGATTGAAGATGAAGAGCCAAATGACTTAGACAATTTTATAGCCGCACACAAGAATTTAAAAATTATTGGTTTTAATGGAACAAAATCTCAAGCACTTTTTAACAAATATTTTGACAAAAAAAGTAATTTAAAGTACATTTTGTTACCAAGTACAAGTCCAGCAAATACTAACATCGCCTTTGACAACATTTGTAAACAATGGCAACAAATATTGACAAAATAATTGATGGACAATCAGCCACTACAGCTAACATTGTATTGGCAAAATGCGGGGTTAAATATAAAATAGAAAAAGTGGAAATATTTAGCCGCCGCTGCTTTTCATATTGTTTTTTTTCATAATTTAGACAATCTGAAAAAGCATCGGCTACGTTTGGTCTGAACTTGAACATTTGTTCAAATTAAGCCCGCACTTCGCCAATACTTTTTCCGTTAGGCGACATTTTAGAAAAATTCGATATCAATATCAAATAATCAAAAATTTTACTTATCTTTGACGTTAGTAACGTTAAAAAGTATGATTGTAACTTTTGGAAATAAAGAAACCGAAAAAATTTGGAACGGTATTGTTTCCAAAAAGCTTCCTCAAGAAATTCAGGAAGTTGCAAGAAGAAAATTGAGAATGATTAACAACTCAATTGATATTAATGATTTAAGAATTCCTCCAGCAAATCGACTTGAAAAACTGAAAGGAGATTTAAAGGAATTTTATAGCATCAGAATTAATAGTCAATGGAGAATTATTTTCAAATGGGAAAATGGAAATGCTTTGGAAGTTGAAATTTTAGATTATCATTAAATTTAGAAAACATGGAAAAGTTGAGAAATATTACACCTGGAGAAATATTATTAGAGGAATTTTTAGTTCCACTTGAAATTTCACAATATAGACTTTCAAAAGATTTGGAAATTCCGCAAACAAGAGTTTCAGAGATTATTAAAGGAAATAGAAGAATTTCAGCAGATACAGCTGTCCGATTAAGTGCATATTTTGGAAATTCTGCAAAATTTTGGCTTGGACTTCAAGATGATTATGATATTGAGAATGAATTAAAAGAGAAATCGAATGAAGTCAAGAGAATTAACAGAATCCGAAAGGAGAAAGAAAAAAACATCGCCTAACATAGTATTGGCAAAATGCGGGGTTAAATATAAAATAGAAAAAGTAGAAATATTTATCCGCCGCTGCTTTTCATATTGTTTTTTTCTTTAATTTTAACAATCTGAAAAAGCATCGGCTCCGTTTGGTCTGAACTTGAACATTCGTTCAAATTAAGCCCGCACTTCGCCAATACTTTTTCGTTAGCTGCAAGTTTATTACAAAATTGTACCAAATTGAATATCACCAAAATACTCATAATATTTTTACCAATTTTTTTTATATTTTCTTGTAAAAACAAAGAAGAAAAAAAAGTTGATTCAAATCAAAAGGCAATTGATAATCAAAACCAAATTGAATCAGTATTTACGAATATTTTCATTGAAAAAAATCCTAACAAAAACTATGTAATAGGAAATTGGAATAAAGAAAAAAATGAAACACATTTCAAATATCTTGGAAGCGTAACGACTAAGAAGAAAGAGAATTTAACTTTAGTCAATTCAATTTATTATTTCGGAGAAATTTCAAAAAAAGCACGCAACAATATTATGATATTTCAAGACGATGATAAATATATTGGATATTATAATATCGCAATGACCAATGATTTACCAACAAAATTTGAAAACGGATTTTTATATTTTGAAAATGATAGTAATGATTGTGACAAAAACAATGAATTCAAAATTGATTTTAGAAATGGAATTCCTGAAAAAATATTTAGAAAATGCAAAGGTGAATTAGGAGATTTATATGAGTTTAAAGAAGATGAATAAAAAACCTGCAGCTAACATTGTATTGGCAAAATGCGGGGTTAAATGTATAATAGAAAGATTTGAAATATTTATCCGCCGCTGCTTTTCATATTGTTTTTTTCCTTAATTTAGACAATCTGAAAAAGCATCGGCTCCGTTTGGTCTGAACTTGAACATTCGTTCAAATTAAGCCCGCACTTCGCCAATACTTTTT
>NZ_JCAKLF010000017.1:0-2116 GCF_059509915.1 Kaistella sp. CFF1-2
CCAAAAACCCGTCGTAAAATGAAACTACCAAAGAAAATAGCGTTATATTTTTTTTCAACTTTTATTCTGATGAGTTGTGCAAATACTAAATATAAAATTCCAAAAGATTCTACAGAAAATTATGACGGAAAACTTTATTTTGCAACTTATGATGATACTAAATATCCAAGGGATACAATAAATCATGGCCCAAATGATTCTCTTTCATTATATACAAATAAATGGTATTCAAAACATCTAAACTCGTTGAAAGAACCAATTATATTTGACAAAAAAAATGAAAATTTGGAAATAATAAGATTTACAAATTTAGGAACTTGGGAAAATCCATTTGTTTATCGAATTGAGAAATTAAATGACAAAATAATTTTAACTTATACCAAAACTGATGGTTTAGGAGGTTATCAAACAGGCAAAAGAACTAAATACTACACGAAACAAGTTAGCATATTAAAATGGAATCAAATAATTTCTAAAATGAACGAAATTGACTTTTGGAGTATTCCAACTCAAGACCCGAATATAATTAATGATGGATCAGAATGGATTTTGGAAGTCTTATTAAATGAAAAATATCATTTAGTAACAAGAAATAGTCCTAATCATTATAATGGAAAAAAATATGCTGAATTATGCGAATTATTAACAAAATTATAAATAAAAACTGCGTACAACAGTGTATTGGCAAAATGCGGGGTTAAATATAAAGTAGAAAAAGTAGAAATATTTATCCGCCGCTGCTTTTCATATTGTTTTTTTTCTTAATTTAGACAATCTGAAAAAGCATTGGCTACGCTCGATCTGAATTGAACTTTCAGTTAAATTCAGCCCGCACTTCGCCAATACTTTTTCCGTTAGCTGCAACCAGTTCCGAACAATTCTCACAAAATAAATTTGGTGGAAATACCAAAACTTGGTATATTTGATTTTATAAATTTAATTATAAAGTCATGGCTAAAAATACTTCGATTTTATTGGGCGATTATTTCGACAATTTCATCAATTCACAAATCAAATCTGGAAAATATTCTTCTGCAAGTGAAGTTGTAAGAACAGCTTTACGAATGTTTGAACATGAGGAAACGAAAAAAACAGAATTAATTAAAGAACTTAAAAAAGGAGAAAAATCTGGATTTTCTGCAAGTTTCAATAGAGAATCATTTAAAAAAAATTTACATAAGAAATATTCTGCTGAATAATGAAATATAAAATCAGTAAACAAGCAGAAGTAGATTTAGAAAATATTTGGCTTTATACTTTTGAAGAATGGTCACAAGAGCAAGCTGATTATTATTACGATTTGATAATGGATGAAATCGAATATATTTCAGAAAATCCTAAATCTGGAAAAGATTACAATGAAGTCAGAAAAGGATATTTTCGTTCACGAGTAAAATCACATTTCATATTTTACAAAATTAATTTGAAAGAGGAAAAAATAGAAATTATCAGAATTTTGCATCAACAAATGGATGTAGATTCTCATATCAATGAATAAAAAAAAACTGCGATTCTGGCTGCAGCTAACATTGTATTGGCAAAATGCGGGGTTAAATATAAAGTAGAAAAAGCAGAAATATTTACACGCCGCTGCTTTTCATATAATCTTTTTCTGTAACTTAGCTTATCTGAAAAAGCATCGGCTTCGCTCAGTCTGAATTGAACTTTCAGTTAAATCCAGCCCGCACTTCGCCAATACTTTTTCCGTTAGCTGCAATGGTATCAAAATGCCCGTCACCAAATGAAAATACCAACAATTCATGGAATAATTGAAAGACGAATACTTGTAAATTATACTGCAAGTCCAGAAATTGTTCAAAATATTTTGCCAAAACCTTTTCGTCCGAAACTTTATGAAGGAAAAGCAATTGTTGGAATTTGCTTAATTCGATTAAAAAATATTAAACCGAAAGGTTTTCCAAATTTTGTTGGAGTAAATTCTGAAAACGGAGCTCATCGAATTGCAGTTGAATGGGACGAAAATGGAAAAACCAAAGAAGGAGTTTATATTCCTAGAAGAGACACGAATTTGAAGCTAAATTCTTTAGTTGGTGGAAGAATTTTTCCTGGAAAGCATTATTATGCACATTTTAATGTTCATGAAGAGGAGAATAAT
>NZ_JCAKLF010000018.1:0-1689 GCF_059509915.1 Kaistella sp. CFF1-2
GAAACGGCTTTGCGAAGGCGGGGCTAAGAAAGCCGAAACTTTCTATTAAAAACCGAACTGAGCAAAAACTATTTTCGTTTTTTCAAAATTACAAAAAATAAAAAAAACGAAATGGTTTTTTGCGGATAAATTTTACAAAACTTTCACCGCAAGGGAACTTCACCCCCGCTTTTGCAAAACCGATGTTAGCAGAAGTTTTTTTATTGGCTATAAAGTTTTTCAAACTTAGAATATGACTCTATATCTTGAAAATTTCTTGAATATAATTCTTGATATTTTTCCTGTGTTTCTTCCCTCAAAAATTCGTTAACATCAATTATTTTTTCAAAATTTACAACAATTACATCTTCATTCTGATTTTTGTAGGTAGTTTCACAAGATTTTCCATATTCTTCTAAAACAGTCCTTGCTTCATCTATATTTTGTGACTTTATAGACAAATATGTCTCCTCAAAACTGCAGTTATTCGTCGTTTCATTTTTGGTTCTCAAAAGAACTATTCCGAAATATTTTTTCATAATATTATTTTTTAAATCTGTTGTCATTTAATAATTTCCAAGCCTTTTTGTGATCCGCAGAGGTGCCATTTTTTACTTCTCTAATTTTTACATCATAGAATTGACCTGGGAATTCTGAATTAATTCCACCTTTTCTACATCTTCCAATAAAACTTCTACAAGTTTCGTCAAGATTTTGACTTGCGTCGCAAGAACTCTGAAATACAAAAGTTGGTTTTCCATCAAATGGTTTTTGCTTTTCAAACGAACTTAAAGTAATAAAGCATACAAATAGCAATACTAAATTAAATGTCTTTTTCATTTTTTTTAATTTTATAGTTTGGATAAAAATATAAAAATTTATTCATTGATAAAAATCTTTTATAGTTATTTTTCACTCTTTTAAGACGATAGTTTTTATAAAATTTCTGCTAACGGAAAAAGTATTGGCGAAGTGCGGGCTTAATTTAACTGAAAGTTCAATTCAGAACTGCTGTGAGCCGATGCTTTTTCAGATTGTTAAATTACACAAAAAAACAATATGAAAAGCAGCGGCGGCTAAAAGTTTCAAATATTCCAATTTAGGATTTAACCCCGCATTTTGCCAATACAATGTTAGGCGACGTTTTTTAACAAATTATGAGTGGAATGTTTAATTTTTTTGAACTTTCCTTTAGTTGCTTAAATTTTTCTTTTTTTACACATGTTAATGTCTTTGTATTTTTTTGAAGTTCTATACAGACAATAACGAAATCACTTTCTATGAAAAATGAGTTTGCGTTCTCAATTTTGAAAATATAATTAGGATTTTCATAAATTTCATTTGTTAGGTTTTGTTTTATATTTGGAATATCATTATCTCCAGCAAAAACACTTAAATAATGCCATAAATTTTCCTTATCATTAATTTTATAAAAAGGAACTAAGTAGTTCATTCCTATCAAATCATTTTGAATCGCAATTTTTAATAATTCAATATTGGTAAGGTGCTCAATATTATCAATTTTATGGTTGTGAAAAGCATATTTAAATTCTCCATTTTCAAAAAATGATTCACGATTGTTTAAACCATTCTTAACTATTGACTTATAATAGGAATTATAATCTTCTGCATAAATAATTGAATCAATTAATGAATTGAAATCTTCTGCTTTCATTTAACGTTGTTGCTTTATAAAATGTCGCCTAACGG
>NZ_JCAKLF010000019.1:0-1557 GCF_059509915.1 Kaistella sp. CFF1-2
AGCCCGCACTTCGCCAATACTTTTTCCGTTAGCTGCAATAATCTCAAAAATCGTGTATTAAATGAAGGTCAAAATATTTTCAATATTAGTAGTACTATCTTTATTTTACGGCTGTGGTTTTGGAAAAAATGATTGGACAATTGAAAAATTATATGTCCAAAAAATTGAAGGAAGCCCAAAGGTTATTTATAAGTTTAGTGCGTGGGGCGGATTGGACTCAAATCCAAGAGGGTTTATTATTTTGGATTCTACTGAAACCTTTAAAGTTATAGTTGAAAATATACTTCCAATTTATCAAATATCAGAAATTCCAAATAAAAAGAACATTGAAGGCATTACACACGACTGTTATGGAACATGTGGAGAACCTTATTATAAAAGTAGTATTATTCTTAAACCAATGAAAATTAATATTACAAACGAAAATGGAATTGATTTAACTACACGAATTTATCAGTATAAAGGATATTCAGAAAGTTCAAATGGCGGAAGGTATCAATTTGAAAAATTTGTAGAAACAAGAGATAGTTTGTATTTCTATAATTTGAATGATATTGAAAGTATGGAAAAATACCATTTAGATGAACTAAAAATAAAAAAAGGAGAAATTTATTTAAATTCAAATGAAAAAAACGAAATCATAAGAATTTTTGCGAATAATGTTCAATTAAACCCAATCACTAAATCGATTGAAAAAATTTCTGATTATTCATTAACCCCTAAATATCCTATTAAAGATCAAGATTTATCTGAACGCGGAATTTTTAGAGAAGCCAAAATCCCCAAATAATACTGCAGCTAACATTGTATTGGCAAAATGCGGGGTTGAATACAAAAATAGAAAATGTGGAAATATTTAGCCGCCGCTGCTTTTCATATTGTTTTTTTATTTAATTTAGACAATCTGAAAAAGCATCGGCTCCACGCAGTCTAAATTGAACTTTCAGTCCATTTTAGCCCGCACTTCGCCAATACTTTTTCCGTTATCTGTAATGCTTAACCAAGATTATGTCTGAAAAAATAAAAAAAATTAAACGAGATATTTGTTTAATAAAATACAGAGATCTTCCTCTGATTGAATACGAAAAAGAAACAGATTCCGAAATTTATTACTTCCCAAAAACAAAATATTTTTATTGGATTAAACTTGAAAAGGAAAATTCCAAAATTTTGATTTCAGAATTAATTAAACTGCTTAAATTACTAGAATTTAATGCATTTATTTTTCTCGACGCAAAAAATAAATCTTGGATTTCAAAACAGACTGAAAAAAGAAAAGATTTTAAATCATTAATTAAAACTGTTGAATATTTTAAATCTCAAAAAATTGACACAAAATTTAATGGTGGAATTGAAATCCAATTCGAAAAACTAAAAGAATTTTTACCTCATTTTTATAGAATCACAGAAGCTGATAGCGGATTTTTTGACTATTACTTCACTGACTTAAATCAAAATTTAATTTTCTACATTCATTATTCTGGAGAAATAAAAATACTTTCACTTAATGAGAAAATTAATAAGAAACTTCTGAAAGTTATTAAAAAAACAAAATTT
>NZ_JCAKLF010000020.1:0-1530 GCF_059509915.1 Kaistella sp. CFF1-2
TGTAAATCGTCAGCAAAAAGTGGACTGAATTTACGAAATTTTAGTGGAGTGTTTTCAAAAAAAATAATTATTAAATTAGATTATTATGAGAGCACCCAAAAAGTCCACACCTGAGACTTACCTCAAAGACATTCGCAGAAAAACCAGACGTATTTTTACTGCTGAGCAAAAAATTCTGATTGTCATGGAAGCTTTGCGAGCTGAAACTTCTGTGGCAGAGCTTTGCCGCAAACATGGCATCCAAGAATCCACATTTTACAAGTGGAATAAAGAATTTATAGAAGCTGGAAAGAAGCGTCTTTCTGGCGATACCACAAGAGAAGCAACCTCCGATGAAGTAGCCCAACTGAGGGAAGAAAATCGCAGGCTCAAAGAATCGGTTGCAGATCTGGTTATCCGATATGACATCATAAAAAAAAGTTTGGAAACTCTGGAATAGTCTACAAATACAGAAAATATATGAGACTATCAGGAGAAGAAAAGCTGGAAATAATTAATATCGTAACCCGAAGCGAAATAGGCGTTAATAAGACTTTGCGAGAATTGGGAATCCATAAAAGCACGTTTTACAAATGGTACCATCTGTACCAAGAAAAAGGAGAAGCAGGATTTTTCTTTTCCCCTAATTCTTCAAGACGACAATGGAATAGCATTCCTGAGGAGGAACAAAAGTTGGTGATTGATGTAGCATTAGAAGCACCAGAACTTTCCAGCAGAGAATTGGCTCACAAAATTACCGACGAGCAAGGTATTTTTATTTCAGAATCCAGTGTTTATCGGATATTGAAGAAAAGTGGACTAGTTACAGCGCCTTCTCATATCCTTATTTCGGCTGCAAACGAGTTTAAAGATAAAACCAGTTTTGTTCACGAAATGTGGCAGACTGATTTTACCTATTTTAAAATTGTCGGTTGGGGTTGGTATTATTTAAGTACCGTTATTGATGATTTTAGCCGTTACATTGTGCATTGGGAGCTTTGTAAAACCATGAAAGCTCAAGATGTCCAAAGAACGGTAGATCGAGCGATAATAAAAGCTGGGTTAAAGAAAGGTCAGGTTCCGAAACTGCTTTCAGACAATGGATCTTGCTATGTCGCAGGTGAAATTAAAACGTATTTGGAAGAAGAATACAAAATGAAACAAATTCATGGTCGTCCTGCTCATCCACAAACTCAAGGAAAAATTGAACGATATCACAGAACCATGAAAAATGTAGTAAAACTACATCATTACTACAGCCCTGAAGAACTGATAAAAGCTTTAGAAGAATTTGTAAATCGCTACAACAACGAACGATATCATGAATCATTACAAAACCTTACTCCAGCTGACGTTTATTACGGAAGAACAGACGAAATTTTAAAAATAAGACAACAAATTAAACAAGAAACCATTATAAGGCGAAAACAATATTACGAACAAAACAAATCAGTTTTCTCCTCAAATTAAACTAAATATTGTTTTTTCCGACTATATTTGAAAAACAAAATACTCCACTAAACCTGGTACACTTTCTTTTGAAGACGTACA
>NZ_JCAKLF010000021.1:0-1350 GCF_059509915.1 Kaistella sp. CFF1-2
TATTTAACCCCGCATTTTGCCAATACAATGTTAGGCGTAGTTTTTTTTATTCTTTGATTCGTTTCTTTAAATCCATTTCAGCTCCAAGAATTCTTTCTACCTCAATTTCTGTTTGACTTAGAATTCTGTAGAAAATTATATGCTTGTTCGCTAGAAATCCATAAAATTCCTTGTCAATTTCAGAGTAATTTTTTCCAATATTTGGATTTTCAGCGAGAAGTTGACAAAAATCTATCAAATCTTCATAGTATTTATCCGCTTGATTTTCTGACCAAAATTCGAATGTGTATTCATAAATTTTAGAAAGATCTTCCACAGCTTTATTTGTCAATAAATAATTAGCCATTACTTTTCATTTTGGCTTTTAAAGATTCTAAATGTTGTTTTGGATTGAAACCTACTGCAATTCCACTATCAATTCCTTCTTGAATTGCATTTTTCAAAATCTGAACCTTATTTTCCTCTTCTTCTAAAAGTCTTAAACCAGCTCTAATGACTTCACTTGCATTTTTATATCTTCCTTGAGAGACTTTATTATCAACAAAATCTTCAAAATAATTTCCCAAAGAAACAGATGTATTTCGTCCCATTTTATTTATTTTTTTTAATTCTTAATTCAAAGTTACCAAATTTTGGTAATTTAAACAAATTTTTCTATTGGGAACTGTGCTCACAAAATGTCGCCTAACGGAAAAAGTATTGGCGAAGTGCGGGCTAAATTGGACGAAAAGTTCAATTTCGACTGCGTGAAGCCGATGCTTTTTCAGATTGTTAAAATTAAATAAAAAAACAATATGAAAAGCAGCGGCGGATAAATATTTCTACTTTTTCTACTTTATATTTAACCCCGCATTTTGCCAATACACTGTTATGCGACGTTTTTTATATTTTCTATTTTGTTTAGAAGCAACTTATTAAGTTTCCATAGAACAAAGATTGCTGCAATCATTATTAATAAATAACCGTTTTCGCCAATTTTGTCTTCCTTAATATTATTCAAATTTTCATCTGTAATATCTATGATTCTTTGATTTTCAAAAATTTCTTTTTCAGTTAAATATTTAGGATGGGAAAGTTTTTTATAAATTTTATTTTGCTCAGTAAGAATTTTAATTTTTTGGATTTGATTTTTTTCAATATTTGAAATTCTTTGGTGAATTGCACCCACAAAAAATGTAACGATTATTATTAGAAATATTCTAGTTAATTGCAATATTTTTAAACTATTAATCATTTCAGCGCTTTTAGAAGTATTTTAGTTTTTAAGCGGATTTTCTCTATTAATATAGAATTTATCTATGTTCACGTAAAATGTCGCATAACGGAAAAAGTATTGGCGAAGTGCGGGCT
>NZ_JCAKLF010000022.1:0-1235 GCF_059509915.1 Kaistella sp. CFF1-2
AAAAAGTATTGGCGAAGTGCGGGCTAAATTGGACGAAAAGTTCAATTTCGACCAATCGGAGCCGATGCTTTTTCAGATAAGCTAAGTTATGAAAAAAGATTATATGAAAAGCAGCGGCGTATAAATTTTTCAAATCTTTCTATTATACATTTAACCCCGCATTTTGCCAATACAATGTTACCTGCAGTGGCAATTTAATCGGTTGTCGCAAGTTTTTCTTTGTTTACAATTGCTGAATTATCTTTATTTACAACAATAATTGTGGCAATGTCTAATAAGCCTAAATCATCCTTATTTGCATTTGTAAATCTTTTCTTTTTACGTTCGCCAAAAAGATAAAAACCACGATTTTCTAATTCTTCAATTTCCTTATTTAAATCAAATCCTAATTGAACTTTTCTACCAATTTCAAAATCTCCAAAACCTGTTAATTCGCCCCAATCTTGGATATTTTGCAAAAATGAAGAAATAAAATCTGCATCATTTTGATTTGTAATATTAATATGATCAAAAACATATCCATGTGCTTCACAGATTATATTAACAATTTCTTTTCCAGATGTTATTCTAGGTAAAAATTTTAATTTATCAGACTTTTTATCTTTTTTTGCGTTGTCAATAATTGTTCTAATCCATTTTTCATGATTACTTTTAATTGTTTTTAGCAACTCTACAGTATATGTTTCCCATAATTCATCAATCGTTTTATGATGATTTTTACATAATAAGATTAAATTTTCATAATCATCATAATCTTTTTCATAATTAGAATTATGTCTTGGTCCATTCGTTTGTTTACTTATTATGTGACATTCGTCTCCTATATTTAAGTTTCGATTATGTTCATTTCGTTCTGCAACTAATTCTGTTCTGCACATCGCACAACAATTCCCAGATCGTCCCCAAAGAGTTTTACGTGTTTTGTCTGTGATTGACATCTATCTTAATCTAATTTAAAATTGACATTTGTTTGAAGCGTAATTTTTGTCGCCATTGCAGGTAACGGAAAAAGTATTTGCGAAGGGCGGGCTAAATTTAACTGAAAGTTCAATTTCGACCGAACGAAGCAAATTGCTTTTTCAGATTGTTAAATTACAAAAAAATACAATATGAAAAGCAAGTTGCGACTAAATGCATCGGGTTTTTCTATTATAGATTCAACCCCGCCTTTTGCAAATACTATGTTATCTGTAGTGCTTTCATATTCTGTTTGTATTTTCGCGATTAGAGTCAAC
>NZ_JCAKLF010000023.1:0-1194 GCF_059509915.1 Kaistella sp. CFF1-2
GAAAATTGTGCGTTCAATTCTGGAATATTTTCAAAACTATTTTTCAAATTTCCATAGCAAATTATAAAATCGTTAACTTTATAATTGCTTGAAATTGAATCTAATTTAGATTTATATGAAAGTGGATATTTTTTAGTGAAATAGAATGAGCCTTCACCTTTCTCTGAAAGAAATATTTTTTCGTCTTGAATACTAAAATCTTCAATAAAATCCCAATATTTGTGATCAACAGTTATTATAAATTTTAGTGAATCCATATCGTTTTCAGTTTTCACATTTTTAATTATCCCAGTCCAATTTAGTAATTTGTTTTTATTTATTTCATTTTTAAATTTCCTTGCATCATTAGGAAGAAAACATCTTGTTGATTGCGTAAAGTAAGTTTATTCAATATTTATTGGTTTATACATTCTCGAACCTGGAGCCATTGGACAAGCATATAAAATCAATAAAAACGGAGATAAAAATACCAATTTAATACTTTTCATTTTAGAGCGAATTTTTGTAATGTAATTGCAGATAACGGAAAAAGTATTGGCGAAGAACGGGCTACTTTGCAGACATTTTCAAAGGAAAACCGACCTTGAGCAAAAATTTTTTCCTTTTGCTAATATACGAAAAAAGTAAAAGGAAAAATTTTTTCCGGATTTTGTTAACTGAATTTTCAAAGATAGTATTCACCCCGTTTTTTGCCAATACTATGTTATCTGTCGTTTTTTACATTAAACTCAATTGAACTTTCGTAAACCTTATTATTTGATTTAAACTTTTTAGTAATCTTATATTTTCCAATCTTTTTAATTGATTGTTGACTAAATAATAGTTCCATTTTTAGAGATTTATTTGGCAATAATTTATAACCAATATCATTAATGAAAATATTATTTTCAACCTTAATCCAATTGTTATCTTTATAAATCTCCAATTCAAATTCTCTCCCAAAATATAGCGTTTCTGATGTGTTATTTAATATTTCGAGATTAACAATGTTTTCTCTTTTTAGATTTTTCAAATAAAAATCATTAATATTTGACAAGTGAACACTATTTTCTAATTGTAATTTATTTAATGAGTCAACAGAATTATTTTGATTATTATGTATTGGTTTGTTTTGACAACTATTACAACTTAAAAATAATAACACAGAAGAAAAGGAAATTAAATTCATATTTATTTTAATAACGTGAAACATTT
>NZ_JCAKLF010000024.1:0-1094 GCF_059509915.1 Kaistella sp. CFF1-2
ATTTCCACTTTTTCTACTTTATATTTAACCCCGCATTTTGCCAATACAATGTTAGCTGTAGTTTTTATTTTGCAATTACCATATATCACCTTGTTGATCAAAATCAACGTCGTTATTGCTTCTTCTAATAAAATCTCTTCTTTTTACTTCCCAATAGTCATCATCCAAATTTTCGTCTTGAAAATTTTCAATATCATTCCAGTCAATTTCACGGTTTTCTTTTTCTAATTCTCGATTAATTAACCAAATTCTATCTTCAAGCAAATTAATAATTGGTTCGAGACTTTGAAAAAGAATTTTCTTCTGATTTTTTAATTCAAATAATCTACCACAGAGGTATAATGCAAATTCTTTATTGTTCATGGTCGTAAAAAAAGAATGGTAAAGGGTCACTTAATTTTTCGATTGTATTTATTTCTAATTTTAATTCGAAAGAAATATAATAAACTAGTTTTTGAATTTCTTCCGAACTTATTTTTTTCTGATTTTCTAATGTTTGTAAATAGTTTTTTACCCAAACTAGAGTTTGTAGAAATTCTTTATTTTCCATATGTTTTTTTGTGTTTTCTTAATTCATTTATCTTTCTTACGCCAAAATATCCTATTGTTCCTGCTGCAATTGGTACTGATGCAATAACAATAATTCCAGCAATAGAGCTTCCTCCCACTATTGCACCTATAGTAGCTAATCCGCTCATAATTCCAGCTCCAGAAACTCCAGAAATACCCAAACTGCTAATAATTGGAAAAATAGATGCTAAAGAAATTCCAGTCATTGTTACAGCACCTATTTTTTCAGACATATTTTCTTTATCAGATTTTGAAAATTTTTTGTAGTTTTTTATCCCAACTTGAAAAAGAATTGTGAATTGTTTCAAAAATTCGTCAGGAGTTTTTTCAGGATTTTTAATTACCTCTTCTAAATCATATAATTTTACATGGAGAAGTTTTGATAGTTCATAATCATTTATCTTATTTTTCTCTTTGAATGTTGTAATAAATTCAATTAAGTTCTCCTTATTTATATTCATTTGTAGAAGTATTGTTTTTAGAAAATTACAGCTAACGGAAAAAGTATTGGCGAAGTGCGGGCT
>NZ_JCAKLF010000025.1:0-982 GCF_059509915.1 Kaistella sp. CFF1-2
TGATGAAGGTATGACAGGAGCAATTAATGATTTTGGAATTATAGAATTGCCAAATAACAAAAAAATGTATATCGCTGTTTTTGTACATGATACTTATGAGCCATTTAAAGATTCTGAAAAAATAATTGCTGAAATTTCTAAAGCAGCTTATGATTATTACACAACGAAAAAATAAAAAACTTCTGCTAACATTGTATTGGCAAAATGCGGGGTTAAATATAATGTAGAAAAAGTGGAAAAATTTATCCGCCGCTGCTTTTCATATTGTTTTTTTCATAATTTAGACAATCTGAAAAAGCATCGGCTTCGCTTGGTCTGCACTTGAACTTTTGTTCAAATTAAGCCCGCACTTCGCCAATACTTTTTCGTTATGCGACATTCTATGAGAACAATCGTCACAATATTTAAAGCAATTTTGATAGTAGTTATTTCTATAATTTTTGCAAGTATTTTTGGAGCAATTCACAATCAAATTTCTTATTCTGTTTCCCCCGAATTTTTTCAAAATTTTCTTTTCGGAAATTTTGGAATTAATGAATGGAATATAAATAATTATAGAATTGAAGCTTCTATTGTTGGAATTTTAGGGTCATATTGGGTTGGATTAATTTTAGGAATAATTTATTTAATCATCTTTTTATTCATTAACACACAAAATAATTTTAGATATATTTTCAACGCATTATTAATTAATTTACTATTTAGTTTAATTGGAAGTGTTTTAGGATATTTAGTTGCATACTTTTTTATTTCAATAGAAAATTCCGCAGCTTGGATGGATTTTGGAACAAACAATCCTAAAAATTATATTGAAGTAGCTTACATGCATGAAGGAAGTTATTATGGAGGAATTGTTGGGTTATTGTTTGGAATAATCTATCTGGTTTTACAAAATAACAAATACAAAAATCTTAAAAAGAACGTCGCATAACATTGTATTGGCAAAATGCGGGGTTAAATGTATAATAGTAAGATTTGAAAA
>NZ_JCAKLF010000026.1:0-896 GCF_059509915.1 Kaistella sp. CFF1-2
CGCCGGTTCAGAAATCTAGTGCAACAAATGTTAAAAAAATTAACACAATTTTATACGTTTGTAGCAATGAAAAAATACAAGAGATTATCCCTAGTTGAAAGAGTAAAAATTCAGGAGTTTCGTGATCTTAAATATTCACCTTCAAAAATTGCCGAGAAATTAGGAAGAAGCAAATCTACCATCACACGAGAACTTAAGAGGAACAGGTATGCACACCGAGATTATTACGCAGATGTGGCCGATCATCGTGCTTTACTTCGAACCTCAGATAGAAAATGGTGGAAGGATAAAATCAATAGCAATAAAGAACTTCGAGACTTTGTACATGAAAAGTTGGGATTACGTTGGTCACCCGACCAAATATCAGTTACTTTGAAACGACTTTACCCAAACAATAAAAGCATGAACGTATCTCACGAGACCATTTATTTATACATTTATCTTCACTGTAAAAACGGATTGAAAAAGGAGCTTATTTCTCAGCTTAGACAAGAACGTAAAAGTAGAGGGAACATAAAGACTAGAGCCGTATTGGAGCCAAAAATCAAGGATAGAGTTTCTATAGATGAGCGTCCTGAAGAGGTTTTGGGCAGAGAGATTTCAGGACATTGGGAAGGTGATTTAATCATCGGTAAAGATCACAAATCTTGTCTAGGAACCTTGGTAGAAAGAACCACACGAACGATTATACTTGTTCCATTGAAGAATAAGTTAGCAGAAACGGTAAGAAAAGCCTTTGAGAAGGAGTTTTTAAAGCTTCCCAAGACGATGCGTAAAACTCTTACTTATGATAATGGAACGGAGATGTCTGAACATAAATTATTTACCAAGAAAACAAAGGTTCAGGTCTATTTCACGCATCCCTACTCTCCTTGGGAACGCCCTACCAATGAGAA
>NZ_JCAKLF010000027.1:0-857 GCF_059509915.1 Kaistella sp. CFF1-2
GGATTTAACTGAAAGTTCAATTCAGACTGAGCGAAGCCGATGCTTTTTCAGATTGTCTAAATTAAGAAAAAAAACAATATGAAAAGCAGCGGCGTGTAAATATTACAAATCTTTCTATTATACATTTAACCCCGCATTTTGCCAATACAATGTTAGCAGAAGTATTATTTTTCTTGTTAGTCTTTGTTGTTAATAATTGGAGCAAGTTCGTTCTTTAATTCCTCAAATTTTTCCTTAGTCATCATATCAATTTCCATTAATTCTTTAGCTTCTTTTAGTTTTGCTATGGCTTCTTCTCTAGTCATTTTTCTGTTCTTTAATAAAATTTCTCCAGATTCAATTGCTAATTCTGTGTCCATAACACTTAGATATTTATTTATACCAAAAGCTTTTCCATTAATTTCTCCTAAAACCATTACAACATATAAAGGTTTGCTTTTACTACCTCTATGGTATGTTTTCATTTCGTTAACAACAACAGTCATATTTTTTAAACTATTATCAGCCATATTTTGCGCGTCTCCATTCATAGCAGTCATAATACTACCAAATCCAGCAGGCCTTCCCATTTTTATAAATTCGTAAGTTTTTTTTGATGTACTTCTTGATTGAGCAACACCTCCTCTTAATTGACCGCCATAGCTACCTGCATAAGTTCTAGTATTCGTTTCTTGAGACGTTGGTGTTCCTAAAATTAAAGTATCACCTACTTTTACAGTATTTTTACTAGATGTTATATACTCCTTTACTTGTGCGCCACTTTTAATTGAATTGAAAAAATTAATATCTTGAGTGTTTGGGTAAGTTAGCTGATTAATGTCTTCTTGTGCATTAATATTGATAATTGCTAAAAAAAT
>NZ_JCAKLF010000028.1:0-851 GCF_059509915.1 Kaistella sp. CFF1-2
CGGCAATAGCGTATGAACACAGCACAAATTGAGAAATTAATAGAAATTGAATTCCAAGAAAAAAATTTTGGAGTAACGGAACAATTATTAGAAATTCACCAACCAATTTTTGAAAATGACAAAATCAAAATTGCCAACATCAAAAAAAATACTGAAAATATTTCTGCATATGTTCCTGTGCAAAAAGAAAAATTTTATTTTGTAGTTTATTTGGACATTAATTCAGAAAAAATAATTGCCATAAACACCGAACCTTATATTTGTGTTTATTTCAATTCAAATTCCGAAACTTTAACATTAGAAGAATTAGAAAGTTACACGAAATTAAAACCAACAAAAACTTTCAAAAAAGGAGATTTAAGAAAAAACACACAAGTCAAATATAAATTTAGTTCATTTCAAATTGAACCAAATCCCGAACCTGACAATTTTGATAATAAATTGAAGAATTTGCTTGACTTTTTGCAAACCGACAGAAATGGAATAAAAAAATTAGTGGAAAATGCGAATGGTTATATCCAAATTGCAATGGAATTTCATAACGGGAATGGAATGATTGGCGGACCAAATATAAATGAAGAAAATATTAGAAAATTAAGTGAATTAGGTTTATCAATTGACTTTGACCTATATGTTTCGGGGAATGAATACAAATAAAATAGTTGCTACTGCCGATAACATGGATTTTGCAAGATGCGGGGTTGAAGGAAATCTCAGAAATATTCTAGAAAATACCCGCAAAAAACCATTTCATTTTTTTTTGTAAATTTGAAAAAATGAAAATGGTTTTTGCTAGAGATTGGTTCTCCTCTCCACTTTTAGTTTACAGTAGCCCGCACCTCGCAAAGCCC
>NZ_JCAKLF010000029.1:0-844 GCF_059509915.1 Kaistella sp. CFF1-2
CGTTTATATCATTAGAACTACGATTGTTTAATGTTGAAGGTAATGTTGATTAGTGAATGCTGAAGGAGGTGGTCAATATGAGAATCGACTTTGGTATAGACGTTAAAGTTAGAAGTTAGAAGTTAGAAGTTGAGCTCATGATGAACTTTCTCCTGGATCTTTAGATCATAATATGGATGTCAAAAATAAAAAAAGGGATTAGAACAACTCATATCCTAATCCTTTTTAATACTGGTTTTATATACGTATCAGTATCTCGTTTATAGTTTTCTTTAAAAAGTACTAAAAATACTTCCAAAAGTGAATGTCGTAGGATTTAGTATAGGTTCTCACGCACGAAGGAAGCTCAATCCTTAATACGGCACTGATTATATTGTTGGCCCGAGTTCTTGAGGATTATGGTTCGGGCTGTTCATTATCTTCATATATTCTTTTATATTTTCATTTCAATTTTCAACACACATATACAATACCTTTAACAAGATCCGAATAAAAAAACTTAAATATAAAATTGGACTAGTTAAACAGATCGTAATCTTCAAATAAAATTCTAGTTTAGAAATTATAGATTTTTTAAAAAAAATTGCTCTGTACTTTTTAGATTTTCAATATTCCAGTGAAAATACATTAAATATATTTTTAATTTTCTACCACTACCAGGACTAATATAAAAGTATTTGTTAATTGTGCAATCTTCCGTTTTTATAATGGGCAAGGCGTTTTTTTAATTTAATGTTTAATTTTTCTCTTTGTAAGTCAGCGCACTAACGAATTTGTTAAAATAAATGTAGGGATAAATTTGGTGGGAATAGAAAAGTTCGTACATTTGCAGTCCCGAAAGGGT
>NZ_JCAKLF010000030.1:0-817 GCF_059509915.1 Kaistella sp. CFF1-2
CTTCGCCAATACTTTTTCGTTAGGCGATATTTTACAACAACAGTCCTAAATTGAAATTTAATTCATAAATTTGATTTTAAGTATTAATTGTATGAATACACAGACTCTAAATAAAAAAATTGAATTAATCCAATGGTTATCAACATTGGAAGATAATTCTATTATCGAAAAACTGTTAAAATTTAGAAAAGAAGAAACTATAGATTGGTGGGATACAATTTCAGAAGATGAGAAAAAATCTATTGAGAAAGGTATTTCGGAAGCGAACCAAGGAAAATTAGAACCACATTCTACTGCAAGAGCTATTTATGAAAAGTGGTTATAATATTTTTTGGACTCCAAACTCAA
The DNA here is from genome assembly GCF_059509915.1 of Kaistella sp. CFF1-2. Classification (NCBI taxonomy): domain Bacteria; kingdom Pseudomonadati; phylum Bacteroidota; class Flavobacteriia; order Flavobacteriales; family Weeksellaceae; genus Kaistella; species Kaistella sp. CFF1-2. The sequence continues at coordinate 349 of NZ_JCAKLF010000030.1, forward strand.
AGAATGAGTTAAAGAAAACGATCGAATATTTAGAGAAAAATTTCACTGAAAAAGAAATTAAAAAACTTGTTCAAAACATCGAAAGTACTTCTGAATTAATATCACAAAATCCAAATCTTTTTCCAAAATCAGATAATGTAAATATTCACAAAGCAGTAATATTGAAATATAACTCAATGTATTATAGAGTGATAAAGGAAAATATAGAAATATTATCATTCTTTTCAAATAGACAATCTCCCAAAAAGAGAAAAATATAAAAACATCGCCTAACATTGTATTGGCAAAATGCGGGGTTAAATGTATAATAGAAAGGTTTGAAAAATTTAGCCGCCGCTGCTTTTCATATTGTTTTTTTCTTTAATTTTAACAATCTGAAAAAGCATCGGCTTCAAGCAGTCGAAATTGAACTTTTCGTTCAATTTAGCCCGCACTTCGCCAATACTTTTTCCGTTATGCGAGATTTCAT
>NZ_JCAKLF010000031.1:0-814 GCF_059509915.1 Kaistella sp. CFF1-2
CATTTAACCCCGCATTTTGCCAATACAATGTTAGCAGAAGTGCCAATTAAACAGTTTCTTTTGGTTTTCTTTTAGTAGTCTTCTTTACTGTTTTTGTTTTCTCTTTTAAGGCGCGAATAAATTCACTTATTCTTAATTCTTCCTCCTTTGTTAAAGGTTTTCCGTCGCCTATAAAATCTACATCTAATTCTTTTAATTTATTTCTCATTTGGAAAATATTTATTGGTTAATTTTAATGCAGCAATTTTGTCAATAATCATAATTCTTCCACCAGCATGAATTGCTCCTAAAGATTCTTCATAATGCTTGATAAGTTGAGTTTTTGCAACAAATGATATATTTCCTTCGTGTCCTCTTTGAAAAGAAAGTTTACAAGCAAAAGCAACCAAATTTCCTGGAACTCCAGCATAAACTTTTGATTTTCCTTTGTTGAATGGTGCACTTTCAATCAAATGCATATAAACGTGATCAAATTTAATTTCTAAACTTATTAAACCTTGAATTACGTTTTGATTATTAGTAATTGTTAATTTATAAACATCTCTTTGTGGTTGTTTAAATTCAGTTTTCCAATCAAATTGCCAACCGTTTTTTTTCAAAACATTTTTAAATTCGGAAATAGAGTTCATCATTATTACTTCAGTTGCAAAACTATCTTCAGTAATAACGTTTTGAATTGAGTTTGTTAACTTATCAATTTCAAAATCAAGTCCTATTTCTTCTTCTTTTTTCATATTGTGAAGATATTAAAAATTGCTTTCTTAAGCAAGACTTTGATTCTATATCGCAATTTTTATGGCATTTCTGCTAACGG
>NZ_JCAKLF010000032.1:0-799 GCF_059509915.1 Kaistella sp. CFF1-2
ATAACGGAAAAAGTATTGGCGAAGTGCGGGCTGGATTTAACTGAAAGTTCAATTCAGACTGCGTGAAGCCGATGCTTTTTTCGGATTGTTAAATTAAGAAAAAAATCAATGCGAAAAAGCAGCGGCGGATAAATTTTACAAGTCTTTCAACTTTGTACTTCTCCCCGCATTTTGCCAATACAATGTTATCTGCAGGCAATATTATAATTTAGGAACTTCTTTTATTTCGGATATTTCCATTAATATTATTCCAATGCTAACGTCTGTATTAGACATATCTTTAGAAATTTCTACAGATGGAGTATATACCATTCCATTTATATAGTCTCGAAAATCCCCTTTTAAAAATTTTTTAAATGTTCCTTTTATTGTATAAGTTTTGTCCTTTTGCAATATTGAAATTTTATCTTTAGGAATTAATCCAATAACATCAAAATTGGTATTATATAAAATATTTTGATAATCAATTGCGTCGCTTTTTATATAATGACTGCTAAATACAGCAGCGTATTTTCCATCTGAATATTCATTTATTTCACCTAATTCAAGTGGAAAATCGTTTAAAATTCCATTTTTAATTTGAATTTCAATTTGCTCTTCAAATTTTTTATTGACTTGCTCATTAACAATATCATTTTGATTCCAGTTTGGATTTTCTTTAAGAAAATTAGTTAGAAAAATCTCGAGCTTTGGCTGTTTCCTTTCTGGTTTTTTTTCTTCTTTACAATTTAACAAAATCACACTCAAAAAGGATAAAAAAAGTAGTTTCAAATTCATAGTATTTTTTTTTTTTTTTTTT
>NZ_JCAKLF010000033.1:0-701 GCF_059509915.1 Kaistella sp. CFF1-2
TTTTCCGTTATCTGCAATCTTACTAAAACCCCGTTCAATAAATGAAACCCGAAGAATTTGTCAAAAATATTTATTTGCAAAAGCAAGATATTCTTGATTCGGCTTTTAACAATAATTCAGAATTTAAATCTTATGTTGCAACAAAAATTGAGAACTTAAAACTTAATGAATCTGAAATACAGAACTTAAGAAATATATTAAATGGAATATTGACTGATGCGTATTATTCAATTCTTTTAGGTTTGGATGGTGCAACAAGTATTGGAGAAGCAGAACAACAAGTTTTTAGGGTTTATGACGAAGAAAATAACTTAATTTCTGATTGTGGAGAATTAGAAGGATTTGCTTACGAATATTTTCATTCCAATAAATTTGAAACAGAAAAATCAAAATGTGATTTCATTGCTGAATTACAATTTAATACAAATAGAACAATTCCTGCAAAATCGGGATATAGACCTCAATTAGTTTTTAATTTTGATGATTACCAAACTTCTGGAAGACAAAAATATATCGGAACTGATTATGCTTTTCCTGGAGATATAGTAAATGCAGAAATTGATTTGTTATCGAGCGATTACTTCAATAATAAGTTAAAGGAAAATATGGGTTTCAAGTTCTATGAAGGTGAAAATCAAATTGGAACAGGAAGAATATTAGAAATAAAAAACCAAAAACTAAAAAAAGACTGCAGATAACAT
>NZ_JCAKLF010000034.1:0-641 GCF_059509915.1 Kaistella sp. CFF1-2
TTCTCAAAGACAATATTCACCCCGCTTTTTGCAAATACAATGTTGTACGCAGTTTTTCTTATATTTTTTTGCTTTCTGGATCTTTTCGGTTTGAGAAAAAAGACAGTATTTGAATATTATTTCCAGCAATTCTATAATACATCGAATTAAATTTAAGAATTACTGCTTTTCTGATTTGATTTTTAGAGGAAGTCGGAAAAATGTGAGGATTTGCAGAAATTATTGCAAGGATTCTTTCAATTTCATCACCTAAATTATCAACTTCTTTTTCGGTAAATTTTCTTTCGAGATACTCAACAGTTTCTGCAAGTTCTTCTAAAGCTAAATCCGTCCAAATGATTTCAAAATCATTTTCCATAAATTTTTCGTGCTTTAGAATGTGGATTTAATTTTCCTGCGTCCGCCTGTGCAATTCCTTTCTCAATAGATTGTTTTTCAGCTTCAGAAATTTCATCCCACCAATCTTTTTTTCTTTCGCGAGAAATCATATCCGAAATTTTGTCAAGAAAATTCAAGTCTTCAATGGTAGATAACCATTGAATTAATTCAAGTTTCTTATTTTGTATTTGTAAATCAGTATTCATTTTAAATCTTTTTATCAAAATTAAATTTAATTTTCTATTTAATACGAGATTTTGTCA
>NZ_JCAKLF010000035.1:0-496 GCF_059509915.1 Kaistella sp. CFF1-2
AATAGAATATATGTATTTTTTATCTGAACTAATTATTGGCTTTCCATTAAAACTAAAGAAATAATTGTCTTTTGAGTTAAAAATAAAATATCCTCCAATTTCAAAACTTGAATATTCGAAAATATAAAATTCATCTACTGATGAAATTAGTTTGAATTTTCCGTATAAAACAGAATTTTCCTCATGATTTTTATTTTCCTCTGATTTATCACACAATAGAAAATCAGTTCTCAAATCATTTTTTGTTTTTATACTTAAACATTTACCATTAAATATTTTAGGGAATTTAGATTTAAAATCAATTAAATTTTGTGATGAATCAAATTGTTTATAATTTGTAATCTTAACCGAATCTAACTTTTGATAAAAATTTTTATCAGTGAAGCGAACGTTAAAATGTCCATAAGCTGTTATATTTTGTTCCAACTCATCACAATTTTGGGAAAAGAAAAAAGATGAAATCAATAGAAAATTTATGTAAAGTATTTTGTTCATA
>NZ_JCAKLF010000036.1:0-319 GCF_059509915.1 Kaistella sp. CFF1-2
TTCGAATGGATTGGTTAGGGATTATTTCCCCAAAGGAACAGACTTCAATACCATTACGAACAAGCGAATAAAAGAGGTTCAAAACCAGCTCAATGAAAGACCTAGAAAGGTTTTAGATTATCAAACGCCAAAAGAGGTATTTAACAGTCTGATTTTAAATGGATTAAAATGATAGACACTATTGTTGTCGGTGAAAATAAAATGTGGGTAACTTTTTGCCCTCAAAAGGTTAAAAAAGTTATCCAAATTTTATTAAAACCATTCAAAAAAATAATACTTTTACAAAAACAAAAAGTTGCACTAGCAATTTGAGACCACC